>NZ_AP022642.1:4800000-6089454 GCF_011397855.1 Metapseudomonas otitidis | reverse complement strand
TGACACGGATGTCCCCCAGGTAGGAAAGGAGTGCGGTGAAAAAGCTGGCGCATAGTGTAGCGGTCAGCGGCCAAGTTATCCACATGCAATTCGTCGATTCGCCAAGGAAAATCAATGTCTTATTGACGCACCACGCAGCACCTGGGATAGCCCTTGAAAGCTGTGGATAACGACCGCTTAGCTCGGTATACAAGGCCCTGGATAACCCAGTGTACAAAGAGCCTGTGGACAACGGACCGAATTATGCCCCGCTTGCCAACAGCCCCGGCACAGCTGCTCCCCGACTTGCTGACAGGCTTTTCCCGGGCCAGCTTGTGCGCAACCCGGCCCCTTGAGGCAGTTTTCCACAGGCAGAGGCTCTCACTACATCTATAAGCTCATTCATCCTTCTTTAATCCATCTTCTTTTCTATCTATTCCTGCCTGGGATTCATCGCTGGTTGGAAATTGACCTGCTCACGCCATTTCTCTAGAATCGCCGGTCTCTTAAACGGGGGCCACCTCGGCCCGTTGTGATCAACCAGGTAACGAATCATGAAACGCACTTTCCAGCCCAGCACCCTCAAGCGCGCTCGTACCCACGGTTTCCGTGCTCGTATGGCCACCAAGAACGGCCGCCAAGTCCTGTCGCGTCGCCGCGCCAAGGGCCGCAAGCGCCTGACCGTCTGATTCACCCGGAACAGGTGGTGAGTCGAGGCTTCGGCCGGGAAAAGCGACTACTGGTCCCCCGGCAATTCAAGGCGGTCTTCGACTCCCCTTCCGGCAAGGTCCCCGGCAGGAATGTCCTGCTGCTCGCGCGTGACAACGCCCTCGATCATCCCCGTCTGGGCATGGTGATCGGCAAGAAGAGCGTCAAGCTGTCCGTCGAGCGCAACCGCCTCAAACGCCAGATACGCGAATCCTTCCGCCACAACCTCGAGTTGCTGGCCGGCTGGGACATCGTGATCGTGGCCAAGCGAGGCCTGGGCGATCTGGAGAACGAAGAGCTCAAGCAGCAATTCGGCAAACTCTGGAAGCGCCTTGCACGCAGCCGGCCTCGCCCTGAGTCTCCGACCGAACCAGGGATGGCCGACACCCCTCATGCGTAAACTGGCCCTCGTTCCGATCCAGTTCTATCGCTACGCCATCAGCCCGCTGATGGCCAGTCACTGCCGCTTCTATCCCAGCTGTTCCTGTTATGCACAGGAGGCCATCGAACGTCATGGCGTCCTGCGTGGTGGCTGGCTGACCCTGCGTCGACTGGGTCGCTGTCACCCCTGGAACCCCGGCGGCTATGACCCGGTTCCCCCTGCCAACACATCCCAATCCTCTTCGATGGCCGAGTAATCATGGATATCCAACGCTCGATCCTGATAGTCGCCCTGGCGATCGTGTCCTACCTCATGGTTCTCCAGTGGAACCAGGACTACGGCCAGGCCGCACTGCCGACCACCAGCACCGCTGCCTCCAGTGCACCGTCTTCCCTGCCGGAAACCGGTTCGCCGGCCCAACGCAGCAGCGACGACGTGCCCACCGCCGAGGGACCTGGCCAGGCCAGCGCCCCCATGACGGCACAGAGCGCGCCGAGCAACGAGCTGATCCGTGTCGACACCGACGTGCTGAACATCGCCATCGATCCGAACGGTGGTGACATCGTCCAGCTGACGCTGCCGAAGTACCCCCGTCGCCAGGATCACCCGGATGTTCCGTTCCAGCTGTTCGACAACGGCAACGAGCGTACCTACCTGGCCCAGAGCGGTCTGATCGGTGCCAACGGCCCGGATGGTCGTGCCAGCGGTCGCCCGGTGTATGCCTCTGCCCAGCGTCAGTACAAGCTGGCCGACGGCCAGGATCAGCTGGTGGTCGACCTGACCTACAGCGACGCCGGTGTGAACTACACCAAGCGCTTCACCTTCACCCGCGGCCAGTACGACCTCAAGGTGACCTACCGCATCGACAACCAGAGCGGCCAGCCCTGGACCGGCAACCTCTATGCCCAGCTCAAGCGTGACGGCAGCGGTGATCCGTCCTCCAGCACCGCCACCGGCGTCTCCACCTACCTGGGTGCCGCCGTCTGGACCCCGAGCGAGCCCTACAAGAAGATTTCCATCAAGGACATCGACAAGCAGGAGTTCAAGGAAACCGTCGATGGCGGCTGGGTCGCCTGGCTGCAGCACTACTTCGTGACGGCCTGGATTCCTGAAAAAGGCCAGACCAGCATCATCCAGACCCGCAAGGACACCAAGGGCAACTACATCGTCGGTTTCGTCGGCTCCAGCCTCAACGTCGCCGCGGGTGGCCAGGGTGAAAGCTCGGCCGTGCTGTACGCCGGTCCGAAGATCCAGAACCACCTGAAGGAACTGTCCCCAGGCCTGGAACTGACCGTCGACTACGGCTTCCTGTGGTTCATCGCCCAGCCGATCTTCTGGCTGCTGCAACATATCCACAGTCTGATCGGCAACTGGGGCTGGTCGATCATCGCCCTGACCGTGCTGATCAAGCTCGCCTTCTTCCCCCTCTCCGCCGCCAGCTACAAGTCCATGGCCCGCATGCGTGCCGTGTCGCCCAAGCTGCAGGCGCTGAAGGAACAGTTCGGTGACGATCGCCAGAAGATGTCCCAGGCGATGATGGAGCTGTACAAGAAAGAGAAGATCAACCCGCTGGGCGGCTGCCTGCCGATCCTGGTGCAGATGCCGGTGTTCCTGGCCCTGTACTGGGTACTGCTGGAAAGCGTCGAGATGCGCCAGGCCCCTTGGATGTTCTGGATCACCGACCTGTCGATCAAGGATCCGTTCTTCATCCTGCCGATCATCATGGGCGCCACCATGTTCATCCAGCAGCACCTGAACCCGACCCCGCCGGATCCGATGCAGGCCAAGGTCCTCAAGCTGATGCCGGTGATCTTCACCTTCTTCTTCCTGTGGTTCCCGGCCGGCCTGGTGATCTACTGGGTGGTCAACAACTGCCTGTCCATTGCACAGCAGTGGTACATTACGCGGCAGATCGAAGCGTCCACCAAGGCCAGTGCCTGACGCCAGAACCGCCTGAAAAAAGACGCCCCCATCGTGGGGCGTCTTGCTATCCGCTCGTTGAAGGAGAGCCCATGAACGCGCCCCGTGAAACCATCGTCGCCGTCGCCACCGCCCAGGGTCGGGGTGGTGTCGGTATCGTGCGCGTCTCGGGTCCCCTGGCGGGACAGATCGGCGAGGCCGTCACCGGTCGCTCGCTCAAGCCCCGCTTCGCCCATTACGGTGCCTTCCGGGACGGCGAGAACGGTGCTCTGGACGAAGGAGTTGCCCTGTACTTCCCCGGGCCGAACTCCTTCACCGGGGAAGACGTCCTGGAGTTGCAGGGCCATGGCGGCCCCGTGGTGCTGGACCTGCTGCTCAAACGCTGCCTCGCGTTGGGCGCACGCCTGGCACGCCCTGGCGAGTTCAGCGAGCGCGCCTTCCTCAACGACAAACTCGACCTGGCCCAGGCCGAGGCGATCGCCGACCTGATCGAAGCCAGCTCCGAACAGGCCGCGCGAAATGCCCTGCGCTCCCTGCAGGGCGCTTTCTCGGCTCGGGTACACGGGTTGACCGAGCGACTCATCCAGTTGCGCATCTATGTCGAGGCCGCCATCGACTTTCCGGAAGAGGAAATCGACTTCCTCGCCGATGGCCATGTGCTCGGCCTGCTGGACGGCGTTCGCGCGGACTTATCCACAGTCCTCAAGGAAGCAGGGCAGGGCGCCTTGCTGCGGGACGGCATGACCGTGGTCATTGCCGGGCGCCCCAACGCCGGCAAGTCAAGCCTGCTGAATGCCCTGGCGGGGCGAGAGGCAGCCATCGTCACCGACATCGCCGGTACCACCCGAGACGTGCTGCGTGAACATATCCACATCGACGGCATGCCCCTGCACGTGGTGGACACCGCCGGCTTGCGCAGCACCGACGACCATGTGGAAAAGATCGGCGTGGAACGTGCCCTGAAGGCCATCAACGAGGCTGACCGCGTCCTGTTGGTGGTGGACGCCAGTGCACCGGAAGCGGCCGACCCCTTCGCTCTCTGGCCGGAGTTCCTCGACACCTCGCCCGACCCCGCGCGGGTGACGCTGATCCGCAACAAGGCGGACCTGAGCGGCGAAGCCGTGGGGCTGGAAATTTCCGCCGACGGCCACGCCACCCTGAGCCTCAGTGCACGCTCCGGCGCCGGCCTCGAGCTGCTGCGGGATCACCTCAAGGCCTGCATGGGCTACGAGCAGACCGCCGAAAGCAGCTTCAGCGCCCGCCGTCGGCACCTGGAATCCCTGCGGCAGGCCGGCGCCCATCTGGATCATGGCCGTGATCAGCTCACCCACCTGGGCGCTGGCGAGCTGCTGGCGGAAGACCTGCGCCTTGCACAGCAGGCCCTAGGCGAAATCACCGGTGCATTCAGCTCCGACGACCTCCTGGGCCGGATCTTCTCCAGCTTCTGCATCGGCAAGTAGCCGCTCCCCCCTCCACGACCACTTCCCCCTCCCCATGCTGCCAACCCACGGCAGCGTGGAATGGGCGCCTGCGTGCCGAATAAACCCTGTTGATAACCTGGCCTGAACCCCGTCCATAACCCTGGGTAAAAGGCGGAGGATAACTACCCTGTGAATAAGCTTATCTTTCATCCACAGGTCCGACACGGGCATCCCCCAGGAAACCGCCAGGAACTCGACAGGCTTATCCTTGGCTACAAGCATTGTGTTTAGTGGCTGACAGGCACTTATCCACAGAAAGGCGCTTCACCATACATAAACACAAGAACAAGCTCTTTAAGAAATTCTCTTCTCTTTTCTTTTTTCTACCCACGAGGGTTTTCCACAAGACGGGTTAATCAGGGGAAGCGGGTGTGGAAAACTTACGGAATCACCAATTGGCTATTTTTTGTGCAGAAGGCTTCATTCAACAAGGCTAAATCCCTATACTTGCCGCCTTCCCTATTTCCCCCTTCCAGAACAGGCACGAGGTGCGTGGTGGATTTCCCTTCCCGTTTTGACGTGATCGTGATCGGCGGCGGTCATGCCGGTACCGAGGCCGCGCTGGCATCCGCCCGCATGGGCGTTAAGACCTTGCTGCTGACCCATAACGTCGAAACCCTGGGCCAGATGAGCTGTAACCCGGCTATCGGCGGCATCGGCAAGAGCCACCTGGTCAAGGAAATCGATGCATTGGGTGGCGCCATGGCCACTGCCACCGATCTGGGCGGCATTCAGTTCCGCGTACTCAACAGCCGCAAGGGCCCGGCAGTACGCGCTACACGTGCCCAGGCTGACCGTGTCCTCTACAAGGCGGCGATTCGCGAGATCCTGGAAAACCAGCCGAACCTGTGGATATTCCAGCAGGCCTGTGACGACCTGATTGTGGAAAACGACCAGGTGAAGGGCGTCGTAACCCAGATGGGCCTGCGCTTCCATGCCGAATCCGTGGTACTGACCACTGGCACCTTCCTCGGCGGACTTATCCACATCGGGCTGCAGAACTATTCAGGTGGTCGTGCCGGCGACCCGCCGTCCATCGCCCTGGCTCATCGCCTGCGTGAGCTGCCCCTGCGGGTCGGACGCCTGAAGACCGGCACCCCGCCGCGCATCGATGGCCGTTCCGTCGACTTCTCGGTGATGACCGAGCAACCCGGCGATACGCCGATCCCGGTGATGTCCTTCCTGGGCAACAAGGAGCAGCACCCGCGCCAGGTCAGCTGCTGGATCACCCACACCAATGCCCGCACCCACGAGATCATCGCCAGCAACCTCGACCGCTCGCCGATGTACTCGGGAGTCATCGAAGGGGTCGGCCCGCGCTACTGCCCGTCGATCGAGGACAAGATCCACCGCTTCGCCGACAAGGACAGCCACCAGGTGTTCCTCGAGCCGGAAGGCCTGACCACCCACGAGCTGTACCCGAACGGCATCTCCACTTCGCTGCCCTTCGATGTGCAGCTGGACATCGTCCGCTCCATCCGTGGCATGGAGAACGCCCACATCGTGCGTCCCGGGTACGCCATTGAGTACGACTACTTCGACCCGCGCGACCTCAAGTACAGCCTGGAGACCAAGGTCATCGGCGGCCTGTTCTTCGCCGGGCAGATCAACGGCACCACCGGCTACGAAGAGGCCGGTGCACAGGGCCTGCTGGCCGGCGCCAACGCCGCGCTGCGTTCCCTGGGCCGTGAAGCCTGGTGCCCCCGTCGTGACGAGGCCTACATCGGCGTGCTGGTGGATGACCTGATCACCCTGGGCACCCAGGAGCCCTACCGCATGTTCACCTCGCGGGCCGAGTACCGGCTGATCCTCCGCGAGGACAACGCCGACCTGCGCCTGACCGAAAAAGGTCGCGAACTGGGCCTGGTGGACGACCGCCGCTGGGCCGCCTTCGAGGCCAAGCGCGAGGGCATCACCCTGGAAGAGCAGCGCCTGAAGAGCACCTGGGTACGCCCCGGTACGCCCCAGGGCGATGCCATCGCCGAGCGTTTCGGCACGCCGCTCACCCACGAGTACAACCTGCTCAACCTGCTCAGCCGCCCGGAGATCGACTACGCCGGCCTGGTGGAAGTGACCGGCAACGGCGCCGAGGATCCCCAGGTGGCCGAACAGGTGGAGATCAAGACCAAGTACGCCGGCTACATCGACCGCCAGCAGGACGAGATCGCCCGCCTGCGCGCCAGCGAGAACACCCGCCTGCCCGATGACCTGGACTACGCCGCCATCTCCGGCCTGTCCAAGGAGATCCAGCACAAGCTGGGCAACGCCCGTCCGGAGACCCTGGGGCAGGCCTCGCGCATCCCCGGCGTCACCCCGGCGGCCATCTCGCTGCTGCTGATCCACCTGAAGAAGCGTGGTGCCGGTCAGTCGCTGGAGAGAAGTGCCTGATGTCCCTCGTCACCTCCCGGCACGCCGAAGAACTGACCCAGGGCGCCGTGACCCTGGGCGTAGCGCTTGATGCCCGTCAGCATGAGCTGCTGATGGGCTACCTGGCCCTGCTGATCAAGTGGAACAAGGCCTACAACCTCACAGCGGTGCGCAACCCGGACGAGATGGTGTCGCGCCATCTGCTGGACAGCCTCAGCGTGGTGCCCTTCGTCGCCGAGCGCGGCAATGACTGGCTCGACGTCGGCAGCGGCGGCGGCATGCCCGGCGTGCCCCTGGCGATCCTGTTCCCCGAGCGTCGCTTCACCTTGCTGGACTCCAACGGCAAGAAGACCCGCTTCCTCACCCAGGTGAAGCTGGAGCTCGGTCTCGACAACCTCGGTGTGGTCAACGCACGCGTCGAAGCCTTCCGTCCGGAGCAACCCTTCGCCGGCATCGTCTCCCGTGCATTCAGTGCCCTGGAGGACTTCGCCAACTGGACCCGCCACCTGGGCGACCGCGACACCCACTGGCTGGCCATGAAGGGACTGCGCCCGGATGACGAACTGGCGCGCATGCCCGATGACTTCAAGGTCGAAGCGGAGCACACCCTCGCGGTTCCCGGTTGCCAAGGCCAACGCCATCTGCTGATACTGCGCCGCACGGAATGAAGGGGGGTAAGGCAGCCATGGCCAAGGTATTCGCGATCGCCAACCAGAAGGGCGGAGTGGGCAAGACCACCACCTGCATCAACCTGGCTGCGTCGCTGGTCGCGACCAAGCGTCGTGTCCTGCTGATCGACCTCGATCCCCAGGGCAACGCCACCATGGGCAGCGGCATCGACAAGCACGCCCTGGAGCATTCCATCTATGACGTCTTGATCGGCGAGTGCGACCTGGCCGACGCCATGCAGTTTTCCGAGCACGGCGGCTACCAGCTGCTGCCGGCCAACCGCGACCTGACCGCGGCCGAAGTGGCCCTGCTGGAAATGAAGATGAAGGAAAGCCGCCTGCGCTATGCCCTGGCACCGGTGCGGGAGAACTACGACTACATCCTCATCGACTGCCCGCCGTCCCTGTCGATGCTTACCATCAACGCCCTGGTGGCGGCCGATGGCGTGATCATCCCCATGCAGTGCGAGTACTACGCACTGGAAGGACTGTCCGACCTGATCAACAGCATCCAGCGCATCGGCCAGTTGCTGAACCCCGAACTGAAGATCGAAGGCCTGCTGCGCACCATGTACGATCCGCGCATCAGCCTCACCAACGACGTCAGCGCCCAGCTCAAGGAGCACTTCGGCGACAAGCTCTACGACGCCGTCATCCCCCGCAACGTACGCCTCGCCGAGGCGCCCAGCTTCGGCATGCCGGCGCTGGTGTACGACAAGCAATCCCGTGGCGCCATCGCCTACCTTGCGCTGGCTGGCGAAGTGGTTCGCCGACAGCGCGCCGGCGCCAGAACAGCTACCGCATAAGGAAACCGCATGGCAGCGAAAAAACGAGGCCTGGGTCGTGGCCTGGACGCCCTGCTGGGCGGCAACAACGCCACCGTCCTGCAGGAGGAGGCCAGCAAGGCCGATACTCGCGAGCTGCAGAACCTGCCCCTGGACCTGATCCAGCGCGGCAAGTACCAACCCCGCCGGGACATGGATCCCACCGCCCTCGAAGAGCTGGCCCAGTCGATCAAGGCCCAGGGCGTCATGCAACCCATCGTGGTGCGCCCCATCGGTGGCGGCCGCTTCGAGATCATTGCCGGTGAGCGCCGCTGGCGTGCCAGCCAGCAGGCCGGCCTGGACCGCATCCCGGCCCTGGTGCGTGAGGTGCCGGACGAAGCCGCCATCGCCATGGCGCTGATCGAGAACATCCAGCGTGAAGACCTCAGCCCGATCGAAGAGGCCGTGGCGCTTCAGCGCCTGCAGCAGGAGTTCCAGCTCACCCAGCAACAGGTGGCCGAAGCGGTGGGCAAGTCCCGCGTCACCATCACCAACCTGCTGCGCCTGATCGGCCTGCCGGAAGAGGTGAAGACCCTCCTGGCCCATGGCGACCTGGAAATGGGCCATGCCCGTGCACTGCTCGGCCTGCCCCTGGAACGCCAGGTGGAAGGCGCGCGACATGTTGTCGCACGCGGGCTCACCGTGCGCCAAACCGAGGCACTGGTGAGGCAGTGGCTGAACACCCGCGAGAAGCCTGTCGAAGCGGTCAAGTCCGACCCGGACATCAGCCGGCTCGAACAGCGCCTGGCTGAGCGCCTGGGCGCTCCGGTGCAGATCAAGCACGGGCAGAAGGGCAAGGGACAACTGGTGATCCGCTACAACTCCCTCGACGAATTGCAGGGTGTCCTGGCCCACATCCGCTGAAACATCTGGGCATGTAGCGGATAGTCGGATTTCACTACCGGGCAGTTGAACGGGGGGGGTTAGGCCCCTATACTCTGCGCGCAATTTTGTCGGCACAAAGTATGCCAAGTCATTGATTCAAGGCGCCGACTCAGAGGACATGCTGCGATGGATATCCGCACGCCGAATCGCTTGCCCTTCCATCGTCTACCGGTCTTCCCGGTGCTGCTCGTCCAAGGGGTCGTATTGCTGATCGTCACCGTCGTTCTCTGGCAGTGGCGCGGCACGGTCGCCGGGTACTCTGGCTTGTGCGGTGGGCTTATCGCCTGGTTGCCGAACCTGTACTTCGCCCACAAGGCCTTCCGCTACAGCGGGGCCCGGGCAGCCCAGGCGATCGTCCGGTCGTTCTACGCCGGCGAGATGGGCAAGCTGATTCTGACGGCAGTGCTCTTCGCACTGACGTTTGCAGGCGTGAAACCACTGGAGGCGCCGGCCCTGTTCGGTGCCTTCCTGCTGACGCAATCGGTCAGCTGGTTCGCTCCCCTGCTGATGAGAACAAGATATTCGAAACCTTAGGGCGTTTGAGGCAAACATGGCAGAGCAAACCGCTTCGGGCTATATCCAGCACCACCTGCAAAACCTGACCTTCGGTAAGCTGCCGTCCGGCGAATGGGGCTTCGCCCACACCGCCGAACAAGCCAAGGAAATGGGCTTCTGGGCGTTCCACGTGGACACCCTGGGCTGGTCCATCGGCCTCGGTCTGCTGTTCGTCTTCCTGTTCCGCATGGCGGCCAAGAAGGCCACCTCCGGCGTTCCCGGTGGCCTGCAGAACCTGGTGGAAGTGATGGTCGACTTCGTCGACACCAACGTCAAAGACACCTTCCACGGCCGTAACCCGCTGATCGCCCCGCTGGCGCTGACCATCTTCGTCTGGATCTTCCTGATGAACGCCATCGACCTGGTCCCGGTGGACTGGATCCCGATGCTGGCCGCCAAGATCTCCGGTAACGAGCACCTGTTCTTCCGCGCCGTACCGACCACCGACCCGAACGCGACCCTGGGCATGGCCTTCTCCGTGTTCGCCCTGATCATCTTCTACAGCATCAAGGTGAAAGGCATCGGCGGCTTCATCGGCGAACTGACCCTGCACCCCTTCAGCAGCAAGAACATCGCCGTGCAGATCCTGCTGATCCCGGTGAACTTCCTGCTCGAATTCGTCACCCTGATCGCCAAGCCGATCTCCCTCGCCCTGCGTCTGTTCGGCAACATGTACGCCGGCGAACTGGTGTTCATCCTGATCGCCGTGATGTTCGGTGCCGGCATCCTGCTGCTCAGCGGCCTCGGCATCGCCCTGCAGTGGGCGTGGGCCGTGTTCCACATCCTGATCATCACCCTGCAGGCCTTCATCTTCATGATGCTGACCATCGTCTACCTGTCGATGGCGCACGAAGACAACCATTGATAGCGCGCGGCGCCTCCTGGCTGTCTTCCCCTAGGGGAGGAACAGCAGGAGGCGTCTCAGGCTAGCGATGGTCCCGCCGCAGTCCGCGCGGGAATGCCCGAAAGGGCGATGGGAACACCTAAACGATTTCGTTCTACCGCTTCACTTAAACCTAACCAACACGACATAAAGTCGGGAGGAAAAATGGAAACTGTAGTAGGTCTCACCGCGATTGCCGTAGCTCTGCTGATTGGTCTGGGTGCCCTGGGTACCGCTATCGGCTTCGGTCTGCTGGGTGGCAAGTTCCTGGAAGGCGCTGCTCGCCAGCCGGAAATGGTCCCGATGCTGCAGGTCAAAATGTTCATCGTCGCCGGCCTGCTGGACGCCGTGACCATGATCGGCGTTGGTATCGCTCTGTTCTTCACCTTCGCTAACCCGTTCATTGCTCAGGTAGCCCAGTAATCCCTTCCTTAGGGAATTGGACTGACAACGAACGAGCGAGGTGTTGGCGTGAATATTAATGCAACCCTGATCGGCCAGTCCGTCGCGTTCTTCATCTTCGTACTGTTCTGCATGAAGTTCGTGTGGCCTCCGGTCATCACGGCACTGCGCGACCGTCAGAAGAAGATCGCCGACGGCCTGGACGCTGCCAACCGCGCGGCTCGTGACCTGGAGCTGGCCCACGAGAAAGTGGCCCAGCAACTGCGCGAGGCCAAGACTCAGGCAGCTGAAATCATCGAGCAAGCCAAGAAGCGTGCTACCCAGATCGTCGACGAAGCTCGCGATCAGGCCCGCACCGAAGGCGAGCGCCTCAAGGCGCAGGCTCAGGCCGAGATCGAGCAGGAACTCAACGGTGTCAAAGACGCGTTGCGCGCCCAACTGGGTAGCCTGGCCGTCAGCGGTGCCGAGAAGATCCTGGGTGCCACTATCGATCAAAACGCGCACGCGGAGCTGGTTAACAAACTGGCCGCCGAAATCTAAGCGAGGGCGATCATGGCAGAACTGACCACGCTGGCCCGACCTTACGCCAAGGCGGCTTTCGAGTACGCCCAGGCCCATCAGCAGCTGGCCGCCTGGTCGGCCATGCTTGGCCTGGCCGCTGCGGTGTCTCAGGACACCACCATGCAGCAGGTGCTCAAAGCCCCGCGTCTGACGAGCGAAGAGAAAGCCAACACCTTCATCGAGGTGGTTGGCGACAAATTCGATGCTCAGGTAGGCAATTTCATCCGCGTCCTCTCCGAAAACGGCCGCATCGGCCTGTTGCCGGAGATCGTCGAACTGTTCGAGCTGTACAAGGCCGAGCAGGAGAAGTCGATCGACGTGGAAGTCACCAGTGCCTTCGCATTGAACACTGAACAGCAAGACAAACTCGCCAAGGTTCTCAGCGCTCGGCTTGGCCGGGAAGTGCGACTGCACGCTGCGGAAGACACCAGCCTCATCGGCGGTGTCGTGATCCGTGCCGGCGACCTGGTTATCGATGGCTCGGTTCGCGGCAAGATCGCGAAGCTGGCCGAAGCGTTGAAATCTTGAGTTTGAAGGGGCAGCAGAGCAATGCAGCAACTCAATCCTTCCGAAATTAGTGAAATCATCAAGGGGCGCATCGAGAAACTCGACGTCTCTTCCCAAGCCCGCAACGAAGGCACCATCGTCTCCGTCTCCGACGGTATCGTCCGCATCCACGGCCTGGCCGACGTGATGTACGGCGAGATGATCGAGTTCCCGGGTGGCGTCTACGGCATGGCACTGAACCTGGAGCAGGACTCCGTAGGTGCCGTGGTACTGGGCAGCTACCTGAGCCTGGCCGAAGGCATGAGCGCCAAGTGCACTGGCCGCATCCTGGAAGTCCCGGTTGGTCCGGAACTGCTGGGCCGCGTCGTCGACGCACTGGGCAACCCGATCGATGGCAAGGGCCCGATCAATGCCAAAGCCACCGACGCTGTCGAGAAAGTGGCTCCGGGCGTGATCTGGCGTAAGTCGGTCGACCAGCCGGTACAGACCGGCTACAAGTCGGTTGACGCCATGATCCCGGTCGGCCGTGGCCAGCGCGAGCTGATCATCGGTGACCGTCAGATCGGCAAGACCGCCCTGGCTGTCGACGCCATCATCAACCAGAAGAACAGCGGCATCCGCTGCGTCTACGTAGCCATCGGTCAGAAGCAATCGACCATCGCCAACGTCGTACGCAAGCTGGAAGAAACCGGCGCCCTGGCCAACACCATCGTGGTGGCTGCCTCGGCTTCCGAATCCGCTGCGCTGCAGTTCCTGGCTCCCTACGCCGGCTGCACCATGGGCGAATATTTCCGCGACCGCGGTGAAGACGCCCTGATCGTCTACGATGACCTGTCCAAGCAGGCCGTCGCCTACCGCCAGATCTCCCTGCTGCTGCGCCGCCCGCCGGGCCGCGAAGCCTACCCGGGCGACGTGTTCTATCTCCACAGCCGCCTGCTGGAGCGCGCATCCCGCGTTTCCGAGGAATACGTCGAGAAGTTCACCAACGGCGAAGTGAAAGGCAAGACCGGTTCCCTGACCGCCCTGCCGATCATCGAAACCCAGGCCGGTGACGTTTCCGCGTTCGTTCCGACCAACGTGATCTCCATCACCGACGGTCAGATCTTCCTGGAATCCGCCATGTTCAACTCGGGTATCCGTCCGGCCGTCAACGCCGGTATCTCGGTATCCCGCGTGGGTGGCGCCGCCCAGACCAAGATCATCAAGAAGCTGTCCGGTGGCATCCGTACCGCACTCGCCCAGTACCGTGAACTGGCGGCCTTCGCCCAGTTCGCCTCCGACCTGGACGAAGCCACCCGCAAGCAGCTGGAACACGGTCAGCGCGTTACCGAGCTGATGAAGCAGAAGCAGTACGCGCCCATGTCCATCGCTGACATGTCCGTGTCCCTGTACGCTGCCGAGCGTGGCTTCCTGACCGATGTGGACGTGAACAAAGTTGGCGCCTTCGAAGCAGCCCTGCTGGGTTACTTCAACCGTGAGCTGGCCGCACTGATGGCCAAGATCAACGAGAAAGGTGACTTCAACGACGAAATCGACGCAGGCATCAAGTCCGGCATCGAGAAGTTCAAGGCCACCCAAACCTGGTAAGCCGCAGCGGGGGCCCCAGGGCCCCCGCCTGCTAACCCGAAAGGTGTCAAATGGCAGGCGCAAAAGAGATTCGCAGCAAGATTGCGAGCATCAAAAGCACGCAGAAGATCACCAGCGCCATGGAAAAGGTGGCCGTCAGCAAGATGCGCAGGGCTCAGCAGCGCATGGCTGCCAGCCGTCCGTACGCGGAGCGCATCCGCCAGGTGATCGGTCATCTGGCCAACGCCAACCCCGAGTACCGCCACCCCTTCATGATCGAGCGCCCCGTCAAGCGCGTCGGCTATGTCGTGGTGAGTTCGGACCGTGGTCTGTGCGGTGGCTTGAACACCAACCTGTTCAAGGCCCTGGTCAAGGACATGGCGAGCAATCGCGAGCAAGGCGTGGAGATCGATCTCTGCGTGATTGGCAGCAAGGGTGCGGCGTTCTTCCGCAACTTTGGTGGCAATGTCGTTGCTGCGATCAGCCACCTCGGCGAAGAGCCGTCGATCAACGATCTGATCGGCAGCGTCAAGGTGATGCTCGATGCCTACCTCGAAGGTCGCATCGATCGTCTGTCCGTGGTTTCGAACAAGTTCGTCAACACCATGGTGCAGAAGCCCACTGTGGAACAGCTCGTTCCGCTGGTGGCGACTCCGGATGAAGCGCTCAAGCATCACTGGGACTACCTGTACGAACCCGACGCCAAGCAGCTCCTCGACGGGCTGATGGTGCGTTACGTGGAGTCGCAGGTGTACCAGGCGGTGGTCGAGAACAACGCCGCCGAGCAGGCTGCGCGGATGATCGCGATGAAGAACGCCACCGACAACGCCGGTGAACTGATCAGCGATCTGCAGCTGATCTACAACAAGGCGCGTCAGGCAGCGATCACCCAGGAAATTTCGGAAATCGTCGGCGGCGCTGCCGCGGTTTAAGAACGGTTCAAATATTCAGAGGAACCAAAGATGAGTAGCGGACGTATCGTTCAAATCATCGGCGCCGTTATCGACGTGGAATTCCCGCGTGATCAGGTACCGGCCGTATACGAGGCGCTGAAAGTTCAAGGCGCCGAAACCACCCTCGAAGTCCAGCAGCAGCTGGGCGACGGCGTGGTTCGTTCCATCGCCATGGGCTCGACCGAAGGTCTGAAGCGTGGCCTGGACGTCACCAGCACTGGCGCAGCCATCTCCGTCCCGGTTGGCAAGGCCACCCTGGGCCGCATCATGGACGTTCTGGGCAACCCCATCGACGAAGCCGGCCCCATCGGCGAAGAAGAGCGCTGGGAAATCCACCGCGCTGCTCCGTCCTACGCCGACCAGGCGGGTGGCAACGAGCTGCTGGAAACCGGCATCAAGGTAATCGACCTGGTCTGCCCCTTCGCCAAAGGCGGCAAGGTAGGCCTGTTCGGTGGCGCCGGCGTGGGCAAGACCGTGAACATGATGGAACTCATCCGTAACATCGCCATCGAGCACAGCGGTTACTCCGTGTTCGCCGGCGTGGGCGAGCGTACCCGTGAGGGCAACGACTTCTACCACGAGATGAAGGACTCCAACGTACTGGACAAGGTCGCCCTGGTTTACGGCCAGATGAACGAGCCGCCGGGCAACCGTCTGCGCGTTGCACTGACCGGCCTGACCATGGCCGAGAAGTTCCGTGACGAAGGCCGCGACGTACTGCTGTTCGTCGACAACATCTACCGTTACACCCTGGCCGGTACCGAAGTGTCCGCGCTGCTGGGTCGTATGCCGTCCGCTGTGGGTTACCAGCCGACCCTGGCCGAGGAAATGGGCGTTCTGCAAGAGCGCATCACCTCCACCAAGACCGGTTCGATCACCTCCATCCAGGCCGTATACGTACCTGCGGACGACCTGACCGACCCGTCCCCGGCGACCACCTTCGCCCACCTGGACGCCACCGTCGTACTGTCCCGTGACATCGCCTCCCTGGGTATCTACCCGGCCGTTGACCCGCTGGACTCCACCAGCCGTCAGCTGGACCCGCTGGTAATCGGCCAGGAGCACTACGAGACCGCCCGTGGCGTGCAGTACGTACTGCAGCGCTACAAGGAGCTGAAGGACATCATCGCGATCCTCGGCATGGACGAGCTGTCCGAATCGGACAAGCAACTGGTAGCCCGCGCTCGTAAGATCCAGCGCTTCCTGTCCCAGCCGTTCTTCGTGGCCGAAGTCTTCACCGGCTCCCCGGGCAAGTACGTTTCCCTGAAGGACACCATCGCGGGCTTCAAGGGCATCCTCAACGGTGACTACGACCACCTGCCCGAGCAGGCGTTCTACATGGTCGGCGGCATCGATGAAGCCATCGAGAAAGCCAAGAAACTGTAACCCCCTGAGCGCCCGGCAACGGGCGCTTACGTGAGGCAAGCGTATGGCTATTACTGTCCACTGCGATATCGTCAGCGCCGAAGCGGAGATCTTCTCCGGTCTGGTCGAGATGGTGATCGCCCACGGCAACCTGGGCGACCTGGGTATCACGCCGGGCCACGCCCCGCTGATCACCGATCTCAAGCCGGGTCCGATCCGCCTGGTCAAGCAGGGCGGCGAGGAGGAGGTGTTCTACATCTCCGGTGGTTTCCTCGAAGTGCAGCCGAGCATGGTGAAGGTCCTGGCCGACACCGTGGTCCGCGCCGGTGACCTGGACGAAGCCGCTGCTCAGGAGGCCCTCAAGGCCGCTGAGAAGGCGCTGAACCAGAAGGGCTCGGAGTTCGACTACAGCTCCGCTGCAGCCCGTCTGGCAGAGGCCGCGGCCCAGCTGCGTACCGTCCAGCAGTTGCGCAAGAAGTTCGGCGGCTAAGCCACCGCTCTTCATCGCATGCAAGTAAAAGGGTAGCCTTGGCTACCCTTTTTCTTTTCCGGCATCGCCGGTTATCCACAGGCTCGGAAGCGTCCTTTCATGTCCCTCGATATCGTCATCCTCGCCGCAGGCCAGGGCACCCGCATGCGCTCGGCGCTGCCCAAGGTTCTCCACCCCGTTGCCGGCAAGCCCATGCTCGGGCACGTCATCGACAGCGCCCGTGCGCTGCAGCCCCAGGGCATCCACGTGGTCATCGGCCATGGGGCCGACCTCGTGCGTGAGCGCCTCGCCGCAGACGACCTCGGCTTCGTCCTGCAGGCCCAGCAGCTGGGCACCGGCCACGCCGTGGCCCAGGCCCTGCCGCAGCTCAGTGCCGAGCGCGTGCTGATCCTCTATGGCGACGTGCCGCTGATCGAGGAAGCCACCCTGCGCCGCCTGCTGGACAAGGTCCAGGACGACCAGCTCGCCCTGCTCACCGTCGAGCTGGATGACCCCACCGGCTACGGCCGCATCGTGCGGGACGCCCAGGGCGTGGTGAAGGCCATCGTCGAACACAAGGACGCCAGCCCCGAGCAGCGCGCCATCCGCGAAGGCAACACCGGCATCCTCGCCGTCCCCGGCAAGCGCCTGGCCGACTGGCTGGGCCGGCTGTCCAACCACAATGCCCAGGGCGAGTACTACCTGACCGACGTCATCGCCATGGCCGTGGCCGACGGCCTGGTGGTGGCCACCGAGCAGCCCCAGGACGCCATGGAAGTGCAGGGCGCCAACGACCGCATCCAGCTCGCCGAACTGGAGCGTCACTACCAGCAGCGGGCGGCCCGCCGCCTCATGGCCCAGGGCGTGACCCTGCTGGACCCGGCGCGCTTCGACCTGCGTGGCGAAGCCAGCGTGGGCCGCGACGTGCTCATCGACGTCAACGTCATCCTCGAAGGCCGCGTGGTGATCGAAGACGACGTCCAGATCGGCCCCAATTGCGTCATCAAGGACAGCACCCTGCGCCGTGGCGCCATCGTCAAGGCCAACAGCCACCTGGACGGTGCCGAGCTGGGCGAAGGCGCCGACTGCGGCCCGTTCGCCCGCCTGCGTCCCGGTGCCGTGCTGGGTGCCAAGGCCCATGTGGGTAACTTCGTCGAACTGAAGAACGCCGTGATGGGCGAGGGCGCCAAGGCCGGCCACCTGAGCTACCTGGGTGATGCCGAGATCGGCGCACGCACCAACATCGGTGCCGGCACCATCACCTGCAACTACGACGGCGCCAACAAGTCCCGCACCGTCATGGGCGAAGACGTCTTCATCGGCTCCAACAGCGCCCTGGTCGCGCCCGTGACCCTCGGTGACGGCGCCACCACCGGTGCCGGCTCCACCATCACCCAGGACGTACCCGCCCACAGCCTCGCCGTCGGCCGCGCCAAGCAGCGCAACATCGAAGGCTGGAAGCGCCCCGTGAAGAAGAAGTGAGTTGTGGATAACCTCGCCTGTGGATAAACCGCAGGCCCGACAGAAGGCGACCTCGGTCGCCTTCTGTCGTTTCCGGGGTTGACGCAAAAGCTTCGTTGAGTTTTGATTCGCCCACTTTTTCTTTCGAATCGAAACTTACGAGATGTCGAAGCGCAATACGCCCCAGCGTCGCCATGCCATCCTCGCCCTGCTCGCCGAGCAGGGCGAAGTCAGCGTCGACGCCCTGGCCAAGGCCTTCGCCACCTCGGAAGTGACCATCCGCAAGGACCTCGCCGCCCTGGAGGCCAACGGCCTGCTGCTGCGTCGCTACGGCGGCGCCGTGCCCGTGCCCCAGGAGTTCATCAGCGAAACCAGCCAGCCGGTGTCCCGCTACAAGCAGGCCATCGCCCGCGCCGCCGCCGAGCGCATCCGTGAGCACGCACGGATCATCGTCGACAGCGGCAGCACCACCGCCGCGCTGATCCCCGAACTCGGCCACCGGCCCGGCCTGGTGGTGATGACCAACTCGCTGAATGTCGCCACCGCCCTGCGCGAGCTGGAGCACGAGCCGGTGCTGCTCATGACCGGCGGCACCTGGGACCCGCACTCCGAATCCTTCCAGGGCCAGGTCGCCGAGCAGGTGCTGCGCTCCTACGACTTCGACCAGCTGTTCATCGGCGCCGACGGCATCGACCTGGCCCGTGGCACCACCACCTTCAATGAGCTGCTGGGCCTGTCCCGGGTCATGGCCGAGGTCGCCCGCGAGGTGATCGTCATGGCCGAGGCCGACAAGGTCGGGCGGCGCATCCCCAACCTGGAGCTGCCCTGGAGCAGCATCCATACCCTGATCACCGACGAGCGCCTGCCCCAGGACGCTCGCCAACAGATAGAAGCGCGCGGCATCACGCTGGTCTGCGCGCCTGTGGATAACTGAGGAGACAACCCATGTGTGGCATCGTTGGCGCAGTGGCTGAACGGAACATCACCGCCATCCTCGTCGAAGGCCTCAAGCGCCTCGAATACCGTGGCTACGACAGCGCCGGCGTCGCCGTGCTGGACAACCAGGGTGGCCTGCAGCGCCGTCGTCGCGTCGGCAAGGTCAGCGAGCTGGAACAGGCCCTGGCCGCCGAGCCCCTGGCCGGCCGCCTGGGCATCGCCCACACCCGCTGGGCCACCCACGGCGCGCCCACCGAGCACAACGCCCACCCGCACTTCTCCGGCGACCTCGCCCTGGTGCACAACGGCATCATCGAAAACCACGAGCCCCTGCGCGAGCACCTCAAGGGCCTGGGCTACGTCTTCACCTCCGACACCGACACCGAGGTCATCGTCCACCTGCTCGACCACCACCTGTCCAACCTCGGCGACCTCACCGAAGCGCTCAAGGTCGTGGTGCGCGAACTCCACGGCGCCTACGGCCTGGCCGTGATCAGCCGCAGCCAGCCCGACCGCCTGGTGGCCGCCCGCAGCGGCAGCCCACTGGTGATCGGCCTGGGCATGGGGGAGAACTTCCTCGCCTCCGACCAGTTGGCCCTGCGCCAGGTCACCGACCGCTTCATGTACCTGGAAGAGGGCGACATCGCCGAGATCCACCGCGACCAGGTGCGCATCTGGGACAGCGCCGGCCAGCCCGTGCAGCGTGAGCAGGTGCAATACCACGAAGGCGCCGAGGCCGCCGACAAGGGCGAGTACCGCCACTTCATGCTCAAGGAGATCCACGAGCAGCCCAAGGTCGTCCAGCGCACCCTCGAAGGCCGCCTGGGCGCCGACCACGTACTGGTCAACGCCTTCGGCCCCCGCGCCGCCGAGCTGTTCGCCAAGGTGCGCAACGTGCAGATCGTCGCCTGTGGCACCAGCTACCACGCCGGCATGGTCGCCCGTTACTGGCTGGAAGAGCTGGCCGGCGTCCCCTGCCAGGTGGAAGTGGCCAGCGAGTTCCGCTACCGCAAGGTGGTGGTCCAGCCCGACACCCTGTTCGTCACCATCTCCCAGTCCGGCGAGACCGCCGACACCCTGGCCGCCCTGCGCAATGCCCGCGCCGGCGGCTACCTGGCGAGCCTGGCCATCTGCAACGTCGGCACCAGCTCCCTGGTGCGCGAGTCCGACCTCACCCTGCTGACCCTGGCCGGCCCCGAGATCGGCGTCGCCTCCACCAAGGCCTTCACCACCCAGCTGGTGGCCCTGCTGCTGCTCACCCTCAGCCTCGGCCAGGTGCGCGGCAACCTCGACAAGGCCCGCGAAGCCGAACTGGTGGAAGCCCTGCGCCGCCTGCCCACCCACCTGGGCGAGGCCCTGGCCATGGACAAGACCGTGGAGAAGGTCGCCGAACTGTTCGCCGAGAAGCACCACACCCTGTTCCTCGGCCGTGGCGCCCAATACCCGGTGGCCATGGAAGGCGCGCTCAAGCTCAAGGAGATCTCCTACATCCACGCCGAGGCCTACCCGGCCGGCGAGCTCAAGCACGGCCCCCTGGCCCTGGTGGACGCCGACATGCCGGTAGTCACCGTGGCACCGAACAACGAGCTGGTGGAGAAGCTCAAGTCCAACCTGCAGGAAGTCCGCGCCCGTGGCGGCGAACTGATCGTCTTCGCCGACCGCCAGGCCGGCATCGACAACGGCCCCGGCACCCACGTAGTGGCCATGCCCCACACCGTCGACATCCTCGCGCCGATCCTCTACACCCTGCCGCTGCAACTGCTGTCCTACTACGTCGCCGTGCTCAAGGGCACCGACGTCGACCAGCCGCGCAACCTGGCCAAGTCCGTCACCGTGGAGTGACGGGCCGCCCGCACGGCGCCCGTGGCAGGCCTCCAGCCACGGGCGCCGTGGGTCGTGCACAGCCGCCGGGACTGGATCACATCCCGTTCAAAGGCGGTTGACCCGAGGGGAGCGTCATCTTCTAATCCGCCCCTCGATCTTGAACATGGACTGTTTATGCCCTCCGCCGAAGCGCCCTCGGCACCTGCTGCCGCCCCCTCCCAGCCATTGCCTGACACCGCTCGCCGGCAGAAGCGCGCCGGCTTGCTGACCCTCAGCCTCATGGGTGCCACCCCCCTCGTCCTGCTGGCCTGGGACCCGATGTACCGCGACGTGCAGGTCTTCGACAGCCTGGCGGTCTGCGAGCAGGGCACCACCCTGACCGCCGAGCAATGCCTGCGGCTGCGCGACGAAGCGTTCCGGCGCACGGCCCTGATGGCCCCGGTCTACACCAGCTTCATGGCCTGTGAGCGCGACTTCATCCGTATCAGTGGCAACTGCAAGGTTGGTGAGTGGTGCGCGGCCGACACCGTGCAGAGCTGCACACAGGGCGACGACGGCCTGGCCCGCCCCCAGCCGGTGGCGTTCCTGGTCAGCGATGCCTTGATCAGACGCCTGCGCAGTGGCGAGCCGGACGATTGGAGCGAGATCGGCCTCGATGAACTGCAGCCGGTCTTCGGCATGAGCGAAGACGCGCTCTATGGCAGCAGCACCTATGGCGGCGGCCACTTCGGCAGCTACAGCGGCGGCGGTGGTGCTCGCAACCTGCACCTGTTCACCGGCCAGGGCCAGTACCTGGGCGACCAGCGTGCTCGCCAGGCCAGCCTGCACCGCAGCCAGCTGCAGGCATCCGGCTACGCCCAGCAGTTCCAGAGCGGGCAGTTGCCGACGCGCCTCCAGGGCGCTGCCAGCCGCGGCGGGTTCGGCGCGACCGCCCGCAGCAGCCTGGCCATGGCCAGCGGGTAGCCGATCATGTGGATACGGATTGGCCTAGTGCTTGGTTGCCTCTTCGGCAACTCGATCGCCCAGGCCACAGGCCTGGACAGCAGCGTTGGTGAGGCCGATGCACGGCTCAAGGAACTGCGCCAGCTCATCGCCGAAAAGCCCGACAGCCTGCAGGTGCGCCTGCCGAACAGCCGTGAATGGAAGAGCCTCGCGTCGCTCGGCCTCGCCCCGAGCTGCCGGGCGCCCGTGCTGGTAAGCCCCACCGCCCCGCTGCAGGCCCTGACGCACTGCGGCGGTGTGCAGATGACCGATTCGGGAGCGGTGTGGACGATGGTCTCGATCTTCTGGACCCATGACCGTCGCTGGGAAAAGGGCAGGGCGCTGCGCCTGCAATCCAGGAGCCTCGTTCGCCAGGGCGCCCCCACCGATGACGCTGACTTGCGCACCGAGACGCCGTTGATCAGGGCCCTGGCGGGCGCCGACCTGCGTGAGCTGGATCTGCTGGCCGGGCTCTGGGCGAGCCTCCGCCAGCAGCCCCTGCCAGCCAGGCCGGACGGCCCGTGGGGGGCAGCCGAGTCCTGGCCCTCCGGGCTCGTGGCGTTGCATGCCGATGGCCGGATCAAGCTGGCCGGGTCGAACCTGGCGGGCCTGCATGCCTGGCAGAGCTGGTGGGCGACCCAGCCCAAGCCCCAGGGCGTCAGCGCGCTGGTCGGGGTCGACCTGCAACTGGAAGGCAAGACGCCTGCCCTGCAACTGGGCGAACTGACCCTGTCTCGGGCGCCCTTTGCCGTGGTGTTGCTGCCGGCCGACCAGCAGCCCCGCGATGAGCGTGCGCTCTGGCGTGACGAGAACTGGCAACTGCTGATGGTGCGTACCGATGGCAAAAGATGATCGCGGGGTAGATGAGCAGGCCCTGTCCGAGGTGTCGTTCCCGCACGTCGTGCGCATCGACCCGACCAGCGGCGGCGTCCTGCTGGTTGGCGCCACCCATGGCCTGACCCTGATGCTGTGCTGCCTGGTGCCACTGGTGGTGGGACTGATGTTCGCCGCACAACTGGCCTTCGACCTGTGGCCCTGGCCTGTGGGTAATTACGAACTGACACTGCTGGTCTGGATGGCCCTCTGGCTGGGTTTCCTGCTCTACAACCTGGGGTGGGGCAGCTACGTGGAGATCTACCTGATCAGCCCGCGGCAACGCTGGCTGTGGCACCTGAACAGCGGGGAGATGGTCGACCTGACCTTACTGGCCGAGCGGGCGCGTACCCGACAGGACCCTGACGACCCTGCCACTTTCGACCTCTCGCTGGCGGAGTCTCTGCTGGTGCTCGACGAACAGCAGCTGCGCGCACTGCCGCCCTACCAGACCAGCTCGTTGGGTGCCTACCTGCGCGGCTTCTGGAGCCCGGATGCCTGGAAGCTGGCGGGTCTGGTGGTCGGCATCCTCCTGTTGATCATCCTGCTCGTCGTCGGATCGCTCGGCGGCGTGTTTCTCGCCGTATGGGTCCTGGCAGTTGCCTGGCTGGCCAGCGCCCTGGCCGCCTTCTGCCTGCAGCACCTGGCACCGAGGCGGGCCGAGGCCCTGCTGCGTGGGCGCTCAATCGAGGATGTAGTGCGGAACGAAGCGTGAGCTGTCCTGGGTGATGGCGCTGCGGTCTTCGCGAATGCCCATGCCCACGGGCCGGCCACCGACCAGCCAGCTGCCGATGATGGGGTGCTCCCCGCCCATGCAGGGCGGCGGGCACCAGCTCTGCAAAATCGCCGGCCCCTGCTCGTAGGGGCCGGGCGTCGCCAGCTCCACACCGCCCTCGCTTTCCACCTGGATGTTCGCTCCCTCGCGGGAGAAGAACGGCTTGCGCACCCAGCGCGGGCCCAGCAGGGCCGCATCCGGCTCATCGGCGAAGCAGGCCGGGATCAGGTTGGGGTGGCCGCGATGACGTTGCCAGAGCAGAGGCAAGATCGCCTTGTTCGACAGCAGGGTCTTCCAGGCGGGCTCGATGAAGCGCGTCCGGCTCTGGGCCAGGTGGTGGGCGAAGTCCTCTTCCAGCAGCCACTCCCAGGGGTAGAGCTTGAACAGCTGGAGGATCGGCTGGTCGTGCAGGTCGACGAAGCCCTTGCCAGGCACGTGGCCGATGTCGTCGATGTGCAGCAGATTGGGCTGCAGGCCGGCCTGGTTGGCACAGTCGGCCAGGTAGGTGACGGTGCCCTCGTCCTCGATGTGGTCACGGCAGCAGGCCAGGTGGAAGGGCTCACCCGCCAGGCCGATGCGCTGCAGGCGCTCGACCAGCGCATCCTGGATGAGGTTGTACTGGTCGGCCCGCTCCGGCAGCACGCCCCGCTCGCGGCACTGCTCCAGCCAGACCCACTGGAAGAAGGCCGCCTCGTAGAGGCCGGTCGGGGTGTCGGCGTTGTACTCGTAGAAACGCGCCGGGCCCTGGCCGTCGTAGGTCAGGTCCATGCGCCCGTACAGCGCCGGCTCGCGTGTACGCCAGCTGTCGCGGATCAGCGTCCAGTGCGCCTCGGGCACCGCCATGCGCCGCAGCAGGGTTTCGCTCTCCACCGCGTCTTCCACCAGGGCCAGGCACATGGCCTCCAGCTCGGCGCTGGGTGCCTCGATGTCGTCCTCGATCTGCCGCAGGCTGAAGCGGTAGCAGACGCTTTCATCCCAGTAGGGTTCGCCGCCGATGGAGTGGAAGTGGAAGCCGAGCGTCGAGGCTTGCTCGCACCAGTCGTGGCGCGGCGCGATGGTGTGCCGATGCATGGAACGTCCGTGTTGGCCTGGAAAATGGGTCGCCATTCTAGCGACCCGCCAGGGCCTTGGTTGTTGATCGAGGCGGCAACCCGGTGAGGGCGTCGTTCTTAGCCAGCCGCCGGGAAGCGCAGGCGGAACTCCGTCGGGCCGGCCGGTTCGCTGCTCACCTCCACCGAGCCCCGGTGCAGGCTCATGATCGAACGCACGATGGCCAGGCCCAGGCCGGTGCCGCCGTCCGCCCGGGCGCGGCCGGGGTCGACTCGGTAGAAGCGCTCGAACAGGTGGGGCAGGTGCTGCGGGGGAATGCCCGGACCCGGGTTGCGCACCGCCATCACCAGGCTGTCGCCCTCCCGGCGGGCCTCCAGGTGGATGCAGCTGCGGGGCGGGCTGTGGCGGATGGCGTTGGACAGCAGGTTGGACAGCGCCCGCTGCACCATCAGCCGGTCCCCCAGCACCTGGCCTTCGCCCTCCACCACCAGCACCTGCTGCTTGTCGTCGGCGGGCAGGGTGAACAGGTCGGCCACCCGGCGCGCCTCGGCGCCGAGATCCAGCGGGGTCATGGGCACCAGCGCCGCCGGGTGGCTGACCTGGGCCAGGAAGAGCATGTCGGTGACGATCCGCGCCAGGCGCTCCAGTTCCTCGGTGCAGCACTCCAGCACCGCCTTGTAGACCTCCGGTGGGCGCTCGCGGGAGAGGGTCACCTGGGCCTGGCCCATCAGGTTGCTGATGGGCGAACGCAGCTCGTGGGCCAGGTCGTCGGAGAACTGCGCCAGCTGCTGCACGCCGCCGTCCAGGCGGTGCAGCATCAGGTTGATGGATTGCGCCAGCTCCCCCAGCTCCCGGGGCAGCGACGCCACGGGCAGGCGGTGGGAGAGGTCCTCGGTGGAGACCTTCGCCGCCACCCGGCGGAAGCGTGCCAGCGGCGCCAGGCCGCGCTGCACCACCAGCCAGGCGCCGCAGCCGATCAGCAACAGCACCAGCGGCAGCGTCGCCAGCGCCGAGCGCAGGTAGGCCGCCAGCAGGGCGCGGTCGCTGCGCCGGTCCAGGTTGAGGAACAGGCGCACCGCCTGGCCGTCGGGCAGCACCAGCTCGCGGTAGGCCGCCAGCACCTCGCTGCCGTCCTCCAGGTACAGGGTGCGGTAGCGCACCTCCGGGCCCGCCGGCAGGTCCCGCAGGCGTTCCGACAGCGGCAGGCGCCCCAGCTCCAGGCGCACCGGCCCGCCGGTGCGGGCATCGAACAGCGCCAGGCTGAGGTCGTCGTGGCCCTTGATCTGGTCGCCCACCACGTGGGGCCGCAGGCTGTTGCCCAGGTCCAGCGCCAGGCTGTGCTCGATCTGTTTCAGCTTGCTCTCCAGGGCCTCGCGGGCGCGGGCATCCAGCGCCCCGTCCAGCCCATAGGCGGCCAGCAGGGCCAGCACCACCACCAGCACGGCGCCCATCGCGCCGACCGCCAGCCCCAGTCGGACGGACAGGCTGGCCGGCTTCATCCGCGGTCTTCCAGCACGTAGCCGACGCCGCGCAGGGTGTGGATAAGTTTGTTCTCGAACGGGTCGTCGATCTTCGCCCGCAAGCGGCGGATGGAGACCTCCACCACGTTGGTGTCGCAGTCGAAGTTCATGTCCCACACCAGCGAGATGATCTGGGTGCGCGACAGCACCTCGCCGGCGCGGCGCATCAGCAGGTGCAGCAGGGCGAATTCCTTGGTGGTCAGGTCGATGCGCTGGCTGCCACGGAAGGCCCGGTGGCGCCCCGGGTCCAGCTCCAGGTCGGCCACCCGCAGCACCTCCGGCACGGCGATCTGCTCGGCGCGCCGCAGCAGGCTGCGCACCCGTGCCAGCAGCTCGGGAAACTCGAAGGGCTTCACCAGGTAGTCGTCGGCGCCCAGGTCCAGGCCTTTCACCTTGTCCGCCAGGCGGCCCCGGGCCGAGAGCATCAGCACCCGCGTGGCGGTGTCCTGGCGCAACTGGCCGAGCACGCCGAAGCCGTCGATCTGCGGCAGGTTCACATCGAGGATGACCAGGTCGTACTGGTGCTGACGGGCCAGGTGCAGGCCGTCGACGCCGGTATGGGCAGCGTCCACCACATAACCGCTTTCGCTCAGGCCCTGGTAGAGGTAATCGGCTGTCTTGGGCTCATCCTCGACAATAAGGATCCGCATGGGAATTCATCCTGCATATAGAAGGAAAAGTGCCCGGCTCATTGTTCGAACAAGAGGGCAGCGATAAATAAGTCAATTAAGAAAAACGACCGGAAAGTTGCGCAGGCTAAACCCTGTAGTCACTTCAAGGTCAAGCGATCAGACCCGCCAGCGCCGCCTGCCACGAGGCTTTCAGCGCGGCGCAAAGCCTGTGGATAACACCGGTAGTTGTTTCAAGTTGCTACGGAAGTTGCCCGGAAGTTGTTCGGCGCGGCGCGATGCTAAACCAGATAAGTGCCCCCGGAACGGGCATTACATATTTGTAATCCGTGCGTCACCCTGGGGATAAGTGCCCCGCCCTAGAGTCCCCGGCGTTATCGGATCAACCCCTGGAAGTTGCCAGGCGTTGATCGCTTCCGAGACGCAGAGGACTTCCACCGTGTACCGACCCAAGCCCCCCAAGCGCCTGCGCCCGAGCCTGGCCGTCCTGGCCCTGTGCCTGGCGTTGCCGCCCTTCGCCACGGCCGCCGAGCTGGACTTCGCCACCGCCCTCGCCACCGCCTACCAGGGCAACCCCGAACTGGCGGCCGCCAGCCAGGGACCGGGCATCGCCGCCGGCGAACGCCGCCAGGCCGCGCTGCTGCCCAACCCGGAACTCTCCTGGGAGATGGAGGACACCCGCAGCGCCACCCGAACCACCAGCGTCAGCCTGGCCCAGCCCCTCGAACTGGGCGGCAAGCGCGGTGCCCGTGTCACCTACGCCGAGCGCGGCCAGGCCCTGGCCGAGCTGACCCTGGAGCAGCGCCGCAATGCCTTGCGCGCCGACACCCTGCTGGCCTTCCAGGCGGCCCTGCGCGCCCAGGCGCGCAACGAGCTGGCCGACGCCTCCCTGGCCCTGGCCGAACGCGGCCTGACGGTGGCCCAGGCGCGCATCCGCGCCGGCAAGGCCGCCCCCATGGAAGCACTGCGGGCCCAGGTCCAGCAGGACGAGCTGACCCTGGAGCGCGACCGTGCCCGCACCGAGCAGCGCCAGGCCTACCAGCGCCTCGCCACCCTGATGGGCGAGCCCCGGCCCGGCTTCGAGCGGGTCGCCGGGCGCCTCGGCCCATTGCCGTCCCCCCCGGCCGAAGCCCGCCTGCTGGCCCGCCTGGGTGACACTGCCGACCTGCGCCTGGCGCTGGCCGACGTGGCGCGGGAAGAGGCCGGCCTGGACCTGGAGAAGGCCCGGCGCTACCCCGACGTCACCGTCAGCATCGGCAGCCAATACAGCGCCGAGGACCGCCAGCGGGTGAACCTGGTGGGGGTGTCGCTGCCGCTGCCGCTGTTCGACCGCAACCAGGGCAACGTGCTCTCCGCCAGCCGCCGCGCCGACCAGGCCCGCGACCTGCGCAACGCCACCGAGCTGCGCCTGCGCGGCGACGTGGCCATGGCCCTGGAGCAATGGCGCCGTGCCCAGGCCGCCATCGAGGCCCACGACCGCAGCATCCTGCCGGCTGCCCAGCAGGCGGTGGACAGCGCCACCCGTGGCTTCCGCATGGGCAAGCTGGCCTTCCTCGACGTGCTCGACGCCCAGCGAACCCTGATCGACGCGCGCAATCGCTACCTGCAGGCCATGGCCGAGGCCACCGAGGCCTGGGCCAGCCTGGAGCGCCTCTACGGCGACCTGTCGGGCCTCGACGGCCCGGCCTGAAGCATGCCCCGTCGCCACCCCTGGCTCGGCCTGCTGGTGCTGGTGGCGGGCTGCGGCTACGCCCCCGGCGTGCCCAGCGAGCCCGACGGCCACTGGTGCCGCCACGACCTCTACCGCGCCTTGCACATCATCGTTTCCCTTCGAGAGGACACCCCATGGACATGAAACGAGGCCTCGCCCTCGGCCTGCTGCTCGCCCTCGGCCTGGGCGCGGGCGCCACCCTGCTGCCGGCCATCGGCAGCCCGTCGCCCCAGGCCACCGACGACCCACCGCCCTCGGCCCATGCCGACGAGGAGGGCGGTGACCACGATGAGGAAGAGGGCGCCATCGCCCTCAGCCCCGCGCAGATCCAGGCCGCCGGCATCGAGCTGGTGACGGCCGCCCCCCGCGCCCTCAGCCAGCGCCTGGCCCTGCCCGGCGAGATCCGCCTGGACGAGGACCGCACCGCCCACCTGTTCCCCCGTGCCGCCGGCGTGGTCGAGCAGGTCAGCGTCGGCCTCGGCCAGGCGGTGCAGAAGGGCGACCTGCTGGCGGTGATCGCCAGCCCCCAGGTGTCCGAGCAGCGCAGCGAACTGGCCGCCGCCGAGCGCCGCGTGCGCCTGGCCCGCACCACCTTCGAGCGGGAGCGCCAGCTGTGGCAGGAAGGCATCTCCGCCGAGCAGGACTACCTGCTGGCGCGCCAGGCCCTGGACGAGGCCGAGATCGCCCTAGGCAACGCCCGGCAGAAGGTCAGCGCCCTCAGCGGCAGCCTCGCCCAGGGCGGCGGCAACCGCTACGAGCTGCGCGCGCCCTTCGCCGGCATGGTGGTGGAGAAGCACCTGGTGCCCGGCGAGGTGGTGAACGAGAGCAGCGCTGCCTTCACTCTCTCCGACCTGTCCCGCGTCTGGGCCACCTTCAGCGTCTCGCCCCGTGACCTGGCGCGGGTCCGCGTGGGCCGCCCGGTCACCGTCAGCGCCCGCGACCTGGGGGCCGAAGTGGCCGGCTCGGTGGCCTACGTCGGCAGCCTGCTGGGTGAGCAGAGTCGTACCGCCACCGCCCGCGCCACCCTGGAGAACCCGGAACTGGCCTGGCGCCCGGGGCTGTTCGTCAGCGTGCAGCTGGCCACCGACACCCGCGAGGTGCCCGTCGCCGTGCCCGAGGCCGCCGTGCAGACGGTGGAGGACCGCAGCGTGGTGTTCGTCCGCACCGACACCGGCTTCGCCACCCGCCCGGTGACCCTGGGGGCCCGCGACCAGGGCTTCGTGGAGGTGAGCGACGGGCTGGAGGCGGGGGTCGAGCTGGCCGCCGCCGGCAGCTTCACCCTCAAGTCCGAGCTGGGCAAGGCCAGCGCCGACCACGCCCACTGACGAGTAGCCACCATGTTCGAACGCATTCTCCGCTTCGCCATCGAGCAGCGCCTGCTGGTGATGCTCGCCGTGCTGGCGATGGCCGGCCTGGGCATCGCCAGCTACCAGAAGCTGCCCATCGACGCCGTCCCCGACATCACCAACGTCCAGGTGCAGATCAACACCGCCGCGCCCGGCTCTTCGCCCCTGGAGACCGAGCAGCGCATCACCTTCCCCATCGAGACCGCCATGGCCGGCCTGCCGCACCTGAAGCAGACCCGCTCGCTGTCCCGCTCCGGGCTGTCCCAGGTCACCGTCACCTTCGAGGACGGCACCGACCTGTACTTCGCCCGGCAACTGGTCAACGAGCGCCTGCAGACGGCCCGCGAGCAATTGCCCGAAGGCGCCGAGGCGGTCATGGGGCCGATCTCCACCGGCCTCGGCGAGATCTTCCTGTGGACGGTGGAAGCCGAGGAGGGCGCCCTCAAGGCCGACGGCACGCCCTACAGCGCCACCGACCTGCGGGTGATCCAGGACTGGATCATCAAGCCGCAGCTGCGCACCGTGCCCGGCGTCGCCGAGATCAACACCATCGGCGGCCACGCCAAGCTGTTCCAGGTCGCCCCCGACCCGGCGCGCCTGGCCGCCTACCGCATCACCCTGGCGGACCTGGTCACCGCCCTGGAACGCAACAACGCCAACGTCGGTGCCGGCTTCATCGAGCGCAACGGCGAACAGCTGACCATCCGCGCCCCCGGCCAGCTGGAGGGCATCGAGGACATCGCCGCCATCGTCGTCACCCAGCGCGAGGGCACGCCCATCCGCGTGCGCGACGTGGCGCGGGTGGCCATCGGCGAGGAGCTGCGCAGCGGCGCCGCCACCGAGAACGGCCGCGAGGTGGTACTCGGCACCGTGTTCATGCTCATCGGCGAGAACAGCCGCAGCGTCTCCCAGGCGGTGGCCGAGCGCCTGGAGAGCATCAACCGCAGCCTGCCCGCCGGCGTGGTGGCGGTGCCGGTGTACGACCGCACCCACCTGGTGGACAAGGCCATCGCCACGGTGAAGAAGAACCTGATCGAGGGCGCCATCCTGGTGGTGGCCGTGCTCTTCCTGTTCCTCGGCAACATCCGCGCGGCGCTGATCACCGCCCTGGTGATCCCGCTGTCGATGCTCTTCACCTTCACCGGCATGTTCGCCAACAAGGTCAGCGCCAACCTGATGAGCCTGGGCGCGCTGGACTTCGGCATCATCGTCGACGGCGCGGTGGTGATCGTGGAGAACGCCATCCGCCGCCTGGCCCACGCCCAGCAGCGCCACGGTCGCCTGCTGACCCGCAGCGAGCGCCTGCACGAGGTGTTCGCCGCCTCCCGCGAGGCGCGCCGGGCCCTGGTGTTCGGCCAGCTGATCATCATGGTGGTTTACCTGCCGATCTTCGCCCTCACCGGGGTCGAGGGGAAAATGTTCCACCCCATGGCCTTCACCGTGGTGATCGCCCTGTTCGGCGCGATGATCCTCTCGGTCACCTTCGTCCCGGCGGCCATCGCCCTGTTCATCACCGGCCGCGTGCGCGAGGAAGAGAACGCCGTGATGCGTGCCGCCCGGCGCGGCTACGCCCCGGTGCTGGCCTGGGTGATGCGCCGGCGCAACCTGGCCTTCGCCCTGGCGGCCGCCAGCGTGCTCGGTGCCGGTGTGCTGGCCAGCCGCATGGGCAGCGAGTTCGTCCCCAGCCTCAGCGAGGGTGATTTCGCCCTGCAGGCCCTGCGCGTGCCCGGCACCGGCCTCGGCCAGTCGCTGGACATGCAGCAGCGCCTGGAACGCGCCCTGGTGGCGCAGGTGCCGGAGGTGCTGCGGGTGTTCGCCCGCACCGGCACCGCCGAGATCGCCTCCGACCCGATGCCGCCGAACATCTCCGACGCCTACGTGATGCTGCGCCCGCGCGAGCAATGGCCGGACCCGGGCAAGAGCCGCGAGGCGCTGGTGGCCGAGATCCAGCAGGTGGCGGCCGGCGTGCCGGGGAGCAACTACGAGCTGTCGCAACCGATCCAGCTGCGCTTCAACGAGCTGATCTCCGGGGTGCGCAGCGACGTGGCGGTGAAGGTCTTCGGGGACGATATGGACGTGCTCGGCAGCACCGCCCAGCGCATCGCCACGACCCTGCAGCAGGTGCCCGGTGCCTCCGAGGTGAAGGTGGAGCAGACCTCCGGGCTGCCGGTGCTCACCGTCAACATCGACCGCGACAAGGCCGCGCGCTACGGCCTCAACGTCGGCGACGTGCAGGACACCCTGGCCATGGCCGTCGGTGGTCGCCAGGCCGGCACCCTGTTCGAGGGCGACCGCCGCTTCGACCTGGTGGTGCGCCTCGACGAGGGGCTGCGCACCGACCCGCAGGGCCTGTCGCGCCTGCTGCTGCCGCTGCCCGGCGGCGCGGCGGACGGCATCGCCTTCATCCCCCTGGGGGACGTGGCCACCCTTGACCTGGAGCTGGGGCCGAACCAGGTCAGCCGTGAGAACGGCAAGCGCCTGGTGGTGGTGAGCGCCAACGTGCGCGGCCGCGACATCGGCTCCTTCGTGGCCGAGGCCGAGTCGCGCATCCAGGCGGAGGTGCAGGTGCCGGCCGGCTACTGGACCACCTGGGGCGGCCAGTTCGAGCAGCTGCAATCGGCCGCGCGGCGCCTGCAGGTGGTGGTGCCGGTGGCGCTGCTGCTGGTCTTCACCCTGCTGTTCATGATGTTCAACAACATCAAGGACGGCCTGCTGGTGTTCACCGGCATCCCCTTTGCCCTCACCGGCGGGGTGCTGGCGCTGTGGCTGCGGGACATCCCCCTGTCGATCTCCGCCGGGGTCGGCTTCATCGCCCTGTCCGGGGTGGCGGTGCTCAATGGCCTGGTGATGCTGGCGTTCATCCGCAACCTGCGGGAGGAGGGGCGTTCGCTGGTGGACGCGGTCAACGAAGGGGCGCTGACCCGGCTGCGGCCGGTGCTGATGACGGCCCTGGTGGCCTCCCTCGGTTTCGTGCCCATGGCGCTGGCCACCGGTACCGGGGCGGAGGTGCAGCGGCCGCTGGCCACCGTGGTGATCGGCGGCATCCTTTCGTCCACGGCGCTGACGCTGCTGGTGCTGCCGGCGCTCTACCTGCGTGCGCACCAGCGGGACGAGGAAGAGGACGAAGCCGACGAGCGCGGCTGACCCGGGCGGCGCCACCCGGGTTCGCGGGTGGCGCCGGTGGCGTCAGTCGGCGCTGACCAGCTGGGTTTCCCAGCCGTCGTAGCGGCCGCCGTGGTCCTCGGCCAGGTGGAACAGCGGCAGGGTGACGCTGTCGATCTCGGCGAAGGAGGGCAGGTCCTTGCGCCACAGGTGCACGCTGTACTGCCCGTCCTCGTTGGCCTCGATCGGAACCCGCAGCGAGAAGCCCAGGGCCTGGGCGCGGTTGGCGAAGGCCTGGGCGTCGCCGGCCTCGGCGAATTCGGCCCAGTGGTCGATGTCACGCGGGGTGTCGAGGCGGTCGCCGTTCTGTTCCAGGGTCTGGCAGACCCGGCGGTTCTGGATGCACTGGTGGTCGATGGCGCTGGGGTACAGGTACTCCAGGTAGGTCGACCAGCCCGGGTCGGGGTTGCTGCCGGCCTCGAAGCGGTAGTCCGGGAAGCCCCGGAACGCCTCGGCCACGCGGGCTTCCCAGCCCTGCGGGTGGGCGGTGTAGAAGAAGAAATCGCGGCAGCCGTTGGTGGTGCAGCGCCCGACGTAGGCGTGGTCGGCATCCTCCAGCTTCGGCAGCACGGCGTCCTCCAGCGCGATCAGCGCGTCGTACTCCTCGTTGCTCGACAGGCCGTCGCCCCGTGGCGCGTTCATCTCCACACGCACATAGGCCATGGCCGGCAGGCGCTCGATCGGCGCCTCTTCCACGGCACCCAGGTCGACAAACAGCGATGCCGGGCGGTCATCCACCCGGGCGAAATAGAAATCCCAGTTCTCGGTCATCAGTCTCCCTCCCTGTTGGGGTGGCGAGACTGTAGCGGGTTTGCCGGGACAAGAAGCGGACCTGGCGCACGGCGGACCGTGGCGCGGCAATCGGTCGCTGGAGAGAGGGGGAGAGGATTTGCGACCGGACGGCCACAAAAAAAGGCGCCCATCCGGGGCGCCTCAGGGTCCACCTCATCCAAAGGAGCGGAAACTGGAGGTGAACGTATTGCCTGGGGAAATCAGTTGTTGGCGCGTTCGGCGCCCCTGGCTTCGGCCTTGTCGGCGTCGCGCTGGGCGGTGAGCGTCTGGCTGTCGTCGGCCGGGCGGGCGAGCTGGGCATCGCGAGCGGCCTGGACCATCTGCTGGGCGCGTTCCGAGCCGTCTTCGGCGAGGGCGGCGGTGGCGTTCAGGCCAAGCAGGGCGATCAGGAGAAGACTGGCTTTCATGGGGGTAACCTCGTTCATCTTTCGGGATTGGCGTCGAACCACGAGGCCCATGCTAAGGAGCGGAAGCTAACAGGACGGTGAGGCGCGGATTACATCTTTGATATCCGGGCCGACCCGCGTGGGGCGGCCCGGACGCCCCGTCAGAGCACGTTCAGCGGGTACTCGACGATCAGGCGCACCTCGTCCAGGTCCGACTCGAAGTCGGTGGCGCGGGTGGTGGCCTGGCGCAGGCGCAGGGACAGGTCCTTCAGCGAGCCGCTCTGCACCACGTAGCGGGCCTCGATATCGCGCTCCCAGCGCTTCTGGTCCACCAGCGGGTCGCCGTTGCCGTCGCGGCGCATGTAGGTGCTGTTGGCGTGGGAGTAGTCCGCGTCGGTGCCGCGGGCGTAGCGGGTCATGAAGCTCAGGCCCGGCACGCCGTAGGCGGCCATGTCCAGGTCGTAGCGGAGCATCCAGGAGCGCTCCTTCGGCGAGTTGAAGTCGCTGTACTGGATGGAGTTGTCGAGGAAGATCGAGTCGGACTGGCGCAGGTAGTCGAAGTCGTCGTCACCGGTGTTGCGCTGGTGCGACAGCGCCAGGGTGTGGGCGCCGTAGCGCACGCCGACCTTGCCGCTGTAGATGGTGTTGTCGAACGTGCCCAGCAGGCGGCGCCCTTCGTCGGTGGCCTTGTACAGGTTGAGGCCGCCGATCAGGGCCAGGTCCTCGCCCAGCGGGTACTCCAGCTGGAGGCCGGCGTAATGCTGGTTCCAGGCGTCCTTGAGGCGGCTGCTGTAGAGGCTCAGGCCCAGGTACTCGTTCACCTGGTAGTCACCGCCCAGGTAGGCCACCCAAGGGGCGTCCACGCGGCCGGCGTAGAAGGTGGCGAAGTTGCCGCGCATGCCGCTTTCCTGGGGCTGGCTCATGGCGTGCAGGCGCCCGGCCTGGACCTTCAGGCCCTCCAGGCTGGTGTTCTCCAGGGTCACGCCACGGAAGCTCTCCGGCAGCAGGCGGGCGTCGCCGTAGTGCACCACCGGGGTGGTGGGGAACACGTCGCCGGCCTTGAGCACGGTGTCGAAGGCCCGCACCTTCAGGGCGCCGCCGGTCTTGGAGTAGCTGTCCTCGGCCTCGCCCCGGCTGTTCACCGGCAGCAGGTTGACGCTGCCGCCCGGGCCGTAGCGGCCGTCGCCGGTGTCCAGCTTCAGGCCGAGCATGGCGAAGGCGTCGATGCCGACCCCCACCGTGCCTTCGGTGAAGCCGGACTGGAAGGTGGCGATCACACCGTGGGCCCAGGCTTCCGTGTAGCCGTTGTCGGTGGGGCTGGACTGGCCGTGGCGGAAGTCCCGGTTCATGTAGAAGTTGCGGTTGAGGATGGTGAGGCTGCTGCCTTCGATGAAGCCTTCGGGCTTCTGCTCGGCGGCCTGCAGGGGTGTGCTGGCGGCGAGGGCGACGAAGAGGGCCAGGGGGGCCCGTGCGGATTGGATCATCGGATGCTCCTGTTCGTGTATGGCAGGTCGTGGAGGCCATGTCGTTGTTGTTATCGAACACGCCGACGCTCACGCGGGCGGCGCGCGGCGGGGCTATCGTGGCAAGCGCCGGATAACCCGGAGATGAGGCGCTGATTACAATTCCGTAATCCGCCCGCCATGGGGACAGGGGCAGCAGAGAGACTCAGGCCGGGCGCAATGCCACGGCCTGGGAGCGGGAAGGGCAGTTGGAGGGGGCCGGGCGGGGAAGGGGGCTCAGGTCCAGAGCCAGTGGATTTCCGCCACGGCGTCGTGGGCGTGCAGGCTCTCCTCGTGCTCCACACGCACCTTGAATGCAGCCAGGTCCGGCAGCGCCCGCAGGGGCTCGGCCAGGCGCCGCGCGGCGTCCTCGCAGAACATCAGATTGTGGCCATTGGCCAGCGCAAAGGCCTGCTCGTCGGCGCGCTTCACGGCAGTCTGCAGCGCCGTGCCCAGGGCGGCTTCGCAGCGGTCCACCAGCTCGATCCAGTCCGGCGCCTGCAGCGGGTCCGCCTGGCGCAGCCACAGCCTCGCCTTGCTGCGCTGGCTGTGGGGCGTGGCGGGCATGGCCGCTTCGCTGCCCAGCCATTCATGCAGGGCTTCCCAGGTGGGTGCCTGCCCGGCGAAGCGTTCGCTGAAGGCACGCTGGGTCATCTGCCGTGACAGCGCCGCCGAGCACGGGCAGGTGGAGGAGTAGCCCAGTTCCAGCATGAGTTCCACGTGAAACCCCCGTGGATCCAGGCTCAGCGCGATTTCGAAGGGGTAGGCCTTGTGCCCCGACAGCGGGCTGACCAGCGCCGGACGCTTGAGCAGCAACTCGCCAGCCACACGCAGGTGTGCCGAGAGGGACAGGCCCTGGTGGCTGTCGAGGAAGTGCTGCAGCAGCGCCTGCAGGGCGGGAAGGGTCAGCTCCTCGCCGGCCAGGGCCTCCAGCGCCAGGTACAGCCGCGACATGTGGATGCCGCGTACGCCTGGGGTGTCGAGGCTGACGCTGGCTTCCACCCGCGCCTGCACGGCTTGCCCGGCCACCTGTAACGGCAAACGGATGCCGGCCATGCCGACGCGGTCCAGCGGGGCGAGGGTGGCCTGGGTCTGGCTGGCCACGTCGGGCAGGGAGAGGTCGTTCATCGTCGGGCTCGGCTTGCGGGGAATTCGATATGTTATGTTATAACACTTGAAAATCAAGCCACCCTTGCCGAAGCCATGCACCTCATCACCAGCGAAGACGACCTGCTCAGCCAACCGGACGAGCAGTACATGGACGACGCCCAGCAAGCCTTCTTCCAGCACCTGCTGGAGGCCCAGCGGGACGACCTGCGTACGCGCATCGACAACGAGATGAACGAGCTGCGGGAGATCGAGCCCGCCAGCGACGAGGTGGACGTGGCCGCCCGCGAAGAGCAGCGCCAGTGGCAACTGCGCCGCCTGGAACGGGAAAAGAAGCTGCTGGACAAGATCGACAGCGCCCTGGACCGCCTCGCCCGTGGCGAGTACGGCTGGTGCCGGGAGACCGGCGAGCCGATCGGCCTGCGCCGCCTGCTGCTGCGGCCCACCGCCGAGCTGTGCATCGAGGCCAAGGAGCGCGAAGAGCGTCGCGAACGGCACCTGCGCGACGCCTGAACCCACAACCGTGCCCTGAAGAGGATTCCGCCATGCAAGAGCGTCTTCCCGTCACCGTGCTGTCCGGCTTCCTGGGAGCCGGCAAGAGCACCCTGCTCAACCAGATCCTGAAGAACCGCGAGAACCTGCGGGTCGCCGTGATTGTCAACGACATGAGCGAGATCAACATCGACGGCAGCGAGGTCCAGCGCGACGTCAGCCTCAACCGGGGCGAAGAGCGCCTGGTGGAGATGAGCAACGGCTGCATCTGCTGCACCCTGCGCGAGGACCTGCTGGAGGAAGTCGGCCGGCTGGCCCGCGAAGGCCGCTTCGACTACCTGCTGATCGAGTCCACCGGCATCTCCGAACCCTTGCCCGTGGCCGAGACCTTCACCTTCCTGGACGAGGACGGGCGCGGCCTGTCCGACGTCGCCCGCCTCGACACCCTGGTCACAGTGGTGGACGGGGTGAACTTCCTGCGCGACTTCCACCAAGCCGAGAGCCTGGCCAGCCGTGGCGAAACCCTGGGTGAGGACGACGAGCGCTCCATCACCGACCTGCTGATTGACCAGGTGGAGTTCGCCGACGTCATCCTCATCAGCAAGATCGACCTCATCAGCCAGGCCGAGCGCGAGGAGCTCACCGCCATCCTCCAGCGGCTCAATACCGAGGCGGAGATCCTGCCCATGAGCATGGGCCGCGTACCGCTGGACAAGGTGCTCAACACCGGCCGCTTCGACTTCGAGCGGGCCGCCCGCGCGCCGGGCTGGCTCAAGGAACTGCGCGGCGAGCACCAGCCGGAGACCGAAGCCTACGGCATCGCCTCCAGCGCCTACCGGGCGCGGCGGCCTTTCCACCCCGAGCGCTTCCACGCCTTCCTCAACCGCGAGTGGCGCAACGGCCGGCTGCTGCGCTCCAAGGGCTTCTTCTGGCTGGCCAGCGCCTGGCGCGAGGCCGGCAGCTGGTCCCAGGCCGGTGGCCTGATGCGCTACGGCCATGCCGGGCGCTGGTGGCGCTTCGTCCCGCGTGAACAGTGGCCCCAGGACGAGGAAGGCCTGGAAGCGATCTTCAAGCACTGGGACCCCCAGGTGGGCGACTGCCGCCAGGAACTGGTGTTCATCGGCCAGGGCATCGACTTCGAGCGCCTGCATGCCGAGCTGGACGACTGCCTGCTGGACGATGCCGAGATGGCCCAGGGCGTCGAAGGCTGGTCGCGCCTGCCCGATCCCTTCGGCGGCCTGGTCGGGGAGGCGGCCTGATGGAAGCCCTGGCCCTGCGCCCGCCGCCCCGTGCGGCCATCGGCGACAACCCGGCGGTGCTGGGCGAAGCCCTGCGGGACGAGGTCAACCTCGCCGTCTGGGAGCGCCAGCTGCCCCTGCACATCAGCGACTACGCCCGCTGCCTGCTGGGGCTCGGGGAACCCTTGAGCGAGTCCCTGACCCTGGAGCTGTCGGACCCGGAGGCGCCCCTCGACCTGAGCAACCTGGCCCGGCGCTTCGCCGACATCGACGGCCATGCCGGCTTCCTCGCCGACGTGGCCTGGCTGGTGCGCGCCTTCGCCTGCCTGCTGGATGCCCGGCGCATCGGCCTGCGCCTGCGGCGCCTGGACCGCGCCATGTGCCCGCGCTACCACGTCGACCACGTGCCCCTGCGGCTGATCACCACCTACGCCGGGGCCGGCAGCCACTGGCTGCAGGAAGGCCAGATGCCCCGCAGCCGCCTGGGCGACCCCGCCGCCGAGCCTGCCGCCGTGCCCGCCGGGCAGACCCTGGCGGCCGGCCATGTGGCGTTGTTCAAGGGCGAGAAGTGGCTGGGCAACGAGGGGCGCGGGGTTATCCACAGGTCGCCGGACGTCCTTCCGGGCGAGGCGCGGTTGCTGTTGACGCTGGATTGGTTGGCCTGAGCGGCAGGTGTGGTTGTGCTCGATGGGGTGGGGCGGCAGGTGCCGGGCCTGCCGGTGCTTATCCACAGGTCAAAAAAAGGGCCACCCGAAGGTGGCCCTGCATCACCGAGGCCCTGCCGGCTGGGCCGGCCTGGGCGAGGTACCCGAGGCTATTTCACCGCCTGGCTGTTACCGGCTGATGACGACGGGCTTTCCCAGGTGCCTTTGCCCTGGCCCTCGCAGAACGGCTTGAGGTAGCGCGCGTCGCTGGCGACGCCGTAGTAGTAGAGGTCCTGGCGGTAGGCGATGTTGCTGACCTGGCTGTTGCGGCAGACGCCGAAGGCTCCTTCGGGGCACTGCTCGGCGTAGCTCACCTCCACCTTCTGGCCCGGCATCTCCGGCTTGCAGAAGCCGTCGCGGAACAACTGGGAGGGAATGCTGCGGTTGGCCTGGCAGACCTTCACGTCCAGCCGGTCGCTCTGGCTGTGGACAATGCAGGCTTCCGCCAGGGCCTGGGACGAGGCGAGCAGCAGCAGGGGCAGCAGGAACACACGCATGAAACACCGACCGGGATCGTTGAGATGCGCGACTCTATCACGCCTTCAGGACACCTCTAAAAACTACCTGCGTTGTCATCGCAGCGTTAAAAACAGGCTCGTGCGCGAGTCCGATCAATATGCTCATTACCGCGCGTAAACTGCGCTTTTCGCCTGTTTTTGCCTTGCGCTGACGGCCTCGCCTACGTTTTTAAAGGCGTCCTGTTATTCACAGACTGTGACACCGCACCATGGCATCCATGCTGACCCACATCCCCACCCATCTGGTGGCTGGCCCTCTCGGTGCCGGCAAGACCAGCCTGATCCGCCACCTGCTGGCCCAACGCCCCATGGGCGAACGCTGGGCGGTGCTCATCAACGAATTCGGCCAGGTCGGCCTGGATGCCGCGCTGCTGGAGACCGGTGAGGACGGTATCAGCCTGGCCGAAGTGGCCGGCGGCTGCCTCTGCTGCGTCAACGGCGCGCCCTTCCAGGTCGGGCTCGGGCGCCTGCTGCGCAAGGCGCGGCCGGACCGGCTGTTCATCGAACCGTCCGGGCTGGGCCACCCGGCGGAGCTGCGTCGGCAGCTCGTTGCGGCGCCCTGGACCGAGGTGCTGGCCCTGCAGCCCACCCTGGTGGTGCTGGATGCCCAGGCCCTGGCCCGGGGCGAGCCGCTGCCCGCCAGCCAGCAGGCGGCACTGGAAGGTGCCGGGCTGCTGGTGCTGAACAAGGCCGAGGGCCTGCAAGCCGACGTTCGACAGCGCATCGCCCAGGCCCTGCCGGCGGTGCCCCAGTGCTGGACCGAACAGGGCCAGCTGCCGCTGGAACGCCTGCCCGGCCTGGCGGCGCGCGCCGGCGCGGCTGTGGATAACCTCGCGCTGCCCAGTGCCCCGCCGTCTTTGCCGACCCTGTGGACAGACCCCACCCGACCCCTCTGCCAGGCGGGTGGCCAGGGGGAGGGTTGGAGCATCGGCTGGCGCTGGCACCCGTCCCAGCGCTTCGACCCGGAGCACCTGGCCGCCTGGCTCCAGGGCCTGGACTGGCGCCGCGCCAAGCTGGTTATCCACAGCGCGCAAGGCTGGGTCTCGGCCAACGCCCTGGACGGCGCCCCGCTGCACTGGCGCCCCAGTGAGTGGCGGCGGGATTCGCGGCTGGAGCTGATCTTCAGCGAGCCGCAGGAGGAGGCCGCCCTCTCGGCGGGGCTGGAGGCCTGTCGGTTGCGGGAGTGATGCCTCTCCAGCACTTGAGAGGGAGCTAGGCTGATTATCGAGTTCTGCTGGTGTTTTCTGTTTCGCCCTCCCGGGCGAGCCCCTTTTGGCAGTCGCCCCAAAAGGAGCCAAAAAGGCTTGCCCCTGCATACGGCCCGACTACGTCGGGTCCCCTCGCTACATCGTCGTTCTAGGGGCACGCGCTGACGGGCCATCCCTGGCCCGGCAGCGCTCTCGCGACATCCATGTCGCTCAACCCCTTCCACGACGATTCCGCTCGGCCTCCTGAAGGGGCACTGTCCCCGCCCAACCTCTCAAGCCAAGCACTGGTTCTATGTGCGCCCGGACGTAGAGCGCGAGGCGTGCAGAAACGAAAACGGGCCCTTGCGGGCCCGTCTGCGGAATAAAACGGCTACGGCACACCGCAGCCAGGGCCAGGGCGGCCCAAGGGAATCAGTCGTCGTTCATGCGCGAGTGGGTGCGGGTGTCCTTCATGAACAGGTACACCATCAGCGAGCAGGCGATGCAGGCGGTCACGTACCAGTAGAAGCCGCTCTCCATGCCGATGCTCTTGAACCACAGCGCGATGTACTCGGCGGTGCCGCCGAAGATGGACACGGTCAGCGCGTAGGGCAGGCCCACGCCCAGGGCGCGGATCTCGGTGGGGAACAGCTCGGCCTTCACCACGGCGTTGATCGAGGTGTAGCCGCTGACGATCACCAGCGCCGCCATGATCAGGAAGAACGCGCCCCACCAGGTCTCGATGGTGTGCAGGGTGCTGAGGATCGGGTAGGTGAACAGGGTGCCCAGCACGCCGAAGGCGATCAGGATCGGGCGCCGGCCGATCTTGTCCGAGAGCGCGCCGACGATGGGCTGCAGCAGCATGAACAGGAACAGCGTGGCGGCCGAGATCATGGTCGAGTCGTCCTTGCTCATGCCCACGGTGTTGACCAGGTACTTCTGCATGTAGGTGGTGTAGGTGTAGAAGGCCAGGGTCCCGCCCATGGTCAGGCCGACCACGGTCAGCACTTCCTTGGGGTGGCGCATCAGGGTGCGCAGCAGGCTTTCCTTGGGCTTGTCCTTCTTCTGGGTGAAGGAGTCGGTCTCCTCCATGCCGCGACGCAGGAACATCGCCACCACGGCGCAGGCCGCGCCGATGAAGAAGGGTACGCGCCAGCCCCAGCTGTCCAGCTGCTCGGTGGTCAGGGTCTGCTGCAGCACGATCAGCACCGCCAGGGCGATGAGCTGGCCGGAGATCAGCGTCACGTACTGGAAGCTGGAGTAGAAGCCGCGCTGCTCCTTGGTGGCCATCTCCGACAGGTAGGTGGCGGAGGTGCCGTATTCACCACCCACCGAGAGGCCCTGCAGCAGGCGGGCGATCACGAGCAGGATGGGCGCGGCGATGCCGATGCTCTCGTAGCTGGGGGTCAGGGCGATGATCAGCGAGCCGAAGCACATCAGCAGCACCGAGGCCAGCAGGGCAGCCTTGCGGCCCTTGCGGTCGGCGTAGATGCCCATCAGCCAGCCGCCGATGGGGCGCATCAGGAAGCCCACGGCGAAGATCGCGGCGGTGTTCAGCAGCTGGGCGGTCAGGTCGCCCTGGGGGAAGAAGGCCTTGGCGAAGTACAGCGAGAAGGCGGCGTAGACGTACCAGTCGTACCACTCCACCAGGTTGCCCACCGAGCCGCTGAAGATCGACTTGATGCGCTGGGATGTGGTGCGGGTTGCTGCTGAGGCAGTCAGGGTGCTGGAGCTTTCCATCGTGGTTCCTCGAGTCGTTGTTGTTGTGTGCACGGACTGGCCGGGCTTGGACAGGCCCCATAGCAGGACCTGTGCCAGGCACCGGAGGCCGCGCCGTTGCTGGGTTTCGGCTCAATGGAGGGGGATCGCTGCGCGGAATCCCGCCGATGCCGGAACGGGCGATGAGCGGGTTCTTGCCTAGTGCCCGGTGCTGGTGTGCGCATGCCTTCGGCATGGCTTCCGGGCACCACGCCGCACATGGGGGGCGCCAGGGGCAGGTGTTCATCCCCGATTCCGGTGGAGCACAGCGTGGACAAGCTGTGGGCAGCTTCCCGTGTGCCCCGTCATCCGTGGCTTTCAGGCATTCGATCAGGATTTGCACAGGGCAGGGCCTGTGGATGGGCTTCCGCGCTGTGGGCGACTGTCCCCAAATGGCGTGGATGAGCCTGTGGAAAAGCTGTAGCCACCCCGCCAGAGGCCAGGCTGTACGCTGTCTGTGGAGGTTTGATCACTTAATGTCCAACGGGATAAGTGAGCGGATACGGCCTGTTGGGTATCGTCCCCAATTCCCGTGGACGGTACTGTGTACAAGTTGTGGATAGATCGACAAAGCCAAGTATTGATGGGGCTTTCAGGCGTTCGTACAGATTCTGATCAGTCGCTGGGCCCTGCCATGCGCCGGTTTTCCGCGGCTGTGAACTGTGGACAAAACCGCTGCATGATCCCCACCTGTCCCCAAACGCCGGGGATGAGCCTGTGGACAAGCTGTAGCCAGACCGTCGGAGGCCTGATTTGGCGGGGCTTTTGGCGTTTAGGTCGTTTTTTGATCGATGTGCGGGCTCTCCAGTCGTGTGGAAAAGGCCCTGCGCCGGCGGCCTTGCTGCCCACATTGCCCCCAGTATCCGGGGAAGACCCTGTGGAAAAACTGTACGCACCTGTCTGCTACCCACGGCTGGCGGGCTGTTCAGCCAATTGATCATTAATTGAGCCCTTGCTGGCTGGGCGGTGCAGGCATCTGGCGTGTGCCGGACAGGCCGGGCCGGAGCGGCAGTCGGCCTGTCAGAAGGGGCGTTCTCCCTGCTATCCACACCGTCCCCAATAATGGTGGAAGGGCCTGTGTACAAGCTGTCTGTACCTCGCTGAAGGCCAGGGATTGCAAGGCCTCCAAGGGTTTGTACGAATTCTGAGCGATTGCCCGGGCACGCCGCAGGCAGCGGTGGTGTTTGCCTGTTCATCACGCTATCAACAGTCCCCAGATCAGGTGGAGCAGCCTGTTGATAAGCTGTGCTCACTTACTTGCAGGCCTTTATTCATAAGGCTTTCGTCGATTTGATCGCGTTTTGACCAGGGGCGCGAGGACGATTGGATGCACACAGCGAGCGACGCACTGGCGGTACTGTCCACAATTGTCCCCGCTTAAAGGGGAAAAATCTGTGGATAAACTGTTTTCAGTTGTGCACAGGCCGTGTCGGGTACGGCACGGAGCAAACTGTACATTTACTGATCATGTTTTTCGTAAGGCCCCGCCATACAAGGGATTTTGCGGAGTGAAGGGGGTGCGGGGTGTGGAAAAGCCCCGTCTGGGAGCTGTCCCCAGATAGCGTGTATCAACCTGTTGAAAAGCTGTGTCCACAGTGCTGAAGGCCCCGATTGACGGGGCCTTTGGCGTTCAGGTGGATTTATGACCACAGGGCCGGAAGGCCCTGTGGATGGCTCAGTCGTCTTCGCCGGGGAGGAAGTCGCCACGGGCCAGGCCGTGGCGTTGCATCTTCTCGTTGAGGGTGCGGCGCGGCAGTTGCAGCAGCGCCATCACCGCCTTGATGTCGCCCTTGCTGCGGGCCAGGGCCTGGCGCAGGCATTGCGCCTCGTAGGCTTCCATCAGCTCGGCCAGGGACGGCGCGCTGTCCTCGCGGGGGGCGTCCAGCGGCGCGGCCAGCCCCAGCACGTGGCGCTCGGCGGCGTTGCCCAGCTCGCGCACGTTGCCGGGCCAGTCGTGGGCCAGCAGGTGCGCCAGCTCGGCCGGGGTGAGGTTCGGCACCGGGCGCTGCAGGCGTTCGCCGGCCAGGGCGGCGAAGTGTTCGAACAGCAGGGGAATGTCCTCGCGGCGGTCCCGCAGCGGCGGCAGCTGCAGCTCGGCGACGTTCAGGCGGTAGAGCAGGTCTTCGCGGAAGCGCCCGGCGCGCACTTCGTCGCGCAGGTCCGGCTTGGTGGCTGCCACCACCCGCACGTCGATGCGGATGCTCTGGTTGGAGCCCAGGCGCTCCAGTTGCTGCTCCTGCAGGACCCGCAGCAGCTTCACCTGCTGGGCCAGGGGCATGCTTTCGATCTCGTCGAGGAACAGGGTGCCGCCGTTGGCGTGCTCCAGCTTGCCGATGCGCTTGCCCTGGGCGCCGGTGAAGGCGCCGCTCTCATGGCCGAACAGCTCGCTCTCGAAGAGGTTCTCGGGGATGGCGGCGCAGTTGAGCGCGACGAAGGGCCGTTCCGCGCGCGGGCCGAAGTCGTGCAGGCAGCGCGCGACGAGTTCCTTGCCGCTGCCGGTGTCGCCCCGCAGCAGGACGTTCACCGGGGTCTGCGCGAGGTCCAGCACCTGTTTGCGCAGGTGCAGGATGGGCCGGGAGATGCCCAGCAGGCGGCCGTCCAGTTGCGCGCGGCTGTCCGCCTGCTGGCGCAGGCGGCGGTTCTCCTGCTGCAGGCGGCGCTTCTCCAGCGCGCGCTTGAGGCTGCCCAGCAGGCGCTCGGGGGTGAAGGGCTTCTCGATGAAGTCATAGGCGCCCAGGCGCATGGCCTCCACCGCCTGGGGCACGTCGCCGTGGCCGGTCACCAGCAGGAAGGGCAGGTCGCGGTCGCGGGCCTGGACCGCTTCCAGCAGGGCCAGGCCGTCCATGCCCGGCATGCGCAGGTCGCTGACCACCACGCCGGGGAAGTCCGGTTCCAGGGCGTGCAGGCACTCGGCGGCGCTGGCGCACAGGCGCACGGCGAAGCCGGAGAGTTCCAGCCATTCGCGCACGGCTTCGCGGATGGCGGCTTCGTCGTCGACGAAGATCACGTGGGGGGAGGTCATGCTCGCTCCTCGGGGGGGCTGGCCGGCAGGCTGAGGCGGAACACCGCGCCGGGGCCACGGTTTTCCGCAGACAGGCGCCCGCCCAGTTCATGGACGATGGCGTAGGACACGGCCAGGCCGAGGCCCAGGCCGTCGCCCACCGGTTTGGTGGTGAAGAAGGGGTCGAAGACCTGGGGCAGGACCTCGGCGGGGATGCCGCCGCCGTTGTCGGCGACCTCGAGGCACCAGTGCTCGCCGTCGCGTCGCAGGCTGATCTCCACCTTTGGCGAAGCCTGGTCGTCGACGGCATCCAGGGCGTTGCGCAGCAGGTTGACCAGCACCTGTTCCAGGCGGATGGCGTCGCCCTGGACCCAGGCCGGCTGTTCCAGGCGCTGGACGATGTGGGCGTCGCTGTCGCGCAGGCGCGGGGCGAGCAGTTGCAGGGCCTTGCCCACGACGTCGCCGAGTTCCAGGGTTTCCCGCAGGCCGCCGGGGGTGCGGCGGGCGTAGGTCTTGAGGTGGCCGGTGAGGGCGGCCATGCGCCGCAGCAGCTCGTCGAGGCGGTCGAGGGCCTTGCGCGCCGGGTCCAGCTGGCCGTTGTCCAGCATCAGGCGCAGGCTGCCCAGGTGCATGTGCAGGGCGGTCAGCGGCTGGTTGATCTCGTGGGCGAGGGCGGCCGACATCTGCCCCAGGGCGGCCAGCTTGGCGGCCTGCACCAGGCCGTCCTGGGCGGTGCGCAGGTCGGCGGTGCGCTGCTCCACCAGGCGCTCCAGCTCCTCGCGGCTCTGCTGGCGCAGGCGCGCCAGGCGCCAGCGCTGCTGCAGGAACAGGCCGAGGAAGAACAGCGCCGCCCACACCCCGCCGGCGGCCAGGCTGGCGGTACGGGCGCTGCTGGCGGCGCCCTGGGGGCGGTGCAGCAGGTGCAGGGTCCAGCCCTCGCTGGGCAGCGCCTCGGATTCCCAGAGGTAGTCCTGTTCGCCGTCCGGGCCGTTGACCCGCACCAGGCGGCTGCCCTCGCCGAAGTCCTCGCGGGTCTGGTGCTCCAGGGGCACCAGGGGCTTCTTGTCGTACTGCCGGGTGGCGGCCAGCTCGGCACGCTGCCCTGCGTCCAGCGGCGCCAGCTCGCGGTAGCGCCAGGCCGGCTGGTTGGCGATGAAGACGATGCCCTTGGCGTCGCTCACCAGGATCACGTCGGGGCGTTCGCGCCACTGCTGCTCCAGCTCGGGGAACTCCAGCTTGACCACGATGGCGCCGAGGAAGCGCCCGGCATCGTCGTGAATGGCGTGGGAGAGGAAGTAGCCGGGGATGCCGCTGACCACGCCCACGGCGTAGAAGCGTCCGGTGCCCTGGGTGCGGGTTTCCAGGAAGTAGGGGCGGAAACCGTAGTTGTGGCCGACGTAGCTGGTGGGCAGGCGCCAGTTGCTGGCGGCGATGGCCAGGCCGTCTTCGCGCATCAGCTCCAGGGTGGAGGAGTGGGCGGCGCCGTTGATGCGTTCCAGCTTGAGGTTGAGCTGCCGTTGCAGGTCGTCGGTCAGCGGTGCCTGCAGCGCCTGGCGCAGCTCCGGGTCCAGGGCCAGCACGGCGGGCAGGGCGCGGTAGCGCTCGATCAGGGTGCTCAGGGCGCTGCGGTAGAGGCCGAGCTGGGCGCCGGCCTGGAGGCCTTCCTCGCGCAGTGCGGCGTACTCGGCCTGGCGCCCGGCCTGGTGCATCGACAGCAGCAGGCCGATGACGAACAGCAGGGTCAGCGGGACGATGCGCGGGGGCAGGCTGGGCACGGGCGGGTCCGGGGTGGTGCAGGGGGCTGCGACGATAGCACGAGCGGGGCGGCGGCGGCCTGTGGATAACCCCTGGAGCCCGGAGCCGGCGGGTCGGCACGGGTATCCACAGGCTGCCGGTGGGCGGCATCCGGCGATACACTGCGCGCTTCCCGTTGCGAGCCTGTCCCATGTCGTTGATCGCCTGGTCCCATTCCACGTCCGCCGGTTTCACCCTGCGTGGCTGGCACAGCCCGCCCAGCGGCCGGCCGCTGCTGCACTTCCTGCACGGCAACGGTTTCTGCACCCGCGCCTATGCGCCGATGCTGGCGCGCCTGGAGGCGCACTTCGACCTCTGGCTGTGCGACCTGCAGGGTCACGGCGAGAGCGATCACGGTGGGCGTTTCCTGGGCTGGAACCGCAACGCGGAGCTGGCCGTGGAGGCGTTCGAGGCCGGTCGCGGGCGCTTCGGCGAGGTGCCGCGCCTGGCCCTGGGGCACAGCTTCGGGGGTGTGCTCACCAGCCTGGTGCTGGCCCGCCATCCCGCGCTGTTCCAGCGTGCAGTGCTGCTGGACCCGGTGATCTTCACCCCGGCGATGATCGGGGTGATGGCCTTCAGCGAGGTGCTCGGCCTGCACCGGCGCACCACCCTGGCCAAGCGCGCCCGGGCCCGACGCCACCAGTGGAGTGACCGCGAGGCGGCTTTCAAGGCGCTGCAGGGGCGCGGCATCTTCCGTGGCTGGCGCGACGATGCCCTGGCGGCCTACGTGGACCATGCGATCAAGGCGGTGGAGGGCGGCGTCGAGCTGAAGTGCCGCCCCAGCCGCGAGGCCGAGGTGTTCAGCTCCTGCCCGAAACGCCTCTGGCCGTCGCTGGCACGCATCGCCACGCCGACCCTGATCCTCCACGGAGAGGCCAGCTACCCCTTCGTCGCCCGTTCGGTGGCGCGGCTCTGTGCCCTCAACGGCCACGTCAGCGCCCAGGTGGTGGAGGGCGGCCACTGCTTCATGCAGGAAGACCCGGACGCCGCCGCCGAGCGGGTGGCGGACTTCCTCGGGCGCGGCCTGTGAGCGACCCGCGCCGCGAGGCGGTCTGGCTGGCGCTCTCGGAGCTGTGGCTGGACACCGAGCTGGACGCGGGCGACCTGCTGCGGCTGGCGCGCTGCCTGCACGAGAGCGGTTATCCACAGGCCGAGCTGGAGGCGATCTACGCGCTGGAAGTGGCGCCCGCCGTCTGGCTCAACGCCTGGAGCGTGGCGGGGGTGTGGCAGGGGTTCGATCCCGACTGGCTGTTCGAGCGCTGCCGGCATAACCAGGCGCGGCGGGCGCGGCTCGGCTTCCGCCTGGGCTGCCGGCTGCTGCGCGGCGCCATGACCGGCGCCACGCGGGCGGACTGGAGCGGGGTTATCCACAGGCTGGAGGGGCTCGGCGAGGGCTGAGCCCGGCGGGTCATTCCACCTGGCGCTGCTCGTCCTGGCGCGGGTGGTTGCGGCGCCAGGTGTCCAGCTGGATGACGTTGCTGGCGACCACTTCCGGCTCGCGCGGGGCCTGGAAGGGGTGCGGGTCCATCTCGATGCGCCCCAGGTGGTTGCCGAACATCTGCACCGTGCCGGTCAGGCGCTGCTCGCCGGTGACGGTGAATTCGAAGCCATAGATGCGCGCCAGGCGCCGGTGGCCCTTGGCATCGCGGACGATGGCCATGCGCTGCAGGGCGACGTTGCCGTCCAGCAGGTCCACGTCGAAACGGGCGCAGTGTTGTTTCACCAGCACCAGGGCGCGCTCGCGCACACCGTGGCCGCGCCAGAGCCAGGCGGCGCCGGCGGCAAGCAGCAGGAACAGGAAGACATCGGCCAGACTGATCATGATCACTCCCCTCGGATGCGCTGAAGCTTAACCCATCCGTGGCCGATCAGAAGGCCAGCTCGAGGCGGTTGCGACCCTGCTGCTTGGCCCGATAAAGCGCCTGGTCGGCCGCCTCCTGGAGGGCCTCCAGACCTCGCTCCGCCGGGGCTTCGGCCAGGCCGATGCTGACGCTGACGGCCAGCGCCTGGCCGTCGATTTCGATGCGCAGCTGCTCCACGGCCTCACGCAACCGTTCAAGAAAACGACGGGCGGCATCGGCCGGGGTGTCGGGCAGCAGGAAGACGAATTCCTCGCCGCCGACCCGGGCGAACACGTCGGTGCTGCGGGCGGCCGCCTGGCAGAGGCGGCTGAAGGCCTGTAGCACCTGGTCGCCAGCGGCGTGGCCATGCTGGTCGTTGATGCGCTTGAAATGATCGATGTCGAGCATCGCCAGGCACAACGGCTGGCCCTGGCGCAGGGCCCGCAGGCGCTCCTGCTCGGCGCGGGCGTCGAAGGCCCGGCGGTTCAGGGCGCCGGTCAGCGGGTCGGTGGTGGCCTGCAGGCGCAGGCGTTCCTCCAGGGCCTTGCGGTGGCTGACGTCGCGGATCTCCATCAGCCGCTGATGGTCGTCCAGCACCGTCACCGAGCACTCGACGGCGAGCAGGGTGCCGTCCTGGCGCTGCACGGCGAAGTCGCGCGGAGTGCCGTCGGCCTCCGTCAGCAGGCGCTCCAGCGCAGCCTGCTCGCTGGCCGGGAACAGCGCCTGGGGCGTGCGCTCGCGCAGGCCGTCGCGGGGCAGGCCGAACAGGCTGTCGAGGGCCGGGTTGCTGTCCTGGATGCGGCCGTCCTGCAGCACCATCAGGCCGACGCTGGTCAGGCCCATCAGGCGCTCGAAGCGCTGGGCGCCGGCCTCGGCCTGCTCGGCGTGGCGCTGGCTGTCGAGGAGGATGCGGCGCATGGTCATCAGCGCCAGGCCCACCAGGGCGATGACCCACAGCGGGATGCCGAAGTTGTAGGGCAGCAGGTAGGCCACCGAGCGGGTCACGTCGGGGTGCTCCACCGCGTTCAGCCAGTCGTGCACGGCGATGCCGCCCCGCAGCAGGGTGACCAGGGCGTAGCCCAGCAGCACCACGCCGACGCCGGCACACACCCCGCGCAGCTGGGGTTCGCGCGGGTGGCGCAGCAGGGCGCTGGCGGCCTGCAGGGGCAGCGCCCCGCCGATGGCGGCATAGACGGCGATCAGCAGCTCGCTGTTGAGCGGTGCCACCCACCAGTGCCAGCTGTTGAAGGCGGCCATCAGCCCGGCGCTGGCCGGCACCGTCCAGACCGGCAACGGCCGGCCGAGGAAGCGGAACACCCCGAGCATCAGCACCGCCTCACCAGCCAGCTGGGTGGCGTTGCCGAGGACGTTGAGCACGCGGTTGCCGGTGGCGACGAAGACGAAGAAGGCGAGGATGCCGAGGATCAGCAGCCAGGCGCCGGCCGCCCAGAAGCCGGGACCGCGATAGGGGCGCGAGACGTACCAGAGCCCGGTGCAGGCCAGGGCGCTGCCCAGCATCAGGTTGAGCCCGAGCAGCATGGGCGAAAAATACAGGGATTCCATGGTGACGGTGGGTGCCGGCAGGTTGGAGAATCCTGCCATTATGGCCGGCGAACCGAGCCCGCACCTCCTGGCATTCGATCCACCCCGACCCGAAGGACCTTCCATGTCGCGCACGCCCCATCTCCTCAGCATCCAGTCCCATGTGGTGTTCGGCCACGCCGGCAACCGCGCGGCGGTGTTCCCGGTCGAGCGCCTGGGGGTGAAGGTCTGGCCGCTGAACACCGTGCAGTTTTCCAACCACACCCAGTACGGGCAGTGGACCGGCGAGGTGCTGCCGCCCCGGCAGATCCCCCAGCTGGTGGAGGGCATTGCCGCCATCGGTGAGCTGGGCAACTGCGATGCGGTGCTGTCCGGCTACCTGGGCAGCGCCGCCCAGGGCCGCGAGATCCTCGAGGCGGTGGCCCGCATCAAGGCGGCCAACCCGCGCGCGCTGTACCTGTGCGACCCGGTGATGGGCCACCCGGAGAAGGGCTGCGTGGTGGCCCCCGAAGTGAGCCGCTTCCTGCTGGAGGAGGCCGCGGCCGCCGCCGACTACCTGTGCCCCAACCAGCTGGAGCTGAACAGCTTCGCCGGGCGCCGCCCGGAGTCCCTGGAGGACTGCGTGGCCATGGCCCGCGCGTTGCTGGCCCGTGGCCCGCGGGCGGTGCTGGTGAAGCACCTGGACTACCCCGGTCGCGCCCCGGAGGACTTCGAGATGCTGCTGGTCAGTGCCGACGGCAGCTGGCTGCTGCGCCGGCCGCTGCTGGCCTTCCCGCGCCAGCCGGTGGGTGTGGGCGACCTGACGTCAGGGGTGTTCCTCGCCCGTCTGTTGCTGGGGGACACCCTGGTGGCGGCCTTCGAGTTCGCTGCTTCGGCGGTGCACGAGGTGCTGCTGGAAACCCAGGCCTGCGGCAGCTACGAACTGGAGCTGGTGCGGGCCCAGGACCGCATCGCCCACCCGCGCGTGCGCTTCGAGGCGCGTCGCCTGGGCTGACCTGCGGCCATCTGACTCAGGGCACGTCCAAAAACGTCGGCGAGGCCGGAAGCCGAAGGCAAAAACCGGCGAAAAAGCGCAGTTTACGTGCGGTAAATGAGCATTTGAGGCTGTTTTCAACGCCGCGATGACAACGCAGGCCGTGTTTGGAGGTGCCCTTCAGCGGCTATGCTTGCCGGCGCTGTATCGCTAGCATGGCGCGGTTTCCGGCGTGGTGCCGCTGCCCACGCCGCCCTCCAACGGACCCGGGAGACGGGATTGGCTCATTACGGACGCATGCGCTTCGGCGCCTGGCTCGGACTGCTGGCCCTGTGGCTGGTGGTGGCCGGTCCGTTGCTGTCCCAGGTACGCGCCCAGGCGGGCGAACTGCCGGCCTGGCTGGCGGAGATGGCCTGCGCCTCCGGGCGTGATTCGGCCAAGCTCCCGGCCCACCCCGACCACCTGCTGGCCAAGTGCGGCTACTGCACGCTGCTCTCCGCCTCCCCGGCACTCACGCCCGCACCGCTGCTGCCCGCCCTGTTGCCGGCCACGGCGTTCTTCGCCTCGCTGGAGCCGGAGGCGGGCCATGGTGCCGCCTCGGTATTCCCCGGTGCCCGGCCCCGCGCACCGCCGTCGCTCGCCTGAAGCCGTTTGCCGCCGCGTGCCCCTGCTCGCGGCGTTCCCGGCGTCCGGATGGCCGTTTTCAGGCCCGGCGCCGATCGACTTTCCAAGGAGTGACCCCATGCGCAAGACCCTGATTTCCGCCGCTGCCCTGCTGGGCCTGTTCAGCACCGCCGCCCTGGCCCACGAGTACCAGGTGGCCAAGCTGCACATCGACCACCCGTGGGCCCTGGAGCTGCCGCCGGTGTCCGCCAACGGCGCGGCCTACCTGGTGGTGCACAACAACGGTGACACCCCGGACCGCCTGGTGGGCGCCGACACCCCCCGTGCCGGCAAGACCGAGATCCACGAGCACGTGCACAAGGACGGGGTGATGAAGATGCAGCAGGTGGAAGGTGGCCTGGCCATTCCCGCCGGGGGCGAGGTGCGCCTGGAGCAAGGTGGCTACCACCTGATGATGTTCGGCCTGAAGCAGCCGCTGAAGGATGGCGAGCGCTTCCCCCTGACCCTGCACTTCGAGAAGGCCGGCGACCTCAAGGTGGAGATCGCCGTGCAGAAGGCCGCTCCCGCCGCCGAGAAGGCCCACGCCCACGGCGAGCACGCCGAGCAGGGCGACCACAGCCAGCACAGCGGTCACGCCCAGTAACCGCCTGCCGGCCTGCACCCGCCAGCAGGGGCGCTCGCCCCTGCCGGGTGCAAGCCGGGTCCTCAACCCTGAACGTCGTCCTCGCCGCGCAAGGCGCGGTAGCGGCGTTCCAGTTCCTGGCGGATCTCCCGCCGCTGCTGACCCTGCACGTAACGACGCTTCTGGTCGGGGGTCTGCGGCTCCAGCGGCGGAACCGGTGCCGGGCGGCGCTCGTCGTCCAGCGCCACCATGGTGAAGAAGCAGCTGTTGGTGTGGCGCACCGAGCGTTCGCGGATGTTCTCGGTGATCACCTTGATGCCGATCTCCATGGAGGTGGTGCCGGTGTAGTTCACCGAGGCGAGGAAGGTCACCAGCTCGCCGACGTGCACCGGCTGGCGGAACACCACCTGGTCCACCGAGAGGGTCACCACGTAGCGGCCGGCGTAGCGGCTGGCGCAGGCGTAGGCCACCTCGTCGAGGTACTTGAGCAGGGTGCCGCCATGGACGTTGCCGGAGAAGTTGGCCATGTCCGGGGTCATCAGGACGGTCATCGTCAGTTGTGCGTTGCCGGGTTCCATCGGGGCTCCAGAGGCAGTGTGAATCGGGGTGCGTGACGCGGTGCCGACCGCGCCGGGATGGGCGCCCGTATGATGGGCGTCTTTTTCCCAAGCAAGGACGCCCTCCCATGCCGGCAGGCTACACCTGGCGCCCCACGTGGCGCTGCGAAAACTTAATCGGCCTTCCCATTGCCCGGGGGCAGCCATGAAGCGCGCCGTGATCGGGCTGCTCGGCAGTGCGGTGCTGGTGGGCGCCCTGGTGACGGGGGGCGCGCTGCTGCTGCGGGACGACCCGCTGCGTCCGGAGGTGGCCGGCTGGTTGCGGGATGCCCGCCACGAAGGCGCCGACAGCGCGGCATTCCTTTACCTGATGGGCATGGATGCGCCGGCCGACCAGGCGCCGGAGGCCTACGGCCGTGAGCGGCTGGACCTCTACGAGCGCTGGTACGCCCAGCACGGGGCGACGGATGACTTCAGGCTGCCGGGGCGGCCTGCACTGGAGTTGCCCGAGATTCCCCAACTCTGTGCCCTGGAGGAGAAAGGATGCTGGGCGAGCCTGGTGGCCCGGGATGGGGAGCTGGATACCTGGGTGCAGCGCCATGCCGTGCTGGTCGACCGCTACCACCACCTGCTGGCGTTGGATGATTACCGGACGTTGACCTCCGGCGGCGCCAGCGAACCCTTGCCCAGGCTGTCCTACCTCATTCGAGCCCAGCAGATGGCCGGCCTGCAGCTCATGCAGCGGGCCCGCCGGGGTGAGGGTGACGAGGCGCGGCGCCTGTTGGCGGGAGAGCTGGCCGGCCTGCGCCGCCTTCTGGTGCAGGCGGACACGTTGATCGTGAAGGTCATGGCCAGTGCCATGATCAATCACAACCTGGAGCTGCAGGCGCGGCTGTATCGCCAGGGCTGGATGCCGATGCCGGAGTTGCCCGCGCCCCTGAGCGAGGCAGAGCGTTCCCTGGTTCCCCCGCTGCAGCGAGAGTTCCTGGTGATCGCAACGCTGTTCCAGAACATCCGGCAGGATCGATCGCCGCAACTGAAAGAGCGCGTCGCCATGGCGCTGCTGGTGCGGCCGAATATCAGCGTCAACGCGGCGTTTCCGCCCTTCCGCCAGGTTGCCGAGCTGTCCCGGCTGGAACCGAAGGACTTTGCCCGCGAGGTGAAGGCGCAGCCTCTGCTGGTTCCGCAGCCCACGGGCTGGCGCAACTGGATGGGGGATCGCCTGGTGGGGATCGCTGGCCCGGATTTCCGCACCTACGCCGGCCGCATCCAGGACCTGGACGCGAAGCTGCGCCTGCTGGCGTTGCTGGACGACCTGCCCGCCGAGCCGTCCGGCTGGGCGGCGGCGCTGGCGGCCTCGCCTGTGGATAACCCCTATTACCCTGGCCAGCCGGCGCGCCTGGAGGGCGGGAACCGGGTGTGCTTCGCCGGGCCCCTCGAACCCAGGCCCAACGCCCGCTGCCTGCCGTTGCGCTGACGCTGTGGATAACCCTGCCGGCCCATGGGTCGGCAGGGCTTCCAGCGGTCAGGCGTGGGTCAGGTACCAGCGCCAGTCCTGCTCGCCCACTTCGCTGACGAACTGGCGGAACTCCTCCCACTTGATGGCGAGGTAGATCTTCAGGAACGCCTCGCCCAGGGCATCCTTCGCCCAGGCGGACTGCTCAAGATTGCGCAAGGCGGTGAGCCAGTCGGTGGGCAGGGTTTCGCGGGCCTGCTCGTAGCCGTTGCCGACGATGGGCTCGCCCGGGTCGATCTGTTCGCGGATGCCGGTGTGGATGCCGGCCAGGATGGCCGCAGCCGCCAGGTAGGGGTTGGCGTCGGCGCCGCAGATGCGGTGCTCCACGTGGCGGCTCTTCGCCGGGCCGCCGGGCACGCGGAAGGACACGGTGCGGTTGTTCACCCCCCAGCTCTTGGCCAGCGGCGCGTAGCTGTTGGCCTGGAAGCGCCGGTAGGAGTTGGCGTTGGGGCAGAAGATCGCCAGGGCGTCGTTGAGCGTGGCCATCATGCCGCCGATGGCGTGGCGCAGCAGCGGGGTGCCGTGGGGGTCTTCGCTGGCCATCAGGTTGTTGCCCTCGGCGTCGGCCAGGCTGACGTGCATGTGCAGGCCGCTGCCGGCCAGGTCGCCGAAGGGCTTGGCCATGAAGCAGGCGATCAGCCCGTGCTTGTTGGCCACGCCCTTGACCAGGCGCTTGTAGCGCAGGCCTTCGTCCACCGCCTGCAGCGCGTCGAAGCGGTGCTCCAGGGTCAGTTCCAGCTGGCCGGGGGCGTATTCGGAGATGGCGGTGCGCACCGGCAGGCCCTGGGCTTCGCAGGCGGCGTAGAGGTCGTCGAGGAAGGGCTGCAACTGTTCCAGCTCGTACACGCCGTAGACCTGGGGCGCCTGCGGGCGCACGCCGTTGGCCTGCAGGGCGGGCTGCGGGCGGCCGTTGGCGTCGCGCTGCTTGTCCAGCAGGTAGAACTCCAGCTCCACCGCCATCACCGGGTGGTAGCCGTCGGCCTTGAGCCGGTCGATGGTGCGCGCCAGCACGTGGCGCGGGTCGCCGGCGGCGGCCGGCTGGCCCTGGGTCGGGTGCATGCTCACCTGCACCTGGCCGGTTGGGGTGGCGCGCCAGGGCTGCAGGCACAGGGAGCCGGCGAGGGGGTAGGTCCAGCAGTCGGCATCGGCCACTTCCCAGACCAGGCCGCTGGCTTCCACGTCCTCGCCCTGCAGGGTGAGGGAGAGGATGGAGCTGGGCAGCGGGCGGCCATTCTCGTAGATGGCCAGCAGCTCGTCGCGGTGCAGCAGCTTGCCGCGGGGGATGCCGTTGGCGTCGATCAGCATCAGCTCGATGCTGCGGACTTCGGGGTGGCGTTCGAGGAAGTCGCGGGCTTCCTGGGGATGGGCGAAGGGCATGGGGGTTCTCGCGTCGGGTGGCTGGCGCGTCCTCCAGCCACCGGTGGTTGGGTGTGGGCGGATGACAGCGCCATCCGCCCGACCGGTCTACGGACTATTCGCGGGCGCCGGGGATGGCCAGCAGCTCGGTGATGGCCTGGTCCAGGGTGGCGATCAGCTGGTCCACGTCCGCCTCGGAGGTGGCGGGGCAGCACAGGGTCATGTTGTGGAACGGCGTGATGAGGATGCCGCGGTTGATCAGGTACAGGTGCAGGGCCATCTGCAGCTCGTCGTGGAAGGCGGCCTCGGCCTCGGCACCGGTGCGCGGGGACACCGGGCAGAACTGGAATTCGCTGCGGGCGCCCAGCTCGGTCACCGACCACTTCAGGTCGTGCTGGGCGATGAGCCGGCGGAAGCCGTCGGCCAGGCGCTTGGCCAGGGGCAGCATGTGGTCGTAGGCGGCCTGGGTCATGACCGCTTCGAGGTTGGCGCGCATGCAGTGCATGGCCAGGGCGTTGGCCGAGAGGGTGGTGCCCATGCCGCTGTGGCCGTGGCCATGGCTGTCTTCCTGGGCCTGCCTGCGCGAGGCGGCCATGCGTTCGGCCATCTCCGCGCTGCAGCCGAAGATGCCGCAGGGCACGCCGCCGGCGATCGGCTTGCCGACCACGAAGAAGTCCGGGTCGAGGTTCCACAGGCGGGTGCAGCCGCCGATGTCGGTGGAGATGGTGTGGGTCTCGTCGATGATCAGCAGGCTGCCGTACTTTCGGGTCAGCTCGCGGCACTTCTGCATGAAGCCCGGGTCCGGCAGGACCATGCCGATGTTGGTCATGGCCGGCTCGCAGAGCAGGGCGCAGACGTCGCCCTGGGCCAGGGCGGCCTCCAGGGCCTCGACGTCGTTGAAGGGGATGGCGCGGCTGTACTGGGTCAGGTCGTAGGCCTGGCCCACCAGCCCGGAGCGGTGCACGGTGCGGCCGTCGCGGCTGCGCACCATCACGTCGTCCACGGTGCCGTGGTAGCAGCCGTCGAACACCAGCAGGGTCTTGCGGCCGGTGACGGCACGGGCCCAGCGCAGCACGTAGCGGTTGGAGTCGGTGGCGGTGGCGGTCACCTGCCAGTAGGGCAGGCCGAAGCGGGCGGCCAGCAGCTCGCCGCAGACCACGGCGTCTTCGCCGGGGAGCATGGTGGTCAGGCCGTTGCCGGCCTGCTCGGCGATGGCGCGGGCCACCGGGTCCGGCGAGTGGCCGAACATGGTGCCGGTGTCGCCCAGGCAGAAGTCGATGTATTCGTGGCCGTCCACGTCATAGAAGCGGGCGCCCTTGGCGCGCTCGACGAACAGCGGGCAGGGGGTGGACCAGTCGGCCATCCAGTGCATCGGCACGCCGGCATACAGCGAGTTGCGGGCGCGCTCGGCGAGGGCGACGGACGTCGGGTTGCGCTCGATGAAGCGGGTGCGCTCACGGGCGGCGAAGGTTTCCACGGCGGCTTGGCTGATACCACTGGCGGTCATGCTGAACACCTCGTTCGAATTTCCGCACATCGTGATTTGTGATCACATTTGTGTCAAGCATTGGCCGAATACGTCGTTTGGAGTAGCCTTTCACCTGCTTTGTGATCACAAGGAGGCGAATGAAACCGTCCTTCTGCTGATCGAATTCCGCGCCCGCACAGCCCGTGCGGGCCTCCCCAACCCTTGATATAGACGGTGTCCACGATGCGCGATTGCAGCCTGACCCTCAGCCAACTGCCGGCCCCGCCGGTTTCCGCACGGTGATCCGCCATGGCCGAGAACCTGCAGGAACAGCTGTACCTCCGACTCCGTGAAGGCCTGCTGGCAGGCCAGTTCAAACCCGGCGAACGCATGAAGATCCGCGACCTTGCCGCCGCCTGGGGCACCAGCCCGATGCCGGTGCGCGCCGCGTTGCAGCGCCTGGTGGCCGAAGGCGCCCTGGAAGGCGAGCCGCAGCGCTCGGTGCGGGTGCCGGTGATGACCCGGGAACGCTTCGCCCAGGTGTTCCAGGTGCGCCTGGCGCTGGAAGGGCTGGCGGTGGAAACCGCCGTACCGCGCTTGAGCACCGATGAGCTGGCGACCTTGCAAGGCTGCGTCGAGCGCATGGAAAAGGCCCTGGAGCGCCGCGACGTGCAGGGCTACCTGGACGACAACAGCCTGTTCCATCTGACCCTCTACCGCGCCTGCGCCAACCCGACGCTGCTGCGCATGATCGAATCCCTCTGGCTGCAGGTCGGGCCCTTCTTCAACCAGCTGTTCACCGAGGCGGACCTGTCCCTGCGCCTGAACGACTTCCATGAAGACGCCTATGAGGCCGCGCGGGCAGGCGACGCCCGTGGCGCGCGGGCGGCCATCGAGCAGGACATGCAATTCTTCGGCAACTTCCTGATGAACCTGCTGGCGCTGGAAACCAGCCAGGCCCGCAGCGGCGGTTGAAACCTGTTTCGGTTTGTTTCGCGGAAATGATGGCGTGAGGCCGGGTGTTACTCTCCGGAAAGGTCTGACATAGGCCTTCCAGAATTCTTACGTGGCTCTTCGGGGCCAAGGGAGTAACCCCGGGCGCGGCGACCACGCCTGCGCACTGACGAGCAAGAGGAGCCGGTGCGCCATGCATGCCATCAGTTTCATCCAGGACCTGGCCGTGATCATGCTGGTGGCCGCCATGGTCACGGTGCTGTTCCATCGCTTCAAGCAGCCGGTGGTGCTGGGCTACATCCTCGCCGGCTTCCTCATCGGGCCGCATACGCCGCCCTTCGCGCTGATCCACGACGAACACACGATCAAGATCCTCGCCGAGCTGGGGGTGATCTTCCTCATGTTCTGCCTGGGGCTGGAGTTCAGCCTGCGCAAGCTCTTCCAGGTGGGGGCGACGGCCTTCATCGCGGCCTTCCTGGAAATCGTCCTGATGATCTGGATCGGCTACGAGATCGGGCGCTTCTTCGGCTGGAGCACCATGGACTCGCTGTTCCTCGGCGCAATCCTGGCGATCTCCTCCACCACCATCATCATCAAGGCCCTGGGCGACCTGAAGATGAAGCACGAGCGCTTCGCCCAACTGATCTTCGGCGTGCTGATCGTCGAGGACATCCTCGGCATCGGCATCATCGCTCTGCTGTCCGGCATCGCCCTGTCCGGTTCGGTAGAGACCGGACAGGTGTTCGCCACCGTCGGCAAGCTCAGCCTGTTCATGGTGGTCGCGCTGGTCATCGGCATCCTGCTGGTGCCGCGCCTGCTGGCCTACGTGGCGAAGTTCGAGAGCAACGAGATGCTGCTGGTGACGGTGCTGGGGCTGTGCTTCGGCTTCTGCCTGCTGGTGGTGAAGCTGGAGTACAGCATGGTGCTGGGGGCCTTCCTGATCGGCGCGATCATGGCCGAGTCTCGCCAGCTGGCGCAGATCGAGCGCCTGGTGGAGCCGGTGCGGGACCTGTTCAGCGCGATCTTCTTCGTCGCCATCGGCCTGATGATCGACCCGGCCATCCTGCTGGACTACGCCTGGCCCATCGCGGTGATCACCGTCGCCGTGGTGCTGGGCAAGATGCTCTCCTGCGGCGTCGGCGCCTTCATCGCCGGCAACGACGGACGCACTTCGCTGCGGGTGGGGATGGGTCTGTCCCAGATCGGCGAGTTCTCCTTCATCATCGCGGCGCTGGGCATGACCCTGAAGGTGACCAGTGACTTCCTCTATCCGGTGGCGGTGGCCGTGTCGGCCATCACCACGCTGCTCACGCCCTACCTGATCCGTGCCGCCGACCCGCTGTCACTGCGGCTCGCCAGCCTGGTGCCGCCGCGCATCGCCCGGGTGTTCAACCACTACGGCGACTGGCTGCGCAGCATCCAGCCTCACGGCGAGGGCGCGCTGCTGGCGGGGATGATCCGCAAGATCCTGCTGCAGGTGGGGATCAACATCGCGCTGGTGGTGGCCATCTTCCTTTCGGGCGCCTACTTCGCCGGTGCCCTGACCGGGCACGTGGCGAACTGGGTGGCTGCGGAGAACCTGCAGAAGGGGCTGGTCTGGGGGGCGGCGCTGCTGCTCTCGCTGCCTTTCCTGATCGCCGCGTACCGCAAGCTCAAGGCGCTGTCGATGCTCCTGGCGGAGATGGGCGTGCGCCCGGAGAAGGCCGGGCGGCACACGGCGCGGGTGCGCAAGGTGATCGCCGAGCTGATCCCGCTGCTCGCCCTGGTGGGCTTCATGCCGCTGCTGATGGCGCTGTCGGCGAGCATCCTGCCGACCGTGGAGCTGCTGGTGCTCATCGCCCTGCTGGCGGCAGGCGTTATCGCACTGGCCTGGCGCTGGCTGATCCGCGTGCATTCACGGATGCAGATCGCGCTGATGGAGACCCTGGAGCAGAACCCGCCCAGGCCGCCCCACTGAGGCCCGCCGGCTCAGCTGGCGAGCCAGACGTCCCGGGCCCAGTGCCAGACGGAGTCCCAGCTCTCGTCGGTCATCTCGCCCTCGGCGCCGGACCACAGCAGCACCTCGCCTTCGGCGTCGACCACGTAGTAGTCGTCGCCGTCCTGGCAGATCGGCACCAGGTCGCGGGGCAGGCCCAGGTCCCAGGCCACGGCGGTGACTTCCGGCAGGTAGGTGTGGGACTGCGGGTCGGTGACGGTCACCGGCTCCAGGCGGCCGTAGACCACGTCGCTGACCTTGAGCAGGAATTCGCGGAGTTCGAAGGGCAGGTTGATCAGCAACTGTTCCTCGATCTCCACCAGCAGCTCCTCGTCGGGCAGCTCCAGCGGGACGGGAACCGGTTCGTTGAGTTCGCGCAGCTGTTCGATGACTTCTTCCACGGCGACAGGCCCTCGTGCATTGGGATGCGCTTTATACAGTAGCCGGCGTGTCGGAAAAACCGTCGCGGGGCGACGTGCTGCGCCGGCATACTGCCCGGCCTGATCGACTACGCGAGGCCCGCACATGACCCTGGACTGGAGCTGCCAGCACCACGACGCCCTGACCAAGGAGGCGCTCTACGCCATCCTCGCCCTGCGCACCCAGGTGTTCGTGGTGGAGCAGAAGTGCCCCTACCTGGAGGTGGATGGGCTGGACCTGGTGGGCGACACCCACCACCTGATGGCCCGTGACGGTGAACGCCTGGTGGCCTACCTGCGCCTGCTGGACCCGGTTCGCCAGGGCGGCGAGGTGGTCATCGGCCGGGTGGTGATCGAGGCGAGCGCGCGCGGCGCGGGCCTGGGCCGGCCGCTGATGGCCCAGGCGCTGGAAGCCTGCGAACGGCTCTGGCCGGGAATGCCGGTGTACCTGTCGGCCCAGGCGCACCTGCAGGGGTACTACGGGCGGTTCGGCTTCGAGCCGGTGACCGAGGTGTACCTGGAGGATGACATCCCCCATATCGGCATGCGCAAGGCGGCGGGCGCGGGGATGACCGAGACGGTGTGATGCCGCGCAGCGTCCCGGCCCCGCGCCAAAGCCATGGTCAACGCCCCCGTAGGGTGGCGCTGAGCGCAGCGATGCCCATCGGGCCGGGCGCAACAGGTGGTGCCACGGCCTGGCGTGGACGCGATGCGCTTCGTGGCCTCAGCGCATCCTACGGATCGTGTACAGCCCGACCGGAGGGTGGGCGGCGGGAGTTGGTGGATGCGAAGAGCGTCATCCACCCTTCATCCTCAAGGCCCGACAAAAGAAAACCCCGGGACAAGCCCGGGGTTTCTTCATGCCAGTGTCGCGATCAGTTCTGGCGGATGCCGGCCACCAGCCAGGGCTGGTTGTCGCCGTTGACGCGCTCCATGCGCCAGCTTTCGCTGAACACTTCGCCCTGGTCGAAGCGGGAGGTCTTGGAGACGCCGCTGAAGGTCAGGGTGGCGACGGTCTTGTCGGCCAGTTCGTCGATGCCGTCCAGCTGCACCTGCAGGTTGTCGATGTAGGTGGACTGGAAGCCTTCACCCAGGCTGGCGCGCTCTTCCTTGAGGAAGTTGAGCATCTGCGGGGTGACGAACTCGGCGATCTTGTCCATCTCCGCGGCGTCCCAGTGCTGCTGCAGCGCGAGGAAGTGCTCGCGACCGGCCTCGACGAAGCGGGCTTCGTCGAACCAGCTCGGCGCGTTGAAGGCGCGAGCCGGGGCCGCCGGGGCGGCGCTGCCGAAGATCGGCGCCTGCTGCTGCGGCATTTCACGCTGGAAGGGGGCACCACCGGCGGCACCGGCCATGGCCGGCTGGCCCATCTGCTGGCGCTTGCGAGCGGCGATGAAGCGGAAGATGACGAAGGCGATCAGGGCGATGATCAGGAAGTCGAAGATCTGCATGCCTTCGAAGCCGTCGCCCATGAACATGGAGGCCAGCAGGCCACCGGCGGCGAGGCCGGCCAGCGGGCCGAGCCAGCGCGAGGCGCCACTGGCGGCAGCCGGGCGGCCCGCTGCGTTGGGGGCGGCGGCCGGGGTGTTGGGCTGGGCCTGGCGGGTCTGCTGGGTCTGGTGGGTCGGCGCGGCACCGGAGGTCTTGCCCCCGCCCATCCGCTTGGCGTTGGCGTCCAGGCTGAGCGTCAGGCCGACGCACAGGGCCAGGGCGATACTGAGGAATCGGCGCATCACAGGCTCTCTATAGGGTTGGGAATCACGCGCGCCATGCTGCCCAGTCACCGGGGTGATGACCAGCGAGAGAATGTATCGGGATTTTTAGCGAGGCGTGGGGGCGGGCGCATGCCGGCCCCCGGAGGGGATCAGAGCGCTTCGCTCCACAGGCTGAACGCGAGGCGGTGCCGCGCGCCTGGCGCCAGGTGCAGAACGTCGTCCATCACCTGGGCGGTCTCGATGCAGAGCATGCGCTGCCAGGCGTCGGGGGCGAACTGGGAGAGGCGGGTGGACTTGTCGATCCAGGGGTTCCACACCACCGCCGAGGACGAGCCCTCGGCCTCCAGCACCACGCGGCGGTTCCAGCCTGCGTCGTGGATGGCGACGCGGCGTGGGACGCCGAGGTAGATGCGGTCGGTCTCGCCGCTGAAGGCCACGTCACCGGCCTGCCGGCGGCGGCTCCAGCCGTCCAGGGTCTCGATGTAGTCGCAGCCGTCCAGCCCTTCGACGCGGGCCTGGTGGATGTCGCTCACGGCGAAGTAGGTGTGCAGCGCCTGGCTGATGGCCAGGGGGGCGTCGCCGAGGTTTTCGGTGTCCAGGGCCAGGTGCAGGCGCTGGGCGTCGAGGCGCAGGGTCAGGCCCAGGCGGGCGGCGTGGGGCCAGCCGGGGAGGGGCTGGCGTCGGGTGTCGAGGCTGAAGCGCAGCTGCACCTCGCCGTCGAGGGCTTCGACGCCGTCCAGCTCCCAGTCCAGGCCGCGTACCAGGCCGTGGGCAGGGGCGTTGCCGTCACCGGGGTAGCACGCCTGCACGGCATCGGGGTTGCGGCGCAGGTCGCCGAACCAGGGCCAGCACACCGGCACGCCGCCGCGCACCGACTGGCCGCGCTGGTAGCCGGCCTGTTCGCTGAGCCAGATCAGCGGCTGCTCGCCGTGGCGGCGGTAGCTGAGCACCTGGGCGCCCTGCTGGGCGACCAGCAGCTCGGCTTCGGCGGTGAGTACCCGCCAGCAGGCGAGCGAGTCCATTTCGATGCGTTCGATCTGCGGGGTCGCGCGGGTCATCGGCGTTCTCTCGTGGGGATGGCCCGAGCTTGGGCAAGGGCAGGGCCGGCGAGGTTCCCGCCGGCCGGTGCATCAGCTGCGGCGGGGAACCGGGCGGGTGCGGCCGCTGCCGTCGATGGCGACGAACACGAACACCGCTTCGGTGACCTTGCGCCATTCACTGGAGAGGGGGTCGTCGCTCCACACTTCCACCAGCATCTGGATCGAGCTGCGGCCGATCTCCAGGGTCTGGGTATAGAAGGAGAGCTGGGCGCCGACGGCGACCGGGACGAGGAAGGCCATGCGGTCGATGGCCACGGTGGCGACGCGTCCGCCGGCGACCTTGTTGGCCATGGCGGTGCCGGCCAGGTCCATCTGGGAGACCAGCCAGCCGCCATAGATGTCGCCGAATCCGTTGGTTTCGCGCGGGAGCGCGGTGATCTGCAGGGCCAGGTCGCCCTGGGGAGTCAGGTTTTCTTCTTCTTCGATCTCGATCATGCCTGGGGTGCCTCTACCCCTGTGCTGCTCTGATTTGGCTTCGGTGGGCGGGGAAGGGCACGCTGCCCTGCAAAGAATCCCCGGGCGCCCGTCGACCCACTGCCCGTCGTCCGTGCGCAACAGCGCGCAGTATATAGGTCGGCGTGGCGGGCGACGACCGCCCGGTCGGGCTTTGTCGCGGTCATACGTCAGAGATTGTGTGCCCGGTAGGCCTTTTTGCTATGTTGCGGACCGGCCCGCCGCCAACGCAGTGGCGGGCACGCTTTGCCTGCCCCCCGAACAAGAGACCCCACATGGCCACCGTTTCCGCCTCCGAGGCGCCCGCGCGTCCCCTGACCCGTAGCGACTACAAGACCCTGTCCCTGTCCGCCCTGGGCGGCGCCCTCGAGTTCTACGACTTCATCATCTTCGTGTTCTTCGCCGCTGTGGTGGGCAAGCTGTTCTTCCCCGCCGAGATGCCCGAGTGGCTGCGCCAGCTGCAGACCTTCGGCATCTTCGCTGCCGGCTACCTGGCACGGCCGCTGGGGGGCATCGTCATGGCGCACTTCGGCGACCTGCTGGGGCGCAAGCGCATGTTCACCCTGAGCATCTTCCTCATGGCGGTGCCGACCCTGGTGATGGGTCTGCTGCCCACCTACGCGCAGATCGGCATCTGGGCGCCGCTGGCGCTGCTGCTGATGCGGGTGATCCAGGGCGCGGCCATCGGTGGCGAGGTGCCCGGCGCCTGGGTGTTCGTGGCCGAGCACGTGCCGGCGCGGCATGTCGGCTACGCCTGCGGAACGCTCACCTCGGGCCTCACCGCCGGCATCCTGCTGGGCTCGCTGATGGCGACCCTGATCAACACCCTCTACACCCCGGAAGAGGTGCAGGCCTGGGCTTGGCGCGTGCCGTTCCTGGTGGGCGGTGTGTTCGGCCTGTTCTCCGTGTACCTGCGCCGCTGGCTGCACGAGACGCCGGTGTTCGCCGAGCTGCAGCAGCGCAAGGCGCTGGCCGAGGAGGTGCCGCTGAAGGCGGTGCTGCGCGAGCACCGGGGCGCCATCGCCATCAGCATGCTGCTGACCTGGGTGCTGTCGGCCGGCATCGTGGTGGTCATCCTCATGACCCCCACCGTACTGCAGACCGTGTACGGCTTCGACGCGGCCACCGCGCTCAAGGCCAACAGCCTGGCCATTGTCTGCCTGACCGTCGGCTGCATCGCCTCCGGTGCCCTGGCCGACCGTTTCGGTGCGGGCCGTACCTTCCTGGTGGGCGGGCTGCTGCTGGCGGCCAGTTCCTGGACCTTCTACTCCAGCCTCAAGGCACACCCGGACTGGCTGTTCCCGCTCTATGCGCTGACCGGGCTGTTCGTTGGCACCATCGGCGCGGTGCCCTACGTGATGGTCAAGGCCTTCCCGCCGGTGGTGCGTTTCTCCGGCCTGTCGTTCTCCTACAACCTCGCCTACGCCATCTTCGGCGGGCTGACGCCGATGATCGTCTCGCTGCTGATGAAGTGGGACCCGCTGGGGCCGGCCTACTACGTGGCGGCCCTGTGCGGGGTGGCGGTGTTCATCGGTCTGTACCTGATCGGGCAGAAGCGCTGATCGAGCGCACTTCGTGGGGCACTCCCGTAGGGTGGGCTTCAGCCCACGCTGAGCACCGCTGGTGGGCTGAAGCGGAACGCCGCCCGGCCCACCCTACATGGCCGCCACGTACGGGGCGGCTCTATGCGCTGCGGGGCTGGCCCGGTTATCACCGGGCGGTGGGGGTCACCCGCCAGACCGTGTTGCCGACGTCGTCGGTCACCAGCAGGGCGCCCTGGGCATCCAGGCGCACGTCCACGGGGCGGCCCTGGGCGTTGCCGTCGGCGTCGAGGAAGCCGGTCAGCACGTCCACCGGCTGGCCATTGGGTTTGCCGTCCTTGAAGGGCACGAAGATCACCTTGTAGCCGCTGTGGGGCTTGCGATTCCAGGAGCCGTGCTGGGCGACGAACAGGCCGTTCTGGAAATCCGGCAGGGCGCTGCCGCGGCCGAAGGCGATGCCGAGGGAGGCGGTGTGCGGGCCCAGGGCGTAGTCCGGCACCAGGGCGCTGGCGACCTTCTCCGGGTTGGCCGGTTGCACGCGCTCGTCGACGTGCTGGCCGTAGTAGCTCCAGGGCCAGCCATAGAATCCGCCGTCCTTCACCGAGGTGATGTAGTCGGGCACCAGGTCGCTGCCGATCTCGTCACGCTCGTTCACTGCCGTCCACAGCGCGCCGCTGTCCGGCTCCCAGGCCAGGCCGTTGGGGTTGCGCAGGCCGCCGGCGAACAGGCGCTTGGTGCCGCTGGCGCGGTCCACTTCCCAGATCGCGGCGCGGCCTTGCTCCATCTCCAGGCCGTTCTCGCCGACGTTGCTGTTGGAGCCGACGGTGACATAGAGCCGGGTGCCGTCGCGGCTGGCGATGACGTTCTTGGTCCAGTGGTGGTTGATGCCCGCCGGCAGGTCGGTGACCCGCTGCGGCGTGGCGTCGATGCGCGTCTGGCCGGGCTGGTAGGGCACCTTCACCAGGGCGTCGGCGTTGGCGACGTACAGGGTGTCGTCCACCAGGGCCATGCCGAAGGGCGAATGCAGGTTTTCCAGGAAGGGCGTCTTCAGGTCGGCCACGCCGTCGCCGTCGGTGTCTCGCAACAGGGTGATGCGGTCGGCGCTGGGGGTGCGGGCGCCGGCCTTCTCCATGATCTTGCCGGCGATCCAGCCCTTGAGGCTGAAGCCGCCGTCACTGGCCGGGGCGTTGCTCTCGGCCACCAGCACGTCGCCGTTGGGCAGCAGGTACAGCCAGCGCGGGTGGTCCAGGCCTTCGGCGAAGGCCTTCACCTCGGTGCCCTGGGTGGCCTGGGGACGGCCGCCTGCGGGCCAGCCGGTGGCGGGGGCGATGTTCACCGTGGGGACCAGGGTCTTGTTCGGCGGGGGCAGCTGCGGGGTGGGGCCGGTGCCGTCGGCCACCTGCAGGGCGGCACGCTCGCCGCAGGCGGCACAGAGGACGGCGAGGCTGAGGGGCAGCAGGTGCAGCGCTTTCATGGGGTTCTCCTTGAGCGGGCCCGGGTGGGCTTCCTGTCGGGATGAGTGGCGGTCGCCAGGGGTTGGACCGGCATGATGGCCATTCATCCAATTGTCATATTCGGGTCATAGAGTGTTCACACGGCCTTCCGATACTGGCCCCCGACTCATCCAACCCTATCCTCTGCTAGGAGCAAGGCATGAAACTGAAGCGTTTGATGGCGGCCCTGACCTTCGTCGCCGCCGGCGTTGCCACCGCCAGCGCGGTTGCCGCCGTCGACCCGTCCATCCCGTCCTACACCAAGACCACCGGTGTGTCGGGCAACCTCTCCAGCGTCGGTTCGGACACCCTGGCCAACCTGATGACCCTGTGGGCCGAAGCGTACAAGCGCGAATACCCCAACGTGAACATCCAGATCCAGGCTGCCGGTTCCTCCACCGCGCCGCCGGCCCTGACCGAGGGTACCGCCAACCTCGGCCCGATGAGCCGCAAGATGAAGGACGTCGAGCTGCAGGCCTTCGAGCAGAAGTACGGCTACAAGCCCACCGCCGTCCCGGTGGCCGTCGACGCCCTGGCGATCTTCGTGCACAAGGACAACCCCATCAAAGGCCTGACCATGCAGCAGGTCGACGCCATCTTCTCCGCCAACCGCCTGTGTGGTGGCAAGAGCAACATCAAGACCTGGGGTGAGCTGGGCGTGACCGGCGACCTGGCCGACAAGCCGATCCAGCTGTTCGGCCGCAACTCGGTATCCGGCACCTACGGCTACTTCAAGGAAGAAGCCCTGTGCAAAGGCGACTTCAAGGCCAACGTCAACGAGCAGCCGGGCTCCGCCTCCGTGGTGCAGTCCATCAGCCAGTCCCTGAACGGCATCGGCTACTCCGGCATCGGCTACAAGACGTCCAGCGTGAAGACCGTGGCCCTGGCCAAGAAGGAAGGCGGCGAGTTCATCGAAGACAACGAGCAGAACGCCCTGAACGGCAGCTACCCGCTGTCCCGCTTCCTCTACGTCTACGTCAACAAGGCCCCGAACAAGCCTCTGGCCCCGCTGGAAGCCGAGTTCATCAAGCTGGTCCTGTCACAACAAGGCCAGCAGGTCGTGGTGAAGGATGGCTACATCCCGCTGCCGGCCAAGGTCGCTGAAAAAGCACTGAAGGATCTGGGCCTGTAATCCAGGGCAGATGAAGGGGCGGCTTCCCCCATCGGCCGCCCCGCAAGGATGCGACGGCGCCGGGTGATCCCCGGCGCGAAGGCCCGCCCCCGGCATCACGCCCCGGGCGGGCTTCGTTGCGTCACCACGCTGTCATCTTTCTGTCATACGAAGGCTTTAGGGTGTGCCCCATGAATGACCTGGCCAGTTCTCCCATGACCTCGACGAATCCCCCCGCGCGCATCGACTTCAATACGCCGGCGATGCAGCGCAAGCGGCGCATTCGCGCGCTGAAAGACAACCTGACCCGCTGGTACGTGCTGGTGGGCGGCCTCGCGGTCCTCGCGGCCATCACCCTGATCTTCTTCTACCTCGCCTACGTGGTGCTGCCCCTGTTCAAGGGCGCCGAGCTGACCGCGAAGAAGGTGCAGGCCCCGGCCTGGCTGCAACAGGAGACCGGCAAGCCGCTGTTGCTGACCCTGGAAGAGCAGAACCAGGTGGGCATGCGCGTTTCCGACAAGGGCGAGGTGGTGTTCTTCGCCACGAAGGACGGCGCCGAACTCCAGCGCGTCGCCCTGCCGCTGCCCGAAGGCGTCAGCGTCGCCTCCATCGGCCAGGACCAGCCCGGCCAGCCGCTGGTGGCCCTCGGCCTGTCCAACGGTCAGGTGCTGCTGTTCAAGCACAGCTACCAGGTGACCTACCCGGACAACAAGCGCGTGATCACCCCGCGCATCGACTACCCCTTCGGCGACAAGCCCATGGCGCTGAACCTCGAGGGCAAGCCGCTGGAGCACGTGGCCGTCAACCAGAACGACGAGACCCTGGTCCTGGCCGGCTCCACCGGCAACCAGCTCTACGTGCAGGAGCTGGTGAGCCAGGAGAACATGCTCACCGGCGAGACCACCGTCGAGCAGAACGCCATCGCCCTGCCGCAGATGGTCGAGCCGATCAAGGCCATCTACGTCGACCCGCGCCAGCAGTGGCTGTACGTGATCAACGGGCGCGCCCAGGCGGACGTCTTCAGCCTGCGTGAGCACGCCCTCAACGGCCGCTACAAGCTGTTCGAGGACGGCGACCGCGAAACCACCGCCAGCGCCCTGCTGCTGGGTGGCATCTCCCTCATGGTGGGCGACTCCAAGGGCAGCATCGGCCAGTGGTTCATGGTTCGTGGTGCCGACGGCGAAGCGCGCCTGACCCACATCCGCAGCTTCCAGCTGGGCAGCGCCCCGGTGGTGCAGATCGCCCCGGAAGAGCGCCGCAAGGGCTTCCTCGGTCTGGATGCCAGCGGCAAGCTCGGCGTCTTCCACAGCACCGCCGAACGCACCCTGCTGATCGAGCCCGTGACCGAAGGTGCCGGCATGCTGGCCCTGTCGCCCCGCGCCAACCGCGTGGTGGTGGAGGCCGATGGCAAGTTCCTGCCGTTCCGCCTGTCCAACCCGCACCCGGAAGTCTCCTGGAGCGCGCTGTGGGGCAAGGTCTGGTACGAGAGCTACGACGCGCCCAAGTACGTCTGGCAGTCCACCGCCGCCAACACCGACTTCGAGCCCAAGCTGAGCCTGGCTCCGCTGACCTTCGGCACCCTCAAGGCCGCCTTCTACGCCATGCTGCTGGCCGCTCCGCTGGCCATCGCCGCCGCCATCTACACCGCCTACTTCATGGCCCCCGGCATGCGCCGCAAGGTCAAGCCGGTGATCGAACTGATGGAAGCGCTGCCCACGGTGATCCTCGGCTTCTTCGCCGGCCTGTTCCTGGCGCCCTACGTCGAAGGCCACCTGCCGGGCATCTTCAGCCTGCTTCTGCTGACCCCCATCGGCATCCTGCTGGCCGGCTTCATCTGGAGCCGCATGCCGGAGTCGGTGCGCCTGCGCGTGCCGGACGGCTTCGAAGCCGCCATCCTGATTCCCGTCGTCCTGCTGGTGGGCTGGTTCGCCCTGGGCATGAGCCCGCTGCTGGAGACCTGGTTCTTCGGCGGTGACATGCGCCTGTGGATCAGCAACGACCTGGGCATCACCTACGACCAGCGCAACGCCCTGATCGTCGGCCTGGCCATGGGCTTCGCGGTGATCCCGAACATCTTCTCCATCGCCGAAGACGCCATCTTCAGCGTGCCCAAGAGCCTCACCTACGGCTCCCTGGCCCTGGGTGCCACGCCCTGGCAGACGCTGACCCGCGTGGTGATCCTCACCGCCAGCCCGGGCATCTTCTCCGCCCTGATGATCGGCCTCGGCCGTGCGGTGGGCGAGACCATGATCGTGCTGATGGCCACCGGCAACACCCCGGTGATGGAAGTGAACATCTTCGAAGGCATGCGCACCCTGGCGGCCAACGTCGCGGTGGAGATGCCGGAATCCGAAGTGGGCGGCTCGCACTACCGTGTGCTGTTCCTCGCCGCGCTGGTGCTGCTGATGTTCACCTTCGTGATGAACACCCTGGCCGAACTGATCCGCCAGCGCCTGCGCAAGAAGTACGCATCCCTGTAAGGCGGCCCGCGCCGCGACGGCCCCCTCCCGGCGGGAGGGGGTTTGGACAAACAAGCGCCTCCGGCCCCGGGCGGGAGGCACTGGAAGACTCACGAGTTGGAGACATCCGTGAAAAAGGTTTCCCTCAAGAACTGGTTCGAGAGCGGCGCGCCGGGCGTCTGGATGAGCGGTGGCGCCGTGGCCATCGCCGTCATCATGACCATCGGCCTGCTCTCGGTGATCGCCGTGCGCGGCCTCGGCCACTTCTGGCCGGCCGACCTGGTCGAAGCGCAGTACAGCATCCCCGGCCAGGCCCCCAAGGCGGTGATCGGCGAGGCCGTGCAGATCGAGGAGGTGCCCAGCGCGCGCCTCAAGAGCGCCGGCCTGCCGGTGCAGGACGACAGCCCCGAGTTCATGACCCGCGAGCTGCTCAAGGTGGGCAACCGCGAGGTCTACGGCGCGGACTTCACCTGGGTGGTGGGCGAGTGGCTGAAGGACCTGCAGAAGCCTGCCGACCTGATCGCCATGGAGCGCCGCGAGTGGGGCAACTTCTACGGCCGCCTGGTGAGCGTGAAGGAAAACGGCAAGGTGATCGCCGAAGGCGAGGCCGCCATGCCCGTGCTGCAGGAGCGCCTCAAGCGCGTCGACGACCTCTACGCCCAGCTCTACCGGCTGGAGAAGAAGGAGATCGGCGGCATCAACCACGGCCTTGAGCGCCTGCGCCTGGAAGGCCGCAAGCTGGAACTCAAGGGTGAGCTGGACGCCGTGGCCCAGGCCGACCTGGCCGCGCGCCGCGCCGAGCTGGACGCCCGCTACAAGACCCTCGAAGGCCAGCTGACCGAGCTGCACCAGGCCTTCAACCGCGACAGCGTGGTGGTGCGCGAAGCCGGCGGCCAGGAGCAGGAAATCACCCTGGGCAAGGTGGTGCACGCCTACCAGCCCAACGCCATGGGCGTGATGGACAAGCTGGGCTTCTACTTCAAGAAGCTCTGGGAATTCCTCGCCGACGACCCGCGTGAAGCCAACACCGAGGGCGGCATCTTCCCGGCCATCTTCGGCACCGTGATGATGACCCTCATCATGGCCGTGATCGTCACCCCCTTCGGCGTGGTGGCTGCCATCTACCTGCGCGAGTACGCCAAGCAGGGCGTGCTGACCCGCGTCATCCGCATCGCCGTGAACAACCTGGCCGGCGTCCCCGCCATCGTCTACGGCGTGTTCGGCCTGGGCTTCTTCGTCTACGTGGTGGGCGGCTCGCTGGACCGCATGTTCTTCCCCGAGGCCGCCCCGGCGCCGACCTTCGGCACCCCGGGCCTGCTCTGGGCCTCGCTGACCCTGGCGATCCTCGCCGTGCCGGTGGTGATCGTCGCCACCGAGGAAGGCCTGGCGCGCATCCCCCGTGCGGTGCGCGAAGGCTCCCTGGCCCTCGGTGCGACCAAGGCCGAGACCCTGTGGAAGATCGTCCTGCCCATGGCCAGCCCGGCCATGATGACCGGCCTGATCCTCGCCGTGGCCCGCGCCGCCGGCGAAGTGGCGCCGCTGATGCTGGTGGGCGTGGTGAAGCTGGCCCCGAGCCTGCCGGTGGACGGCAACTACCCGTACCTGCACCTGGACCAGAAGATCATGCACCTGGGCTTCCACATCTACGACGTCGGTTTCCAGAGCCCCAACGTCGAGGCCGCCCGCCCGCTGGTGTACGCCACCGCGCTGCTGCTGGTGCTGGTGATCGCCCTGCTGAACTTCTCGGCCGTGGCCATCCGCAACCACCTGCGCGAGAAGTACAAGGCGCTGGAAAACTGATCGAACGCCCGGCGGCCCCCAGGGCCGCCGCGCCTGAATACCTGAGCGCGTAGCCACCGGCTACGAACGGAGCGAGACCATGCAACACGAGACCCACAGCCACGGCGTCAACATCTCCGCCCTGGGCCGCGGCAAGCAGAGCCTGAACCTGGCCGACGAGACCGTCGCCCTGGAAGTGCCGGGCCTGAACCTGTTCTACGGCGAGAAGCAGGCCCTCTACGACGTGCGGATGAACATCCCCAAGCAGCGCGTGACCGCCTTCATCGGCCCGTCCGGCTGCGGCAAGTCGACCCTGCTGCGCTGCTTCAACCGCATGAACGACCTGGTGGACGGCTGTCGCGTGGACGGCGAGATCCGCCTGGACGGCAACAACATCTACCGCAAGGGCGAGGAAGTGGCCGAGCTGCGCCGCCGCGTCGGCATGGTGTTCCAGAAGCCCAACCCCTTCCCCAAGAGCATCTACGAGAACGTCGTCTACGGCCTGCGCATCCAGGGCATCAACAAGAAGCGCGTGCTCGACGAAGCCGTCGAGTGGGCCCTGAAGGGCGCCGCCCTGTGGGACGAGGTGAAGGACCGCCTGCACGAATCCGCCCTCGGCCTCTCCGGCGGCCAGCAGCAGCGCCTGGTCATCGCCCGCACCATCGCGGTCGAGCCTGAAGTGCTGCTGCTCGACGAGCCCTGCTCGGCCCTCGACCCGATCTCCACCCTCAAGGTGGAAGAACTGATCTACGAGCTGAAGAGCAAGTACACCATCGTCATCGTCACCCACAACATGCAGCAGGCCGCGCGCGTCTCCGACTACACGGCGTTCATGTACATGGGCAAGCTGATCGAGTTCGGCGATACCGATACGCTGTTCACCAACCCGGCCAAGAAGCAGACCGAGGACTACATCACCGGCCGCTACGGCTAGTGGCCGGGGCGGCCCGCCTGCGCGGGCGCCCACGGGTGGACCCGGACAACACGAATGACCTGTAGCTGGCGGCGTGGAGCCTGCAGCTTTCGCGGAGCGAACAATGATCGACAAAGACAGCCTTACCCACCACATCTCCCAGCAGTTCAACGCCGAGCTGGAAGAGGTGCGCAGCCACCTCCTGGCCATGGGCGGCCTGGTGGAGAAGCAGGTGAACGACGCCGTCACCGCGCTGATCGACGCCGACTCGGGCCTGGCCCAGCAGGTGCGCGAGATCGACGACCAGATCAACCAGATGGAGCGCAACATCGACGAGGAGTGCGTGCGCATCCTCGCCCGTCGCCAGCCGGCCGCCTCCGACCTGCGCCTGATCATCAGCATCTCCAAGTCGGTGATCGACCTGGAGCGCATCGGCGACGAATCCTCGAAGATCGCCCGCCGCGCCATCCAGCTGTGCGAAGAGGGCGTCTCGCCCCGGGGCTACGTCGAGGTGCGCCACATCGGCGACCAGGTGCGCAAGATGGTCCAGGAGGCGCTGGACGCCTTCGCCCGCTTCGACGCCGACCTGGCCCTGTCGGTGGCCCAGTACGACAAGAACATCGACCGCGAGTACAAGACCGCCCTGCGCGAGCTGGTCACCTACATGATGGAAGACCCCCGCGCCATCAGCCGCGTGCTCAACGTCATCTGGGCCCTGCGCTCGCTGGAACGCATCGGTGACCACGCGCGCAACATCGCCGAACTGGTGATCTACCTGGTTCGCGGCACCGACGTGCGCCACATGGGCCTGGCCCGCATGCAGGAAGAGGTGAAGGGCTCGGCCAAGTCCGAGTAAGCTTCGCCTACGGACCGGTCGCCCTTTTCCCGCTGGACCCGTCGCGCCCCGGCTTGCCCGGGGCGCATTCTATTTGGCACAGCGCTATCGCCCGCAGCTATGCTTAGGTCCGGTCTGAGAGGAGTGGTTGATGAGCAAAGTTACTGTGCTGGTGGTGGACGACGCGTCCTTTATTCGTGACCTGGTGAAAAAGGGCCTGCGCGACCATTTCCCGGGTATCCAGATCGAAGAAGCGGTGAACGGCCGCAAGGCCCAGCAGATGCTCAGCCGCTCGTCGGTGGACCTGATCCTCTGCGACTGGGAGATGCCGGAGATGTCCGGCCTCGAGCTGCTCACCTGGTGCCGCGCCGAGGAAAGCCACAAGACCACGCCCTTCGTCATGGTCACCAGCCGTGGCGACAAGGAAAACGTGGTGCAGGCCATCCAGGCCGGCGTCTCCGACTACATCGGCAAGCCCTTCTCCAACGACCAGCTGGTGACCAAGGTCAAGAAGCAGCTGGCCCGCGCCGGCCGCCTCGAAGCCCTGGCCGCCTCCGCACCGCCCAAGATGCTCAGCACCGGCGGCTTCGCCAACGACTCCCTGGCCGCGCTGACCGGTGGCAAGGGCGCCGACGTGGTCAAGCCCAGCAGCCCCGGCGCCAAGCCGGCGGTCCAGGCCGCCGCTGCCTTCGCCGCGCCGGCCAAGAGCACCGCGCCCAAGGTGCCCGCCGGCCGTGGCCAGGCCCAGCTGCGCCTGCCCTCGGCGGTGCTCTCCTGCGTGATCAAGACCATCAGCCTCAAGGACGCCCACCTGGTGGTGAAGCGTGGCGACCCGCTGCCCCAGGTACTGGAAAGCGCCGTGCTCGACCTGGAGCAGGGCGAAGGCGGCGAAGTGGCGCGCCTCAACGGCTACCTGCACGCCGTCGCCGCGCTGGAGCCCAAGCCCGACAGCGAGTGGCTGCAGCTCACCTTCCGCTTCGTCGACCGCGACCCGCAGAAGCTCGACTACCTGTCGCGCCTGATCGCCCGCGGCACCGCCCAGAAGCACTTCGTCCCCGGCGCCTGATGCCCGCCGGTCCGCCCGGACCGGCCCCCAGCCAACCCCGTCACAGCCCGACTGCCGGCGCCTCGCACAGGACCGGCGGCGCTGCTAGGCTTGCCAGCTCATAACACTCATGAAACGTGCAGTCATGCCAGGGCGCGCTCTACTTCTCTGCTGCTTGCTGGTGGCCGCCATGCCCGCCAGCGCACTGACCATCTACAAGTACACCGACGCCAACGGCGTGGTGACCTACACCGACAAGGCCGTCTCCGGCGCCCAGGTGTTCGTCTTCCGCGACCGCATGGTGGAGCGGCTGGACCGCTCGGTGAAGCTGGAGACCCAAAAGCACGACGCCGGCGAGACCCTGCTGGTGCGCAACGACCTGTTCGCCCCGGTGGAAGTGGAGCTGAGTCTGGAGAACGTCAGCAACGCCGTCGGCGACCCCGGCCGGCCGATCCGCTGGGTGCTCCCCCCGCGCAGCAAGATCCGCCTGGTCACCCTCAGCCCCGAGAACCCCGGCAAGGCCCTGCGCTACAAGCCACGCCTGCGTTACGCCCTGGGCGACCCCCGGCAGCAACCCTCGCTGTACCGCTACCCGCTGCCCTGGCTCGGCGGCCCCTTCCGCCTGACCCAGGGCGCCAACGGCCAGTACAGCCACTTCACCCCCAAGGGCCGCTATGCCCAGGACGTGGCCATGCCCGAGGGCACGCCCATCGTCGCCGCCCGCGCCGGCATGGTGGTCAAGACCGAGAACCGCCAGAGCGGCCGGGGCGAGAACCCCTCCGGCAACTTCGTGCGCATCCTCCACGACGACGGCACCATGGGCGTCTACCTGCACCTCATGAAGGGCTCGGTGCAGGTCCAGGAAGGCCAGCGCGTGGTGCTCGGCGAGCAGATCGGCCGCTCCGGCAACACCGGCAACAGCACCGGCCCGCACCTGCACTTCGTCATCCAGCGCAACGTCGGCCTGGCCCTGGAGTCCATCCCCTTCGACTTCGCCCAGCCGGTGGACAGCCTGCCCAACTTCGCCGTCGGCGGTGAATGACAGCGCTTGCGTCACCCCGGTCGGCGCGCCTAAGATGCGCGCCTTTCCCCCCAACCCGACAGCAAAGGAGGTTCATCATGCAAACACTGATCACCCTTTGCAGGTCGCGCCTGGCTTAATCGCCCCTTCCGTCCTTCTTCGCGACGGTTCCGCATCGCCCGGCCCCAGGCCTGCCAAATCCAAGCATTTTCGTTTCAACCCATTTGGATTGGACCATGGGCACTTGCATTCGCAATCTGTCCGACGGCATCACCCTGATCGCCGCGGACGACACCTGGATCGAAGGAAAAGCGATCCAGCAACTTGAAACCACCGCCCGCCTGCCGGGCATGCAACGGGTGGCCGGCATGCCGGACCTGCACCCGGGGCGCGGCTACCCGGTGGGCGCCGCGTTCTTCTCCAGCGGGCGTTTCTACCCCGCCCTGGTGGGCAACGACATCGGCTGCGGCATGGCCTTCTGGCGCACCGACATCCCCGTCGCCAAGCTCCACCTGGACAAGCTGGAGAAGCGCCTGGGCTCCCTCGACGCCCCGCTGGACGACAGCTGGCACGAGGCGATCGCCGCCTTCGGCCTGCCGCCCTGCGGACACGAGCGCTCCCTGGGCACCATCGGTGGCGGCAACCACTTCGCCGAGCTGCAGCAGCTCGACGAAGCCTACGACGCCGACGCCCTGGCGGCCTTGGGCATCGACCGCAAGCACCTGCTCCTGCTGGTGCACAGCGGCTCGCGTGGCCTGGGCGAAGCCATCCTGCGCGAGCAGGTGGACCGCTTCAGCCACGCTGGCCTGGAGGCCGGCAGCCTGGAGGCCGAGCACTACCTGGCCCGCCACGACGGCGCCCTGCGCTTCGCCGAAGCCAACCGGCAACTGATCGCCCGACGCATCCTCGACCGCCTGCGTGCAGACGGCGAACAACTGCTGGACGTGAACCACAACCTCGTCTCCGCCGCGACCCTCGGCGGCGTCGACGGCTGGCTGCACCGCAAGGGCGCCACCCCCGCCGATCAGGGCGTGATGGTCATCCCCGGTTCCCGGGGTGACTACAGCTACCTGGTGGCCCCGGTGCCCGACGAGCGCAGCCTCAACTCCCTGGCCCATGGCGCCGGGCGCAAGTGGATGCGCAGCGAGTGCAAGGACCGCCTCGCCAAGCGCTACAGCGTCGAGCAGCTGGAACGCACCGCCCTCGGCAGCCGGGTGATCTGCGCCGACCGTGCGCTGATCTACGAGGAAGCGCCGGAAGCCTACAAGGCCATCGACTCGGTGGTCGGCGCCCTGCGCGATGCCGGGCTGGTGCAGGTGCTGGCGCGGCTCAAGCCGGTGCTGACCTACAAGACGCGCGGAGGGTGCTGCTGATGATCCTCCTGCAACTCTCGGCGGCCCAGGGGCCGGACGAATGCGCCCTGGCCGTGGCCAAGGCGCTGCAGCGGCTGACGCACGAAGCCGCCCAGCGGCAGGTGCGCGTCCAGGTACTGGAGCGGGAGGAGGGTGCCCGGCGCGGCACCCTCGTCTCCGCCCTCCTGGCCCTGGACGGTGACCAGGCCGACGGCCTCGCCCGGGACTGGGAAGGCACCCTGCAATGGACCTGCCCCAGCCCCTACCGGCCCAACCACGGGCGCAAGAACTGGTTCTTCGGCGGGGCCCGCTTCGCCCCGCCGCCGGCCAGCCTCGAAGGCGAGATCCGCTTCGAAGCCCTGCGCGCCTCCGGCCCCGGCGGGCAACACGTCAACACCACCGACTCGGCAGTGCGAGCCACCCACCTGGCCAGCGGCATCAGCGTCAAGGTGCAGAGCGAGCGCAGCCAGCACACCAACAAGCGCCTGGCCATCCTCCTCATCGGCCAGCGCCTGGCGCAACGGGCCGACGAGGCGGACGGCGCCCTGCGCGCGGAGCGCCGCCTGTTCCACCACCGGGTGGAGCGGGGCAACCCGGTGCGCTGCTTCAAGGGCGAGCGGTTCGAGCCGGTGTGAACACGCGCGCAGGTCGGGTTCGCCCGCACCTGCGCGTCATCGGCAATCCATCAACTGCTCTGGCTGGCCTTCATCGAGGCCAGCAACGTGCCTTGCGGCGGCGCTGCCCGGAAGTGCCGGTACAACCCGTCGAAGATCGCGTTCGCCACCCGCTGCTGGTGGCGGGCATCGATCAGCCGGCGGCAATCACCCGGGTTGGACATGAAGCCGGTTTCCACCAGCACCGAGGGGATGTCCGGAGACTTGAGTACGGCGAAGCCCGCCTGCTCGACCCGCTTCTGGTGCACGCCCGCCACACCCTGCAGGCTGCCCAGGATGCTCTTGCCCAGGTCCAGGCTGGTGGCGATGGTGGCGGTCATCGACATGTCGAGGATCACCCCGGCCAGCATCGGGTCCTTGTCCTTCAGCGACAGCAAACGCTCGGCACCGATCAGGTCCACACGGTTCTCGCGCTCGGCGAGCCAGCGCGCCGTGGTGGACGTCGCACCGCCCTGGGACAGCGCGAAGACCGACGCCCCGGAGGCACTGCGCCTGGGCGCCGCATCGGCATGGACGGAGATGAACAGATCGGCGTTGCGCCGCCGGGCGATCTCGACCCGCTTGCGCAGCGGCACGAACACGTCGTCATTGCGCACCAGATGGGCCTTGAAGCCCTTCTGGGCATTCACCTTCCTGGCCAGCAGGCGGGCGATGGCCAGTGCCACCGCCTTCTCCTGCTCACCGTTGAAACCGATGGCGCCCGGGTCCTTGCCGCCGTGGCCCGCGTCGATGGCGACGACGATGTCCCGCTGCCCGCCCGCAGGGGCGACCGCCGGAGCGGCCGGCGCCAACGCAGGGGTGGGCGTGAGCGGCTGGAAGTCCAGCACCAGCCGGTGCCCCTTGCCCTCCCCAGGTGGCAGCAGGAAGCTGCTCAGCTGGGCCGGGGCCTGCAGGTCGAACACCAGCCGCGTGCTGCGGCCCTGCAGACCACTGCGGACCGAACGGATCGGCCCCTGGCCCAGCGCCAGGTCCTGCAGCTGAGCCAGCAGGCGGGTGTCGTCCAGGTCGACGATGACCCGCTCCGGCGCGGCCAGCGCGAAGCTGCGGAAGTTCACCGGGCCGCTGAGGTCCAGCACGATGCGCAGGCGGTCGGCCGTCCGCCAGCTGCGAACCTGGGTGACGGCCTGGACGGCGGAGGCCGTGGAAGCGAAGGGCAGGGTGAAACCGGCGAGCACGAACTTGAGCAGATGACGGCGATCCATGAGGGGGCTCCATCGCATCGAGGAAAGCAGGATCGGCCAATTATGTTATAAAGTAACGCTCTTTGCGCAGCCTGATTCCGGCTCGACGCTCCCTCTACCGTGCGTTTCGCACCCACAAAAAACGGGGCCCTTCGGCCCCGTTCTCGTTTCAGCTGGCGGTCACGCCCGGGCTTATTCCCCCGGGATGTCCTTGCGCAGCTTCACCGCCTCTTCCTTGCGTCCACGGGCGATGCGCATGCGGATGTTCAGCGCCTCCACGCCCAGGGAGAAGGCCATGGCGAAGTAGACGTAGCCCTTCGGCACGTGGACTTCGAAAGCCTCGGCGATGAGCACGGTGCCCACCACCACCAGGAAGGCCAGGGCCAGCATCTTCAGGCTCGGGTGCTTGTCGATGAAGGCACTGATGGTGCCGGCGGCGGCCATCATCACCAGCACGGCGACGATGATCGCGGCGACCATCACCGGCACGTGGGAAACCATGCCCACGGCGGTGATCACCGAGTCCAGGGAGAACACGATGTCGATGATGGCGATCTGGATGATGGTGGCGATGAAGTTGCCGCCCTTGCCCTTGGGCGCCTCGCTGGCCTCGTCCTCGCCTTCCAGGCTGTGGAACATCTCGGTGCTGCTCTTCCACAGCAGGAACAGGCCGCCGAAGAACAGGATCAGGTCACGGCCGGAGATGCCCTGGTCGAACACATGGAACAGGTCGGCGGTGAGCCGCATGATCCAGGTGATCGACAGCAGCAGCAGGATGCGCGTGACCATCGCCAGCGCCAGGCCGAAGAGCCGGGTGCGTGCCTGCATGTGCGGCGGCATGCGGCCCACGAGGATGGCGATCATGATGATGTTGTCGATGCCCAGGACGATCTCCAGGGCGGTCAGGGTGAAGAAGGCGACCCAGATTTCCGGGCTGGTCAGCCATTCCATGATGCGTGTACCTCGTGGTGTCGACGGCTAGGTTGGAGCACGGCCACGCCGGAAAGTGCGAGCCTTTCCGGCGTGAATGAATTAAAGGAGGCGCCTGACCCTCACGGGGTGCCGAACAGCGGGAAGACCCCGAGCAGCAGCGCGGCGAGCAGGATACACAGGCAGATCAGAACCGCCCACTTCAACGTGAAGCGCTGGTGGTCGCCGAATTCGATCTTCGCCAGGCCCACCAGCAGGTAGGTGGAGGGCACCAGCGGGCTCAGCAGGTGCACCGGCTGGCCCACGATAGAGGCCCGCGCCATCTCCACCGGGCTGATGCCGTAATGGCCCGCCGCCTCGGCCAGCACCGGCAACACGCCGTAATAAAAAGCGTCGTTGGACATGAAGAAAGTGAACGGCATGCTCACCAGCGCCGTGATCACCGCCATGTACGGCCCCATGGACGGCGGGATCACCGCCAGCAGGCTCTTGGACATCGCCTCCACCATCCCCGTGCCGGAGAGGATGCCGGTGAAGATGCCGGCCGCGAAGATCAGCCCCACCACCGCCAGCACGTTGCCGGCATGGGCCGCTACGCGCTCCTTCTGCTGCTGCAGGCAGGGGTAGTTGATGATCATCGCGATGCTGAAGGCCACCATGAACAGCACCGGCAGCGGCATCAGGCCGAGGATCAGCGTCACCATCAGCGCCGCCGTCAGCGCCGCGTTCACCCACAGCAGCTTCGGCCGGCGCGCCTCGGGGAACTGCGACACGCTGATGTCCACATGGCTTTCCGGCAGGTCCGGCAGCTGCAGCACACCCAGGCGGGCGCGCTCACGCTTGCCGTAGGCCCAGGCCAGGCCGAACAGCGCCACGGCACCGGCTGCCATCGCCGGGATCATCGGCACGAAGATGTCCGACGGGTCCACGTGCAGCGCACTGGCCGCACGGGCGGTGGGGCCGCCCCACGGGGTCATGTTCATGATCCCGCCGGCCAGGATGATCAGCCCCGCCATGATCAGCGGGCTCATGCCCAGGCGGCTGTACAGCGGCAGCAGCGCCGCCACGCAGATCATGTAGGTGGTCGCGCCGTCGCCATCGAGGGAGACGATCAGCGCCAGTGCCGCCGTGCCCATGGACACCTTCAGCGGGTCGCCCTTCACCAGCCGCAGGATCGCGCGCACCGGCGGGTCGAACAGGCCCGAGTCGATCATCAGGGCGAAGTAGAGGATGGCGAACATCAGCATCACGCCCGTGGGCGCCAGCTTGGTGATGCCCTCCAGCATCATCGGGCCGATGCCGGCGGCGAAGCCACCGATCAGCGCGAAGGTGATGGGCACGATGATCAGGGCGATCAGGGCGGACAGGCGCTTGGTCATGATCAGGAACATGAAGGTCATGACCATGGCGAAACCGAGGAAGGTCAGCATGGGAATCTCCGGACGAAAGGCGACGAGGACGGGCGCCGGTCAGCGCGCAGCGGGTCGGGTACGGAGAGGGGGCGGAACGAGGCCGGGGAGGCGGCAGGAGCGGAACATGGCAATCACCCATCTTGTTGTTGTCGGGGTGCCTGGCGCGGAACGGGCAGCGCCGGGCGGCCGGTCTGTGCCGGCGGTGGGGCGATGCTAAGGGGCGAAGCTTTCAGCCAGCTTTCGCTGCGAACCGGCAGCGAACGTGCAGCGAAATCCGGACGGGCGGTCAGCCCGCCCCGGCTTGCAGCAGCGCCAGCACGGCCACCAGGGTGGCGCCGGAGAGCAGCGTCTGCAGGGTGATGATCCCCGCCATCAGGTGGCCGTCGCCGCCCAGCTGGCGGGTCAGCACATAGGCGGTGGGCGCCGTCGGCAGGGCGAAGAACAGCACCAGGATGCTGCTCTCCATCGCCGGCAGCCCGAGCACTCGCGCCACGACGAAGGCCAGCGCCGGCATCGCCAGCAGCCGCGCCGCGCAGTTCCAGCCCAGGGCCGGCAGCTCGCCACCCAGCTCGCGGGGCTGCAGCGCCGCCCCCACGCAGAGCAGGCCCAGGGGCAGGCTCGCCACCGCCAGCAGGTTGAGCAGCCGGTCCAGCCCGCCGCCCAGGCCCAGCGCCGTCAGGTTGTAGGCTGCGCCAGCCAGGCAGGCGAGGATCAGCGGATTCTTCACCATCGGCAGCAGCAGGCCCCGTGCGCTGACGCCGCGCTCGGCAGTCAGCGACCACACCGACAGCAGGTTCACCGTCGGCACCATCAGCGCCAGCATCAGCGCCGCGATGGCCAGCCCCTCCTTGCCGAACAGGCTGCCGATGGCCGCCAGCCCCAGGTAAGTGTTGAAGCGCAGCACGCCCTGGGTGATCGCCCCGAAGCGCGCCGCCGGCCAGCCCAGTAGGCGCCGCGCCAGCAGCAACGCCGCCCAGCCGAGGCCCAGGCCCAGCAGCACCGCCAGCGCCAGGCGCGGCAGCGCCGGGTTGTCCAGCGGCGCCGTGGCCAGGCTGCTGAACAGCAGCGCGGGGAACAGGATGAAGTAGTTCAAACGCTCGGCGGCCGGCCAGAAGGCCTCGCCGGGGAAGTCGACCCGCCGCAGCACATGGCCGGCGACGATCAGGGCGAACAGGGGCCAGAGGGCCTGGAGCAGGGTCAGCACGGGCGCGTCCGTTTGTCCGGTGGCGAAGGCCGCATCTTGTCCGCCGCGGCCCTCACGGCGCAACCCGCAACGCGCTAGGCTGCGCCTTTGCCAAGGAGTACGCCATGACCACCGCACACACCGGCGGCTGCCACTGCGGCCGCCTGCGCTACCGCTTCGACGCCCCGCTGGCCGACATCGCCCACTGCCATTGCAGCGACTGCCGGCGCATCACCGGCGGCCTGGTGACCACCTGGATCACCGTGCCCCGCGCGGCGTTCACCTGGCTCGACGGGGAGCCGGCGGAGTACCGCTCCTCCGCCACCTGCAGCCGCTACTTCTGTGGCCATTGCGGCTGCCACCTGGCGCTCTACACCAGCCTCAGCCCGGACAGCCTCGACGTCACCGTGGCCACCCTCGACGACGTCCACCAGGCCCCGGCCGACCGCCACATCTGGGTGCGCAGCCGCCTGCCCTGGGTGACCCTCGACCCGCACCTGCCGGAGGAGCAGGAAGAGGCGCTGTGAGTTATCCACAGCGCCCCATCAGCGCACGGCCAGCACCCTCGGCAGTTCCCCACAGGGCACCCAGACCCGGCCCTGCCACTCCAGCACGCTGACCGGCTGGCCCGCGCCGTGGAGCTGCACCTGCCGGGGCTGCACCGGGTCGCCCCGGCACTCGCTGCGCAGCGTCAGCACCACCTCCTGGGTGAGCCACTGGCGGATGCTGCGGTTCTCCGGGTGGTAGTAGTGGATCAGCGCCCCATAGGCCGCCGACTCGCTCACCAGCAAACCTTCCTCCGCCACCCCGCCGCCGTCCGGGTACCAGGCCCAGCGCCACTGGTCCGGATCGAGATTGGCGCGGATGCGGTCCTCCAGCAGCGGGTGCTGCATCAGCCGCCCCAGGTCGCGCACGCAGAACCAGGCCTGGTCATCCAGCAGAAAGGCCCGCAACTGGCGGCGATGGCGGATGAAGACACGGGGTTGGAGGATGGGGGTGTCGTCGAGCAGCTCGTTCATGAGTGCATTTCCAAGTGTCGTTGAGAGGGCCCTTGTTGAGAGGGCGGCCGGGTACTTCAACACCGCACTTGGAACGGCCCGCAGATTTCCCCCCGAAGGAGTCTTTTATGGCTGCGCGCTACCCGGCCAGAACGACCGCTGTTTGACCAGCGCCGCGACTATCGGGTGCGGAGGACCGCCAAGTGAGAGGTGTGTTGAGCACCGGCGACGGACACTAGAGAGCCGAACCAGGCCAAACAACGTGATCACAGGGGAATCGGATTGTACGGAGGCACACCCACCCATTTCCCCCAACGTCCTCATCCCGCGCTGTAGGAAACCACGTAAAGATGCCGCCCACCGCGTAGGTTGGATGCCGCTCTTCGCATCCAACAACGCCCGCCGCCCACCCCCCGGTCGGGCTGTACACGGTCCGTAGGATGCGCTGAGGCCACGAAGCGCATCGCGTCCACGCCAGGCCGTGGCACCACCTGTTGCGCCCGGCTTGATGGGCTTCGCTGCGCTCAGCGCCATCCTACGGGGGCGTTGGCCGTGGCTTTGGCGCGGGGTTGGGCACGATCCGTAGGATGCGCTGAGGCCACGAAGCGCATCGCGTCCACACCAGGCCGTGGCACCACATGTTTCGCCCGGCTTGATGGGCATCGCTGCGCTCAGCGCCATCCTACGGGGGCTGGCCATGGCGTTGGCGCGGGTGCGTGGATCGGTGAAGCGTACGGCTGTAGCCCGGGCTTCAGCCCGGGAGCGGCGCTGGGCATTCCCGGACTGAAGTCCGGGCTACGGGCTCAGCGCCATCCTGCGGGGGGTGTTGACCGAGGCTTTGGCGCGGGACCGCGTGGATCGGTGAAGCGCGATCCACCCTACGGTTGGTGCTGCCTGGTCGCGTAGGGTGGATGCCGCTCTTCGCATCCACCAACTCCCGCCGCCCCCCGGTCGGGCTGGGCGCGATCCGTAGGATGCGCTGAGGCCACGAAGCGCATCGCGTCCATGCCAGGCCGTGGCGCCACGTGTTGCGCCCGGCTTGATGGGCATCGCTGCGCTCAGCGCCATCCTACGGGGCGTTGACCGTGGCGTTGGCGCGGGACCGCGTGGATCGGTGGAGCGTACGGCTGTAGCCCGGGCTTCAGCCCGGGAGCGGCGCCGGGCATTCCCGGACTGAGCGCCGTCCTGCGGGGGTGTTGGTCGTTGCTTTGGTGCGTGTTCCACCCTGCACCCGTGGGAGCGGGCTCAGGGCAGTTCGAGGCCGCCGGCGGCTTTGTGCAGCTGACGCAGGTGGGCGCTGAGCTGGTCGAGGTTGGCCTGGGTGGCGTCGAGTTCGGTGAGGATGCGCGGGTCGATCAGTTCGCGCAGTTCGCGGTCGAGGCTGTCGGTGAGCTGGCGCAAGGTGCGCTGGCGGTTGGCGCTCTCTTCCTGCAGGCGCTGCCATTCGCTGGCCTGGGGCAGGCCGTAGCCGCTGCCTTGCAGCAGGTCGGCCGGGCGGCTGAGGAAGCCGCTGTTGGCGAGGATCTGTTCGAGGGTGCCGCCGGCGCGGGAGAACTCGGTCTGGCCGAGGGTGGCGCGGTTGTCCAGGTAGCGGCGCTTGAGGTCGTCCTGGGCGAGCAGCATCTGCCGGCGCATGGCGGCCTGCTCCAGCAGCAGCAGGGCGGCGCTGCCGCGCAGGTCGGCGTGTTCGATGTAGGGGCGGCGGCGGGTGGCGTCCTGTGCCAGCCAGGTTTCCACGTCGGCCTCGGGCAGCCCCAGGCGCTGGCGGGCGATGTCGAACATGGCCTGGTAGCGGTCGCGGAAGGAGTCGAAGCGGTAGCCCAGGCGCAAGGCTTCCTTCGGGTCGCGCAGGGGGCTGGGGTCGGCCACGCCGCGCCCTTCCAGCACCGCGAGGAGGCCGTTGGGCATGATGCTGTCGAGGTCGTCCAGGCGCGGGTCGGCGGTGCCGCTGCGCAGCAGCTTGAGGGTCTCGACGGCGCAGTTGTTGGAGAGGAACCAGTAGTTGCCGTCGTAGCTCCAGTGCATTTCGGCGGCACGCTCCACCAGGTTGTGCACCTGCTCGCGGTCCAGGCGCAGGGGCACGGAGGCGAGGCTGCGCATCTCCACCTTGGTGTACTCGTCGATCACCTGGGCCAGCGGCAGGACGAACAGCCGCGAGGGGTAGGCGCCGGTGAGGCCGTCCCAGCTGGAGAGCTGCACATCGCCGACGAAGGCGCGGTAGGAGAGCACCAGGTGCTGGTCGAGGTCGAGCCGGCAGTCTGGGCCGCGCGGGCGACCGGGGGCGCAGATGACCAGGCGCAGCATGGTGTGGCCCCAGCGGCTTGCCCAGTTGTCGTTGGCTTCGGCGAACAGGTAGTCCACTTCGTAGACCCGCTCGGGGTCGAGGCGCCCCAGGGGTTCGCGGCCGAAGTCGCGCCCGGCGTTGAGGTAGGCCAGTTCGCTGGCGCAGCTGCCGGCGGCGTCCGGAGCCCAGCCGAAGTGGTCGCGGAAGTAGCGGTACAGCGCGGGGCGCCGGCAGCGGTAGTCGGGGTCGAGGAGGAAGTACTCCATGTTCACCGCGACGAATTCGCGGGGGTTGGTCAGCTCGTAGAGGTCGGGGCTGCGGGCGGCCTGGTGGTTGTCCGCTTCGCGCTCGCCGCGCTGGCCGACGCGCTGGGGCCAGCCGGCGAGGTCCAGCAGGCGCGGGTCGTCGCTGAAGGTGAAGCGGCGGGCGGTCTGCCCCCGGCATTCGCTGCGCAGGCCGACGGTGCCGGTGCTGGTCTGGGCGCTGCGGCAGCGGAAGCCGAGGCTGCGCTGGGCGGCGTCGCGGTAATGGGCGCGGTCGTAGAGGTGGGTCAGCTCGTGGAGCACGGTGGCCAGCAGTTCGCGGCGCACGGTGCCGTGGGGGCGCGTGGTCTTCTCGCGGGCGGCGCTGCCGTCGGCGAGGGCGGGCAGCAGGGCGCGGTTGAGGTCGAGGGCGTCGATGCGGGTGGCACGGCCGTAGGCGTTGTCCGGCAGGTCATCGGCCCAGGTGACTTCCACCTGGCGGTCGAGGCGTTCGACGAAGCGCGGCGGCAGCTTCTGCAGGGCTTCGTCGAGCAGGGCCTGGCTGGCCTGGCGCTGGGCGGCGTCGAGGCCGTCGGTCTTCAGCGCCAGGCGCAGGTCGGCCCGGGCGCTGGCGCAGGCCAGCAGGGCGGCCAGGCCGAGCGCACCGAGGCGCCACAGACGCAGGCTCAAGGGCGCCGCTTCAGAGGGCGAGGATGGCCTGGGCGAGGGCTTCGTCGCTGGCGTCGCGGGCTTCCGGCAGGCGGGTGCGCAGGGTGTCGAAGGCGGCTTCGAGCTGCACGCCACGGATGGCGCCTTCGCTGGCGACGAAGCTGGCGGCGTCGTCGCGGGCCTCGCGGATCACCTTCATGTCGCGGATGGAGGTGGTGGTGTCGGAGGTGAAGTCGATGCTGCGGCCCAGTGCACGGACGACGATGTTGCTGGTGGCGACCAGGGTCTGGGCCTGGGCGATGCCGGTGAACAGGGTGAGGGCGGTGGCAGCGACGATCAGCGTGCGACGCATGGAGGGTCTCCGGAGGTGAAAACTGTACGGGTCATTGGACGTCAAAGCGGCCGCCCGGTTCAGCGCAAGCGCAGCGGCACCGGCGCGGCGGGCGCCAAGGCTAGCGAAAGGCGCCAGGCGCGGCCATAGCCTGCTGTCGCGGCTGTGAACCGGGTGGCGCCGATCGGGGGCCTCAGAGGGCGAGGATGGCCTCGGCCAGTTGCAGATCGCTGGCCTGCAGCTGCGGGGCCTGGGTGCGGATGTGCACCAGGGCGGCTTCCAGGCGGGCACCACGGATGGCGCCTTCGCTGGCGACGAAGCTGGCGGCGTCGTCACGGGCGGCGCGTACCAGCTTGCTGTCGCGCAGGGAGGAGGAGGCGTCCGAGGTGGCGTCGGCGGTGGCGCTGAGGGCGCCGACCAGGGAGTCGGTGGTCACGGCAAGGCTGGAGGCGAAGGTGGCGCTGGAGAAGGCCAGGAGCGCAGCGGCACCGAGCAGGCGGAACGAGGGCATGGGGAAACTCCTGTACGGCAGGGGGACGCCCGCCAGGGCGCCCCATCGACACGGTGCCCCGGAGCGGGGCGGCGCCGATTTTCGCACAGGGCCAAGCGCAGCGGCAGAGCAGATGACCGCCGGGTCGCGTTTCAGCGCCAGAACGGCTTGTCCAGCTCGACGCGGCGGTCGCTTTCGCTGAGGCCGATGTCGGCCAGCTGCTGGGCGTTGAGCTGGGCCAGGTGGCTGCGGGTGCGGGCGTTGCGCTGCCATTCGACGACGCGGGCGTACAGGCGCAGGAACAGCGGCGCACGGGGGGCGGGCGGCAGCGGGGCAGGGCGGGCGTGGAGGTGGCGTTCCATGGTGGTGGCTTCCCTGTTGGTGTGGGGCAGTCCATGGTCGCGCGGCGGGGGGAGCCTGGGCAGGCACAGCGGGGTGGAATTGTACGGGTCCAGGTGCGGATATTCGCGAACTGTTATGCCCGTATCCGGCACATCTGTACCAGCGACCGGTTTCCCGAGGCCGTAAAAACGAAAACCCGCCGGCTGAGCGGCGGGTTCTGTCGGTACTGCGGTGCGGCTTGCGCCGCGCTGGCTCAACGCCAGAAGGGCTTGTTCAGCTCCAGTTCACGCTGCGCTTCGCTGATGCCGGCGTCAGCCAGCAGGCGGGCGTCCAGCATGGCCAGTTGACGACGGCTGGCGATGCGGCGCTGCCACAGCAGCAGGGTGGAGATGACGCGCAGCGGCCAGGAGGCTTTGGCGCTCGACTCGTGGGAGTTGAAGATCAGGTCGGAACTGAGGGTACGTTCCATGGCGGTGCTTCCTTCCCGCTTGTGGCGGGGCTAGAGGGGTTGTCTGGTGGCTATTTTCTAGCCGGAACAGCCGACCCAGTAGTCACAGCTACCGAAAATTGTATGGCTACTAGAAAGCAAGCTAACTAACTGTATTGGTAAAATTTTAGTCAGCTGTACCGGTCACCCGTTGAAACCCTCGGCATTCAACGGGAAACCGGATTTTCCTCTGGGGAAGTGCCTTTTGGCAGGGGTTTGGAGCAGTACAGTTGGCCTTTTACCTGATGCAGTTTTTTGACCTGTTTGTCAGGTAAAAGGCCGTTCGGAAGGGGCTCAGCTGGCCAGCATGCGACCGGTTTCTTCCAGGTTGATGTGCCAGGCCATGGCCTCGCGGAGCAGGTGCGGGGTGTGCCCGCCCTTGGCGCAGGCGGCGCTGAAGTACGCATCGAGCGCCGGACGATAATCCGGATGCACGCAGTTGTCGATGATGACCCGTGCGCGCTCGCGCGGGGCCAGGCCGCGCAGGTCCGCCAGGCCCTGTTCGGTGACGAGGATGTCGACGTCGTGCTCGGTGTGGTCCACGTGGCTGACCATGGGCACCACGCTGGAGATGGCGCCGCCCTTGGCGATGGACTTGGTGACGAAGATCGCCAGGTGGGCGTTGCGGGCGAAGTCGCCCGAGCCGCCGATGCCGTTCATCATCCTGGTGCCGCCGACGTGGGTGGAGTTGACGTTGCCGTAGATGTCGAACTCCAGGGCGGTGTTGATGCCGATGATGCCCAGGCGCCGTACCACTTCGGGGTGGTTGGAGATCTCCTGCGGGCGCAGCACCAGCTTGTCCTTGTAGCGCTCCAGGTTGCCGAACACGTCGGCGTTGCGGCGCGCGGAGAGGGTGATGGAGCTGCCCGAGGCGAAGCGCAGCTTGCCGGCGTCGATCAGGTCGAAGGTGGAGTCCTGCAGCACCTCGGAATACATGGTGAGGTCCTGGAAGGGCGAGTCGATCAGGCCGCACATCACCGCGTTGGCGATGCTGCCGATGCCGGCCTGTAGCGGGCCGAGGTTGTTGCTCATGCGGCCGTCGGCCACTTCACGGCCGAAGAAGGCGATCAGGTGGTCGGCGATGGCCTGGGTCTCGTGGTCCGGCGGCAGCACGGTGGACAGCGAGTCGGGCTGGTTGGTGAAGACGATGCCGGCGATCTTCGCCGGGTCGATCGGGATCGCGGTACTGCCGATGCGGTCGTCCACGCGGGTCAGCGGGATCGGCGTGCGGGTCGGGCGGTAGGTCGGGATGTAGATGTCGTGCAGCCCTTCCAGGTTGGTGTGGTGGGAGAGGTTGATCTCTACGATCACGCGCTTGGCGAAGATGGCGAAGCTGGCCGAGTTGCCCACCGAGGTGGTCGGCACGATGTGGCCCTGCTCGGTGATGGCGGTGGCCTCGATCACGGCGATGTCCGGCAGCTTGAGCTGGTGGTTGCGCAGCTGCTCGACGGTTTCCGACAGGTGCTGGTCGATGAACATCACGCTGCCGTCGTTGATCGCCTTGCGCAGGGTGCTGTCCACCTGGAACGGCATGCGCCGCGCCAGTACGCCGGCCTCGGTGAGCTGCTTGTCGAGGTCGTTGCCCAGGCTGGCGCCGGTCATCAGGGTGATGCGCAGCGGCGAGGCCTTGGCGCGTTCGGCCAGGGCGCGGGGCACGGCCTTGGCTTCACCGGCGCGGGTGAAGCCGCTCATGCCGACGGTCATGCCGTCTTCGATCAGGGCCGCGGCCTCGGCCGCACTCATGACCTTGTCCAACAACGAGGGCAGGCGTACGCGATCAGGGTACATGGAGGAAAACCTCAGGGCTTCAGGGTGGGGAGGAAGGCGCGCAGTCTAGGGGCTGCGGCGCGGGGCGACTTCTATACCAAGGTCGAAGAGGCCGCTCTGGACGGGGCCTTTGCGCGCGCCATGGTGGTGCTTCGGAGGGCGCTTTTGAATGCGGCGGATTGGCGCGGCGCAGACGGCCGCGCGGGGCATGGCGAGGGGCCCGGGCAGGCCCCTGCGGGGGTCAGTCGGCGCGTTCGCCGCACAGGTCCAGGGCGAACCAGCGTTCCGTCGCCTCGGCGTCCAGGCCGGCACCGATCAGGGCGAACAGCTTGGCCAGGGCGGCTTCGCGGGTCATGCCGCCGGCCGACACCAGGCCACTGGCGGCCAGTTGGCTGCCGGCGGCGTAGACACCGAACTCCACGTGCCCGGCCGGGCACTGGCTGATGGCCGCCAGTACCACGCCGCGCTGGCGCGCCTCGCGCAGCACCTGCAGCAGCTCGGCGTTGTCCGACGGGCCGGTGCCGCTGCCGTAGCACTCCAGCAGCAGGCCCTGCACGCCGCTGCCCAGCAAGGCCCGCAGATGCGCAGCCTGCAGGCCGGGGAACAGCGGCACCACCGCCAGGTTGACCGGCCGCCGACGGACGGCGAAGCCCAGCTCGGCAGGCACCGGCGCGTGTTCGCCGTGGCGCGGGCGCGGCAACACGGTGAAGGCGTCCAGCGCCTCGCTGTACAGCTTGCTGACCCGGGCGCCGTGCATCAGCGCGCCGTTGAACCACAGGTGCACGCCGGGCGCCACGCCAGCCGCGAGGGCCGCCAGGGCGCCGCACAGGTTGGGCCAGGCGTCGCTGCCCTCGGCACCGGCCGGCAGCATGGAGCCGGTGAGCACCACCGGTACGCCCAGACCGAGCAGTTGGAAGCTCAGGGCCGCGGCGCTGTAGGCCAGGGTGTCGGTGCCATGCAGCAGCAGCACGGCGTCGTGCCCACCCTCGCGCACCGCATCGACGATGACGTCGCGCATGGCCAGCCACTGGGCCTGGGTCATGTTGGCGCTGTCCAGCAGGGGCAGCATCTCGGCGAAGGTGAAGTCCAGGGCCGGCGCAGTGGGCTGGCTCGCCAGGTGCTCGCGCATGCGCGCCTCGAAGCCGCCGGCCGGGGCCAGGCCCTGGGCGCTCTGCAGCATGCCGATGGTGCCGCCGGTGTAGAGGACGAAGAGGTTCTTGACTGCGCTCATGCCTTGCCCTGGTCGTACGGGGAGTAAAACGGTGGGCCAGCATAACGCTGAATACGGCCGCGAACGCGAGCCGATCCCACCAGAAAAGGTTGCCTGATATGAAAATGCCGCTTCCCCGCAGGGCGGAGAAGCGGCATCCGGTGACGCGCGGGGCGCTTAGCGGTGGCTTTCCGCCAGGCCGGCCGGGACCTGCTGCAGAGCCGCTTCGGTGACCGGGTTGATCGGCCAGGCGGCGCGGTCCAGGTCCAGGTCGGTGAACTTGCTGGCGTCGAACACCGGCTGGTCGATGCCGGCCTTGCGCTGCTCGTCGTAGTCACGCATCACCCGCAGGCCGACCTTGATCAGCAGGGCCAGGGCCAGCAGGTTGACGAAGGCCAGGCAGGTCATGGTGATGTCGGCGAAGGCGAACACGGTGCCCAGGTTCTGCATGGAACCCCAGCAGATCAGTGCCAGCACCAGGCCACGGTAGGTCAGCAGGGCGGCGCGGCTGCGGCCGGCGAGGAACTGCAGGGCGTTTTCGCCGAGGTAGTAGTTGTAGAGGATGCAGGTGAAGACGAAGAGGCTCAGCGCGACGCTGACGAAGATCCGGCCCCAGTCACCGACCACGGCGGCCAGGGAGTTCTGGGTCAGGACGATGCCGTCGCCTTCGAAGCCCGGGGTGTAGAAGCCGGACAGCAGGATCAGCAGCGCGGTGCAGGTGCAGATCACGAAGGTGTCGAGGAACACGCTGAATGCCTGGACCACGCCCTGGGCGGCCGGGTGCTTCACGGCGGCCACGGCGGCCACGTTCGGGGCGCTGCCCAGGCCGGCTTCGTTGGCGAACACGCCACGCTTCACGCCCATCACGATGGCGCTGCCCAGCAGGCCGGCGAAGGCCGGTTCCAGGCCGAAGGCGCTCTTGACGATGGTCACCAGCATGCCCGGGACCAGCTCGATCTGGGTGGCGATCACGTACAGGGTCACGCCGATGTAAGCCAGGGTCTTGACCGGTACCAGCAGGTCGGAGACGGCGGCGATGCGCTTGATGCCACCGATGAACACCAGGCCCAGCAGCACGGCCAGGCCGATCCCGGTGTACTGCACCGGCAGGCCGAAGGCGTTCTCCAGGGAGTGGGTCACGGTGAAGGATTGCAGGCCGTTGAAGGCGAAGCCGTAGGTCACCAGCAGCAGCACGGCGAAGGTCACGGCCATCCAGCGCAGCTTCAGGCCGTGCTCGATGTAGTAGGACGGGCCGCCACGGTACAGGCCGTCGCCATCGGCGCGCTTGTAGACCTGGGCCAGGGTGCACTCGAAGAAGCTGCTGGACATGCCGACCAGGGCGGTCACCCACATCCAGAACACGGCGCCCGGGCCGCCCAGGGTCACGGCGATGCCGACGCCCGCGATGTTACCGGCGCCGACGCGGCCGGCGAGGCTCAGCATCAGGGCCTGGAAGGAGCTCAGCTGGCCTGCCTGGCCGCGGATGGATTCCTTGAAAACGCTGAACATGTGGCCGAAGTGGCGGAACTGGACGAAACGGGAGCGGAGGGTGAAATACCCGCCCAACCCGACGATCAGCACGATAAGCAGTTTCCCGGACAGGAAGTCGTTGAGCGCTTCGAGCATTGGAGAATTCCTCGATTCTTATTGTTCGAACGATGGAGTGCCGCGAGCGGGTCGAGGCAGAGGCGCGCATGGTTGGGCATGGCCGTCGGTCAGGCAATTTCGCAGGTTGGCTCAAAATGGTGCGAGTTGACGCTACAATCGCGCCGCTCGCGTCAGCTGGAGGGGCGGGAATTGTCAAACAATCTGGGTGCCAACCTGAAGTTGCTGTGCAGCCACTACCGCTCTATCTCGGAGGTTTGCCGGAAGCTGTCGATCAACCGTGCGCAGTTCAACAAGTACCTCAGCGGTCAGAGCGCGCCGACGGCCTACAACCTCAAGCGCATCGGTGATTTCTTCGGTGTCGAGGACTATGAGCTGGGCCTGCCACCGGAGCAGTTCGCCCGCCTGATCGGTGCCCGCCGCCCCCACGACAGCAGTGCTCCCAGCGACGACCCGCTGATGCAGATGCTGCGCCCCCTGCGCGAGCACGCTGGCGACCTGTCGCGCTACTGCGGCTACTACTTCGAATACTCCAACTGCATGTCGGTGCCCGGCACCATCCTGCTGTCGCTGGTGCACCTGTGGGAGGAGCGCGGCACTTTCCTGTTCGAGCGCCAGGAACGCCAGGAGCGCTCCAGCGCCTCCAACGTCGAGGCCGAGGACTGGGTGCGCTGCCGCTACCTCGGCGCGGCGTTCCAGCTGCAGGACCGGCTGTTCCTCGCCGACTTCGAGTCGCTCACCCTCAACGAGATGAGCCAGACCATCCTCATCCCCAGCTTCAAGAGCCGCATCACCCGCCTCAACGGCCTCAAGACCGGCGTCTCCAGCGGCGACCGGCGCAACCCCGCCTGCACCCGCGTGGTGTGGGAATACCTGGGGCCGGAGATCAACCGCGTCAGCGCCTACCGCCAGGTGATGCTCTACCGCCCGGACGACCCGCGCATCGACGAGGACATCCGCCGCCGCCTGCAGGTCGGGCCGCTGCAGAACAACCTCTTCGAAATCGAATGACCCACCTGCTTCAAGGAACCCCCCGACCATGGACGTTCTCCGTCACCCCCGTTCCCTCGCCCGTGCCCTCGTGCTGCTGTTCGCCGGCCTCCTGCTCGCCGGCTGCGGCGGCGGCGTGAAGGGCAAGGGCTACCTGTTCACCCGCGACAGCCAGGCGCTGCGCCTGAACGACGAGGCCACCCTGCACCAGGGCCACAAGGAGCTGGAGTTCAGCCCCACGCCGAGCTTGTTCGGCACCCTGCGGCTGAAGGACGAGCGCGACGACGTCAGCATCGACGTGCCCCGCAGCGCCTACGGCAAGCGCTCGTTCTTCATCGATGGCCGCGAGGCCGGGCTGAACTACGACATCCAGGCCCGCTGGCGCGAGGAGCGCGAACTGCAGACCGAGCGCGATCGCCAGGAATCCTGCACCGCGCCGGGCTATTGCACCCGCACCGTGAGCGTCCTCAACTGCGACGGCAAGCGCTACCTCAGCGGCACCGAGCGCTACGGCGATCACCTCGACGACCAGAACTGCCGGCGCGAGCAGGTGACCCGCACCGACTACTTCCGCGACTGCCCCGGCTCCCGCCCGGTGCGCGAGCGCTACCAGGTCTACCGCCTGCTGGTGAACCTGTCCTTCACCGACACCGTCCACAAAGGCCCGCCCGCCGCCGAGTTCGACGGCGAAAGCCGCCTGCGCGACCGCTTCCTGGAACGCCTCTCCGAGGGTGCCTGCCGGGTCAATTGACCCCGCACCACCCGCCGTGCCACCGCTTGGCCGCGACGTGATGCGCTTCGTGGCCTCAGCGCATCCTACGGTTCGCCGAGGACCAACCGGAGGCGTCGGGTGCGGTGCCGAACGCCTCGATCGGCATCCGTAGGATGGCGCTGAGCGCAGCGAAGCCCATCGATCCGAGCACCGAGGCCATCCGAGGTGCCGCCACTTGACCGCGATGTGATGCGCTTCGTGGCCTCAGCGCATCCTACGGTTCGCCCGAGTGCTAACCGGGAGGCGTCGGGTGGACCGCGCTTCATCGATCCACGCGGACTTCGCTCCCCGGCTTGTTCAGAACCCCATCTGCCACTGGGCGATGAGGGCGTTGTTGCGGGCGTTGCTGCCCAGTTCGCCGCTGTAGGCGAGGCCGATGCGCTGGGTGCTGCTCAGGCCGAGGTCGAGGCCGGTTTCCACCAGCAGGCTGTTGCGGTCCAGGGCGGTGCCTTCGACGCGGAAGGCGCTACCACCGCTGAGGAAGGCCTGGCGGGTGCTGCTGTCGATGTCGCCGTAGACGTGGCGCCAGGCCAGGGACAGGCGCGGCACCAGGGTCATGCCGTTGTCCAGGGTGCCCAGGTGCGCCAGGCGCAGGCCGAGGCTGCTGGTGAAGTTGCCCTGGTGCTGGTCGTCCACCCGCAGGGCGGCGGCTCCGCCCCGTTCGGCGTAGCCGTCGCGGGCGTAGTACTGGTAGCCCAGCCCGGCAAAGGGCTCGGCCTGCCAGCGCCCGCTGCCCAGGGCGTAGCCCAGTTCGCTGACGGCCTGCAGGCTGTGGGCGTCGTAACGGCCCTTGAGGCGGTCGCTGAATCCGTCGAATTCCACCGTACGGCGGCTCTCGCCGTCATGCCGGCTGTAGGCGGCGCCCAGGCGCAGGGACAGCGGGCCGTCCTGGCGCAGGCCGTAGAGGCCCAGGTGCAGGCTGTCCACATCGCCCTTCAGGCTGCGCCCGGCATCCAGCCGGGTGCGTGAGTAGCCGCCCAGTACGCCGAGGCGCCACTGGCCGTCGAGGGCCCAGTCGGCGCCGAGCACCGCCCCCCGGGTATCGCTGTCCAGGTCGGCGCTGCCGGCCTGGCCGTCCAGGCGGCCGTGGCTGCCCAGGCCCTGCATCCACAGGCGGCCTTGGGCGGCGGGGTCGTTGAGGTTGCGTGCCGCTTCAGGCACGCCGAGGGCCGCCAGTTGCGGCCCGTCTTCCAGCGAGCGGGCGCTGAGCAGCCCGCCGGTGCCGCTGGCCCCGACGCTTTGCAGTGCGCCGAGCATGGCGCCGGTGACCTGGCCGGTACTGGCCAGGCTGCTGCCGGCGAGGCTGGCGTTGCCGGCGGCGGCCAACTGGTCGAGGGCCTGCCCGGCGCGGGTGCCGTCCTGCACCACCAGGGCGTTGTACAGCTGCGGGCTGCCCTGGGCGCTGATGCTGCCCGCGACCGTGGCGGCGTTGCTGTTGCCGGCGACGCTGGCGAAGGCCACGTCGTTGCGGGTCAGTTCCAGCTCCACGCTGTTGGCGCCGTAGCGCAGGCTCGGGGTGAGAAAGGCGAAGGTGCTGGTGACGCTGGCGAAGCGACCGCTGACGCCATCGGCCGCCTGGATCACCTGGTAGCGGCTGGTATTCGGGTAGGTGCCGGCGCTGGCACGGACATCCAGGCGGGCGCCGTCGAGGCTGACCCGGCCGTCGGCCTGCAGCGGGCTGTGGCTGCCGTCGGCCGCGACGGCGAAGGCCAGGGTGGAACCGGCCGCGAGGTCGAGGTTATCCACATGGCCGCCGCCGGCGTAGGTGGCGCCCGAGGCGATGCCCAGGGTGCCGCCGATGCGCCCGAGGTTGACCAGCTCGGCGCCGGCCAGCACCTGGCCACCTTCGCTGAAGTCGTCGGTGTCGAGGGTCCAGCGGCCGGCGCTGACCTGCAGCCATTCGAAGCGGGTGCTGTTGCCGAAGCTGCCGCCGCCGACGTCGTTCAGGGTCAGCACGTCGCGGCCGGCGCCGCCGTCCACCCGGCCGACGAAGCGGCTGCCGCTGCGCAGGGTGAGGCTGTCGGCGCCGCCGCCCAGGTCCAGGGCCACGCCGCCGGTGCTGCTGATCAGCCCGCCGTTGATCACGCTGTCGGCCTGCTCGCCGATGATGCGCACGGCATCGCCGCCCAGGCCGAGGATCTGCCCGAAGTTCTCCAGGTGGGTGGCATAGGGGGCGCCGCCGGTGGCGCTGTCGTCGATGAGGATGGCGTTGGCCGCCCCGCTGATGGTGGCGCCGGCGTGGTTGAGGATCGTCCCGCCGCCCATGGCGATGCCTTCGCTGGTGTTCGGCGAGCCGTCCTTGGAACCGCCGGCACCGGTGCCTTCGATGATGCCGTGGTTGTCGATCCAGCCCTGGCCGTCGATGTCCACGCCATCGCCGTCGCCATCGGGCACCAGGCCGTTGTAGGCACCGGTGATGCGCCCGTAGTTGGTGACGCGGCCGTTGCCGTCGGAGCCGAAGCCCGAGCCGTTGCGGCCGATGATCACGCCGCCTGCGTAGTTGACCAGTTCGGCGCCGGCGTCGGTGGTGATGCCGTGGCGGCCACCGGTGATGGTGCCGTGGTTCTCCACCTTGCCGCCGGTGGAGGCGTCGAAGTCGATGCCGTCGAACTTGGCGTCGGCGCTGGTCATGTCGCCGCTGCTGATGGTGCCGTAGTTGGTGATGGTGGCGTTGTTGCCGACGCGCATGGCGTCCTCCCGCACACCGCGGATCAGGCCGGTGGCGCGGTTGGTGATGTCGATCTGCACGTTGGTCTTGAGGTCCTTGAGCATGATCGCGCGGTCGGTCTGGGAGATGACGGTGCCGGCGTTGTCGATGGACACGCGGGTGCCGGCCAGGTCGCCGCTGATGCGGATGGCCTGCTTGGCGGCGTCGAGGGTGGCGCCTTCGCGGTTGATGATCTGGTAGGTGCGCGCGGGGTTGCTGCCGGAGGCGTCGAGGCCGCGGTCGGCGGTGGACTTGATCAGGCCGCTGTTGTCGACGACCACGCCGGTGCCGCTGGTGGCGTTCTTCAGCTCCACGCTCTTGCCGCTGGTGGTGATGCTGCCGCTGCTGCCCACCTGGAGGGTGGTCTCGCCGCTGAGCACCTGGCCGGTGGTGGTGGCGCTGTTCACGGTGACGGTGGCGGCGCTGGCCAGGCCGGTGCAACCGGCCAGGGCGAGGGTGATGCAGCGGGCGAGCGGGGACGGCGAGCGGAGCATGGCGGCAACCTGTTGGGGGTCTTGTTGGCTGGCCGCTCTTTATAAGGAAGAAGTCTTACCGTTCCGTAACAGGGGTGTGACGGGAATAAGGGAGTGGGGGCGTCGGGTGGGGGCGGGCCATCCCGCGTGGCCCGTCGAGGTGACGGGCTGCAACGGGGCGGGATGGCACCGGGTGCGGCCTACGCCGGCCGCAGATCCTCCAGCCGGCGGCGCTGGCGGCCTTCGCCGTCGAAGTTATCCACAGCCAGCCAGGCCTCGAAGGTGCTGCGCACGGCGGGCCATTCGCCGTCGATGATGGAGAACCAGGCGGTGTCGCGGTTCTGGCCCTTGATGACCATGTGCTGGCGGAACAGCCCTTCGTAGCGGAACCCCAGGCGTTCGGCGGCGCGCATGGAGCGGGCGTTGGCGGCGTTGCACTTCCATTCCAGGCGGCGGTAGCCGAGGTCGTCGAAGGCGTGGCGGGCCAGCAGCCAGACCGCCTCGGTGGAGGCCGGCGAGCGCTGCATGGCCTGGCCGAAGGCGATGTGGCCGATCTCGATGGCACCGTCCTTCGGGGCGATGCGCAGGTAGCTGAGCAGGCCGGTGACGCGGCCGCTGGCCAGGTCGACGACGGCGTAGAACAGCGGGTCGCGGCTGGCGGCGTGGCCGGCGAGCCAGGCGTCGAAGGGCACGCGCTCGGGGAAGGGGCCGTAGGGCAGGTAGTTCCACAGCGCCGGGTCGTGGCCGGGCCCTTGCAGGGCGTGCCAGAGGTCGTCGCCGTGGCGCGCCGGGTCGAGGGCTTCCAGGCGCACGAAGCGCCCGGGCAGGGCGCGGTGGTCGGGGGTGGGGCGGGGTTGCCAGTGGCTGAGGTCGGTCATGGGGCGGTCCTCACAGGACTTTGCGGTACTGGACGAAGCCGGAGCGGTTGGCGATGCGGTCGTAGAGCTGCATGGCGTCGGTGTTGGTCTCGTGGGTCAGCCAGTGCACCCGCGAGCCGCCGGCGGCCCCGGTGCGGGCGTAGACGTATTCGATCAGCGCGCGGCCGATGCCGGCGCCGCGCAGGCCCTCGGCAACGAACAGGTCCTGCAGGTAGCAGTAGTTGCCCACCGTCCAGCAGCTGCGGTGGTCGATGCAGTGCACCATCCCGACGGCGCGGCCGTCCTGCCAGGCGAGGGCGGCGTGCATGGGTTCGGCCGGGTCGAGGAAGCGCTGCCAGGTGACGGCGCTGGTGGCCTCGGGGATCTCGGTTTTGTAGAAGCGCTGGTAGCCCTGCCAGAGGGGCTGCCAGGCGGCGTGGTCATCGGCGGTGACGGGGCGGATCTCGAGGCTCATGGGGCGTCCTTGTGGGCTCGGTTGAGGATCAGGAAGTGGGCTGCAGCCGGGCCGCAAGGGCCTGGTCGCGCGGGTCGGCGGAGGCTTCCAGGCCGGCGCGGACACCGGCCTGGTCGGCAGCGGAGCGGTTCTGGCCGAGCTTCCACTTGCCTTCCAGGCGGCGGATCGGCAGGGCGAAGCCGACGATGGCGCGCAGCATGCTGGCCAGGTAGTCGGCCGGGGCTTCGTCCACGGACCAGGGGCGTGCCTGACGCGCTTCGTGGCGGTCGCTGAGCTGGCGTACCAGGGCCAGCAGGCGTTCGGGGTCGTCGAACACTTCGGCCTGGCCCCAGGCGTGCACGGCGATGTAGTTCCAGGTAGGCACCGCCTTGCCGTGCTCGGCCTTGCTCGGGTACCAGCCGGGGTGGACGTAGGCGTCCGGGCCGCTGAACACCACCAGGGCTTCGCTGCCAGCGGCCAGGTCGCGCCAGTGCGGGTTGGCCCGGGCGAAGTGGCCGTAGAGGGTGCCGAACTCGCCTTCGCCGGGGGCCAGCAGCAGCGGCAGGTGGCTCGCCTGCAGGCCCTGGGGGCCGGCGCTGGTGAGCAGCGCGAGGCCGCTGGCGTCGATCTGGGCGTGGAGCTGGGCCAGGTTGTCCTGGCGGAAGGTGGCGGGGCAGTACATGGTCGGTCTCCTCGGCGATGGCTTCATGCTAGGCAGGGAATTGGCCTTGTGTAAGATCCATTGGCTGCCACTTTCATAGAGCCAATCGAGGCCGCCATGACCGCCACGCCCCCCTTGCCCGTCGACCTCTCCGGCATCCGCCTGGACCCTGCGCGGGGGTTGTCCCGCCAGATCTACGAGGCGCTGCGCGAACGCATCCTCGACGGGCGCCTGGGCAGCCGCACGCGTTTGCCCGCCAGCCGCGACCTGGCGGCGCTGCTGGGCATCTCCCGCAACACCGTGACCCGCGCCTTCGACCAGCTCTATGCCGAGGGCTACGTGGAGGGGCGGGTGGGCGACGGCACCTACGTGGTGGAGTTATCCACAAGCCCGCCGGTGGCCCTGCCCGAACCGCCCGGGCCGGCGCCGAGCGTGGCCCTGGAGCGCTTGGAGCGGCATCACCTGCCTGCTCCTCCAGGGCGTGTGCCCCGGGCCTTTCGCATCGGCGTGCCGGCCTTCGACCTGTTTCCCTTCGAGACCTGGGCGCGACTGTCCGCGCGCTTCTGGCGCAAGCCGTCGCTGGCGCGCCTGGGCTATGGCGACCCGGCGGGCGACCGGGGCCTGCGCGAGCTGGTGGCGGCCTACCTGCGCAGCAGCCGGGGCCTGGCCTGCGATGCGGAGCAGGTGGTGATCACCTGCGGTGCGCAGCAGGCCATCAGCCTCTGTGCGCAGTTGCTGGTGCAGCCGGGGGACCGGGTGGCTGTGGAAAACCCCGGCTATCGCGCGGCGGGCCACGCGTTCGCGGTGGCCGGCGCGCAGCTGGTGGGGGTGCCTGTGGACAATGAGGGGCTGGTCTGCCCGGCGCTGTCCGCTGTGGATAACTGCCGGCTGGTGTACCTGACGCCGTCCCACCAGTACCCGACGGGGGTGACGCTGTCCCTGGCGCGGCGCCTGGAGCTGCTGGAGTGGGCCGAGCGCGAGAGCGGCTGGATCATCGAGGACGACTACGACGGCGAGTACCGCTACAGCGGGGTGCCGCTGGCGCCCCTGGCCTCGCTGGACCGGCAGGGGCGGGTGCTCTACGTCGGCACCTTCTGCAAGATCGCCTTCCCGGCCCTGCGCCTGGGCTACCTGGTGCTGCCACCGGCCCTGGCCCAGCCCTTCGCCCGGCGGCTGGCCCTGGACATGCGCCATTCGGAGATCGGCACCCAGGCGGTGATGGCGGAGTTCATCGCCGCCGGGCACTTCCAGCGCCACGTCCGGCGCATGCGCCAGGCCGCCCGGGCGCGTCGCGATGCCTTGCTGCGGGACTGGCCGGCGGCGATTCCCGGTTGTGCACCGATGCCGGCGGTGGAAGCGGGGCTTCACCTGTGCATCCGGGTCGACAGCCTGGCGCGGGAGCAGGCACTGCTGGGCGCCGCGCGGGCGGCGGGGGTGGAGATGAACGGGTTGAGCAGCTATTGGCTGGAGGACAGCGACACGCCTGTGGATAACCGCGCCGGGCTGGTGCTGGGCTTCGCCGCCGTGCCCGAGCCGGAGATTGCCGAGGCGGTGCGGGTGTTGCGCCGGGCCTGGCGGGTGTAGGGGCCGTAGAGGCTTCGGTGTCGGGGGATAGCCCGGCCGGTGGATAAAAAGAGCGTTATCCATCCTACGCAATGACCGGCACCCGTAGGGGGGATCGCGCTTCATCGATCCACCAGCGGAGTTGCGGCGGGTCCGGATGGTGGGCTGAAGCCCACCCTACGCCTAGGCAGCCCCCGTAGCCTGGGCTTCAGCCCAGGGATGTTCGGCTCCAAGTCCCCGGGCTGAAGCCCGGGCTACGGCTGGCAGGTGTAGATGCCGCAGGGGGAAGGCTTCGTTGTCGGGGGGTAGCCCGGCCGGTGGATAAAAAGAGCGTTATCCACCCTACGCAATGGACTTGCACCCGTAGGGGGATCGCGCTTCATCGATCCACCAGCGGAGTTGCGGCGGGTCCGCATGGTGGGCTGAAGCCCACCCTACTTGGGGCACTTTTCCACAGGCAAAAAAAAGGATGGTCAGACGACCATCCTCTGGAATGAGGGGCTACGCCCCTCCTGGTGAGACGGTAAGGCTCAGGCCTTCAGCGGTACGAGGCGCGGGGCGATCATGTTTTCCGGGCGGAGGATGTCCGCCAGCATGGAGTCGTCCAGCAGCTTCTCTTCGCGAACCAGTTCCAGTACGCCGCGGCCGCTGATCAGGGCCTCCTTGGCGATACGGGTGGAGTTCTCGTAGCCGATGTAGGGGTTGAGCGCGGTGATCAGGCCGATGGAGTTCTCCATCAGGCGGCGGCAGTGCTCTTCATTGGCGGTGATGCCGACGATGCAGTGCTCGCGGAGCATGTCCATGGCGCGCTGGAGCAGGCGGATCGAGTCGAAGATCTTGTAGGCGATCAGCGGCTCCATCACGTTCAGCTGCAGCTGGCCGCCTTCGGCGGCGAGGGTCAGGGCCAGGTCGTTGCCGATCACTTCGAAGGCGACCTGGTTGACCGCTTCCGGGATCACCGGGTTGACCTTGCCGGGCATGATCGAGCTGCCCGGCTGGCGTGCCGGCAGGTTGATCTCGTTGATGCCGGTGCGCGGGCCGCTGGAGAGCAGGCGCAGGTCGTTGCAGATCTTCGACAGCTTGACCGCGGTGCGCTTGAGCATGCCGGAGAACAGCACGAAGGCGCCCATGTCGGAGGTGGCTTCGATCAGGTCGGCGGCGGGCTTCAGCGGCTGGCCGCTGATTTCGGCCAGGCGCTCGACGGCCAGCTTCTGGTAGCCGGGGTCGGCGTTGATGCCGGTGCCGATGGCGGTGCCGCCCAGGTTCACTTCGGTCAGCAGTTCGGGTGCCAGGCGACGCAGGCGGTCCAGGTCCTCGCCCAGGGTGGTGGCGAAGGCGTGGAATTCCTGGCCCAGGGTCATGGGCACGGCGTCCTGCAGCTGGGTGCGGCCCATCTTCAGCACATGGGCGAACTCTTCACCCTTGGCGGCGATGGCCTGGATCAGGCTGTCGAGGCTGGCCAGCAGGGCGTCGTGGCCCAGCAGCAGGCCGAGGCGGATGGCGGTGGGGTAGGCGTCGTTGGTGGACTGCGCCATGTTCACGTCGTTGTTCGGGTGCAGGTGCTTGTATTCGCCCTTCTGCTTGCCCATCGCTTCGAGGCCGATGTTGGCGATGACCTCGTTGGCGTTCATGTTGGTGGAGGTGCCGGCACCGCCCTGGATCATGTCCACCACGAACTGGTCGTGGTACTCGCCACGGATCAGGCGGGCGCAGGCCTCGGTGATGGCGGCGTGCTTGTCGGCCGGCAGGTGGCCGAGCTGCTTGTTGGCGTCGGCGGCGGCCTGCTTGACCATGGCCAGGGCGACTACCAGTTTCGGGTAGTGCGACAGCGGTACGCCGGAGAGGCGGAAGTTCTGCACGGCGCGCAGGGTCTGGATGCCGTAGTAGGCATCGGCGGGGACTTCGAGGGTACCGAGCAGGTCTTTTTCGACGCGGAAGGATGCAGCAGCGGACATGATGCGATTCATCTCTGGAAGAACACGGCTAGTGCCGCGATGCCCGCTAATCTAAGGCTCCAGGCATTTTTAGACCAATGCTGTTATTCGCTGCCCTATGCACAATCGGCATAATGCAGGTGTGACGCCGCTTCGCTGGCAAGCGTGCGCACCAAAATCGAGCATTCCCTGGAAGGCCCCATGAACCTGGAAACCAAATGGCTGGAGGATTTCGTCGCCCTGGCCAACACCCGCAGCTTCTCCCAGGCCGCCGAGCGGCGCTTCGTCACCCAGCCGGCGTTCAGCCGGCGCATCCGCAGCCTGGAGGCGGCGCTGGGGCTGACCCTGGTGAATCGCTCGCGCACGCCGATCGAGCTGACCGACTCGGGCCAGCTGTTCCTGGTCACCGCGCGCAGCATGGTGGAGCAGCTGGGGGAGGTGGTGCGCCGCCTGCACCACCTGGAGGGCCAGCAGGGCGAGGTGCTGCAGTTCGCCGCCGCCCACTCCCTGGCGCTGGGCTTCTTCCCGCAGTGGATCGCGCGGTTGCGGGCCGAGGGGCTGAACATCTCAAGCCGCCTGATCGCCACCAACGTGGGGGAGGCGGTGCATTCCCTGCGGGAGGGGGGCTGCGACCTGATCCTGGCCTTCTATGACCCGGACGCGGCGCTGCAGATGGACCCGGAACTGTTCCCGTCCATGAGCCTGGGGCGCACCGAGATGCTGCCGGTGTGTGCGGTGGACGCCGAGGGCAAGCCGCTCTACGAGCTGGACAGCGGGCAGAGCGTGCCGCTGCTGGCCTACAGCGCCGGGGCCTTCCTCGGGCGTTCGGTGAACCTGCTGCTGCGCCAGCGGGCCCTGCGTTCCACCACGGTGTACGAGACGGCGATGGCCGACAGCCTCAAGAGCATGGCGCTGCAGGGCCTGGGCGTGGCCTGGGTGCCGCGCTTCAGTGCCGAGGCGGCGCTGGCGCGGGGGGATCTGGTGGTGTGCGGCGGGCCGCATTGGCACGTGCCGCTGGAGATCCGCCTGTACCGCTGCGCGCTGGTGCGCAAGGCGGCCATCCGCCTGTTGTGGCGCAAGCTGGAGGGCGGGCTGGGGGCGACGCTGGAAGGGGGAGGGGCCGGCTGAGCCGGCCCCGGCGGGTCAGGGGTTGATGACGATGCGGCCTTCGATCTTGCCGGCGCGCATCTGGTCGAAGATGCCGTTGATGTTGTCCATCGAGTCCTTGTGGATGGTGGCCTTCACCAGGCCTTCGCCGGCGAAGTCCAGCGCTTCCTGCAGGTCGGCACGGGTGCCGACGATGGAGCCGGTGATGCTGATGGCCTTGAGCACCACGTCGAAGATCGGCGTGGGGAAGTCGCCCGGGGGCAGGCCCACCAGGGCCACGGTGCCGCCGCGACGGGCCATGCCGATGGCCTGGCCGAAGGCGCTGTTGGACACGGCGGTGACCAGCACGCCGTGGGCGCCGCCGATGTCGCGCTGGATCACCTCGGCGGGGTTCTCGTTGCGTGCGTTGATGGTCAGGCTGGCGCCGAGCTTGCGGGCCAGGTCGAGCTTGGCGTCGTCGACGTCGATGGCCGCCACGTGCAGGCCCATGGCGCGGGCGTACTGCACGGCCACGTGGCCGAGGCCGCCGATGCCGGAGATGGCCACCCACTGGCCGGGGCGGGCGCCGGTGACCTTCAGGCCTTTATAGACGGTGACGCCGGCGCAGAGGATCGGCGCGATCTCGTCGAACTCGACGTCCTTGGGCAGCAGCCCGACGTAGTTCGGGTCGGCCAGCACGTATTCGGCGTAGCCACCGTTCACCGAGTAGCCGGTGTTCTGCTGGCCTTCGCAGAGGGTTTCCCAGCCGGTCAGGCAGTGTTCGCAGCAGCCGCAGGCGGTGTACAGCCAGGGCACGCCGACCCGGTCGCCTTCGCGGACGCGGGTGACGCCGCTGCCGACGGCGGCGACGTAGCCGACGCCTTCATGGCCGGGGATGAAGGGCAGGGCGGGTTTCACCGGCCAGTCGCCCTCGGCGGCGTGGAGGTCGGTGTGGCAGACGCCGGAGGCCTCGATCTTCACCAGGATCTGGCCGGGGCCGGGCAGCGGCACCTTCACTTCCTCGATCCGCAACGGTTCACCGAAGGCATGGACGACGGCGGCTTTCATGGTCTTGTTCATGGCTTTCACCTCCTGGCTGTGGAGCCTGGGAGTGTGCCGTGCCGAGCGTGACAAACCTTGCGCTGGGACAAGGTTACGGCCCGTGGCGGGCACCGCGTGACGGACGGTCGAGGCGGGTGATTACCGCGCCCGCCTTTGCGGTATACTGCGCGGCCTTCGGCCGGCAGCGCACGCCGGCCCACATCGCAGACAAGCCACGCCCTTGAGCGTGGCTTGTTGGTTTTCGACCCTTGATGAGGTACGACGATGAGCGCACTGGTAGGCGTGATCATGGGCTCCAAGTCCGATTGGAGCACCCTCAGCCACACCGCCGAGATGCTGGACAAGCTGGGCATCCCCTATGAAGTGAAGGTGGTCTCCGCCCACCGTACCCCGGACCTGCTGTTCCAGTACGCCGAAGAGGCCGAGGCCCGCGGCATCCAGGTGATCATCGCCGGTGCCGGCGGTGCCGCCCACCTGCCGGGCATGTGCGCGGCCAAGACCCACCTGCCGGTGCTCGGCGTGCCGGTGCAGTCGTCCATGCTCTCGGGCGTCGACTCGCTGCTCTCCATCGTGCAGATGCCGGCGGGCATCCCGGTCGCCACCCTGGCCATCGGCAAGGCTGGTGCGGTGAATGCCGCCCTGCTGGCCGCCAGCATCCTCGGTCACCAGCACCCGCAGTACCACGCGGCGCTGAAGGCCTTCCGCGAGGAGCAGACCCGCACCGTTCTCGACAATCCGGACCCGCGCGAGGCCTGACCCATGAAGATCGGCGTGATCGGCGGCGGCCAGCTCGGCCGCATGATGGCCCTGGCGGGCACCCCGCTGGGCATGGACTTCGCCTTCCTCGACCCGGCCCCCGACGCCTGCGCCCAGGCGCTCGGCGAGCACATCCGCGCCGACTACGGCGACCAGGACCACCTGCGCCAGCTGGCGGACGAAGTGGACCTGGTGACCTTCGAGTTCGAGAGCGTGCCGGCCGAGACCGTGGCCTTCCTCTCCCAGTTCGTGCCGGTCTATCCCTCGGCCAATGCCCTGCGCATCGCCCGTGACCGCTGGTTCGAGAAGTCGATGTTCAAGGACCTGGGCATCCCCACCCCCGAGTTCGCCGACATCCAGTCCCAGGCGGACCTGGACGCCGCCGTGGCCACCATCGGCCTGCCGGCGGTGATGAAGACCCGCACCCTGGGCTATGACGGCAAGGGCCAGAAGGTCCTGCACAGCCCGGCGGACGTGGCCGGTGCCTTCGCCGAGCTGGGCAGCGTGCCCTGCATCCTCGAAGGCTTCGTGCCCTTCACCGGCGAAGTGTCCCTGGTGGCGGTGCGCGCCCGTGACGGCGAGACGCGCTTCTACCCGCTGGTGCACAACACCCACGAGAACGGCATCCTGCGCCTGTCCATCGCCAGCACCGACCACCCGCTGCAGAGCCTGGCCGAGGACTACGTAGGCCGCGTGCTGCGCGAGCTGGACTACGTCGGCGTGCTGGCCTTCGAGTTCTTCGAAGTGGACGGCGGCCTGAAGGCCAACGAGATCGCCCCGCGCGTGCACAACTCCGGCCACTGGACCATCGAAGGCGCCGAGTGCAGCCAGTTCGAGAACCACCTGCGCGCCGTCGCCGGCCTGCCGCTGGGTTCCACCGCCAAGGTGGGCGAGAGCGCCATGCTCAACTTCATCGGCGAAGTGCCGCCGGTGGAGAAGGTGATCGCCGTCGGCGACTGCCACCTGCACCACTACGGCAAGGCCTTCAAGGCCGGGCGCAAGGTCGGCCACGCCACCCTGCGCAGCGCCGACCTGCCGACCCTGAAGGCGCGCATCGCCGAGGTCGAGGCGCTGATCGCCGGCTGAACCCCTGCCGCTGCGCTGCTGTCTGATCAAGGGCGTGTCCACGGACACGCCCTTTTTCATTCAGGATTCAGGAGTGACTGCCATGGGGCTCATCGGAACGCTATTCATCGGCCTGGTCGTGGGCCTGGTCGCACGCTTCCTCAAACCGGGCGATGACAGCATGGGCTGGATCTGGACCATCCTGCTGGGCATCGGCGGCTCCATCGCCGCCACCTACGGCGGCCAGGCGCTGGGCATCTACCGTGCCGGGCAGGGGGCGGGCTTCATCGGTGCGGTGGTCGGCGCCATCGTCCTGCTGATGATCTACAGCGCCATCAAGAAGGACTGAGGGCTGGGAACCGGGAACGGGCGCGGCTAGTCTTAGCGCCTGTTTCCCGCCCGCGAGCCCGCACCATGCGCCGTACCCTGCTGTTTCCCCTGCTGCTGTGCAGCGCCCTGGCCCACGCCCAGCTCCCCGAGACCGACTGGCTGGAGCTGATGCCCCCGGAGGACCGCAAGGCCCTGGAAGAGATGCCGGACATCAGCCACAACACCCCCGAAGGCGAAGGCACCTTCACCAACAAGGGCGGGCTGAAGCAGCAGGACAAGGACCTGCCGGCGGTGATGTATTCGGCGAAGACGGTGGCCACGCTCAACGGCAAGAAGATCCGCCTGGGGGGCTACCCGGTGCCGCTGGAGACCGATGCCAAGGGACGCAACACGTTGTTCTTCCTCGTGCCCTACCCGGGCGCCTGCATCCACGTACCGCCGCCGCCGCCGAACCAGATCGTGCTGGTGCGCTTCCCCAAGGGCATCGCCCTGGACGACATCTACACCCCGCTATGGGTGAGCGGCACGCTCAAGGTGGAGCAGGTCAGCAACGACCTGGCCGACGCCGCCTACGCGATGGACGCCGGCGAGGTGCGGGTGGTGCAGGACGAGGACCTCTGACGGGCCTCAGGCCACTTCGCCACGGATGTACTGCTCCAGGTGCAGGATCAGGTTGTCCTGCTCGGCCATGGCTTCCTTCACCAGGTCGCCGATGGACAGCAGGCCGATCAGCTGGCCGTCTTCCACCACCGGCAGGTGGCGCATGTGGCGGTCGGTCATCAGCGACATGCATTCGCGGATGCTCTGCCGGGCATGGACGGTGAACACCGGCTCGGTCATGAACTCGCGCACCGGCGTCGCCACCGAGGAACGCCCCTGGAGCACGCCGCGCCGGGCGTAGTCACGCTCGCTGACGATGCCCACCAGGCGACCGCCTTCGGTGACCGGTAGGGCGCCGATGTTCTGCTCCGCCATCAGGCGCAGGGCTTCGAGCATCGGGGCATCGGCCTCGATGGTGTGGACCTGCTGGCGAGGCTTGGCGTGAAGCATCTGGGCGACGGTTTTCATGGCTTCTCCTCCCTGGGGATGGCGCTGACTGGAAGCGCAGGATGCACCTGCAGCCGGTGCGGCGGCCAAGTGGGAATTTTCATGATGACCATTGAGAAATTCATGAGCCGGCCAGGTGCTGCGGCGGGCTCGGATGGTGGGCTGAAGCCCACCCTACGCGGTGCGGCTTAGCCTGGGCTTCAGCCCAGGGATATTCGACTCCAGGTCCCCGGGCTGAAGCCCCTACGGCTGGTAGGTGCAGATGCCACAGCGGGGAGGCTTCGGTGTCGGGTGTGAGTCCGGTCGGTGGATAAAAAGAGCGTTATCCACCCTACGCAATGACCGGCACCCGTAGGGGGGATCGCGCTTCATCGATCAACCAGCGGAGTTGCGGCGGGCTCGGATGGTGGGTTGAAGCCCACCCTACGCGGTGCGGCTCCCGTAGCCTGGGCTTCAGCCCAGGGATGTTCGGCTCCAGGTCCCCGGGCTGTAACCGTTGGGGCATAGGCAAAAAAAGGGAGCCTTTCGGCTCCCCACGGGGACTTCGGGTCGGGATCATTCGATCTCGATCAGCACCTCGCCCGGGTTGACCCGGTCGCCCTTGGCGACGTGGATCGCCTTGACGGTGCCGGCGATGGGCGCCTGGACCTCGGTTTCCATCTTCATGGCTTCGGTGATGAGCACGGCCTGGCCGGCCTTGACGCTGTCGCCTTCCTTGACCAGCACGTCGACGATGTTGCCCGGCATGGTGGTGCTGACATCGCCCGGTGCGCTGGCGCTCTTGCGCTTGTTGCCGCCGCCGCCGATGAATTCGTTCAGCGGCTCGAACACCACTTCTTCCGGCATGCCGTCGATGGACAGGTAGAAGTGGCGCTTGCCGTCGCTCTTCACGCCCACGCCGGTGATGTCCACGCGGTAGCTCTCGCCGTGCACGTCCACCACGAACTCGGTGGGTACGCCCTCGCCGCCGACCGGGGCCGGGCCCTGGCCATTGGGGATGGGCAGCAGTTCCTCGGGCTTGAGGGTGCCGGCGGCGCGCTCTTCGAGGAACTTGCGGCCGATGTCGGGGAACATGGCGAAGGTCAGCACGTCTTCCTCGGACTTGGCCAGGCTGCCGATCTCGGCGCGCAGCTTGTCCAGCTCGGGCTTGAGCAGGTCGGCCGGGCGCACGTCGATGACTTCCTCGTTGCCGATGGCCTGGCGGCGCAGTTCTTCGTTGATCTGCCCGGCGGCCTTGCCGTAGCGGCCTTGCAGGTAGAGCTTCACCTCGTTGGTGATGGTCTTGTAGCGCTCACCGGCCAGGACGTTGAAGAAGGCCTGGGTGCCGACGATCTGCGAGGTGGGCGTGACCAGGGGCGGGTAGCCCAGGTCGGCGCGCACGCGCGGGATCTCTTCCAGCACTTCGCCCATGCGGTTCAGGGCGCCCTGTTCCTTCAGCTGGTTGGCCAGGTTGGAGATCATGCCGCCGGGCACCTGGTTGACCTGCACGCGGGTGTCGACGCCGGTGAACTCGCTCTCGAACTGGTGGTACTTCTTGCGCACGGCGTGGAAGTACAGGCCGATCTCCTGGATCAGCTCCAGGTCCAGGCCGGTGTCGTAGGGGGTGTTGCGCAGGGCCGCGACCATGGACTCGGTGCCGGGGTGGCTGGTGCCCCAGGCCATGCTGGAGATGGCGGTGTCGATGCGGTCGGCACCGTTCTCCACGGCCTTGAGCTGGCACATGCTGGCCACGCCGGCGGTGTCGTGGGAGTGCACGGCCACTTCCAGGGGCAGGGCATCCTTCAGGGCCTTGACCAGGTCGCCAGTGGCGTAGGGGGTCAGCAGGCCGGCCATGTCCTTGATGGCGATGGAGTCCACGCCCATGGCGGCCATCTGCTTGGCCTGCTCGACGAAGGCGTCGATGGTGTGCACCGGGCTGGTGGTGTAGCAGATGGTGCCCTGGGCGTGCTTGCCGGCAGCCTTCACCGCCTCGATGGAGACGCGCAGGTTACGCACGTCGTTCATGGCGTCGAAGATGCGGAACACGTCGATGCCGTTGACGGCGGCCTTGGCCACGAAGGCGCGGACCACGTCGTCGCTGTAGTGGCGGTAGCCCAGCAGGTTCTGCCCGCGCAGGAGCATCTGCAGGCGGGTGTTGGGCAGGGCGGCCTTGAGCTTGCGCAGGCGCTCCCACGGGTCTTCCTTGAGGAAGCGCACGCAGGCGTCGAAGGTGGCGCCGCCCCAGACTTCCAGGGACCAGTAGCCGACCTTGTCCAGCTTGTCGCAGATCGGGAGCATGTCCTCGGTGCGCATGCGGGTGGCCAGCAGCGACTGGTGGGCGTCGCGCAGGATGGTGTCGGTGACGGTGACTTTTTTGCTCATGTTCTGAATCCTTCCCCTACAGGCCGGCGTGGGCAGCGATGGCGGTGGCGATGGCGATGGCCAGGTGCGACGGGTTGCGCTTGATGGAGTACTGGGTCAGTTCCGGGTGGGCTTCGACGAAGCTGGTGTTGAACTGGCCGCTGCGGAACTCGGGATCGCGGAGGATCTCCTGGTAGTAGGCGGCGGTGGTCTTGACCCCCTGCACGCGCATGTCGTCGAGGGCGCGCAGGCCGCGGTCGAGGGCTTCTTCCCAGGTCAGCGCCCAGACGATGAGCTTCAGGCACATCGAGTCGTAGTAGGGCGGGATGGTGTAGCCGGTGTAGATCGCCGTGTCGGTGCGCACACCGGGGCCGCCGGGGGCGTAGTAGCGGGTGATCTTGCCGAAGGAGGGGAGGAAGTTGTTCTTCGGGTCCTCGGCGTTGATGCGGAACTGCAGGGCGTAGCCCCGGTGGATGATGTCGTCCTGCTTGACCGACAGCTCCAGCCCGGAGGCGACGCGGATCTGCTCGCGGACGATGTCGATGCCGGTGATTTCCTCGGTGATGGTGTGCTCCACCTGGACCCGGGTGTTCATCTCCATGAAGTACACCTCGCCCTCGGCGAGCAGGAACTCCACGGTGCCGGCGTTCTCGTAGCCCACGGCCTTGGCCGCGCGCACGGCCAGGTCGCCGATGTAGGCGCGCTGCTCGGGGGTGAGCTGCGGGCTGGGGGCGATCTCGATGAGCTTCTGGTTGCGGCGCTGGATCGAGCAGTCACGCTCGAACAGGTGCACGGTGTTGCCGAAGGAGTCGGCCAGCACCTGGGCTTCGATGTGCTTCGGGTTGACGATGCACTTCTCCAGGAACACTTCCGCCGAGCCGAAGGCCTTGGTGGCCTCGGAGATCACCCGGGGGTAGGCCTGCTCCAGTTCCTCGCGGCTGTTGCAGCGGCGGATACCACGACCGCCGCCGCCGGAGGTGGCCTTGAGCATCACCGGGTAGCCGATGCGGTCGCCTTCGCGCAGGGCCTCGGCCAGGTCGGCGACGTTGCCCTCGGTGCCGGGGGTGACCGGTACGCCGGCCTTGATCATGCTGCGGCGCGCCTCGGTCTTGTCGCCCATGCGGCGGATGACCTCGGCGGACGGGCCGATGAACTTGATCCCGCGCTCGGCGCAGATCTCCGCCAGCTCGGCGTTCTCCGAGAGGAAGCCGTAGCCGGGGTGCAGGGCGTCGCAGCCGGTCTCCACGGCCAGGTTCACCAGCTTGCGCGGGTTCAGGTAACCGGCCAGCGGGTCTTCACCGATGCTGTGGGCCTCGTCAGCGCGCTTCACGTGCAGCGCATGGCGATCGGCCTCGGAGTAGATGGCCACCGAGCGGATGCCCATCTCGGCGCAGGCGCGCACGATGCGGACAGCGATCTCACCCCGGTTGGCGATGAGGATTTTCTTGATCACGAGTGTTCCCTCGACCAAGTGGGCAGGCGAACGGCGTAGGCCGGTCGGCGAGTGACCGAGCCAGGCTGGACGGTCGCGTATCTAACCTAAATCGAAGTTTGTGAATAACCAAAATCAATAATTATTGGGATATCCATTAGGAAGGCCTTATAGTCCGGCGCCGCACCCCCCGATTTATCGAGGTCCATGATGCGCAAGACCCTGCTGCGCATGACGTTGCGCCAGCTCCAGGTGTTCCGTGCCGTGTACGAGAGCCGCTCCTACAGCCGCGCGGCGGAGGAGATGGCGCTGACCCAGCCGGCGGTGAGCCTGCAGATCCGCCAGCTGGAAGAACTGGTGGGCCAGCCGCTGTTCGAATACGTGGGCAAGAAGCTCTACCAGACCGACGCCGCCGAGGCGCTGTACGTGGCCAGCGGCGACATCTTCCAGCGGCTGGAGAGCCTCGACATGCAGCTCTCCGACCTGCAGGGCTCGCTGCAGGGGCAGCTCAACCTGGCGGTGGAGTCCAGCGCCAAGTACTTCGTGCCGCACCTGTTCGCCGCCTTCCGCCAGCAGCACCCGGACGTCAGCCTGCACCTCACGGTGGTCAACCGCGCCCAGGCGATCAAGCGCCTGGCGGACAACCGCGACGACCTGGTGATCATGTCCCTGGTGCCCCAGGACATGGCCCTGGAATTCCTGCCGTTCCTGAACAACCCGATCATCGCCGTGGCCCCGCCGGACCACCCGCTGTGCCACGCCCGCAGCCTGACCCTCAAGGACCTGGAGCCCTTCCCGTTGCTGGTGCGCGAGGCCGGCTCCGGCACCCGCAAGGCCTGCGAGGAGTACTTCCAGCAGAAGCGCGCGCACTTCGCCCACACCCAGGAAGTCACCTCCCTGGATGCGTTGCGCGAGTGTGTGGTGGCGGGCCTGGGCATCGGCCTGCTGCCCCGTCATGCGGTCAGCCTGGAGCTGGCCACCGGGTTGCTTCGGGAACTGCCGGTGGAGGAACTGCCGCTCTACCGCAGCTGGTGCGTGGTGCATGCCAAGGGCAAGCGGCTGTCACCGGTTGCCCAGGCCTTCATCAGCTACATCCGCGAAGAACGCGCCCAGATCAGCACGCTTTCGCAGCGGTTCGACGGCGCTTTGCCGTTGTCGACAACAGGTAGTTGATGGCGATCAGGTCGGGATAATCGTCGATCTCGGCCTTCAGGCGCCGTTCCTCGGCGTGGGCCTCGATGGCGCGGCGGAAACGCATCCGGCGCTGATCTTCGAGCTTGCGGCGGGTCTTGCTGTCGAGGACGGGGGCGTCCGAACGCACGTCATGGGGATGAGTCATGTCGGGTCTCCAGGGGCTCCGTTGTCGGAGCCCCCAGCATTTGCGCAGCAGGTGACCGTTTGAAGACGTGCCGTTGAACATCCCGTGACGCCGATGGATGATTGCTCGCTGCTGGGGCTCTACATAGAATGAGACTTTTTCTCATTTGATGTCGGTCAGGCGTATGTCGCCAGGGAAGTCCTCCATGCCAGTCGCCCCCCACCAGAGCTGCTCCGGTGATCCGCTGCAGCAGCTTTACCGTGAACACCATGGCTGGCTGCTCAACTGGCTGCGCAAACGCCTGGGCAATGGTGCCGATGCTGCCGACCTGACCCAGGACAGCTTCCTTCGCCTGCTGGTGGCCCGACCGCAATCGATCGACGCCCCGCGAGCCTACCTGGCGACCGTGGCCAATCGCCTGCTGATCAACTTCTACCGGCGCAAGTCGCTGGAACGCGCCTACCTCGATGCCCTGGCGGAGTTGCCCGAGCCTGCGGTGCCGTCCGTGGAGCAGCAGGCGCTCCTGCTGGAGGCCTTGCAGGAGGTCGACCAGGTGCTTCAGCGGTTGTCTGCAAAAGCCCGTGAGGCCTTCCTGCTGTCCCAGCTCGAAGGTTGCACCCAGGAGGAAATCGCCCAGCGCCTGTGTGTGCATGTGCGCTCCGTGCAGCGCTATCTCGCCCAGGCGTATGAGGAGTGCATCGTGATTGCAGGGGATCTGTTGTGAGCGCAGGTCCCATCGAACGGAGGATTGCCCGGGAGGCGGCGCGCTGGTTCGTTCGCCTGCAGGCCGGGGCCAGCGAGGCGGTGCACGCCGAGTGCGCCCGCTGGCGAGCCAGCCATGAGGCGCACGAACGCGCCTGGCAGATTGCCGAACAGTTTCATCAGCGGCTACAAGGCATTCCGCCTGCCATTGCCGGTCAGGCCCTGGGACGGCCGGCGACAGCGGATCGCCGAGCATTGCTGAAGCTGCTGGCCCTGGCTGCCCTTGCCGCGCCCTGCGGGGTCATCGGCTATCGGGCAACGCCCTGGCGCAGCTGGGTGGCAGACGAGCGTACGGCAGTCGGCGAGCGACGCGAGATCCAACTGCCCGATGGCACCCAGGTCGTCCTCAACACCGCCAGTGCCCTTGATCTGGCGTTCGATGAGCAGCGACGCCTGCTGCGCCTGCACGCTGGTGAAATCCAGGTGTCCACCGCCGTGGACGCGTCTGGCCGACCGTTCTGGGTGCAGACCCGTGAGGGCCTGGTGCGACCGGTGGGGACGCGCTTCACCGTGCGACAACGCGAGGGGCTCACTCTGGTGGCAGTGCAGTCGGGCGCCGTCGAACTGAAGCCCGTCGGTGCCCCTTCGGCCACTCTGCTGGGGGCGGGCTACCAGAGTGAGTTCGACGATCTGCGGATGGGCGAGGTGAGGCCGTTGCAGCCCGGAACGGACGACTGGGTGCGTGGTGTGCTGCGGGCCGAAGGGCTCACCCTGGGGGCATTCATCGAGGAGCTGGGACGCTACCGACCCGGTGTGCTGCGCTGTGACCCTGCCGTTGCCGGGCTGCGCATCTCCGGTGCCTTCCAGTTGGCCGATACGGACCAGGTGCTGGAATCCCTGGCGCGTACCTTGCCTGTGGATATCCACTACCGGACCCGATACTGGGTGACGCTGGCTCCCCGTGCCTGAGGCGCTGCATACGCGCTAATGAGAATTGTTGTCGTGTTTTCGCGGTTGGCGTGTCCCTTCCTCGACACTGCCAACCACAACACGGGGACACCCTGATGCAGCCCGCCACTCTTTTCTCCCTCCACCCACTGGCCCAGCGGGTCCGCTGCCTGGCTCTCGTGCTGGCCACCAGCACGGCGGCCGTCGCCCTTCCGCTCAATGCTGCTGATGGGGTCCGTCACTTTGCCGTACCGGCCGGTTCCCTGGGGACGGCGCTGGTCGAGTTCGCCGTGCAGGCCGGAATCACACTGCCGATCGACCCGGCCCTGGTCCAGGAGCGTTCCAGCCCAGGCCTGAACGGTGACACCGGCATCGAAGCCGGGTTGGAGGCTTTGCTGCATGGCAGCGGTTTGCGTGCTGTTCGCGAGGGTGAGGGGCTCTATGGGTTGCAGCCGGTGGGCGACGAGGCCGGCCTGCAACTGGCGCCCACCACCGTCGCCAGCACCGCAACCGAGTCGGCCTATGGCCCCGTGGTCGGCTACATCGCCACGCGCAGCGCCACCGGAACCAAGACCGACGCGTCGTTGCTGGAGGTTCCGCAGAGCATCAACGTGGTCACCGCCGACCAGATGCAGGCCCAGGGCGCGCAGGACCTCACCCAGGCCCTGCGCTATACGCCGGGTATCGGGGTGAACGGTTTCACCGATCGCAACGTGATTGCCGACGAAATCACCAGTCGCGGATTCGCGCCGGCAGCGCTTTATCTGGATGGAGCCTACCTCCCGTATGCCGGCAGCCTGGGCGGAGCCCCGCAGATCGACCCCTACACGCTGGAGCGGGCCGAGGTCCTCAAGGGGCCGGCGTCCGTGCTCTATGGGCAGAACCAGCCGGGTGGCCTGGTCAACCTCGTGTCCAAGCGACCTACCGGTGAAACACGCAACCAGGTCAAGTTCGGCCTGGGCGACGACCATCGGGTCAATGGTGCGCTGGACACCCAGGGTGTACTGGATACCGAGCAGGACCTGGCCTACCGGCTGGTGGCCCTGGCGCGCAAGGGCAATGGCCAGGTCGATCACACCCGCAATGGCCGTCTGCTGCTGGCGCCGAGCTTCAGCTGGGCGGTGTCGGATGACACCGACCTGACCTTGCTGGCGCAGGTGCAGCGGGACGATGGCAAGGCGGACTACCAGGCCCTGCCCAGGATCGGCAGCCTGGTCCGGGGGCCGAATGGGCGGCGGATCGACCGCGACTTCTTCTCCGGAGACTCGAACTACAACGACTACCAGCGCGACCAGTACGTCCTCGGCTACGACTTCGAGCACCGTTTCGACGATGACCTGAAGTTCCGTTCCACCGCGCGCTACATCGATGTCCGTGACCGCTACAAGGGCTTCTACCTGCGGGGTTTCGTCGTCGACGGACTCGGCCAGACCGACTACACGCGGGTCAACCGCGTGAAGTTGGATTGGCGCCAGCACAACACCACCTACACCCTCGACAACAACCTGACCTACAGCTTCGACACCGGCCCCGTGCAGCACACCACGCTGGTGGGCGTGGACTACCGCGACTTCAACCGCAAGTACCAGGGCTACAACGCCTACAGCGTGCTGCCCATCGACCTGTACGGCCGCAACAACTACGACACCAGCAGCGTCACCCCGCAGTTGGATACCCGCTGGGACAACACGGTCCGCCAGACCGGTCTCTACCTGCAGGACCAACTGCGCCTGGGCAATTGGCTGCTGACTCTTGGCGGTCGCCAGGATTGGGCGGAGGTTGAGAACAAGGACCTGCTGGCGCGTACCGAGACGACGCAGCGAGATAACCGGTTCACCGCACGGGCCGGGCTGACCTACCTGACCGCATTCGGCCTGGCGCCTTACATCAGCTATTCCGAGTCCTTCATGCCCACCGTCGGGACGGGCGCGCCGGAGCGGGGTGGCAAGGCGTTCGAGCCCATCGAGGGCGTCCAGTACGAGGCGGGCGTGAAGTACCAGCCCCACGAGGAGCTGCTGCTGACCGCATCGGTCTTCGAGATCACCCAGAAGAACGTGCGGACCGGCGATGTCGACTATCCCCAGTACGAGATCCAGTCCGGGCAAATGCGCACGCGGGGTGCGGAGCTGGAGGCCAAGGCGCGCCTCGGGCGCTTCGATGTCCTGCTCTCCGGCAGCTACCTCGACGCTTTCTACACCCGCGACACCTACGGCAACGAAGGAAGCCGCAGCGAGGCCCAGGCGCCCGTATCCGCCGCTGCCTGGGTGGATTACCACCTGGTCGGGCTGCCCGGTGTCACCTGGGGAGCAGGTGCCCGTTACACCGGACGCAAGCCCGGCGACGCGGCCAACAGCTTCAGCACCCCCGCCTATGTCGTCTACGACACCACCCTGCGCTACCAGCTGGGGGAACTGTCGGCTGACCTCAAGGGCCTGCAGGCCAGCCTGAACGTGCAGAACCTCTTCGACCGCGACTATGTGTCGGACTGCAACTATGCCTTCGGCTGCTACTACGGCCAGGAGCGCACGGCGAGCCTTGAAGTCACCTACGACTGGTAAGCCGTACTGCCGCTAGAACAGGGCGTCCAGCAGTCCATGCTGGCCGCCCGGTGGCCTCGGTGCATGTGGTGGCGCCCACCAGTCGCTGGACCCAGGAGGAAGCCGAGCGCCGCCTGGCGCCGGCGGTGATCGAGTGCGCGCGGGCCATCCGCACCTCGATCCGCACGCTCTAGCCGGTCGCTTTCAGCGGGCGGCTCAGTCCTCGGCGTTCTTGATCGACTTCGGCGATAGACGCAGGCTGCGCAGGCTGCGCTTCACGCTCTTGAGGTGGTTGACCAGGCTCGGGCCACGGGCCATGGCCACGCCCATGGCCAGTACGTCGATCACCACCAGGTGGGCGATGCGCGAGGTCAGCGGGGTGTAGATCTCGGTGTCTTCCTGCACGTCGATGGCCAGGTTGACGGTGGCCAGGTCCGCCAGGGGGGTCTGGCTGGGGCACAGGGTGATCAGCGTGGCGCCGGTCTCGCGGACCAGGTTGGCGGTGATCAGCAGGTCCTTGGAGCGGCCCGACTGGGAGATGCAGATGGCCACGTCGGTGGGCTTGAGGGTCACCGCCGACATCGCCTGCATGTGCGGGTCGGAATAGGCCGCGGCGGTCAGCAGCAGGCGGAAGAACTTGTGCTGGGCATCGGCCGCCACCGCACCGGAGGCACCGAAGCCGTAGAACTCCACGCGCTGGGCCTGGGCGCAGGCGGCGATGGCGGCCTGCAGGGCCTGCGGGTCGAGCTTCTCGCGCACGTCCATCAGGGTGTGCAGGGTGGTGTCGAAGATCTTCAGGCTGAAGTCCGCCACCGAGTCGTTCTCGTGGATGGCGAACTGGCCGAAGCTGGCGCCCGCCGCCAGGCTCTGCGCCAGCTTCAGCTTGAGGTCCTGGAAGCCGCCACACCCGATGGCACGGCAGAAGCGCACGATGGTGGGCTCGCTGACCCCGACGCTCTGCGCCAGGTCGGCCATGGAGCTGTGCATGACGGCGGCGGGGTCGAGCAGGACGTGATCGGCGACTTTCAATTCCGACTTGCGCAGCAGATGGCGCGATTGGGCGATATGTTGCAGCAGATTCACTGGGCAGGCTCTTCGAAGTGGGGAAGTACGCCGCAGGTCGCGATCTATTCGGCCGGGCAACTCGGTTATGATCGGCGACGGTCAGGCTGTAGTGACCGTGTAGTTATACTACACGACCCGCTTCCCCGCCCAGGCAAACCACGCAGGAGTGCACACGTGACCCAGCCTTGCGACATGTTGGTCTTTGGCGGCACCGGCGATCTGGCGCTTCACAAGCTGCTGCCGGCGCTCTATCACCTGCATCGCGACGGCCGGCTGCATCCGCAGCTGCGCATCCTCGCCATTGCCCGCAATCCCCTGGACATCGACCGCTACCGCGCCCTGGCCGAGCGTCATTGCCGCGCCCAGGTGGCCCGTGCCGAGTTCACCGAGCAGGCCTGGGCCGGGTTCGCCGAGCGGCTGGACTACTTCGCCATGGACGTGTCCCAGAGCGCCGACTTCGGCCGCCTGGCGCGCCACCTCGGCCCGCTGGAGGGGCGCACCCGCGTCCACTACCTGGCCATCGCCCCGCGCCTGTTCGAGGACATCGCCCGGCACCTGCAGATCGCCGGGCTCGGCGGGCCGGACGACCGCATCGTGCTGGAGAAGCCCATCGGCCATTCCCTGGAGTCGGCCCGGGCGATCAACGCCGCCATCGGCAAGGTGTTCAGCGAATCCCAGGTGTTCCGCATCGACCACTACCTGGGCAAGGAGACGGTGCAGAACCTCATGGCGCTGCGCTTCGCCAATGCCCTGTTCGAGCCGATCTGGCGCGCCGGCCACATCGACCACGTGCAGATCAGCGTGTGCGAGACCCTGGGTGTGGAGAACCGTGGCAGCTACTACGACCAGGCCGGCGCCATGCGCGACATGGTGCAGAACCACCTGCTGCAGCTGCTCTGCCTGGTGGCCATGGAGGCGCCGGTGCGTTTCGACGCCGAGGCGGTGCGCAACGAGAAGGTGAAGATCCTCGAAGCGCTCAAGCCCATCTCCGGGCTCGACGTGCAGGACAAGACCGTGCGCGGCCAGTACAGCGCCGGCAAGATCGGCGGCCAGGAAGTGCCGGCCTACTACTTCGAGAAGAACGTCGACAACGACAGCGACACCGAGACCTTCGTCGCCCTGCAGGTGGAGATCGACAACTGGCGCTGGGCCGGCGTGCCCTTCTACCTGCGCACCGGCAAGCGCCTGGCGCGCAAGTACTCGGAGATCGTCATCCAGTTCAAGCCGGTGCCCCACCGCCTGTTCAACGGCGGCGAGGCCAACCGCCTGCTGATCCGCCTGCAGCCGGAGGAGCGCATCAGCCTGCAACTCATGGCCAAGAACCCCGGCAAGGGCATGCGCCTGGAACCGGTGGAGCTGGACCTGAACCTGGCCCAGGCCTTCAGCCAGCGGCGCTGGGATGCCTACGAGCGGTTGCTGCTGGACGTGATCGAGGGTGACTCGACGCTGTTCATGCGCCGCGACGAGGTGGAGGCCGCCTGGCGCTGGGTCGACCCGATCCTCGAAGGCTGGCACGAGCACTACCAGAGCCCCCGCAGCTACCCCGCCGGCTCCAGCGGCCCGGAGCAGGCCCACAGCCTGCTGGAGCTGCAGGGGCGGGCCTGGAACGACTGAGCCCCATTCTTTCGCGAATGAATTCGCTTCCACAAAAAAGCCAGACCGCTGCCTAGGCTGGACGTCACCGGCTGGGCTCGGCCCGGCTCCGCTGATGGACCGCTAAAGGGGGCCGCAGCGCCAACGATGGGCTTCGCACGGCTCAGCCCATCCTACGAATGGGGCGGGCCCGTAGGATGCGGTGAGCTCGGCGAACCGCATCGATCGGTCACGGCGTCGTGGGCGTGCAGCGGCATTGCTCCAGCGCAATACCCGTGGCTGGGGGCTTGCCTAGAATGCGCGATTTTTCGCGTCACGAGCACCGCCCATGTCCCGCCTTCCCGCCCCCGAACTGCTGTGCCCCGCCGGCACCCTCAAGTCCATGCGCCACGCCTTTGCCTACGGCGCCGATGCCGTCTACGCCGGGCAGCCGCGCTACAGCCTGCGGGTGCGCAACAACGAGTTCGACCACGCCAACCTGGCGCTGGGCATCGCCGAGGCCCATGCCGCCGGCAAGCGCTTCTACGTGGTGGTCAACATCGCCCCGCACAACGCCAAGCTGAAGACCTTCCTCAAGGACCTGGAGCCGGTGGTGGCCATGGGGCCGGATGCGCTGATCATGTCCGACCCCGGGCTGATCATGCTGGTGCGCGAGCACTTCCCGGCCATGCCCATCCACCTGTCGGTGCAGGCCAACGCGGTGAACTGGGCCAGCGTCGAGTTCTGGCACCGCCAGGGGCTGGAGCGGGTGATCCTCTCCCGCGAGCTGTCCCTGGAGGAGATCGGCGAGATCCGCCAGGCCGTGCCCGGCATCGAGCTGGAGGTGTTCGTCCACGGCGCCCTGTGCATGGCCTATTCCGGGCGCTGCCTGCTCTCCGGCTACATCAACCACCGCGACCCCAACCAGGGCACCTGCACCAACGCCTGCCGCTGGCAGTACAAGGCCGGTGAAGCGCGGGAAGACACCCTCGGCGACATCGTCCACGCCTGCCAGCCGGCGCCGACCCTGGGCGAGGGGCCGAGCACCGAGCGGGTCTTCCTGCTGGAGGACGAGACCCGCCCCGGCGATTTCATGCCCGCCTTCGAGGACGAGCACGGCACCTACATCATGAATTCCAAGGACCTGCGCGCCGTGCAGCACGTGGAGCGCCTGGTGGCCATGGGGGTGCATTCGCTGAAGATCGAGGGGCGCACCAAGTCGCACTTCTATGTGGCCCGCACGGCCCAGGCCTACCGCCAGGCCATCGACGACGCCGTGGCCGGCCGGCCCTTCGAGCCGCGCCTGCTGGAGCGCCTGGAGTCACTGGCCAACCGGGGCTACACCGAGGGCTTTCTGCGCCGGCACACCCACGACCACTACCAGAACTACGCCTTCGGCAGCTCGCGGCCGTCGCGCCAGCAGTTCGTCGGCGAGCTGACCGGCGTGCGCCGGGGCGAACTGGCCGAGGTGGTGGTGAAGAACCGCTTCGAGGTGGGCGACCGCCTGGAGCTGATGACCCCCGCCGGCAACCTCGGCTTCATCCTCCATGGGCTGCAGGCCGGCGACGGCAGCCGCCGCGAAGTGGCGCCGGGGGACGGCCACGTCCTCTACATTCCGCTGCCTGCCGACCTCGACCTGGAGCACGGGCTGCTGCTGCGCGACCTGCCGGAGCCGGTCAGCGCCACAGCGTAGCGCTCTGTTCGCGGAGCAGCGCGGTGAAGGCCGAGGCCTCCACCGGCGGGCTCAGCAGGTAGCCCTGGATCTCGTCGCAGCCCTGCTCCTTGAGGAAGTCCAGCTGCTCGGTGGTCTCCACGCCCTCGGCCACCACCTTCAGTTCCAGGCCGTGGGCCATGGCGATGATGGCGCGGGTGATGGCGGCATCCTCGCCGCCCAGCGACAGGTCGCGGATGAAGGTCTGGTCGATCTTCACGTAGTGCACCGGGAAGCGCTTGAGGTAGCTCAGGGACGAGTAGCCGGTGCCGAAATCGTCGATGGCCAGCTTCACCCCCAGCTCGCGCAGCTGGTGGAAGGTGGCGATGACGTGCTCGACGTTCTCCAGCAGGTGGCTCTCGGTCAGCTCCAGTTCCAGCAGGCGCGGCGGCAGGCCGGTTTCCGCCAGCACCTGGCGCACCAGGGCCACCAGGTTGCCCTGGCGAAGTTGGTGGCCGGAGAGGTTCACCGAGACGCGGATGTCCGCCACGCCCTGGCGCTGCCAGTCGCGGGCCTGCAGGCAGGCCTGGCGCAGGACGAACTCGCCGATGGGGGCGATCAGCCCGGTTTCCTCGGCCAGGCCGATGAAGTCCCCCGGTGGGACCAGCCCCATCTGCGGGTGGCGCCAGCGCACCAGGGCCTCGGCGGCGTTGAGGCTGTCGTCGGCCAGGCACAGCTTGGGCTGGTAGAAGACCTCCAGCTGACCCTCGTCGATGGCCTTGCGCAGCTGGGTCTCCAATTGCAGGCGCTCCAGGGTGCAGGCTTGCAGGTTGTCGGTGAAGAACTGGAAGGTGTTCCCGCCCAGGTGCTTGGCGTGCTGCATGGCCATGTTGGCCTGGCTGACCAGGGTGGTGATCTCCCGCGCGTTGTCCGGCAGCAGGCTGATGCCCAGGGAGGCGCTGACCACCAGTTCCTCCCCGCCCACCGTCATCGGCGTGCGCAGCTTGGCCAGCAGGCGGCTGGCGGTGCGCGCGAGGCTGGAGAGGCTGCCGTAGCGGTCGAGGATCAGCGCGAACTCGTCGCCGGACAGCCGCGCGATGGTGTCCGCCTCTGGCGCGGCCTGGGCCAGGCGCCGGCCCATCTGCCGCAGCAGCTGGTCGGCCAGTTCGTGGCCGAGGCTGTCGTTGAGCACCTTGAAGCGGTCCAGGTCGATGTGCAGCAGCGCCAGGCCGTGGCCGTGCTCGCGGGCCCGCTCGCTGGCCTGGTGCAGGCGGTCGCGGAACAGCGTGCGGTTGGCCAGGCCGGTGAGGTCGTCGTAGTGGGAAAGGTAGCGCAGGCGCTCCTCGGCCTCGCGCCGGGCCGAGAGGTCGGAGAAGAAGCCGACGATGTGGCTGGCCTGGCCGCGTGAGTCGCGCACCACGTTGAGCTGCAGCCACTGCGGGTAGAGCTCGCCGTTCTTGCGGGTGTCCACCAGCTCGCCCTGCCAGCAGCCGTCGTGCTCCAGCTGCTGGTGGATCAGGTGGTACTGGCGGCGGCTCTCGCGGGTGCCGCTGATTTCCGCCACGGCGCGGCCGAGCACTTCCTCGGCGCGGTAGCCGGTGACCTGGGTGAAGGCCTGGTTGACCGCCAGCAGGCGGTAGTCCGGGTCGAGGATGACGATGCCTTCGCTGGCGGCCTCGAACACCGTGGCGGCGAGGCGCTGCTGCTCCTCGGCCTGGCGCCGGGCGGTGACGTCGCGGCGGGTGCCGACCATGCGCAGCACGCGCCCGCGCGCGTCGCGCTCCACGGCGCGGCCGCGGTCTTCCACCCAGATCCAGCGGCCGTCGCGGTGGCGCACGCGGTAGTCCACCGCGTAGTCCTCGCTGCGGCCCTTGAGGTGGTCCACCAGGGCACGGCGCAGCAGCGGCACGTCATCGGGGTGCAGGCAGGGGCGCAGGTCGCTGAGCACCCGGGACACCTCGTCGCTCTCCAGGCCGAAGATGGCCTTGAGCTGGGTGTGGTGCACCTCGTCCGTTTCCAGGTTCCAGTCCCACAGGCCCAGCTCGCTGGCCTCCAGGGCCAGGGCCAGGCGCGCCTCGCTCTTGGCCAGGGCGTGGGTGGCGTCGGCCAGTTCCAGGGTGCGCTGGGCGACGCGGATCTCCAGTTCGTCGTGGGTACCGCGCAGCTCCCGCTCGGCACGGCGGCGTTGTTCCACTTCGCGGGCCAGTTCGGCGTTGAGCCCTTCGGCGCGGCTCTTGGCGTGCTCCAGGTTGTCGATCAGGGCCTGGTTCTGCAGGCGCTGCAGCAGGCTGTTGCGCACCAGGCGGTTGACCTGCAGCGCCACCACCATCAGCGCCGCCAGCAGGGTCAGGCTCAGCAGGCCCCAGCCGCGCAGCATCGGGTGGCCGCTGGCGAGCAGCCAGCTGACCGTGGGCAGCAGGCAGGGCAGGGCGAAGGCGAGGAAGGCCGGCAGGCTGACGGCATAGGCGACGCTGGCGGAGAGGATGGCGGCGGCGACGAGCCCGTAGACCAGCGCCTGCTGCAGGAAGGCGTCCGCCGGCACCAGGAAGACCACCGGGAAGGCCAGGGTCAGCCCCGAGGCGCCGGCGCCGAGCAGGAAGGTGCGGTGCCAGTGCGGCTGGGCCTGGCGCGAGGGCAGGGCGCGGTTGAAGGCGGCGACCTGGGTGAGCCGCAGCACGGCCAGCAGGACCAGCCAGATCAGCCAGCCGGAGAGCAGGGCCGCCAGTTCGGAACGCCACAGCAGGCAGGCACAAGCCAGCCCGTTGAGCAGCATGAACAGGGTCGGGACCCGGGAGCCCTGGTAGAGCAGGCGCGTGCGCTCGATCGCCAGATCGGCGGCGAACGGGGGGCGCAGCGGCGCGGAATCGTCGTCGGCAAACGCAAGGGAAGCCTGGTTGGGAGTCGCGGTCATAGGCGATGTTCTTGTAATGGTTGCCTAGGCGTCGGCGGAGCTTACCCGAGCCTGCGGAGTCGCCAAAGGGTTATGTGATGCCTTTCTCCCTTGCGCCTCCCAACTTTTGGCGGGCGCTCTGGCACGCAGGCTGCGTGCCGTCTGGCCGACCGCCCGGTCATCGGTTTGCCCTGCCTGGGCCGCCCCCCTAGAATGCCGCGATGCAAAACGACCCCGAACTCCTCATCGCGTCCCTCAACGATGCCCAGGTGCAGGCTGTGGCCGCTCCGCTGGGCCGCCAGCTGGTGCTGGCCGGCGCCGGCTCCGGCAAGACCCGCGTGCTGGTGCATCGCATCGCCTGGCTGATCCTCACCGAGGGCGCCTCGCCTCATTCCATCCTCTCGGTGACCTTCACCAACAAGGCTGCCGCCGAGATGCGCCACCGCATCGAGCAGCTGCTGGGCATCAACCCGGCCGGCATGTGGGTGGGCACCTTCCACGGCCTGGCGCACCGCCTGTTGCGCGCGCACTGGCAGGAGGCCGGGCTGGCGGAGAACTTCCAGATCCTCGATGGCGACGACCAGCAGCGGCTGATCAAGCGGGTGATCCGCGACCTCGGGCTGGACGAGCAGCGCTGGCCGGCGCGCCAGGCGCAGTGGTTCATCAACGGGCAGAAGGACGAGGGCCTGCGCCCGCAGCACATCCAGGCCGGCGGCGACCTGTTCCTCGCCACCATGCTGAAGATCTACGAGGCCTACGAGGCCGCCTGCGCGCGCACCGGGGTCATCGACTTCTCCGAGCTGCTGCTGCGCGCCCTCGACCTCTGGCGCGACAAGCCGAGCCTGCTGGCGCACTACCAGCGGCGCTTCCGCCACCTGCTGGTGGACGAGTTCCAGGACACCAACGCCGTGCAGTACGCCTGGCTGCGCCTGCTCGCCCAGGGTGGCGAGAGCCTGATGGTGGTGGGCGACGATGACCAGTCCATCTACGGCTGGCGCGGCGCGCGGATCGAGAACATCCAGCAGTTCGCCAGCGACTTCCCGGATGTGCAGACCATCCGCCTGGAGCAGAACTACCGCTCCACCGCGGCCATCCTCAAGGCCGCCAACGCCCTGATCGCCAACAACAACGGCCGCCTGGGCAAGGAACTCTGGACCGACGGTCCGGACGGCGAGCCGCTGGGCCTCTATGCCGCCTACAACGAGCACGACGAAGCCCGCTACGTGGTGGAAAGCATCGAGAGCGCGCTGAAGGACGGCATGGCGCGCAGCGAGATCGCCATCCTCTACCGCTCCAACGCCCAGTCGCGGGTGCTGGAAGAGGCGCTGCTGCGGGAGAAGATCCCCTACCGCATCTACGGCGGCCAGCGCTTCTTCGAGCGCGCCGAGATCAAGAACGCCATGGCCTACCTGCGCCTGCTGGACGGCCGTGGCAACGACGCTGCGCTGGAGCGGGTGATCAACGTGCCGCCGCGCGGCATCGGCGAGAAGACCGTGGAGAGCATCCGCGAGTTCGCCCGCGCCCAGGACGTGTCCATGTGGGAGGCGATCCGCCTGCTGCTGGCCAACAAGGGCTTGTCGGGGCGCGCGGCGTCGGCCCTGGCGGTGTTCGTCGAACTGGTGGAGAACCTTGCCGCCAAGGTCCTGGAGATGCCGTTGCACCTGATGACTCAGACCGTCATCGAGCAGACCGGGCTGATCACCTACCACAAGGAAGAAAAAGGCGAGAAAGGCCAGGCCCGGGTGGAGAACCTGGAGGAACTGGTCAGTGCCGCCCGTGCCTTCGAGAACAGCGAGGAGGACGAGGAGCTGACGCCGCTGCAGGCCTTCCTTAGCCACGCGTCCCTGGAAGCCGGCGAAGCCCAGGCCGATGCCTTCGAGGACAGCGTCCAGCTGATGACCCTGCACAGCGCCAAGGGCCTGGAGTTCCCCCTGGTGTTCCTGGTGGGCATGGAAGAGGGCCTGTTCCCCCACAAGATGAGCATGGAGGAACCCGGCCGCCTGGAAGAGGAACGCCGCCTGGCCTACGTCGGCGTCACCCGCGCCATGCAGCGCCTGGTGCTGACCTACGCCGAGACCCGGCGCCTGTACGGCAGCGAGACCTACAACAAGGTCTCGCGCTTCGTCCGCGAGATTCCCGCCTCGCTGGTGCGCGAAGTGCGCCTGGGCAATACCGTCAGCCGCCCGATGGCCGGCAGCGCCACGCGCACGCCGTCGATGTTCAGCGGTGCCGAAGTGCCGGAGACCGGCTTCACCCTCGGCCAGCGTGTGCAGCACGCGCTGTTCGGCGAGGGCACCATCCTCAACTTCGAAGGCGCCGGCGCCCAGGCGCGGGTGCAGGTGAAGTTCGAGAGCGAAGGCAGCAAGTGGCTGATGCTGGCCTACGCGAAGTTGCAGCCGCTCTGAGGCGGCTCTGTCCTCAGGGGATTTGTAGTGCGCTGCCGGGGGCGGGGGTGTTCAGCGTGAAAAGCTGGACGCCCGATCCCTGGCGATTCTTGCTGAACAGCTGCCATTCACGCGCAAGGATGTCGTAGGGCACGTACAGGCTGAGGCGCTCGCTGCTGGCCAGCTCAGGCAGTTGTGGCCCGAAAGCCTTGAACATACCGACCGTCATGCCCACTGCGGCGCCATCTGCACCGTACACCGGGCCTCCCGACATGCCTTGGCTGATCGGTGCGTCACTCACCGCATAGGCGGTGGTATCGCCACCACCCGGGCGGATGTGGGAGCGTTTGGCGGTTCCTGTTCCCTCCACCAGAACCAACAGAGGGCTCACACCTGCTGTGCGGACTGACTCGCCTGGTACAGCCGCTCTCCAGTGAGGTATCGGGCCTGTGGCCTCGTGATGGATGAAAACCAGATCGCAGCCCGTGCTGCAGCGGTGCACCACGTTGGGGAGCCATGGGATGTGTCCAACGCTGACGGCGTAATGCTCGTTCCACTGCACGGCGCTACCGAGGAACAGGTAGGGCATGGGAAATCCGGAGCTGACCCGCATCAGCCCTTCGGCCTTCGAATCCGGAGGGAGGGGAGTCAACGTGCCGTTGCAGCCAGCCATCAACAGTACGGATAACAGTGCAACCACACGAGCGGACATGACTTCACTCCTAACGGGCCTGTTCAGTGTGAAGCTTAGTTGCGACGCCGACGGATGGTTGACTAAGCAAGACTTCTTGAGTGGGGCGAGGACGTGACCGGCTTCACGTTCTCTGGCCATTGATGAGCCGACCAAGAAAAAGCCCGGCGCATAGGCCGGGCTTCGGGGGGGTTATACCAATTGTGTGGTCACGCCCATCTGGACAAGGAGCTCAGCCTCCAGGGAGCTGTGCTGCCAGACTTGGTAGCCCACGCCATCGACGTTGACATTGCCCTGCGACTGCCAGCGCCCCCCGTCGTTGGCCCCTGCCTGCTTCTGTAATTGGACCAGGTCGCCTGCATCACCCTTGACCAGCATCTGGACGTGGCCGCTGTTGTGGAACAGGTCAGTCTGGCCCTGGCTGAGTACATCTGCCGCCGAGAGTTTAAGGGTGTTGTTGCCGCTGCCGGTGATGTCCAGCACTTCGATGGAGCGGACCTTTCCGGCCAGCGCGGTGAGGTCCATGACCTGACCCGCGCCAGTCAGGGTGATGCAATCCATGCCTTCACCGCCATTGATTGAGGCGCCGGGTCCGTTGAGTATCCGTATGTCTGCCAGAAGGAAGGTGTTGTTGCTGTCACCACCGTAGTAGGGGTGTGCTGTCTGGACCGATTGTTCGGATGGAGGGGGAAGCAGTTCTATGGTGTTGCTGCCGCTGGGCGTACCACCAATCTCACCGGACACACCGTGGAATTTCAGCTCGTCGAGCCATATCAGCGGTGCTTTGCCGTCAATGCCCGGATCGTTGAATACCTGCACCTTTACCTGGGTGAAGGTCTGTCCGTTGGGCAGGCGCACGTCAATGTTGTGCAACGTGTTGTCCAGCTTGTCATTGCGTAGGTTGAGGAAGTGTACGGCTTTACCTGATGCGTCATAGAAGGTCAGGTTGACCGACTCGCCGAGCAGGTCGCCCAGCTTGGCAGTAAAGCGGTTGGCAGTCGTACTCTTGAGTTCGAGCGCCACCTTTTCAGTGATGAACAGGGCGGAGCCGGTGACCGGTGTACTCAGCTTGTAGTAGCTGTTCTCGATCCAGGTCCCGTTGAAAATCCCTTGCTGGGCAGTGGTCCTCAGGCCTTCGTCGCGGATGACGAAGCCACCTAGATCGATGGCCTTGTTGGTGCTGTTCAGGTTCGCGTGGCTGGTGTTGTCGAAGTTCTGCTCGTAGAGCCGAGTGTAGTCACCTGAGGTGACTTCGAAACGTATGTCATCCAGTGTGATGAAGGATTGATTGATGGCGTACTGGCTCGAAACCTGTAGCGAGACCTTTGAGAAGGTCACGCCTTCAAGCATGCGGATATCAAGACTCTCCCCGAACTGGCGCCCATTGAACTGTACAGAGTGGCTGTGAACCATCGTGCCTTGTTCGTTGTAGAAGTTCAGGCTGAAGGTTCCGTAGAAACGGGTCGTGTCGTACTCGCCAGGCGGCAGGGAGCTCATGAAGTGATTTTCACTGATGTTGCACTGAAGCCGGCTGGCGGAGCCGACCTTCAGGTCCAGCGTCACGATGTCGGACACCATCAGCACGGGTTTGCTGATGGGCAGCAGCGTGGGGTTCCGGTAGTTCGGGCCAAAGATGCCTTGCAGGACATTGCGGTCGTAGCGCTCCCCGGTGATGACCATGGTACCGACGTCGTAGCTGAAGTCCTTGAACAGTGGCAGATAGTGCCCTGCTGCGTTGAAGCTCTGCTCGAGGCCCAGAGCGCTGCTGACGGTGAGCTGCTGCGAAAGGTTGCCCACCTCATCGACCATCGAGGCCCCGTAGACTGCAGGAGGTGTTCCTGCGTTGGGGGCGCTGAGGTTGGCGCGACCATTGGCGATTTCCTGGGCAGACAGGCGATGACTGATGGCGGTGCCATCCACGGTGGCCTCGATCAGCGAGCCCACTCGGAAGTCACCCCCGTTGAAGCTGACCGTCAACACACCGTTGGCCCATGACACGTCGGTTGGTGGGGTGACCCATTGGTCAAGTACGACGTTCTTGATCTCTACTGGCCCGGTGCGACCCGCGTCATCGATCACGCGAGTCTGGATCGCCCAGTCGCTCTGGTGCGGTGTGTGGTCTGTGTAGCTCCAGCGACCGTTGCCCAGGTCCAGCGCATCGTGCCAACTGGCTCCATTGTCCACCGAGACCTGGATACGCTCGCCAAAGCCGAGCTGCCCCTGGACGCTCCCGCTGACGAGGCGGCCTGCCGAGCCGTCATTGGTGCGGAAGTCCTGGGTATCGGTGCCGCTGTCCTTGGTCATTTGGCTGATCAATGCGACAGCCTGGGGCACATAGGTGTCCACCTGGAAATCGAGCGGCGCACTTTCATCGCTACGGTTGCCGGCGATGTCCTGGACCTGGGTGCTGAAAGAGTGCAGGCCATCGGTCAGCGCGTCGGCCGGTGTAAATGTCCAGGCTCCATTCCCGGCAGCCGTGGTGCGCCCGATTTCCATTCCCCAGTCGTAGATGATGATGGTGCTGCCAGGCTCGGCAGTGCCGATGAAGGTGGGGCGATTGTCATCTGTCACCGTACCGGGGGTGATTTCGCCTTGTACCGGTCCCACATCGTCCATCAGCTTCTGCTTGGCTGAGGCAGGTGCTTGTGTGTCGACCTGAATGGGATAACGAGCGCTGTCCAGGCTCAGGTTACCCGTTGCCGAAGCGGCCTTGGCCGTGATGTTTTGGAGCCCATCGGCGAGGTCGGTGCCAGGCTCGAACGACCACTTGCCGTCGCTACCGGCCACTGTGCTGCCTATGACCTTGCCATTTGCCAGCACCATGACCGTAAGGCCTGCGCCTGCGCTGCCCTGGATCAGGGGGCGGGCGTCATCGGTGACGCCGCCACGCGGGACGTTTCCGATGATGCTGCCCTGGTCGTCGTAGACGCTCTCGATAGTGGGGCTGCTCGGGCGGCTGGAGGAGGCCAGGGTGAACGCAAAGGCATTGGAGGGCAGGCTGGTGTTGCCCGCCGTGTTGATCGATTGGGCACTCAGATTGTGGCTGCCCAGGGGCATGGGCAGGCTGGGTTCGAAGGTCCATTGGCCGTTGGTATCGACACGGGCCCTGCCGATCTCGACACCGTTGTCGAACACCACCAGTGTGGTGTTGGCTTCGGCGGTTCCGCTGATCAGCGGTCGCGAGTCGTCGGTGGTATCGCCTGGGTTGAGCGGGCCAGTGACATCGCCCTGGTCGTCGAAGACCTGTGTAATGACAGGACGTGCAGGGGCGAGGGTATCCACGCTGAACACGTGGTCGGCCGAGGGCAAGCTTGCGTTTCCGGCCTGATCGATCGCGATGGCGCTCAGCCTGTGTTCACCGTCTGCCAGAGGCAGGGTCGGCTCTACGGACCAGCGTCCATTGGCATCCGTCTGGGTCCGTGCGATTTCGCGGCCGGCGTCGTAGACCACCAGCGTAGACAGGGGCTCTGCTGTGCCGGAAATCAGGGGACGGGCATCGTCTGTGGTGCCGCCTTGGGCAATCGGGCCGGTGATGCTGCCTTGGTCGTCGAACACGCGCTCTATGGCGGGGCGGTCCGGTGCCCGGGTGTCTACGAGAATGGTGTGTGGCTTCGACTCGATGCTGAGGTTGCCGGCAGCGTCCACCGCCTGCAGGACAAAATCGTGCTGACCATCAGTCAATGCTTTCGGCGGAACATATTGCCAGCTGCCATTGCTGTCGACGATCACCTCGCCGATGACCTGGCCGTTGTCCTTGATGAGGATTCGATCACCCGGTTGGCCGTTGCCCGTTAGCGTAGGACGGTTGTCATCCGTGATGCCCTGGTGGGGGATCGGCCCCTGGAGAGGTCCGACGTCATCTAGCACCTTCTGCAGTGAAGGGGTTTCGGGTGCGATGGTGTCGATGACAATCACGTAATCCGTGCTCGGTGCACTGGTATTGCCAGCCGTGTTGGTGCTTTGCGCGGTCAGTGTCTGCGGGCCGTCAGCCAGCGGAGTCGCCGGGGTCAGCAGCCAGGTGCCGTTGGCATCTGCCGTGGTGGTGCCGATGATTTGACCATTGGCCTTGACCGTTACGGTGCTGTGGGCGGGAGCCTTACCGTTGAGTTGCGGCTGGGCATCATCTGTGACGCCGCCGCGCGGGACATTGCCGATGATGCTGCCCTGGTCGTCATAAACCCCTTCGATGGTCGGCGCATTGGGCTGCCCGGCAGCGACCAGGGTAAAGGTGTAGTCCGGCGACCAGGGGCTAGCGTTGCCGGCACTGTCGATGACCTGCGCCTTGAGTGCATGCGGCCCTGTGGTCAGAGGCGACTTGGGTTCGAATGTCCAGGTGCCGTTGGCTTCGACCGTGGTGCGACCGATCTCGCGGCCGTTGTCGAACAGCACGAGCGTGGTGTTTGGTTGGCCTCGTCCTGTTACCTGAGGCTGTGCGTCGTCAGTGATGCCGCCTGAGGGAATGGAACCTGTGAGATCGCCCTGGTCGTCAATCAGGCCGTCGATGCTGGGCGCAAGCGGGCGCCCGCCTGTAACGAGGGTGAACCCATGGGGGAGGGAGGCTGCACTGGTATTACCGGCAGCATCCATGGCGCGTGCGGTGAGACTGTGCGCGCCACCGCTCAATGGGCTGGAAGGCTCGAAAAGCCAGGTACCGTTGCTTTCCACGAGGGTGCGGCCGATCTCGATGCCGTTGTCGTAGAGCACAAGGGTCGAACCCGCCTCGGCAGTGCCGCTGATCAGCGGCTGTGCGTCGTCCGTGATGCCACCAGGTAGCACTGGGCCGGTGACATCACCCTGGTCGTCCAAGACTGAAAGGATGACTGGGCGGTCCGGCGCGGTGGTGTCGACGATGAGTGTGCGAGGGGGGGACTCCTGGCTGCGATTACCCGCCGCGTCAACCGCCAGGATGGTGAAGGTGTGCGTGCCTTCTGGCAGCCGATAGGGGGGTACGAACTGCCAGTTTCCGAGTGCATCGACCGTGGCTTCACCAAGGGGCTGGCCGTTGTCGCGGATCAGTACCCGCGCACCCGGCTGGCCTGAACCGACCAAGGTGGGCAGGGTGTCGTCAGTGGTGCCCAGGTGAGGTACGGAGCCTTGGATCGACCCAACGTCATCAATGACGTCCAGGAGTTCAGGCAAGCCCGGTGCGGTGATGTCAATGATGATCGAATAGCCGTTGCTCTCGGTACTGGTGTTGCCGGCTGGGCTGGTGGCCTTGGCCGTGAAGACGATGGTGCCCTCGGGCAACGGGCTGCTCGGTTCCAGAGACCATTGGCCACTGGTATTGGAGGTGGTTCGTCCCACCTCACTGCCATTGGCGTAGAGCGTGATGACCATGTTGGGTTCCGCGATCCCGCGGACCAGCGGCAGCGTATCGTCGGTCTCGCCGCCTTGGCTGACTGGGCCGACGATGCTGCCCTGGTCATCGACCACGCCAGTGATGGTCGGCGCCTGCGGTTGGCCGCCGGGCAATACGGTAAAGGGCAGTAGGTCGGACAATGCGCTGGCGTTGTCGGCTTGGTCGAAGACCCGGGCTGAAAGAATGTGCTCGCCCAGCTCCAGCGGTCGGGTCGGCTCGAAGGTCCACTGGCCGTTTGCGCCGATGGTGGTCCGGCCAATCTCACGGCCGTTGTCGTAGACACGGACCGTGGCATGGGGTTCGCCGGTCCCGGTCAGAATGGGTTGCGCATCATCGGTCACGCCGTTGAGCGCGATACTGCCGGTCAGGTCGCCTTGGTTGTCCTGAAGATCGATTACCTGCGGGCGGGCGGGTGGCGAGGTGTCGATCGACAAGCGGTGGGGTGGTGTTGTGATGCTGGTGGCCCCGGTGGCATCCATGGCCGTGATGGTGAAACTGTGTTCACCCTCGGCCAGGTTGGACTTGGGCGTAAAGCGCCAGTTGCCCCGGCTGTCCACGCGGGTTTCGCCCACCAATTGTCCTTGGTCATGGATCAGGATGCGCTGGCCAGCGGCACCCTTGCCGATGAAGGTTGGCCGGGCGTCGTCAGTGGCTTGGCGATCGGCAATGGGGCCATGGTCCAAGCCTGCGTCATCGCGAATTTCCAGCAGTTGCGGGGTGTCCGGCAGGCCAGTGGTCAGCTTGAACCCATAGGGGAGGCTTTCACGACTGAAATTCCCCGCTTCGCTTTGCGCCACGGCGGTCAAGGTAATCGCCCCGCTTTCAAGGGCGGCAGGAGGGGTTATGGACCATTGGCCGTTCTGGTCGGCGAAAGCGCTGCCGATGGCTTTGCCATTGGCGTAGAGGGTGACCTTCAGGCCTGCGGTTGCGCTGCCGCGTACCAGCGGACGGGGATCATCGGTCAGGCCGTCACGTGGAATGCTGCCAGTCACACGTCCGGCCGTATCCTGGAGTTCGTCGATGCTGGGGGCGGCGGGTGGCTGGGCAGACAGCACCTGCAACTCGAAAGCGTCGGAGGGTTGGCTGGTGTTGCCGGCCTGGTCAATTGCAAGGGCAGTGAGGCTGTGGATCCCCTGCGACAGGGGGATGGATGGCGTCAGGCTCCAGGATCCATCCGCCAGGGCTTGGGTGCGCCCCACTTCCTGACCGCGGTCGAGCACGACTACAGTGGCCAGGGGTTCAGCGGTACCGGAAATGCTGGGACGGGCGTCATCGGTACTCCCGCCCTGGGGAATCGGCCCGGTGATCTGCCCCTGGTCGTCGTAGAGGTCGTCGATGCTGGGCCGCCTGGGGGCCGTGCGATCTACGATCAGGCTGTGGACATCGCTAGGCTCGCTGAGGTCGCCCTGTGGATCTTGCGCCTGGATGGTGAAGTCATGGCGGCCCTCGGCCAATGGGGTGCGGGGGGTGAAGCTCCAGTTGCCTTGGTCGTCGGTGACGGTTTCCCCCAGCTTGCGATCACCATCCTTGATCAGAATGCGATCACCAGGCCGGGCCGTGCCCTGCAGGGTTGGGCGGTTGTCATCGGTTGCCTGTAGGTGGGCGACGGAGCCCTGGATCGTACCGATATCGTCAAGGATGTTGAGTAAGGTGGGGCGCGGAACATGGGCGAAAGGGGTAGCAGACAACAGTGCCGTGGCGATTGGTTCCGGCCCCGGCGAGAACTGGAGTGTGGCTCCGTCATCCAGGCGGGCCTCCAGGGCCTCAGCGCTGACATAGATGTGGTGCGAGCCATCATGTCCACGCACTCCCAAGGTGCCTGGGGTGCTGAAAAAATCCTGGATGACCAGCCAGGGCTGCTCGGTGCCTAGCTCAAGGTCCTGACCCCGGCGTTGCATTTCGGGCCAGAGTAGAGTGTCGCCCTGGCTGCTTGTGTCGAGCAGGTAAAGTGCGCCGGGCTGTGCCATCACTTGCGTGGTCGTGGCGGCAGTCGTGGCTGAGGGAGCTTCAAACCGCCTGGTCGTGCCGTTATGAAGGATATGGACGCTAGCGTTGCTGGTGCTCAATGGGGGGTCCTCGCGGTGTGACTACCAGCGGTAACCACGACGAGGAAAGCGTCTATCGATACCGCGGGCCTGGGTTTCGGGGCGCGGATTCTTTCGTTCCAGAGGCGTTCGCCGATACGAGATTTGTCTCAAAAAGCCGTGTGGTCATCCAACCGTAGAACCTGGCCTACAGGCCAGGTTCCGGTGTGTGTTCAGTGGGTACTGCGTTACTGGCTGACGTCCACACGCACCACCACACGGCGGTTAGGTGCGTAGCAGTCGACCCGCGCAGCACGCGAGCCCACGCACTCGCTCACCACCAACTCGGTACTGCCCATGCTGGCCGTTTCCAGCACGCTTTCCGGGATACCGCCATCCACCAGCAAATCGCGTACGGTCTGGGCACGCTGCAGACCGAGCGCAAGATTGGTTTCTGGGCGGCCGATGGGGTCGGTATGGCCGACGACGAGAATGCGGCGCAGATTGGCATGCTCTCGGTGGAGCGTGGCGATCAGATCACTGATCGCCCGCCGTCCAGCACGAGTCATATCCTTCCTATCGGACTTGCCGAAGGCGAACAACACATCGCCGGACAGGGCGTAGTCCTTGTAGACAGGCACTGCAACTGGCTCCGACGCAGGGGCTGTTTCTACGCAAGTTTGGATATTGGATGCTCGCGAGAGCAGATGAGCCTGTCGGCGCGTCTGGGTCAGCCGGGGCTCGGCCTCCTGACGCGAGAGGGGCAGGGGGCGGCCCGAGGCGAGTTCGACCTGCATGAAATAGGTCTTGCCTCCCTCAAGGTTCAGTTCGAATGGAGTGTTTGCCTTGCCTGGATAGGCTGGGCTCTCGCTCAGGAACGTTCCCAGGGTGTGCTGGCCTGGGCTCAGGCAAAAGCGAGTGAAACCGCCGTTTAGCAAGCTGGTATGCAGTTCTCCATCTATGTACAGGAGCGCGCCGTCTGGGCTGACCTGATTGCCATCGAGACGGTAGTAGATGACCTGTGCCTGATCCACGCTTGGTTCAGGCGTCGAACTGTAAGGCTCGTCAAATGCTCGTTCGGAAAGTGCTGCCGAGGCAACGGGAACGCAACTGATGGAAAGGGCCAAGGCAAGCGATGGGAGCGCGTGTTTCAAAGTGCTCATGGAGTCTCCGCGACCCCCCGCAGGGGGTCGTTCTATTTGAAGAGGGATAGGGGCAGGTCAGGAGTTATGCCAGCGGGAACGGTGGGTTCGTCTCCAACTGCTCCCAAAGCTGGGTGTCGATCACGGTGTGCGCCCAGCGTGGTTCGGCGCTGTCCTGCGTGTTGGCTTCCTTCGGTGTCATGGCCTCCAAGGCGGGCTTTGAGGCATCCGGACGGAACAGTTCGGTGTCGTCTTGACCCAGCACGTCCTCCAGGGACAGTACGCTGCGCCCGGTCAGGGGCAGGTCAGGGGCGCCAGCTGTTTCCGGTGCCATCCGACCCAGCGAGGAGGTATCGACCGTGATCCGGTAGTCCTCGGAGACCTTGCCCAGCAGGCCCGTTTCGCTCATGGCCTGGAAGGTGATCACATGGGGGCCGTCGGCGAGGGGCTTGTCGAATGCATAGCGCCATTCGCCTTGCGGATTCACTTTCACCTCGGCAATGACGTCGCCGTCCACGGTGATGAAGATGCTGTCGCCTTCCCTGCCTCTGCCGATGATCAGTGGCATGGCGTCATCGGTGGTTTCACCGTAACCCAGCTCTCCCTGTTTGATGCCCACATCGTCGTGAATCTCTGCCGAGGGTGCGGGAGGCACCGAGGTATCGATGTAGATGATGTAAGGATCGCTCAGCTCGCTGAAGTTGCCGGCAGCCGTGGTCGCTCGAGCCGTGAGGTTGTGGTAGATGCCGATGCTGCCCAGATCGACCTCCAGCTCCCAGCGACCGTTCTGATCGGCGATCACCTCGCCGACAAGGGTGTACAGCGAGTAGAGCTTGACCAATGTGCCCGGTTGCGCGGTGCCATGTACCAGCGGGCGTGTGTCGTCGGTCAGGCCTTCGTGCGGCACATTGCCGACGATTCGGCCTTGATCGTCATACACCCCCTCGATGACGGGCTTACCGGGTGTACCCGACTCGAGCTTGGTGAACTCCCTTGGCTCAGAGGGTTGGCTGGTATTGCCGGCCTTATCGGTCGCAGTGACAGTGAGCGACTGCGGGCCGAGCGCCAGGGGAACGGACACGAACAGACGCCAGAAGCCAGTGGCGTCTGCCTTGCTCTGACCCACGACGGTGCCTTCTGCGTTGTACATGATGACAGTCGAGAAGGGTTCGGCCGTACCAGTAGCGATGGGGACCTCTTCGTCGCTGACGCCGCCTTGGGGAATGTCCCCGACGACATGGCCGCTATTGTCCTGAAGGGTCAATATCACCGGCGGCTCGGGGGGCGTCAGGTCAATGAAGATGGTCTCATCGTCCACCATCCAGCCCGACTCCCGTCCATTGGCGGTGGTCGCCTTGACGTTGAAGTCATGGCGCCCTTCCGACAGGGGCGTCGAGGGCGTGAAGCTCCACTCACCCTTCTCATCCACCAGCGTTTCGCCAATGATCGTGCCGTTGTCCCGCACGATGATCCGGTCGCCCGGTTGGCCCGTACCGACCAATGTCGGGGTTCGGTCATCGGTGGTGGTGTTGTGGTAGACGTTACCTTGTACCGGCCCGGTATCGTCGACGATGCGCTCCAGATAGGGCCGCCATGGGGCAGAGAAATCCAGATTCAGCTCGAATGGCGCGCTAGGCTCGCTCAGGTTCCCCGCGCTGCTTTCGGTGCGTGCCGTGAGCACGACCAGTCCTTCATCGAGATCGGCACGGTCGAATGTCCACTTTCCGTCACTGCCAGCAGTCGCTGTGCCGATGAGTTCGTCATTGGCATAGATATTCACTTTCGCGCCAGCGTCTGCACTGCCCGCGATCAGCGGTGTCCAGTCATCGGTAATGTCGCCCGGTTGCAGGTAGCCAACGCGGATGTCCTCATCGTCATAAACGCTGTCGATGGTTGGGGCGTTCGGCTTGACCAGTGGTGCCACCGTGAAGTGGAAACCCGTGGAGGGACCGCTGATGTTCCCAGCCGGGTCGATAGCCTTGGCTGTGAGCAGATGGGCTCCGTTGGCCAAGGGTTGGGTAGGCTCCAAGCTCCAGTTGCCGTTGGCATCGGCCACGGTCCGGCCGATTTCCACACCGTTGTCGTAGAGCACCACCGTAGCGTTCGGCTCCGTCCAGATACCTGAAACGGTGGGGCGATCATCATCGGTGGTTTCACCGGGGACAAGGTTGCCGGTCTTGCTGCCCTGGTCGTCGTAGACGGCCGCAATGTAGGGCGGTGCCGGCGGCGTGGTGTCGACGATGACGGTGATGGTGTCGGAAGGCGGGCTGGTGTTGCCAGCCGGGTCCTTCACCACGATGCCGATGTCGTGTTCCCCCTCGCCCAGGGGCTGGTCAGGAGTCCAGGTCCAGTTGCCGTTGTCATCGACCACGGTGTTGCCCGCTTCGTTGCCATCGACGATGACCCCGATGGTGTCGCCGGGCTTGCCGGTCCCACTGAGGGTGGGGGTGTCGTCGTCGGTGGTGTCGCCATCGTGGATGGGGCCGGTGATGGGACCCTTGTCGTCTTCGACGAGCACATCATTGATGTCGGGCTTGTTCGGCTGGCCGTTGTTGGCGAGCACGAAGTCGAAGCCGGCGGAGGGCACACTGACGTTGCCGGCCTTGTCGATGGCCTGGGTGGTCAGGGTGTGGTTGCCGTTGGCCAGGGGCAGTTTGGGCTCCAGGGACCAGTTGCCATTGGCATCGGCGGTGGTGCGTCCGACCTCCTTGCCGTTGTCGTAGAGCACGACAGTGGCTTGCGGCTCGGCGGTGCCGGAGACGGTGGGTTTGTCGTCATCGGTGGTTTCGCCGGCGACGAGGTTGCCGGTCTTGCTGCCCTGGTCGTCGTAGACAGTCGTGATCACCGGTGCGTCCGGGGGTGTGGTGTCGACGATGAAGTCGAAGGGGTCACTTGGGGCACTGGTGTTGCCAGCCGGGTCCTTCACCACGATGCCGATGTCGTGTTCCCCCTCGCCCAGGGGCTGGTCAGGGGTCCAGGTCCAGTTGCCGTTGTCATCGACCACGGTGTTGCCCGCTTCGTTGCCATCGACGATGACCCCGATGGTGTCGCCGGGCTTGCCGGTCCCACTGAGGGTGGGGGTGTCGTCGTCGGTGGTGTCGCCATCGTGGATGGGGCCGGTGATGGGACCCTTGTCGTCTTCGACGAGCACATCATTGATGTCGGGCTTGTTCGGCTGGCCGTTGTTGGCGAGCACGAAGTCGAAGCCGGCGGAGGGCACACTGACGTTGCCGGCCTTGTCGATGGCCTGGGTGGTCAGGGTGTGGTTGCCGTTGGCCAGGGGCAGTTTGGGCTCCAGGGACCAGTTGCCATTGGCATCGGCGGTGGTGCGTCCGACCTCCTTGCCGTTGTCGTAGAGCACGACAGTGGCTTGCGGCTCGGCGGTGCCGGAGACAGTGGGTTTGTCGTCATCGGTGGTTTCACCGGGGACAAGGTTGCCGGTCTTGCTGCCCTGGTCGTCGTAGACAGTCGTGATCACCGGTGCGTCCGGGGGTGTGGTGTCGACGATGAAGTCGAAGGGGTCACTTGGGGCACTGGTGTTGCCAGCCGGGTCCTTCACCACGATGCCGATGTCGTGTTCCCCCTCGCCCAGGGGCTGGTCAGGGGTCCAGGTCCAGTTGCCGTTGTCATCGACCACGGTGTTGCCCGCTTCGTTGCCATCGACGATGACCCCGATGGTGTCGCCGGGCTTGCCGGTCCCACTGAGGGTGGGGGTGTCGTCGTCGGTGGTGTCGCCATCGTGGATGGGGCCGGTGATGGGACCCTTGTCGTCTTCGACGAGCACATCATTGATGTCGGGCTTGTTCGGCTGGCCGTTGTTGGCGAGCACGAAGTCGAAGCCGGCGGAGGGCACACTGACGTTGCCGGCCTTGTCGATGGCCTGGGTGGTCAGGGTGTGGTTGCCGTTGGCCAGGGGCAGTTTGGGCTCCAGGGACCAGTTGCCATTGGCATCGGCGGTGGTGCGTCCGACCTCCTTGCCGTTGTCGTAGAGCACGACAGTGGCTTGCGGCTCGGCGGTGCCGGAGACAGTGGGTTTGTCGTCATCGGTGGTTTCACCGGGGACAAGGTTGCCGGTCTTGCTGCCCTGGTCGTCGTAGACAGTCGTGATCACCGGTGCGTCCGGGGGTGTGGTGTCGACGATGAAGTCGAAGGGGTCACTTGGGGCACTGGTGTTGCCAGCCGGGTCCTTCACCACGATGCCGATGTCGTGTTCCCCCTCGCCCAGGGGCTGGTCAGGGGTCCAGGTCCAGTTGCCGTTGTCATCGACCACGGTGTTGCCCGCTTCGTTGCCATCGACGATGACCCCGATGGTGTCGCCGGGCTTGCCGGTCCCACTGAGGGTGGGGGTGTCGTCGTCGGTGGTGTCGCCATCGTGGATGGGGCCGGTGATGGGACCCTTGTCGTCTTCGACGAGCACATCATTGATGTCGGGCTTGTTCGGCTGGCCGTTGTTGGCGAGCACGAAGTCGAAGCCGGCGGAGGGCACACTGACGTTGCCGGCCTTGTCGATGGCCTGGGTGGTCAGGGTGTGGTTGCCGTTGGCCAGGGGCAGTTTGGGCTCCAGGGACCAGTTGCCATTGGCATCGGCGGTGGTGCGTCCGACCTCCTTGCCGTTGTCGTAGAGCACGACAGTGGCTTGCGGCTCGGCGGTGCCGGAGACAGTGGGTTTGTCGTCATCGGTGGTTTCGCCGGCGACGAGGTTGCCGGTCTTGCTGCCCTGGTCGTCGTAGACAGTCGTGATCACCGGTGCGTCCGGGGGTGTGGTGTCGACGATGAAGTCGAAGGGGTCACTTGGGGCACTGGTGTTGCCAGCCGGGTCCTTCACCACGATGCCGATGTCGTGTTCCCCCTCGCCCAGGGGCTGGTCAGGGGTCCAGGTCCAGTTGCCGTTGTCATCGACCACGGTGTTGCCCGCTTCGTTGCCATCGACGATGACCCCGATGGTGTCGCCGGGCTTGCCGGTCCCACTGAGGGTGGGGGTGTCGTCGTCGGTGGTGTCGCCATCGTGGATGGGGCCGGTGATGGGACCCTTGTCGTCTTCGACGAGCACATCATTGATGTCGGGCTTGTTCGGCTGGCCGTTGTTGGCGAGCACGAAGTCGAAGCCGGCGGAGGGCACACTGACGTTGCCGGCCTTGTCGATGGCCTGGGTGGTCAGGGTGTGGTTGCCGTTGGCCAGGGGCAGTTTGGGCTCCAGGGACCAGTTGCCATTGGCATCGGCGGTGGTGCGTCCGACCTCCTTGCCGTTGTCGTAGAGCACGACAGTGGCTTGCGGCTCGGCGGTGCCGGAGACAGTGGGTTTGTCGTCATCGGTGGTTTCACCGGGGACAAGGTTGCCGGTCTTGCTGCCCTGGTCGTCGTAGACAGCCGAGATCACCGGTGCGTCCGGGGGTGTGGTGTCGACGATGACGGTGATGGTGTCGGAAGGCGGGCTGGTGTTGCCAGCCGGGTTCTTCACCACGATGCCGATGTCGTGTTCCCCCTCGCCCAGGGGCTGGTCAGGGGTCCAGGTCCAGTTGCCGTTGTCATCGACCACGGTGTTGCCCGCTTCGTTGCCATCGACGATGACCCCGATGGTGTCGCCGGGCTTGCCGGTCCCACTGAGGGTGGGGGTGTCGTCGTCGGTGGTGTCGCCATCGTGGATGGGGCCGGTGATGGGACCCTTGTCGTCTTCGACGAGCACATCATTGATGTCGGGCTTGTTCGGCTGGCCGTTGTTGGCGAGCACGAAGTCGAAGCCGGCGGAGGGCACACTGACGTTGCCGGCCTTGTCGATGGCCTGGGTGGTCAGGGTGTGGTTGCCGTTGGCCAGGGGCAGTTTGGGCTCCAGGGACCAGTTGCCATTGGCATCGGCGGTGGTGCGTCCGACCTCCTTGCCGTTGTCGTAGAGCACGACAGTGGCTTGCGGCTCGGCGGTGCCGGAGACGGTGGGTTTGTCGTCATCGGTGGTTTCGCCGGCGACGAGGTTGCCGGTCTTGCTGCCCTGGTCGTCGTAGACAGTCGTGATCACCGGTGCGTCCGGGGGTGTGGTGTCGACGATGAAGTCGAAGGGGTCACTTGGGGCACTGGTGTTGCCAGCCGGGTCCTTTTCTACGGTGGTGATGCTGTGCGCGCCTTCTTCGAGCGGTACGCTCGGCGTGAAGCTCCACTGGCCGCCGGAATTGATGTCCACGCGACCGATCAGGCTGCCCTGATCGTAAATATCGATCACGTTGCCTGGCGTTCCCTGGCCATTGAAGGTAGGGCGCGTGTCATCGGTAGCATCGTGGGGGGCGAGCGGTCCGGTAACACTGCCGACAGTGTCGATGACACTTTCCAGTTTTGGGGTCGGCAGCTCTGTCTGATCCGGCAAGACGGGCTGCGCCTCGTTGCTGCCGCCGGAGGTTCCGCCGCCACTACCACCGCCTCCACCTCCACCCCCACCTCCTCCCAGGCCGGCTGCGGCTGCTCCGCCCAGACCTAAGGCGCCGAGCCCCCAGGCTGTTGGCCAGAAGATGCCTCCGGCTGCTTCCAGTTCGTCGAGTCCGCTGATGGTTTCGATGCCGAGAGCGTGAGGGGAGGAAACGTCGTTGACCAGGAATGCGGCTTCATGCTCGCTTTCACCATCCGAAGCGACGAATGGGTGATACACGCCGTCTTCCGCCATACCGATCAGTTGTCCGGGGGCGGTGTAGAAGCCTTCGATGATGAGGTCGGGCTGGTCAGCAGGTGCATCTTCCAGGTGGACGAGCAGATCATCGCCTTGCCGCGTCAGGGTGATGTTCTCGGGGGCTATTCCCTGATCACCTTCTGCGAGGATGTATTTACCTCCAGCAATGGCTTTTACTCGGATGACTTGGCCGCTGGTGGGGCGTATCTCTTCGGTTTGGCTGATCTTGACGCCATCTATGACGGCTACTCGGACGGTATTGCTGCTCACGGGATGTCCTCGCATGCACGGGTTCCTGTTGCACTGGCAATCACGGGGTGTTTGCCAGGCGAGGTCTCCGGAACCGGGGGAAAACTCGCGGAAGGCGCGAATTCTTCATTCCTGTTCTCGGGCCCGATACGAGATTTGTCCCAAAAAGGGCGGCCGTAGGGCAGGAGGGAGCCGTCTACCGGCTCAGGCGGATGGTTGTGTGAAGCGGCGTGTCAGAGGTTGCCTAGTTCGTCTTGGTACTTGAACAGCTCTGCATCCGTGCGAATGCCAAGCTTGCGAAAGGCGGATTGCTTCTGTCCGCTTACCGTTTTTCGGCTTCGGTTGAACTTGGTGGCGATCTGCGAAACGCTCATGCCGGCCAGGCAGCAGCGGATGACTTCATGCTCGCGCTGGGTCAGCGGAGTGCTCGGTGAGGTTTCGGTGCTTCCTTCCTCACAAGCCTCGGGAAGACTCTTGATCTGATAGGCCATTTCCCGGGTGAGATAGATTCGCCCACTGGCGACTCGCCGAATAGCTGCCAGCAGTTCGTCGATCTCCTGGCTTTTGCCCACGAATCCCATTGCGCCGGCTTTGAGCGCAACTTGAACAATGGCCGGGCGCTCGATGGACGACGACACCAGGATGTACATCTCGGGGTAGCGGGCGCGCAGGATCCGGATCAGTGCCTGGCCGTCCACTTCACCTTCGCCCAAGGAGTAGTCCATCAGCAGGACATCGGTCTCTGTGCTGCGCAAGGCATCCAGCAGGCTGCGGCTCGAGGCATACAGTCCCGTCAGCTCGAAGTCCGGCTCGGCCGATAGGCAGAGCTGCAAGGCTCTACGGATCAGTGAGTGGTCATCCAGTACGGCTATGCGTATGGGGGGCTGTTTGGACCATCTCATCATTCACATCCATCTGGGCTGTCAGTGCGCTGACTGCGAGGCTTTCCACTGGACTGACCTGACTACCATGGCGTCGCTCAGCGAGCCGCACTGAGTAAAAAGGCGCGCATTCAACGCGCTCCGCCGAAACAGGGTCAAGAACTGTTGTTTTTCATTTGACTACGAGGGAGTTGCGTCGTGTTGGTCCAGCGTCGTCTCCGAATCCTTGGAGTTCTGCCTGAAAGCAATGCTGCCTGGCGATGCCGAGGGTGGCTCCCTTATAGCTCGTTTGGTCGGAATGAAGAGGTGAAGCCCTTAATTTAAGACAATTCTCATTGGGGGCTAATTGGGGCGATCTCAGAATACTCGCAACCCCCGCCTCGCTCTCCAATGACGTGCCCGACATGGCTGCGCGTGGCCGAAACATTTCCCGGATGCGCACCCAATGACCTCAGACAACGTCGTTCCGCTCAATGAAGAGCTCCCCTCCGATGCTGCCGCTGAGCCTGGAGGCAGTGCCGATACGTTGCTGGACTGTCTTGTCTGGCTGTGTGAGCGGCATGGCATGGGCAGAAGCCGAGAGGCATTGGTAGCCGATCTGCCGCGTGCTGGCTTGATAGGCCCATCGCTGGCTCTGCGAGCACTGGAGCAGTGCGGGTTTGCAGCCGGACTGGTGAAGCGAAGCCTGGACGCCCTGCCCATGCAGATTGTTCCTCTGGTTTTGCTGCGACGAGGAAGCGGCGGTGCGATTCTGCTGGGTGCACGTAAGGTGCGTTCGGCGGACGGTCATGACCAGCAGCGCTACAAGGTGTGGCTTCCGGAGGTTGCGGCTGAGCCTGTCGAGATGGGCCGCGAGGAACTTGAGGCGCTGTATAGCGGCTGTCTCATTCTTGCCAAGCCGCGTGCCTGCGTTGATGAGCGGGCAGGCGAAGCGCTGCCCGAGCCGAAGCGGCACTGGCTCTTCAGCACGCTGTGGCGCTACCGGCGCTATTACCGGAGCGCGGTCATTGCAACGGTGATGGTGAACGTCCTTTCGCTGGCAAGCATCTTTTTCACCATGAACGTCTACGACCGGGTCGTGCCAAATCAGGCGTTCGTCACGCTCTGGTCCCTGGGGATCGGGGTCGCCCTTGCGATGTTGTTTGAGGCGATCACGCGGTATGTCAGGGCTTACCTGCTCGATACGGCGGGAAAGAAAGCGGACCTGATATTGGGGGCGATGCTCTTCCGTCAGGCGTTATCGGTCCGAATGGAATACAAACCGGCCTCGTCCGGCAGCTTTGCCAACCAGTTGCGTGAGTTCGAGTCTGTTCGCGATTTCACTGCGTCGGCGACGCTGGCTGCACTGGCCGACCTGCCGTTCGTGCTGCTCTTCGTCGGCGTGATTTTCGTCATCGGAGGGGGGCTTGGTTGGATTCCTTTGTTGATGATCCCGCTCATTCTGCTGATTTGCACGGCAATCCAGTGGCCGCTGGCTCGTGCCATGCGTGAAAACCTGCAGGAGTCGTCTCTCAAACAGGGTGTGCTGGTGGAATCCATCGAGGGGCTGGAAACCCTCAAGGCAACTGGCGGCTCGGGGTTCATGCAGCACCGCTGGCAACATTTCAGCGCCCTCCAGGCGGCGACGAGCATGAAATCCCGCCAACTGACCAATCTGGCAACCGGCTCCGTGATGCTGCTTCAGCAACTGCAGACGGTTGTGCTGATCATCGTGGGCGTCTACCTCATCGATGCCGGCCAACTGACCATGGGTGCCCTGATCGCCACGGTGATGCTAGGCGGGCGGGTGACTGCTCCGCTCGGCCAGGTCGTGGCATTGGCTGTGCGTCTGCAGCAGGCAAAGGCCGCGCTCGCCAGCCTGGACAAGCTGATGGCTCTGCCGGTCGAGCGGGATGCGAAACAGAACTACCTGCCCAAGCCGGTGCTACGCGGGCAGATCAGTCTCCGTGCCTTGGGATTTGCATACCCCGCCCCGCCTCTTCAGCCCAACCCTCCGGTACTGGTCGATATCAATCTGGACATCCAGCCAGGCGAACGTGTAGCGATCATCGGTCGGGTAGGAAGCGGTAAGTCCACCCTGTTGCGGGTCATGGCGCGGTTGTATGCACCGGTTTCCGGCCAGGTATTCAGCGAAGGCCTGGACCTGAACCAGGTCGATCCGGCTGACTGGCGTAACGCGACGGGTTATGTCGGGCAAGACGCCCGGTTGTTCTACGGAACGCTGAGGGAAAACCTGACGATCGGCCGCCCGGAAGCAAGCTCCGACGAATTACTTGCGGTCATGCGCCTCACCGGGCTTGACCAAGTAGCTGCCCGCCATCCGCGTGGTCTTAACCTCCCAATCGGTGAAATGGGAGAGGGGCTTTCAGGCGGGCAACGGCAGCTGGTCGCCTTGGCGCGCAGCCTTTTGGCTCGCCCTCGCCTTTTGCTGATGGACGAGCCCACCAGTGCGATGGATGTGCAGACCGAAACGCAGTTCCTGGCGCACATGAAAAGAGCCCTTCAGGGTCAGACTCTGGTCGTGGTCACCCACCGTCCGGCGGTGTTGGCCCTGGTGGACCGTGTCGTCGTGGTCGAGGAGGGGCGCATAGTCGCCGATGGCCCCAAGTCGGCGGTCCTGGCCGCGCTGAACAGCGACAGTACTGTGAAGCAACCGTCCGTGGCGCGGGGCAAAAGCACCATCAACATGGGGGACTTGTCATCGCTTAGCCCGGTTGCGCCGGGAGGTGCGTCGTGAGCCGGTTCGCCATGGGTATGCGATGGACGCGTAAACGGCTAAGTGCTGAAGAAACCCGGTTCATGAACGATGTCCAGGAGTCACTGCTCGCCCAGCGCTCGCCAGGCTCCCTGCTGGTCATCTACCTGATCCTGGCGGTGTTCATCGTCGGGGCGATCTGGGCGCACTTTGCCCGGGTGGAGGAGATCACTCAGGGGGAGGCCCGGATCATTTCAAAGAGTCGTGAGCAGGTCATTCAAAGCTTGGAAGGCGGCATCCTGGCAGAAATGGCCGTGCGAGAGGGCGACGTGGTGGAGGCAGGCCAGGTACTGCTGAAGATCGACCCTACACGGGCACAAGCCAGCTATCGCGAAGCATTGAGCAAGGTGGTGGGCTTGAAGGGCAGCATTGCGCGCTTGCGGGCCGAGGCCTATGGCGTGCCTTTGCAGTTTGATGAACAGGTTCGCCAGGCGCCTGAGGTTGTCGAGCAGGAAACCCTCGCCTACCAGTCGCGCCGCCGGGCGCTGCTGGACAGCGTGGCCTCTCTCGAGCGCAGCCATGACCTGTCCATGCAGGAAATCCGGCTGGCGGAGCCCTTGGCCGCGCGAGGCCTGCTTTCCGATGTAGAGCTCCTGCGGATGCGGCGCCAGGCCAACGACATCAAGGCTCAGATCATCGAGCGGAACAATCGCTACCAGGCCGATGCGAATGCTGAGCTGACCCGGCTCGAACTGGAGCTCTCTCAAACCAACGAGAACCTTGTCGGGCGCGCGGACGTCGTAGAGCGCACTACGCTGACCGCCCCTGTGCGCGGCACCATCAAGAACGTCAGGGTCAACACGTTGGGAGGGGTCATCCAGCCGGGAGAACACATCCTTGAGATCGTGCCCCTGGAGGAGCAACTGCTGGTAGAAGGGCGTATTCGCCCCTCCGATGTTGCCTTCCTGCGACCGGGTTTGCCGGCCACCGTCAAGATCACGGCTTATGACTACGCCATTTATGGTGGCCTGAGTGGCCGGGTCGAGCACATCAGCCCCGATACGCTTAAAGATGACCAGAAGGCCGCGGCCGGCCGCCAGGACGATACCTATTACCGTGTGCTTGTCCTTACCGAAAGCAGTGTGCTGGAGGCCGGGGGAAAGTCGTTGCCGATCATCCCTGGAATGGTGGCGTCGGTTGAGATTCGGACGGGAGAGAAGACCATTCTCGACTACCTGCTCAAGCCCGTACTCAAGGCGAGGGAGGCTTTCCGTGAGCGCTGAGTCAGGTGTCCGAGTGGTCGGGCTCTGTGTTTTGCTTGGCTGCAGTTCGTCCCCAGCCTGGGCGCTAGAAAGCCCTGATCCTGATAAGGGCAGTGTTTCTGCTGTTGAATACTGGCGCCAACGGGGCATGGAGGATGTTCGTCGTATCAATGAAGCTGTACTACGGGAGCGCTTGGCCCATGCGGTGCAGGTGGCGCTCCAGCGCAGTGCGCGCATCAAGGCCGCCCGCGCTGATACTGAGGTCGCAGAGGCGGAGCTGGACGAGGCCAAGGGGCGCCGCTGGCCACAACTGGAGGTGAGCGGAGCGAGTCGCGCCGCATCCTTCGGCGGCTCGTCGGGGAGCAGCGACAAAGGACTTGCAGCTGTTCAACTGAGCACCAGCCTCTACGACTGGGGGCAGATCTCGAACACCATTTCCAGTCGTGAGGCATTGCTACAGGCAAACGCGCACAAGCTTGACGGCGAGCAGGAGAACATCGCGTTCGAAGTGGTCGGGCTGCTCGTCGAGCGGACCAAACAGCAGCACATCGGAGTGCTCAGCCGTGCCTATGCCGACCGCATGACTGAGCTGGTGGAGATGCTGGCGAAAATCGTCCAGGTAGATCCGGGACGCAATAGCGAGCTAACCCAGGCCAGAGGGCGGCTCCTGCAAGCCCAGGCCGCGCTCGACGGTGCTCTGGCCAGGGAAAGGGACGCCGAAATTGCCTTGCAGCGTCTCCTGGGCGACACCGCTATCAGCCTTCCGCACCCCTCGGCCTGGAGCCTGGGCTTTGCAAACGCTCGCGCTCTGGTTGCGAGTCTGGAGCGTCATCCCTCGATTCAACAGTCACGTGCGGAGTCGCTATCGGCTGAGGACTATGCCCGCGCTGTTCGTGCCTCAGGAAGGCCCCAGGTGAACTGGGTGGTAGGCAAGGATACCGGGGAGAACCTGCAGGGCGATTCCAATCCCTGGAAAACCAGTATCCAAGTCACCTGGAACGCGTTTTCGGGCGGCTCGTCCCGCGCTGCGGAGCGCGCGGCGCTCAGTCGGGCAGAAGCCGGGCGACAGCGTACAGACGATATTCTTGACGACCTGCGTCAGCGTATCCGGGCTGCTGACCATGACGCCCGCACCATGGCTGAGCGGGCAGACCTCTATCAAAAGCTGACGTTGGAGTCCGACCGGATTCGTTCCGACTTCTTCGACCAGTGGTATCACCTGGGGCGGCGCACGTTGCTCGACGTGCTGACTGCAGAGACCGATCACTATGGCAATCGTGTGAGTGAAGTGAACAACCGTTTCGATAGCTATCTGGCCACTTTCAGGCAATACGCCGCTGCGGGTGAATTGGTGCCCTTTTTACGTAACGGCCCTTCATGAGTCCGTCGGGCAGGCCTGCCCGGCTAAATCTGGTCCTTGGGAGGATCTGGCATGGTTGAACGCTTGGAGCGAGAAATAATGAACCGGCCTCGGGTTTTTCCCCTGCGCGGGGAAAGAGGAGGCAACGGTAATGCACCACCCCGTACGTTGCTGCGTATGGCGAGTGGTGACCCGCAGGCACTGATTGGCCTGCTGAGTGAGGTTGTACGCAGCAACCGCAGTGACCGCGATGGTCTGATTCGCTGCTACGGACTGTGTGATCGGAAAGCAGTTGCGCGCTTTGCGCACCGGTTGAAAGGCGGTGCCCGGGTGGTCGGTGACCTCGGTCTTGCCAATGCCTGCCTGGCCCTGGAGCGTGCCGCCTTGGGGGCAGGGCGTATGGAAGCCGCCTACGAGGTGGTGATTCTGGAACTCGAGCGCTTGGAGCGCATCTTGTTGGCCGCCCATGAGCGTCTGGCCGAATCATCGTCGGTGTCTATCCCCGCGTGAGTTCTTGGCCTGATGGCGCCCCCATAAAAAACCCCGGCACGAAGGCCGGGGCTGGGAAAGGTGGAGCGCAGGCGTGTGATCTCAGTCCACGGCCTTGACCATGTCTTCCAGGACTTTCTTGGCGTCGCCGAAGACCATCATGGTCTTGTCCAGGTAGAACAGTTCGTTGTCCAGGCCGGCGTAGCCGCTGGCCATGGAGCGTTTGTTGACGATCACGGTCTTGGCCTTGTAGGCCTCGAGGATCGGCATGCCGGCGATGGGCGACTTGGGGTCGTTCTTCGCGGCCGGGTTGACCACGTCGTTGGCGCCCAGGACCAGCACCACGTCGGCCTGGCCGAACTCGGAGTTGATGTCTTCCATCTCGAACACCTGCTCGTAGGGCACTTCGGCCTCGGCCAGCAGGACGTTCATGTGGCCGGGCATGCGGCCGGCGACCGGGTGGATGGCGAATTTCACGGTCACGCCACGGTGGCTCAGCTTCTCCGACAGTTCCATCAGCGCGTGCTGGGCACGGGCCACGGCCAGGCCGTAGCCGGGGACGATGATGACGGTGTCGGCGTTGGTCAGCAGGAAGGCCGCGTCGTCGGAGGAGCCCGACTTCACCGGGCGTTGCTCCTGGCTGCCGCCCGAGCTGCCGGCGTCCGCGTCAGCACCGAAGCCGCCGAGGATGACGTTGAAGAACGAGCGGTTCATCGCCTTGCACATGATGTAGGAGAGGATCGCGCCCGAGGAGCCCACCAGCGAACCGGCGATGATCAGCATCGAGTTGTTCAGCGAGAAGCCGATGCCGGCCGCCGCCCAGCCCGAGTAGCTGTTGAGCATCGACACCACCACCGGCATGTCGGCGCCGCCGATCGGGATGATGATCAGCACGCCGATGACGAAGGCCAGGGCCACCAGCACGGCGAAGGCGCGGATGTCACCGGTGAAGGTGAAGTACAGGCCCAGTGCGAGGATGGCCAGGCCCACCAGCAGGTTGACCATGTGCTGGCCCTTGAACACCACCGGGGCGCCCTGGAACAGGCGGAACTTGTACTTGCCGGAGAGCTTGCCGAAGGCGATCACCGAACCGGAGAAGGTGATGGCACCGATGGCCGCGCCGAGGAACAGTTCCAGGCGGTTGCCCTTGGGAATGGCGTCGCCCAGGGTGGCGACGATGCCCAGGGACTGGGGTTCGACCACGGCGGCGATGGCGATGAACACGGCGGCCAGGCCGATCATGCTGTGCATGAAGGCGACCAGCTCCGGCATCTTGGTCATTTCGACGCGCTTGGCCATGATCGAGCCGGCGGTGCCTCCGACCAGCAGGCCGACGATGACGTAGCCGATGCCCTGGGTGGCGAGCTCAGCGCCGAGCTTGTAGATCAGGCCGACGGTGGTGAACACCGCGATGGCCATGCCGATCATGCCGAACAGGTTGCCGCGACGGGACGTGGTTGGGTGCGACAGGCCTTTCAGCGCCTGGATGAAGCACACCGAGGCGACGAGGTAGAGAACAGTGATCAGGTTCATGCTCATGGTCAGTGTTTCTCCGCAGCCGCTTTCGGCGCTTTCTTCTTGAACATTTCCAGCATGCGGCGGGTGACCAGGAAGCCACCGAAGACGTTCACCGCGGCCAGGGCCACCGCCAGGGTGCCCATGGCCTTGCCCAGGGGGGTGACGGTGAGCGCGGCAGCCAGCATGGCGCCGACGATCACGATCGCGGAGATGGCGTTGGTCACGGCCATCAGCGGGGTGTGCAGGGCGGGGGTCACGTTCCACACCACGTGGTAGCCGACGTAGATGGCCAGCACGAAGATGATCAGGTTGTAGATGCCGTCAGAAATCAGGTCCATGTCCGCTGCCCCTTAGCCGTTGGTGCGGACGACTTGCCCGTCGCGGCACATCAGGCACGCGGCGACGATGTCGTCTTCGAGGTTGAGGTGGAACTGGCCGTCCTTGTCGATGACCAGCTTGAGGAAATCCAGCAGGTTGCGGGCGTACAGCGCGGAGGCATCGGCCGGCACCAGGGCCGCGAGGTTGCCGTGGCCGACGATGGTGACGCCGTGCTTGACCACCACCTGGTCCAGCTCGGTGAGCGGGCAGTTGCCACCCTGGGCGGCGGCCAGGTCGATGACCACGGAGCCCGGCTTCATTTCGGCGACGGTGGCCTCGTGGAGCAGGGTCGGGGCCTTGCGGCCGGGGATCAGCGCGGTGGTGATGACGATGTCGGACTGCTTGGCGCGCTCGTGCACGGCCTTGGCCTGGCGCTCCATCCAGGAGGCGGGCATGGGACGGGCATAGCCGCCGACGCCCTGGGCGCATTCGCGCTCTTCATCGGTCTCGAAGGGCACGTCGACGAACTTGGCGCCGAGGGACTCGATCTGCTCCTTCACCGCCGGACGCACGTCGGAGGCTTCGATCACCGCACCCAGGCGCTTGGCCGTGGCGATGGCCTGCAGGCCGGCGACACCGGCGCCGAGGATCAGCACGCGAGCGGCCTTCACGGTGCCGGCGGCGGTCATCAGCATGGGCATGAAGCGCGGGTAGTGGTTGGCCGCCAGCATCACCGCCTTGTAGCCGGCGATGTTGGCCTGGGACGACAGCACGTCCAGGCTCTGGGCGCGGGAGGTACGCGGGGCGGCCTCCAGGGCGAAGGCGGTCAGGCCACGGGCGTTGAGCCGGGCGATGGTTTCGTTGCTGAAGGGGTTGAGCATCCCCACCAGGACGGCACCGGCCTTCATCAGGGCGGCTTCGTCGTCGCTGGGGGCCACGACCTTGAGCACCAGGTCGGCACCGAAGGCGGCAGCGGCATCACCCAGGGTGGCGCCGACGGCTTCGAAGGCGGCGTCGGGAATGCTGGCGTTGATGCCGGCCCCGCGCTGCACGGTGACCTGATGGCCTTGGCCGATCAGCTTCTTGATGGTCTCTGGCGTCGCGGCAACCCGCGTTTCGCCGGCCTGGGTTTCGAGAGGAACACCGATGTGCACGTAAAAACCTCCTGCGTGATCGTTTTACTTATGAGTCCAGTGCACTGCGATGGCGCTCTGGCGGGCGGATCAGCACGACGCCGCCGGGTGCGCATGGCGCGACCAGGACGGGCGCGGCATTTTGCAGGTGAACCGAATGGCCATCAAGGAGTTCTGGAGCAAAACGCAACAAGAACTACAAGTCACCTACTGACCGTTTTCCCGGTGATAAGGTTCGATCTGCCTCCAGCCCTTGTCTAATGGGCCTTTCGGCGTTCTTTTGTCTTCCGTGAGGCGCCGGGGCTCGTGGAAAAGAGCCGGGCACGCCGGAACCTCGGGAAGGCTGCGCAATCCTGCCGTGTCCAGCGTGGGGACTGTTAGTCAGCGTTTTTTATAGTTGCCATAAGGTCCCGGAAATTCGGGCTTCTGTAGTTTTCATGAATAGTTGACTACAGGGTCAGGTCGCTCTGCGGCGGGGCTTTGAGCTGGGTGTGCGGGGTGGGTGTGGCGGATTGTCGCGATGTTGCCTCAGACCAGCAGGCCAAGGGTCTTGGCGCGCATCACGGCCTGGGTGCGGCGTTTCACGCCGAGCTTGCTGTTGATCTTCTTGGTGTGGGTCTTGACGGTGTTGACCGAGATGAACAGCCGCCCGCCGATCTCTTCGTTCGAGCAGCCCTCGGCCAGCAGGTGCAGCACCGCCTGTTCCCGCTGGCTGAGCAGTGCCACGGCCGCCGGGGTGCCGTTCGGCAGGGCGGCCCATTCCTGCAGCAGGCCGTTGAGGCCCAGGGCCGAGGCCTGCTGGCGGGCCTCGCGCTCCAGCTGGGCGGCGTCCTCCTGGCCGAGTTGCCGCGCGGCCTCGGCCAGTACCAGGCCGACTTCACAGGCCAGCGGCCGGTACTGCAGGCGCTCGCAGCGTTGCAGGAGGCTGCGCAATGCCGCTTCGGCCTGCTGCGGGCGACCGGCACTGAGGTGCACCCGGGCCAGCAGCAGTTGGTTGCGCAGGGGCAGGGTGGGGTAGTCGAGCGGGGCCATCCAGGGGTGTTCGCCCTCGAAGTAGCGCTGGATGCGCAGGCCCACCGGCTCGACCCGTTCCCAGCGGCCCTGGCGGGCCAGCACGCGCATGCTCTGCAGGCTGAGGGCGCCGTTGAAGCACAGGCGCCAGACCTGCCGGCAGTGCATCTGCCGCTCGGCTTCGCGCAGGTGGAGGAAGGCCTGGTCGAACTCGCCCTGGCGCGAGCTGCGTTCGGCGAGGCCGAGGTAGCCGTGCAGGGCGAAGGGGTCGGCGCAGGCCAGGGCCTGTTCCAGGCCGCTGTCCAGGGCGGGGCCGGCTTCGTCGAGACGGCCGTGGAGCAGGTGCAGTTCGGCCTGGATCAGGTGCAGGCGGCCCAGCAGCAGGCCGTCGACGCCCCGGCGCCGGGCGGTGAGGGCGAAGCTCTGGGTGACCAGGCTCTGGGCACGGGTGAGCTCGCCCCGCAGGACCAGCAGGCGAATGCGGTCGAGGTTGATCAGCACCTCGAAGAGCACGCTGCCCTGGCGCCGTGCCAGTTCGAGGGCGTCGTGCAGCATGGCGGCGGCCTGGTCGGGCTCGCCTTCGGCCATGGCCAGCCGGGCCAGGGCGGAGTGGCACAGCAGCAGTGGCATCCAGTCCCGTTCGGGCAGGTGTTCCAGGGCTTCGTGGCAGTGCTGCCGGGCTTCGCTGGCGGAGCGTCCGCGCAGGGCGGTGAGCACGCCCTGCAGGGCCTGGCCGTTGGCGATCAGCTTGCGGTTGCGCCGTGCGTCGGCCTGGGGCAGGAAACGGCCGAGGTGCTCGATGCAGGCCTGGGCTTCGTCCAGGCGCCAGGCCAGCAACAGGGCCCAGGCGCTGAGGGTGAGCAGGCGCGGGGTGCTTTCCAGCAGCACCTGGGGCAGGCGGTCGCGCCAGGCGAGCAGGTGGGCGAGGTGCTGTTCGCCGGTGAGCCATTCCTGGCCGAGGTGTTCGAGGTAGTTGGCGGCCACTTCCGGCTGCTGGGCGCAGAGGGCCTGTTCGATGGCGTCTTCCACCTGGCCGGCGGCGATGAAGACCCGGCAGGCGGCCAGGTGCAGGTGGGTGGCGGCTGCGGGGGCGAGGCGGTTGCGCAGCACCCGGGCGACGATGGGCAGGACGCGGTACCAGCGGCCTTCTTCGTCCAGCGGCATGAAGAAGGCATGGCGGGCGAGAAGACGGGCGAACAGGGCGGCGCCATCGCCGTCCTCCCAGAGTTGCTGGCAGAGTTCGGCGCTGACCCGGGGCAGGTGCACCAGGGCGAACAGGCAGCGGGCTTCGTCGTCGTCCAGGCGGGCCAGCAGTTCGTGGTCGAGGTATTCCTTGAGCCAGCAGTGGTGGGCGCCGACGTTGCTGGCGGCGGACGGGGGGAAGCGGCTGCACAGTTGCAGGCGGACGCCGGCGCACCAGCCTTCGCTTTCCGCCCACAGCTCGTCGCGCAGGGTCGGGTTGGCCTGGGGGGCGATCAGGTCCACCAGGCGCTCCTGCTCGTCACGGGTCAGGGCGAGCTGGGCGGCGTCCAGCTCTTGCAGGTCACCGGCCAGCAGTAGGCGCGGCAGGTTCCATTCGGGGCGCTGGCGGGCGCTGACCAGCAGCTGCAGGTTGGGTGGGGTGCGGGCGAGCAGCAGGTCGATGCAGGCGTCCAGTTCGGGTGGCGGGTCGGCGGGGTAGTCGTCGAGTACCAGCCACAGCGGCCGCGAGGGGTCGCCCAGCAGTTGCCAGAGGGCCTGTTGCGGGGGCAGGTCGGGGGCCGGGCGCTGCAGGGCGGTGGCGACCTGGGCGACCAGGCGCTCCACGGGGAGGGCTTCGCCACCGAGGCCGATCCAGGCGATGGCGTCGTGGGTTTCGGCGCCGGCCCGCAGCAGTTCGCTGAGCAGCACGCTCTTGCCGAAGCCGGCGGGGGCACAGAGCAGGCGCAGGCGCGCCGGTTGCTCCAGCAGCGGCGCCACCAGGCGCGGTCGGGGCACGTGCGCGGGCGGCAGGCGGGGCACGCCGGGACGGTCGGGTCGGGGGGCGGTGCGGGGCATGGCGGTTCTCGGTGTTGTCGTTATGGTGAACCGTGGTCGTTCAGGCTAGACATCCGCTGCCATCGCGCAAAGGCCCATGCGCCGGCGTGATGGCGGGTCATAAGGGGGCGCCCGTCCCTGGGCGCGGTGTGCTCAGCGGATGCCGGCGTTGCGCAGGGCGGCGGGGGTGTAGTCGGCGCCGCTGGCCTTGAAGCCGAACTCGGTGCCGTGCTTCTCCTCGTTCTTCAGGCCGAGGGCGATGTAGCGGCCGGCGATGATGTCGTAGAGGGCTTCGAGGGTGTAGGCGGAGACCTGCTGGCCGTAGTGGTACTCGGCGTGGCCTTCGCCGACGCGCCACAGTTGGCCGCGACCGTCGTAGTGGTCCACCAGGGCCACCTGCCAGCTGTCCTCGTCGAGGTACATGTGGCGCTTGGCGTAGATGTGCCGCTCGCCGGACTTGAGGGTGGCGACCACTTCCCAGACCCGGTGCAGCTCGTAGCGGGTGAGGTCCTGGTTGATGTGGCCGGGGCGGACGATGTCGGCGTACTTGAGGCTGGTGGAGTCGAGCTTGTAGCTGTTGTAGGGGATGTACATCTCCTTCTTGCCGATCAGCTTCCAGTCATAGCGGTCGGGGGCGCCGGAGAACATGTCGAAGTTGTCGGCGGTGCGCATGCCGTCGGCGGCGGTACCGGGGCCGTCGTAGGCGACCTGGGGGGCACGGCGCACGCGGCGCTGGCCGGCGTTGTAGATCCACGCCAGGCGCGGCTCCTTGACCTGGTCGATGGTCTCGTGGACCAGCAGCACGTTGCCGGCCAGGCGCGAGGGCGCGAGGACCCGCTGCTTGAAGTAGAGGAGGATGTTGGCGGCCTTGTCCTTGTCCAGGTCGGTCATGTCGGCGGGGAAGGCGACCTCGTCCTGGAACTGCACGGGGGAGAAGGAGCCGTTGGTCTGCGGGGTGACCTGGACCACCAGGCGCCGGGCGTTGCCGCCGCGGTAGCGGGTGATGTGGTTCCACAGCACCTGGACGCCGTCCTTGGGAATCGGGAAGGCGTAGTAGTGGCTGTCGGCGAAGTTGGAGAGGCCGTTGCCGCCGTCCACCGGCTGGGTGTTGAGGGCGCTCTGCCGGGCGGCGGCGTAGATGGCCTCCGGCGCGGCGGCGGTGCGGTGGGTGGGGTAGACCGGGATCTTGTAGGTCTCGGGGTAGCGCTTGAACATCGCCAGCTGCCCTTCGGAGAGCCTGGCTTTGTACTGGTCGACGTTCTGGGCGGTGATGGTGAACAGCGGCTTCTCGCTGGCGAAGGGGTCGGCGAGGAAGCCGTTGGCGTCGATCGGTGCGGCGTTCTTCGCCAGGCCGCCGGTCCAGGCGGGGATGCTGCCGTCGGCGTTGCCGGCCTTCTCGGCGCCCAGGGGGGTGAGGGTGGTGCCGAGTTGGGCGGCCTCTTCGGGGCTGACGGCCGCCATGACCTGGCAGGCCAGCAGGCCGAGTACCAGTGCGCCACCTTGCAGGATTCTTATGGTTTTCATGGTGCGAGTCCTATGCGCGGGGTCAGAAGTTCAGACCGAAGCTGAGGGCGACGAAGTCGCGATCAGTGGTGGGGTTGTAGTGGCCGCCGAAGAAGTCGGTGTAGCTGAGGCTGGCGGTGTAGGTGTTCTGGTATTCGGCGGTGAGGCCGAGGCTGATGGCCTTGGAGCCTTCGTTGAAGTTGGGGCCGTAGCCGTCGACGTCATGGGACCAGGCGAGGCTCGGGCTGAGGTTGATGCCGGCGATGACGTTGGGGTAGTCGAGCACCGCACGGGCGCGGTAGCCCCAGGAGTTGCTGGTGTAGAAGCCCTTGTCGTTGCACTCGCGCTGGGCGGGGCTGGAGGCGGTGAGGGCGATGCAGGTGGCCTGGGAGGAGAGCTGGCCGGGGCCGTAGATCGGGTCGCGGCCGTAGCGCAGGGAGCCGATGTCGTCGTCGAGGCCGCTGATGTGGTTGTAGCCGACCTCGGCCACCAGGGTGAGGCGGCTGGCGCCCATGACCTGGTCGACGAACTGGGTAGCGGTGACCTGGGCCTGGGTGACCGGCTTGCGCTCGTAGCCATGGATGATGGCGCCGGCGGTGTTGCTGCTGTGGCCGCTCTCGAACACCGGTGAGGAGGGTACGGCCAGGGCGGCGAAGGACAGGTCGGTGCTGTTGAGCTGCAGCGGCATGTTGGGGCGGTAGCTGATCTCGCCGGCCACGGAGGTGCCTTCGATGTTGGTCTGGAAGCTCAGGCCGTAGAGGCGGATGTCTTCGGGGTATTCGATGAAGTAGCGGGCGCCCGGTGCACCGGGGATCACCGCGAGGCTCGGGCTGGTGGTGCGGATGGTGCTGAACACCGGGCCACGGCTGTGGTAGTTCATGGCGTAGGCGCCGAATTCGGTGTCGTTGAACTCCGGCACGAACCAGCGCAGGGCGACGCCGAACTGGCCGCTGTCGCGGGCGTCCTTGTCACCGGCGCGGGGGATGTAGAGGGTGCTGCCGGTGTTGGTGGAAACGCCGGGTGCAAGGTCGGGCCCGTTGACGATGAGGCGGTCGGTGCAGCCGTCGGCGACCACGTCGGAGGTGGAGAAGAAGGTGCCGCAGTTGTCGGCGACGGTCTGGTCCCATTCCAGCTGGTAGAAGGCTTCGGCCGAGAGGTTCTCGGTGAGGCTCTGGGACAGGTAGATCATGTTGACCGGGATGAGGCCTTCCTTGATCTCGGCACCCGGGCGGCGGAAGGCGGCGGCGTCGATGGGGTTGATGCTGTTGATGCTGTTGCCGATGAAGGTGCTCTCGCCCCAGCTCACCACCTGCTTGCCGACCCGGACCGAGCCGGGCAGGTCGCCGAGGTTGTAGTTGTGGTAGAGGAAGGCATCGAGGATCTGCGCGCCGGAGGCCTTGGCACCTTCCTTCCGGTTGTGGTCGTCGATGTCGTAGAACTCGCGGTGCTCGTCCTTGAGTTCGAAGTCATACCAGTACTTGCCACGGATGAAGACGCCGGTGTCGCCGTACTTCAGTTCGAGGTCGTGGATGCCCTTGAAGATCTTCGAGAAGGTCTCGCCCTTCTTGAAGTTGAGGCGGCCGTCGTCGCTGGTCCGGGACAGGGCGGTGCCGCCGCTGGCGGTGGAGATGAAGTCCCGGTCCGGGGCGCGGGTGCTCCAGCTGGCGCCGACGGACAGCGAGGAGTCCAGCTGCCCTTCGATCTCCCCGATGTTGAAGTTGATGGCGAAGGCGGGGGCGCTCAGCCCCAGTGCCACGGCGGCGGCCAGCGCGTGCGGCCGGAAGATTCCGCGCATTGTTCTTGTTGTCATGCGGCTCTCCAGTGAAGGAATGAGGGAGGCTTCATGCTAGTCAGCGCGGTCGGAGCCCATAACTGCCTGAATGGGCGATTTGCGGCATCACCCGTGTGGGTGATGCGGTGGGATGGGGCGCGGGGAAATGACCTGTTCTGGTGCGTCGGGCGGCGATTCGGGCTGGGCTGTCACCTTGCGTGACAGGGAGCCGGGCGGGGTGTTTCGCCTCAGGATTCGCCTGCTTCCTGGCGATACCGGGCGGCGGCTTCCAGCAGCCAGTCGCGGAAGGCGCCGAGCACGGCGGACTCGACCTTGCGCTCGGGAATGAACAGGTAATAGGCCTTGTCGCTGCGGCAGCTGTGGGTGAGGGCGGTGACCAGACGGCCTTCCTCCAGTTCGCGCTGGATGAGGAAGGGGGGGATGAGGGCGACGCCCATTTCGTGCATGGCGGCCTGGGCGAGCATGGAGAAGAGTTCGTAGCGTGGGCCGCTGAGGTCGCGGGCGACGTTCAGGCCGAGGGAGTTGAACCACTGGCGCCAGGCGTAGGGGCGGGTGGTCTGCTGCAGCAGCGGCAGGCGGGCGATGTCCTCGGCGCTGAGGCTGGTCCGGCCGCCCAGCAGGCTGGGGCTGCACACCGGTACGGAATGTTCGTGCATGAGGAAGTGGGACTGGGTGCCGGACCAGTCGGCGGTGCCGAAGTGCAGGGCGGCGTCGAAGTCGGTGTCGGCGAACAGGAAGGGGCGGGTGCGGTTGGTGAGGTTGACGGTGACTTCGGGGTGCAGGCGCTGGAAGTCCTTCAGCCGGGGCAGCAGCCATTGGGTGCCGAAGGTGGGGACCACGGCGAGTTCGATGGCCATGGCGCCCTGCTGGCCCATGACGGCGAGGGTGTCCCGCTCGACGGCGTCGAGCTGGCTGGCGATGCGCCGGGAGTAGGCGAGGCCGGCTTCGGTGAGCTTCACGCCACGTCGGGAGCGGCGGAACAGTTCGATGCCGAGGAAGTCCTCCAGGCCGCCGATCTGGCGGCAGATGGCGCTCTGGGTGAGGGCCAGCTCTTCGGCCGCCTTGGTGAAGCTCTGGTGGCGGGCGGCGGATTCGAATGCGACCAGTGCGCTGGTGCTGGGAATCTTGCGGCGCATTTTGTACGGCTACCTCACAAATGACGGGCCTTTGGCGGGGCTATGAAGCGTTCGGAGTGAGAAATTAGCACAAGAGGGTGCGAAAACCTCGTTTGCCGGGCTTGGGGGCGCTGTCTAGGATTGTTCCCCACAACGCGCGGACACTCCGCCTGATCCCATCCCTTATTCGAGGACCTGCCCATGGCTGCCAAAGCTTCCTTCAATTGGATCGACCCGTTGCTGCTGGACCAGCAATTGACCGAAGAGGAGCGCATGGTGCGCGAGAGCGCCCAGCAGTTCGCCGAGGACAAGCTGGCGCCGCGCGTGCTGGAGGCCTTCCGTCATGAGCAGACCGATCCGGCGATCTTCCGCGAGATGGGCGAAGTGGGCCTGCTGGGCGCGACCATTCCGGTGGAGTACGGCGGCAGCGGTCTGAACTACGTGTGCTACGGGCTGATCGCCCGCGAAGTGGAACGCATCGACTCCGGCTACCGCTCGATGATGAGCGTGCAGTCGTCTCTGGTGATGGTGCCGATCAACGAGTTCGGCAGCGAGGCGCAGAAGCAGAAGTACCTGCCGAAGCTGGCCAGCGGTGAGTGGATCGGCTGCTTCGGCCTGACCGAGCCGAACCATGGTTCCGACCCGGGTTCGATGGTGACCCGTGCGAAGAAGGTGGACGGCGGCTATCGCCTGAGCGGCAGCAAGATGTGGATCACCAACAGCCCGATCGCCGATGTGTTCGTGGTCTGGGCGAAGGACGATGCCGGCGACATCCGCGGCTTCGTGCTGGAGAAGGGCTGGGAAGGCCTGAGTGCGCCGGCGATCCACGGCAAGGTGGGCCTGCGTGCATCCATCACCGGCGAGATCGTGATGGACAACGTGTTCGTGCCGGAGGAGAACGCATTCCCTGAGGTGCGTGGCCTGAAAGGTCCGTTCACCTGCCTGAACTCGGCTCGCTACGGCATCTCCTGGGGGGCGCTGGGTGCCGCTGAGTTCTGCTGGCACACCGCGCGCCAGTACGTGCTGGACCGTCACCAGTTCGGTCGCCCGCTGGCGGCCAACCAGCTGATCCAGAAGAAGCTGGCCGACATGCAGACCGAGATCACCCTGGCCCTGCAGGGCTGCCTGCGCCTCGGCCGGATGAAGGACGAGGGTACGGCGGCGGTGGAGATCACTTCGATCATGAAGCGCAACAGCTGCGGCAAGGCGCTGGACATCGCGCGCATGGCTCGCGACATGCTGGGCGGCAACGGCATCTCCGACGAGTTCGGCATCGCCCGTCACCTGGTGAACCTGGAGGTGGTCAACACCTACGAGGGCACTCATGACGTGCATGCGCTGATCCTCGGCCGCGCGCAGACCGGTATCCAGGCGTTCTTCTGATCCGGTCCCTGTCCGGGCCCTTCTATATATAGAGGGGCCCGGCTCTGCTTCTTTCTTCTTCCGCAGGTGATTCCATGGCTGGTGCCCTCTCCCATATCCGCGTGCTCGACCTGTCCCGTGTGCTTGCCGGGCCTTGGTCGGGGCAGATCCTTGCTGACCTCGGTGCCGACGTGATCAAGGTGGAGCGGCCGGGGAGTGGCGACGATACCCGCGCCTGGGGGCCGCCCTTCCTCAAGGACGGAAGCGGGCGGGATACCAGCGAGGCGGCGTACTTCCTCTCGGCCAACCGCAACAAGCAGTCGGTGACCATCGACTTCACCCGGCCGGAAGGCCAGGCGCTGGTGCGAAAGTTGGCGGCGGAGTCGGACATCCTCATCGAGAACTTCAAGGTCGGTGGGCTGGCGGCCTATGGGCTGGACTACGCGTCGCTCAAGGCGATCAACCCGCGGCTCATCTATTGCTCCATCACCGGCTTCGGTCAGTTCGGCCCTTATGCCAAGCGGGCGGGTTACGACTTCATGATCCAGGGGCTGGGTGGGCTGATGAGCCTGACCGGTCGTTCGGACCAGGAAGAGGGTGCCGGGCCTGTGAAGGTGGGGGTGGCGCTGACGGATATTCTTACCGGGCTCTATTCCAGCGTGGCCATCCTGGCGGCCCTGACCGCCCGTGAGACCACCGGCCGGGGACAGCACATCGACATGGCGCTGCTGGATGTGCAGGTGGCCTGCCTGGCGAACCAGGCGATGAACTACCTGACTACGGGCGTTCCTCCTCGGCGCCTGGGCAATGCGCATCCGAATATCGTGCCGTACCAGGATTTCCCCACGGCGGATGGTGATTTCATCCTCACGGTTGGCAACGACGGGCAGTTCCGCAAGTTCTGTGAGGTGGCCGGGCATCCGGAATGGGCGGACGATCCGCGCTTTGCCAGCAACAAGGCACGGGTGGCAAACCGGGCGGAGCTGATCCCGCTGATTCGCCAGGCCACCGTATTCAAGACCACGGCCGAGTGGGTGGCTGCACTGGAGGCGGTCGGCGTGCCCTGCGGACCGATCAACGACCTGGCGGCGGTATTCGAGGATCCCCAGGTGCTGGCCCGGGGGCTGAAAGTCGAACTGCCCCATGCACTGGCCGGTGCGGTGGCCCAGGTGGCCAGCCCTCTGCGCCTCTCCGATACGCCGGTGGAGTACCGGATGGCACCGCCGCGCCTGGGCGAGCACACGGCATCCGTACTGGAGCGTGTGCTGGGGCTGTCGGCGGAGGCTATCGAGCGTCTGCGGCAGGAAGGAGTGGTGTAGCCACCTCTATAAAGAGGCCTGGAAGCCAGGCGTAAACTTTTTCCGAAAAGGGGGTTTACACCCATCTTCACTCATGTAGAATGCGCGCCTCGCTGAAGCGGAACGCTCTGCCAAGCGAGCTAAGTTGTTGAGTAGAAAAGAAAATTTCGAAAAACAGCTTGACGGAAGAAAGAGGTGCTGTAGAATGCGCGCCTCGCTTCGGAAGAGAAATCGAACGAAGCGCAAGTTGTTGAGTAGAAAGAAAAAATTCTTCGAAAAACAGCTTGACAGAAAGAAAGGCTGCTGTAGAATGCGCGGCCTCGGTTGAGACGAAAGACTTGATCGAAACGCTCTTTAAAAATTTGAATCAAGCAATTCGTGTGGGTGCTTGTGATGTAAGACTGGTAGTCGACTGATTATCAGCAACACAAGTAACACTCGTGAATTCGAGAGTTTATTTGCGATTGCTGAGCCAAGTTTAGGGTTTTCTCAAAACCCAAGCAGTATTGAACTGAAGAGTTTGATCATGGCTCAGATTGAACGCTGGCGGCAGGCCTAACACATGCAAGTCGAGCGGATGAGTGGAGCTTGCTCCATGATTCAGCGGCGGACGGGTGAGTAATGCCTAGGAATCTGCCTGGTAGTGGGGGATAACGTTTCGAAAGGAACGCTAATACCGCATACGTCCTACGGGAGAAAGTGGGGGATCTTCGGACCTCACGCTATCAGATGAGCCTAGGTCGGATTAGCTAGTTGGTGGGGTAATGGCCCACCAAGGCGACGATCCGTAACTGGTCTGAGAGGATGATCAGTCACACTGGAACTGAGACACGGTCCAGACTCCTACGGGAGGCAGCAGTGGGGAATATTGGACAATGGGCGAAAGCCTGATCCAGCCATGCCGCGTGTGTGAAGAAGGTCTTCGGATTGTAAAGCACTTTAAGTTGGGAGGAAGGGCAGTAAGTTAATACCTTGCTGTTTTGACGTTACCAACAGAATAAGCACCGGCTAACTTCGTGCCAGCAGCCGCGGTAATACGAAGGGTGCAAGCGTTAATCGGAATTACTGGGCGTAAAGCGCGCGTAGGTGGTTCAGCAAGTTGGATGTGAAAGCCCCGGGCTCAACCTGGGAATTGCATCCAAAACTACTGAGCTAGAGTACGGTAGAGGGTGGTGGAATTTCCTGTGTAGCGGTGAAATGCGTAGATATAGGAAGGAACACCAGTGGCGAAGGCGACCACCTGGACTGATACTGACACTGAGGTGCGAAAGCGTGGGGAGCAAACAGGATTAGATACCCTGGTAGTCCACGCCGTAAACGATGTCGACTAGCCGTTGGGATCCTTGAGATCTTAGTGGCGCAGCTAACGCGATAAGTCGACCGCCTGGGGAGTACGGCCGCAAGGTTAAAACTCAAATGAATTGACGGGGGCCCGCACAAGCGGTGGAGCATGTGGTTTAATTCGAAGCAACGCGAAGAACCTTACCTGGCCTTGACATGCAGAGAACTTTCCAGAGATGGATTGGTGCCTTCGGGAACTCTGACACAGGTGCTGCATGGCTGTCGTCAGCTCGTGTCGTGAGATGTTGGGTTAAGTCCCGTAACGAGCGCAACCCTTGTCCTTAGTTACCAGCACCTCGGGTGGGCACTCTAAGGAGACTGCCGGTGACAAACCGGAGGAAGGTGGGGATGACGTCAAGTCATCATGGCCCTTACGGCCAGGGCTACACACGTGCTACAATGGTCGGTACAAAGGGTTGCCAAGCCGCGAGGTGGAGCTAATCCCATAAAACCGATCGTAGTCCGGATCGCAGTCTGCAACTCGACTGCGTGAAGTCGGAATCGCTAGTAATCGTGAATCAGAATGTCACGGTGAATACGTTCCCGGGCCTTGTACACACCGCCCGTCACACCATGGGAGTGGGTTGCTCCAGAAGTAGCTAGTCTAACCGCAAGGAGGACGGTTACCACGGAGTGATTCATGACTGGGGTGAAGTCGTAACAAGGTAGCCGTAGGGGAACCTGCGGCTGGATCACCTCCTTAATCGAAGACATCAGCTTCTTCATAAGCTCCCACACGAATTGCTTGATTCACTTGCGAAAAGCGATTGGGTTTAGACCCGAAAGTGTGACGATTGGGTCTGTAGCTCAGTTGGTTAGAGCGCACCCCTGATAAGGGTGAGGTCGGCAGTTCGAATCTGCCCAGACCCACCAATTGTCGAGGGCGCAGCAGGTCTGAAGGGGCCATAGCTCAGCTGGGAGAGCGCCTGCTTTGCACGCAGGAGGTCAGGAGTTCGATCCTCCTTGGCTCCACCATCCACACAATCGCTGAAAGTTCAGAAATGAGTACCTGGTTCAGGTATTGATTTCTGGTCTTTGCGCCAGAACGTTCTTTAAAAATTTGGGTATGTGATAGAAGTGACTTGTTGAGTGTTTCACTGCACTCAGCAACTCAAGGCAAAATTTGCGAGTTCAAGCGCGAATTTTCGGCGAATGTCGTCTTCACACCATGGCCACTGGCAGATTGCTTGGGGTTATATGGTCAAGTGAAGAAGCGCATACGGTGGATGCCTTGGCAGTCAGAGGCGATGAAAGACGTGGTAGCCTGCGATAAGCTTCGGGGAGTCGGCAAACAGACTTTGATCCGGAGATCTCTGAATGGGGGAACCCACCTAGGATAACCTAGGTATCTTGTACTGAATCCATAGGTGCAAGAGGCGAACCAGGGGAACTGAAACATCTAAGTACCCTGAGGAAAAGAAATCAACCGAGATTCCCTTAGTAGTGGCGAGCGAACGGGGATTAGCCCTTAAGCTTCTTGGATTTTAGCGGAACGCTCTGGAAAGTGCGGCCATAGTGGGTGATAGCCCCGTACGCGAAAAGGTCCTTGAAGTGAAATCGAGTAGGACGGAGCACGTGAAACTTTGTCTGAACATGGGGGGACCATCCTCCAAGGCTAAATACTACTGACTGACCGATAGTGAACCAGTACCGTGAGGGAAAGGCGAAAAGAACCCCGGAGAGGGGAGTGAAATAGAACCTGAAACCGTATGCGTACAAGCAGTGGGAGCCTACTTTGTTAGGTGACTGCGTACCTTTTGTATAATGGGTCAGCGACTTATATTCAGTGGCGAGCTTAACCGAATAGGGGAGGCGTAGCGAAAGCGAGTCTTAATAGGGCGTTTAGTCGCTGGGTATAGACCCGAAACCGGGCGATCTATCCATGAGCAGGTTGAAGGTTAGGTAACACTGACTGGAGGACCGAACCGACTCCCGTTGAAAAGGTAGCGGATGACTTGTGGATCGGAGTGAAAGGCTAATCAAGCTCGGAGATAGCTGGTTCTCCTCGAAAGCTATTTAGGTAGCGCCTCACGTATCACTCCAGGGGGTAGAGCACTGTTTCGGCTAGGGGGTCATCCCGACTTACCAAACCGATGCAAACTCCGAATACCTGGAAGTGCCGAGCGTGGGAGACACACGGCGGGTGCTAACGTCCGTCGTGAAAAGGGAAACAACCCAGACCGCCAGCTAAGGTCCCAAAGTTGTGGTTAAGTGGGAAACGATGTGGGAAGGCTTAGACAGCTAGGAGGTTGGCTTAGAAGCAGCCATCCTTTAAAGAAAGCGTAATAGCTCACTAGTCGAGTCGGCCTGCGCGGAAGATGTAACGGGGCTCAAACCACACACCGAAGCTGCGGGTGTCACGTAAGTGACGCGGTAGAGGAGCGTTCTGTAAGCCTGTGAAGGTGAGTTGAGAAGCTCGCTGGAGGTATCAGAAGTGCGAATGCTGACATGAGTAACGACAATGGGTGTGAAAAACACCCACGCCGAAAGACCAAGGGTTCCTGCGCAACGTTAATCGACGCAGGGTGAGTCGGCCCCTAAGGCGAGGCTGAAAAGCGTAGTCGATGGGAAACGGGTTAATATTCCCGTACTTCTAGTTACTGCGATGGAGGGACGGAGAAGGCTAGGCCAGCTTGGCGTTGGTTGTCCAAGTTTAAGGTGGTAGGCAGGGTGCTTAGGAAAATCCGGGCGCTCAATGCCGAGAGCTGATGACGAGTTATCTTTTAGATGACGAAGTGGTCGATGCCATGCTTCCAGGAAAAGCTTCTAAGCTTCAGGTAACTAGGAACCGTACCCCAAACCGACACAGGTGGTTGGGTAGAGAATACCAAGGCGCTTGAGAGAACTCGGGTGAAGGAACTAGGCAAAATGGCACCGTAACTTCGGGAGAAGGTGCGCCGGTGAGGGTGAAGGATTTACTCCGTAAGCCCATGCCGGTCGAAGATACCAGGCCGCTGCGACTGTTTATTAAAAACACAGCACTCTGCAAACACGAAAGTGGACGTATAGGGTGTGACGCCTGCCCGGTGCCGGAAGGTTAATTGATGGGGTTAGCGCAAGCGAAGCTCTTGATCGAAGCCCCGGTAAACGGCGGCCGTAACTATAACGGTCCTAAGGTAGCGAAATTCCTTGTCGGGTAAGTTCCGACCTGCACGAATGGCGTAACGATGGCGGCGCTGTCTCCACCCGAGACTCAGTGAAATTGAAATCGCTGTGAAGATGCAGTGTATCCGCGGCTAGACGGAAAGACCCCGTGAACCTTTACTGTAGCTTTGCACTGGACTTTGAGCCTGCTTGTGTAGGATAGGTGGGAGGCTTTGAAGCGAGGACGCCAGTTCTCGTGGAGCCATCCTTGAAATACCACCCTGGCATGCTTGAGGTTCTAACTCTGGTCCGTCATCCGGATCGAGGACAGTGTATGGTGGGCAGTTTGACTGGGGCGGTCTCCTCCCAAAGAGTAACGGAGGAGTACGAAGGTGCGCTCAGACCGGTCGGAAATCGGTCGCAGAGTATAAAGGCAAAAGCGCGCTTGACTGCGAGACAGACACGTCGAGCAGGTACGAAAGTAGGTCTTAGTGATCCGGTGGTTCTGTATGGAAGGGCCATCGCTCAACGGATAAAAGGTACTCCGGGGATAACAGGCTGATACCGCCCAAGAGTTCATATCGACGGCGGTGTTTGGCACCTCGATGTCGGCTCATCACATCCTGGGGCTGAAGCCGGTCCCAAGGGTATGGCTGTTCGCCATTTAAAGTGGTACGCGAGCTGGGTTTAGAACGTCGTGAGACAGTTCGGTCCCTATCTGCCGTGGACGTTTGAGATTTGAGAGGGGCTGCTCCTAGTACGAGAGGACCGGAGTGGACGAACCTCTGGTGTTCCGGTTGTCACGCCAGTGGCACTGCCGGGTAGCTATGTTCGGAAGAGATAACCGCTGAAAGCATCTAAGCGGGAAACTCGCCTCAAGATGAGATCTCACTGGGATCTTGAATCCCCTAAAGGGCCGTCGAAGACTACGACGTTGATAGGTTGGGTGTGTAAGCGCTGTGAGGCGTTGAGCTAACCAATACTAATTGCCCGTGAGGCTTGACCATATAACACCCAAACAATCTGGTGTTGTTGGTGAAGTCGACAAACCGAAAGTTCGATTGAACCGCAAAGTACTGTCACATACCCGAATTCGGGTGAGCGTCTCGACGATCACCCTAAAGAATTGCTTGACGACCATAGAGCGTTGGAACCACCTGATCCCATCCCGAACTCAGTAGTGAAACGATGCATCGCCGATGGTAGTGTGGGGTTTCCCCATGTGAGAGTAGGTCATCGTCAAGCACCTATACCAAACCCCCGATCATCGAAAGATGGTCGGGGGTTTGACTTTGAGCGAAAGAAAAGTCTGCTGGGGATAACCCCAGTCCCGCTTCGAGTATTTCCGACTCCCCTTCCTTTGCAGCACGCTCGCTTGGCCAAGTAGCTTCATACCTTCGTACGAACAGGGCGTGACATTTCCTAATAACGCCTGATTGTTGCCTGGGTGGCCCTCCCTGAGACTGGCTCGAATTACTCTTCGAGCCCGGTCTTCGACATGAAGCTAACGCTTACCCCTCCCCTCAAGGCCAGCTATTGGATGGAGTCCATCGAGCATGATGAGAGCCCGTTCGCTCCTCTGACTGGCAAGCACAAGGTTGATGTCCTCATCGTCGGTGGTGGCTTCGTCGGGCTTTGGACAGCCCTTTCCATCAAGCAAATGGAGCCCCAGGCGCGCGTCATGCTGGTCGAGCAGGATGTCTGTGGCGGCGGTGCATCCGGACGCAATGGAGGATTCGTGATGTCCTGGTGGCCCAAGATCGGAACCCTCCTGAGCTTCTGCGATGCCAACCAGGCACGCTTCCTGGGCGAACAGGCCGAGCGTGCCATTTCCGAGCTCGGGGAGTTCTGCGAGGAGCACCAGATCGACGCCCATTACCGGCAGGCAGGTTGGCTGTGGACCGCCACCACCTCACGACACGTCGATACCTGGAATACGACGCTCGCTGCCTGTGAGCGACTGGGTGTGAGCCCATTCGAGCGGGTCGATGCCAATGAGGTGGCCCGGCGAACAGGCTCCCGCGTGCATCTGGCAGGAGTCTTCGAACGCAGCAACGCCACCGTTCAGCCCGCTCTGTTGGTAAGCGGAATGCGACGGGTAGCGCTGGCCAACGGTGTGGAGATCCACGAGCACACCGGAGTGACCGCCATCAGCCCCGGCGAGCCCGTGGAGGTGAGTACAGCCAGTGCCAGTATCCGAGCGGACCGCGTCGTGCTTGCCACCAACGCCTGGGCAGCCGCATTGCCCGAACTCGCCAGTGCGATAGTGCCCGTCAACAGCTCCATCGTCGTTACCGAGGCGATTCCCCATCGACTGGCCGAGATCGGCTGGACCGGTGGCGAAGCCATTACCGACTCCCAGTTGATGGTCGACTACTACCGAACCACCCACGACGGTCGCATCGCATTCGGCAAGGGCACCGGAGCCCTCGCGTATGGTTCGCAGATTGACGCCACCTTCAGTGATCACTCGCCCAGTCTTCGCCTTACCGAGGCCGATCTGCGCCGTACCTATCCCATGCTCAACGACGTCGGCATCACTCACCGCTGGTCCGGCCCGATCGACCGCACCTACGACAGCCTGCCCGTATTCGGTCGGCTCGCCGGACATACCAACATCCACTACGGCATCGGCTGGAGCGGCAATGGCGTCGGCCCCAGTCGCCTCGGCGGCCGCATCCTCGCCAGCCTGGCCCTGGGGCGTGACGATGCCTGGAGTCGCTGCCCGCTGGTGGAGCGTCGCTGTCGCCGGTTCCCGCCTGAACCCCTGCGCTACATCGGCGGTTCTCTGGTGCGCAGCGCCGTGATGCGCAAGGAGCGCGCAGAGCTGAAGAACGATGAGCCTGCCCCCCTCTACCGCTTCCTCGCCCGCTTCGCCCCCGCCGGCCTGGAGGATAAAGGCTGAAGGGCTGTATCCCGCAGCGTGCTGCACCTGAGAGGCCGCCTCACTCCCCCCTGATCCCAATAAAAGAGGACATAACAAATGGGCATCAACCAACGAATCGAAACGGAATCCGGCCTCGAAGCCCATGCCCTGGGCTCGCTCGAGACCGTCGCCATCATCATCGGCACCAATATCGGCGCCGGCGTGCTCAGCATGGCCTACGCCGCACGCAAGGTCGGCTACCTGCCGTTGCTCGCCTGCCTCGCCATCACCTGTTTCTTCTGCATCATCACCATGCTCTACGTCGCAGAAGCCTGCCTGCGCACACGTGGCAACAATCAGCTCAGCGGCCTCGCGCGGCGCTACCTGGGCACGTTCGGAGGTTGGCTGATCTTCATTGCCGTCGCTGCCAACAGCTATGGCGCCCTGGTCGCCTACATGAGCGGCAGCGGCAACATCATGGCCGACTTCTTCGGCCAGTACGGCCTGACTCGGGAGATGGGCAGCCTGGTGTTCTTCATCCCCTCCGCGCTGGTTCTCTACCTCGGCCTCAAGGCCCTTGGCATCGGAGAAAAGCTCATCAGTACCGGCATGGTGCTGATCGTCTGCGTACTGATCGCCGCCACCCTCACTCATGCGGACACCCGCATCGCCTACCTGTGGCGAAGTGACTGGCAGTACGTGGTCCCCATCTTCAACCTCGCCGTATTCGTCTTTGGCGCTCAGTTCCTGGTGCCGGAACTGGTGCGCGGTAACCTCACGACGCCCAGGCGACTCCCATGGCTGATCATCCTCGGCATGGTCCTCACCTTTATCCTGGTCGCCGCGATACCCGCTTCCGTGATCGCCCTGGTAGGGCCCGAGAATCTCAGCGAAGTGGCCACGCTCAGTTGGGGCCGATCCCTCGGGCAGTGGGCCTACTACACCGCCAACACCTTCGCCTTGCTGGCCATGCTGACCTCTTACTGGGGGCTGGGTGGCTGCCTGTTCACCAACTTCTTCGACCATTTCCGCCTGGGTAGCGAGCGCAACCGGCGCAAGCGCCTCCTGGTTCTCGCCCTGGTCTCCGTACCGCCCTTCCTGCTGGCCTATTCCGGCATCGGCGGCTTCGTCAACGCCCTCTATTTCGCCGGCACCTTCGGTGGTGTGTTGATGGGCATCATCCCTATCCTGCTGCTCAACGCCGCGCGCCGCTCCGGTGACCAGGCGCCTGCATTCACCTGTGGCTGGTATGCGCACCCCATGATCCAGGTCGCGATCATCCTCATCTTCGCCGCCAGTGGCCTCTACGCCATCGCCTCCGCACTCGGCATGCTGCCGGCCAGCTGGTGAGGTCCGGACCGGCGGCCCCTGGCGATTACACTGGTCGCTCAACCCTGGAGCAGCCTGGACATGCCCTTCACCCTGCGAGAACTCCTCACCCTACCGGCACTCCGCTCGCGACTGGTGAGCGGAGCCGCCGGCCTTGATCGACCCGTTCGCTGGGCCCATGTCTGCGAGCTCCCCGATCCCACCGAATGGCTCGGGGAGGGGGACCTGCTCATGAGCACAGGTCTCGGTATCCCCGCCGCTCCCTCGGAGCAGCGTCGCTATGTCCAGCGACTCATGGAGGCCGGTCTGGCCGGCCTGATGATCGGCGAAGACATGCAAGCGCCAGCTGACCTCGCAGCGCTGTGCGACGCCGCGGAGTGCCTGGGCTTTCCCCTTGTCTTCACCGAGTACGGCGTCCCCTTTGCCGCAGTTACCCGCGCCATCGCCGATGCCGGACGCAGCATCGAGCGCGAACGGCACCTGGCGCTCCAGCGCATCTACGAAACCGCCCGGTTGAGCCTGGGTGGCCTCGGGCTGGCGCCACTCCTGGCCCGGCTGGAAAAGGACGTCGCAGCGGCACTTCACCTGATCGACAGCCGCACCCTGTCGCCTTGGGATGAAGCCTTGCCAGCCCTTGCCGAAAGCGCCCGACTGACCATCAGGCAAACGCGCGCTCATGGGCGCACAGGGCTCTCGCCCATGTTGCAGCGTTATCCCCATCCCGATGGCGAGATGCTGGGCATGGCCCTGCCATCGAAGCCCGACTGCCTGCTGGTGGTCCGCGCTGGTGAACTGCCCGACTACGCGCTGCTGCATCACCTGCTCGCGATCGTGGGAATCGAGCTCGAACGCATGCACGTCGAGAGCGAGCGCCGGCTGCGCCTGGGTTCCGAGCTTCTGGATGACCTGTTGAACGGGCGCGCAGCGTCCCATCAAGCCGAGCAGCGCCTGCAGGCGCTCATGCCGGGCCTGCCGCTCACCGCATTGCAGCTGTGCATTGCTCGGATGCCGCTCGAAGACGCTCCAGGCAGGGAAGACATTCTGCAGCGCTGGGGCCAGCGCGGTCTGCTGCGGATCCAGGGCCATGAGATCGTCCTGCTTCAACCCGCTGAGCGGATTGGCGAACTGCAGGCCGAGTTGGGCGCAGAGCTGGGAGCGAGCAACCCGGTGGAACGGCCCGAGCGATTTGCCGACGCGCTGCGCGAAGCACGTCTCGCTCTCGCGCATGCAGGCCCCCTGATGCCCCTGATCCTCTACGCCACCCTGGGGCCGGGGGCGCCCTGGCTGCCCCGCTCCCTGGATGAAGCCGAGCGCACTGCGCGGCAGACGCTAGGCCCATTGCTGGAACAGGAGCGAGCCCAAGGTGCGCCGCTGCTGCACAGCCTGCAGGTCTTTCTCGAAGAGAATCGCTCCTGGCAGGCGGCCGCCCAGCGCCTACATGTCCACAAGCAGACCCTGGTGTATCGCATGCGGCGTATCGAAGCGATCACGGGCCGTTCCCTGGACAGCACCGAAGACGTCACCGTTCTCTGGCTCGCCCTGCGGGCGGCTCGCCTCGCGGGAATCGGGCCGTCGTGAAGAGGCAGCCTCCGGACGGAGGCAGAAACACAAAGGCCCCCTGGATTTCTCCAGGGGGCCTTTCGTTGTCTGGCGCATCCGGCGGGATTCGAACCCACGACCCCTGCCTTCGGAGGGCAGTACTCTATCCAGCTGAGCTACGGATGCTTGAGAGCGCGCAATCATACCTGCACGTGACGTCGGAGTCCATTTTGCGTGGTGTGTTCTGAATATTGAACGCGCACGCTCCTCGTAACGGATTCTGCACAGCAAAACCCGACGGGCGCTCATTTTTTTGTCTGTTTTATCGAACGTAGTATTGCCCTTTGATGCCTCTGGCCCTAGCATTCGTTTGAGATTTCAAACGCCCCTTGCACTGCCAAGCCCGGCTGCTGCAATCGACTTCCTTTCCTGGCCAATCCTGGGGTTGGCCGAACAAAAACAACGGACCCCGGCTCCTTGTAACCGGTGCGAAGGAGACAGAGATGCAATTGAAAGATGCCACGCTGTTCCGCCAGAAAGCCTACATCGACGGGGCCTGGCTGGACGCTGACAGCGGCCAGACCATCAAGGTCAACAACCCGGCCACGGGTGAGATCCTGGGTACCGTTCCGAAGATGGGCGCTGCCGAGACCCGCCGTGCCATCGAAGCTGCCGAACGTGCTCTGCCGGCCTGGCGTGCCCTCACTGCCAAGGAGCGTGCGGCCAAGCTGCGTCGCTGGTTCGAACTGATGATGGCCAACCAGGACGACCTGGGCCGCCTGATGACCCTGGAGCAGGGCAAGCCGCTGGCCGAAGCCAAGGGTGAGATCGCCTACGCCGCCTCCTTCATCGAATGGTTTGCCGAAGAAGCCAAGCGCATCTACGGCGACGTCATCCCCGGCCACCAGCCGGACAAGCGCCTGATCGTCATCAAGCAGCCCATCGGCGTGACCGCGGCCATCACCCCGTGGAACTTCCCCGCTGCGATGATCACCCGCAAGGCCGGCCCGGCCCTGGCCGCCGGCTGCACCATGGTGCTCAAGCCTGCTTCCCAGACCCCGTACTCCGCCCTCGCCCTGGCCGAGCTGGCCGAGCGCGCCGGCATCCCCAAAGGCGTGTTCAGCGTCGTCACCGGCAGCGCCGGTGAAGTGGGTAGCGAGCTGACCAGCAACCCCACCGTGCGCAAGCTGTCCTTCACCGGCTCCACCGAGATCGGTCGCCAGCTGATGGCCGAATGCGCCCAGGACATCAAGAAGGTGTCCCTGGAGCTGGGCGGCAACGCCCCCTTCATCGTGTTCGACGACGCCGACCTGGACGCCGCCGTCGAAGGCGCATTGATCTCCAAGTACCGCAACAACGGCCAGACCTGCGTCTGCGCCAACCGCCTGTACGTGCAGGACGGCGTGTATGACGCCTTCGTCGAGAAGCTCAAGGCCGCCGTGGCCAAGCTCAACATCGGCAACGGCCTCGAAGACGGCGTCACCACCGGCCCGCTGATCGACGAGAAGGCCGTGGCCAAGGTCCAGGAACACATCCAGGACGCCGTCAGCAAAGGCGCCAAGGTCGTTTCCGGCGGCAAGCCCCACGCCCTGGGTGGCACCTTCTTCGAGCCGACCATCCTGGTCGACGTACCGAAGAACGCCGCTGTCGCCAAGGAAGAGACCTTCGGCCCGCTGGCCCCGCTGTTCCGCTTCAAGGACGAGGCCGAAGTCATCGCCATGTCCAACGACACCGAGTTCGGCCTGGCCTCCTACTTCTACGCCCGTGACCTGGGCCGCGTGTTCCGCGTGGCCGAGGCGCTGGAATACGGCATGGTGGGCATCAACACCGGCCTGATCTCCAACGAAGTGGCGCCGTTCGGCGGCATCAAGGCCTCCGGCCTGGGTCGCGAAGGCTCCAAGTACGGCATCGAGGACTACCTGGAAATCAAGTACCTCTGCCTCGGCGGGATCTGAACCTGATGCAAAGACGGGGCAAGGCGCGAAAGAGCGCGCGGCGCCCCAGCTCCACAACCTGAACCGACGAACCTCCGGCGGGCCTGCGCAGTCGATCATCGAATGCTGCGCAAGCGCCCACCGGGGGTATTCATCCTTGAGACTGCGCCGCCCGATGAGCGGCCGTGAGGAAGACATGAGCAAGAACGAATCCCTGCTGAAACGCCGTGCCGCCGCTGTAGCCCGTGGTGTTGGCCAGATCCACCCGGTCGTCGCCGAGCGCGCCGAGAACGCCACCGTCTGGGACGTGGATGGCCGCGAGTACATCGACTTCGCCGGCGGCATCGCCGTGCTGAACACCGGCCACCTGCACCCGAAGGTGATCGCCGCTGTCCAGGAGCAGCTGACCAAGCTGTCCCACACCTGCTTCCAGGTACTGGCCTACGAGCCCTACATCGAGCTCTGCGAAGAGATCGCCAAGCGCGTACCGGGTGACTTCGCCAAGAAGACCCTGCTGGTCACCTCCGGCTCCGAAGCCGTCGAGAACGCCGTCAAGATCGCCCGCGCCGCCACCGGCCGTGCCGGCGTCATCGCCTTCACCGGCGCCTACCACGGCCGCACCATGATGACCCTGTCCCTGACCGGCAAGGTGGTTCCGTACTCCGCCGGCATGGGCCTGATGCCCGGCGGCGTGTTCCGTGCCCTGGCCCCGTGCGAACTGCACGGCGTGAGCGAAGACGACTCCATCGCCAGCATCGAGCGCATCTTCAAGAACGACGCCCAGCCCCAGGACATCGCCGCGATCATCATCGAGCCGGTCCAGGGCGAAGGTGGCTTCTACGTCAACTCCAAGGCCTTCATGCAGCGCCTGCGCGCCCTGTGCGACCAGCACGGCATCCTGCTGATCGCTGACGAAGTACAGACCGGCGCCGGCCGTACCGGCACCTTCTTCGCCACCGAGCAACTGGGCATCACCCCGGACCTGACCACCTTCGCCAAATCCGTCGGCGGCGGCTTCCCCATCTCCGGCGTGTGCGGCAAGGCCGAGATCATGGACGCCATCGCCCCCGGTGGCCTGGGCGGCACCTACGCCGGCAGCCCGATCGCCTGCGCCGCGGCCCTGGCCGTGTTGAAGGTGTTCGACGAAGAGAAACTGCTGGAGCGCAGCCAGGCTGTTGGCGAGCGCCTCAAGGCTGGCCTGCGTGACATCGCTGCCAAGCACAAGGTCATCGGCGACGTCCGCGGCCTGGGCTCCATGATCGCCATCGAACTGTTCGAAGGCGGCGACGTGCACAAGCCCGCTGCCGAGCTGGTTGGCAAGATCGTGGCCCGTGCCCGTGAGAAAGGCCTGATCCTGCTGTCCTGCGGCACCTACTACAACGTGATCCGCTTCCTGATGCCGGTGACCATCCCCGATGCCCAGCTCGACAAGGGCCTGGCCATCGTCGCCGAGTGCTTCGACGAACTCGCCTGAGGCTCACCAGCCAGGCGTACTTGAGACCCGCTTCGGCGGGTCTTTTTTTGCCCCGGATCAAGCCGATTTCATCCAGTCGGTCAATATGCCATCGGGCCACTACTCAGCCCTTCATCGGCGCTTTAGACTTGTCGCCTTCATTTTTGCCAACTCCGTCGCACCCACTCACGGCACTCCCGCAGTAGCCCGAGGTACCCATGACCGCCCACGCCAAGGTTCCGGAAGTCCTGATTGCCGAGGCAGACCCGTGGACGGCCGACCTGCTCGCCCAACTGGTGCTGGATATCCGCGCCGACGCCAACCTCGTCCGCGTCGCCGACGCGCCCACCGCCCTGGCGCGCTGCAAGCGCCGCCTGCCCGACCTGGTGATCGCCGACGGTGAACTGCAGGGCGGTGGCGGCCTGGAGCTGCTGCGCCAGCTGCGTCGCCACCCGCGCACCCCCATGCTGCCGTTCGTGCTCATCAGCGCCCGGGTGGATGCCGGCAGCGTGCGCGCCGTGCTGCCCCTGGCGCCGTCCGCTTACCTGGGCAAGCCCTTCAATGCCGAGAGCCTGCGCCAGCGCCTGGCCAGCCTGCTGCCCGCCGGCGAAGGCCGCGAGCCGGCCGCGCCGCTGCTGGTGGCCACCCTGGAGGAATACCTCGACAGCGTGCGCGAGGAAGGGCAGGGCGCCCCCCTGCTCAGTGACGTGCGCGACGCCGTCAGCCGCTGCCTGCAGGCCAGCGACCTCGACCTGCGTGACCTCGACGAAGTCTTCTCCCGCGACCCGCAGATCACCGCCCGGCTGATCGCCGCCGCCAACAGCGCCGCCCAGCACCTGGGCACGCCCTGCCAGACCCTCACCCAGGCCCTGCAGCGCCTGGGCGTGACCCGTGTGCTCAACCTCGTGCTCGGCATGGCCCTGGAGCGCAACGCCCGGCTGCGCGACCCGCGCCTGGCCGAGCTGGCCGACATCGCCTGGCGCGAGGCCCAGCGCAGCGCCGAGCTGGGCTACTGGATGGCCAGCGAACTCGACCTGGATGCCGAGCTCTGCTACACCGCCGGCCTGCTGCACAACATGGGCGAACTGGCCCTGCTGCGCAGCCTGCAGGACTGGCAGGACGCCGGCGGCACCCTGGAGGACGATGCCCTGGAAACCGTGATGCGCAAGCGCGCCGCCGGTTTCGGCTCCGCCCTGCGCATCCGCTGGCGCCTGCCCTTCGGCCTGCGCGAACTGGTGGCGGCCTTCTACGGCCTGGGCAGCGGCGTGTTCTCCCGCGAGGCGCTGACCATGAACCTCTGCGCCGGCCTCCTGCGCCTGCCCGCCAACGCCGCCCCGCGTGACCTGCTGGACGAGCGCTCCGCCCGCCTGCTGCGCCTCGACCCCTCGCTGCTGGATCGCCTGCCGGCCCGCCTCATGCAGGCCTGAGGGCCTCCTCGACGAAGTCCAGGCGGTCCTGACCGAAGAACATCTCCGTGCCCACGAAGCAGGTGGGCGCCCCGAACACCCCGCGCCTGACCGCCTCCTCGGTGGCCGCCTTCAGCGCCTCCTTCACCTCCGTGTCGGCCGCCAGTGCCTGCACGGCCGCCGGGTCGAAGCCGGCCCCTTCCAGCACGGCCGCCAGCACGGCCGGATCGCCCAGGTTCTTCGAATCCTGCCAGAGCGCGCGGAAGGCCGCGTCCAGGTACGCCTCGAAGCGCTCCGGTTCGTGCAGCTGCAGGCCGGTGGCGATGCGCATCAGGGCCAGGGTGTTGATCGGGAAGTGCGGGTTGAACACCATCGGCACGCCGTAGCGGCGGGCGAAGCGCAGCATGTCCACCAGGGTGTAGCGCCCCTTGGCCGGCACGCTGATGGGCGAGGCGTTGCCGGTGGCCTGGAACACCCCGCCCAGCAACATCGGCCGGTAGCGCAGCGCTGCACCGTGGCGGGCGCACAGTGCCGGCAGCTGGGTCCAGGCCAGGTAGCTGGCCGGGCTGCCCAGATCAAAGAAGAATTCGACGCTCTTGTTCATTTTTTGTCCTTCAAATAACGCTACGGAGTCGAGGCCGAGCGAGCGGCACTCAGGCTAGGCGGCGGCGCGTCGGGAAAGCGGAGTTGGCGTCTGCCAATGAGCATTTCACGGCGCCACGCCAACAACGCCTGAGCGTCGCGCAGCCGGCCGTCAGTAATCACCAGCGTTCCATCCAGGGGCGTAGATCCAGCTCGAACGTCCACGCATCCCGCGGCTGGCTGTGCAGGAACCAGTAGTTGTCGGCGATGTGCTCGGGGTCGAGGATGCCGTCCTGGTCCTTGCGCGCGTAGAGGTCGGGGAAGGTGTCGCGGATGAACGCCGTGTCGATGGCACCGTCCACCACCACATGAGCGACGTGGATGTTCCTCGGCCCCAGCTCCCGCGCCATGCTCTGGGCCAGCGCGCGGATGGCGTGCTTGGCCCCGGCGAAGGCGGCGAAACCGGCCGCCCCGCGCAAGCCCGCCGTGGCCCCGGTGAACAGCAGCGTGCCGCGCTCGCGGGTGACCATGCGCTTGGCCACCGCCTGGCTGGTGAGGAAGCCGGCGAAGCAGGCCATCTCCCAGATCTTGAAGTACTTGCGCGGCGTCTCGTCGAGGATGCTGCACGGAACGTTGGCGCCGATGTTGAAGACGAAGGCCTCGATCAGGCCGATGTCACGCTCGATCTGCTCCACCAGCGCGTTCACCTCCTCCTCCTTGCGGGCGTCCGAGCCGAAGCCGAAGGCCTGGCCGCCTTCGGCGCGGATCTCGTCCACCAGCGCCTGCAGCTTGTCCGCGCTGCGGCGGGTCACGCAGGCGATATAGCCCTCGCGGGCGAAACGCTTGGCGATGGCTCCGCCCGTGGCGTCCCCGGCGCCGATCACCAGCACCACCTTGTTCGTATTGTCCTGACGGGTCATCGCGGATCACCTTGGGTAAACGATCGTTAGGTGAACGGACGTTATGCTACAGTCCGCGCCAGCGTCAAGCGAGGAAAGCCCCATGCGTTACTCCCCCAGCCACAAGGAAGAAACCCGCCAGAAACTGCTGGAAAGCAGCGGCGCCATCGCCAAGGGCGGCGGTTTCGCCAGCACCGGCGTGGACGCCCTGATGAAGGCCATCGGCCTCACCGGCGGCGCCTTCTACAGCCACTTCCCCTCCAAGGACGACCTCTTCACCGCCGTGGTCGAGCGCGAACTGTCCGGCAGCCTGATCGGCCAGGCCGCGCGTGAACCGGGCTTCGACCGCGCCCGCCTGCAGCGCTGCCTGCACCACTACCTGAGCCTGGCCCACGTGCAGGACCCTGCTGCCGGCTGCGCCATTCCCGCCCTCGGGGCCGAGATCGCCCGGGCGGATGCCGTGGTCAGGGAAACGGCCGAGCACTGGCTGCTGCAACTGCAGCGCGCCTGGGCGTCGATCCTCGAGGATGGCGACCTGGCCTGGGCGCTGCTCGCCCAGTGCGTAGGTGCCCTGGTGGTGGCGCGCATGCTGGCCAGCCAGCCCGCGCAGGAAGCGGTGTTGCAGGGTAGCCGCCGGTGGGTGGACGACTGCCTGAAGGGCGCGCGCAGCGCCTAGAGGGGCACTTCCAGGGGCTGCCGGCCTGACGGCCTCGCCCACGTTTCTGGAGGCGCCCCGGAGGGGTCAGATTTCCTGCATGTCGAAGTCGGCCTTGCCCACGCCGCAATCCGGGCAGACCCAGTCCTCCGGCACATCGCCCCAGGCCGTGCCGGCCGGGATGCCTTCCTCGGGCCAGCCCTTGGCTTCGTCGTAGATCAGGCCGCAGACCACACAGATCCAGGTTTTCATGCCGTTACCTCTTGTCGTTCACGGGGGCAGGAAGCGGGTCGAGGGGCTCGGCCAGCGGGCAGCGATAGTACGTGCAGACGGGCCGCACGGCGGCCCATCCAAGGTTGGGGCGGAAGGTCAGGCCGTGTGGGCCTGGAGCGGGCGTTCCTGTTCGCGGGCACGCCAGCGGTTGGCGCGGGCGAAGGTGCCGATGTCGTTGAAGCGCACCCCCATCTCGCGCATCACCCGGTGGGCCACCGGCGCGGTCATCTGGCGGATGTAGAAGGGCTCCTTCACCACAAAGTGGTGGATCGCGTGGGTGCTGCCGAAGTTGAAGCAGAACGCCTGCAGCGGCCACAGCCACCAGGGGTTGAGCACCTGGGTCTGCTGGATCACGTTGCCCGGCTCCACGTCGCCGTAGTAGTGCATGTTGGAGCTGACGAAATGCAGGCAGAAGGTGCGCAGCACGTTGGGGCCCACTAGTACCACCACCGCGATGTCCACGCCGTGCATCACCGCCAGCGTGGTCGCCGACCAGGCCACCGGCGTGCCCAGCAGCGCGCTCACGCCGTTGATGGCGTGGAAGCCGAGGAAGACGTACCAGGTGCCCCAGTTCAGCAGGGCCAGCGGTGCATAGACCTTCAGCGTGCGCACCAGGATGAACTTCCTGTGCTCCCAGCTCCTGGCCCGCAGCATGCGGATCAGCGAGGACATCACGTTGTCGCCCACCATCAGCAGCCGGGCGATGCCCCAGGGCTCGCCGTTGGTGATGGCGCGCTCCTCCATGTCGGCCTCGGTGCCGGAGACCTTGTGGTGGTTCAGGTGCAGGTGGCGACGGACCCACGGGTTGATGGTGCTCGGCCGGGCCAGCCACACCAGCGCCATCATCAGGTTGTGCGGCACCTTGCGCTTGCGGAAGTACATGCTGTGGATCAGGTCGTGCTCCAGTTCGTGGGTCAGCGAAGCGAAGAACGCATTCAGCAGCAGGCACGCCCACCCAGGCAGCACATCGTTCAGGTAGAGCAGTGCCGAGCCCACCATCCCGGCCAGGGCGAAGGCCAGGATCGCCGCACCGATGAAGTCCTGGTGACGCAGAAAGGGGTAGCGCTGGCGCAACTCCGCGCCACGGGCCATCACCACTTCGCGAATGTGGGCTGATCGCTGCGGGTCATCGAGGGGCGTGGGGCTTGCGGTGATCGGGGGCATGCTTACATCCTCTTGTCCGTCTTGTGGGCACCACTGTGCCGCCGCCCCGGCGGTGCCGCCCGACCGAGCACGCCAACCTGTTGACCGGACACGCCAACCTGCATGAGCGCCGAACCCACCACCCTGGCCAGCTGGACCCGCGCCCTGCGCAAGCAGCTCGACGCCCTCGGCCTCGACAGCGCCGCCCTCTGCCGGCAGGCCGGGCTGGACCCGGCGCTGATGGACGACCCCAACGCCCGCTACCCGCTGTCCGCCACCACCCGCCTCTGGCACCTGGCCGTCGCCGCCAGTGGCGACCCCGCCCTCGGCTTGCGGGTCTCGGCCTTCGTCGGCCCCACCACCTTCCACGCCCTGGGCTACGCCCTGAACGCCAGCGCCAGCCTGCGCGAGGTGTTCGAGCGCATCGAGCGCTACCACCGGGTGGTCAGCGACGCCCTCAGCCTCCGCCTGCGCCTGGAAGGCGAACGCTACGCCTTCCACCTGCAGGTGCCGGTCGATGGCCCCGCCCCGGCCGATGAAGCCATCGACGCCTTCGCCGCGCTCTACGTCCGCACCTGCCGCAATCGCCTGGGGCGCGACTACGCCCCCCTGGCCGTGCACCTGCGTCGCCCCGAACCCGCCGACCCGGCGCCCTGGCACCAGGTGTTCCGCTGCCCGCTGCGCTTCGCTGCCGAGGAGAATCGCCTGGAATTCGCCCGCACCGACTTCGAGCGGCCCCTGGAAGGCGCCAACCCCGAGCTGGCCGAACACAACGAAGCGGTGCTCAAGCGCACCCTCGAACACCTGCAGGGCCCGAGCTGGTCGAGCCGCGTACGGGCCTGCCTGGAAGCGCGCCTGCCCAATGGCGAACCCTCCGCCGAAGGCATCGCCCAGACGCTGCACCTCAGCCTGCGCAGCCTGCAGCGCCACCTGGCCGACGAAGGCACCCGCTACGAGCACCTCCTCAGCGACACCCGCCACGCCCTGGCCCTGGCCCACATGCGCGACCCGCGCTGTTCCATCAGCGAGATCGCCTACCTGCTCGGCTTTGCCGACACCAGCAGCTTCAGCCGTGCCTTCAAGCGCTGGACCGGGCAGAGCCCCAGTCAGTACCGCGAGGGCCTGTCCCGCTGAGCTCGGTCCCGACGGCTGCCCGTGCTGGCGAGGGGCCGGCCGAGCAGCCAGAATGCCTACCCATAACAAGAACCGCCGAGGCCCGCATGCGTCCCGCCTATGCCCGCCATCCCTACGCCTTCATCCTCCACGCCCTGGGCCTGGCCCTGCTGATGCTGGTCTACGGCCGCTGGCAGGTGCCGCTGGCCTGGAGCGTGCCGGCCTACCTGATCCTCGCCCTGTGGCCCTGGCTGGGCCCGTGGAAGGTGCCGGAAGAGCCGGCCCCGCTCATCGATCCAGCCGCCGATGCCCGTCTTGAACGGGAGCGCCACCTGGAACAGGACGCCGCCGAGCGGCGGCAACTGGAGGCCGAACTGGCCGACGCGCGCGCCCGGTTGCACACCCACCGACAACACGCCCAGGCGCTGCTGGACGAAGCCGCCGAGGCACAGCCGCTGCCCCACGCCGAGGGGCTCGACGCCGCCACCCGGCAGGTACGCGACGCGGTCGAACAGGGGCGCGCCACCCTCGACGCCGCCCAGCAGCGGCTCACCGCCCAACTGGCGCGCAGCGGGGAAGGGCGCCAGCGGGTCGAGGCCCTGGCCACCCGCAGCGAAGCCATCCAGCAGGTGGCCCAGAGCATCCAGTCCATCGCCAGCCAGACCAACCTGCTGGCCCTCAACGCCGCCATCGAAGCCGCCCGCGCCGGGGATGCCGGACGCGGCTTCGCCGTGGTGGCCGATGAAGTCCGCAACCTCGCGGCACGCACCGCCCAGGCCACCGAGGAAGTCGGGCGCATGGCCGAGGACATCCGCCAGCAGACCGCCGCCGCCGTCGAACACCTGGCCAGCCAGGACCAGGGTCTGGTCGACGGGGTGGCCGCCCTGGCACCGCTCGGCGAAACCCTGCAACGGCTCGACCGGGACAGCCAGGCGGTCGGCGAGGTGCTGGCGCCGCTGCAGGCGGAATGGTCGGCATGTCACGCCCGGCAGCAGGCCCGTTGCGACGCCTGGGCGGAGTGGGCTCGCCAGGGGCTGGTGCAGGGCTGAGTCGTCAGCGCCCGCCAGCGGCGCGCTGGCGCAGGCCGTCCAGGTCCAGCAGCTCGATGCCGCCGTAGGTGAGGCGCACCAGGCCCAGCGCCTCCAGCTCCTTGAGGATCTGGTTGGTGGTCTGCCGGGAAATCGCCAGCATCTGCGCCAGCTGCTCCTGGGCCAGGTGGATCACCCGGCGCTGGCCGTCCGCCTCGCCGTAGCCCTCGGCGATCAGCAGCAGGCGCCGGGCCAGGCGCTGGGGCGCCGGCAGCAGGCTCATCTCTTCCAGGGCGATGAACGCCAGGCGCAGCTTCTGGCTCATCAGCAGGGCCATGTCGCGCCAGCGGGCCGGGTGCTGTTCCAGCAGGCGCAGCAGCGCTGCCTGGGGCACGTTGAGCAGGTGGCTGGGGCTTTCGGCAAAGGCGTCGTGGGTACGCGGCTGGCCGTCGAACAGGCAGATCTCGCCGAACCAGTGGGGCGGCTCCACCAGCGCCAGCAGCGCTTCCTTGCCGTTCTCCGTGCTGCCGCCCACGCGGATCGCCCCGCCCAGCACCGCGTACAGGCCGCAGGGCGGATCGCCGCGACGGAACAGGCGCTGCCCCGCCGCCAGTTCCAGCGGGCGCGCGGCACCCAGCAGGGCCTCGCGGAAGTCCTGCGGCAGGCTGGCGAACCAGTGGCCGGCGAGCAGGCGTTGGTGACAGTCGGAAAGTTCGGGCATGGCGGGCTGGGGTTTGTCGGCTAGGTGACAGAGGATAGGCCAGTGCAGGCGCCATTATCGACCGCACTGCCCGAACCCGAGGAAACAACAATGAAAACCCTCATCGATCACCTGAGCCAGTACGCCGACTACCACCGCGACCGGCGCAACATCTTCAGCCACTTCATCGGCATCCCCATGATCGTGGTCGCCGTGGCCGTGCTGCTGTCCCGCCCGGGCCTGCCCGTCGCCGGCCTGTGGCTGTCGCCCGCCAGCGTCGTGGCCCTGGCCGCCGCGCTGTTCTACTTCCGCCTCGACACGCGCTTCGGCGTGGTGATGACCGCGCTGCTCGGCCTCAGCCTCTGGGCCGGCCAGCACCTGGCCGTGCAGTCCACCGCCGTGTGGCTGGGCGCCGGGCTGGGGTTGTTCTTCGTCGGTTGGGTCATCCAGTTCATCGGCCACTACTACGAGGGCCGCAAGCCCGCCTTCGTCGACGACCTGATGGGTCTGGTGGTGGGCCCGCTGTTCGTGGTGGCGGAACTGGGCTTCATGCTCGGCCTGCGCAAGGAGGTGGAGCGCGCCATCGAGGAACGCTCCGGCCCCACCTGCATCCGCGAGAAAAAGGCCACCGCCTGAGCCGCTCTGTGGATAACCCGCGCCAGGGTGGACCGCGCTTCACCGGTCCACCTCCGGCGATACCCGCCACACCGAGGGTGGACGTGAAAAGCGACGTCCACCCCGCGCCCGGCCGATCCCCGCGCCCCTGCGGGAGCGGATTCATCTGCGATAGGCGCAAACGCAACTGTGGATAACCCGCGCTGCGACCTGTTCCCTCAACCCCCTGCCGCCAGCAACTGGGTGCTCATGGAGCGCGCGTGGCGGTCCACCATCATCGGTGCGTAGGGGCGGCCGGAGGCGCTGACCAGGGTGTTGCTCTGGCTGTTCATGTCGGCCAGCGCGGCCTTGAGGAAGCCCCAGCGGGTCTTCAACTTGCCCACCACCGGGTCGGCCTTGTCCAGGGGCTGGAGCTGGGCGTCGATGGCCGGCAGCAGGGTGCGTTCGTCCTGGCCGATGTAGGTGTCGCCGTTCTCCCGTGCGATCTCGAAGGTGCCGATGTAGGCGCGGCTGAGGTACTGCACGGCGAGGTACTCGACCTTGGCCGGCAGCTCGCCCTGGGGGGTGTTGCCGGGGGCGGCGCGGGCGGCGATCAGCAGGTCGCGCAGGGATTTGGCCAGCTCCTGGGGGAAGCGCCAGGGCACGTCCTCCTCGTTGTGGCCGTAGGAAACACCCTGCTGCAGCTGGGTAACAAGGGCGCGGTACTTTTGCCGAAGCCCGTCGCTGGGCTGCGGCACCGCCTGGAACGCGGCATCCAGGGCCTGGAGGTCGGCCTCGAAGCGGGCCTTGTGGGTCTCCTGGAAACCTTCGCCCCGGTACAGCAGCAGGCTGCTGGTGGCGCGGCAGGCGTGGACCTGGACCTGATCGATGGGGGCCAGCTCGGCGGCCAGGGCCATCCCGGCCCCGGCAAGGCCCAGCAGCAATCCGATGAAAGCGCGTGATAGAGCGTCTGAAAGCATCCCGGCGTGCTCCTTTTCTTGTTGTTGTGAGCAGACGAAGGACGGGCCCGTGGGGCCCGCCCGGTGCGCGCACAGCCTACTGCGACGCGGGATGGACGGAATTACCCGAAAGAGTGATTTGGTGCCGGCGGGGCCTTCATTCCGACGGTCGAACCAGTTGGCGCAGGCGCTCGGCGCTCTCCGGGTCGGCGGGGAACAGGGTCTCCAGGGCCAGCTCCGAGAGGGTGATGTCCACCGGCGTGCCGAACACGGTGATGGTGCTGATGAAGCGGATCACCCCCAGCGGCGTGTCGAGCAGCAGCGGCACCAGCACCGCATCGCCGCTCGGCGTCTCTGCGCTGGGTGGCGCCGGGTAGGCCGCCAGCTCGGCATGCAGGGCGGCCAGGGCCTCGTCACCGCTCGCTTCCAGGTCCCGGCGCAGGCGCGCCAGCAGGTGGGCGCGCCACGTGCCGAGGTTGAGGATGCGCGGCGCCAGCCCCTCGGGGTGCAGCGACAGGCGCAGGGCGTTGATCGGCGGCGCCAGCAGCGCCGGCGAGACGCCCGCCACCAGCGCCATCACCGCGTCGTTGGCGGCCAGCAGGTTCCAGTGCCGGTCGATGGCCAGGGCCGGGTTCGGCTCATGGGCCTTGAGCAGTTGCCCGATGGCCTGGCGCGCGGCGTCCAGGGCCGGGTCGTCGAGGCTGTGCTGCGGGTAGAGCGGGGCAAAGCCGGCGCTGGCCAGCAGCCGGTTGCGCTCGCGCAGGGGGATCTCCAGGTGCTCGGCCAGGTGCAGGAGCATCTCCCGGCTCGGCTGTGCCCGTCCGGTCTCGACGAAGCTCAGGTGGCGGGTGGAGATGTCGGCGCTGCAGGCCAGGTCGAGCTGGCTGAGGCGGCGGCGCTGACGCCAGTGACGCAGCAGGGCGCCGATGGGGAGAGTCGGTGCGTTCATGGCAGCGACGATAGTCGAGGCCGGTAGGGCTGGCCATTACCTGCCAGGTAATCGACGCGATGCTGCGGGACGGCGAATCCTCGGCCCGTCGGCAGTGGCCTTCGCCGCCGCCTCGTCCAGCCAGGAGACTCGCCATGAACACCGTGCAACCGAATCCTCTGCTCCGCCGTGTCCTGCAACTCGATGCCCTGCTCAGCGGCGGCGCCGGCCTGCTGCTCTGCCTGGGGGCGGCGCCCCTGTCGGCCCTGCTGGGGCTGCCCCTCGCGCTGCTGCAGATCGCCGGCCTGCTGATGCTGCCCTGGTGCGGTGTGCTGCTGTGGATGGCCCGCCGCGCGCCCCTGGACCGGCGCGCGGTGTGGGCGGTGATCGCCGTCAACGCCGCCTGGGTGGTGGACAGCCTCCTGCTGCTGGCCAGCGGCTGGGTGCAGCCGACCTTCTGGGGCCAGGCCTTCGTCATCGCCCAGGCGCTGGCGGTGGTGCTGTTCGCCGAGCTGCAGTACCTGGGGCTGAAGCGCTCGGCCGAGGCGGTCTGTGGATAACCCGGGCAAGCCGGTCGCTGCTGTCCATGCGCCCTGGGCGTTCGCTTGAGCGGGGTCCACCCCGCCCAGGGTCGCGCGCCCATGAAAAAGCCCCTCCGGGGAGGGGCTTGCGGGTCACCGGCTCAGAGCGAGGACGCGGCCTGCCAGGCCTTGGGCTTGAAGAACAGCGTCTCGCCGCGGGCCAGGCCCACCAGGCTGTCGTGGTCCTTGACCACCTCGGCCTCGATCAGCTCGTCCTGCCCGTCCACCTTCAGGGTGACGCGGGTGATGGCGCCCAGCGGGCGGATGTCGCGCACTTCGGCGGCGCGGTGTTCGTCCACCGCCTGGCGCGACAGGGACACCTCGTGGGGGCGGAACAGCACGTGCTCGTCGCTGCCCAGGTAGAGGCGGTTGGAGTCACCGAGGAAGTGGTAGACGAAGTCGCTGGCCGGGTTCTCGTAGACCTCGCCCGGGGCGCCGATCTGCTCGATCACGCCCTTGTTCATCACCACGATGCGGTCGGCCACTTCCATGGCTTCTTCCTGGTCGTGGGTGACGAACACGGAGGTCAGGTTGATCTCTTCGTGCAGGCGCGCCAGCCAGCGGCGCAGCTCCTTGCGCACCTTGGCGTCGAGGGCGCCGAAGGGTTCGTCCAGCAGCAGGATCTTCGGCTTCACCGCCAGGGCGCGGGCCAGGGCGATGCGCTGGCGCTGGCCGCCGGAGAGCTGTTCCGGGTAGCGGTCGGCGAGCCAGTCCAGCTGCACCATGTTCAGCAGCTCGTGGACCTTCTCGGCGATCTCCGGCTCGCTGGGGCGCTCGCCCTTGGGCTTCATGCGCAGGCCGAAGGCGACGTTGTCGAACACGCTCATGTGGCGGAACAGGGCGTAGTGCTGGAACACGAAGCCGACGTTGCGATCACGCACGTCGTGCTGGGAGACGTCCTCGCCGTGGAACACGATGTTGCCGGCGTCCGGGGTCTCCAGGCCGGCGATGATGCGCAGCAGGGTGGTCTTGCCGCAGCCGGACGGGCCGAGCAGGGCGACCAGTTCGCCGCTCTGGATGTCCAGGTTGATGGCGTTCAGCGCACGGAAGGCGTTGAAGTTCTTGCTGACGTTACGGATTTCGATGGACATGGGTTACTCCTCCGCGTCGGCGTGACGTAGGCGGGACAGACGGGCTTCGCTCCACTGCTTGAGCAGCAGGATGAACAGCGCCAGGAGCAGCAGCAGGCTGGCGACGCTGAACGCGGCGACGTGGTTGTACTCGTTGTAGAGAATCTCGACGTGCAGGGGCAGGGTGTTGGTGACGCCGCGGATGTGGCCGGACACCACCGACACCGCGCCGAACTCGCCCATCGCCCGCGCGGTGCACAGCACCACGCCGTAGATCAGGCCCCATTTGATGTTGGGCAGGGTCACGTGCCAGAACATCTGCCAGCCGTTGGCGCCCAGCAGGCGCGCGGCTTCCTCTTCCTGGGTGCCCTGTTCCTGCATCAGCGGGATCAGCTCGCGGGCGACGAAGGGCACGGTGACGAAGACGGTGGCCAGGACGATGCCGGGCAGGGCGAAGACGATCTGGATGTCGTGGTCGCTCAGCCACTTGCCGAAGTAGCCCTGGGCGCCGAACAGCAGCACGTAGATCAGGCCGGCGATCACCGGGGAGACGGAGAAGGGCAGGTCGATCAGGGTGACCAGGATGCTCTTGCCACGGAACTCGAACTTGCTCACGCACCAGGCGGCAGCGACACCGAACACCAGGTTCAGCGGCACGGAGATGCCCACGGCGATCAGCGTCAGCTTCAGGGCGGAGAGGGCGTCCGGTTCGATGATGGCTTCGAAGAAGGTGCCGAAGCCCTGCTTCAGCGCCTCGCTCAGGACGATGTACAGCGGCAGCAGCAGGAACAGTGCGAACACCAGCCAGGCGGCGGCGATCAGCGCGAAGCGCCCCCAGGGGTTGCCGCGACGGGCAGCGTTGGCGGAGGCGGCGGTCAGGGTAGCGGAACTCATGGCGGCCTCCTCAGGGGGTTTCGATGCGGCGCTGCAGCAGGTTGATCAGCAGCAGCAGGATGAAGGAGACCACCAGCATCAGCACGCCGATGGCGGTGGCGCCGGTGTAGTCGTACTGGTCCAGCTTGACCATGATCAGCAGCGGCAGGATCTCGGTCTTCATCGGCATGTTGCCGGCGATGAAGATCACCGAGCCGTATTCGCCCACGCCCCGGGCGAAGGCCAGGGCGAAGCCGGTCAGCCAGGCGGGCAGCAGCGCCGGCAGGAGGATGTGGCGGAACACCTGCAGCGGCTTGGCGCCCAGGCAGGCGGCAGCCTCTTCCACCTCGCGGGGGATGTCGGCCAGCACCGGCTGTACCGTGCGCACCACGAAGGGCAGGGTGACGAAGGTCAGCGCCAGGGTGATGCCCAGCGGGGTGTAGGCGATCTTGAAGCCCAGGTCGGTGGCGAACTGGCCGACCAGGCCGGCCGGCGCGTACAGCGCGGTGAGGGCGATGCCGGCGACGGCGGTGGGCAGGGCGAAGGGCAGGTCGATCATGGCGTCGATGATCTTGCGCCCGGGGAAGTCGTAGCGCACCAGCACCCAGGCCAGCAGGGTACCGATCAGACCGTTGATCACGGCGGCGGCCAGTGCGGTGCCGAAGCTCAGCTTCAGCGCGGCCAGCACACGGGGTGAACTGACGATGCCCCAGAACTGGGTCCAGCTCAGGTCGAAGGTCCGAAGGAACATGGCACCCAGCGGGATCAGGACCAGCAGGCTGAGGTACACCAGCGTGTAGCCCAGCGTCAGCCCGAAGCCGGGTATGACGGGGGAGATACGTCGAGACATCATCTGTCCTTTTTCTGCGTTGGAACGCTCAAGCCCGATGCCGGCCGTCGCTGGCCCGGGCACGGCAAAGGGAAGCGCGCGCTTCCCCTTGTCCGGGCGGGATTGGAACCCGCCCTTGTTTCTGCTTCAGCGGCGCGTCATTGCGCCTGGTAGATCTGGTCGAAGATGCCGCCGTCGTTGAAGAACTTCGGTTGCGCTTCCTTCCAGCCGTTGAAGTCCTTGTCCACGGTCACCAGATCCAGTTTCGGGAACTGGTTGGCGAACTCGGCAGCGACCTTCGCATTGCGCGGGCGGTAGAAGTTCTGCGCGGCGATGCGCTGGCCTTCCTCGCTGTACAGGTACTGCAGGTAGGCTTCGGCGACCTTGCGGGTGCCCTTCTTGTCGACGTTCTTGTCGACCACGGAAACCGGCGGCTCGGCGAGGATCGACAGGCTGGGCGCGACGATCTCGAAGTTCTCGCCGCCCTGCTCCTTGAGGGCCAGGAAGGCTTCGTTCTCCCAGGCCAGCAGCACGTCGCCGATGTTGTTGTTGACGAAGGTGATGGTCGAACCGCGGGCGCCAGTGTCGAGAACCGGCACGTGCTTGTACAGGGCCTGCACGTATTCCTGAGCCTTGGCGTCGCTGCCGTACTGCTTCTTGGCCCAGGCCCAGGCGGCCAGGAAGTTCCAGCGGGCGCCGCCGGAGGTCTTCGGGTTCGGGGTGATGACTTCCACGCCGTCCTTGGTCAGGTCGCCCCAGTCCTTGATGCCCTTGGGGTTGCCCTTGCGCACCAGGAACACGATGGTCGAGGTGTAGGGGGTGCTGTTGTCCGGCAGGCGTGCCTGCCAGTTCTCGGGGATCAGCTTGCCGAGCTTCTGCAGCTCGTCGATATCGCCGGCCAGCGCCAGGGTCACCACGTCGGCCTTGAGGCCATCGATCACCGCACGGGCCTGCTTGCCCGAGCCACCGTGGGATTGCTGGATCTTCACGTCTTCGCCGCCCTGGGCTTTCCAGTGCTTGGCGAAGGCGGCGTTGTAGGCCTGGTACAGCTCACGGGTCGGGTCGTAGGAGACGTTGAGCAGTTCGGTCGCGGCGGCCACGGGGCCGACCACCAGGGTGGAGAGCAGGGCGCCGGCCAGGCTGGCCAGGGCGAAACGGCGGATGGACATGGAGGCTCCTCAGAATTTGGTCGTGTCGGCGAGGGTGTTGTTATTGGGCACGGCCGAGCGGCGACGTGCGTGTGGCCCGCCGAGGTGGTCGGCGCGGCAGCCCTCCGGTGGTCCAGTCGGGCCTGTGTCTCAACCGTGCTTGGCCGGTTGCTGCAGGCGGAATTTTTCCTTGCGTTCGATCTGGACCACCTGCCCGTTGTGGACGGTGATCTCGACGGCACCGAACCGCAGGCCGTTCAGTGCACTCTGGATTTCGCGCAGGATGCTGGCCTCGTCCTGCCCGTCGATGCTACGGAGGGTTGCGCTCATGATCGTGCTCCTTGATAAGAGGCCCCGCGTCGATGAACAGGGTTGTTCGCGTGGCGTGGGCGCATTTAAGCAAGGCGCGAATATTCTTAAAAATACTATTTAAGAATTTTTATATAACTTTCAGGCAGGTTGGCGTCAGATCAGCGGAATCTGCCCCGGGTGCTCCTGCGGATGAGTCACCTGGTACCACTCCGCCTCCAGCTCCGCCGCCGGGCGCGGGCGGTTGAACAGGTAGCCCTGGCCCTGGTCGCAGCCCAGGCCCAGCAGCGTCTCGATCTGGTCCTGGCGCTCGATGCCTTCGGCCAGTACCTGCAGGCCCAGGCTGTGGCCGAGGGCGGTCACCGCGCGGGCGATGGCCATGTCGTCCTGGTCCTGGGGCAGGTTGCGCACGAAGCTCTGGTCGATCTTCAGCTTCTGCACCGGCAGGCGCTTGAGGCGCTGCAGGGAGGAGTAGCCCGTGCCGAAGTCATCGATGGCCAGGCGCACGCCCAGGGCGCAGAGGCGCTGGAGCAGCTCCAGGGCGGTGTCCGGGTCTTCCATCACCGCGCTTTCGGTGATCTCCAGCTCCAGGCGCCCCGGCTCCAGGCCGGTTTCCTTGAGGACACGGGCGACGCGGGTGTCCAGCTCGCCCCGGCTGAACAGGCGGCAGGAGACGTTCACCGAGATGAACGAGAGCGCCAGGCCGCGCTCGCTCCAGGCCTGCATCTGGCGGCAGGCGCGCTCCAGCACCCAGGCGTCGATGGCGCCCACCAGGCCGCTTTCCTCCGCTACCGGGAGGAACTCGCCGGGCGGCACCAGCCCGCGTTGCGGGTGCTCCCAGCGCACCAGGGCCTCGGCGCCCAGCAGGCGACCGGTGGCCAGGGCGTGGATGGGTTGGAAGTAGACCCGCAGCTCGTCCCGCTCCAGGGCCTGGCGCAGGGCGCTGACCAGCTCCACCCGCTGGCGGGCCTGCTCGGTGAGGTCCTGGCTGTAGAAGGCGAACGTCTGGCGCCCGGCGCTCTTGGCCTTGAACAGGGCCGAGTCGGCGTTGCGCAGCACCTGCTCGACGTTGGTCGCGTCCCCCGGGAAGCGGGCGATACCCAGGCTGGCACTCATGAATAGCGCGCGGCCGCCGGATTCGAAGGGGGCCTCCAGGCGTTGCTGGATGCGCCCGGCGAGATCGGCGGCCTGCTCGGCGCTGCGTCGCTCGGCCAGCAGGCCGAACTCGTCGCCCCCCAGCCGGGCCAGGGTCATGCCGCCCTCGGCCAGCGGCCCCAGGCGTTCACCCACGGCCTTGAGCAACTGGTCGCCGACGTTGTGGCCGAGGCTTTCGTTGATGTGCTTGAAGTGGTCCAGGTCCAGCAGCACCACGATGCCCTCGCTGCCTTCCCGACGGGCGCGCTCCAGGGCGTGCTCCACGCGTTCGGTGAACAGCAGGCGGTTGGGCAGGCCGGTCAGCGGGTCGTGGTGGGCGAGGAAGTCCAGCTCGTTCTGCGAGCGCTTGATGGCGCTGATGTCGGAGAACACCGCCACGTAGTGGGTCAGCGCTCCGTCCTCGTCGTGGATGGCGCGGATGTTCTGCCACAGCGGGTAGGTCTCGCCGTTGCGCCGGCGGTTCCAGATCTCCCCGCTCCACTCGTTGCGGTTGGCCAGGGCGTTCCACATCGACTGGTAGAACGTTCCATCGTGCCGGCCGGACTTGAACAGCATCGGTGTACGGCCGATCACCTCCTCCTCGCTGTAGCCGGTGATGCGGGCGAAGGCCCGGTTGACGTGGACGATGCGCTGCTCCGCGTCGGTGACCAGCACCCCTTCCTGGGTGCTGTCGAACACCGCTGCCGCCTGGCGCAGACTGGCGTCCTGCTCCCGGCGCGCCTGCAGGTACGCCCTCAGGCGGCGCAGGTACAGGCAGATCAGCAGATACAGGAAGGCGCTGCTGAGCAGTACGAAGAACAGGCCCTTCGCCGATTGCAGCAGGTCGCGCTGGGCATCGCCGAGCGGCAGCTGGCGCAGCAGGTAGTCACTGAAGATGACCCACAGGCAGGACAGCAGGAAGTAGGGCAACACCACGCGCATGGCGCTGAATCGGGCTCTCATGGGGTGGTCGGGGCCGTGTCGGATTTGTGATCGGTTGCGCATTATAGATGAACGCGCATTCATCTCTTTCTTATCTAAAGAACAGGATGGTTTTCTCACGAAGCATGGGGATAATGAGGTCGTTTGTCCGACAAATCATCGCGGGCAGATCTCGTTCCTTCTTCCCCCGAGGTTATGCACCCCATGTGGTACAACGGTTTTCTCGACCTGTCGGCCTGGCAGCTCGTGGCAGTCACCCTGGTGATGACCCACATCACCATCGTCAGCGTCACGGTCTACCTGCATCGCTATTCCGCCCATCGATCCCTCGAACTCCACCCGGCCCTCAAGCACTTCTTCCGGTTCTGGCTGTGGATGACCACCGCCATGAACACCCGTGAGTGGACGGCCATCCACCGCAAGCACCACGCCAAGTGCGAAACCGTGGACGATCCCCACAGCCCCGTGCACAAGGGCCTGTCCACCGTGCTGCGGCGCGGCGCGGAACTCTACCGCGAAGAGGCCCGCAACGAGGAGACCCTGCGCATCTACGGCAAGAACTGCCCGGATGACTGGCTCGAACGCAACGTCTACTCGCGCTACCCCATCGGCGGCGTGACCCTGATGGCGATCATCGACCTGGCGCTGTTCGGCGCCGCCGGCATGACCGTCTGGGCCGTGCAGATGATGTGGATCCCCGTCTGGGCCGCCGGCGTCATCAACGGCCTCGGCCACGCCATCGGCTACCGCAACTTCGAATGCCGCGACGCCGCCACCAACCTGGTGCCCTGGGGCATCCTCATCGGCGGTGAAGAGCTGCACAACAACCACCACACCTACCCCAACTCCGCCAAGCTCTCGGTGAAGAAGTGGGAGTTCGACCTGGGCTGGGCCTGGATCAAGCTGTTCAGCCTGCTCGGCCTGGCCAAGGTGCAACGCGTCGCGCCCATCGCTCATCGCGTGGAAGGCAAGGGCAGCCTGGACATGGACACCGCCATGGCCATCCTCAACAACCGCTTCCAGATCATGGCCCAGTACCGCCGCCTGGTGATCGCCCCGCTGGTGAAGCAGGAGCTGGCCAAGGCCGACGAGTCGGTTCGCCACCTGTTCCGCCGCGCCAAGCGCCTGCTCTCCCGCGAGACCAGCCTGCTGGACGACGGCCACCACGCCCGCATCGCCGCCATGCTGGAGCAGAGCCAGGCCCTGCGCACCATCTACGAGAAGCGCCTGGCCCTGCAGCACATCTGGGCCAAGACCAGCGCCAACGGCCACGAGATGCTCGAAGCCATCAAGCAGTGGGTGCACGAGGCCGAGGCCAGCGGCATCCAGTCCCTGCGGGACTTCGCCGAGCAGCTCAAGACCTACTCGCTGCGCCCGGCGACAGCCTGAGGTCAGTGGGTTACGGAAAGGCCGGCACATGCCGGCCTTTTTCATGCCCGCGCATCACGCCCTCCACCCGATGAGCGCGCAAAAAAAAGCCGCCCGGGGAGGGGCGGCTGGAACAAGACACCGGGCGGGTTAGGAGCGGATACCCGGTGTCAGGAGGTCAGGGAAGGAAGGAAACGCGGTCAATCAGCTGTCCTGGGCGGTGTCGGCCGGTTGCTCGGCACCCTGGCGGGCGACGGCCTGCTCGTGAGCGGCGTCGATGGCGCGCTGCTGATACTGCGCATTTCGCGCAACAAAGGCGGAGGACTCTTCAGCGAAGGAGAACTGGGCGAAGGACAGGGCGAAAGCGGCGAAGCTGGCAGTAATGAAGAGATTGCGGTGCATGGCGTGATCCTCGGCGGGATGCATCTGGGAACGGGGGCCATCTTAGGCGCCGGCCCCACCCGGAAAAACCGCCAGGCAGGTGAATCACAATTGCTTCTAGCGCAACAATGAATTCGGTCGCGCCCAGTGCCGAGGGTCGTCCAGCACCGCGTCGTCCTGGGCGAACAGCGGGGGCAGTTCGGCCTTGAGGAAGTCCACCCAGGTGCGGATCTTCGCGTCGATGAAGTGCCGCGACGGGTAGATCGCATAGATGTTGCGCTCGCGCAGGCGGTGTTCCGGCAACAGCCGCAGCAGGCTGCCTTCGCGCAAGGGCTGGCAGGCGACGAAGGAGGGCAGCAGGCAGAAGCCCATGCCGGCCTGGGCCGCCCGCGCCAGGGACTCGGCCACGTTCACCTGGAAGGCCTCCGCCGGCAGCACGTCGTATTCGCCGTGCTCGTCGCTCAGGGTCCAGTTGTCCTGGTAGAGCGGGTCCAGCAGGCGCAGGTAGCGGTGCCGGCGCAGGTCCGCCGGGCCGCTGGGCACGCCGTGGCGGGCCAGGTAGTCGGGCGAGGCGCAGAGCACGCTGTACATCTGCCCCAGTGACTGGGCGATGCGCTGGGAGTCCGGCAGCTCGCGGGCGAAGGTCAGCACCACGTCCTGGCCGTCCTCGATGGGGTCGGGGTTGCGCTGCGACAGCGTCAGCTCCACCACCACCTCCGGGTACAGCGCGCTGTAGCGGGCCACCAGCCCGGTGACGTGCTGCAGGCCGAGGCCGGTCATGGTGTGCACCCGCAGGCGGCCGCTGGGCTTGAGGTGCGCCCCGCGCGCCTCGGCAGCGGCCTGGTCCACCTCGTCGAGGATCGAGCGGCAGCGCTGCAGGTAGCGCTCACCCACTTCCGTCAGCCCCAGGCGCCGGGTGGTGCGGTGCAGCAGCCGGGCCTGCAGCTGCTGCTCCAACTCCGACACCAGGCGCGACACCTGGGCAGTGGACAGGTCCAGGGCCTGGGCGGCGGCCGTGAAGCTGCCGGTCTCGATGACGCGAACGAACACACGCATGCTGTTCAGGGTGTCCATTGTTACTCCTCGCGCAAGGCTGCTTCTCTGGGGACGCGGATTATCAGGGAAAAGCGGCCCAATATACTGCGGTGCCGAACTGTTTCCCATTTCGCTGGTGTGCCGCCTTCCGGCCCGTTCCGTGGCCTTGCGGCCTGTTCGTCCAGCGCCGCCAGAGGTAATTCATGACCCCCGATCAACGCTTCGCGCGCCGGGTCCGCGCCGCCATCGTCGCCTTCGTCCTGCTGTTCGCCTACTTCCTCGCCGCCGACCTGTGGATGCCCGTCACGCCCCAGGCCCAGCTGACCCGTCCGGTGGTGCGCCTGGCGCCCCGTGTCGGTGGCCAGGTGCTGGACGTGGCCGTGGCCAACAACCGCCACGTCGAGGCCGGCCAGGTGCTGTTCCGCCTCGACCCCGAGCCCTATCGCCTCGCCGTGGCCGCCGCCGAGCTGGCCGTGGAGGCGGCTGCGCGGGACAACGCCGAGCTGGACGCCGGCCTCGCCGCCGCCCGGGCCTCGCTGCACGCCGCCGAGGTGACCGCCCGCGAGCTGGAGCGCGAGACCGACCGCCTTGCGCGCCTGGTGCAGACCCAGCACGTCTCCCGCCAGCTCTACGAACAGACCGAGTCGCGCCGCAGCGCCGCCCGCGCCGACGTCCTCGCCGCCCAGGCACGCATCCGCGAGCAGGAGGCCCGCCGGGGCACCGCAGGCGCCGACAACCTGCGCCTGCGCCAGGCCCGCAACCAGCTGGAGCAGGCCCGCCTGCAACTGGCCTACACCGAGGTCCGCGCCGAGCGTGCCGGGGTGGTCAGCAACCTGCAGCTCTCGCCGGGCGCCTACGTCGCCGCCGGCACCCCGGTGGCCGCCCTGGTGGCCGACGAGGTGGACATCAGCGCCGACTTCCGCGAAAAGGCCTTGCGCTATGTCGGCCCGGGCGATGCCGCCGCCGTGGTCTTCGACGCCTGGCCGGGGCACATCTTCCCGGCCCGGGTCAGCGCCATCGACGCCGGCGTGCGCGAGGGCCAGCTCGATGCCAACGGCGACCTGGCGGCTCCCGCCAGCTCCGACCGCTGGGTCCGTGATGCCCAGCGCCAGCGCCTGCACGTGGTGCTGGAGCAGGCGCTCGAGGCGCCCCTGCCCAGCGGCGCCAAGGCCACGGTGCAGCTCTACCCCCACGACTCGCCGCTGGCCAGCGCCCTGGGCCGCGCGCAGATCCGCCTCATCGCCTGGCTCCACTACATCTACTGAGTCCGACAATGAAGCGCGCCCTCGACGAAAACGGCCTGCGCCAGTGCCTGCGCCTGGCCTGCGGCGGCACCCTCGGGCTGTTCGTCTGCAAGCTGATGAACTGGGACAACGGCTCCTTCTTCTGCGTCTACCCCATGCTGCTGCTCGGCCTGGTGCCCACCCTCAACGCCCACCTGATCCGCCAGTTCCTCGCCCAGGCGGTGCTGGTGAGCCTGGAGACACTGGTCATCTACGGCCTGTTCGGCGACCGCCCGCTGCTCATCGTGCCCCTGGTGTTCCTTGCCTTCTTCTGGCGCTTCGCCCTCATGGCGCGTGGCCCGCTGTTCCTGTTCGGCGCCCTGGGCTGCGTGTTCCTCTCCATGCAGCTGCACTTCGCCAGCTACCCCGACACCCGCCTCTACGACCTGGTGGCCAGCAACCTGGTGGCCGCCGGCCTCACGGTGCTGATCGCCTGGCTGATGTTCTACTGCTTCCCCGACGCCGAGCCGCGCGCGCCCCGCGTCCTCCCGGAGAAGGACCTGCCCAGCCGACGCCACGAGGCCGTGCTCGGCGCCAGCCTCGCCACACTGTCCTTCATGCTCTTCCAGACCCTCGACCTCAGGGACTCGCTGTCGGCCCAGATCGCCTCGATCCTGGTGCTGTTTCCGATGCACTGGCACGGCATCCGCTTCGCCGGGCGTATCCGCGCCCTCGGAACCCTGCTCGGCTGCGTCATCGCCCTCAGCCTGCAACTGCTGCTCTACGACCACTACGACGTACTACCGCTCGTCACCTCGCTGTACTGGATCGCCGCGTTTTTCTGTGCCCGGGTGCACGTATTGGAGGGTGCACAGGGGGTTGGCTTCGGCGCGTTGACAACTTTGGCCATCGTTTTCGGTCAATACCTGACGCCGAGTCACGACATGATGTTCAGCCTGGCCTATCGGCTCAGTTCGGTTTGCGTAGCGGTCTTCGTCACCCTCCTTGCGGTGTTCGTCCTACACCGGCTCCTCAACCGTTTTGCCGCCACCCGCCACCAGAGCCATGCTTGATTCGGCCTTGCCCCGCCTGCCCGGGATGGGCGGGCTCAACCCGATCGAGGACGCGAAGGAAGGCTATGGGACGGATGGAAAACCTGGACGAAATACCCAGCGAGGCGGAAAAGCTCACCCTGGCGCTGCTGCACAGCCGGGGTGAGGTGGAGCGCCTGCGCGAACGCGAGGCGCTGTTCAACGTGCTGCTGGGCAGCGTCAACGCCGTGCTCTGGGCGCTGGACTGGGAGGCGCAGAAGATCGTCTACGTCAGCCCCCACTACGAGCGCCTGTTCGGCCGCCCGGCCGAACTGCTGATGGTGGACGTCAACGAATGGCGCAATTGCATCTACCCCGACGACGTCGAGTACGCCGCCAGCAGCCTCGCCCAGGTGCTGGAGAAGGGCGCCATCGAGGCCCGCGAGTACCGCATCATCCGTGGCGACGGCCAGGTGCGCTGGCTCAGCGACAAGTGCTTCGTCAGCCGCCAGGGCCAGGCCGGGCAGACCACCCTGGTGGTGGGCATCGCCGAAGACATCACCGAGAAGAAAACCCTGGAGGCCGAGCTGCAGCGCCTGGCCACCACCGACGTGCTGACCGGCACCAGCAACCGCCGGCACTTCTTCGAATGCGCCCAGCGCGAGTTCGACGTCGCCGAACGCTACGAGCGGTCCCTGGCCTTCCTGCTGCTGGACATCGATGACTTCAAGCAGATCAACGACACCTTCGGCCACCAGGTGGGCGACGTGGTGCTGCAGCGCATCGCCCAGTGCGGTGCCGGTGCCCTGCGGCGGGTCGACCATTTCGGCCGCATCGGCGGCGAGGAGTTCGCCGCCGTGTTCCCCGGCTGCGACCCGGCCCAGGCCCTGCAGGTGGCCGAGCGCCTGGAGCGCGAAGTGCAGCGGCTGTCGTTCAGCGCCAACGGCAAGGTGTTCAGCGTCACCCTCAGCCAGGGCCTCACCACCCTGCGCCCCGGCGACACCCTCGAACAGCTCTACACCCGCGCCGACGAGGCCATGTACACCGCCAAGCGCAGCGGCAAGAACCGCATCGTGCAGGTCTAGCCACCCGGCCATGCGGGCTTCGTGCCGTAGGGGCGGCTTCAGCCGCCAAGCGGGCCGCAGGCCCGCCCTTCGGAATCCATGGGACCGCTATGCGGTCCTTGGGCGAATGAATTCGCCCCTACAGGTTCATCGCCACCACGGTCCACCCTGCGCCCCCATTCTTCGCGCTCGCCCTACGGCTGGAACGGCGACTCGCTGAGGATCACCCCCGTCTCGTCCACATAGCGCTGCCAGGCCTCGATCAGCCCGGCCAGCGCTTCCGGCCGCTCCTGGGCCAGGTCGTGGATTTCCCCGGGGTCCTTCTCCAGGTCGTACAGCTGCCAGGTTTCCGGTCCCACCGGCGCGGGGATGTACACCGCCTTCAGGTGCCCCTGGCGGATGGCACGCATGCCGAACAGCTCCCAGCCGGTGGCCGTCCTGCCGTCGTGCACCTGGGGCGTCTCGCCCGAGAGGTAGCCCAGCCAGGAGCGCCCGCGCACCGGTGCCACCTCGCGGCCGCGCCAGCGGGTACCCGGGTGTCGCACGCCGGCCAGGTCCAGCACCGTCGGGGTGATGTCCATCACCGTGGCGAAGGTGTGGCTCACCTGCTTCTGCCGGCGCAGCTGTGGATAACGCACCAGCGCCGGCACGCGGATGCCGCCCTCGGTGGTGAAGGCCTTGTACAGGCGCGACGGCGCCGTGGCCGCCTGGGCCCAGCGCGGCCCGTACCAGACGTAGGAGTTGGCACGGCCGATGTTCTCCAGGCTGTTGTCGTAGTGCTGGTCGAGGAAGCTCTTCAGGTTCGGGCCGAACTTGGGGAAGGCCTCCAGCAGCGCGCCCTCGGCGCCGTTGTCGGACATGAAGAGGATGAAGGTGTCGTCCTCCAGGCCCTGCTGGCGCAGGTAGTCCAGTACCCGGCCGATGTTCCAGTCCATGCGCTCCACCATCGCCGCATAGACCTCCATGGTCCGCGCCGACACCTGGCGTTGCGCCTCGCTCAGCGCGTCCCACTCGGCGCTGATCGCCCGCACCGGGTGCGCTTCCACATCCGCCGCCACCAGCCCCAGCGCCTTGAGCTTCTCCAGGCGTTCCAGGCGCAGCGCCTCGGGCCCGGCGTCGTAGCGGCCCCTGTAGTTATCCACAACCTCGGCCGGCGCCTGCAGCGGCCAGTGCGGCGCCGAGAAGGGCAGGTAGGCGAAGAACGGTCGGCTCTGGTCGCGCTCCTTCAGGTACTGGATCAGCCGGTCGGCGAAGGCGTCGGAGGAATAGAAACCCTCCGGCAGCTGCTCGATGAAGCGGTCGTCTTCCACGTACAGCGCCGGTGTCGCCTTGAGGATGCCCGGCGTGGTCTCGTCGTAGGGCGGCTCGTAGCCATAGTGGTTGGCTGCCCCCGGCAGCAGCGAGAAGGAGCGCTCGAAGCCCCGTGCATGGGGCGCCCGCTCGGCGGTCAGGCCCAGGTGCCACTTGCCGGACATCAGCGTCTGGTAGCCCGCCTCGCGCAGCAGCTCCGGCAGCGCCACCACGCGGTCGTTGAGGTAGCCCTCGTAGCCCGGCTTGCCGATCAGCTCCGGGGTCAGCGCCTCGGCCATGGTGCCGATGCCGGCGATGTGGTGGTCGGTGCCGGTGAGCAGCATCGAGCGGGTCGGCGAGCAGGTGGGCGCGGTGTGGAAGTCGGTCAGGCGCAGGCCGTCGAAGGCCAGGCGGTCCAGGTTCGGCGTGGCGATCTCGCCGCCGAAGGCGCCCAGGTCGGAGAAGCCCAGGTCGTCGGCGACGATGATCAGGAAGTTCGGGCGTTTGCTCATGGAGGCTCCAGGGTCAGAGGGCGATGGATTCGAAGGGCAGGTCGGCCAGCCGGGGCGGCTGCGGCGGGCGGTAGTCGCCATCGCCGGTGAGCTGGTGCAGCAGCGCCTCGCGCACCTGGTGGAAGTCATGACCGGTGCGCTGGCGCGGGCGCGGCAGGTCGATCGGCACCACCTGCTTGATGCGCCCGGGGCGGGGCGCCATCACCACCACGCGGTCGGCCAGGTAGATGGCCTCCTCGGCGTCATGGGTGACCAGCAGGGTGGTGATGCGCTGGCGCGCGCGGATGGCCAGCAACTCGTCCTGCATCTGCTGGCGGGTCAGCGCATCGAGGGCGCCGAAGGGCTCGTCCAGCAGCAGGATGCGCGGGCTCGCCACCAGCCCCCGGGCGATGGCCACGCGCTGGGCCATGCCACCGGAGAGCTGGTGCGGGTAGGCCCCCTCGAAGCCGCCCAGCCCCACCAGCTGCACGAACTGCTGGATGCGCCGGGCGCGCTCGCCCTGTTCCAGCTTCTCGTTGACCAGGCCCAGGCCGATGTTCTGCGCCACCGTCAGCCAGGGGAACAGGCGGTGCTCCTGGAACACGATGCCGCGTTCGCCACCGATGCCGCGCACCGGCTGGCCGTCCACCTCGATGCGGCCGTCGAAGGCGGTGTCCAGGCCCACCAGCAGGCGCAGCAGGGTGGATTTGCCGCAGCCGCTGGAGCCGACGATGGCGATGAACTCGCCCTCTTCGATATCCAGGCTGAAGTCCTGGATGGCCTGGAAATCCTGGCCATCCACCTCGAAGACCTTGCCGACCCCGGCGAAGCGCACCGTCGGCGCGCGGGTCGTGGCGGGTGGCGACACCCGGTGGAATGCGTTCATGCGGTTCTCCAGCGCGTCGCGCGCGCTTCGATGCGTTGTCCGAGGGTGCCCAGCAGCGCGCCCACCAGGCCCACCAGGACCATGGCGGCCATCACCTGGTCCATGCGGAACAGCTGCTGCGCGCCGAGCATGTAGCTGGCGATGCCGCCGTCCGAAGGCATGAAGTACTCGGCACCGATGGTGCCCAGCCAGGCGTAGATCAGCCCCAGGCGCAGGCCGGCGAAGATCGCTGGTGCCGCACCCGGCAGCACCAGCAGGCGCAGGCGCTGGCCCAGGCCGAGGCGCATCACCTGCGCTGCCTCGCCGAGCTGCGGCGAAAGTGCCAGGACGCCGCGCTGGGTGGCGATGAACAGGGGGAAGAAGGCCGCCAGGGCGACGAAGGCCAGCTTGGCCGCCTCGCCGAGGCCGAACCAGGCGGTGAGCAGCGGCACCCAGGCGAAGATCGCCACCTGGCGCAGGGCCGAGAGGCTGGGGCCGGCGAAGCGCTCGGCACGGGCGGAGAGCCCCAGCAGCAGGCCCAGCGCCAGCCCCGCGCCGCCCCCCAGCGCCAGGCCTGCCACGGTGCGCTCGAGGCTGGCACCCATGGCCGTGGGCAGGCTGCCATCCAGCAGCCCCAGGTGCAGGGCACGCAGCACCGCCAGCGGGGAAGCGAGGATATTGGCGTCGACCCAGCCCAGGCTGCTGCTGGCCTGCCACACCGCCAGCAACACCAGGGGCAGCACCGCCGCCTGCAAGCGCTGCCAGCCCCGCAGGCGCGGGCCGCGCGGGCGCTCGGCGGTGGCCGGGTGCGGCCAGAACAGCAGGCGGGCGTCGAGCAGGTTGATGCCGCGATCCATCAGCGCGCCCACCAGGCCGATCACCAGGATGCAGACGAACACCAGGTCGAGCATGAACAGCTGGCGGCCCCAGACCATCAGGTAGCCGATGCCCTCGCTGGAGGCCAGCAGCTCCACCGCCAGCAGCGAGGTCCAGCCGGTGGCCAGGGCCAGGCGCAACCCGGCCATGAAGGCGGGCAGGGCCGCCGGCACGACCAGGCGCCAGGCCAGCAGGTGCGGCGGCAGGCGCAGCACCGCCGCCGCCTCGCGCAGGCGTGGCTGGGCATCGCGCACGCCGGCCAGAGTGTGCAGGGTCACCGGCACCACCACGGCCTTGACCAGCACCACCAGCTTCAGCGCCTCGCCGATGCCGAACAGCAGCATGAACAGCGGGATCCACGCCAGGGTGGGGATCTGCGCCAGGGCCACGAAGCTCGGGTAGACCAGCGCCTCGGCCCGCCGTGACAGCCCCAGCCAGGTGCCCAGCAGGGTGCCGGCGGCCACGCCGAGGGCAAAGCCCAGCAGCAGCCGCTGCAGGCTTATCCACAGGTGCGCCCAGAGTTCGCCGGAGCCGAATTCCACCGCGCTCTGCCACACCAGCGCCGGAGACGGCAGGATCTGCCCGGACATCCACTGGCCCCGCGCGGCCAGCCACCACAGCAGCAGGAGCGCGGCGGGCAGGGCCCAGGGCAGCAGCACGGCACCGACCCGGGGGCGTCGGCGCACGGCTGGCAGGGGCAGGGTGGGGAACGGCGTCTGGATCGTGCTCATCGGGTCTCCCGGCGCGCCATGAATATTTCCCGGAGGCATAAGAAGCGCTGGCTTCTGCTGTTCCAGGGATAAGAAGGGCTATTCATAGGGAGCGGCGGGGGAGGGCGGCAAATGCATTTGCCGAATATTTTCCATGCGCGCGGCGCATACCGGCCTGGCGGGTGCGGCAGTGCTGGCTTAAGCATCCAGGGAATAAGTGAATGAGTTTTTATTATTTAATTTGCCGTTCAGCCTGTGGATAAGGTGCCGCCATCGACCTTATCCACAGGAGCCCCGCCATGTCCCTTTCCCTGCCGCGCCTCATCGGGCGCTTCGTCCCCGCCTTGTTGGCGGGCTGGCTGGGCACCTTCGCCCTGCCTGCCCAGGCAGCCGCCCCCAGCACCCTGCGCATCGCCGTGCCCGACCTCAGCGCCGGCAGTGAACACAGCGGCGGTGGCGTGGTGGACGTGCTGCGCAGCCGGCAGATCCTCGAACAGGAATTCGCCGCCGACGGCATCCGCGTCGAATGGCTGTTCTTCAAGGGCGCCGGCCCGGTGATCAACGAAGCCCTGGCCAACGGCCAGGTGGACTTCGCCTACCTCGGCGACCTGGCCGCCATCATCGGCAAGGCCAGCGGCCTCGACACCCGCCTGCTCAGCGCCACCGCCCGCGACGTGAAGAGCTACCTGGGCGTGGTGCCCGGCTCGGGAATCAAGACCCTGGAGGACCTCAAGGGCAAGCGCGTCGCGGTGTTCCGCGGCACCGCCAACCAGTTGTCCTTCGCCAACGCGCTGGCCAGCCGAGGCCTGTCCGAACGCGACTACAAGGTGATCAACCTCGACTTCAACGCCGCCAACGCCGCCCTCGCGGCCAAGCAGGTGGACGCCTCCTGGGGTCTGGCCGGGCTCATCGCCCTGCGTGAGAAGGGCCTCGCCGAACTGCCGCTCAGCACCCGCGACCTGGGCGGCGCCGGCAGCACCCAGGCGGTGCTGGTGGGCACGGGTGCCTTCGTCCGCGAGTACCCCGAGATCACCGCGCGCCTGGTCAAGGCCCAGCAGCAGGCGGTGGAGTGGCTGCGCGACGACAACCACAAGCAGGCCTACGTCGAACTGGTCTCGCGCCTGGCCAGCTACCCGCCGGTGATCCTCGGCACCGACCTCAAGGACGACAGCTTCCACACGATCTTCGACCCGCGCCTGGATGCCGACTTCCTCGCCCGCCTGCAGAAGGGCGTCGACTTCGCCGCCGAACAGCGCCTGATCCGCAAACCCTTCCAGGTGAGCGACTGGGCCGAACCGCGCTTCCTCGATGCCGCCCTGGCCGAGCAGGCCCAGGCCTCGCGCTGAACTCCGATTCGCAGGGTGGGCTTCAGCCCACCGACGGAGTCGCGGTTGGCCCCGATAGTGGGGCGGTGAGCCGCCCCCTATGCGCCTGGGAGCCGTCCGTAGGATGCGGTGAGCTGTGCGAACCGCATCGCACCTCAGGCGCCCTGCAACGATGGGCTTCGCACCCCGGGCGCCCGGCAATGATGGGCTTCGCCTCTGCGCGCCGATTCGTTTGGGTGTGCTTCAGCCCACCGACAGGTGCCCCCACGGGCCGGGTCCGTCAGGCGCTCTGGCGTTCTGGCGCCGCGTCGGCCTGGTCCCGCTCGACGATGATCTCGATCAGCGCCCGCGCGGCGGGGGAGAGGCGGTAGCCGGTGCGGGTGACGATGCCGCAGCGGGCGGAGAGGCTGTCCAGGTTGTCCGGCAGGTTGCGAAAGCCCAGCAGCGCCAGCTCGCCGCGCTCCAGGTGGGGCGCCAGGGTTTCCAGCATGGCCAGGCCCACCGCATCGGTCTGGCTCACCACCTGCACCAGCGCGGGCACGTGCTCGCATTCCACGTTGAGGCTGAAATCGGCCTTGCCGCTGAAGCCGGCCAGCAGCTTGCGCACGCCCGCCGGCAAGCGCGTGGCGGCCAGCGGGTAGTCGAACAGGTCGTTGGTGGAGAGGCTGTCCTTGGCCAGCAGCGGATGCCCCGTCCGGCAGAAGAAACGCCCCCGGCGCGGGCTCAATTCGCGGGTCTGGAAGTTCGGATCGGTCTCGAACTGGCGGATGTCGGCGATGAAGAACTCGATCTCCTCCCGCGCCAGCAAACGGCCCAGGGTCTCCCAGTTGTTCACCTCAAAGCGCGCATTCACCCGTGGATGGCGGCGGATGAACGCTGCCAGCGCATCCGGCACCAGGCTCGCCGCCGGCGCCGGGCCGCAGCCGAAGTGCAGCTCGCCGGCGTCCAGCTTGGTCATCTGGTTGATCTCGTGCACCAGGTTGCTGGCGCCCTGCACCAGGCGCAGCGCGTGCTGCAGCACCACCTGGCCCTCCGGTGTGGGGCGCAGGTCCTTGTTGCCCCGGTCCACCAGCTGGCAGCCCAGCGCCTGCTCCAGGCCCTGGATGCTGCGGCTGAAGGCCGGCTGGGTGATGCCCATGGCATCGGCCGCGCGGACGAAGCTGCGGTATTCGATCAGGGCGACGAAGTAACGGAGTTGGCGCAGGTCCATACATGCTCTTCCGGCATCGAAAATATAGGGCGAAGGCATTTGCCGGCCTCTGGGGGCTGGTTTTAAATGCAGGCTCTTATTCCGTCAACGAAGCTTAAATAGATAAATAAGATTTAAATGGAATAAGCATATGGCCCAGCCCAGAGGGGGACCTGCACCATGAAACCGCTTGCCATGCCCATCGCCTTGCCGCCGTGCCCGTGCCCCATGTCCGTCCGGATGGGGTGTCGCTGAGGCACCGTCCCAGCGGCTGAGCGCCCCGCGCCGCGCCGCACTCCCTGAACACCGCGCTGCCGTTGCCCGCCTGGGTGACGCGGCCCCGCTCGGCCCGGCGCCGGGCCCGATGCCAAGGAACCGATCATGAGAAACCGCCGTACCGCCTTGCGACCGCCCTTCACCCTGCGCCGCCTCGACGCCAGCCTGGCCCTGCTGCTGGCCTTCGGCAGCGCCCCCGCCTGGGCCGCCGAGCGGCCTGCCGACAACCCGAAGGCCGAGGAGGACGTGGCCCTGCAGAAGGTCACCGTCACCGCCCGTCGCCGTGAGGAAAACGCCCAGGACGTCCCCACGCCGATCACCACCCTGGGCGGGGAAAACCTCGAAGCCCAACGCATCTACAAGGTGCAGGACCTGCAGCAGGTGCTACCCAGCGTCAACGTCGCGTTCATCCATGCGCGGCAATCCAGCGTCGCGGTGCGTGGCATTGGCAACAACCCGGCCAGCGACGGCCTCGAAGGCAGCGCCGGGGTCTACCTCGACAACGTCTACCTCGGTCGCCCGGGCATGGCCGTGTTCGACCTGCTGGACATCGAGCAGCTGGAGCTGCTGCGTGGCCCCCAGGGCACCCTGTTCGGCAAGAACACCACCGCCGGCGTGCTCAACATCAGCACCCGCGCCCCCACCTTCAGCCCCGAGCGCACGGTGGAGGTCTCCGGCGGCCAGGACGGCTACTTCCAGGCCAAGGGCACGGTCAACGGCGCCCTCACCGACACCCTCGCCGCACGCCTGTCGGCCTACCGCACCCGCGACGACGGCTTCATCAAGAACATCCACACCGGTGATTACCTCAACGGTGGCGAGCGCCAGGGCGTGCGCGGGCAACTGCTGTTCAAGCCCAACGACGACTTCAACCTGCGCTGGATCAACGACTACAACGAGGAGGATTCCAGCACCGGCACCATGGTGGTCTACGGCGCGCCGGCCCGTTACTGGCAGCGCGCGGCGCTGGCGGGTGCCTCGCCGGTGCGCGACCCGGACGACAGGAAGGTCAACATCGACGGCCGCCAGAACGTCAGCGTGCACCAGGGCGGCAGCTCGGTGGAGGCCAACTGGAACCTCGCCGGCGGCTACACCCTCACCTCCATCAGTGCCTACCGCTACTGGCACTTCACCCCGGCCAACGACGAGAGCCTCAACGTACCGGCGCTGCTCAACACCGGCGTGGAAGTGCACGACCGCCAGTTCTCCCAGGAGATCCGCCTGGCCTCGCCCACCGGCGGCGCCTTCGACTATGTGGTCGGTGCCTACGTGTTCAACCAGAACCTCGGCAACAAGTCCTTCACCGACTACGGGTCTCGGGCCGACCTGTTCCTGCTCGGTGCCAACCTCAACGCCTTCAACAACGTCAGCACCCAGGCCAACGGCAAGATCGAGACCGACAGCTACGCGCTGTTCGCCCAGGGCACCTGGCACCTCACCGACCGCCTCGACTTCACCGCCGGCCTGCGCGGCACCTACGAGGAGAAGGACGCCAAGGTCGAGCGTTTCGCCCCGGTGGGCGGCGCTGCCGTCAGCGGCCAGGCCGCCGCCATCCGCGCGGCGCAACTGGGCGCCTACGACTCGGGCGACCTCAGCCTGCACAACGCCGCACCGTCCTTCCTGCTGAACCTGGCCTACAAATTCGACGACGACCTGCTGGGCTACGCCTCCCTGGCCCATGGCGAGAAGTCCGGCGGGGTGAACCTGGCGGTGGGCTCGGCCCCGGTGGCCGGTGCCGACTCCCTGGTGGTCGGGCCGGAGCGCGCCAACGACGCGGAGCTGGGCTTCAAGAGCACCCTGCTGGACAACCGCCTGCAGCTCAACGCCAACCTGTTCTGGACCGGCATCCACGGCTACCAGGCCACCACCCTGTACCAGGCGCCGGGCTCCACCAACGTCGTGCAGGTGCTGGCCAACGCCGGCAGCGTGCGCTCGCGCGGCCTGGAGTTCGAGGCCACCGCGCTGCCCCTGCGCGGGCTGACCCTGCGCTTCAACGGCTCCTACAACGACGTCACCTACCTCAGCTTCAAGGACGCCCCGTGCCCCGGCGAGGTGAGCACCGCTCCCGGCGCGCCGGCCACCTGCGACCTCACCGGCGAGCGCGTGGTCGGCGCCTCGAAATGGATCGCCAACCTCAGCGGCGAATACAAGTGGCAGCTGGAGAACCGCATCGAGCCCTACCTCACCGCCAGCTACGCCTACCGCTCCGAGGCCGAAGGCACCCTGGACAACTCCGACCTTTCCAAGATCGACGGCTACGGCCTGGTCAACCTCTCGGCCGGCGTGCGCCGCGACCTGGGCGACGGCCAGGTGGACGCCTCCATCTGGGTGCGCAACGCCACCGACACCGACTACTACCTGAGCGCCTTCGCCTACCTGAACGGCGCCTACACCGCCTCGGTGGGCGCCCCGCGCACCGCCGGCGTCTCCCTGCGCTACGACTTCTGACCCCCAGCACCACCCACCCAACGCGAGGACCGCACCATGAGCAACGCAGCACTGGCCACCCAGCAGCCCGATATCCAGCTGGACATCCACCCCATCGCCGGACGCATCGGCGCCGAGATCCGTGGCATCCGCCTCTCCGCCGAGCTGGACGCCGCCACCGTCGACGCCATCCAGGCCGCCCTGGTCCGTCACAAGGTGATCTTCTTCCGTGGGCAGACGCACCTCGACGACCAGGGCCAGGAGGCCTTCGCCAAGCTGCTCGGCGACCCCGTCGCCCACCCCACGGTGCCGGTGCGCGAAGGCACCCGCTACCTGCTGCAGCTCGACGGCGCCGAAGGCCAGCGGGCCAACTCCTGGCACACCGACGTGACCTTCGTCGACGCCTACCCCAAGGCCTCCATCCTGCGCAACGTGGTGGCCCCGGCTGCCGGCGGCGACACCGTCTGGGCCAACACCGCCACCGCCTACAACGACCTGCCGGGCGAACTGCGCGAGCTGGTCGACAAGCTCTGGGCCATCCACAGCAACGAATACGACTACGCCGGCGTGCGCCCCAATGCCCCGGTGGAAAAGCTGGAGGAGTACCGCAAGGTGTTCACCTCCACCGTCTACGAGACCGAGCACCCGGTGGTGCGCGTGCACCCCGTCAGCGGCGAACGCAGCCTGCTGCTGGGGCATTTCGTCAAACGCCTCAAGGGCCTGTCCCAGTCCGACTCGGCGCACATCTTCGCCGTCCTCCAGGGCTACGTGACGCGCCTGGAGAACACCGTGCGCTGGCGCTGGCAGCCCGGTGACGTGGCCATCTGGGACAACCGCTCCACCCAGCACTACGCCGTCGACGACTACGACACCCAGCCGCGCATCGTCCGCCGCGTGACCCTGGCCGGTGACGTGCCGGTGGGCATCGACGGCCAGCGCAGCCGCACCACCCGCAAGGGCTGACCCCGCCACCCTCCGCAGGGCGACGCTCGTCGCCCGGCGGCTTCCCGGTCTCGTTCGCGATCAGCACCTGCATCGTGGTTGAACCACCCCCGCACCCCTGTCACGCATCGATGCGGTTCGCCGAGCTCACCGCATCCTACCGACCCGCTCCGTCCGTAGGATGGGCTGAGCTGTGCGAAGCCCATCGTTGTGGCTGGCTGCGGATCGGTGGTAGGGACCTCGCTTCACCGATCCCCACCGTAGCCCGGACTTCAGTCCGGGAGGCCCCGCTCCCGACCTTGGGGCTGACGTTTCGCGAGCAGAGCTCGCTCCTACATCCCCTGTCATGCATCGATGCGGTTCGCCGAACTCACCGCATCCTACTGGCCCGCTCCGTCCGTAGGATGGGCTGAGCTGTGCGAAGCCCATCGTTGTGGCTGACTGCGGATCGGTGGCGTGGACCCACTTTACCGATCCCCGCCGTAGCCCGGACTTCAGTCCGGGAGGCCCCCGCTTCCGACCTCGGGGCTAACGCTTCGCGAGCAGAGCTCGCTCCTGCGGTTGCGCCCATCGCGGTTGAAACCGCTCCCACTCGCTCGGGGGTATTCGATGAATCCCGTGCAGCTTCCCGGGCTGAAGCCCGGGCTACGGGAGCCCCTGCTGTCACGCATCGATGCGGTTCGCCGAGCTCACCGCATCCTACGTGCCCGCTCCGTCCGTAGGATGGGCTGAGCTGTGCGAAGCCCATCGTTGTGGCTGGCTGCGGATCGGTGGCGTGGGCCCTACTTCACCGGTCCACCGCTGGCGCCACCTGCAACACCGCGGGTGGGTGTGAAAAGCGACGTCCACCCGACACGGCGTTCATCTCAAACCGTCGCCTGCGCGGTCTTTCGATGCCTTCCCGGCATATTTTCAATGCCGCCAAGGCATTCGGTTTTAAAACCCCTTACTAATCAATTGGTTAGGAATTTATATTCCTTAAAGTAATTGCAAAATCATTAAAAATTACTTTATGGGATAAGCGTCCGAACCAATCATTCCCGCCGTGGCCGACCGCTCTGGATCGGCCCTCACGCGGCCCAGCCGCCCGTTTTCGTTCACCGGCCCCGGCCGGTTTCTTCAACCAGGAGTCCTGCCGATGGGCAATGTCCTCAAGGCCGACAGCGCAAGTGGCCTGCCGAGGCCTGATGTGCGCGCGCCGGGTGAGGTGCGCGACCTGGGCGTGCAGGTGCGCCAGGCGCTGGCCGCCTCCCGCTTCCGCAGCGGCCAGGCCCGCGTGCTCGGTCGCCGCGAGGCGTGGCTGCTGGGGGCCTTCGCCCTGGTGCTGCATGCCGGCGTCCTCTACTGGGTCAGCAGCAAGCCCACGCCACCGCTGCCCGAGGTGCCGCCCCAGGTGCCGCCGATGACCATCGAATTCACCACACCGGCCCCGCCCGTGGTGGAGCCGCCGCCCCCTGAGCCACCACCCCCGCCGCCGGTCGTCGAGCCGCCGCCGCCGGTGGTGGAGGAGCTGGCGGTGAAACCGCCGCCGCCCAAGCCGGTGCCCAAGCCGAAACCCGTGCTCAAGCCCGCGCCGAAACCGGCTCCCAAGCCGGTGGAGGCTCCGCCACCGCCGCCGAAGGTCGAGGCCCCGCCCGCGCCGCCGGCACCCCCGGCTCCGCCCGCTCCGGCTCCGGTCACGCCGCCCTCGGCCAACGCCGGCTACCTGCGCAACCCGGCGCCGGAGTACCCCGCCTTCGCCCAGCGCCGTGGCTGGGAAGGCACGGTGCTGCTGCGGGTCCATGTGCTGGCCAGCGGCTCGCCCAGCGAGGTGCAGGTGCAGAAGAGCAGCGGCCGCGACCTGCTCGACGAGGCGGCGGTCAAGGCCGTCAAGCGCTGGACCTTCGTCCCCGCCAAGCGCGGCGACGTGGCCCAGGACGGCTGGGTCAGCGTGCCCATCGATTTCAAACTGAACTGAATACCGGCGCCCTGCGCCCTGTGAGGACTGCACCATGGACCTAATCAGCAACCCCTTCGGCTCCGTCGAGCACCTGGTCATCTGGCTGCTCATCGGCTTCTCGGTCGTCACCTGGGGCCTGGCCCTGGTCAAGGCCATCCAGTTCGCCCGCCTGAAGCACCGCGACCGTCAGTTCCAGAAGCGCTTCTGGAGCGCCACCAGCCTGGACAGCGCCGCCGAGCTGGTGCAGGGCCATGGCGGGGCCGTGGCCGATGTGGCCCGCGCCGGCTTTGCTGCTCTGCAGGTGCCCGGTGGCCAGCCCGGTGACCTGAGCCAGGCGATCAACCACCAGGACCGCCTCGAACGCGCCCTGCGCCAGCAGATCCAGCGTCAGCGCCGCGCCCTCGAGTCGGGCCTGGCGGTGGTGGCCTCCATCGGCTCTACGTCGCCCTTCATCGGGCTGTTCGGCACCGTGTGGGGGATCATGGAGGCGCTCAAGGGCATCAGCCTGGCCGGCTCCGCCAGCCTGGAGACCGTGGCCGGCCCCATCGGTGCGGCGCTCGTCGCCACCGGGGTGGGCATCGCCGTCGCGGTGCCGGCGGTGCTGGTCTACAACTACTTCCTACGCAGCCTCAAGCTGACCGCCGCCGACCTCGACGACTTCGCCCACGACTTCTACCTGCTGGCCCAGAAGAGCGCCTTCAGGCTGATCGTCAGCCCCGCTCCGGCCCGTGCGGCCGGCGCTGTGAAGGAGGCGTCCTGACATGGCCTTCTCCACCCAGGACAGCGACGAGGTCCTTTCCGAGATCAACGTCACCCCGCTGGTGGACGTGATGCTGGTGCTGCTGGTGGTGTTCATCGTCACCGCGCCGCTGCTCACCAACGCCATCCCCATCAACCTGCCCAAGACCGAGGCCGTCGCCCCGCCGGACCAGAAGGACCCGCTGGTGGTGAGCATCGATGGCGAGGGCAAGGTGTTCATCAACAAGGACGAGATCCAGCCCGACCTGCTGCAGGCCAACCTGGAGGCCGCCAAGGCCAAGGACGCCGAGCTGCGGGTGCAACTGCAGGCCGACGACAAGGTGGACTACGGCGCGGTGGCCAAGGCCATGGCCTCCATCGAGCGGGCCGGGATCACCAAGCTGGCGGTGATCACCGCTCGCTGAAGGATTGGCTGCCCGCCTTCAGGCAGGGGGCGGGCGGCCTTTTTTATGACCACGCGGGGCCGATGCGCCCTGTAGCCTGCCCGACCGCGTTCACTGCCCCGGCGGAGGGGCAGAGCGGTGGGGCGTGGCCCTCAATCCTCCACCTCGAAGAACGCCGGCGGCACGGCATCGGCCAGCCACACGCCGTTGTCCGCCCGGTAGAAACGATGCCCGGCCTGGTGCATGCGTGCGGCGGCGATGCGCAGCAGCACCGGCTGGCCGTAGCGGGTGCCGACGGCGATGGCGGTGTCGCGCTGGTCCGAGAGGTGCACATGGTGGCGGCGGCCGGGGCGCAGGCCCTGGGCGCGGATGGCGTCCATGAAGCGCGAGGCGGTGCCGTGGAAGAGGTGCTCCGGCGGCACCTGCTCGGCGTAGTCGATGGCCACGCCGGTGGCGGTGTGGCCCTGGGCGGCGCGGATGCGCTGGCCGTCGTCGGAGAGGCTGAAGCGCTTCTTGTCGTTGCTCGCCACCACCTCCAGCACCTGCTCGCGGTCGATGGCCTGGCCCGCGGCGCGGGCGAGGCGGATGAGGGTGTCGAGGTCGGCCCAGCCTTCGCGGTCCAGGGTCAGGCCGATGGCGCCGGGCTGGTGGCGCAGGAGGTAGCTGAGGTACTTGCTTAGGGTGGTGAGGCGTTTGTCCATTCGGGGTGGGGTCGTGTCGTCCATGGGGCGGCCATTTTAAAGGCAGTCACCGGTCGGCGGCAGGGGGATCGTCCCTAGTCAGGTCTATTTGATAAGCATTATCATCTCGCTCCCTTCCTGGCCCCGCCGGCTTCTCCATGCCCGACCAGCCCCTCCCGCCGACCCTTGCCGAGGCCGAGCGCGCGAAAGCCGCGCCGCGCGAGGTGCTGCTGCGCACCTTCCTCGCCGAGCGCTCGCGCATGGAGGCGCTGGTGAATCGCCAGGTGCGCTGCCGGGCCACGGCGGCGGACCTGGTGCAGGAGCTGTTCCTGCGCTTCTGGCGGCGCGCCGACGCCCAGGTGGAGGACCTCGCCACCTACCTGCTGCGCAGCGCGCGCAACATGGCCATCGACCACCTGCGCAGCGAGGGTTCGCGCTCGCGTACCGAGGCCGGCCTGCTGGCCGAGCAGCACCTGCCGGAGCCCACCGACCCGGAGGCGGCCCTGGCCGCCGGGCACGACCTGCGCCACGTGCAGGCAGCCCTGCGTGCGCTGCCTGAACGCACCCGGCACATCTTCCTGCTCAACCGCATCCACGGCCGCACCTACGGCGAGATCGCCCAGGCCATGGGGCTGTCCCAGAGCGCGGTGGAAAAACATATGATGCGCGCCTTGGAGGCCTGCAAGGCCAGCCTGGCGGAGCCCTCCGCCGGCCCATCGCCCGGGAGCGCGACCTGATGAAGCCCGATCCACAGCGGCCGCCAGCGGCCAGCCCTCGCCAGAGCGCCGTCGAACAGGCGGCCTGGCTGTGGGCGGGGCGCATGCAGGACGATCCCGACGCCGGCCAGCGCGAGGCCTTCGAGCGCTGGCTCTACGCCGACGTCCGCCACATCGATGCCTATGCCCAGGCCGAGGCGCTCTGGCGCCGCACCTGGCCGGCCGCCGCGCTGCTGGCGGACGAGGAGGCGGACCAGCTGCGCCAGTACCTGGCGCCGCGTTCCGTGCCCTCGCAACGGCGCGCCCGCTGGGGTGGCGTGCTGGCCATGGCCGCCAGCCTGGTGCTGATGGTGTGGGCCGGCGGCTGGCACCCGCTGGACCGCTTGCAGGACCTGGGCGCCGACTACGTGTCCGCGCCGGGGGAAGTGCGCACCCTCACCCTGGCCGACGGCTCCCGGGTGGTGCTGGATGCCGACAGCGCCCTCAGCGTCGACTACCGCGCCGATGAGCGCCACGTGGTGCTGCACCGGGGCGGTGCCTACTTCCAGGTCACCCATGGCGAGCCGCCCTTCGTGGTGGAAGCGGCCGGGGGCGAGGCGCGCGTGCTGGGCACCCGCTTCGGCGTGCGCCTGCAGCTCGGCGGCGCACGGGTCACCGTGGAGCAGGGGCGGGTGGGCGTCCGTGCCCGGGCGGATGCCCCGCAGCAGGTGCTCACCGCCAACCAGCAGGTGCGCTACCTCGACGGCCGCGGGGGTGAGGTCTACCCGGTGGATGCCGAGGCCCAGCTGGCCTGGCGCCAGGGCCGGCTGACCTTCTACAAGACGCCGCTGGCCGACGTGCTCGACGAACTGGGCCGCTATTACCCCGGCCGCATCCTGCTGCTGGACACCGACCTCGCCGGGCAACGGGTCAGCGGCAGCTTCCCCAACAACGACCCCCGCGCCGTGGTGGATGCCCTGGGCGCCGTGCTCGGCTTCCAGCGCCACGAAGTGCTGGGCCGGGTGATGCTCCTGCGCTGAGCTGTCAGCCACGTTCCGCTGCCCTTCCTTCTCGCGTCTCCCCCGCCTGTCGGTCATGGCAACGCCGTGGCCTGTGGAAAACCGTCCGCGCCGCTCCGACGTCGCCTGCCGCCTGTGGAAAAAAACTTCAGGGCAGGGGTGAGGTGTTCCCGCTCGGCATCCGTGTAGGGGTGATGGAATGCGATTTATTCGCAACGAGAAGCCACAGCCAGGGGTACGCCTTACATGAATCACAGCTCATCGCGGTTGCAGCGCGGCGCCTTCAAGCGCCTCGGACTGGTCTCGGCCCTGCTCGCCCTGGGGAGCGCACCCTGGGTGCCCCAGGCCCTGGCCGAGGCCCCGGCGGCGCTGGCGCGGGAGCAGGTCTTCGCCATCGAGGCGCAGCCCCTGGCCCCGGCCCTGGCTGCCTTCACCCGCAGCACCGGGCTGGCGGTGGTCTACACCCAGGCCCTGCCGGAAGGGCGCAATGCGCCGGCCGTGAAGGGCCGTATGAGCGCCGAGCAGGCCCTGGCACGCCTGCTGGCCGGCAGCGGCTTCAGCTTCACCGAGGCGGCGCCGGGCACCCTGACGCTGGTGCCGGTGGCCAGCTCCGACGCCCTCGACCTGGGCGCGGTGAACGTCGATGGCACCCGCCAGGCGGAGAGCGCCGCCAGCTACCAGCCACCGCCCACCACCCGCCTGGCCCGCAGCGACACCCCGCTGCTGGACATCCCCCAGGCGGTGGCCGTGGTCCCGGCGCAGGCGCTGGTGGACCAGCAGCCACAGAACCTCGACGACGCCCTGGCCAACGTCAGCGGCATCACCCAGGCCAACACCCTCGGCAGCACCCTGGACGCGGTGATGAAGCGCGGCTTCGGCGACAACCGCGACGGCTCGATCCTGCGTGACGGCATGCGCACCATCCAGGGCCGCAACCTCACCGCCAGCGCCGAGCGCGTGGAAGTGCTCAAGGGCCCGTCCTCGATGCTCTACGGCATCCTCGACCCGGGCGGGGTGATCAACGTCATCAGCAAGAAGCCGCAACTGCAGGCCTACCGCGCCATCACCGCGCGCGCCTCCACCTACGGCGACGGCAAGGACGGCAGCGGCGGCACCCTCGACGTCACCGGCCCGCTGGGGGATTCCGGCCTGGCCTACCGGGTGATCGCCGACTACGACGACGCCGACTACTGGCGCAACTTCGGCCACAGCCGCGACAAGACCTTCGCCCCGTCCTTCGCCTGGTACGGCGAAGACACCACGGTGAACCTCAGCTTCGAGCACCGCGAGTACAGCACCCCCTTCGACCGCGGCACCATCTTCCTCAACGGCAAGCCCCTGGCGGTGCCCGCCACCCGCCGCCTGGACGAGCCCTACAACGTCACCGAGGGCCGGTCGGACCTGATGATCCTCGACCTCGAACACCAGCTGAACGAGGCCTGGAAGGCCCACTTCGCCTACAGCTACAACCGCGACACCTACGACGATTACCAGGCGCGGGTGCAGAGCCAGAACCCCAACGGCACGCTGCGGCGCCGTCTGGACGGCACCCGGGGCGCGGTGAGCACCGAACACTTCGCCACCTTCGACCTGGACGGCCAGGTGCAGCTGGGCGGCATGCAGCACGACCTGCTGATGGGCGTGGACCACGAGTACCGCAAGTTCTTCCGCGAGGACCTGATCCGCCAGAACACCAGCCTCGGCTTCAACCCCTGGAACCCGGTGTATGGCCAGGTACCGGTGCCCACCACGGTGGCCGCCGGCGACAGCGACCAGACCGACCGCGTGGTCAGCCAGTCCGCCTTCTTCCAGGACTCGGTGCACCTCAACGAGCAGTGGATCTTCATCGCCGGTGCGCGCTACCAGCTCTACGACCAGCTCGCCGGCCGGGGCCGCCCGTTCAAGAAAAGCACCGACATCGACGGCCAGCTCTGGGTGCCCCGGGTCGGCCTGGTCTACAAAATGACCGACGAGCTGTCCCTCTACGGCGGCTACACCGAGTCGTTCAAGCCCAACTCCACCATTGCGCCGCTGACCGGCACCGCGTCCATCAACGGCATCGCCCCGGAGGAGGGCAAGAGCTGGGAACTCGGCGCCAAGCTGGACATGCCCGGCCGCATCACCGGCACCCTGGCGCTGTTCGACATCGTCAAGGAGAACGTCCTGGTGACCCAGAACGTGACGATCGACGGGAAATCCGACACCGTCGCCAGCGGGGCTGGTGAAGTGCGCTCACGGGGCATCGAACTGGATGTGACCGGGCAACTGACCGACAACCTCAGCCTGATCGGCACCTACGCCTTCACCGATGCCGAAGTGACCCGCGACCCCAAGCTCAAGGGCAACGCGTTACAGAACGTCGCCCGTCACACCGCCTCGCTGTCCGCCGTCTATGACTTCGGCCCGCTGTTCGACGGCGACCGCCTGCGTGCCGGCCTGGGGGGCCGTTACGTCGGCGACCGCGAGGGGGATGCCGAGAACACCTTCGAGCTGCCGCATTACACCGTCGCCGACGCCTTCGCCAGCTACGAAACGCCCCTGGGCAACGACAAGCGCCTCAAGCTCCAGCTCAACGTGAAGAACCTCTTCGACAAGACCTACTACAGCTCCTCGGTGAACAACTTCAACGTCTCCATCGGCGACCCGCGCCTGGTGCAGCTCTCCAGCACCCTGGAGTTCTGAGTACCGGTCCACTCCGCATGGTGGACCGGTGAAGCGGGGTCCGCCCTACATCCGGCCCCCACCGCAGCGGATCGTTAATCTGGCCGTAACGATCCGCCGCCGGGCTTGATTGATGACCCACCGGTCGCGCTCCTAAGGTTCGCTCCACGACAGCGGAACCCGTGGAGCATCCAATGACAACGACAATCTCCCCACCGCCGCAGTGGTCGCGCCGGCGCGCGGAAAAGCAGCGCCGCCTCGACCGCGTGCACCACCTCGCCGACGGCGCGGTGCTGCCCGGCGAGCGCATCGTCGCCGCGCTGGAGGCCCTGATCGCCCCCGGCGACCGGGTGGTGCTCGAAGGCAACAACCAGAAGCAGGCGGACTTCCTCTCCCGCGCCCTGGCCAAGGCCGACCCCGGCCGCCTGCACGACCTGCACATGATCATGCCCAGCGTCAGCCGCGCCGAGCACCTGGACCTGTTCGAGCGCGGCATCGCCCGCAAGCTGGACTTCTCCTTCGCCGGCCCGCAGAGCCTGCGCATCGGCCAGCTGATGGAAGACGGCCTGCTGGAAGTCGGCGCCATCCACACCTACATCGAGCTGTACTCGCGGCTGGTGGTGGACCTGATCCCCAACGTCACCCTGGTGGCCGGCTTCATGGCCGACCGCGAGGGCAACCTCTACACCGGCCCCAGCACTGAGGACACCCCGGCCCTGGTGGAGCCAACGGCCTTCTCCGACGGCATCGTCATCGCCCAGGTCAACCAGCTGGTGGACGACGTGCGCGACCTGCCGCGCGTGGACATCCCCGCCTCCTGGGTGGACTTCGTGGTGGTGGCCGACAAGCCCTTCTACATCGAGCCGCTGTTCACCCGCGACCCGCGCCACATCAAGCCGGTGCACGTGCTGATGGCGATGATGGCGATCCGCGGCATCTACGAGAAACACAACGTCCAGTCCCTCAACCACGGCATCGGCTTCAACACCGCCGCCATCGAGCTGATCCTGCCCACCTACGGCGAGTCCCTGGGCCTCAAAGGCAAGATCTGCCGCAACTGGACGCTCAACCCGCACCCGACGCTGATCCCCGCCATCGAGACCGGCTGGGTGGAAAGCGTGCACTGCTTCGGCACCGAGCTGGGCATGGAGGGCTACATCGCCCAGCGCCCGGACGTGTTCTTCACCGGCCGCGACGGCTCCCTGCGCTCCAACCGCATGCTGTGCCAGCTGGCCGGGCAGTACGCGGTGGACCTGTTCATCGGCGCCACCCTGCAGGTGGACGGCGACGGCCATTCCTCCACCGTCACCCGGGGCCGCCTGGCGGGCTTCGGCGGTGCGCCGAACATGGGCCACGACCCGCGCGGCCGGCGCCACTCCACCCCCGCCTGGCTGGACATGCGCGCCGAACCCGAGGCCCTGCTGGCGCGCGGCAAGAAGCTGGTAGTGCAGATGGTCGAGACCTTCCAGGAAGGCGGCAAACCCACCTTCGTCGAGACCCTCGACGCCGTCGACGTGGCCCGCAAGACCGGCATGCCCCTGGCGCCGATCATGATCTACGGCGACGACGTCACCCACCTGCTCACCGAGGAAGGCATCGCCTACCTGTACAAGGCGCGTTCCGAAGAGGAACGCCGCGCCATGATCGCCGCCGTCGCCGGGGTCACCGCCATCGGCCTGCGCCACGACCCCAGGGACACCGAGCGCATGCGCCGCGAAGGGCTGATTGCCCTGCCCGAGGACCTCGGCATCCGCCGCACCGACGCCAGCCGCGAACTGCTCGCCGCCAAGAGCATCGCCGAGCTGGTGGAGTGGTCCGGCGGCCTCTACAACCCGCCCGCCCGTTTCAGGAGTTGGTGATGAGCGCACTCACGTTACGCGACGCCGACCTGCCCCTGGCCGACTGGCTGGCGGACCGGGCGGTGGACGCCCTGATCGACGAGGCCGACCTCACGCCCAAGCCGGGCCTGGTGGACCGGCGCGGCAGCGGTGCCCACACCGACCTGCACCTGGGCCTGATGCACGCCTCGGCGCTGTCGCTCTGGCCCTGCTTCCGGCAGATGGCCGAGGCTGCCCTGCAGCACGGCGAGGTCGGCGTGCCCCTGCGCGAAGCCCTGGGCCGCATCGGCCGCGAAGGCGAGGCGGCGATGCTCGCCACCACCGCCGGGGTCAACACCCACCGGGGGGCCATCTGGGCCCTCGGCCTGCTGGTGGCGGCCTGGGCGCTGGAGCCCGACAGCCGCGACGCCCGCGCCATCGCCATGCGGGCCGCGCGCATCGCCCTGATCGACGACCCGGCCGCCCCCGCACCGCGCAGCCACGGGGCCGAGGTGTGCCGTCGCTACGGTGTGCGCGGTGCGCGGGAAGAAGCACAACTGGGCTTCCCCGCCGCCCTCGACCACGGCCTGCCACAGCTGCAGCGCAGCCGCGCGGCCGGAGCCGGCGAGCAGAACGCCCGGCTCGATGCGCTGCTGGCGATCATGGCCGAGCTGTCCGACACCTGCGTGCTCTGGCGCGCCGGCCCGGAGGGGCTGCAGACCACCCGCGACGGTGCCCGCGCGGTGCTCGCCGCCGGGGGCGCCGCCAGCCTCGCCGGGCGCCGTCAGCTGCGCGCACTGGAGGCGCGCCTGCTGGCCCTCAACGTATCCCCGGGCGGAGCCGCCGATCTGCTGGCCGCCTGCCTGTTCCTCGATCAAGCCGGGAGCCTGTGACATGGAAACCCTGACCTTCGAATTCCCCGCCGGGCAACCCGCTCGCGGCCGCGCCCTGGTGGGCTGCGTCGGCTCCGGCGACCTGGAAGTGCTGCTGGAGCCCGGCCGTGCCGGCACCCTGGCGATCCAGGTGATCACCTCGGTGAACGGCAGCGGCCCGCGCTGGACGCAGCTGTTCCAGCGCCTCTTCGCCGGCCAGCAGCTGCCGGCCCTGAACATCGACATCCACGACTTCGGCGCCACGCCGGGGGTGGTGCGCCTGCGCCTGGAGCAGGCCCTGGAGGAGGTGGCCCATGACTGATACCGCCCGCCTGCTGGCGGCCCGCAGCTTCGTCGAACTGGGTGCCCGCCAGCGCGCCCGCGCGCTGCTGGACGACGGCAGCTTCCGCGAACTGCTCGGCCCCTTCGATCGCGTCATGTCGCCCTGGCTGGTGCAGCAGGGCATCGTGCCCCAGGCCGATGACGGCGTGGTGGTGGCCAAGGGCAGCCTCGATAGCCGCCCCCTGGTGATTGCCGCCATCGAGGGCGCCTTCCAGGGCGGCAGCCTGGGCGAGGTCGGCGGCGCCAAGATTGCCGGCGCCCTGGAGCTGGCGGTGGAAGACAACCGCCAGGGCATACCCACCGCCGCCGTGCTGCTGCTGGAAACTGGCGGCGTGCGCCTGCAGGAAGCCAACCTGGGCCTGGCCGCCATCGCCGAGATCCAGGCCGCCATCGTCGCCCTGCGCCAGCACCAGCCGGTGGTGGGCGTGATCGCCGGGGCCGTCGGCTGCTTCGGCGGCATGTCCATCGCCGCCGGCCTGTGCAGCCACCTGCTGGTGACCCGCGAGGCGCGCCTGGGCCTCAACGGCCCCCAGGTGATCGAGCAGGAAGCCGGCATCGAGGAGTACGACGCCCGCGACCGGCCCTTCATCTGGAGCCTCACCGGTGGCGAACAGCGCCACGCCTGCGGGCTGGCCGACGCCTACGTGGCCGATGACGTGGCGGCCCTGCGCGAGGCCCTGGCCGGCCTTTTGGCGGCCGGCGAACCCGCCGCCCCGCGCTGCCGCCGCCCCGACGAATTCCTCGCCCGCCTGGCCCGGCTGGGGGAGGACTGTGACCAACTGGACGCCGCCCAGGTGCGCGCCCTCTACCAGGGAGAGCTGCAATGAGCCGAGGACTGAACTGGCTGCACGGCCTGGCCGGCGGCACCCCGCTGGCGGGCTTCCCCGCTTCGGTGCAGGTGATCGACGGCGAGGTGGGCAGCCGCGCCGCGCGCTTCATCGCCGTGGTGCCCGACCCGCGCAACCCCTTCCCCCGCGCCCGCAACGGCGAGGTGGGGCTGCTGGAAGGCTGGGGCCTGGCCAAGGCCGTGGATGACGCCATCCAGGCCGATGCCAGGCGTGCCGACAAGCGCGTGCTGGTGGCCGTCGTGGACGTGCCCAGCCAGGCCTACGGCCGCCGCGAAGAAGCCTTGGGGATCCACCAGGCCCTGGCCGGCGCGGTGGACGCCTACGCCCGTGCCCGCCTCGCCGGGCACCCGGTGATCGGCCTGCTGGTGGGCAAGGCCATGTCCGGCGCCTTTCTCGCCCACGGGTACCAGGCCCAGCGGCTGATCGCCCTGGACGATGCCGGGGTGATGGTCCACGCCATGGGCAAGGCCGCTGCCGCGCGCATCACCCTGCGCAGCGTCGACGAGCTGGAAGCCCTGGCGGCCAAGGTGCCGCCCATGGCCTACGACCTGGACAACTACGCCTCCCTCGGCCTGCTCTGGGAGCGCCTGGCTGTGGATAACCCCGACAGCCCCGGCGCCGCCGACCTCGACCGGGTGCGCGACTGCCTGGTGCGCGCCGTGGCGGACATCGGCACCGGCACCGACCTGTCCAACCGCCTGGGCGCCGAGAACCGCGCCGCCTCCTCGGCGGTGCGCGCGCAGCTGCGGGCGCAGTGGTAAGGCCCGGCCGGGAGCCCGCCATGGACCGCCTCCAGCCACACGACCTGCTCTGGGGCCTGGCCCCGGACCAACTGCCCGCCGAGGCTCCGGCCTGGGCGCGGCAGGTGCTGGCCGCCGGGCAACCGGTGGTGGTGCGCCGTGCGTGCTGCCCGGCGGGCCAGGTGGCCGTGGGGGTGCGCGGCGCCACCCGCGCCGAGCGTTTCGCCGCCTGCATGCCGGTCGCCGCCGTGCAGCGACGCCTCGCCCCCGAGCAACTGCGCCTGCGCGCGCCGGGGGAACTGCCGGCCCTGCGGGCCCTGGCCCAGGTGACGCCCTTGATGGACGCCCTCGGCCTGCCCTGGGGCCCCACTGGCGGGGTGGGCTACCAGCTCGCCACCGGGCGCAACGTGCTGCACGCGGAGAGTGACCTCGACCTGCTGCTGCGCACCACCGAGCCCCTGCCGCGCGCCTGGGCGCGGGAGCTGCTGGTGCTGTTCGAAGACCTGCCCTGTCGCGTCGACCTGCAACTGCAGACCCCCCAGGGCGGCGTGGCCCTGCGCGAGTGGGGCGGCAGCGCCCGTCGCGTGCTGCTCAAGTGCGACGCTGGCGCGCGGCTTGTGGATAACCCCTGGCAGCCCCTGGAGGATGTGGCATGAGCAGCCTGTTCGCCTTCCCCGGCCAGGGTGCCCAGCAGCCCGGCATGCTCCAGGCCCTGCCGGCAGCGCCGGAAGTGCGTGCCTGCCTGGACGAGGCCGCCGAGGTGCTGGGGCAGGACCTGGCCCGGCTCGACAGCGCCGAGGCCCTGCGCTCCACCCGTGCGGTGCAGCTCTGCCTGCTCATCGCCGGGGTCGCCAGCGCCCGCCTGCTGCTGGCGCGCAGCCCGGCGCCGGACTACGTCGCCGGGCTGTCCATCGGCGCCTACCCGGCGGCGGTGGTGGCCGGCGCCCTGGACTTCGCCGATGCCCTGCGCCTGGTGGCCCTGCGTGGCGAGCTGATGCAGCGGGCTTATCCACAGGGCTACGGCATGACCGCCCTGCAGGGGCTGGACCTGACCACGGTGGAAGGGCTGCTGGCCGAGGCCGAGGGCCCGGTGTTCATCGGCAACCTCAACGCCGACAACCAGATCGTCATCGCCGGCAGCGACGCCGCCATGGCCGCCGTCGCCGAGCGGGCCCGCGCCCTGGGGGCCGGCCTGGCGAAGCGCCTGGCGATGAGCGTGCCGTCCCACTGCCCGCTGCTGGAAGCGCCGGCCCGTGAGCTGGCGGCGGCCTTCGCCGAGGTGTCGCTGCGGCGCCCGGCGATCCGCTACCTCAGCGGCACCACCGCGCGGCTGATCCACGACCCGGAGCGCCTGCGCGACGACCTCGCCTTCAACATGTGCCGCGTGGTCGACTGGCACGGCACCCTGCGCACCGCCTATGAGCGCGGCGTGCGCCTGTTCATCGAGCTGCCCCCCGGCGCCGTGCTCAGCGGCCTGGCGCGGCGGGTGTTCGAAAAAGGAACGGTGATCGCCTTTCAGGGCGCCCGCCTGGATACGCTGGACGCCCTGTTGCGCCAGGAGGTGGAGCACTCCCGATAAACGCCGTGCAACTCGAAGGATAAAAACAAGCCACTTCGACCCGAACACGAGGACAACAACAATGATCATCTACGGTGTGGCCTTCCTGGCCCTGTGCACCCTTGTCGGCCTGTTCATCGGCGAACTCCTGGGCAAGCTCCTGGGCGTTCCCGCCAACGTCGGCGGTGTCGGCATCGCCATGCTGCTGCTCATCTTCGTCGGCAGCGCCCTGCACAAGCGCGGCCTGATGGGCGCCAAGAGCGAGCAGGGCGTGGAATTCTGGAGCGCCATCTACATCCCCATCGTGGTCGCCATGGCCGCCCAGCAGAACGTGCTCGGCGCGCTGTCCGGCGGGCCCATGGCGATCCTCGCCGGCATCGCGGCGGTGGTCCTCGGCTTCGCCATGGTCCCGGTGCTGGATCGCCTCGGCCAAAAGAAGCCCGACGCGGCGGCCGCTGCTGATGCCCTGAAGCCTCTGCAACGGTGACCGCCATGTACGAATCCATGCTGAAAGTGATCAACGGCTACGGGCTGATCAGCGGCTTCGCCGTCATCGGCGTCACCATGTGGCTGTCCTACTGGCTCTCCGACAAGCTGACGCGCGGCCGCCTGCACGGCTCGGCCATCGCCATCTTCCTCGGCCTGGTGCTGTCCTACGTGGGCGGGGTGATGACCGGCGGGCAGAAGGGCCTGGTGGACGTGCCGCTGCTGTCCGGCATCGGCCTGCTGGGCGGCGCCATGCTGCGGGACTTCGCCATCGTCGCCACGGCCTTCGGGGTGAACATCGAGGAACTCAAGCGCGCCGGCGTGTCCGGGGTGGTGGCGCTGTTCTTCGGCATCGGCACCTCCTTCGTCGCCGGGGTCGGCGTGGCGCTGGCCTTCGGCTACACCGACGCGGTGAGCCTGACCACCATCGGCGCGGGGGCGGTGACCTACATCGTCGGCCCGGTGACCGGCGCGGCCATCGGCGCCAGCTCCGAGGTGATGGCGCTGTCCATCGCCGCCGGCCTGGTGAAGGCCATCCTGGTGATGGTGGCGACGCCCTTCGTCGCGCCCTTCATCGGCCTCGACAACCCGCGCACGGCGGTGATCTTCGGCGGCCTGATGGGCACCTCCAGCGGCGTGGCCGGGGGCCTGGCGGCCACCGATCCGAAGCTGGTGCCCTACGGCTGCCTGACCGCCGCCTTCTACACCGCCCTGGGCTGCCTGCTGGGCCCGTCGCTGCTGTTCTTCATGATGCGCGGCCTGGCCGGCTGAGGGGCTCGCCGGGTTTTTCGACGGCGGTCAGTGCGGGCCCTGCCGCAGGCTGTACATGCGGCATTCGGCCAGCAGCGCGAGCAGGTTGGGGTCGCGCTCGCGGGCCTTGAGGAAGACCACGCCGATGTGCTGCTGCAGACGGTAGCGCGCCTGCAGCGGGATGAGCTTCACGCGGTTCTCGTACACCGCCGCAATGCGCCCGGGCAGCAGGGCGTAGCCGACCCCGGAACTGACCATGCTGAGCAGGGTGAAGATGTCGTTCACCTGCATCGCCACCTTCGGCTCGAAGCCCGCCTGCTGGAACACCCGCGCGCCGTCGCGGTGGGTGGCGAAGCCCTGGGTGAGGGTGATGAAGGTGGAGTCGGCCAGGTCCGCCAGGTCCACCTCCGGCTGCTCGGCGAAGGGCGAGTCGGTGGGCACGGCGAGGAAGATGTCGTCGGAGAACAGCGGCAGCTGCTCGCAGTCCGGGTCGCTGACGCTCTCGTCGAGGGACACCAGCATGGCGTCCAGCTCCAGGTTCTTCAGGCGGTAGAGCAGGTCGGCGTTGGAGCCCAGGGTGAGGTCGATGTTCAGCTCGCTGCGGCGGATCTTCAGGCCCATCACCAGTTGCGGCACGGTCTTCACCGTCAGCGAATAGAGCGCACCGAGCTTGAAGCGCTCGGCGGAAAAGCCCGCCGCCTCGCGGGTCAGGCGCACCATGTCGAGCACGTCCTGCACCAGCTTCTGGGCCTTCTCCTCCAGCACGTAGGCGCTTTCCAGCGGCGTCAGGTTGCGCCCCTCGTGCTTGAACAGCGGGCAGCGCAGGGCACTCTCCAGGGAGTGGATGGCGCGGTGCACGCTGACGTTGCTGGTGCCCAGCGCCGCCGCCGCGCGGGACAGGTTGCCCGCGCGCATGAAGGCGAGGAAGGTCTCCAGTTTCTTCAGGGTCAGCTCGTCGTCGATCTGCATGGCGCCGCGTTCCGGTGCTGGGGAGCGAGGGGCTCATCCTACTCGTTCGGTCTGGCGGGGCGAGGATGACCTGCAGCTATAAGCTAATAATGCATAAGTAAATAAATTCTTATTCCTTAACAGATATATGACGAGCCCCTAGACTGCCCTTCATCGAACGTCTCGCAAGGAGGGCTCGCCATGCGCAGCCAGGCCATTCGCTACTTGATCCTGCCAGGATGGCAGGGCTCCCCTGACGACCATTGGCAGAGCCACTGGGAGCGCACGCTGCCCAACGCGCAGCGGGTGGAGCAGGCCGACTGGGACCAACCCGACCGCGCGGCCTGGGTGGCGGCGCTGGAGCGCGCCATCGATGCCGAGCGCACCCCGGTGATCCTCGTCGCCCACAGCCTGGGCTGCGTCACCGTGGCCCACTGGGCGGCCCAGGCCGACCCGGACGTGCTGCGCCGGGTGCGCGGTGCGCTGCTGGTCGCCCCGGCGGATGTGGAGCGCCCCGGCTGCCCGGAGGCGCTCACCGGCTTCGCGCCGATTCCCCGTACGGCCCTGCCGTTCCCCACGCTGCTGGTGGGCTCCGACAACGATCATGCGGCCAGCCCGCAGCGGGCCCTGCAACTGGCCCGTGACTGGGGCGCCGAGCCGGCCATCCTCGCCGGCGCCGGGCACATCAATGTGAAGTCCGGCCACCAGCGCTGGGAGCAGGGCTTCGCCTACCTCTACCGCCTGCAGGGGCGCATCGAGCAACTGGCCCGCCTGCGCGCCTGAGCCGGGCGCGCCTCCATTCATCGCGTGACGTCCGGGACCTGCCAGCGCGCAGGCCCCGGCGGGAGATTTCGTCCATGAGCCAGCCAGCCAATGGCCAACCCCTGCTGACCTTCGCCGACGCCGACCGCAGCCCGCTGAGCATCCGTGCCCGCGCGCTGGTGTTCGTCGATGCCCGTTCGCGGCGCCTGCGGGAGGAAATCGAACACCTGGCACCGGCCGCCGTGCCGGTGCTGATCCAGGGCGAGACCGGCACCGGCAAGGAGCTGCTGGCGCGGCAGATCCACCGCGCCAGCGAGCGGCCGGGGCTGTTCGTCGCGGTCAACTGCGGCGCCATCAGCAAGGCCTACGCCGAGGCCGAGCTGTTCGGCCACGCCCCCGGCGCCCATGCGGGCTCGGCCAGCAGCCGTGCCGGCTGGTTCGGCTCGGCCAATGGCGGGACGCTCTACCTGGACGAGATCGGCGACCTGCCGCTGCCGCTCCAGGCGCGCCTGCTGGCGGCCCTGGAAAGCCGCGAGGTGACCCGCGTCGGCGCCCAGCAGCCGACCCCGGTGGACGTGCGCCTGGTGGCCGCCACCAGCATCGACCTGGCCCAGGCGGTGCGTGCCGGCAAGTTCGACGAGCGGCTCTACCAGTACCTCAACGAAGGGCGCGTGGAACTGCCGCCGCTGCGCGAGCGCCCGGACGACATCCTGCCGCTGGCCGAGTACTTCCTCGGCATCTACGCCCAGCGCCTCGACCTGCCGCTGCCGCTGATCGGCGCCCAGGCCCAGGCGGCGCTGGAGGGCTACCCCTGGCCGGGCAACACCCGCGAGCTGGAGAACAGCATCCACTTCGCCCTGCTGGTGAGCGACGGCGAGGAGATCCTGCCGCACCACCTCAACCTGCCGCCCGCACCGAGTTATGCACAGCTCGCCCAGCAACTGCGCCAGCTGGCGGCCAACGATGTGGACAACCTGCGCCAGCTGTTCGCCGAGGTGCTGGCGGGGTAGGGCGTCGAGGGGGCAAGGGGTGGATCGATGCGACCCACCCGGAGACAGGCCTTAGCCGTGCAGGTGGAACAGCTTGTGCACGATGCGCCAGCGGCCGTCGATCTTCAGCAGCGAGAGGTAATCGGTGAAGTCCAGGCCGGCGTAGACGTCGGTGACCTTGGCCAGGGCGGTGTCGCCGGTCAGGTCCAGGGACTCCAGCCGCCACACCGGCGCTTCGCCCTCGGCCACCACCGGCCCCTTGGCCTGCAGGCCGGCGATGAAGGCTTCCGGCGAGATCCACTGCAGGTCCGGGCCGAAGTGCCCGACGATGCGGCTGTCGGGGTGGAAGGCGCCGCGCAGCAGCGTCGCGTCCGCCCGCACCATGCCTTCCACGTAATCCCGTACCACCGCCTCGATGGCCTGGCGTTCCGCTTCCATGTCCGTGCTCCTGTCGCGTGGGAAAGGCCAGAGCCTAGCCCGCCCGGGCCGATCCCGCAGCTCCCGGGGTTCCGTACCGCGAGCCCTCAATCGTCCTCGATTCACGGCGCGCGGCCCGGAGCTGGGCGGTGGATCGATGAAGCGCGATCCACCCTACGGGCGCTTCATCTCACGGAGTCTGGATCAATGGATCTGCCCGGCCGCCTGGAGGCGCTCGCGGGTGGCGCGCAGGCGCGGCAGGGGCAGGCACACCAGCAGGGTGGCGACCAGCACGGCCACGCCCATCAGCGGCAGGTTGGCCAGGCCCATCCCGGTGCTCAGCCACAGGCCGCCGACGAAGGCACCGCTGGCGTTGCCCAGGTTGAAGGCCGCGTGGCTGAGGGTGGCGGCGAGGCTGGCGGATTCGCCGGCCTGTTCCACTAGCAGCAACTGCAGCGGCGAGGAGATGGCGAAGCTCGCCACGCCCCAGAGGAACAGGCAGGCCAGCGCCAGCACCGGCACCTGGGCGAAGACGAACAGCCCCACCAGGCACAGCGCACTCACCGCGAAGGCCCCGGGCAGGGCGAAGCGGAAGCCCTTGTCCGCCAGGCGCCCGCCCAGCAGGTTGCCGAGGGTCAGGCCGATGCCGAACAGCAGCAGGGCGAAATTGGCGTGCTCCGGGCTGAAGCCGGAGACATCGCGCAGCAGCGGGCTGATGTAGGTGAACACGCCGAACAGCGCCACCGACGACAGGCTGCACACCCCCAGTGCATGCAGCACCGGGCGCCGGAAGATGCCGTCCCAGGCGCCGGCGGCATTGGGCTGCGGCCTGGCAGTGGCCGGCAGCCAGAGGAACTGCGCCAGCAGCGTCAGCAGGCCCAGGCCTGCCACCACCATGAAGGTCACCCGCCAGCTGGTGGCCTGGCCCAGCCAGGCGCCGGCCGGCACCCCGAGCACGTTGGCGATGGTCAGCCCGCTGAGCACCAGCGCCATGGCCGAGGCGCGGCGATGGGGCGGCGCCAGCTCGGCGGCCAGCAGGGTGGCGCAGCCGAAGAAGCCGGCATGGCTGAAGGCGGTGAACATGCGCGCCGCCAGCAGCCATTCGTAGCTGGGGGCCAGGGCGCAGGCGAGGTTGCCCAGGGCGTAGGCGCCCATCAGCCACAGCAGCGCCTGGCGCCGGGGCAGGCGCCCCAGCAGCGGGCCCAGCAGCGGCGCGCCGATGACCACGCCCATGGCGTAGGCGCTGACCAGCAGGCCGGCGTCGGAGAGGCTCACGGAGAGGTCCTGGGCCACCTCGGGCAGCAGGCCCATGATGATGAATTCGCTGCTGCCGACGACGAAGCCGCCAAGGGCCAGGGCGAGCAGGGGGAGGGAGAGGAGGGTCGAGGGATTCATGGCAAGAGGCAGGGCTTGTTGCGAGGGCGCGCGGATTCTACGCGCTTTCCCGGGCGATGACCTGGCAGTCGAGCAGATTCAGGCGCTCCACCTCGCCCTCCACCGGCAGCACGCCCAGTGCCTCCAGCACCCGGGTGGCGGCGCGCTCGCCGATCTCCAGCGCCGGCGGTCGGATGGTGGTGAGGCTGGGCAGCAGCATCTCGGCGAACGGGTAGTCGCCGAAGCCCATCACCGCGCAGTCGCCCGGCAGGTCCAGGCCCGCCCGCTGGCCGGCGAGCAGGCCACCGGCGGCGAGGTTGTCGTTGGCGAAGATGATCGCGTCCAGCCGTGGGGAGCGCTTCATCAGCGCCTCCATGGCCTGCTTGCCGGCCTCGAAGGGCGCCAGCCCGCTGCTGGGCACGAAGACCCAGGGCTCGTGGCCGGCGGCACGCAGGGTGTCGGCGTAGCCGTCGCGGCGGTCCAGGGCGCTGAAGTCGCCGGCGGCGCTGTTCTGCACGAAGGCGATGCGCGTGTGCCCCTTGTCCAGCAGGTAGCGGGCGGCGGCGACGCCCACGTCGCGGTGGAGGAACCCCACCTGCATGGGCGCGCGCTCGGGCTGGTAGTCCCAGACCTCGACGACCGGGATGTCCGCCTCGGCGAGCATCTTCTCGGTGCCGGGGCTGTGGAAATGGCTGGTGACCACCAGGGCCGCCGGCGACCAGCCGAGGAAGGCGCGCACGGCGCTCTCTTCCTGTTCCTCGGAGAAGTAGCTGGAGGCCAGCAGCAGCTGGTAGCCGTGGCGCGCCAGGGTGTCGCTGAAGCCCTGGATCGTGTTGGCGAAGATCGGCCCGGAGATGTTGGGGATGACCATGCCGACGATGCGCCCGCGCGCCGAGGCCAGGCCGCCGGCCACCAGGTTGGGCACGTAGCCCAGCTCGGCCACCGCCGTTTCGATGCGCCCGCGCAGTTCCTCGGAGACCTGCTCCGGCTGGTTGAAGTAGCGCGACACGGTGATGGCGGACACGCCGACGCGCTCGGCCACGGCGCTGAGGGTGACGCGTCCCGCGCCTCGGCGCTTGCGGGGGCTGCTCATGGATTGACCATCCTTGTAGGCATATAAAAGTAATTTTTAATTATTTGACGATCTATTGGCGTCGCTCGGATACTGACGATGTTAGCGCTAACAACCAACGGCTGTCTGCCTTTTTGCTGCCACTCGCACGAGCGAGACCAGACCGCGACAGCCCACAAGGAGCCTGCCAAGCAGCAGGCACGTCTGGTCTCCGCAGGGCAGTGAAACGAACATGAACCCCCTCAGCTTCCCGGTCGCCTCCAGCGGCCTTCGCACCTCCCACGGCGGGCGCCGCAGCCCGCTGGCCATCGGCATCCTCCTGGCGGCGCTGGGGAGCGCCGCCGGGGCCGCCGAGCGCACCCCCGACAGCACCGCCGACGGCCGGAAGGCCGCGCCCACGCTGAAGACGGTGACCGTCACCGCCACCCGCCGCGAAGCCAGCCTGCAGGACGTGCCGGTGGCCGTCTCCGTGGTGCAGGGCGAGCAGCTGGAGCGCGACAACCGCAACAACGTCGGCGCCATCGTCCAGCAGGTGCCGACCCTCAACTACCGCACCGGTGCCTCCAACAAGGACACCTCGCTGTTCATCCGCGGCGTCGGCACCATCTCCACCTCGCCGGGGGTCGAGCCCACGGTGGCCACGGTGGTGGACGGCGTGGTGTTCGGCCGCCCTGGGCAGTCCACCCTGGACCTGCTGGACCTGGAGCGCATCGAAGTGCTGCGCGGCCCCCAGGGCACCCTGTTCGGCAAGAACGCCTCGGCCGGCGTGCTCAACATCGTCAGCCAGGACCCGCCCGAGCAGGGCCACGGCTACGTGGACTACTCGCACTTCGGCGGTGGCAACGAGAACCGCCTGCGCTTCGGCATCGGCGGACGCCTGAGCGACACCCTGAAAGGCTCCTTGAGCACCCTGCTGGGGCGCTATGACGGCAACGTCGAGAACCTCGCCAACGGCCATGACGTCAACGGCTACGACCGCAAGGGCGTGCGCGGCAAGCTGGTGTTCGAGCCGGACGACGCGCTCAAGGTGACCCTGATCGCCGACCGCATGGAGGGCGAGGACACCCTGCCCAGCGGCGTGATCACCTCCACCAGCAGCGCGGCCTTCGCCAGCGCTCTGCGTCCGGTGGTGCCGAGCGACCACAACCGCGACATCCGCAGCGACTACAAGACCTACGTCGAGGACACCAACAGCGGCCTGTCCGGGCAGGTGGACTGGAAGCTGGGCGACTTCACCCTCACCTCCATCACCGCCTGGCGCGGCTGGGACAACACCCAGTACCAGGACGGCGACCGCTCGGCGCAGCTGCCGCTGACCGCCTCCCACGACAAGGGCGAGGTGGACTACGACCAGTACTCCCAGGAGTTCCGCCTGGCCTCGCCCAAGGGCGGCTTCAACGAATACGTGGTCGGCGCCTACTACTTCCATGGCCGCTCCGAGGAGACCTACCGGCGCCTGTCGGTCAACGGCGGCACCCCCAACAGCGGCCGCGCCGACTACAGCGTGACCAACGACAGCGTCGCGCTGTTCGGCGAGAACACCTTCAACCTCACCGACGACTTCCGCGCGCTGTTCGGCCTGCGCTGGACCCACGACGACCTGGAGTACGACCACCGCCGCACGTCCACCTCCGCCACCGCCGTCACCGGCATCCAGCCCTCCACCGCCAGCTCGGGTTCGGTGGACGAGGACGGCTGGTCCGGCCGCGCCGGCCTGCAGTACGACTTCAGCGACGACCTGATGGGCTACGCCACCTACTCGCGCGGCTACAAGGGCCCTGCCTACAACGTGTTCTTCAACATGCAGCCGCGCGACACCGGGGCGCTCAAGCCGGAGACCTCCGACTCCTACGAGCTGGGCCTCAAGGCCACCGCCCTGGACAAGCGCCTGAGTGCCAACCTGGCGGTGTTCCACACCGACTACGACGACTACCAGGCGAACTTCTTCGACACCGTGGCCAACCAGGTGGTGACCCGCCTGATCAACGCCGGCAGCGTGAAGACCCAGGGCGTGGAGCTGGACACCAGCTTCCAGGCCACCCGCCAGCTCAAGCTGTCCGCCGCCCTGGCCTACACCAAGGCGCGGGTGGACCACTTCAACTGCCCGCCCGGCGCCGCCGCCACCTGCAACATCGACGGCGGCCGCTTGCCCTTCACCCCGGACTGGAAGGCCTACGTGCGCGCCGACTACAGCATCCCGCTGGACAACGGCCTGGATGTGGAACTGTCCACCGACTACAGCTGGCAGGATGAGGTGCAGTTCAGCCTCGACCAGAACCCGGACACCGTGCAGGGCGCCTACGGCATCTGGAACGCCAGCGTCGCCCTGGCCGACTACAACGCCGGCTGGCGCGTGGCGCTGCTGGGCAAGAACCTCGCCGACACCTCCTACGCCCAGTCCCTGGCCAGCGGCGGCAGCTACATCTACCGCGCCGTGCCACGGGACGACGAGCGCTACTTCGGCGTCCAGCTGCGCAAGGATTTCGACTTCTGACCCGCGCCTGCGTGCAGGAACCGCCCGAGCCGCCGCAGAGCGGCCGGGCGGCACCCCCACCGACCCCGGTAACGACACCATGACCCGATCCCGACAGCTCTCCCTCGGCGCCTTCCTGATGGCCACCGGTCACCACGTGGCCGCCTGGCGCCACCCGGACGTTCCCGCCGACACCCTCGACTTCGCCCAGTACAGACACCTGGCACGCATCGCCGAAGCGGCGAAGTTCGACGCCCTGTTCGTCGCCGACAGCGTCGCCGCGCCCACCGGCGACATCGCCAGCCACATGGCCCGCTCCACCTACTTCGAACCGCTGACCCTGCTCAGCGCCCTGGCCGCCGTCACCGAGCGCATCGGCCTGGTGAGCACCGTCACCACCAGCTACAACGAGCCGTACCACGTGGCGCGCAAGTTCGCCTCGCTGGACCACATCTCCGGCGGCCGCTCGGGCTGGAACCTGGTGACCTCCGACGCCGCCGCCGAGGCGCTCAACTTCAACCGCGAGGCCCACCTGGGCCATGCCGAGCGCTACGCCCGCGCCCGGGAGTTCCACCAGGTGGTCACCGGCCTGTGGGACAGCTGGGAGGACGACGCCTTCCTCCGCGACAAGGCCAGCGGCCAGTACTACGACCCGGGCAAGCTCCACGTGCTGGCCCACCAGGGCGAGCACTTCCGCGTGCAGGGCCCGCTCAACGTCGCCCGCTCGCCCCAGGGCCGGCCGGTGGTGGTGCAGGCCGGCTCCTCGGAGACCGGCCGCGAACTGGCCGCCGAGACCGCCGACGTGGTGTTCACCGCGCAGACCTCCCTGGCCAAGGCCCAGGCCTTCTACGCCGACCTCAAGGGGCGCCTGGCCAGGTTCGGCCGCCACGAGGACGAGCTGAAGATCATGCCCGGCGCCTTCGTCGTCGTCGGCGCCAGCGAGGCCGAGGCGAAGGAGAAGTTCGAGCAGTTCCAGACGCTGGTGGAGCCCCGCGTCGGCGTCGCCCTGCTGGGGCGCATGCTCGGCAACTTCGACCTCTCCGAATACCCGCTGGACGGCCCGCTGCCCGAGCTGCCGCTGACCCAGGACGGCCAGCAGAGCCGGCAGAAGCTGCTCACCGAGCTGGCCGGCCAGGAGAACCTCACCCTGGCACAGCTCGGCCGGCGCATCGCCGGCGGGCGCGGCCACCACAGCCTGATCGGCACCCCGGCACAGATCGCCGACGAGCTGCAGGCCTGGTTCGAAGGCCGCGCCGCCGACGGCTTCAACATGCTGGTGCCGCACCTGCCGGCCGGCCTGGAGGACTTCGCCATCCAGGTGGTGCCGGAGTTGCAGCGGCGCGGCCTGTTCCGCACCGAGTACCAGGGCCGCACCCTGCGCGAACACCTCGGCCTGGCGCGGCCGGCGAACCGCTTCGCCCGCCCCGCCTGACATTCACCGGGGCCACGCGCCAGCGCGGCCCCGACAACCTGAAGCGAGACCCTTCCATGACCTACATCGCCGCCCCCGACCGCTACGAGCGCATCCCCTATCGCCGCGTCGGCCGCAGCGGGCTGGTGCTGCCGGCCCTGTCCCTGGGGCTGTGGCACAACTTCGGCGACGCCACGCCCCTCGACACCCAGCGCGCCCTGCTGCGCACCGCCTTCGACCTGGGCATCAACCACTTCGACCTGGCCAACAACTACGGCCCGCCCTACGGCAGCGCCGAGATCAACTTCGGCCGCCTGCTCAAGGAAGACTTCCGCGCCTACCGCGATGAGCTGGTGATCTCCACCAAGGCCGGCTGGGACATGTGGCCCGGCCCCTACGGCCAGGGCGGCAGCTCGCGCAAGTACCTGCTCGCCAGCCTCGACCAGAGCCTGGCGCGCCTGGGGCTGGACTATGTGGATATCTTCTATTCCCACCGCTTCGACCCCGACACGCCCCTGGAGGAAACCGCCGGCGCCCTGGCCAGCGCGGTGCAGCAGGGCAAGGCGCTGTACGTGGGCATCTCGTCCTATTCGGCGGGCAAGACCCGCGAGCTCGCCGCGCTGCTGCGGGAGTGGAAGGTGCCGCTGCTGATCCACCAGCCGGCCTACAACCTGTTCAACCGCTGGGTGGAGAAGGACCTGCTGGCCACCACCGAGGAACTGGGCACCGGCGTCATCGCCTTCACTCCGCTGGCCCAGGGCCTGCTCACCGACAAGTACCTCGCCGGCGTGCCGGCGGATGCGCGGGTCAACCGCCCCGGCGGCGCCTCGCTGCGCCCGGAGCACCTGGCCGAGGCCAACATCACCCGCGCCCGCGCCCTCGCCGAGATCGCCCGGCGCCGGGGCCAGAGCCTGGCCCAGCTGGCCCTGGCCTGGACCCTGCGCGATGCACGGGTGACCTCGGCGCTGATCGGCGCCAGCCGCCCGGAGCAGATCGTCGAGAACGTCGCCGCCCTGGACAACCTCGCCTTCAGTGCCGAGGAGCTGGCGGAGATCGACCGCCACGCCGTGGAAGGCGGCATCAACCTCTGGGAAAAACCCTCCACCGACTGGCAGGCCTGACCATGCAACGACTTCGACTGGGCGCCGCGTTGCTGGCGCTGCTGGCCCTGGCACAGAGCGCCCTGGCCGACCCCGCGGCCCTGCGCATCGGCTACCAGAAGGGCTCCGCCAGCCTGGTGCTGGCCAAGGAGCACGGCCTGCTGGAGCAGCGCTTCCCCGCCACCCGGGTGCAGTGGATCGAATTCCCCGCCGGCCCGCAGATGCTCGAGGCGCTCAACGTCGGCAGCCTGGATGTGGGCTCCACCGGCGACATCCCGCCGATCTTCGCCCAGGCCGCCGGGGCCGACCTGCTCTACGTCGGCGCCGAACCGCCCAAGCCCCAGGCCGAGGTGATCCTGGTGCCGGAGGGCAGCCCGATCCGCTCGGTGGCCGAGCTCAAGGGGCGCAAGGTGGCCTTCCAGAAGGGCTCCAGCGCCCACAACCTGCTGCTGCGCGCGCTCAAGGCGGCGGGGCTGTCCATGGCCGACATCCAGCCGCTGTTCCTCACCCCGGCCGATGCCCGTGCCGCCTTCGAGCAGGGCAGCGTGGACGCCTGGGCGATCTGGGACCCCTACTACTCGGCCATGGAACTGGAGGGCCATGCACGGCTGCTGGCCAACGGCGAGGGACTGGGGCTGAGCGGGCCCTTCTACCTGGCCGCGCGGGGGTACGCCGAGGCCGACCCGGCGTTCGTGCAGCAGGTGCTGGGGGTGATCTCCGAGGCCGAGGCCCTGACCCGCAGCGACCGCGACGGCAGCATCGCCCTGCTGGCGAAGTTCATGGGCCTGCCCCCGGCGGTGATCGAGCGCAGCTTCCAGCACCGCCCGGCCTCGCCCATCGGCCCGGTCACCGACGACATCGCCGCCGCCCAGCAGCGCACGGCCGACCTGTTCCTGGAGAGCCGGCTGCTGCCGAAGCGGGTGGATGTCGGCAGCGCGGTGTGGCGGCCGTAGAGGCCCCATGCATGGGCTTTGGTCGTGTAGGGGCGAATTCATTCGCCCGAGGACCGCGCAGCGGTCCCATGGATTCCGCAGGGCGGGCCTGTGGCCCGCTTGGCGACTGAAGTCGCCCCTACAGGATCAAGAGCGATAGGCGTTAGCCCACCAGGAACTTGGCGAGGAATTGCCGGGTGCGTTCTTCCTTCGGGGCGCTGAACAGGGTCTTGGCGTCGCCCTGTTCGACGATCACGCCCTTGTCGATGAAGATCGCGCGGTTGGCCACGTCGCGGGCGAAGCTCATCTCGTGGGTGACGATGACCATGGTGCGCTTCTCCTCGGCCAGGCCGCGGATGGTGGTCAGCACCTCGCCCACCAGCTCGGGATCGAGGGCGGAGGTGGGTTCGTCGAAGAGGATCACGTCCGGTTCCATTGCCAGGGCGCGGGCGATGGCCACCCGCTGTTGCTGGCCGCCGGAAAGGCGCTTGGGGTAGGCGTCTTCCTTGCCCGCCAGGCCGACCTTGGCCAGCAGCGCGCGGGCCCTTGCGATGGCGCGCTCGCGGGGTTCCTTCTTCACCACCACCGGGCCTTCGATGACGTTCTCCAGCGCGGTGCGGTGGGGGAAGAGGTTGAAGTTCTGGAACACGAAGCCGACGTGCTGGCGCAACTGGCGGATCAGCCATTGCTGCTGCTTCAGGGGCTGGTTGGCGTCGATCTCGATCCGCCCCAGCTGGAGGGTGCCGCCGTCGGGCTCTTCCAGCAGGTTGAGGCAGCGCAGCAGGGTGGTCTTGCCCGAGCCGCTGGGGCCGATGATGGCGACCACTTCGCCCGGTTCGATGGTCAGGTCGATGCCCTTTAGCACCGCCTGGCCCTTGAAGGACTTGGTCAGGTTACGGACGGTGATCATCAGCTGTCCTGTTCGTGGCGGTTGACCCGGGCTTCGAGACGCGCCTGGACGTGGGCCAGCAGGGTGGCCAGCACCCAGTACATCAGCGCGGCGGCCAGGTACATGGTGAAGATCTCGAAGGTGCGCGCGGTGATCAGCTGCGCCTGGCGGAACAGCTCCGGCACCTGGATGGTGGCGGCCAGGGCGGTGTCCTTGACCAGCGAGATGAAGCTGTTGCCCAGCGGCGGCAGGGCGGTGCGCGCGGCCTGGGGGAGGATGGCGCGCGTCAGCGCCTGGCTGCGGCTCATGCCGATGCTGGCGGCGGCTTCCCATTGCCCCTTGTCGATGGAGGCGATGGCGGCGCGGAGGATTTCCGAGGTGTAGGCGGCCATGTTCAGCGAGAAGCCGATCAGCGCCGCCAGCAGCGGGCTCAGCTCCAGGCCGAGCTGGGGCAGGCCGTAGTAGATGATGAACAGCTGCACCAGCAGCGGGGTACCGCGGAAGAACGACACGTAGACCCGCGCCAGGCCGCGCACCGGGGCGATGGCGTAGAGGCGCGCCAGGGCCAGGGCGAAGCCCAGCAGCAGGCCGAAGAACATGCCGCCGAGGCTGAGGACTACGGTGTAGAGCGCGCCCTTCAACAGGAAGGGCGCGGAATCCAGCACCAGTTGCAGGCTGCCGTCTTCGATCATTGGGTCACGTCAGCCTTGAACCACTTCTCGGACAGGGCCTTGAGGGTGCCGTCGGCCTTGAGCTTGGCCAGGGCCTTGTCCAGCGCGGCGAGCAGCTCGGGGTTGCCCTTGCGCAGGGCGATGCCGGACTCCTGGCGGGAGAAGGGCTCGCCGGCCACGGCCAGGCGGCCGCCGGTCTTGTCGACCATTTCGAAGGCGGCCAGGCGGTCCACCAGGATCACGTCGATGCGGCCGACGTTGAGGTCCTGGAACTTGGTGGGGTCGTCGTCGTAGGTGCGGATGTCGGCCTGCGGGACATTCTCCTTCAGCCACTGCTCGTAGTTGGTGCCCAGGCCCACGCCGACCTTCTTGCCGGCCAGGTCGGCGGCGCTCTTGATCTCGCCTTCCTTGCCCTTGCGCACCAGGGCCTGGATGCCGGAGACGGTGTAGGGGGTGGTGAAGTCGTACTTCTTCTTGCGCTCTTCGGAGATGGTCACCTGGTTGATGGCCACGTCCAGGCGACGGGATTCCAGGGCGGCGAGGATGCCGTCCCACTTGGTCGGCTGGAACTCGGCCTTCACGCCCAGCTCCTTGGCCAGGGCTTGTGCCAGCTCGACTTCGAAGCCGGTGAGCTTGCCGCTCTCGTCCTGGTAGTTGAAGGGCGGGTAGGTGCCTTCCAGGCCGATCTTCAGGGCGCCTTTCTGCTGGATGTCCTTCAGGTCGGCGGCGGCGGTGCCGGCCAGGCCGAGACCGAGGGCCAGTGCCAGGCTGGCGAAGAGGGCGGGACGACGGAGAGTTGCTGCGTGCATAAGGGGCCTCGCGGGGGCAGTTGGCGAATGGAGGGTCGCCACTCTAAGGGAGTTCCATATATTCGTTTAAATACATAAAAAACCACAAAATGCATTTCTGGTTATAAGTCGTGGTTCGCATCACCCGCTGGATGATAGGCGAACAGCGCCGGTGAGCCGCCGGTGTGCAGGAACAGCAGCGGACCGTCGCCGTCGAAGGCCTGGCGGGCGATGCCGTCCAGCAGACCGGCGAAGGCCTTGCCGGTGTAGACCGGGTCCAGCAGCAGCCCTTCACAGGCAGCGGCACGGCGTACGGCGGCGAGGGTGCCGGCATTGGCTTCGCCGTAGCGCGGGGCGAAGTACTGGTCCCACAGCTCCACCTTCAGGCCGTTGGGCACCGGCACGCCCAGCAGCTCGGCGGTGCGCTGCAGCAGGCCTTCCACCTTGGGGCGCTGGGTGGCGTCGGGGCGCGACACGGTGACGCCCACCACGCGGGTGCCGGGCAGGGCGTGCTCCAGGGCCAGGGCGAGCCCGGCGTGGGTGCCGGCGCTGCCGGAGGCGAGCACCACGGCGGCGAAGCGCTCGCCACTGGCCTTGATCTGCTCGGCCAGTTCCAGGCCGGCACGCACGTAGCCCAGGGCGCCGAGGGCGTTGGAGCCGCCGATGGGCACCACGTAGGGGGTGCGGCCTTCGGCGCGCAGGCGCTCGGCGGCTTCGGCCAGCAACTGGTCGGCGGTGTCGAGGTTGGGCACCAGTTGCACCTCGGTGCCGAACAGGTCCAGCAGCAGGCGGTTGCCGTTCTCCAGGTAGTTGCGGTCGGTGGTGCCGATGGGGTTTTCCAGCAGGGCCACGCAACCCAGGCCCAGGCGCGCGGCCAGGGCGGCGGTCTGGCGCACATGGTTGGACTGGATGGCGCCGGCGGTGACCAGCACGTCCGCGCCCTGGGCCAGGGCGTCCTGGGCGAGGTATTCGAGCTTGCGCACCTTGTTGCCGCCGAGGGCGAAGGGGGTCAGGTCGTCGCGCTTGACGTACAGGCCGCGCCCCAGCTCCCGGGAGAGGCGCTCCAGCTTTTCCAGCGGGGTCGGTGCGGTGACCAGTTCCAGGCGGGGAAAGCGGGCGAGGGCAGTGGCGAGCATGGCGGGCATCCGAGGGTGTCTGGTACAGGCCGCCACTCTAGTGAGGCGGGCCGGGTCAGGCAATTCACGAGGGCGACATTCGATGTGGGCACGGGGACCGTGTCGGGTACGGGCTGGGGTGTCTTTTAATTCCATAAAAGAATATATGAATAAAAAATTGGTATTTGTTCGTTATAAAAAATCACCGTAACGTCCGCTCCAACCCGGCACCATCCAGGCCGGGACCCGAACCCCCGCTCATGGCTGACGATCCAGCCGGAGCCCCTGAGATCAAGGAACATCATGAAGAAGTCCCTGCTGTTGACCGCTCTGGCTGCCGCCCTTTCCGTCACCCTGGCCCACGCCGGCGAGAAGCTCGTCGTCGCCGCCACCCCGGTGCCCCACGCCGAGATCCTCGAACTGATCAAGCCGCAGCTGGCGAAGGAAGGGGTCGATCTGGAGGTGAAGGTGTTCACCGACTACGTGCAACCCAACGTGCAGGTGGAAGAGAAGCGCCTGGACGCCAACTACTTCCAGACCAAGCCCTACCTGGACAATTTCAACAGCGGCAAGGGCACCCACCTGGTGATCGTGCAGGGCGTGCACGTCGAGCCCTTCGGCGGTTACTCCAGCAAGTACAAATCCCTGAAGGACCTGCCGGACGGCGCCACCATCGCCATCCCCAACGAGGGCAGCAACAGCGGCCGTGCCCTGCTCCTGCTGCAGAAATCCGGCCTGTTGAAGCTGAAGGATCCGAGCAACGCCCTGGCGACCCCGAAGGACATCGCCGAGAACCCGCACCACTTCAAGTTCAAGGAACTGGAAGCGGCCCTGCTGCCGCGCGTGCTGAACCAGGTCGACCTGGCGCTGATCAACACCAACTACGCGCTGGAGGCCAAGCTCAACCCGTCCAAGGACGCGCTGGTGCTGGAAGACCGCAGCTCGCCCTACGTGAACTACCTGGTGGCCCGTCCTGACAACAAGGACAGCGACGCCATCAAGAAACTCTCCGCCGCGCTGACCAGCCCGGAAGTGAAGGCCTTCATCGAGCAGAAATACTCCGGCGCGGTCGTGCCGGCCTTCTGATCAACCGCAAGCCACGGTGGTGCGGCGAACGCCGCGCCTCTCCTCACGCCGACGAGTCTCGACTATCGTCGGCGTTCTTTTTTATGTGGTGGCATTGCCCACATTCCGCACGATTTCTCGGAGGACTCCATGCCTGAATCCAGACCCGGCCTTTCCACCCGCGCGGTGCACAGCGGCAACGACGTCGACCAGCAGATGGTCACCCGCCCCAAGACGCTGCCCATCTACGAGTCCTCGGTGTTCGTCTACGACAACCTGGAGCAGGTGGACGACTTCCTCGCCGGCAACCCGGACAACTACATGTACACCCGCATCGCCAACCCCAACCAGGCGGCGCTGGAGCAACTGGTGCGGGACCTGGAAGGCGGCGAGGCGGCGCTGTTCTCCGCTTCCGGCATGGCTTCGGTGAGCGCGGCGCTGCTGGGCCGGCTGAATGCCGGCGACCACCTGATCGCCAGCCGCGAGCTGTACGGCACCACCCAGAGCCTGATCGAGAAGGAGCTGGCGCGCTTCGGCATCAGCGCCACCCTGGTGGAGATCAACGACCTGGCGGCGGTGGAGGCGGCCATCACCCCGGCCACGCGGCTGATCTACACCGAGACGGCCTCCAACCCGCTGGTGCGCATCAGCGACATCCCCGCCCTGGCCAAGCTGGCCAAGGCCCACGGGCTCAAGCTGCTGGTGGACAACACCTTCCTCTCGCCGGCGCTCTACAACCCGCTGGCCGCTGGCGCCGACCTGGTGCTGCACAGCACCACCAAGTACCTCAACGGCCACAGCGACGCCACTGGCGGCATCCTCGTCGGCGACGCCGAGTGGATCGCCCAGGCACGGCGCTTCCAGATCAATGCCGGCGGCAGTTCCAGCCCCTTCGAAGCCTGGCTGACCTTCCGTGGCGCCAAGACCCTGGCCCTGCGCATGAAGGCGCACTCGGCCAACGCCCAGGCCCTGGCCGAAGCGCTGGAGGCCCATCCGCAGGTGGCGAAGGTGTTCTACCCGGGGCTGCCCTCGCACCCGGACTTCGCGCTGGCCCAGCGGCTGTTCCCCAAGGGCGCCTCGGGCATGCTGAGCTTCACCCTCAAGGGCGGCCTGGCGGAGGTGGACGGCCTGATCCGCGGCCTGCAGCGCACCGCGTTCGCGCCCTCGCTGGCCGGCGTGGCCAGCAGCATCACCCACCCGGGCAAGACCAGCCACCGCGCCCTGTCGGCCGAGGCCCTGGCGGAGCTGGACATCCACGAGGGGACCATCCGCGTGTCGGTGGGGATCGAGGACGCCGCCGACATCATCGGCGACTTCGTGCAGGCCCTGGACCGGCTCTGACCGGCCCCGGGCCCGGGGGAGGGCTCAGACGGCGACGGCGAAATGCCAGCGCACGTCCTGCTCGGCGAGGGCGCTGAGCACCCACTCGTAGTCCTGCAGGTCTTCGAGGAAGGCATCGGCGTTGGACAGCGAACGCGGCTGGCTCACCAGGTGCCCCTGCAGGGCACGCACGGTGCGCAGCCCATCCTCGGGGCTGAACCACTGCTCGCAGGCGAGCTGGTCGTCCAGTTCGAGGCCTTCGAGCAGGTCGGCGAACTCGTTCGGATCCTGGCTGACGAAGTCCCACAGCGACTTCACCTTGAGCCGTTTGCAGAGGTCGTCGACCTCGACTTCGTCCACCTGGACGACGGTACTGCCGTGGACGAAATCATCGAGCCCGGCGACGGGTTTCTCAGGAACGATGTAGATGGCTGCACTCATGGCTGACGGGCCCTGACGGTGATGGAACACACTGCTTTAGGGGCCCCAGCATAGCGACAGTTCCACCCGCGAAAGGGGTCAACGGCCAGCTTTGCAACGACGTTCACACCGGTTTCAGGAACTGTGTTGCGCCTTGGCAAAAGGCTGGCAGAAGGCCATTCGGACCCGTCCGAAGATCGGTGGACAAGCGGCTCGCCCCCGCTCCGTAACAGAGCGGGAGGGGACCGTTCAGAACGGCTTGTCGCCGAGGATGGTGGCGCGGTGCATCACGCGGCGGGCGGGGCGGTAGTCGTCGACGGCGAAGTGCTGGGTGATGCGGTTGTCCCAGAAGGCCACGTCGTTCTCCTGCCAGCGCCAGCGCAGGGTGAACTCCGGGCGGGTGGCGTGGGCGAAGAGGAAACGCAGCAGGGCGTCGCTTTCCGCCGCCGACAGCTCGTTGATGCGGGTGGTGAAGCCTTCGCTGACGAACAGGCCCTTGCGCCCGGTGACCGGGTGGGTGCGCACCACCGGGTGGCTGACCGGCGGGTGCTTGCGCTTGGCCGCTTCCAGCTTCTCGCGTTCCTCCGCCGTCAGGCTGAAGCGCTCCTCGGGGAAGGAGCGGGCCAGGTCGTGGGTGGCGGTGAGGCCTTCGAGCATCCGCTGCAGCGGCGCCGACAGCGCCTCGAAGGCGGCGCTGCTGCTGGCCCAGAGGGTGTCGCCCCCCACCGGCGGCAGCAGCTTGGCGCTGAGCACGGCGCCCAGGGCCGGGGTTTCCATGAAGGTCACGTCGGTGTGCCAGAGGGCGTTGTCGCGCACGTCGGTGACGGCGGTGTCGAGCACCAGCACTTCCGGCTGCTCGGGGATGTTGGGGTAGATGGGGTGGATGTGCAGGTCGCCGAACTGGGCGGCGAAGCGTGCCTGCTGGGTGGGCTCCAGGGGCTGGGCGCGGAAGAACAGCACCTGGTGCTTGAGCAGGGCGGCCTCGATGCCATCGCGGTGTTCGGCACTCAGCGGCTCGCGCAGGTCGACGCCGCCGACGAGGGCGCCAAGGGCGGGGCTGAGGGGGGTGATGTGCAGGGGCATGACGGGCCTCGATCAGTGGTTCTGCCCGTGCCAGGGCACGAGCTTGCGTTGCAGGGTGCGCAGGCCGAGTTCCAGGGCGAAGGCGACCAGGGCGATGACCAGGATGCCGAGCACCACGACGTCGGTGACCAGGAACTGCGCGGCCGACTGGACCATGAAGCCGAGGCCCTGGGTGGCGGCCACCAGTTCGGCGGCGACCAGGGTCGACCAGCCGACGCCGAGGCCGATGCGCACGCCGGTGAGGATGTCCGGCAGGGCGCTGGGCAGGACCACGTGGCGGATCAGCTGCGCCGGGGTGGCTCCGAGTGACTGCGCTGCACGCAGGCGCGCCGGGTTGACGTTGCGCACGCCGGTGGCGGTGGCGATGGCGATGGGGGCGAAGATGGCGAGGAAGATCAGCAGCACCTTGGACAGCTCGCCGATGCCGCACCAGATGACGATCAGCGGCAGGTAGGCCAGCGGCGGGATCGGCCGGTAGAACTCGATCAGCGGGTCGAAGATGCCGTGGGCGATGCGGTTGCGGCCGATGGCGATGCCCAGCGGGATGGCGGTGAGCACGGCGGCCAGCAGGGCGGTGCCGATGCGCGCCAGGCTCGCCAGCAGGTGCGCCCAGAGGCTGGAATCCATGTAGCCCTGGGTGGCCAGCTGCCAGCCCTTGCGCAGCACCGCCTGGGGGCTGGGCAGGAACAGCGGCTCGATCAGGCCGGCGGTGGTCACCGCCCACCAGGCCAGCAGCAGGCCGACGAGGGTCAGGCTGCTGATGGCGAAGGTGGAGAGGCGCCAGGTGCGGGGTGCGGCGGCCGCTGCCTTGTTTTCCGGCAGGGGCAGGTCGAGGCTGCTCATGCGCTTCTCCTTTGCCGTTCGGCGAAGACCTGGGCGAGGACGTGTTCGCGGGTTTCGATGAAGGCCCGGTCGGACTTGATCGCCCGTGCACTCTCGCCGGCGGCGTAGCGGCGGCCGAAGTCGAGGGTCAGGCGCTCGCTGATGCGACCGGGGTTGGGTGACAGGAGGATCAGGTCGGTGGCGAGGAACACCGCTTCCTCAATGTCGTGGGTGATCAGGAACACCGGCTTGGCGGCGCGCTGCCAGACCTGCAGCAGCAGCTCCTGCATCTGTTCGCGGGTGAAGGCGTCGAGGGCGCCGAAGGGTTCGTCCATCAGCAGCACGCGCGGGTCGGCGGCCAGGGCCCGGGCGATGCCGACGCGCTGGCGCTGGCCCCCGGAGAGTTCCCAGATCTGCCGCTTCTCGAAGCCGGCGAGGTCGACCAGGGCGAGCATCTCGCGGGCCTTGGCTTCACGCCGCGCACGGGGCACGCCGGCCAGTTCGAGGCCGAAGGCGACGTTGCCGAGGACGTTCTGCCAGGGCAGCAGGGCGTCGTCCTGGAACACCACGCCACGCTCGGCGGAGGGGCCCTGCACGGGCTTGCCGTCGAGGCTGATGCGACCGTCGCTGGGGGGCACGAAGCCGGCGATGAGGTTGAGCAGCGTGGTCTTGCCGCTGCCGGAAGGCCCCAGGGCGACCAGCAGCTGCTGTGGCCCGAGGGAGAGGGAGATGTCGGTCAGTACCGGCTCGGCCGTGCCGGGGTACTGTGCGCTGATGCGCTCCAGCTGGAGTAAGGCCATTTTCTTCGACGCTCTTCTGAATGTGTCGGATCGAGCGAGTTGGAGCGGGGCCAGTCGCAAACGACCGGGGCTGCTGCAGGTGAGCAAGCCCAGGTCGTTTTCAACAACGCCCCGCCGACGCGCAGCCGATCAGTTGGTGACGTACTTGGCGCTCACGTAGGGGGCGTAGTCCGGCAGCACCGCATCGACCTTGCCCTGCTCCTTGAGGAAGGTGGCGGTCTGGTTGATGGCCTGGGTGGTTGGCGCGCCGAGGGCGGTGACCTGGTCGGCGGCCAGCGGGAAGACGTTGCCCTGCAGCAGCAGCGGGATGTCCTCGGCCTTGGCGCCGGAGAGCTTCACCACCTTGTCGATGTTGGCCTTGTCGGCCAGCCAGGCTTGCGGGTCCTTGCGGTAGTCGGCGTAGGCGTCGAGGGTCACCTTGGCGAAGGCGCGGACCGCCTCGGGGTGCTTCTCGGCGAAGTCCTTGCGCACGATCCAGGCGTCGAAGGTCGGGGCGCCGAGCTTGCCCAGCTCACCGGAGCTGATCAGCACCTTGCCGTTGGACTTGGCCACGCCGAGGGCCGGGTCCCAGACGTAGGTGGCGTCGATGTCGCCGCGCTGCCAGGCGGCGATGATGGCCGGCGGCGCGAGGTTGAGGATGGTCACCTTGCTCGGGTCGATCTTCCAGTGCTTGAGGGCGGCCAGCAGGCTGTAGTGGCCGGTGGAGACGAAGGGCACGGCGATCTTCTTGCCGACCAGGTCCTCGGGCTTGGCGATGCCGGCGCCGTTGCGGGCGACCAGGGCCTCGGCGTCGCCGATCTGGGTGGCGATGAGGAAGGTCTGGATCGGCAGCTGGCGGGTGGCGGCCGCCGCCAGGGGGCTGGAGCCGACGTAGCCGATCTGCACGTCACCGGAGGCGACGGCGGTGATGACTTCGGCGCCGCTGTCGAACTTGCGCCAGTCGATCTTGGCGTTGCTGGCCTTTTCATAGGCACCGTCGGCCTGGGCGACTTTCGCCGGGTCCACGGTGGTCTGGTAGGCGACGGTGAAATCCGCGGCCTGCGCGCTGATGGCCAGGCCGCCGAGGGTCAGTGCCGCCAGCAGGCGACGGGGAAACAGAGAGCTGATCATGGTGGTGCTCCTAAACGGGCGACGGGCCGGTTCGGAGGCCGGGCCACGGGACGGGAATCGGGGTTTTCTCAGGGTGTCCGGTGGTCCGGTGAAGCGAAATCTAAATGATCTAAAAACAGCTCAATAAATACTATTTGGTTATTAGTTTATGAGCGGCCGTGAGGGTGCCGACGCCTTTGCAGGCCAGGAGAGGCGTGGGACTGCGAATTCCGTCCGCTGCCGAGTCATTGGGGATGGCGCCAGGCGACCAAAGTCGGTAATTTGCGCGCCCTTTCGAGTAACTGATGTGACCCGTCCAAGGGCAGCTCCCCGCCAGAGGGAGGCTATCAGGCGTTTTATTCGATTTAGTTACAACAACGTGACGATAAATTCTTTTTAAGAATTAAATCCCTTGTCCTAGATTGGCCGCCACCTGAGGCAGGCCCACTGCAAGGGGCGCTACGGGGATTTTCTGACCCACGGGTCATTCCACTTCGCTAGTCGTCTGTACATAGCGGTGTGCACGTCACCGACCAGAACAACCTAGAAACACGCACCACTGGAGCATTGCATGAACAAATCTACCCTGGCCCTGGCCATCGCTGGCGGCCTGCTGGCCCAACAGGCCGTTGCAGGCGGTTTCATCGAAGACAGCAAGGCCACCCTCGGCCTGCGCAACTTCTACATCAACCAGGACAACCGCGAAGGCACTGCCAATCCTTCCAAGCAGGAAGAGTGGGGCCAGGGCTTCATCCTCAACTACACCTCCGGCTACACCGAAGGCACCGTGGGCTTCGGCGTCGACGCCCTGGGCCTGCTGGGTGTGCGCCTGGATTCCGGCAAGGGCACCCACTTCAACAACGGCAGCAATGCCTACGGCGGCACTGTATTCCCCTCCGAAAGCAATGGCCGCGCTGTGGATAACTTCAGCAGCCTGGGCCTGACCGCCAAGGTCCGCTTCTCCAAGACCGAGGCTCGTCTCGGCACCCTGCAGCCGAAGCTGCCGGTGGTGTCCTTCAACGACGGCCGCCTGCTGCCGCAGACCTTCGAAGGTGGCCAGGTCACCTCCAACGAGATCGATGGCCTGACCCTGACCGGTGGCCAGCTCGAGCACGCCAAGGGCCGTAACTCCAGCGACGCCCGTGGCCTGTCCATCGGTGGTGCCAACAGCCCCACCAACTACCGGAACGGCCAGTTCAGCAACAAGTTCTACTTCGCCGGTGGCGACTACAAGGTCACCAAGGACCTCACCGCGCAGTACTACTACGGCAACCTGGAAGACTTCTACAAGCAGCACTTCCTGGGCCTGACCCACAACCTGCCGATCGGTCCGGGCAGCCTGAAGTCCGACCTGCGCTACTTCTACAGCACTTCCGATGGCCTGAACTCCAGCGCCGCCGGCCGCAGCCTGGGCTACCGCAGCTCCGGCAAATGGGCCAGCACTGACCCGCTGCGTGGCGAAGTGGACAACCGCACCTGGAGCGGCATGTTCACCTACACCCTGGGCAGCCACGCCGCCAGCCTGGGCTACCAGCAGGTTTCCGGCGACAGCGCCTTCCCGTTCCTGAACCAGGGCGACGGTGCCACCGCCTACCTGATCACCGACCGTCAGATCGGCAAGTTCCTCAGCGCCGGCGAGCGCACCTGGGTGGCTGAGTACGGTTACGACTTCACCAAGGCCGGCGTACCGGGCCTGAAGGCCGTCGCCACCTACCTGAAGGGCAGCGGCATCGACAACCCCACCGGTGGCGACCTCGGCGAATGGGAGCGTGACTTCCGCCTGGACTACACCCTGCAGGACGGCCCGCTGAAAGGCCTGGGCTTCTCCTGGCGTAACGCTGCCTTCCGCAGCGACGTCGGCGGCACCACCCGCGACCAGGACGAGAACCGCCTGATCGTCAGCTACACCCTGACCCTGCTGTAAGCGGCGTCATCGAGCCCCGCTTCCGCCCCTGGCGGAGGCGGGGCTTTTTTGTGCCTGGGATTCGGGGGAGGGCAGGGCGTTGGCCTGCTGGGAAGGTGTTCGCCTGGCGTGCGGTACGGCGTCCCAGCCGGTCCACGACGCCAGGCAAAGCGGTCGTCCGGGGCACGGATTTGGCGAGCAGCGCGCGCTCCTGCGGGGAGGGAAGTGAGCTGATCTGCATAGCTCTTAAAGTTATAAATAAATTGTCATTTATTCTTTTTAATTTTCAAAAACCTTGCGCATAGTGAGCTCCACGGAACGCCACCCCACGACAGAGGAGCCACACCATGACCATCCGACTCGGCGACATCGCCCCCGACTTCGAACAGGATTCCAGCGAAGGCCGCATCCGCTTCCATGAGTGGCTCGGTGGCAACTGGGGCATCCTTTTCTCCCACCCGGCGGACTTCACCCCGGTGTGCACCACCGAGCTGGGCCTGACCGCCAAGCTCAAGGACGAATTCGCCGCCCGCGGCGTCAAGGCCATCGCCCTGTCGGTGGACCCGGTGGACTCCCACATCCGCTGGATCGATGACATCAACGAGACCCAGAACACCGTGGTCAACTTCCCGATCATCGCCGACGCCGACCGCAAGGTGTCCGACCTCTACGACCTGATCCACCCCAACGCCAACGACACCCTCACCGTGCGTTCGCTGTTCATCATCGACCCGAACAAGAAGGTGCGGCTGATCATCACCTACCCGGCCAGCACCGGCCGCAACTTCAACGAGATCCTGCGGGTGATCGACTCCCTGCAGCTGACCGACAACCACAAGGTCGCCACCCCGGCCAACTGGCAGGACGGCGACGACGTGGTGATCGTCCCCTCGCTCAAGGACGAGGACGAGATCAAGCAGCGCTTCCCCCGCGGCTACAAGGCCGTACGCCCCTACCTGCGCCTGACCCCGCAGCCCAACCGCTGAGCCTGGAGGCACGACCATGGTGGTGGTGACCCTATCCGGCAGTCCCAGCCCGAATTCCCGCTCTGCCGCCCTGGTGGCGCGTGCGCGGCACTGGCTGGAGCGGCACGGGGTCGAGGTGACGGGGTTCGCCGTGCGCGACTTCCCCGCCGAGGACCTGCTGCACGCGCGCTTCGACAGCCCCCGCGTGCAGCACCTGATCGAACAGGTCGGCCAGGCCGACGGGGTGCTGGTGGCCACGCCGGTCTACAAGGCGTCGTTCGCCGGCGCCCTGAAGACCCTGCTGGACCTGCTGCCCGAGCGGGCCCTGGCCGGCAAGGTGGTGCTGCCCATCGCCACCGGCGGCAGCAAGGCCCACATGCTGGCGGTGGACTACGCCCTGCGCCCGGTCCTGGCGGCCCTCAAGGCCGAGGACGTGCAGCACGGCGTGTTCGCCGACGACAGCCAGGTGGCGTTCGAGAACGGCGGGGTGCAACTGGCCCCGTCCCTGGAACAGCGCCTGGACGAAGCCCTTGAACGGTTCCACCAGGCCCTGGCCCGCCGGCCGCGCCCGCTGGACCCGAACGCCCTGCGCCACGCGCGCTGGAGCGTCTGACACGAACAACCCGCTCCCTGTGGAGCAACCGAACCGGCCTTACTCTCCCGCCAACGAGGCGAGCAGGCGCACACAAGCACGAGCGAAGTACGAGGAGAGCGCCATGCGCACCATCACTTTGCGTCGGAGCCTGGCTGCGCTGTTCACCGCGGCCCTGGCATTCGGCGCCATCACCCAGGCACAGGCCGAGACCCTGCGGATCGGCTACCAGAAGTACGGCACCCTGGTGCTGCTCAAGGCCAAGGGCTCCCTGGAGAAGCGCCTGGCCGCCCAGGGCATCGACGTCAAATGGACCGAGTTCCCCGGCGGCCCGCAGCTGCTGGAAGGCCTCAACGTCGGCTCCATCGACTTCGGCGTCACCGGCGAGACCCCGCCGGTGTTCGCCCAGGCTGCCGGCGCCGACCTGCTCTACGTCGCCTACGAACCGCCGGCGCCCACCAGCGAGGCGATCCTCGTGCCCAAGGGCTCGGCGATCCAGTCGGTGAAGGACCTGGCCGGCAAGAAGGTCGCCCTGAACAAGGGCTCCAACGTGCACTACCTGCTGGTCCGCGCCCTCGAAGAGGCGGGCCTGAAGTACAGCGACATCCAGCCCGTGTACCTGCCCCCGGCCGATGCCCGCGCCGCCTTCGAGCGTGGCAGCGTCGACGCCTGGGTGATCTGGGACCCCTTCCAGGCCGCCGCCGAGCAACAGCTGCAGGCCCGCACCCTGCGCAACGGCAGCCAGCTTGTGGATAACCACCAGTTCTACCTGGCCACCCGGGCGTACGCGACCCAGCACCCGCAGGTGATCAGCGCCCTGGTGGAAGAGGTCCGCGCCGTGGGCGAGGACTCCAAGGCCGACCCGGACAAGGTGACCGAGCAGGTCGCACCGCTGCTCGGCCTGCCCAGGGACATCACCGCCATCGCGGTGAAGCGCCAGGGCTACGGTGCCCAGTTCCTCAGCCCGGAGGTGGTCACGGCGCAGCAGAAGATCGCCGACACCTTCACCGACCTGAAGCTGATCCCGAAAAAACTCAGCATCAAGGACGTGATCTGGACGCCGCCCGCCAAGGTCGCCCAGCAACCCTGACCCACGCCTGTCCCCGCGCCCGGACGGCGCGGGGAAGGCCCTGCTACCGCACACGAACCATCATCGCGCGGCTACGCCACGCCGGCGCGCTCACCCTGGAGTTATTGCGATGAGTCTCAACCTCTTCTGGTTCCTGCCGACCCACGGCGACGGCCACTACCTCGGCACATCCGAGGGCGCCCGTGCCGTCGACCACGGCTACCTGCAGCAGATCGCCCAGGCGGCCGACCGCCTCGGTTTCGGCGGCGTGCTGATCCCCACCGGCCGTTCCTGCGAGGACTCCTGGCTGGTCGCCGCCTCGCTGATCCCGGTGACCCAGCGCCTGAAGTTCCTCGTGGCCCTGCGCCCGGGGATCATTTCGCCCACCGTCGCCGCGCGCCAGGCCGCCACCCTCGACCGCCTCTCCGGTGGCCGGGCCCTGTTCAACCTGGTGACCGGGGGCGACCCGGACGAGCTGGCCGGCGACGGCCTGCACCTGAACCATGAGGAGCGTTACGAGGCTTCCGTCGAATTCACCCGCATCTGGCGCCGCGTGCTGGAGGGCGAGACCGTCGACTACGACGGCAAGCACATCCAGGTGAAGGGCGCCAAGCTGTTCTACCCGCCGCTGCAGCAACCGCGCCCGCCGCTGTACTTCGGCGGTTCCTCCGAGGCTGCCCAGGACCTGGCCGCCGAGCAGGTGGAGCTGTACCTGACCTGGGGCGAGCCACCGGCCGCCGTGAAGGAGAAGATCGAACAGGTGCGCGCGAAAGCCGCCAAGCTTGGCCGCAGCGTGCGCTTCGGCATCCGCCTGCACGTCATCGTGCGCGAAACCAACGAAGAAGCCTGGGCTGCCGCCGACCGCCTGATCGCCCACCTCGACGACGCCACCATTGCCAAGGCCCAGGCGGCCTTCGCCCGCTTCGATTCCGTCGGCCAGCAACGCATGGCCGCCCTGCACAACGGCAAGCGCGACCAGCTGGAAGTCAGCCCCAACCTCTGGGCCGGCGTCGGCCTGGTGCGTGGTGGTGCCGGTACCGCACTGGTGGGCGATGGCCCCACCGTGGCCGCGCGGGTCAAGGAGTACGCCGACCTCGGCATCGATACCTTCATCTTCTCCGGCTACCCGCACCTGGAAGAGTCCTACCGCGTGGCGGAGCTGCTGTTCCCCCACCTGGACGTGGCGCGCCCGCAGGCGAGCGATGGCCTGGCCTTCGTCAGCCCCTTCGGCGAGATGGTGGCCAACGAGGCGCTGCCCGAGCGTCGCCTCAAGGTCTCGCAGAGCTGAGGGTGCCGAGATGAACGTCCAATCAATCCTCCAGCGCCTCGCGCCCTGGGCCTTGCCGGTGGCGTTGCTGGTCGCCTGGCAGGTCGCCGTCGAGACCGGCCTGCTTTCCACCCGCATCCTCCCGGCGCCCAGCGCCGTGGTCACCGCCGGCTGGCACCTGGTGGCCAGCGGTGATATCTGGACCCACCTGGCCATCAGCGGCTGGCGCGCCGGCATCGGCTTCGCCATCGGCGGCAGCATCGGCCTGCTGCTAGGCTTCATCACCGGGCTTTCCGCCTGGGGCGAGCGGCTGCTGGACAGCTCGGTGCAGATGATCCGCAACGTGCCGCACCTGGCGCTGATCCCGCTGGTGATCCTGTGGTTCGGCATCGATGAGTCGGCGAAGATCTTCCTCGTTGCCCTCGGCACCCTGTTCCCCATCTACCTCAACACCTACCACGGCATCCGCAACGTCGACCCGGCGCTGGTGGAGATGGCGCGCAGCTACGGCCTCTCCGGCTTCGGCCTGTTCCGCCAGGTGATCCTGCCCGGCGCGCTGCCCTCGATCCTGGTGGGGGTGCGCTTCGCCCTCGGCTTCATGTGGCTGACGCTGATCGTCGCCGAGACCATCTCCGCCAATGCCGGCATCGGCTACCTGGCGATGAACGCCCGGGAGTTCCTGCAGACCGACGTGGTGGTGCTGGCGATCGTGCTCTATGCCGTCCTCGGCAAGCTGGCCGATCTCGCCGCCCGGGGCCTGGAGCGCGCCTGGCTGCGCTGGCACCCGGCCTACCAGCCCAAGGGAGGTGCGGCATGAATGCGTTGTCCACGCCGCAGCACCTCAAGCGCGGCATTCCTCTGGCGGTGCAGGGCATCGGCAAATCCTTCGGTGAGCGGGAGGTGCTCAAGGGCATCGACCTGCGCATCCCCGCCGGCCAGTTCGTCGCCGTGGTCGGCCGCAGCGGCTGCGGCAAGAGCACCCTGCTGCGCCTGCTGGCCGGCCTCGACCAGCCCAGCCGGGGCGAGCTGCTGGCCGGTTCGGCCCCCCTGGCCGAGGCCCGTGAGGACACCCGGCTGATGTTCCAGGACGCGCGCCTGCTGCCCTGGAAACGGGTGATCGACAACGTCGGCCTGGGCCTCTCCGGCGACTGGCGGCCCAAGGCCCTGGAAGCCCTGGAGGCGGTGGGCCTGGCCGACCGCGCCCGGGAATGGCCGGCGGCGCTGTCCGGCGGCCAGAAGCAGCGCGTGGCCCTGGCCCGTGCGCTGATCCACCAGCCGCGCCTGCTGCTGCTGGACGAACCGCTGGGCGCGCTGGACGCGCTGACCCGCATCGAGATGCAGCAACTGATCGAGCGGCTCTGGCAGCAACACGGCTTCACCGTGCTGTTGGTGACCCACGACGTGAACGAGGCGGTGGCCATCGCCGACCGGGTGATCCTGATCGAGGACGGCGCCATCGGCCTCGACCTCACGGTCGACCTGCCCCGGCCGCGTACCCGTGGCTCGGCCCGGCTGGCGGCGCTGGAGGCCCAGGTCCTCGAACGCGTGCTGTCGCAGCCGGCGCCGCCGCCGGAACCCGAACCTGTTTCACCCCTGCCCACGCAGTTGCGCTGGGCTCTCTGATCTTCATCCCACGACCCCGAGCAAAGGAAAAACGCCATGACCATCAAAGCCATCAACGTCCGCAACCAGTTCAAGGGCACCATCAAGGAAATCATCGAAGGCCCGGTGCTGTCGGAGATCGACGTGCAGACCGCCGCCGGCATCGTCACCTCGGTGATCACCACCCGCTCCGTGCGCGAACTGGAACTGGGTATCGGCTCCGAGGTGATCGCCTTCGTGAAGTCCACCGAGGTGTCCATCGCCAAGCTGTGAGGCAGCGGGGTGTGATCGTGGGGAGAAGCGGGGATCGCTGCGCGATCCTTCGCGGATGAATCCGCTCCCACATGACCGTGCCTTGTACCGACATGAAGAGCCCCCGCGTTTGCGGGGGCTCGTTCGTTGGGGACCGCTGCGTGGTCCTTGGGCGAATGAATTCGCCCCTACAAACCGATCCGTGTGGGAACGCATTCGTGATGACGCACGGTGCGCCCTCGGGGTGTAGGGGATTGCCCGACGAAACCGCTCCCACAGGAAAGTGCCTTGTGCCGGAATGAGAAAGCCCCGCGTTCGCGGGGCTTCGTTCATCCAGCGGTGGCTCAGCGCTTCTGCGGTGCCGGCTGCTGCTGGGTGATGCAGTGGATGTTGCCGCCGCCGAGGAGGATCTCGCGGCCGGGCACCATCACCACGTCGTGCTGCGGGAACAGGCGCTTGAGGATCGCTTCGGCCTCGGCGTCCTTCGGGTCGTCGAACTTCGGCGCGACGATGCCGCCGTTGACGATCAGGAAGTTGACGTAGGAGCCCGCCAGCCGGATCGACGGGTCGCGCTCCTGGGTGCCTTCCACCAGGTCGACGCCGGCGCATTCTTCCTCGGTGGCGTGAATCGGGCCGGGGATCGGCATCTTGTGCACCACCAGCTGGCGGCCCTTGGCGTCGCGTGCCTGCTCCAGCACCTTCATCGCGGCCTGGCAGCGCGAGTAGTTGGGGTTGGCCGGGTCGTCGGTCCAGGCCAGCAGCACTTCGCCCGGGCGCACGTAGCAGCAGAAGTTATCCACATGGCCGTCGGTCTCGTCGTTGTAGAGGCCATCCGGCAGCCAGATGATGGTGTCCACCGCCAGGTGGTCGCGCAGCACCGCTTCGATCTCCTCGCGGTTCAGGTGCGGGTTGCGGTTGCGGTTGAGCAGGCATTCCTCGGTGGTGATCAGGGTGCCTTCGCCATCGACGTGGATGGAGCCGCCTTCCAGCACGAAGCCTTCGGTGCGGTAGCGGGCGCAGCCTTCGATCTCGAGGATCTTGCGGGCCACCTGGTCGTCACGCTGCCAGGGGAAGTAGAGGCCGCCGTCGAAGCCGCCCCAGGCGTTGAACGCCCAGTCCACGCCGCGCACTTCGCCCTGGTCGTCGATGACGAAGGTGGGGCCGGTGTCACGCACCCAGGCGTCGTCGGTGGTGATCTCCACCACGCGGATGTTGGCGTCGTCCAGGCGCGCGCGGGCGTTCTCGTACTGGGCGGCGGAGGCGCACACGGTCACCGGCTCGAAGCGGGCGATGGCCTTGGCCACGGCGGTGAAGGCGGCCTGGGCGGGCTTGCCGCCGAGGCGCCAGTTGTCCGGGCGCTCGGGCCAGACCATCCAGGTGCGGGTGTGGGGCGCCCACTCGGCGGGCATGTGGAAGCCATCGGCGCGGGGCGTGCGGATCGGGGTGCTCATGGGGCGGTCCTTGGTGGAGGGCGCAGGCCGTTGATGAGGCCGGCCTGCGGCGCCGGGTCGGTCATTCGGAGAGGGTTTCGCCGTCGAGGGTCGCGATCGGCCAGTACAGGTTAGGACGGCGGTCGCGGAACACGCCCCAGGCGGTGCGTACCTTCTCCAGTTCGTCGAGGTCGAAGCGGTGGACAAGGATACCTTCTTCGACCTCGTTGAGTTCAGCCACCTTGCGGCCGAACTGATCGGCGATGAAGGAGGAGCCGTAGAAGGTGATGTCGTAGCCGTCCTGCTCTTCGCGGCCGATGCGGTTGGAGGCGATCAGCGGCATGACGTTGGCGCCGGCATGGCCCTGCTGCACGCGCTGCCAGTGGTCGCGGGAGGTGATGGTGGCGTCGTGGGGTTCGCTGCCGATGGCGGTGGGGTAGAACAGCAGTTCGGCGCCCATCAGCGCCATGCTGCGGGCGCATTCGGGGAACCACTGGTCCCAGCAGATGCCGACGCCGATGCGGGCGTAGGCGGTGTCCCAGACCTTGAAGCCGGTGTCGCCGGGGTTGAAGTAGTACTTCTCGTGGTAGCCGGGGCCGTCCGGGATGTGGCTCTTGCGGTAGACGCCGAGGTTGCTGCCGTCGGCGTCGAGGATGGCGATGCTGTTGAAGCGGGCACGGCCGGCGCGTTCGAAGAAGCTGATGGGCAGCACCACCTTGAGTTCGGCGGCGAGCCGGCTGAAGTGGGCGATGGCGGCGTTCTCCTCCACCGGGGTGGCCAGCTGGGCGTAGTCGGCGTTGGGCTTCTGGCAGAAGTAGGGCGTCTCGAACAGTTCCTGGATCAGGATGATCTGCGCGCCCTGGGCGGCGGCCTGGCGCACCAGCTTCTCGGCATTGGCGATATTCGCGGCACGATCCCAGGAGCAGGCCATCTGGGTGGCGGCGACGGTAACGATGCGGGACATGGAACACCTCGTCGAACGGTTGCGGACCGGTGCCGGATATTCATCGGCATTCCGGGGGATTCCGTGCGATCGGTCGCGGTCCAGTCGCGCGGATGGCACCGTTATATTCGATAAAAATCCGTTTTGAAAGGGATTTTTAGCGCATGCACAGCGTGAAGAGGCTTTAAGCTCGATAACTATCGGCTTTTCAGGCGTCCTGGATGGCGTCGCGCTTGGGCAGGCAGTGCGGCAGGTAGAGCCCCAGGTAGGCGTCGAACACGCGCATGCCTTCCTCGGCCAGGCGCGGGGTGATGTGGCCGTGCTGCTGCACGGAACGCGCGTAGACGCGGTCGCCCAGCTCCATGGCCAGGGAGAAGACGTTCAGGTCCTCGGGCAGGGCGGGCAGCGGGAAGTGGCGCTCGAACACGGCGTGCATCAGGTGGCCCAGCTCGATGTCCAGCTGGCGGTCGGCCTGGGTCACTTCGGTGAGCCCGTGCTGGGCGAGGATCAGCTGGCGGGCGGCGGCGTCGGCGTCGTAGATCGCCAGCATGCGCTCCTCGACGATCCGCGACAGGTCGCGCCAGCTGCGCAGTGCGGCGTGGTCCACCGGTTGCTGCAGGCTGGCGCGGAAGGCGGCGTGAACGTCGGCGGTCAGCGCTTCGAGGATCGCCGGGACGCTGGAGAAGAAGTGGTAGACGGAGGAGGGCGGCATCTCCGCCCGCTCGGCGACGCTGTAGATCGACAGGTTGGCCACGCCCTGTTCGGCGAGCAGGCCCCGGGCGGCGTCGAGGATGGCGGCGATGCGCAACTGGCTGCTGGCGCGGGGCTTGCGGGCGGTGGCAGGGCGGGACATCGGCGGCTCCTCGGCGGTGAGGCGCTATTGGACGCCAGCCGCCGGGGCCGGGGCAAGGGGCTCAGTCCGCCGGGGCGGGCTCGACCTTCAGCAGCACGCCGTCCTGGCCGACCACGCGGACGTGGCTGCCGGCCGGCAGGTCCGGGCCGACCACCAGCCACACCGAGTCGCCGGCGCGGATCTTGCCGCGCCCGCCCTCGATGGCCTGCAACAGGGTGAACTGCCGGCCCAGCAGCTCCTGGCCGCGGCGGTTCAGGCCCGGCTGGTCGGAGGCGCGCACGGCCACCTGCTGGCGCCGCCACCAGTAGGCGGCGGTGGCCACGGCGAGCAGGCCGAAGAGCACGAACTGCGCCTGCCAGGGCAGGTCCGGCACGAAGAACACCAGGGCACCGACCCCGGCGGCGGCCAGGCCGATCCACAGCAGGTAGCCGCCGGCGCCGAAGACTTCGAGGATCAGCAGCAGGGTGCCGAGGGCCAGCCAGTCCCAGAAGGCGAGGTTCTGCAGGTACGCCAGCATGATCAGCCCTTCTTGTCGCCGAAGGTGGCCTTGACGATCTCGCCGATGCCGCCGACCGAGCCGATCACCTGGCTGGCTTCCAGCGGCATGAGGATCACCTTGCTGTTGTTGGCGCTGGCCAGGTTGCCGAGGGCTTCGACGTACTTCTGGGCGACGAAGTAGTTCACCGCCTGGACGTTGCCGGTGGCGATGGCGTTGGACACCACGCGGGTGGCCTCGGCTTCGGCGGCGGCGGCCCGTTCGCGGGCTTCGGCTTCGAGGAAGGCGGCGGCGCGCTGGCCTTCGGCGCGGAGTATCTCGGCCTGCTTCTGGCCTTCGGCGGTGAGGATGGCGGCGGAGCGGGAACCTTCCGCTTCGAGGATCTGCGCGCGCTTCAGGCGCTCGGCCTTCATCTGGCTGGCCATGGCTTCGACCAGGTCGTTGGGCGGGCTGATGTCCTTGATCTCGATGCGGGTGACCTTCACGCCCCAGGGGGCGGTGGCTTCATCCACGGTGTGCAGCAGACGTTCGTTGATGGCGTCGCGCTGGCTGAGCATGGCGTCCAGCTCCATGGAGCCGAGCACGGTGCGGATGTTGGTCATCACCAGGTTGCGGATGGCGTGTTCGAGGTTGTTCACCTCGTAGGCGGCCTGGGCGGTGTTGACCACCTGGAAGAAGCACACGGCGTCGATCTGCACCATGGCGTTGTCGGCGCTGATGGCTTCCTGCGGGGGGATGTCCAGCACGCTTTCCATGACGTTGACCCGACGGCCGATGCGGTCCACCACCGGGACGATGATGTTCAGGCCGGGCTTGAGGGTGGTGGTGTAGCGGCCGAAGCGCTCGACGGTCCACTCGAAGCCCTGGGGCACGATCTTGAACCCCATGAAGACGATGGCCACCGCGAGGGCGACGAAGAGGATGACGACGGTACTGATGCCCATGCTGTACTCCTTGGCAGTGTGTCGGGCGGGGCGTTGCGCCCCGTGGTCCAGGTCGGTTGGCCCGGCACCTTTGCACAGCTCAGTGTGGCCTGCAAATACGCGGGGCGCCGCCGAGTCCCGTGGTTATTTCTGTTCGCTCTGGGGGGTGACGCGCAGCACTTCCTCCACCGTGGTCTGGCCGGCGGCGATCTTCTGCGCGCCGGACAGGCGCAGGCTGCGCATCCCGTCCTTGAAGGCCTGGCGACGCAGGGCGACGAGGTCGGTGTCGGCGGTGATCAGGCTCTTCACGCCGTCGCTCAGCAGCATGATCTCGTAGACCCCGGCACGGCCGCGGTAGCCGGTGTCGCGGCATTCCAGACAGCCCACGGCGCGGTGCGCGCCGGTGGGCAGCGGGGCGCTCCAGGGGCGGGTGAGGTTCTGCCAGTCCTCTTCCTCCAGCTCCATGGGCGCCTTGCAGTGCGGGCACAGGGTGCGCACCAGGCGCTGGGCCATGACGCCGAGCAGGGTGGCGCGCAGCAGGTAGTAGGGCACGCCCAGTTCCAGCAGGCGGGTGATGGCGCTGGGGGCGTCGTTGGTGTGCAGGGTGGAGAGCACCAGGTGGCCGGTGAGGGCGGCCTGGATGGCCATCTCGGCGGTCTCCAGGTCGCGGATCTCGCCGACCATGATGATGTCCGGGTCCTGGCGCATCAGCGCGCGCACGCCGCTGGCGAAGCTGAGGTCGATGTTGTGCTGCACCTGCATCTGGTTGAAGGCGCCTTCGATCATCTCGATGGGGTCTTCGATGGTGCAGACGTTCACCTCGCTGGTGGCCAGCTGCTTGAGCGTGGTGTAGAGCGTGGTGGTCTTGCCCGAGCCGGTGGGGCCGGTGACCAGAATGATGCCGTTGGGCTGGTGGGTCATGCTCTGCCAGCGCTTCAGGTCGTCCTGGGAGAAGCCCAGCTGGTCGAAGCTCTTGAGCAGCACCTCGGGGTCGAAGATCCGCATCACCATCTTCTCGCCGAAGGCGGTGGGCAGGGTCGACAGGCGCAGTTCCACCTCGCCGCCGTCCGGGGTCTTGGTCTTGACCCGGCCGTCCTGGGGCTTGCGCTTCTCGGCCACGTTCATCCGCCCGAGGCTCTTCAGGCGGCTGACGATGGCCATCGTGACCTGGGGCGGGAACTGGTAGACGTTGTGCAGCACGCCGTCGATGCGGAAGCGCACGGTGCCCTGCTCGCGGCGTGGCTCGATGTGGATGTCGCTGGCGCGCTGCTGGTAGGCGTACTGGAACAGCCAGTCGACGATGTTGACGATGTGGGCGTCGTTGGCGTCCGGTTCCTGGTCGCTGGCGCCGAGCTTGAGCAGTTGCTCGAAGTTGCCCACGCCGCTGATCTTCTGGTCCACGGCGGTGGCGCCGCTGACCGATTTGGCCAGGCGGTAGAACTCGGTGGTGAAGCGTTGCAGGTCAGCGGGGTTGGCCACCACGCGCCGGATGGGGCGCTTGAGCACGTGGGTGAGGTTGCTCTCCCAGCTGTGCACGAAGGGCTGGGCGCTGGCGATGGTGACGCTCTCGCTGTCCACCGCCACGGCGAGGATCTTGTGGCGCTGGGCGAAGGCGTAGGACATCAGCGGGGTGACGGCGGCGACGTCGATCTTCAGCGGGTCGATGCGCAGGTAGGGCTGGCCGCAATAGTCGGCCAGCCACTGGGTGAGGGTCTCCAGCTCCAGCTTGCGGCCGGGGCGCTTGAGGTCGTCCACCTGCTGGCTGGCGAGGAACTCCAGCGGGTGCTGCTGGTTGTTCACCGCGCTGCGGCGGATGGCCAGGCATTGCTCGGCGGTGTCCTGGGCGATCCGGCCCTGGTTCACCAGCTCCCGGAGCAGGTCATTGAGATCCAGCCAGCGATCCTGGGCGGCCGATGCGAAAGCCGACATGCGTTCTCCTTGGTCGTGCAGTCCCGACGGGAAAGCGTAGTCAATGCGCCTTCCCCGCAGGGTGCCAAGGATGCCCGAAACCACCCTCCCAGGGCCAAGCTGTTTGCGTGACCCGGTCGGCAGCCTGACCGATCAGCCAGTAACCTGCAGCTCCACGCCGAGGATGCCGACCTGGCTGCGCAGGCGCCGGGCGATGACCTCGGCGCGGTGCAGCGGCAGGTCGGTGAGGACCACGTCGATGCGCAGGTCGTCGTCCAGGTGGCGGGCCTCCACCCGCCGCGGCAGCACCTGCAACTGGGCGAAGTGGCCGAGCAGGCGCAGCAGCATGTCCGGTTCGGCGGCGGCGTGCACGGCGAAGCGCAGCGGGCGAGGGGCCTCGTGGGGCTTCCAGGGGTCGCTGCGCGTCCCTTCGGTGGACGGGGTTGCGGGCAGCGGCTGGCAGGCGGCGGATTCGCGTTCGAACATGGCGGGGGCTCCGGTTGGGATGGGCACAGTTTCCCAGCCGAAGCGGCAAAATATCTGCCTATCTCGCGGGCTGATCCGGCTTTTTGCACATAGAATTTCCCCGTATTGCCTGATGAGGGGAAAAACATGCCTTTGGAACTGGACGCCTACGACCGCCGCATCCTCGACCTGTTGCAGGAAGACGCCGGGCTTTCCACCGCCGAGATCGCCGAGCGCGTCGGGTTGTCCCAGTCGCCGTGCTGGCGACGCATCCAGCGGCTCAAGGAGGAGGGGGTGATCCGTCGCCAGGTCACCCTGCTGGACCGGCGCAAGATCGGCCTCAACGCGCAGATCTTCGCCCAGGTGAAGCTCAACGCCCACGGCCGCTCCAACCTCACCGAATTCGCCGAGGCCATGCGCGGCTTCCCGGAAGTGCTGGAGTGCCATGTGCTGATGGGGGCGGTGGATTTCATGCTGCGCATCGTCACCCGGGACATCGAGGCCTATGAGCGCTTCTTCTTCGAGAAGCTGTCCATGGTGCCGGGCATCCAGGAGGTGAACTCCATCGTCGCCCTGTCGGAGATCAAGTCCACCACCTGCTTGCCGGTGGAGGGGTAGTGCTGGAACCTTCATGGGCACCCTTGTAGGGGCGACTTCAGTCGCCAAGCGGGCCGTAGGTCCGCTCCTCGAGGTCACGACGGGACCGCTGCGCGGCCCTTTCGCGAATGAATTCGCTCCTGCCGGGCGGGCCCACGGTGCACGGGACGGGACTGCTGCGCAGTCCTTGGGCGAATGAATTGGCTCTGTCTGCGTTAAGTGTTGCTAGAAGATTTGAACCCAGCTGATTGCCGAGCTCTGATGATGTTTCTGGTTTCGCCCCCCGGGCGAGTCCCTTTTTTCAATCGCCAAAAAAGGAACCAAAAACGCTTGCCCCATCATCCGGCCCCGGCTTCGCCGGGGTTCCCTCACTCCATCGCCGCTCTGGGGGCCGGCGCGATGGGCCATCCATGGCCTGGCGCGCCTCTCGCGGCATCCATGCCGCTCGTCCCCCGGCGCAACGACTGCGTTCGGCCTCCTGGAGGGGCGTTGGCGGCTGCTCCAACTTCTTCGTCCAGCGCATCGCCATGTGGTGCGCACGGGCTTTCGTAGGATGGGGCGGGCGGCGTTCCGCGAGCGAAGCGAAACCCATGCGGTGTCGGTGGCACGAACCCTTGGGCGCCCGGAAAGGGCCGTGCTTGAGCGCTTGCATTAAAGCCACAACAGCTAACGCAGACAGAGCCAATGAATTCGCCCCTACGGGAGCCGCCCATGAGCCGGCGTGCGGAGGGCGGACCGCGCTTCATCGGTCCACCTGGCGTGTAGCCCGGGCTTCAGCCCGGGAGCAGGGCGGACCATCCCCGGGCTGAAGCCCGGGCTACTGGACGGGTGATGCAAACCCCGCAGGCACAAAAAAGGCCGGCAGAGGCCGGCCTTTCTCGTTGTGCGGCGGGTCAGGCGTTGAGGCCGGTGGCCTCGTCGGCGCCGATGTGCACGTTCATGCACTGCACGGCGGCGCCGGCGGCGCCCTTGCCGAGGTTGTCCAGGCGGGCGACCAGGTTCAGGCGGTCGGCGGAGCCGAAGACGAAGAGGTCGACGCGGTTGGTGTCGTTGCAGCCCTGGACGTCGAAGAAGCCGCCGTCGAGGTTGCCGTCGTCACCGGCCGGCATCACCCGCACGAACTGCTCGCCGGCGTAGTGCTGGCGGTAGATCTCGGCGATCTCGGCGGCGCTGGCCTTGCGCGCCAGGCGCTCGGTGTAGAGCGGCACGGTCACGGCCAGGCCCTTGAGGAAGGGGCCGACGATGGGGTTGAACACTGGTGCCTGGGCCAGGCGGGCCTGGACGCGCATTTCCGGCAGGTGCTTGTGCTCCAGGCCCAGGGCGTAGGGGCGCGGGCTCATCAGCTTGGCGTCATTGCCGGCTTCGTACTGGGCGATCATGCCTTTGCCGCCGCCGCTGTAGCCGGTGAGGGAGAAGGCCGAGAGCGGGTAGTCGGCGGGCAGCAGGCCGGCATCGATCAGCGGGCGCACGGCGAGGATGAAGGCGCTGGCGTGGCAGCCGGGGACGGCGATGCGCTTGCTGGTGCGGATCTTCTCGCGCTGGCCGGCGGCCAGTTCCGGCAGGCCATAGGCCCAGCTGTCGTCGGTGCGGAAGGCGGTGCTGGCGTCGATGATGCAGGTGTTCGGGTTGGTCACCAGGGACACCGCCTCGCGGGAGGCGACGTCGGGCAGGCAGAGGAAGGCGACGTCGGCGGCGTTGAGGAAGCGCGCACGTTCGGCCGGGTCCTTGCGCTTGTCATCGGCGATGCGCAGCAGCTCCACGTCGGAACGGCCGGACAGGTAGTCGAGCAACCGGAGGCCGGTGGTGCCTTCCTGACCATCTACGAACACTTTGAAAACCATGGCGGACTCACTCGGTAAAGACGAAGGAACCCCAGCCGGGGCTGATGGGGCGTGCATTGTAACCAGGCCTGCAGGTCACGGCGATGGGCGCTCCTCGGCGGCCTTGCGGGCGGCGCCCGGGGGCGTCAGGCCCATGGAGACATAGACGCTGGTGAGGGCGTCGACGCCCATGTCGGCGGGGCGCACCCAGTCCACCGGGACGTAGAGCAGCCCGCCGCCCACCGGGATCGGCGCGGTGGGCACGAGGATGGCGCAGTAGGCGCGGCCTTCCAGCTCGATGGGCTCGGAGCTGGGCTGCAGTGCCAGCACGGCGGCGCCGTCGCCGCCGAAGAAGCACCACACCGGCTGCATGGTGGTGATGTCGGCGTTCTTGTCCTTGTCGAGCATGCCGACGAAGCGGTCGGCGACGTTGTAGACGTTGCCGATCAGCGGGGTGCGGCGCAGGGTCTGGTCGAACAGCCAGGCCAGCGGCCGGCGCAGGCCCAGCTGCACGGCGAGGCCCAGGGGGTAGAGGCTGCCCAGCAGCACCAAGGTGCCGACGAACCAGGCCAGGACCGGATTGCTGGCGAACGGCTGGCCGAGGGCGGCGAGCAGTTGGCCGATGAGGGTGGAGGGGCCCACCAGGCGGTTCAGCAGGCTGACGATCCAGGCCAGCAGCGCCAGGGTCAGGACCAGCGGCAGCAAGGCCAGCAGGCCGGTGAACCAGGTGGTGATCAGGGAGCGGAGGCTGTGCTTGAACATGCGGGGGCTCCAGGCCCGCCACCTGGGGTGGCGGGCCGGCGGGTCACTTCAGCAGGTGTTTCCAGCCCTTCAGGGTCAGCAGGTGCTGGGCCTGGGCGCTGCGGGCTTCACGGCTGGCGTCGTCCAGGGGCTGGGCGGCCAGTTCGGCGAGCTTGCTCAGTTCGCCGAAGCAGCGGTCCACCTCGGGCACCTCCACCAGCACGCCACGGGCCAGGCGCAGCCAGACCAGCAGGCGCTCGATGCGCGGCAGCTGCTCGGCCAGGTCTTCCGGCTGGCGGCGGTAGCGGTCCAGTTGCAGGGCGACGGCTTCCTCGGCCAAGAGGCGCGGAAGCCAGCGGCCGATGGCGGCCTGGCCCTGGCGCTCGCCGCGGGCGTTGCGGCCCTGGGTCCAGCTGCGGCCCAGCAGCCAGCGCGAGGCTTTCAGGGAGAACAGGCCCCAGCGGGTGCCGGCCAGTTCCTCGGCGAAGCGCGCCGGGGCGGCCTGGCGCACGCTTTCGTCGTCCTGGCCGGCGTTGACCACCGGGCGCCAGTCGCCGATCAACGCATCCAGCGCCTGGCGCAGCTCATGGCTGGTGGGGCGCGGAGCGGCCTGGCCGAGGCTGCCCAGCAGGGCGCGCAGGTCGACCAGTTGCTGCAGCCAGTCGGCCAGCAGCTTCCAGTGGCCGTTGAAGCGGTACTGCTCGGCCAGGCGCTGGCTGTTGCCCAGCAGGGTCCAGCCGAGGGCGGGGATAGTGTCGTCCAGCGGCTGTTCGAAGGCGAGTTCGGGGGCGGGCAGGCTGACGCTGTAGCTCTGGGCGTCATACAGGCGGTAGCCGCGCTCGGCCTTGCTGATGTCGCAGGGCATCAGCGGCAGGTCGGCGGCCAGGGCCTCGGCCAGCTCCAGCAGGGCCTCGGGCTCGCCCTGGCGCAGCTCCAGCTCCAGCTCGCAGATTTCTTCCGCCTGGTCGCCGGCGATGACCTTGCCCAGGTCCAGGGCGGCTTCGATCACCACCTTGGCCTTGCCACGGCCCCAGGCCACTTCGGCGCGCTGGCGCACGAAGTCGGTGGTGAACAGCGGGGCCAGGGTCTTCTTGTCCAGCTCGGCAAGGCTGGCGGGCCAGCACTCGTCGCTGAGCTTTTTGGTGTCCAGCTTGGCCTTGGGCAGGTACCAGTCCCACTCGTTGCGCTCGGACAGCCCGGCCACGCTCTGGCCACGGGTCTTCAGGGTCTGGATGAACTGGTCGCCGTCGCGGCGCATGCGCAGCGCCACGCGGGCCTGGGCCAGGTCGCGGGCGGGGGTGTCGTAGTACTGGTTGAACAGTTCGCGGGTCTCCCAGCCACCCTTGATGCGCTTCTTCAGCAGCGGGTGGTCGCGGAGGGCGTCGAGGGTCTCGCGGCTGGCGCGGAGCTTGATTTCGGTTTCTTTCTGCATGGCCGGACTTTCTGGTGCAGCGCGGGATGGCTGTCGAGGGCGTGAAGTCTACAGCAGCGCGGCGGGGCCTGCCGGGAGGTTTTGCCAGCGGTGGCGCCTTCCACGAGCCTGTCCACGCTCGGCTGCGCGTCGGGCCTGCGGCGTTGAGAACCCGCTCGTGCGCGAGTCCGATCAAAATGCTCATTTACACAACGTAAACTGTGCTTTTTCGCCGTTTCTCGCCTTGCATGCCTCTAGCTCGCAAGCGCGTGAACAGGCTCTTATGATGGGCGCTCGTCGGTGGAGAACCCCCATGCGCCTTCCAGACCTGAAGACCCAGTTCGCTGCGTTGATCGCCGCGCCCTCGGTCAGTTGCACCCAGCCCCATTGGGACCAGTCCAACCTGCCGGTCATCGAGCTGCTGGCCGCCTGGCTGGGCGAGCTGGGCTTCACCTGCGAGATCCAGACCGTGGCGCCGGGCAAGGCCAACCTGCTGGCCACCCTGGGCAGCGGCCCTGGCGGCCTGGTGCTGGCCGGGCACAGCGACACCGTGCCCTTCGACGCGGCGCTGTGGAAAACCGACCCGCTCGCCCTCACCGAGGTGGGCGACCGCTGGTACGGCCTGGGCAGCTGCGACATGAAGGGCTTCTTCCCGCTGGTGATCGAAGCGGTGCGCGGGCTGGATGGGCAGGTGCCACGCCAGCCGCTGATCGTTCTCGCCACCTGCGACGAGGAAAGCTCCATGTCCGGCGCCCGCGCCCTGGCAGCGGCCGGTCGGCCCCTGGCGCGGGCGGCGGTGATCGGCGAGCCCACCGGGTTGAAGCCGATCCGCCTGCACAAGGGCGTGATGATGGAGCGCATCGACATCCTCGGGCAGAGCGGCCACTCCTCCGACCCGGCGTTGGGCCGCAACGCCCTGGAGGCCATGCACGAGGGCATCGGCGAGCTGCTGGCGCTGCGCCGCGAATGGCAGGCGCGCTTCCACAACCCGCTGTTCAACGTGGCGGGGCCGACCCTCAACCTGGGCTGCATCCACGGCGGCGACAACCCCAACCGCATCTGCGGCCAGTGCAGCCTGGAGTTCGACCTGCGGCCCTTGCCGGGCATGGAGCCCGAGGTACTGCGCGAGGCCATCGGCCAGCGCCTGCGCCCGGTGGCCGAGCGCCACGGCGTGTCCCTGGACTACCGGCCGCTCTATCCGGCGGTGCCGCCGTTCGAGGAGCCGGCCGACAGCGAGCTGGTGCAACTCGCCGAACGTCTAACCGGGCATGCCGCAGAAGCGGTGGCCTTTGGCACCGAAGCACCGTATCTTCAGCACCTCGGCTGCCAGACCCTGGTGCTGGGCCCTGGCGACATCGCCTGCGCACACCAGCCCGACGAGCACCTCGAACTGTCACGGATCGCACCTACGGTGGCGCTGTTGCGTCAGTTGATCCGCCATTACTGCATCACCCCAACCCAACCAGGGCACCTCTGAAACGTAGGCGAGGCCGTCAGCGCAAGGCAAAAACAGGCGAAAAAGCGCAGTTTACGTACGGTAAATGAGCATTTTGAGCCGGTTTTTAACGCCGCGATGACAACGCAGGTAGTTTCAGAAGTGCCCGCCAGATGACTCCCCAGGAGGGCTTCCGTTGATGTTGCTGCGACGACGATAAACGCAACGCCACCTGCTCCGTTTCCGGAGTAGCACCGTTCATTTCGCCCCCGTCACAGGCATTCGGAATCCCATGCACGACTACGTCAACTGGCTGCGCCATGCTTCGCCCTACATCAACGCCCACCGGGACTGCACCTTCGTGGTGATGCTGCCCGGCGAGGGGGTTGCCCATCCGAATTTCGGCAACATCGTCCACGACCTGGTGCTGCTGCACAGCCTGGGCGTACGCCTGGTGCTGGTGCACGGTTCGCGCCCGCAGATCGAGGCACGCCTGGCCGCGCGCGGGCTGACCCCGCACTTCCACCGCGACCTGCGCATCACCGACGGCCCCACCCTGGAATGCGTGATCGACGCCGTGGGCCAGCTGCGTATCGCCATCGAGGCGCGGCTGTCCATGGACATCGCCGCCTCGCCGATGCAGGGCTCGCGGCTGCGGGTCACCGGCGGCAACTTCGTCACCGCGCGGCCCATCGGCGTCGTCGACGGGGTCGACTACCACCACACCGGCGAGGTGCGCCGGGTCGACCGCAAGGGCATCGGCCGCCAGCTGGACGAGCGCTCCATCGTGCTGCTCTCGCCGCTGGGCTATTCCCCCACCGGGGAGATCTTCAACCTGGCCTGCGAGGACGTGGCGACCCGTGCCGCCATCGACCTGGGCGCGGACAAGCTGGTGCTGTTCGGCGCCGAACGCGGGCTGATCGACGAACACGGCCGGCTGGTGCGCGAGCTGCGCCCGCAGCAGGTGCCGCAGCACCTGGCGCGGCTGGGCAACGGCTACCAGGCCGAGTTGCTGGACGCGGCGGCCCAGGCCTGCCGCAGCGGGGTCAAGCGCAGCCACCTGGTGAGCTACGCCGAGGACGGTTCGCTGCTCACCGAGCTGTTCACCCGTGACGGCGGCGGCACCCTGGTGGACCAGGAGCAGTTCGAGTCCCTGCGCGAGGCCACCATCGACGACGTGGGCGGGCTGATCGAGCTGATCACTCCGCTGGAGGAGCAGGGCATCCTGGTGCGTCGCTCGCGGGACGTGCTGGAGCGGGAGATCGGCCAGTTCAGCATCGTCGAGCGCGACGGCCACATCATCGCCTGTGCGGCGCTCTACCCGATCGCCGATTCCGAGGCGGGGGAGCTGGCGTGCCTGGCGGTGAACCCGGAGTACCGCCATGGCGGTCGCGGGGACGAGTTGCTGGAGCGCATCGAGGAGCGGGCCCGGGCCCTGGGCCTGAAGACCCTGTTCGTCCTCACCACCCGTACCGCCCACTGGTTCCGCGAGCGCGGCTTCCAGCCCAGCGGCGTGGAGCGCCTGCCGGCGGCGCGGGCCTCGCTGTACAACTACCAGCGCAACTCCAAGATCTTCGAGAAGGCGCTGTAACGAAGCGGGCTGCGCACCTGGGGTGCGCAGCCCGGTGTGGGGCGGGGATCAGAAGCGGTCGCGGATCACGGCTTCGTCGAAGGCCAGCTTGCCGATGCGCGGCTTGGCTTCGACGGCTTGCTTGCCGACGGCGACCATCAGGCCGATGACGTGGTTCTCCGGCAGGTTGATCAGCTTGGCCACGGCGTCGAAGTCGAAACCGTCCATGGGGCAGCTGTCCAGGCCACGGCCGCGTGCAGCCAGCATCAGGGTCTGGGCCACCAGGCCGCAGCTGCGCATGGTTTCGTCACGCTGCACCTGGGGCTTGCCACGGTAGTAGTTGTCGATGGCGCCGGCCATGAATTCCTGCACCGGTTGCGGCGCGTCGGCCCAGACGCGGGCGGCGTCCTGTTCCCAGGCGTCGAGGCGGGCGCAGACCACCACCAGCATCGAGGCTTCGGTCACCTGGGCCTGGTTCCACGCTACTTCGCGGATCTGCTGGCGCAGGGCGGGGTCGCTGACTTCCACCAGGCGCACGTGCTGCAGGTTGAAGGCGGTGGGGGCGAGCAGGGCCAGCTTCAGCAGTTCGTCCTTCTCTTCGCGGCTCAGGCTGTGCTGGGTGTCGTAGCCCTTGATGGCGCGGCGGGTACGGATGGCTTCGTCGATGTGCATGGTCGGCTCCTGGTCAGGCGCAACGGTGGAAAGGGTGCGCCATCCTAAGCAGGCCGGTGAACGCCGACCAGTGAGGAATGGCGATAAAACACATCGAATTCATCACCTCCGGGTATCGGCCAGTTGCTGGCGCACCTCGGCGTAGGGGTAGGCCTCCAGGGCGCCGAAGGCGGGCAGGCTGCGGGCCTTGAGGCGGGTGAACACCGGGGTGGCGATGCCGCAGAGCAGGCGGGTCAGGCAGTCGACGCTGGGGGCGCGGCCCTTGGCCTCGCGGTAGCGCTCGATGAAGGCCTGGCAGCGGCCTTCCAGATCCTGTCCGGCGAGGGGCGCCAGCGGTGCCGGCTGCGGCAGCACCGCCACCCGGCCGGCGCACACGGAGCAGTGGCCGCAGGCGGCCGGGGCGGCCTGGTCGCCGAAGTAGCGGGCCAGCCGGGCGCTGAGGCAGGTGTCGCTGGCGAACAGCGCGAGCATGGCCTGGATGCGGGCGATCTCGCTGTCCTCCTGCTGGCGGAAGTAGCGGTAGAGCTCATCGGCCAGGGCCTCGGCGTCGAAGTCGGGCTGGCGCAGGGCGTAGACCTCGGTCATCTGCTTGCTTTCCAGCTCGATCCAGCCGCGCTCCTGGAAGAAGTCCAGGGCCTTCACGACCCGCGCACGCTCGGCGGCGTGGTCGCGGTAGAGCCGGTCGAAGTCCACGGTGCACCAGGTGCGCGCGCGGGTGGAGGTGTCCACCAGGGCCTGGACGAACTGCCGGCGCTCGCCCTCGAAGCGCGCCAGCAGTGCCTCGGGCTCGATCAGGTACTTGAAGCGGTATTCGGCGAAGTAGGCGAACAGCGGGGCGATCAGGCCGCGCAGCTCCAGTTGCACCAGCAGGGTCTTCAGCGGCAGCGGGCGGATGTTGCTCTGCTCGGAGAGGGCGCCGGCCATCAGCTCCCAGCGCCCGTCGGGCCCGGTGGCGCTGCGCAGTTCCTGCAGCACCTCGGCGATGCCGTCGCGCTCGGGGGTGTCGCCGTAGACGAAGTTCTCCAGCACGTTGAGGCCGTCGCGGTTGGCCAGCACCAGGCATTCCGAGGGTTGGCCGTCGCGGCCGGCGCGGCCGATCTCCTGGCTGTAGTTCTCCACCGACTTGGGCAGGTCGTAGTGCACCACCAGGCGGATGTCGGCCTTGTCGATGCCCATGCCGAAGGCGATGGTGGCGACCATCAGGTTCACCTCGCCGTTCATGAAGCGCCGCTGCAGGCCTTCGCGCACGCTGTGGTCGAGGCCGGCGTGGTAGGCGCAGGCGTCGATGCCCTGGCGGGTGAGGTGGGCGGCCAGCTCTTCGGCGCTCTTCTGCTGGGTGACGTAGACGATGCCGGGCTTGCCGGGCCGGGCCCGCAGCCAGTCCACCAGGTAGCGGCGGCGCTGCTCGCCGGCCACGGGCTCCACCTGCAGGTGCAGGTTGGGCCGGTAGAAGCCGGTGGTGACCACGTCGGCGGAGTCGATGGCGAACTTGCGCTGCATGTCGGCGATCACCGCCGGGGTGGCCGTGGCGGTGAGCAGCAGCACCTGGGGGATGCCGAACTCGCGCTGGTAGTCCGGCAGCTTGAGGTAGTCGGGGCGGAAGTTGTGGCCCCACTCGGAGATGCAGTGGGCTTCGTCCACCACCAGCAGGGAGATCGGCACCTGCTGGATGAAGTGGCGGAAGCGTTCGTTCTTCAGCCGCTCCACCGAGATCATCAGGATCTTCAGTTCGCCGCTGCGGGCGCGGGCCATGACCTCTGCAGCCTCCTCGCGGCTCTGGGCCGAGTCGATGCTGGCGGCGGCGATGCCGTGGGCGTGGAGGAAGGCCAGCTGGTCCTGCATCAGCGCCAGCAGCGGCGACACCACCAGGGTCAGGTGCGGCAGGTGCAGCGCGGGCAGTTGGTAGCAGAGGGACTTGCCGGAGCCGGTGGGGAAGATCGCCGCGGCCGAGCGGCCGGCCAGCACGGCGCTGACGGCGGATTCCTGGCCGGGGCGGAAGCGGTCGTAGCCGAAGACGCGGGCGAGGGTGGCGAGGGGCATGGCGTCACTCCGTTGTGAGGGGGCTGTCGATCATGGCCCGAAGTGCAACACGGTGGCGCCGTTGCAGGGCAGGGCACCGACCGGTCTGTCAGTAGGATGGAGCGGGTGTTGTTCCGCGAGGAGCAAGCTCGATCACTGTCTGTCCCCGGGAGCGCGGTTGATGGATGAGAAGAGCGTCATCCACCCTACGCCAGTGGCGGGCTGCAGCACGGGACAGTGGCCAATGAAAAAGCCGCCCGTAGGCGGCTTCTTCGTACAACGGGTCCCTTACAGCTTGGGACCGGCGTTGCGGATGGCGTCGGAGACGTCGAACTTCTTGAAGTTCTCGACGAATTTCTCGGCCAGGGCCTTGGCGGCCGCGTCGTAGGCAGCTTTGTCAGCCCAGGTGTTGCGCGGGTTGAGCAGCTCGGTCTCGACGCCCGGAACGGCCTTCGGCACGTCCAGGTTGATGATGTCCAGGTGCTCGGTCTCGGCACCCACCAGTGCGCCGCTCTGGATGGCTGCGATCACGCCACGGGTGGTGGGGATGCTGAAGCGCTTGCCGACGCCGTAGCCACCGCCGGTCCAGCCGGTGTTGACCAGGTACACCTTGGAGCCGAAGCCCTGGATGCGCTTGATCAGCAGTTCGGCGTACTCACCGGCCGGGCGCGGGAAGAAGGGGGCGCCGAAGCAGGTGGAGAAGGTGGACTTGATACCGCCGCCGGAACCCATTTCGGTGGAGCCGACCAGGGCGGTGTAGCCGGACAGGAAGTGGTAGGCCGCCTGTTCGTTGTTGAGGATGGAGACGGGCGGCAGTACGCCGGTCAGGTCGCAGGTCAGGAAGATGACCGCGTTCGGCTCGCCGGCACGGTTGGCTTCGACGCGCTTCTCCACCAGGTGCAGCGGGTAGGCGGCACGGGTGTTCTGGGTCAGGCTGTCGTCGCTGTAGTCGGGCAGGCGGGTTTCCGGGTTGAGCACGACGTTTTCCAGCACGGCGCCGAACTGGATGGCTTTCCAGATCACCGGCTCGTTCTTCTCGGACAGGTCGATGCACTTGGCGTAGCAGCCGCCTTCGACGTTGAACACGGTGCCCACGCCCCAGCCGTGCTCGTCGTCACCGATCAGGTAACGGCTCGGGTCGGCGGAGAGGGTGGTCTTGCCGGTGCCGGACAGGCCGAAGAACAGGGTGGTGTCGCCGTCTTCGCCGACGTTGGCGGCGCAGTGCATCGGCAGCACGTCTTTTTCCGGCAGCAGGAAGTTCTGCACGGAGAACATGGCTTTCTTCATCTCACCGGCGTAGCGCATGCCGGCGATCAGGACTTTCTGCTGGGCGAAGTTGAGGATCACGCAACCATCGGAGTTGGTGCCGTCACGCTCGGGCTCGCAGACGAAGTTCGGGGCGTTGATGATCTGCCATTCCTGGCGGCCCTGCGGGTTGTACTGCTCGGGGTTGATGAACAGGCAGCGGCCGAACAGGTTGTGCCAGGCGGTCTCGGTGGTCATCTTGACGGCCAGGTAGTGCGCGGGGTCGGCACCGACGTGCACGTGGGAGACGAAACGCTCGCGTTCGGTCACATAGGCTTCGACACGGGCCCACAGTGCATCGAACTTGTCCGCCGGGAAGGGACGGTTGATGGCGCCCCAGGCGATCTTGGCGTCGGTGCTCGGCTCCTGGACGATGAAGCGGTCAGCCGGAGAACGGCCGGTGCGATGGCCGGTCTGCACGACCAGCGAACCGTTGGCGGCCAGTTCACCTTCGCCACGGCGGATGGCTTCTTCGACCAGTTGCGCGGCGCTGATGTCGGTGTACACGGCTTTAGTGGCTTGCGTCATGTGGTTCCCCGTCGGCCAGAGGCCGAGTCCTCCAATGCGAAATGTAGTGAGCCTTGCGACCCGCTACAGCGAAAAAAGTGCGCCGGATTATGCCAGAGGAAACCGGGCGATTGCGAGATGACTGGATGTAAGGCACGTCCTGCCTGGGTTCCAGGCGAAATCAGGGGGTGCTGGAGGGGTTCTCCGTGACCACTCATCGGGGGCCGAAAGACCGCTACAAGACTTGAATCGCACCTGCCGGTCACGTTCCGGACCGCAGCTGCTGAAGCGACGATGCAGCGGGGGCCCCGGCGACATATCCACAGGGGCGCCCTCGCTACAAATGGGTAGCAGCCTTACGAATTCCGCCGAACGGTGCTCAGTGGCGGGTTTCCGACGGCGCGCGGCTGCCGCCACCGGCGAACAGCTGGGCCACGTCGGCGGCGTCGAAGCGGTAGCGCTGGTTGCAGAACTGGCAGTCGATCACCACGGCGCCGCCCTGTTCCTCCACCAGGGCCTCGGCGTCGGCCTGGCCGAGGCTGACCAGGGCATTGGCCGAGCGCTCCCGCGAGCAGCTGCAGTGGAAGCGCAGCGGGCGGGGGTCGAACAGGCGCACGGTCTCTTCGTGGAACAGGCGGTGCAGGACGGTTTCGTTGTCCAGACCCAGCAGTTCCTCGGCGGTGAGGGTGTCGGCCAGGGTGGTCAGGTGCTGCCAGCTGGCGGCACGGGCTTCCGGGTCCTTCAGGCGGTCGGCGGGCAGGGCCTGCAGCAGCAGGCCACGGGCGTTGCGGCCGTCGGCGTTGAGCCAGAAGCGGGTCGGCAGCTGTTCGGAGTTGGCGAAGTAGGTGGACAGGCACTCGGCCAGGTTGGCGCCTTCGAGGGTGACGATGCCCTGGTAGCGCTGGCCCTGACGGGGGTCGACGGTGAGGGTCAGCACGCCTTCGGGCATCAGCTGCCGCAGGTCGGCGTCGGCGCCGATCTGCTCGGCGTGATAGCGGGCGATGCCGCGGATCTCGCGCTCGCTGGAGCACTCCACCATCAGCAGCGGCACGGCGCCGCTGGAGCGCGCCTGCAGCACCAGCAGGCCGTCGAACTTCAGGGTGCCCACCAGCAGCGCGGCGGCGGCGAGCATCTCGCCCAGCAGCTGGGCCACCGGTTCCGGGTAGGGGTGCTTGGCCAGGACGTGGGTGTAGCTCTCGCCCAGGGAGACCATTTCACCGCGTACGTCGGTGTCGTCGAAGATAAAACGCTGGGAATTGTCGGAAATAGGCATGGGGGCAACCACAAGAGGGTGACAGATCGGTGACAGCGCACTATAAAGCGCGCCATTCCGCTGCCCGCGATAGATGAGGATGGGAATTTTATGGAGAAACCAATGCGCGTCCAAGCCTCCTGGCGATGGCCGGCCCTGCTCGGGCTGCACCTGCTGGCGGCCCTGGTACTGGCCAGCTGGCTGTGGCCGACCACCCGTGAACTCTGGGACCTGGCCGACGATGCCGCCTACCGGGCGCTGAATGGCTCTCTCGAAGGCCGCCCGGTGTGGATGGCGCTCTGGGCCTTCGCCAGCACCCGCCTGTTCGACATCCTCGCCGGCGGCCTGATGCTGGCGCTGCTGATCCGCCAGGACTGGACCTTCCGTCGCCACGAGCTGCGCCCGGCGCTGTTCACCTTCATCGCCCTGCTGGCCATGCTGCTGGTGGTGCGCTCGCTGTTCACCAAGATCGGCGTGCACTTCGGCTGGCAGCACGCGAGCCCTTCGGTGGTGCTCGGCGGTATCCAGCTGAGCGACCAGTTCCCGCTGCTGGAAAGCGTGTTCGAGGTGAAGGACCGTTCCAGCCGCAGCTTCCCGGGGGACCACGCTTCGGTGCTGATGCTCTGGGGCCTGTTCATGGCGATCTTCGCCCGTGGCTGGAAGCGCGTGACCGTGCTGGCCATCGCCACGGTGCTGATGCTGCCGCGCCTGGTGGCCGGTGCCCACTGGCTGACGGACGATGTGGTCGGCGGCCTGGTGATCACCCTGGTGGTCATCGCCTGGGGCTTCTGCACCCCGGCCGGCAGCCACCTGGCGCACCTGCTGCAATGGCTGGCCAGCCCGGCACTGCGCCTGGGCGGCTACATCCCGCTGGTGAACCGCCTGGCGCTGCTGGATACCAAGCGCCTGCGCTGACCTACTTGGCGGCGCCGCGCAGGGAATGGATCTGCCGGCGCTGCTTCTTGGTGGGCCGTCCGTCGGTCTGCACCCCCAGGGCCCCGGCCTTGCGCAGGGCGGCCGCTTCTTCACGGCGGGCGATGCTGTCCGCCGTCTCTTCGTACAGCGCCTGGGCCTCGGGCGCGCCCCGGCGCACCACCGACAGGGCACGAACCACCACGGTACGTTCGTCGAAGCCGGTGCGGATCACGTACTCGTCGCCGACCCGTGGCTCCTTGCCCGGCTTGCAGCGCTCGCCCCGGTGATGGACCTTGCCGCCCTCGATGGCCTCCTTGGCCAGGGCGCGGGTCTTGTAGAAGCGCGCGGCCCAGAGCCACTTGTCCAGGCGCACCTTGTCGTCGTCTTTCTCGCGCATCGTTGCTTTCCCTCCGGGGCACCCTGCGGGCGCCCGCACATCGTCGGCCGGTGGCGGATGCAGTTGTCACACGGCCCATCTAGAATGCCGGCAACTCTACCGGAATCCCCGCCGTGAAGACCTTCGATCACCTCTCCGTGGTCGGCCTGCGTGAATGGATCGCCCTGCCGGAGCTCGGCATGGTCGGTCTGCGAGCGAAGGTCGACACCGGGGCGAGCACCTCCAGCCTGCATGCCAGCGACATCGTGCCCTTCGAGCGCGATGGCGAGCGCTGGGTGCGCTTCACCGCGCACCTGGGCACCCTGGTGCAGCGGCGCCACCGCTGCGAGGCGCGGCTGGTCTCGGTGCGCACGATCAAGAGTTCCAACGGCCAGGCCCAGAGCCGCTACGTCATCAGCACCACCGTGGTGCTGGGCGATCGCGCCTGGCCCATCGAGTTCACCCTGGCTTGCCGCAAGGCCATGCGCTACCGCGTGCTCATCGGCTCCAAGGCCCTGGTGGACGGGCAACTGGTGGTCAACCCCGCCCTCAGCTACGTACAGGACAAGCCGACCCTGCCGGCGTTCGATTCCCTCCCAGGTGCCCAATGAAGATTGCCGTGCTGTCGCGCAACCCGCGTCTGTATTCGACCCGTCGTCTGGTGGAGGCCGGCCAGCAGCGCGGTCACGAGATGGTGGTCATCGACACCCTGCGGGCCTACATGAACATCGCCAGCCACAAGCCGCAGATCCACTACCGCGGCCGTGCCCTGGAGGGCTTCGACGCGGTGATCCCGCGCATCGGCGCCTCGGTCACCTTCTACGGCTGCGCGGTGCTGCGCCAGTTCGAGATGATGGGGGTCTACCCGCTCAACGAGTCCGTCGCCATCTCCCGCTCGCGGGACAAGCTGCGCTCCCTGCAACTGCTCTCGCGCAAGGGCATCGGCCTGCCGGTGACCGGCTTCGCCCACTCGCCGGACGACATCCCCGACCTGATCCGCATGGTCAACGGCGCCCCCCTGGTGATCAAGGTGCTGGAAGGCACCCAGGGCATCGGCGTGGTGCTGTGCGAGACGGAGAAGGCCGCCGAGTCGGTGATCGAGGCCTTCATGGGGTTGAAGCAGAACATCATGGTGCAGGAGTACATCCGCGAAGCCGGCGGCGCCGACATCCGCTGCTTCGTGGTGGGCGACAAGGTGATCGCCGCGATGATGCGCCAGGCCAAGCCCGGCGAGTTCCGCTCCAACCTGCACCGGGGCGGCACCGCCAGCCTGATCAAGATCACCCCCGAGGAACGCATGACCGCGATCCGTGCGGCCAAGGTCATGGGCCTGTCGGTGGCCGGGGTGGACATCCTGCGCTCCAACCACGGCCCGCTGGTGATGGAGGTGAACTCCTCGCCGGGCCTGGAGGGCATCGAGACCACCACCGGCAAGGACGTCGCCGGCATCATCATCGAGCACCTGGAAAAGCACGCCGGCCCCAACCTCACTCGCACCAAGGGCAAGGGCTGAGGCCCGTCCAGCCGCCCCTCAGGCCGAGTCGGCCAGGGCGCGCTCGCGGCGCTGCAGCCAGGCCAGGAAGGCCGGCCCGTCCAGCGGCTCGCTGATGTGGAAGCCCTGGCCCAGGGCACAGCCCAGCCGGCGCAGGGACTGGTACTGGGCGTCCGCCTCGATGCCTTCGGCGACGCATTCCAGGCCCAGGTTGCGGCCGATGGCGAGGATGGTCTCCACCAGTGCCGCGTCGCTGCCCTCTTGCTCCAGCCCCTCGACGAAGCTGCGGTCGATCTTCAGCCGGTCCAGCGGCAGGCGCTTGAGGTAGATCAGCGAGGAGTAGCCGGTGCCGAAGTCGTCGATGGCGAAGCGCACCCCCAGTTGCTTCAGCTCCAGCATGGTGGCAATGCAGCGTTCCACGTCTTCCATCAGGCTGCCCTCGGTGATCTCCAGCTCCAGCGCATGGGCCGGTACGCCGTGGCGCTGCAGGCAGGCGCGGACCCGCTCGACGAAGTCCGGCTGGCGCAGGTCGCGAGGGCTGATGTTGATCGCCAGCACTAGGGCGGGCCGGTGCGGCAGCCACTGGGCGAGGTTGGCGCAGGCCTGGTCCAGCACCCAGCTGCCCAGTTCGAGGATCAGACCGGTCTCTTCCGCCAGGGGGATGAACTGCGCCGGTGACACCACGCCGCGGCTGGGCGTGCGCCAGCGCAGCAGCGCCTCGGCGCCCACCACCTGGCCGCCGGCCAGTTCCAGCTGCGGCTGGAATTCCAGGAACAGCTGGCCCCGCGCCAGGGCCTGGCGCAGGTCGCTCTGCAGTTGCAGGCGCTGGTCGATGGCGGCCTGCATGGCCGGGGCGAAGAAGTGCAGCGCATTGCGCCCGCCCTGCTTGGCCCGGTACATGGCGGTGTCGGCCTGCTTGAGCACGTCGGCGGCGCCCTGGCCGTCGAAGGGATGCAGGGCGATGCCGATGCTGGCGCTGACCGCCAGCTCATGCTCGCCCACGCGGTAGCTGCCGCGCAGGCTCTGCAGCAGCTTGGCGCCCACTTCGGCGGCGTGGTCGGCCGCGCCGTCGGCCTCCGGTGCCAGGGCCTCCAGCAGCACCACGAACTCGTCGCCGCCCAGCCGCGCCAGGGTGTCCTCGGCACGCAGGCAGCCGGCCAGGCGCGCGGTGACTTCCCGCAGCAGGGCGTCGCCCACCGGGTGGCCGAGGCTGTCGTTGACGGTCTTGAAGTGGTCCAGGTCGATGAACAGCAACGCACCGAAGCGGCTGTCGCGGACCTCGCGGGCCATGGCGTGCTGCAGGCGGTCCAGCAGCAGGCGGCGGTTGGGCAGGCCGGTGAGTTCGTCGCTGTAGGCCAGGCGCTCGATCTCGCGCTGGTAGCGCTGGCGCTCGGAAATGTCGGTGATGCTCAGGCGGATCAGTTGCCGGTCGCGGCCCGGCAGGCGCACCAGACGCACCTCGCAGGGGCGCACGCGCCCGGCGAAGTCGCGCATCAGCCACTCGAAAAGCGGCGTTTCGCCGGCCAGGGCGGCGCGGGCGTGGGCGCGGCCGACCTCCTGGGAGCTGCGCCCGTCGGCCTGGTAGGGCGGGCTGAAGCTGTCGGGCATGCGCCCGAGCAGCTGCTCGCGGGGCAGGCCGTAGAGCCGTGCGGCGTTCTCGTTGGCATCGGTGATGCCGCGTTCCAGGTCGAACACCAGGATGGCCTCGGGGGCGTGTTCCACCAGCACGCGGTAGCGGTCCTCGGCCTCGCGCCGGGCGCTGACGTCTTCCACCAGGATCAGCAGGGCGTACAGCCGGCCCTCGGCGTCGCGCACGCCACGGACGTTGACGCGGGTGTCCACCGCGCTGCCGTCCGGGCGCAGGAAGCGCTTGTCCAGTTCGTAGCCGTCGCGCAGGCCCTGGCGCAGCTCCACCAGCAGCTCGCTTTCCTGGGGGCGGTCGTCCGGGTGGGTGATGCTCATCCAGTCGTGGCCCTGCAGCTGCTCGCGGGAGCGCCCGAGGATGCTGCACAGCTTGAAGTTCACTTCCTGCCAGCCCTGTTCCGGCGAGCACAGGGCCATGCCCATCAGCGGGGCTTCGAAGAACAGGTGCAGGTGCTCGTCGCGCTCGCGCTGGCGGCGTTCGGTGCGTTTCTGCTCGGTGAGGTCCTGCACCGCACCGTAGATGCGCATCACCTGGTCGCCGTCGCTCTCGGCCAGGCCCTTGAAGCGCAGGGTGCGCGGGATGCCCTTGGCGCTGGTGATGCGCAGCTCCAGGTCGAAGGGGGTGCCGGTCTCCTGCACCCGCTGCAGGGTGGCTTCGGCCTGCTGGCGGCTGGCGGCGTCGAAGAACTCCAGCACCCGTTCGAAGCTGGGGGCGCCGTCGGCGGGGTCGAGGTCGAAGATGCGGAAGGTGCCCTCGCTCCAGAACAGCGTGCGTGCCGGCAGCTGCAGCACCCAGCCGCCGAGGTCGGCGATGGCTTCGGTCTGGCTCAGCAGGTGGGTCTGGCGCAGCAGTTCCTCGCGGCGCATGGCCAGCTCTTCGGACAGCAGCTCGCGGGTGCTGACGTCGTGCTGCAGGGCGACGAAGTGGCTGATGCCCTCGCCGTCGCGCATCGGCGCCAGGGTCACCTCGTTCCAGAACAGGCTGCCGTCCCTGCGGTAGTTGCGCAGGATCACCTGGGTCGGCTCGCCTTTTTCGATGGCGGCGCGCAGGTGCCGCAGGGCGGGCTGGTTGCGGTCGTGCCCGACGAGGAAGCGGCAGTTGCGACCGAGGGCGTCCTCGCGGCGGTAGCCGGTGATGCGCTCGAAGGCGCTGTTGCAGTAGATCAGCGGGAAGTCGGGGTCACGGGCGTCGGCGATGGTGACGCCCAGCGGAGTCGCCTCCATGGCCAGGTTGGTCATGGCCAGCTCGCGCTGCATCTCGGCGCGGCGCCGCAGGTTCAGGCGCAGGTCGCTGAGGCTGCGCCCCACCAGCAGGGCGGAGACCATCAGCAGCAACACGCTGAACTGCAGCTCGATGCGCCGCGTCTCCAGCCACTGGCTGGCGTCGCCGAGCTCGCGCAGGGCCGGCAGCGCCAGCACGCTGATGGTGGTGACCACCGCGCCCCAGAGTGCGCCGCTGAAGCCCCAGCCGAGGGCCAGGCCGAGGATCGCCAGGCCGATCACCGGCAGGGTCATGGGCAGCGGCATCACCGCCATCAGCAGTGGCAATGCCACCGCCGGCAGCAGCAGGACGGGCCAGGGTGGCAGGCGGCGGATGGCCTCCGGCAGCGGCTCGTAGACGCCGAGCGCCCAGCCGTTGCGGCGCAGCCAGGGGGTGCCGTAGACCAGCAGCGGCAGGCTCAATACCAGGGTGGTGAGGCTGTCGCCCAGCCACATCTGCAGGCTGGCCAGCAGCCAGGCCTGGCGGGTGATGACGCCGGTGGCCAGCAGGCTGGCCTGGACGCCGAGGCTGACCAGGGTCACCGGCACCAGCACGCCCAGCAGCATGAAGCGCAGCAGGCTGGCGAAGTCCGGCAGGCCGGCTTCGGCCTGGTGCCGGCGCAACAGCAGCCAGGCGACGCCGATGGAGAGGGTTTCGGGCAGGGCGTAAAACGGTGCCAGGTGCCAGTCCAGCCCCCACAGCGGGATGCTCGCGACGGCGTTGAGGTAGACGCTGGCCAGTACCCGGGGGCCCCACCAGAGGGTCAGCACCAGGCCGAGGGCGAATGGCAGGTACCAGAGCGCGACACCGCCCGAAATCTGGGTGCCCAGCGACATCCAGGTGGCCAGGTGCAGCAGGGGCAAGGGCACCCACCAGGTCCATCGGGGCGCAAGGGCGTGGGCGTCGGGCATGGGGGCCTCTTGTCGACGCAGGGCTGGGCAGGGTTCAGGGCGCCTAGAGTACGTGGATCAGGGCAAAGTGACACTATCGAAATGAGCGCCTTTGCGGCGCGTCGACAGAAGGCAGGCGGGCCCCGGGCCGGCCAGGCGACCCGGGGCTTGCAGGTGGGATGGACTCAGGCCGCGTCGCGCGGCAGCAGCAGCCCCAGGGGCAGGCAGACGCGGGCTTCCAGGCCGCCGCCGGAGCGGTTGCGCAGCTCGACGCTGCCGCCGTGCTGGGCGGCGATGCGCTTGACGATGGCCAGCCCCAGGCCGGTGCCCTTGCCGCCCCGGGCGCGGTCGCCACGAATGAAGGGGTTGAAGATGTCGCCCAGCTCGGCCGGGTCGATGCCCTGGCCGCGGTCCAGCACGCTCAACACCACGTAGGGCGCGGCGTGGTCGCCGGCCACGTAGGCCGCCACTTCCACACCGTTGTTGCCGTAGCGCAGGGCGTTCTCGATGAGGTTGGCGAGCAGGCGCTTCATCGACACCCGGCGCAGCGGAACCGGCGGCACCGGCTCCAGGCACAGGCGCACCTGTTCCTCCTGCTGGTTGTAGGGCGCCACCACTTCGCGCACCAGTTCGCCCAGGTCCATTTCCTCCACGCGTTCGTCGCGGCCATCGCGGATGAAGGCGAGGAACTGGTCGAGGATGGCGTCCATGTCCTCGATGTCGCGGACCATGTCCTCGGTCAGCTCCGAGTCGGCGCTCATCAGCTCCAGGGACAGCCGCAGGCGGGTCAGCGGCGTGCGCAGGTCATGGGAGACGCCGGCCAGCATCAGCTCGCGCTCGCGGGCGGCCTGCTCGACGTCTTCGGCCATCTGGTTGAAGGCGCGGTACACCTCGGTCATCTCGCTGGGTGTGTCGCTCACCGGCAGGCGCACGCTGCGGCCCTGGCCGAGGTGGCGGGCGGCGAACACCAGGCGCTTGAGCGGGGCGTTGAGCTGGCGCACGAAGATCCAGGCGGCGGCGGTGGACAGCAGGCCGATGCCGAGGAACCAGCCGAGCACGCTCCAGATGCGCTGGCCGCGCAGCGGGTGCGGGTAGAGCGGGATGCGCACCCAGTCCGGGCCGAGGCTGGGAGCATGGACCCAGAGCGCCGGCGGGCTCTTGGCGCGCAGGCGGACTTCGGTCTGCGGGCCCAGTTCGGTCTGCATCTGCCGTTCGAAGATCTCGCTGTAGGGCCAGTGCTGTTCCGTCTGTGGCACATCCTCCTGGCTCACCCGGGCCAGGCCGGCGGCGCGGGCCAGCTGGTCGCGCTCGCCCTCGCTGGCGGCCCAGTAGGCGCGCAGGGTCAGCGCCGCGCCGTGGCTGTACTGGCGGTCCACCAGCACGTCCTCGTTCATCATCAGGTACACCAGGGTCAGCGCCTTGGAGAACAGCACGACGATGAGCACCAGCCAGAGGGTGCGGGAGAAGAAGCTCTGCGGGAACCAGTAGGGCGCTTTCATGGGCGGGCGGGTGCCGGGGGCGGACGTGCCGCGCGGAGGGCGCGCGGCGGGAAGGTTCACTTGTTGCCGTCCGGCACGAAGACGTAGCCGACGCCCCAGACGGTCTGGATGTAGCGCGGCTTGGACGGGTCGGGTTCGATCAGCCGGCGCAGGCGCGAGATCTGCACGTCGATGGAGCGCTCCAGGGCGTCCCACTCGCGGCCACGGGCCAGGTTCATCAGCTTGTCGCGGGTCAGCGGTTCGCGGGCGTGCTGGACCAGGGCCTTGAGCACGGCGAATTCGCCAGTGGTGAGCATGTGCACGTCATCGCCGCGCTTGAGCTCGCGGGTGGCCAGGGACAGCTCGTACTCGCCAAAGCTGACCACCTCGTCCTCGCTGGACGGCGCGCCCGGCACCTGGGGCGCCTGGCGGCGCAGCACGGCCTTGACCCGGGCCAGCAGCTCGCGCGGGTTGAAGGGCTTGGCCAGGTAGTCGTCGGCGCCCAGCTCCAGGCCCTGGATGCGGCTGGATTCGTCGCCCTTGGCGGTGAGCATGATGATCGGCACCTGGTTGTTCGAGGCGCGCAGGCGGCGGCAGGCGGAGAGGCCATCCTCGCCGGGCAGCATCAGGTCCAGCACCAGCAGGTGGAAGAGCTCGCGGGCCAGCAGGCGGTCCATCTGCTCGACGTTTTCCACCGCGCGCACGCGGTAGCCCTGTTCCTCGAAGAAGCGTTCGAGCAGACGGCGCAGGCGCGCGTCGTCGTCGACGATCAGGATCTTTTCACCCTCGGCGTTGGGGATGCTGCTCATGGTCACTCCAGATTCTTCGGCGCGGCATTATCGCTCAGGCCACCGGTGCGGCGGCCCGTCCATTGTTAGCAGATTTTTCCCCCAACGGTTCCCTGGCCGGCGCGGGCCGGTGTTTATAATGCGCCGCTCTTTTGCCCGGCCGGGCCTTGCCGGCCGGTTCTTCCGTTGCTTACAGGTGTGTTTTTTCTCAATGGACAGCATCAACAACCGTATCGCTGAAGAGCTGGGTGTACGCCCGCAGCAAGTCGCCGCCGCCGTTGCCCTGCTCGACGAGGGCTCCACCGTGCCCTTCATCGCCCGTTACCGGAAGGAAGTCACCGGCAGCCTGGACGACACCCAGCTGCGCACCCTGGAAGAGCGCCTGCGCTACCTGCGCGAGATGGAGGACCGCCGTGGCGCGATCCTCGCCAGCATCGAGGAGCAGGGCAAGCTGACGCCGGAACTGGCCCGCGAGATCAAGCTGGCCGACACCAAGACCCGCCTCGAAGACCTCTACCTCCCCTACAAGCAGAAGCGCCGCACCAAGGGCCAGATCGCCCTGGAAGCCGGCCTGGGCGAGCTGGCCGATGCGCTGTTCGCCGACCCGAGCCTGGCCCCGGAGGCCGAGGCCGCGCGCTTCATCGATGCCGAGAAGGGCTTCGCCGACACCAAGGCCGTGCTGGAAGGCGCCAAGTACATCCTCATGGAGCGTTTCGCCGAGGACGCCACCCTGCTGGCCAGCCTGCGCAGCTACCTCAAGGACAACGCCACCCTGTCCGCCCGCCTGGTGGCCGGCAAGGAGCAGGAAGGCGCCAAGTTCAGCGACTACTTCGAGCACGACGAAGCCCTCAAGGGCGTGCCGTCCCACCGTGCCCTGGCGATCTTCCGCGGGCGCAACGAGGGCGTGCTGAGCATCGCCCTGAAGGTGGGCGAGGAGCTGCCGGGCACCATGCACCCCTGCGAGGTGATGATCGGCGAGCGCTTCGGCGTGAAGGACCAGGGCCGCGCCGCCGACAAGTGGCTGGGCGAGGTGGTGCGCTGGACCTGGAAGGTCAAGCTCTACACCCACCTGGAGACCGACCTGCTGGGCGAGCTGCGCGAAGCCGCCGAGACCGAGGCGATCAACGTCTTCGCCCGCAACCTGCATGACCTGCTGCTGGCCGCCCCGGCCGGCCCGCGCTGCACCCTGGGCCTGGACCCGGGCCTGCGCACCGGCTGCAAGGTGGCCGTGGTGGATGCCACCGGCAAGCTGCTGGACACCGCCACCGTCTACCCCCACGTGCCCCACAACAAGTGGGACGAGACCCTGGCCACCCTCGGCAAGCTCTGCGCCAAGCACGGCGTCGAGCTGATCGCCATCGGCAACGGCACCGCCAGCCGCGAGACCGACAAGCTGGCCGGCGAGCTGGTGCGCAAGCTGCCGGGCCTGAAGCTCACCAAGATCATGGTCAGCGAGGCCGGCGCCTCGGTGTACTCCGCCTCGGAACTGGCGGCCAAGGAGTTCCCCGAGCTGGACGTGTCCCTGCGTGGCGCCGTCTCCATCGCCCGCCGCCTGCAGGACCCGCTGGCCGAGCTGGTGAAGATCGACCCGAAATCCATCGGCGTCGGCCAGTACCAGCACGACGTCTCCCAGCTGCAGCTGGCGCGCAGCCTGGACGCCGTGGTCGAGGACTGCGTGAACGCCGTCGGCGTGGACGTGAACACCGCCTCCGCCGCCCTGCTGGCGCGCATCTCCGGCCTCAATAGCACCCTGGCGCAGAACATCGTCACCTACCGTGACGCCAACGGCGCGTTCAAGACCCGCGACGAACTGAAGAAGGTCAGCCGCCTCGGCGAGAAGACCTTCGAGCAGGCCGCCGGCTTCCTCCGCGTGATGAACGGCGACAACCCGCTGGACGCTTCGGGCGTGCACCCGGAGACCTACCCGCTGGTGCAGCGCATCGCCGCCGATACCGGCCGCGACATCCGCACCCTGATCGGCGACTCGGGCTTCCTCAAGCGCCTGGACCCGGCCAAGTTCACCGACGAGACCTTCGGCCTGCCCACCGTCACCGACATCCTCAAGGAACTGGACAAGCCCGGCCGCGACCCGCGTCCCGAGTTCAAGACCGCCGAGTTCCAGGACGGCGTCGAGAGCCTCAAGGACCTCAAGCCCGGCATGGTGCTGGAGGGCGTGGTGACCAACGTCACCAACTTCGGTGCCTTCGTCGACATCGGCGTCCACCAGGACGGCCTGGTGCACATCTCCGCGCTGTCGGAGAAGTTCGTCAAGGACCCGTACGAGGTGGTCAAGGCCGGCGACATCGTCAAGGTCAAGGTCATGGAGGTGGACATCCCGCGCAACCGCGTCGGCCTGTCCATGCGCATGAGCGACACCCCCGGCGAGAAGGTCGAGGGCCCGCGCGGCGGCGGTCGTCCGCAGGGCGGCCAGCGCCCTGATCGCAGTGCCCCGCGCCAGCAGCAGGCGGCCCCGGCGAACAACGCCATGGCCTCGCTGTTCGCCAACGCCAAGCAGATCAAGAAGAAGTAAGGCCATGGCACTCGATGACCCGCAGACCGCCAGCGCCTTCAGCCGGCTGCTCGGCATCGAAGCGGTGAGCCTCGGCGACGGTGTCGCCGAGGCCCGCCTGCCCATGGGCGAGCACCTGCGCAACCGGGGCCAGGTGATGCACGGCGGGGCGATCTTCACCCTGCTGGACATCGCCATGGGCCTGGCCTGCACCAGCGTCCACGGCTTCGACCGGCGCAGCGCCACCATCGAATGCAAGATCAACTACATCCGCCCCGTGGCCGACGGCGAGATCACCTGCCGGGCCCGCGTGCTGCACGCCGGCTCGCGCACCCTGGTGGTCGAGGCCGACGTGCTCCAGGGCGACAAGCTGGTCGCCAAGGGACAAGGCACCTTCGCCCAGCTGTAAGCGCCAGGACGGCGACGCTCTATTCTGGACGAAGCGACAACGCAGTCATGTCCGCCCCTTGTAGACCGATCAGTCCACCCTCATATTGGGGCGACTGTCCACTGGGACCCACAGGATTCCAAATTGAGCGACCTTCTCTCCCGCCGCCTGGCGCTGCTTGGCGAGCGAGCCAACCTGTCCCTGCTGACCCAGTGCCTGCACGGCATCGAGCGTGAATGCCTGCGCGTCGACCCGCGTGGCCAGCTGGCCCTGACCGACCACCCGGTGGCCCTGGGCTCGGCCCTGACCCACGGGCAGATCACCACCGACTACTCCGAGTCGCTGCTCGAATTCATCACCCCCACCGAGCACGACCCCGCCGCCACCCTCGATGACCTCGACCGCATCCACCGCTTCACCTACCAGAAGCTGGACGGCGAATACCTGTGGAGCGCCTCCATGCCCGGCCGCCTGCCGAGCGAGGAGGCCATCCCCATCGCCCACTACGGCACCTCGCCCATCGGCCGGCTGAAGTACGTCTACCGGCGTGGCCTGGCGGTGCGCTATGGCAAGACCATGCAGTGCATCGCCGGCATCCACTACAACTTCTCCCTGCCCGAGGCGTTGTGGCCGCTGCTCAAGGCGGCCGAGGGCGATACCCAGAGCGAGCGCGACTACCAGTCGGCGCGCTACATCGCCATGATCCGCAACTTCCGCCGCTACAGCTGGCTGCTGATGTACCTGTTCGGTGCCGCCCCGGCGCTGGACGAGAACTTCCTGCGCGGCCGTCCCCACGACCTCGACCGCCTCGACGCCGACACCCTCTACCTGCCCTGGGCCACCAGCCTGCGCATGAGCGACCTGGGCTACCAGAACAACGCCCAGGCCGGCCTGACGCCCTGCTACAACAGCCTCGACAGCTACCTGTCGAGCCTGCGCCAGGCCGTTTCCACGCCGTACCCGCCCTATGCCGAGATCGGCACCAAGCAGAACGGCGAGTGGGTGCAGCTGAACACCAACGTCATCCAGATCGAGAACGAGTACTACTCCTCGATCCGCCCCAAGCGCGTCACCTACACCGGCGAACGCCCGATCCAGGCCCTGATGGCCCGTGGCGTGCAGTACGTCGAAGTGCGCTGCCTGGACATCAACCCCTTCCTGCCGCTGGGCATCGACCTCACCGAGTCGCGCTTCCTCGACGCCTTCCTGCTCTACTGCGCCCTGGCCGACAGCCCGCCGATGGCCGGCGACGAGTGCCGCGCCTGCACCGACAACTTCCAGCGGGTGGTCAAGGAAGGCCGCCGTCCGGGCCTGCGCCTGCAGCGCCCTGACGGCGAGATCGGCCTGGTGGAGTGGGCCGGCGAACTGCTGGACCGCATCGCCCAGACCGCCGCGCTGCTGGACCGCGCCCAGGGCGGCGAGGCCCACGCCCAGGCCCTGGCCGAACAGCGTCGCAAGGTCGAGGACCCGTCCCTGACGCCGTCGGCCCAGGTACTGGCGGAGCTGCGCGAGCGGGGCGAGAGCTTCAGCCAGTTCGCCCTGCGCCAGAGCGAGGCCCATGCCCGCGCGTTCCGCGAGCGCCCGCTGGACGCTGCCGACGTGGAGCGCTTCGAGGCCATGGCCCGCTCGTCGCTGGAGGAGCAGGCACGCCTGGAGGCCGAGCCCGAGGGGGACTTCGACACCTTCGTCGCCGCCTACCAGGCCAGCATCCTCGGGCTGCTGAGCAACTGAGGCAAACGGAGCGAGCGCCGCGTCACAAAACCGACAAGCTGGGGCTCCAGGTGGGACAAGTGGCCATCCATGCCGGAAAGCCGACGGCTAGCATGGTGCCTGAACCCTTCTGCGAGCCTGCGTCATGGCGCCGCCCGATCACGATCAAGAGCCCGCTCCGCCGCTGTGGAGCCTGGAAGACCTGAACAAGGCCTACCAGCAGGGCTACATGGCCGGTCTCACCGGCCAGCCCATCGACCCGCAACCCTACGCGGCGGACGTCCTCGCAGCGGCCTGGGAGGCCGGCTGGGACGACGGCCATGACCAGTACGAACTGCAGCGCCCGCCGCGCATCGCCTGAGTCACTCCTCGAACGCCGCGTCCAGCGGCACCCGGTAGCCGATGGCCAGCCGGTTGGTCTCGTTGGCCATCGCCACCACCGCCTGCAGCTCGCCGAACATCGCCTCGCTCATGCCCGCCTTGCGCGCCGCCGCCGTGTGCGAGCCCACGCAGTAGCCGCAGTTGTTGGTCACGCTCACCGCGATGTAGATCAGCTCCCTGGACAGCGGGTCCAGCTCGCCGTCCGTCACCATCACCTCCTTCAGGCTTTCCCAGGTACGGCGCAGGGTCTGCGGGTGCCGGGCGAGGGCCTTCCAGAAGTTGTTCACCTGGTCCACCTGGCGGGTGGCCATGATGTCGTCGTAGACCGCACGGACTTCAGGCGAGGCATTTGCATATTCGATCAAGTGCTTAGAAGACATGGTGTTTCTCCTTTTAGGTTATTAGGCAACGCAGTATAGGCAGCCGCCCGTATCGTCATACCACCCAGGAGCATGGTCATGTCGAAACACCGTCTGGGCCGTCTGGCCCTCACCCTTCCCCTGTTGCTGCCGTTGCTGGCCCAGGCCGCCCAACCCGGGCTCTGGGACACCTACGCCACGCTGAAGAGCAAGACCTGGGTCGACCTGACCCACCCCTACGACGAACAGGTCCCGCACTGGAAGGGCTTCGACAACGCCCAGCGCAAGACCCTCTACACCGTCGACAAGGACGGCTTCCAGGTGGACCTCTACACCCACGTCGGCCAATGGGGCACCCACGTCGACCCGCCCGTGCACTTCCACAAGGGCCTGCGCAGCATCGACCAGATCGACGTGAAGGAGCAGTTGCTGCCCCTGGTGGTGCTGGACATCCACCAGCAGGTGGCGAAGAACCCCGACTACGTGCTGACCCTGGCCGACGTGAAGGCCTGGGAGGCCAAGCACGGCCCGGTGCCCGAAGGCGCCTTCGTCGCCCTGCGCAGCGACTGGTCCAAGCGCTGGCCGAGCCAGGAGAAGATCCAGAACGCCGACGCCCAGGGCGTGGCCCACTACCCCGGCTGGAGCAAGGAGGCCCTGGTGTACCTCTACGAGACGCGCAAGATCACCGCCTCCGGCCACGAGACCACCGACACCGACCCGGGCATCGCCACCAGCAAGGACGACTACTCCCTGGAGTCCTACATCCTCGGCAAGGACCACTACCAGATCGAGCTGCTCGCCAACCTCGACCAGGTGCCCGAGGCCGGCGCCCTGGCCGTGGTCAGCTTCCCGAAGATAGCCCGTGGCACCGGCTTCCCCGCCCGCGTCTTCGCCATCCTGCCCTGACCCGCACCCCACCCGGCCCGGCCGTTCAGGCCTGGCCGACCCCCATCAACTGCTCCACCAGCCAGCCCAGCGCCGCGTCGGAGTCGCGCTGGGCCAGGCTCACCAGGTCCAGGTGGAACGGCCCCAGGGCGAAGGGCAGGGGGTGCACCGCGAGCGGCAGCAACCGCGCGAAGTGCGCCGCCAGCCGCGCCGGCAGCACCACCGTGAGGTCGGTGCCGGCCACGATGTGGGCCGCCTGCAGGTAGTTCGGCGTGGTGTAGACGATGTCCCGCGCCAGGCCCTGTTCCCCCAGCCACTGGTCCACCATGCCTTTGGTCTGGCCCCCATGCACCCACAGGTGGCGTAGCCTCAGGAAGGTCGCCAGGTCCGGCGTCTGTTGCAGCTGCGGGTGATCGCGACGGGCCACGAGGCGCAGGCTCTCGCTCATCCAGCGCCGTGCCCGGAAGCGCGCCGGAATGCGCTCGAAGCGCCCCAGCACCAGGTCCAGCTCGCCCTGGTCCAGCGCCTCGGCCGGCAGGCTCGGGGTCAGGTGGCGGATGGCGATGCGCAGCCCCGGCGCCTCCAGGGCCAGCTGCTGCAGCAGCCGGGGCATGGCGATCAGCTCCACGTAGTCGGTCACCGCGATGGTGAAGCGCTGCTGGCTGCGCGCCGGGTCGAAGCCCTCGCCGGTCACCAGGCTCTGCTCGATCTGGCGCAGCGCCGAGCGGATCGGCATCTCCAGTGCCAGGGCCCGTGCCGTGGGCTGCATGCCACGGCCCACGCGGGTCAGCAGCGGGTCGCCGAGCAGTTCCCGCAGGCGGTTCAGGGCATTGCTCACCGCCGGCTGGCTCAGCGCCAGGCGTTCCGCCGCGCGGGACACGCTGCGTTCGCGCAGCAGGGCATCGAGCACCCGCAGCAGGTTCAGGTCGAAGTTGGAAATATTCACGACGGGAATGCGGCCTATCACAAGACTAAATTTCAAAAATAGTACCGGCTTCCTTACTGTGTTCCACGGCTTTCACGCTCCCCACCCCCAGAACAACAAGAGGACGAGGCAATGACCCGCACCCCCTACGACATCCAGCACGCCGCCGTGATCGGCGCCGGCACCATGGGCCGCGGCATCGTCATGAGCCTGGCCAGCGCCGGCATTCCCGTGCGCTGGCTGGACAGCAACCCGCAGATGCTCGAGCAGGGACTGGGCGTGGTGGCCGACACCTACGCCCACAACGTGCGCCAGGGCCGCATCGACGAAGCCGAGGCCGCCGCCCGCCGCGCGCGCATCCAGCCGGTGCAGGGCTACGCCGACCTGGCCGAGGTGGACCTGGTGATCGAAGCGGTCTACGAGAACCTCGACCTCAAGCAGCAGATCTTCCGCGAGCTGGACGCCCGGCTGAAGCCCTCGGCCATCCTCGCCAGCAACACCTCGGCACTGGACATCGATGCCATCGCCGCCGTCACCGCCCGTCCCGAGCAGGTCCTCGGCCTGCACTTCTTCAGCCCGGCGCACATCATGAAGCTGCTGGAGATCGTGCGCGGCGCCAGGACCGCCCAGCCGGTGCTGGACGCGGCCCTGGACCTGGGCAAACGCATGGGCAAGGTCAGCGTCGTCGCCGGCAACTGCGACGGCTTCATCGGCAACCGCATGCTCCACACCTACGTCCGCGAGGCGCGGATGATGCTGCTGGAAGGTGCCTTCCCCCACCAGGTGGACGCCGCCCTGCAGGCCTTCGGCTTCGCCATGGGCCCGTTCCGCATGTACGACGTGGTCGGCATCGACCTCGAATGGCGCGCCCGCGAGCTGTCCGGCAAGGGCCAGGATGACCCGGCGGTGCAGGTGGACAACCGCCTCTGCGCCCTTGGCCGCTTCGGCCAGAAGTCACGCATGGGCTACTACCGCTACGCCGAAGGCAGCCGCCAGGCCGAGCATGACCCGGAAGTGGACGCCCTGGTGCTGGCCGTCTCCGAGCAGCTCGGCTTCCAGCGCCGGGCCATCGGCCAGGAGGAAATCCTCGAGCGCTGCCTGCTGGCCCTGGTCAACGAAGGCGCGAAGATCCTCGAAGAGGGCATCGCCGCCTCCAGCGCCGACATCGACACCGTCTACCTCAACGGCTACGGCTTCCCTGCCGACAAGGGCGGCCCCATGAGCTGGGCCGACGGTCAGGGCCTGGAGGCCCTGCGCGAGCGCCTGGAATACCTCGCCGGCCGCCACGGCCTGCACTGGCAACCCGCCGCCCTGATCCAGCGTCTGGCCGCCGAAGGCCGGGGCTTCGCCGACTACCGCCTGGAGGCCTGAAATGAGCTACACCGCCCCCCTGCGCGACATGCGCTTCGTGCTCCATGAACTGTTCGACGCCGCCGGCCACTGCGAACGGCTGGGCAATGGCCTGGACCGCGAGCTGATCGACGGCGTGCTGGAAGAAGGCGCGCGCTACACCGGCGAAGTCATCGCCCCGCTCAACCGCGCCAGCGACGAAGAGGGCGTGACCCTCGAAAGCGGCGCCGTCACCACCCCCACGGGCTTCCGCGAGGCCTACCAGCAGTACTGCGACAACGGCTGGGCCAGCATGACCGGCCCGGTGGAGCACGGCGGCCAGGGCTTCCCGCAGCTGGTGGCCGCCAACTTCCACGAGATGCTGATGGCCGCCAGCCTGTCCTTCCGCGTCTATTCCGGCCTTACCGAAGGCGCGGTGCTGGCGCTGCACACACACGGCAGCGAGGCCCTCAAGCGCGACTACCTGGGCAAGATGGTCAGCGGCGTGTGGACCGGCACCATGTGCCTCACCGAGCCCCAGGCCGGCACCGACCTGGCCCTGCTGCGCACCCGCGCCGAGCCCCGGGCCGACGGCAGCTACGCGGTCAGCGGCAGCAAGATCTTCATCAGCGGTGGCGAGCAGGACTTCTCCGAGAACATCGTCCACCTGGTGCTGGCGCGCCTGCCCGATGCCCCCGCCGGGGTGAAGGGCATCTCGCTGCTGCTGGTGCCCAAGTTCATCGCCAACCCCGACGGCACCCCGGGGGCGCGCAACGCCCTGTCCTGCGGGGCCATCGAGCACAAGATGGGCATCAAGGGCGCCGCCACCTGCGTGATGAACTTCGACGGCGCCACCGGCTGGCTGGTGGGCGAGGCCAACCAGGGCCTGGCCTGCATGTTCACCATGATGAACGACGCCCGTTTCCAGGTCGGCCTGCAGGGCCTGGGCATCGCCGAACGCGCCTTCCAGGGCGCGCTGGCCTATGCCCGCGAGCGCCTGCAATCCCGCGCGCTGACCGGCCCGGCCGAGCCGGGCAAGGCGGCCGACCCGATCATCGTGCACCCCGATGTGCGGCGCATGCTGCTGACGCAGAAGACCCTCACCGAAGGCAGCCGCATGCTGGCCGCCTACTGCGCGCGCCAGCTGGACCTGGAACACGCCGCCCCGGACGCCGACGTGCGCCGCGCCGCCAGCCGTCGGGCCGCGCTGCTGATCCCCATCGTCAAGGCCTTCCTCACCGACATGGGCCAGGAGGTCGCCAGCCTCGGCGTGCAGGTCTACGGCGGCCACGGCTACATCCGCGAGTGGGGCATGGAGCAGCTGATGCGCGACAGCCGCATCACCCAGATCTACGAAGGCACCAACGGCATCCAGGCCCTCGACCTGATCCGCCGCAAGCTGATGGGCGACGGCGGTGCCGAACTGTTCGCACTGGTGGACGAACTCACCGCCCAGGCCGACGCCCTGCTGGGCGATGCCGAGCTGGCCGAAGCGGCGGGCGCCGTGCTGGCGCGCCTGCACGAATGGCGCGACCTCACCGCCACGGTGCTCGACCGCGCCCGGCACGACCCCCAGGAGATCGGCGCCTGCTCGGTGGACTACCTTCAGTACGCCGCCTACGTGCTGCTCGCCGCGCTCTGGTTGCAGGCCGCCGGCCGTGCCCGCCAGGCCCTGGCCGGCGGCACCGGCGAGGCCGACTTCTACCAGGCCAAGCTGCACAGCGCGCGCTTCTACCTGCGCCGCGTGCTGCCACGGGCCAGCGGCCACCGCGAGGCGCTGCTCGGCGGCGCCGACTGCCTGATGGCGTTGCCGGAGGCGCACTTCGCCTTCTGAGCCCGGGCCACACAACAACAAGAGGACGCCCCATGCAGCCCTTCAGCTTTGCCACCACCGCGCAGATCCTCTGCGAATCCGGCTCCGCCACCCGCCTCGCCGAGCTGTGCCGCGAACGCGAGGCCCGACGCGTACTGGTCGTCACCGACCCGGGCATCACCCGCCTGGGCATGCTCGACCCGATCCTCCCGGGCTTCGCCGCCGCCGGCCTGGCGGTGGAGGTGTTCGACCAGGTGCAGGCGGATCCGCCGGAGGCGGTGGTGCTGCAGGCGGTGGACCAGGCGAAGGCCCTGCGCGCCGAACTGGTGATCGGCTTCGGTGGCGGCAGCTCTATGGACGTGGCCAAGCTGGTGGCGCTGCTGGCCCACCCGGCGTGCGGGCAGGAGCTTCAGGACCTCTACGGCGTCGGCAACGCCCGGGGCCGGCGCCTGCCGTTGATCCAGGTGCCGACCACCGCCGGCACCGGCTCGGAAGTCACCCCCATCGCCATCGTCACCACCGGTGAGACCACCAAGCTGGGCGTAGTGTCGCCCCTGCTCCTGCCCGACCTGGCGCTGCTGGACGCCGACCTCACCCTCGGCCTGCCCGCTGCCGTCACCGCCGCCACCGGCATCGACGCCATGGTCCACGCCATCGAGGCCTACACCAGCCGCCACAAGAAGAACCCGCTGTCCGACCTGCTCGCCCGCGAGGCCCTGCGCCTGCTCTGCGCCCACCTCGACGAGGCGGTACACAACGGCCGCAACCGCGAAGCGCGCCAGGCCATGCTGCTGGGCGCCTGCCTGGCCGGGCAGGCCTTCGCCAATGCCCCGGTGGCGGCGGTGCACGCCCTGGCCTATCCCCTGGGCGGGCACTACCACATCCCCCACGGGCTCTCGAATGCGCTGGTGCTGCCCCACGTGCTGGGCTTCAACGCCGAGGTGGCCGCGCCGCTCTACGCCGAACTGGCGCCGCTGGTGCTGGGCCGCAAGCTGCAACCGGGCAACGTGCTGCACCTCACCGAGCAACTCATCGTCGAGCTGGCCGATTGCAGCGAGCGCAGCGGCCTGCCCACGCGCCTGCGCGATGCCGGCGTGGCCGAGGCGATGCTGGCGCAGCTGGCGAAGGACGCCATGTTGCAACAGCGCCTGCTGGTGAATAATCCGCGCGATGTCAGCGAGCGCGATGCGCTGGCGATCTACCAAGCCGCCTATTGAGACGACGCGTCATGAACCAGCCCCAGCACCTGCGCAGCGACTACCGCCACTTCCAGCCGATCACCACCCGCTGGCACGACAACGACGTGTATGGCCACGTGAACAACGTCGTCTACTACGGCTTCTTCGACACGGCGGTGAACACCTACCTGATCGAAGTGGGCGGTTTGGACATCCACGATGGCGACGTCGTCGGCTTCGTGGTCAGCTCCGCCTGCGACTACTTCGCCTCCATCGCCTTCCCCGAGCGCATCGAGGTGGGCCTGCGGGTCGGCAAGCTGGGCAACAGCTCGGTGCAGTACGAACTGGCCATCTTCAAGGCCGGCGAAGACGACGCCTGCGCCGCCGGCCGCTTCGTCCATGTCTTCGTCGACCGAGCCAGCAACCGCCCGGTGCCGATCCCCGAGCGCCTGCGCGCGGCCCTGGCGGAGCTGGTGGTGGCGGGCTGATCGTGGTGCCGGCAGGACCCTTCCCGGGCTGAAGCCCGGGCTACGGCTCTTGCCTTTGCCGGCGGGTTTTTCACCAGATCGACCCTAAACAGCCGGAATGGCGACATCCTGCGGGGTGCGCCGACCGGTCGCTCTACCCTAAAGCGCCGCAAGCACGCAGAATGCGCAGCCAAATCCGCTGCGCTTCCAGACTGCAGGGCGACAAGACCCTGCGGCCCGTGGGATTTTTTCCCGTGAAGGCCGGGGGAGCGCAGGGGGGTCCATTGGTACGGTCGCTGCGGCGGCCCCTGTCTGTGAACCTGCCATGTCCCAAGCCAACCGCTCCATCCTCCAGCGTCTGAAGGGCACCAGCCTGGTCACGCGCATCCTCGTCGGGCTGGTGGCCGGCGTTCTCCTGGCGGTGCTCAAGCCCGAGGCGGCTGCGGCCGTCGGCCTGCTCGGCACCCTGTTCGTCACCGCCCTGAAGGCCGTTGCGCCGGTGCTGGTGTTCGTCCTGGTGATCGCCGCCATCGGTAACCACAAGCCCGGTGAGCGCACCCACATCCGCCCGATCCTGTTCCTCTACCTGATCGGCACCTTCTCCGCCGCCGTGGTGGCGGTGCTGGCCTCCAGCCTGTTCCCCTCGACCCTGCACCTGAGCGCCGCCGCCAACGAGCTGGCCCCGCCCGGGAACATCTCCGAGGTGTTGCTGAGCCTGCTCTCCAGCGCGGTGGCCAACCCGGTCAAGGCGCTGATGGAGGCCAACTTCATCGGCATCCTGGTCTGGGCCGTGGGCCTGGGCATCGCCATCCGCCAGGGCAGCGAGACCACCCGCGCGGTGTTCAGCGACCTGTCCCACGGCGTGTCGCTGATCGTCCGCGTGGTGATCGCCTTCGCTCCGCTGGGCATCTTCGGCCTGGTGGCCTCGACCCTGGCGACCAACGGCCTGAAGGTGCTGGCGGACTACGCCCACCTGCTGGCGGTGCTGATCGGCTGCATGCTGTTCGTGGCCTTCGTGGTGAACCCGCTGATCGTCTACTGGAAGATCCGCCGCAACCCCTTCCCGCTGGTGCTGACCTGCCTGCGCGAGAGCGGCATCACCGCCTTCTTCACCCGCAGCTCGGCGGCCAACATCCCGGTGAACCTGCAACTGTCGGAGAAGCTCGGCCTGCATGAGGACACCTACTCGGTATCGATCCCCCTGGGCGCGACCATCAACATGGCCGGCGCGGCCATCACCATCACCGTGCTGACCCTGGCGGCGGTGAAGACCCTGGGCATCGCCGTGGACATCCCCACCGCCATCCTGCTCAGCGTGGTGGCCTCCGTCTGCGCCTGCGGCGCCTCGGGCGTGGCCGGTGGTTCGCTGCTGCTGATCCCGCTGGCGTGCAGCCTGTTCGGCATCCCCAGCGAAGTGGCGATGCAGGTGGTGGCCGTGGGCTTCATCATCGGCATCCTGCAGGACGCCGCCGAGACCGCGCTGAACTCCTCCACCGACGTGCTGTTCACCGCCGCGGCCTGCATGGCCAACGGTGACGTGCGCGACCCGGCTCAGGTCGGCAACGCCGGCTGATCCCCTCCGGCACGCCCGCGCTCAGGGCGTGCCGTCTTTCCCGTCCGCCGTCGGCGGGTCCAGCCAGAGGCTGGCATCCGTCGCCGGCAGGCCGCTGTCCAGTTCGATGATCCGCCGCTCGCCGAGCCGTGCCAGGTCACCCAGGTGTCCGTAGTGGCGCAGGAACAGCGCGCGGAAGCTGCCGTCCTCCCGCACCTGTTCGAAGCCCTCGGCAAAGCGCCGGGCCAGCTCGGCATCGCCCCGGTTGAAGGCGAAGTACACCGGCATGGCGTAGCGCAGGGCCAGATGCGGCTCGACCATCAGGTCCGGGTGCCCCTGCACCTCCATCCAGGCCTCGCTCAGGGCGCGGTGGAAGTAGTCGAAGCGGCGCTGTTCCAGCATCGGCAGCAGGTTGCCGGGGTTGGCCATGCCCAGCACCGGCAGGTGGTTGCGCTCGAAGATCGGGAAGTCGCTCCACTGGCTGCCGAAGCCGCCGATGCGCTGGCGCAGGCCTTCCACGTCCTGGACCTGGGCGAAGTCGGCCTGGCGGTCGCGGCGGATGATCAGCACCCGGTAGCCGAGCATGCCGGCGTGCATGTCCACCGGCAGCATGTCCAGGGTGCCCAGGCGCTCGGCATTGGGCGGTACGTAGGCGAGGTCCACCTGGCCTTCGCGCAGCAGCGCCAGGCAGCGGTCCTGGGACGGATCGGGGCGCTCATCCCCGGGGGCGATGCGGGCGGCACCGTAGCGGTCGGCGGTGCGCGCGAGGATCAGGTTGGCCAGCTCGATGCGGTAGGCGTAGTTCGCCCCGTGGTATTGGCAGACGCGCAGCAGGCGTTCCGCTCGGGCGGGCAGGGCAGGCAGCAGCAACAGGCAGCACAGCAGGATCAGGGTGTGGCGGACAGGACCCATGACGGTTCCACGGCAGTCGGCGAACAGGCACCAGCACAATAAGGGTGCAAGGTTACAGGCTTCCCGGCGTTTCACCCAAACGGGGTTGAGCCGCTCGTCCCCCAGCGCTATGCTCGCCCGCGGTCGGCAGTTCACCCAGGCGTCACCGGTGCCCATTCGGGCAGCTAAACCTGCCACGAGCCTCAGGCTCATCCTCGACCGACACTCGTCCTGTGCCGCGTCGGAAGCCGGTGACCCCCGACATCCTCCCTGCGAGGACTTGGCACACACGAGGAACGCATTGTGTCCAAGACGCTCATTCCCTTCTCCACCCCCGACCTGTCCGCCCTGGCCCGATCGCTGGTCCGCCAGCTTGGCGAGCGCGAGGGGCCGCCCAGCCATGTGGACATGCTCAACCTGCTGGCCCGTGCCCGTGGCTTTCGCAGTTACCAGGCCCTGCGCGCGAGCCAGGTCGCCGAGCGCCAATTGGCCGAACCCGTCCGCGCCGAGGCGGTGGACTACGTGCTGGTGCGCCGGTTGCTGCGCTATTTCGACGAGCAGGGCCGCCTGCGTAGCTGGCCGGGCAAGCACAGCCACCGGCGACCCTGCCTGTCGGCGATCTGGATGGCCTTGCCGCCGCGCACGCGGATGAGCGAGCGCGAGGTGGACGCTCATATCCGCACTGCCGCGAGCCTGGGCGATCACGTGCTGCTGAGGCGCGAACTGGTGGATGCGGGCTGGCTGGTGCGGACCCCCGACGGGCGCGAGTACCGCCGTGTCGAGCAGCGGCCGGACGCCGTGGCGATGGCCCTGCGGGCGCAGCTGGGCCGGCGTACCGGCTAGGGCGACGGGTTGCCGTTCCTGGGGGCGGCGTGCCATGCGCCGGCCCTTGGCAGGTCTTCTACCTGCAACCGTGGCCACTGGCGCAGCCAGCCTTTTGCCTGCACGCGCTCGGCGAAGGTGTGCGGGTGGCGATGCCGCAGGTTGGGGGTCAACCGCAACGCAAGCAGGCCGGTCTGGACGAAGGGCGTGGCGATCTCGATGCCGCCGCCGGGGCGCAGGCGCACGCCGATGGCGGTTTCCACTTCGGGCCAGCGGGCCATGGCGTCGCAGCTGTCGCGGTAGGGGGCGTCGCCGTTGCGCAGGTGCATGCGTGCCTGGTTCTTCACCGACCAGCGCAGGTGCCCGGCCTGTTGGTGCAGGTGCGCCTCGATGCGGGCGTCGGTTTCGGCGTCGGGCTGGTCGGGGTCGAAGTGGATCAGGTCGATGTCGTTGAGCGGGGTGGGATGGCGGTAGCCGTGCAACTGGTCCCAGGCGAGGTTGCGGACGAAGCCGGCGGCCAGCCAGGCGTCCTTCAGGCCGAGGCTGGCCAGGCAGCGCAGGGCCAGCAGGCGCTGGGCGTCGGCCCGTATCCAGCGCTGCAGGTGCAGGTAGGTGCCGGCCCGGGTCAGGGCCGGCGGTTGCGGTCGATCATCCGCGGTCAATGGTGGTGCCTGTGCTTGCGCGGGCCCCAGCCACGGCCGGGGTGGTGGCGCTCGCCGCGATGGCGGCCGTCGCGCCAGCCTTCGTCCTGGCGGCTTTCATTGCCCATGTAGTTGCCCAGCGCGCCGCCGGCACCACCGCCTGCTGCGGCCCCCACCACCGAGCCGGTGTCGCCGCCGACCTGGCGGCCGAGCACGTTGCCGCCGGCAGCGCCCAGGGCGCCGCCGATGGCGGCTTCGGTACGGTTGCGGCGGTCAGCCCCCACCACGCTGCCGGCCGCGCCGCCGACGCCGGCGCCAATGGCCGAGCCGGTGTTGCCGCCGATGGACTGGCCGACGACCGAGCCCAGTGCCCCGCCCAGTGCACCCCCGACGCCCGCCTCCAGAGTGCCGCCGGCGAAGGCGCCGCCACTGGCGAGGCAGAGGGAGAGGAGAAGGACCGAGGATTGCTTCATGGAGGTGACGCCTCTGTAGGGAACGTGGGGCGATATGTGCCACGGCGAAGCGGCATGCGGAAGCCCTTGCCGACGAGTTGCGCGGCTTTTTTCACATTCCCTAAGTATTTGTTTTTGCGGGAGAACTTGCGGTGTCTGGCGCTGTCTGAGGCTTATTCCGACACACCGTTTCCGGTGCATCCATGCTGGCACCGCGACAGCGCCGCCGGGGTTTCCGGCGACGCCGTCGGCGCCTCACAGGATGCGGTTGCCTTCCCGGCTCGGTTGCAGGCGGATGGCCACGAACTTGGAGGTGGGGGTGTGGCTGCCCACGCCGTGGCTGTCCAGCGGCACCAGCGGGTTGGTCTCCGGGTAGTAGGCGGCGGCCTGCCCGGCGGGGATGTCGAAGGCCAGCAGGGTGAAGCCTTCCACCTTGCGCTCCACGCCGTCGTCCCACAGCGACACCATGTCCACTTTCTGCCCCGGCTGGAAACCCAGGCGGTCGATGTCGGCTGCGTTGGCGAACACCACGTGGCGCTGGCCACGCACGCCCCGGTAGCGGTCGTCGAGGCCGTAGATGGTGGTGTTGTACTGGTCGTGGGAACGCAGGGTCTGCAGGATCAGGTCCGGCTGCTGGCCGGTGGCGCGCACGCGCTCGTGCAGCAGGGTGGCCGGCAGGGCGTGGGCCTTGAAGTTGGCCTTGCCGGTGGCGGTCTTCCAGGTGCGGTCCGCTGCGGAGTTGCCGAGGTGGAAGCCGCCCGGGTGCTTCACCCGCTGGTTGAAGTCGTGGAAGCCGGGGATGGTTTCGGCGATCAGGTCGCGGATGCGGTCGTAGTTGGCCACCAGCGCGTCCCACTCCACCGGGTGGTCGCCCAGGGTGGCCTTGGCGATACCGGCGACGATGGACGGCTCCGAGCGCATCTGCTTCGACAGCGGGGCCAGTTGGCCGTAGGAAGCGTGGATCATGCTGAAGGAGTCCTCCACCGTCACCGCCTGCGGGCCGTGGGCCTGCTCGTCGATGTCGGTGCGGCCCAGGCACGGCAGGATCAGCGCGTCGTGGCCGGTGGTGAGGTGGCTGCGGTTGAGCTTGGTGCTGATCTGCACGGTGAGGTCGCAGTTCATCAGCGCCTGGTGGGTGCGCGGGCTGTCCGGGGTGGCCTGGGCGAAGTTGCCGCCGAGGCCGATGAAGACCTTGGCACGGCCTTCGAGCATGGCGTTGATGGCTTCCACGGTGTTGTGGCCGTTCTCCCGCGGGACCTTGAAGCGGAAGCGCTGCTCGATGGCGTCCAGCAGGGCCACCGGCGGGCGGTCATTGATGCCCATGGTGCGGTCGCCCTGCACGTTGCTGTGGCCGCGCACCGGGCACAGGCCGGCGCCGGGGCGGCCGATGTTGCCGCGCAGCAGTTGCAGGTTGACCAGTTCCTGCAGGGTCGGCACCGAGTGGTGGTGCTGGGTGAGGCCCATGGCCCAGCAGACGATGACGCGGTCGGCGCGGCGGTACATCAGCGCCGCCTGCTCGATCTCGGCCTTGGCGAGGCCGGACTGCGCCTCGATGTGGGCCCAATCGGTGGCGTCCAGCTCGGCCAGGTAGGCGTCGAGGCCGTCGGTGTGCTCGGCGATGAAGGCGTGGTCGAACACCGCCGGCTCGCCCTTGGCCTGGGCTTCGCGCTCCCACTGCAGGAGGAACTTGGCGATGCCGCGGATGGCGGCCATGTCGCCGCCCAAGGCCGGGCGGAAGAAGGCGGTGTTCAGCGGGGCGGAGCCGTTGGTGAGCATCTCCAGGGCGTGCTGGGGATGCTGGAAGCGTTCCAGGCCGCGCTCCTTGAGCGGGTTGAAGCAGACCACCTGGGCACCACGCTTCACCGCTTCGCGCAGCGGTTCGAGCATGCGCGGGTGGTTGGTGCCGGGGTTCTGGCCGAACACGAAGATGGCGTCGGCATGCTCGAAGTCACCGAAGGTCACGGTGCCCTTGCCGATGCCGACGCTCTGGCCGAGGGCGACGCCGCTGGCCTCGTGGCACATGTTCGAGCAGTCGGGGAAATTGTTGGTGCCGTAGGCGCGGACGAACAGCTGGTAGAGGAACGCTGCTTCGTTGCTGGCCCGGCCGGATGTGTAGAACTCGGCCTGGTTCGGGTCGGGCAGGCGCTTGAGGTGGCTGGCGACGAGGGCGAAGGCGGCGTCCCAGTCGATGGGCACGTAGTGGTCGCTGTCGCGGTCGTAGCGCATCGGCTCGGTGAGGCGGCCCTGGTATTCGAGCCAGTAGTCGCTCTGCTCGCGCAGCTGGCTGACGCTGTAGCGGGCGAAGAAGGCGCGGTCCACGCGGCGCTTGGTGGCTTCCCAGTTCACGGCCTTGGCGCCGTTCTCACAGAACTTCACGCGGCCGTCTTCGGGGGAGTCGCCCCAGGCGCAGCCGGGGCAGTCAAAGCCGCCATTCTGGTTGGTCTTGAGCAGGGCGCGCAGGTTCTTGAACGGCTGTTTGCTGTCCAGCCAGAAGCGCGTGACGCTCTTCAGCGCGCCCCAGCCGGCGGCGGCGCCACGGTAGGGTTTGTAGCGGGGTTGCACGGGTTGCAGGCTCATTGCGGGGTGTCGTTCTCGTGGCGCGGCGCCGGGCTGTAGACCCGGGGTGCGCTGTGGTGGGGCAGGTGGATGAGATTGAGGCGGTGGCGGCGGGCCCATTGCACGGTCAGTGCGGTGGGCGCGGACAGGCTGACCAGGGTGGACAGCCCGGCACGCACGGCCTTGTGGATCAGTTCCAGGCTGCAGCGGCTGGTGACCACGGCGAAGCCGGCACGTGGGTCCTGCTCGCTTTGCAGCAGGGCGCCGATCAGCTTGTCGAGGGCGTTGTGGCGGCCGATGTCTTCACGGCAGAGGGCCAGGGTGCCGTTGCTGTCGACGAACAGGGCGGCGTGCAGGGCGCCGCTGCGCCGGGCCAGGTCCTGCTGGTCGGCGATGCGCTGGCGCAGGTCGGCGAGGTGTTCCAGGGGCGGTAGCGGGCTGCGGGCGAGCACGTCGAGGTTGGGCAGCGCCTGCTCCAGGGCCTCGACGCCGCACAGGCCGCAGCCGGTGTTGCCGGCCAGTTGGCGGCGCTGGTCCTTGAGGGCCCAGAAGGCGCGGCTGGCGATCTCCACCTCGGCGCGCAGGGCTTCGCCGGCGCCGCTGACCTGGATGTCGTAGAGGTCGTCGAGGCTGCCGATGATGCCGGCGCTGAGGCTGAAGCCGACGACGAAGTCCTCGATGTTGCGCGGCGAGACCATCATCACGGCGTGGCTGATGCCGTTGTAGGCGATGGCCAGGGCGCTTTCCTCGGCCAGGGCGGCCTCGCCGGGCTGTGCGCTGCCACCCAGTTCGACGTACTGGTAATCGGTGGGCGGTGGCGGTGGCTCGACGGCGCTGAACGGACGGCGGGAGGCGCGACGGGGCATGGCGGGGTCTCCCCTGCGGCGGATTGACTCAGGCAGCCTAGGCCGGTCGGGGGGCGCCGTCTAATCGCTTTGCCCGATGCTGTGATCGATGTTGTCTATCGGTCAGGTTTGCGCGCCTCTGGCTCGGGCTCAGGTGCTTGCCAGAAGGTCCCGGGCTTCGCTGAAGCAGGTGTCGGCGAGGGTGGAGCGGGGCAAACCACGGCGCTGGATGAGCCCGAACGGGGCAAGGGTATTGGCCTGCTCGATGGGTGTCAGCGCCAGGTGCTCGGCGAGGGCGTCGAGGCCGCTGGCCAACGGCATGATGGCGCAGCACAGGCCGGCGCTGACGGCCTGCAGCAACTGGTGCACGGCGTCCGTCTCCAGGCGCGGGCGGGGCGTCAGGCCCCGGCTACGGAAGCCGTGGTCGATGGACTGGCGGAAATGCATGCTGCCGGAGAGCAGGCCCAGGGGCAGGGTGGCCAGCTGTTCCCAGGTCAGGGCGGCGTCGCTGAAGGGGAAGTGGCGACGGTCGTGCAGCAGGCCCATGCGGGTGTCGGCGATCTCCAGGTACTCGAAGTGCTCGCGGTCGAGGCGGTCCAGGTAGCACAGGCCGAGGTCGAGCTGGTTGCTCGCCAGGCGTTCGAGGATCTGCTCGGAGCTGAGGGCGAAGAGCTGGAAGCGCAGGTTGGGGTGGCGTTCGGCAAAGGCGCGGATCAGCCCCATGGGGTCGTAGCCGGCCAGGGGCACCAGCCCCAGGCGCAGGGTGCCGACCAGTTGCCCGCGGCAGGCGGCGGCCTCGGCCTGCAGGCCGTCGTGAGCAGCGAGCAGGGTGCGGGCCCAGGCGAGCACGCGCTGGCCGGCCTCGGTGAAGCCTTCGAAGCGCTGGCCACGCTGGACCAGCTCCAGGCCCAGCTCCTCCTCCAGCTTGCGCAGGCGCATGGACAGGGTCGGCTGGGTGATGTGGCAGCGCGCAGCGGCCTGGCCGAAGTGGCGCGTCTCGTCCAGGGCGACGAGGAACTTGAGCTGCTTGATGTCCATGCCAGCGGTCCTCAGAGGCCGGTGCAGAGCTGGCGGTAGTCGTCCACCGCGTCGAATTCCTCGGTGTCCTTGTCGGCGCCCTGGCTGTCGGGGCGGCGCACGGCCAGCAGGTGGGCGACGCCATGGGCGCCGGCGGCGCGCAGGATCGGCAGGCTGTCGTCGATGAACAGCGCGCGGGCCGGGTCGAACGGGCAGTCGGCCTGCAGGGCCTGCCAGAACTGCGGGTCTTCCTTGGGGTAGCCGTAGTCGTGGGAGCTGATCATGCGGTCGAACCAGGGCGCCAGCTCGACCCGCTCCATCTTCAGCGAGAGGGAGTCGCGGTGGGCGTTGGTGATCAGCACCACGCGCTTGCCGGCGCGGCGCAGGGTGGCGAGGAACAGGTCGGCGTCCGGGCGCAGGGCGATCAGGTGCGCCACTTCGCGCTTGAGGTCGCGGATCGACAGGCCCAGCTCGCGGCTCCAGAAGTCGGTGCAGTACCAGTTCAGCTGCCCGGCGTGCTGGCGGAACAGCGGCACCAGCTCGGCGTCCGCCAGTGCGCGGCTGATGCCGTGGTGCTCGGCGTAGCGCTGGGGCAGGTAGTCGAGCCAGAAGTGGTTGTCGAAGTGCAGGTCGAGCAGCGTGCCGTCCATGTCCAGCAGCACGGTGTCGATGGCGGGCCAGTTGAGGGTGGGCATGGGTGTCCGGGCTGGGTCGAGGGTGGTGGCCGTGGGTGCGCCCTGCACGGTCGTCAGGGTGCAATCTCCGACACGGACAATCGGAAAAGCCGGGGTATGATAACCCGCCGGTCCCAACCAGGAGTTCGTCATGCGTCAGAAGCCCACCGTGCTGGCCCGCGAGATCGTTGCCAGCAGCCGCCTGTTCAGCGTCGAGGAGCTCCAGTTGCGCTTCGCCAACGGCGTGGAACGCACCTATGAACGCCTGGTGGGCAAGGGCTCCGGCTATGGCGCGGTGATGGTGGTGGCGCTGCCCGATCCGGAGCACGTGCTGCTGGTGGAGGAGTACTGCGCCGGCACCGACGACTACCAGCTGTCCCTGCCCAAGGGCCTGGTGGAGCCCGGCGAGGACGTGCTGGAAGCCGCCAACCGCGAGCTGAAGGAAGAGGCGGGCTTCGGCGCCCGCCGCCTGGAGCTGCTCACCGAGCTGTCGCTGTCCCCCGGCTACATGAGCCAGAAGATCCAGGTGGTGCTGGCCCGCGACCTCTACGAGGAGCGCCTGCCGGGCGACGAGCCCGAGCCGCTGCGGGTGGAGCAGGCCAGCCTGCATGACCTCATCACCCTCAACGAACATCCGCAATTCAGCGAGGGGCGCGCCCTGGCGGCGCTGTACCTTGCCCGAGACCTGTTGACCCGCCGTGGAGAATTCCCTGCATGAGCCACCCTTTGCTGCCCGCTGTCCTCGATCTGGTGGACCGCGCCGGTCACGCCATCCTGCCGTTCTGGCGTGCCGAACTGGCCGTTGAGGAAAAGGCCGATGCCTCCCCCGTCACCGCCGCCGACCTGGCCGCCCACCGCGTGCTGGTGGAGGGCCTGACGGCGCTGGCGCCGGAGATCCCGGTGCTCTCTGAAGAGGCCGCCGACATCCCCCTGGAAACCCGCGCGGGGTGGCAGTGCTGGTGGCTGGTGGACCCGCTGGACGGCACCAAGGAGTTCATCGCCGGGTCCGATGAATTCACCGTCAACGTCGCGCTGATCGAACAGGGTCGCGTGGTGTTCGGCGTGGTCGGCATCCCGGCCAGCGGCCGTCGCTACTACGGTGGCGCCGGCTTGGGGGCCTGGCAGCAGGATGTCGGCGGTGTGGCCCATGCCATCCGCGTGCGCCCGCAGCCGGCCGAGGCTTTCACCCTGGTGGCCAGCAAGCGCCACTCAAGCCCGGCCCAGGAGCGCCTGCTGGCGGGGCTCGGCGAGCGTTTCGGCGAACTCTCGCTGGCCAACATCGGCAGCTCCCTGAAATTCTGCCTGCTGGCCGAGGGGGCGGCGGATTGCTACCCGCGCCTGGCGCCGACGTCCCAGTGGGACACGGCAGCGGCCCAGGGCGTGCTGGAGGGGGCCGGTGGCGAGGTGCTGGACCTGGCGGGTGCGCCGCTGGGCTACGGGGCGCGGGAATCCTTCCTCAATCCCTCCTTCCTGGCCCTGCCGGCGCAGGCCGCATGGCGCGGCGAACTGCTGGCGCTGGCCCGCGAGCTGGCGTGAGCCGGCTCCCTGAACCGGGTGGGCCGGGTGGTGTTCCGCCAAAGCCCACCAGGCTCAGTTCAGTCAGTCAGGATCAATCGAGCATGTCGCTGAAGCGTTCGTCGCGGGCGTAGAGCAGCGGGCGGGCGAAGCCGGGGACCTTCACGCCGTCTGTGGAGACTTCCAGCTCGCGGTCGTCGATCAGGTCGTTGCCGAAGTTGTAGATGATGTCCAGCTCGCCCATCAGGGCGCGGGCGTCGTAGTCGCGGGCGGCGGCGCGGGTGGCCTCGCGCTTGTCCAGGTAGGCGGCGAAGGCGTCGGCGCCGTGGCGCTTGTGCAGCATGCGCTCGGCCAGGCGCGGGCTGATCACCACGCCGGTGGCGTTGTTGCCGCCGAAGCCCTTGGAGTTGATGAAGCAGATGTCCAGGTTAGCCCGGTCGCGCTGGTCGGCCAGGGGGATGGCCAGGCGCTGCTGGTGGACGTCGTCGGCGACCCGGTCGATGGTCTTGATGCCCGGCAGGATGCCGTAGCGGAAGGTGCCGAGGGCGGAGATCAGCTGGTCGCCGCTGGCGGCGGCGAGGGAGTGGCCGACGAAGGCCTTCACGGCGGTCAGCGGCCAGTTGTCGATGCCGAAGGCGCCGGCCACGCGGTCCAGCAGCTCGGATTCGGTGACGCGGTTGGCCGGGGTGCTGGAGCCGTGGGCGTGGACGAAGCTGCGCTGGCGCACGGCGTCGCTGCCGAACAGCTGGGTGGCGCTGGCCACGGCCTTGGCCAGGGTCAGGTAGTTGCCCGGGCCGGGGGCGGAGATGGATTTCTTGAAGCCGTCGGCGTTGATGAACACGTCGGTGACGGCGCCGTGGATGTCGGCGCCCAGCTGCAGGGCCAGTTCATCATCCATCAGCACCACGTACTGGCTGGATTCGGCCAGGGTGAAGCCGCAGTTCTCGCCGAACGGGCGGCTGGCGCGGCGGAAGTCCACGTCGTCGCGGCCGCCGACCTGGCGCAGGCCGTCTTCGGTGGCCAGGGCGCCCATGGCGCCGTAGCCGTCGATGCATTCCTGGTTGATCGGTGCTTCGGCGTTGCCCACCAGGGCGACGCGGGCGCGGCCGCTGGTGATCTGCTCGATGGCCTTCTGCAGGTTGTAGAGGAAGGTGGCGCAGGCGCCGGTGACGCTGCCGGTGGTGCCGACGCTGCCCAGCACGTAGGCGTTGATGAAGTCGGCGGGCATGGTGTTCAGGCCCAGGGGCAGCTGCTTGGCGGTGACGCGGCCACCCTTGAGGCGCGACTGCATGAGGCCGCCGAAGCCGTTCTCGTCGAGCTGGCTCATGATGCTGCCGGAGAACACGGCGATCTCGTCGGGCTGCACCTGGTCGACGATCTGCTGCCAGGGCAGGCCGATGGAGCGGATGGCGTCGGTGGCGGCCACCACCGACAGCTGCAGGCCGCGGGGGTGGAAGCGGGAGTTGTACAGCTCGCCGGGCTCGAAGCCGCTGGGCAGCTGGCCGGCGGATTTCACCGGCAGCGCGCGGAAGCTCTCGACCTTGAATTCGCTGGTGCCGCCGAGGGTGACGCGCACCTCGCCGCTATCCAGGGTTTCCACGCTCCAGCTGGCCGGCAGGGGCTCGGGCAGCTGCTTGCGCGAGGTGATGAAGGTGATGCGGGCGCCGTCCTCGGGGGTCACGCCGATGCTTTTCTGCCAGGGCGCGGCGTCCACGTCGAGGAAGCTCTTCTCGATGCGGCGCACCAGGGTGGAGGCCAGCACGCGCTCGCCGTAGCGGGCTTCGATGGCGGGCAGGTCCAGGGGCTTGCCGTCGGCGTCCAGGTACTGGCCGTCGACCACGGTCACCAGCTTGGTCATCACGGCGAGGCCGGCCAGGGTTTCCTGGCGGGTGGCGGCATCGAGGCTCTCGATCACGGTGCGGCGGAATCCGTGGTGGAAGGAACTGCGTCCTGCCGCGTTGTAGCCGCCAAAACCAACGATGACCGGAAGTCGGGACATGACTGGAACACTCCTCAAATGACCATGGCGTGGCAGGGCCCGGTGACGACGCGGTGAAGACGGGCCAAGGAGACCGCAGGAGCGGCTGGCCAGGGGTGCGAGGTCGGGGCCCGGTCACGGACCGGGTGGCAGCTCGTACGAACCGAATGCCATACCTGACGCGGCCTATGACCGTCGAGTCACTTGGAGGGCGGCCGGTGCTGCCGGCCGAGAAGGCGCCCGGCGGCCCGCGAGGGCGCGCCGGGCCTGGGCTTCAGCGGTAGCTGAGGCCGGGGGTGGCGGTGCTGACGCGGGTGCCGGCCTGGCCCCGGGCGATGGCTTCGATGTCCTTCAGGGCACCGATCACCGCAGGACGGCCGGTCTCGCGGGCGAACTCGCAGGCGGCCTGGACCTTGGGCCCCATGGAGCCGGCGGCGAAGCCGAGGCGCTCCAGTTCGTCGGGGTGGGCCTGGGCGATGGCCTTCTGGGTGGGCTTGCCCCAATCGACGTAGGCGGCGTCCACGTCGGTGGCGATCACCAGCAGGTCGCTCTCCAGCTGGCGGGCCAGCAGGGCGGAGCAGAGGTCCTTGTCGATGACCGCCTCGACACCCTTGAGCTTGCCGTTCTCGTACATCGTGGGGATGCCGCCGCCGCCGGCGCAGATGACCACCGAGCCTTTCTCCAGCAGCCACTTGATCGGGCGGATCTCGAAGATTTGCTTGGGCCGGGGGCTGGCGACCACGCGGCGGAACTTGTCGCCGTCAGGAGCGATGGCCCAGCCTTTTTCAGCGGCCAGGCGCTCGGCGTCCTCGCGGGGGTAGACCGGGCCGATGGGCTTGCTGGGGTGCTGGAAGGCGGGGTCGGCCGGGTCCACTTCCACCTGGGTGAGCAGGGTGGCGAAGGGCACTTCGACGGGGAGCAGGTTGCCCAGCTCCTGTTCGATCATGTAGCCGATCATGCCCTCGGTCTCGGCCCCGAGCACGTCCAGCGGGTAGGGGTTGGCGGCGTCGTAGGCGGCGCCCTGGAGGGCCAGCAGGCCCACTTGCGGGCCGTTGCCGTGGGCGATCACCAGCTCGTTGCCGGGGGCGACCTTGGCGATCTGCTCGCAGGCGACGCGGACGTTGTCCCGCTGGTTGTCGGCGGTCATGGCTTCGCCTCGGCGCAGCAGGGCGTTGCCGCCCAACGCGATGACGATTCGCATGGTGGTTCTCCTAGTGCAGTGAGAGGGGCGGTTGGCCGCCGCCTCCCGGGATCACTGAGGGTCCTGAGCGCCACGGGGATGGATGCCCCGTGGCGAACTGGAATCAGATGTCGGCGAGGGTCGAGACGAGAATCGCCTTGATGGTGTGCATGCGGTTTTCCGCCTGCTCGAAGGCGATGTTGTAGGGGGACTCGAAGACGTCCTCGGTGACTTCGATGCCGTTCTTCAGGTTCGGATACTGCTCGGCGATCTGCTTGCCGACCTTGGTCTCGCTGTTGTGGAAGGCCGGCAGGCAGTGCATGAACTTGGCCCGGGGGTTACCGGTGGCCTTCATGATGTCCATGTTCACCTGGTAGGGCAGCAGCTCCTTGATGCGTTCGCCCCAGGCTTCCACCGGCTCGCCCATGGAGACCCACACGTCGGTGTGGACGAAGTCCACGCCCTTCACCGCTTCCTTCGGGTCTTCGGTGAGGGTGATGCGGGCGCCGCTTTCCTCGGCGAACTTCTTGCACGCGGCGACGTGTTCATCGCTGGGCCAGAGGGCCTTCGGCGCGGCGATGCGCACGTCCATGCCGAGCTTGGCGCCGATCAGCAGCAGGGAGTTGCCCATGTTGTTGCGGGCGTCGCCCAGGTAGGCGTAGCTGATGTCGTGCAGGGGTTTGTCGCTGTGCTCGCGCATGGTCAGCACGTCGGCGAGCATCTGGGTCGGGTGGTACTCGTCGGTGAGGCCGTTGAACACCGGCACGCCGGCGTAGGTGGCCAGTTCTTCGACGATGTCCTGGTGGAAGCCGCGGTACTCGATGGCGTCGTACATGCGGCCGAGCACCCGGGCGGTGTCCTTCATGCTCTCCTTGTGGCCGATCTGCGAGGAATTAGGGTCGATATAGGTGACGTTGGCGCCCTGGTCATAGGCGGCGACCTCGAAGGCGCAGCGGGTGCGGGTGGAGGTCTTCTCGAAGATCAGCGCGATGTTCTTGCGCTTGAGGTGCTGCTGCTCGGTGCCGGTGTACTTGGCGCGCTTGAGGTCGCGGGAGAGGTCCAGCAAGTAGCGCAGCTCGCGGGTGCTGTGGTGCATCAGGCTCAGCAGGTTGCGGTTGTGCATGTTGAAGGCCATGGTCGTTCTCCTTTTGGGCAGGTCGGAAGAAGGGCCCCGCCTGTACTGCTCGTGGCGTCGGCGGGGCGGGGGCGGCCGTGGGTGACGGCCGCCGCCTGGTCTCAGTAGTCGATCGGGTCGCGCAGGATCGGGCAGGTCATGCAGTGGCCACCGCCGCGGCCGCGGCCGAGTTCGCTGGCACTGATGGTGACCACCTCGACACCCGCCTTGCGCAGCTGGGTGTTGGTGTAGGTGTTGCGGTCGTAGCCGATGACCACGCCGGGCTCCAGGCAGACCACGTTGTTGCCGTCGTCCCATTGCTCGCGCTCGGCCTCGAAGCTGTCACCGCCGGTCTGCACCACGCGCAGTTGCTTGAGGCCGAGGGACTCGGCGACCACGTCGACGAAGTGCTTCTCTTCGCGACGGATGTCGATGCCGTAGGGGCGGCTCTCGTCCGGACGCAGGATGAAGGGCACGATCTCGCGCACCACTTCCGGGAAGATGGTCACCAGGTCGCGGTCGCAGAAGGTGAACACGGTGTCCAGGTGCATGGCGGCGCGGGACTTGGGCAGGCCGGCGACGATGATCTTCTGCGCCGCGCCCTTGCTGAACAGCGACTGCGCCAGTTGGCCGATGGCCTGGCGCGAGGTGCGCTCGCCCATGCCGATGAGTACCACGCCGTTGCCGATGGGCATCACGTCGCCGCCTTCGAGGGTGGCCATGCCGTGGTCCTTGTCAGGGTCGCCGTACCAGACTTCGAAGTCGGCGCCGGTGAACTGCGGGTGGAACTTGTAGATGGCGGTGGTCAGCAGGGTTTCCTGGCGTCGCGCCGGCCAGTACATGGGGTTGAGCGTGACGCCGCCGTAGATCCAGCAGGTGGTGTCGCGGGTGAACTGGGTGTTGGGCAGCGGCGGCAGGATGAAGCTGGAGTGGCCCAGGTAGTCGCGGTACATCTTGATCGCGCTGACCCCTTCGCTGTCCGGCAGGTCGGAGCCGGCGACGCCGCCGATCAGGTATTCGGCGAGCTTGCGCGGCTCCTGCTCTTCGAGCCAGGCGCGCACTTCGTTGACCAGGCCGACGCCGACCTGGTCGGGGGTGATCTTGCGGTCGAGGATCCACTTCAGGGCCTCGGGGTTCTGCACGATGTCGGTGAGCAGGTTGTGCATCTCCAGCACCTCGATGCCGCGCTCGCGCATCTTGGTGACGAAGTCGAAGTGGTCGCGCTTGGCCTGGTTGACCCAGATGACATCGTCGAACAGCAGTTCGTCGCAGTTGTTCGGGGTCAGCCGCATGTGGGCGAGGCCCGGGGAGCAAACCATCACTTTGTGCAGTTTGCCGGCTTCGGAGTGGACGCCGAGTTTGACGTTGGACATGGCAGGTCTCCTTGCGGATCAGAGGGTCAGGAAGCCGTCGTAGAGGCCATAGGCCGCTACCAGCGCGCCGATGACGACGGCGGCGAAGATCAGCTTCTCGACAGGGGTGAATACCGGTTGGCCGAGTTCATGCTTGGCCTTGGCGAAGAGGATGGCGCCGGGGGCGTAGAGCAGCGCCGAGAGCAGCAGGTACTTCACGCCGCCGGCGTACAGCAGCCAGGTGGCGTAGACCAGGGCGAGGCCGGCGATGGCCAGGTCCTTGCCGCGCTCGCTGGCGTCCTGCTCGTAGGTCTCGCCCCGCAGCGGCAGCAGCACGGCGTAGGCGGCGGACCAGAAGTACGGCACCAGGATCATCGAGGTGGCCAGGTAGATCAGCGACAGATAGGTGCTGTTGTTGAACAGCGTGACGATGAGGAACAGCTGCACCATGGCGTTGGTCAGCCAGAGCGCGTTGGCGGGAACGTGGTTGGCGTTCTCGCGACGCAGGAACTCCGGCATGGTGTGGTCTTTCGCGGCGGCGAAGAGGATCTCCGCACACAGCAGCACCCAGGACAGCAGCGCCCCCACCAGCGAGACCACCAGGCCGACGCTGATCAGCACCGCGCCCCAGTGCCCCACCACGTGCTCCAGCACGGCCGCCATGGAGGGGTTCTTCAGCTGGGCCAGTTCCGGCTGGGTCATGATGCCGAGGGACAGCACGTTCACCAGCACCAGCAACAGCAGCACGATTACGAAGCCGAGGATGGTGGCCTTGCCGACGTCGCTGCGCTTCTCGGCGCGGGCGGAGAAGATGCTCGCGCCTTCGATGCCGATGAACACCCAGACGGTGACCAGCATCATGTTGCGCACCTGGTTCATCACGCTGCCCAACTCGGGGTTCTTGGTGCCCCAGATGTCAGCGGTGAAGATGTCCAGCTTGAAGGCGAACAGGCAGATGAGGATGAACAGGAACAGCGGCACCACCTTGGCGATGGTGGTCACGAGGTTGATGAAGGCCGCTTCCCGGATGCCGCGCAGCACCAGGAAATGCACCGCCCAGAGCACCACCGAGGCGCCGACGATGGCTGCGGGCGTGTTGCCCTCGCCGAAGATCGGGAAGAAGTAGCCGAGGGTGCCGAACAGCAGGACGAAGTAGCCGACGTTGCCCAGCCAGGCGCTGATCCAGTAGCCCCAGGCCGAGGAGAAGCCCATGTAGTCGCCGAAGCCGGCCTTGGCGTAGGCGTAGACGCCGCCGTCGAGGTCGGGCTTGCGGTTGGCCAGGGTCTGGAAGACGAACGCCAGGGTCAGCATGCCGACGGCGGTGATCGCCCAGCCGATGAGGATCGCGCCGGCATCTGCACTGGCTGCCATGTTCTGGGGCAGGGAGAAGATCCCGCCGCCGATCATGGAACCGACCACCAGGGCGACGAGCGCGCCAAGTCGGAGTTTGTGCGTGGAGTCTGACATCTTGCACCTCCATTCGAGTAGGAACTGTGCTTAGTTGGCTCTTCCTTTCATGGAAGAGTGATGACGTGGGTCAATAGCCAGCTAACGATGTGCGAGGAACAATTTCCGACAGAAAACCTGAACAGCTCGACAGCTTTCCATGAAGGACTGCGAGCCGCGATTGGCGGGGCTTTTGGCCTTCCCTGGAGCAGCGTCCGATTCAAGCTAGACGGTTTTCATTTCAATTCAAGTTGCGGGGATTGGTGACGGCGCGGGTGAGCGGTTTCGCCTTGCTGCCGAAGGGAATGACGCTGCGAGGCGGTAATTGCGTTCCGCTATAAGCAGGCCCAGGGACAGGGCATACCCCCGACTTCTCGACATCGGTGGAGGTGAATGATGTTCCGCCCCGGACACCTGGATATCCGCAGCGAGGCGCTGGGCGCGTTCCCGGCCTATCGCTTCGACCTGGACTACGCACTGCGTCAGGACGACGACGGCCCCTATGTGCACTTCGACCTGGTCGGTGAGGTCAGTGGCCAGCCCTTCCAGGATCGCTTCCGCCTGCACCGCGACGTTGCCTACAACTTCCTCCACCGCACCTGCCGCTGCCTGCGACGGCACGGCCTGGCACCGGGCGCGCTCGAACCCCTGGCCCATCACCGGGACTACGTGCGGGTGTTCGATGACCTTCGCGCGCAGCTCCACGCGGCACCGGGGACGCCGGTGGACCTGGAGCGATTCCTGCGGGAGCGGGAGGAGTGACGAAGAGCCCGGCGGATGGCCGGGCTCTTCACCGGTGACGGCAGGCGTGTGGCCCGGCGCCTGGCTGCAGGGCAGCCGATCGAGGGAGTGACCCGCTGGCGGCTTGTGGCCGTTGCGGGCGGGCGCCGGCCGGTGGCGGGTGCCCAGGCCCGGCGCGTGCCGGGCACGTGCGACTGAGCAAGGGCTGTGCCAGGCCCATTCCATGGCTGAAACCCTTGCCCGGCGTGCCCTGTGGCTGCAGAGCGCGTGTGGCGCTGGGCGGTTTTCCGCCTAGCTTTCGCCGTCGTCGTTCGGATTTCCGCCGATGAAGGCCAGGTTGTGCTTGCGCAGCTTGTCCGAGAGAGTCTTGCGCGGCAGGCCGAGGGCTTCCGCCAGGCTGCGCATGGAGCTGTGGGGGTTGGCCAGCTCGGCCTGGATCAGGGCCTTCTCGAAGGCTTCCACCTGTTCGCTGAGGCCGCCTCCGCTGAGGGGCACCTCCGGCGCGCTGTTGTCCAGCGCCAGGTCCAGGCCCAGGGCGAAGCGTTCCGCGGCGTTCTGCAGTTCGCGCACGTTGCCCGGCCAGTTGTGGGCCAGCAGGGTGGCGCGCTGGCCGGCGTCCAGCGGGCGCGGCTGGCCGCCGTGGCGGGCCGAGGCGGCTTCGGCGAAGTGGCGGAACAGCAGGAGGATGTCTTCGCCCCGCTCGCGCAGCGGCGGGATGCGCAGGCTGGCGACGTTGAGACGGTAGTAGAGGTCGGCGCGGAAGCGGCCCTGGTCGGCGGCCTGGCGCAGGTCTTCCTTGGTGGCGGCGATGATGCGGATGTCCAGCGGGATCAGCTGGTTGGCCCCGAGGCGCTCCACCACCCGCTCCTGCAGCAGGCGCAGCAGCTTGACCTGGACATCGGGGCTCATGCTCTCGATCTCGTCGAGGAACAGCGTGCCACCGTTGGCGTACTCGAACTTGCCGATGCGGCGCTTGGTGGCGCCGGTGAAGGCGCCTTGCTCGTGGCCGAACAGCTCGCTTTCCACCACCGATTCGGCCAGGGCGCCGGCGTTGATGGCGACGAAGGGGCCGTCGCGCCGGCTCGACAGGTCGTGCAGGGCGCGGGCGACCACCTCCTTGCCGGCCCCGGTCTCGCCGAGGATCAGCACGTCGGCCTGGGTGGCGGCGAGGGCGCCGACCTGGTCGCGCAGGCGCTGGCTGGCGGCGGACTGGCCGATGATGCGGGCGCTGAGCTGCTGCCGGTCGGAGAGGGCCAGGCGCAGGCTGCGGTTCTCCAGCACCAGGCGGCGCAGGTCGAGGGCGCGGCGCACGCTGTCCAGCAGGTCGTCGCTGGCGAAGGGCTTCTCCAGGAAGTCGTAGGCGCCGGCGCGCATGGCCTGCACGGCCAGGGGCACGTCGCCGTGGCCGGTGATCAGCAGCACCGGCAACTGCGGGTCGCGGGCGTGGAGCTGGCGCAGCAACTCGAGGCCGTCGATGCCGGGCATGCGGATGTCGCTGACCACCACGCCGGGCCAGTCGGGGTCGAGGGTGTCGGCGACGCCCTTGGCATCCCCCAGGCTGGCGACCTTGAGGCCGGCCAGGTCGAGGGTCTGGCTGAGGGCCTGGCGCAGGTGCGGGTCGTCGTCGATCAGCAGGACCTGGACGGTGGGGTCGAGGGGTACGGTCATGAGGCGATGTCCTCGGGCGACAGGGGGTTGGCGCCGGGTACGGCGGTGCGCAGGCGCAGGGTCAGCAGGGCGCCCCCTTCGGGGTGGTTGTCGAACAGCAGCTCGCCACCCAGGGCGCGCATGAGGCTGTCGCAGATGGCCAGGCCGAGCCCCAGGCCCTGGGCGCTGGTCTTGGTGGTGAAGAAGGGTTCACGGGCCCGTTGCAGGGCCTCGGCGCTGAAGCCGGGGCCGTTGTCCCGCAGGTGCAGTTCGACGATGCCGGGTTCGGGGGCGGCGGTGCTGATCCAGATGCGCCGTGGCTGGGGCTTTTCGCCCAGGGCGTCTAGGGCGTTGGCCAGGAGGTTGCCCAGCACCTGGCGCAGGCGGGTTTCGCCGGCCTGTACCCAGAGCTGGGCCTCGGGCAGGTCGCGGACCAGTTCCACGTCCATGGCGCGGCGGCGCTTGGCCAGCAGGGCGAGGGCGTCGTCCACCGCCGGCTGCAGGGCGACGCTCTCGGGGGCGTGGCGGTCGCGCCGGGCAAAGGCGCGCAGGTGGGCGATGATCGAGGCCATGCGCCCGGTCAGTTCGCTGATCAGGTTGAGGTTGGCGCGGGCGTCGTCGTGGCGCTGGTGGTCGAGCAGCACCACGGCGTTGTCGGCGTAGCTGCGGATGGCCGCCAGGGGCTGGTTGAGCTCGTGGCTGATGCTGGCGGACATGGTGCCGAGGGCGGAGAGCTTGCCGGACTGCACCAGTTCGTCCTGGGCGCGCACCAGTTCCTGCTGGGCCTGCTCGCGTTCGAGCACTTCGTCCTTGAGGCGGTTGTTCAGGGCCTCCAGGTCGCGGGTGCGCTCCTGCACGCGGGCTTCCAGCTCCTGGCGGGCGCGGGCGTCGAGGGCGATGCGGTCGAGGTAGTGCCGGCGGCGCTGCATCATCAGGCCGATGAGCAGCAGCAGGGCGAGCAGGGTGGCGGCGACGATGGCGTCGGTGGTGCGCACCTGGCGGTCGATCAGCAGGCGCGGGGCGAGGATGCTGACGGTCCAGCCGGTTTCCTGCAGTTCGCGGCTCTGGGTGATCCAGTCCTGGCTGCGCAGGCGCAGGGGCTCTGGCACCTGGGTCGGGTAGGGCTGGTTGGCGGCGATGGCGGCGCGCTCGGCGGCGTCCAGCTCGCGGGTGGCGTGGAAGCGCCACTGGGGGCGGGAGGTGATGATGGCGACGCCGTTGCCGTCGGTGACCATCAGTTGCTCGGGTGTGTTGCCCCAGAGGGTTTCGGCGTCGTCCAGGTCGACCTTGACCACCAGGATGCCGATCACCCGGCCCTGCTCCTGCACCGGGCTGGCGTAGAAGTAGCCGCGCTTGCCGGAGGTGGTGCCCAGGCCGAAGAAGCGCCCCTGGCGGCCCTGCAGGGCTTCGCGGAAGTAGGGGCGGAAGGAGAAGTCGCGGCCGACGAAGCTGTCGGCCTTGTCCCAGTTGGAGGAGCTGAGGGTGCGGCCTTCTGGGTTCATCAGGTAGATGACGTCGGCCCCGGTTTCCTCGCGCACCTCACTCAGCAGGCGATTGGCGGCGTCCAGGCGGGCCTTGTCCTGGGGGGCGGCCAGTTGTTCGCGCAGGGCCGGGAGGTCGGCGAGGATCGGCGGCAGCACCTCGAAGCGGCGCAGGGTGCCCAGCAGGTTGGCGACGTAGAGGTCGAGGGTCTGCCGGTTCTGCTCGGCCAGGGTGCGGTTGTAGTAGCGGTCGGCCAGGTGGTGCGCGGGCCAGAGCAGGGGCGCGAGCACCAGTGCCAGCAGCACGAGGCTGCGCCAGCGGGGTCGGTAGGGGAGGGTGTTCGCGGTCATGGTGTCAGGATGCGCCCGGGGTGGGGCGCATTATGACACCGGCGGGCTCAGCGAGGGTGGCGCAGGCACGCCTCCAGCCCCTGGCGCCAGCCGGGCAGGGCGACGTCCCAGTCGCGCCGCAGCTTGCTGCCGTCCAGCCGCGAGTTGAGCGGCCGTTGGGCGGGCGTCGGGTAGGCGCTGCTGGGGATGGGCTCCAGGCGGGCGCAGGGCTTGCCTTGGGTCTTGAGCGTCTCGGCGATGGCGCTGGCGAAACCGAACCATGAGGTCTCGCCGCCGGCCGTGAAGTGGTAGGTGCCCCAGGCCTGGCGGCCTTGTTGCCAGCGCTGGATCAGGGCAACGGTGGCGGTGGCGATGTCGCCGGACCAGGTGGGTGCGCCGACCTGGTCGTCCACCACGTTCAGCTGTTCGCGCTCCTGCAGCAGGCGCTGCATGGTGAGCAGGAAGTTGCGCCCGTGCAGGGAGTAGACCCAGCTGGTGCGCAGGATCAGGTGTGCACCGCCCACCGCGCGGATCGCCTCTTCCCCGGCCAGCTTGCTGCGGCCATAGACGCCCAGCGGGTTGGGTCGGTCGTCCTCGGTGTAGGGCGCAGTCTTGCGGCCATCGAAGACGTAGTCGGTGGAGTAGTGGATCAGCGGCGCGCCCAGGGCTGCGGCCTCTTCGGCCAGCACGCCGGGGGCGGTGGCGTTGAGGGCGAAGGCGGCCTCGGGCTCGCTCTCGGCCTGGTCCACGGCGGTGTGGGCGGCGGCGTTGATGATCAGCTCCGGGCGCTCGGCACGGACCCGCTGGCGGATGGCCTCGCTGTCGGCAAGATCGAGACGGTCGCGGCCCAAAACCAGCAGTTCGCCCTGGCCGGCGAGGGCCAGTGCCAGTTCACGGGCGACCTGGCCGCTATGCCCGGTGACGATGATCTTCACGGGAACACCTCGGCGTCTTCCAGGCGCACGCCGGCCTGGTCCTTGGCGGAGAGCTGGGGGGCTTCGCCCAGTTGCCAGTCGATGGCGAGCGTCGGGTCATCCCAGCGGATGCAGCGTTCATGGGCCGGGGCGTAGTAGTCGGTAGTCTTGTAGAGGAACTCGGCGAACTCGCTGAGCACCACGAAACCGTGGGCGAAGCCTTCCGGAACCCAGAGCTGGCGCTTGTTCTCGGCGGACAGGTGCACACCGGCCCAGCGGCCGAAAGTGGGCGAGCTGCGGCGGATGTCGACGGTGATATCCCATACCTCACCTGCTGTGACCCGCACCAGCTTGCCCTGGGGCTGCTGCAGTTGGTAATGCAGGCCGCGCAGCACGCCCTTCTGCGAGCGGGAGTGGTTGTCCTGCACGAAGTCCCGCTTGAGGCCTGTGGCCTCTTCGAAGGAGCGGGCGTTGAAGCTTTCCATGAAGAAGCCGCGCTCGTCGCCGAAGACGCGGGGTTCGAGGATCAGTACGTCCGGCAGGTCGGTCTTGATGACGTTCATGCCTGTTCTCCCGCCAGCTTGAAGAGGTACTGGCCGTAGCCGGTCTTGCCGAAGGCCTTGGCCCGCTCCAGCAGCAGCGTCTTGTCGATCCAGCCGTTCTGGTAGGCGATCTCTTCCAGGCAGGCCACCTTGAGCCCCTGGCGGTGCTCGATGGTCTGCACGTACTGGGCGGCTTCCAGCAGGCTGTCGTGGGTGCCGGTGTCGAGCCAGGCGAAGCCGCGACCGAGTTTTTCCACCCGCAGATCACCGCGTGCGAGGTAGGCATTGTTGATGTCGGTGATCTCCAGTTCACCACGCGGCGAGGGCTTCACGGCCTTGGCGATCCGGATCACGTCGCTGTCGTAGAAGTACAGCCCGGTAACGGCATAGCTGGACTTGGGCTTGGCAGGCTTCTCCTCGATGGAAAGGGCCTGGCCTTGCGCATCGAACTCGACGACGCCGAAGCGCTCCGGGTCGTTGACCCAGTAGCCGAACACGGTCGCGCCTTTGGCGCCACTGGCCGCGCGCTTGAGCTTTTCGGTGAAGTGCTGGCCGTGGAAGATGTTGTCGCCGAGGATCAGGCACACCGAGTCGTCGCCGATGAAATCCTCGCCGATCAGGAAGGCCTGGGCCAGGCCATCGGGCGAGGGCTGTTCGGCGTAATGGAGGCTGACGCCGAAGGCGCTGCCATCGCCCAGCAGGTTGCGGTACTGCGGCAGGTCCTGGGGGGTGGAGATCACCAGGATCTCGCGGATGCCGGCGAGCATCAGCACCGAGAGGGGGTAGTAGATCATCGGCTTGTCGTAGATCGGCAGCAGCTGCTTGGACACGCCGAGGGTGATGGGGTGCAGACGGGTGCCTGAGCCCCCCGCGAGGATGATGCCTTTCATGCGTGGGCTCCCAGCCGTTCGCGTTGATAGCTGCCGTCCTGTACGTGGCGGCACCATTCCAGATTGTCGAGGTACCACTGAACGGTCTTGCGCAGGCCGCTGTGGAAGGTCTCCTGGGGTTTCCAGCCCAGTTCGCGCTCGATCTTGCCGGCGTCGATGGCGTAGCGCAGGTCGTGGCCCGGGCGGTCCTTGACGTGGGTGATCAGGTCCTCGAAACGGGCGATGCCGGCGGGCTTGGCCGGGGCCAGCTCTTCCAGCAGGGCGCAGATGCCGCGCACCACCCCGATGTTCTTCTGCTCGTTGTGGCCGCCGATGTTGTAGGTCTCGCCCACCTGGCCACGGGTCACCACCTCCACCAGGGCGCGGGCGTGATCCTCCACGAACAGCCAGTCGCGCACTTGCAGGCCATCGCCATAGACCGGCAGCGGCTTGCCTTCGAGGGCGTTGAGGATCATCAGCGGGATCAGCTTCTCGGGGAAGTGATAGGGGCCGTAGTTGTTCGAGCAGTTGGTCAGCAGCACCGGCAGGCCATAGGTGCGGTGCCAGGCACGGACCAGGTGGTCGGACGCGGCCTTGCTCGCGGAGTAGGGCGAGCTGGGGGCGTAGGGCGTGGTCTCGGTGAACAGGTCGTCCACGCCATGCAGGTCGCCATACACCTCGTCGGTGGAAATGTGGTGGAAGCGGAAGGCTGCCTTGCGCTCGGCGTCCAGGGACGACCAGTAGGCGCGGGTGCTTTCCAGCAGGGCATAGGTGCCGACGATGTTGGTCTGGATGAAGGCCGCCGGGCCGTCGATGGAGCGGTCCACATGGGACTCGGCGGCCAGGTGCATGATGGCGTCCGGCTGGAACTGGGCCAGTGCATTGCTTACTGCCTCGCTGTCGGCGATATCGGCCTTGAGGAAGCGGTAACGGGGATGGCCTTCGATGCTGACCAGCGATTCCAGGTTGCCGGCGTAGGTCAGTCTGTCGAGGTTGAGGACTTCATGGTCCGTCTCGTTCAGCAGGTGTCGGACGAGAGCCGAACCGATGAAACCGGCTCCGCCGGTGATAAGAATGCGCATATCTTGGACCAGATGATTAACGTTGGGGGCGTGGGCCGCGAACAGGAATGGTCGTTGAATGTGCGGGGCCTTCCGAGTCCCTTGGGTGGATGTTGATGTGTTCGCAGAGAGTAAATTGACGGCTCTAAGTTATTAAACCTCTGATAGAAAAAATCCTCGCAGTGCGAGGATTTTAGATAATTGGTGCCGGCACCAGGAATCGAACCCGGGACCTACTGATTACAAGTCAGTTGCTCTACCTGCTGAGCTATACCGGCGAGGGGCGCCATTATAGCGATTGGCTGGGCCGAGTAAACCTCCCTCAGAGGGAGGGCGTGATGTCGGCCGATGCTTATGCACAAAAGGCATGAAGCTGGGACGATCGTGCAGCAAACCTGTGACGCTGTTCATGGAAATGCCGCAAGTGGCTGTTTCACAGGCGCTTTGCCGACCTGGCCAGAAAATGACCGACTCGACCGGCGTGGCGGCTTGAAGGCGTTCCGGGGTGTTGCTCAGAAAGCATCAACAGAGTTATCCACAGGTTCTGTGGGCAACTTTTCGCGTTCGGCCAGGAGCATCAGGTTGCGCGGCGTCAGGTGGTGGGCGCAGAAAGGGCCGGCCTTGACCCGGTAGCCCTGCTCCTCCAGGTACAGCGCCCGATCCAGCAGCAGCCAGCATTCCAGGGGCCGCCGGTAGAGGGCCCGCAGCAGCTCCAGGTTGCGTACCTGGGCCAGGCGCTGCCAGCCGAGGGCTTCCAGCGCTGCCCAATCCGGTTCGGTGGTGATGGTGAGCGCGCGAAGGGCTGCCAGGTCATGGCAGTACCGGTCGAATGGCTTGTCCAGCCAGGCGACCGGCAAGGAGGGCGTGGTCAGGTAGGTGTCGCTGCCGCGCAGATGCCGCTGCAGGTGGTCGAAGGCCAGGCGGCGGGCCATGGAGCGGTCGCGCTGTCGGCGGACGCGCGCGCCTGCGGTGACGGTTTCGCTCTGCACCAGGCGCAGGTCCCGGCGGTCCAAGTGGAGTTTGCTGGCTTGTGCGGCGGCGGAGAGCGGGGTGTAGGCCTCGTTGGCGATGCGGTTGTAGCAGCAGGGTGCAATGGCGAGCTGTTGGCATCCGGCCTGGCTGGCCAGCTGCATGAGGCGCACGTGCAGGTCGCCGCAGGCATGCAGGGCGACGGTGGTGTGTTCCGGGGCCAGGCAACTGCCCGTGTCGGGTGCCAGTACGTCCTGCTGGCGGTGCTGGGCCTTGATCGGTACGCGATCACTCAGGCGTTGCCCGTCCTCCACCAGCTGCGGGTCCAGCTCCAGGGCTGTGAGCTCGCCGTGGCGCCAGGCCAGGGCGCGGCCGAGGTGGCCCTTGCCGGCGCACCAGTCCAGCCAGTGCCGGGGTTGGCGCTGGAAGGCGAGGTGATCGGCAAAGGCGCGGATCTGCTGCCACTTGCGCCCGGGTACATCCAGTTCCAGTTTGGCCGGCCATTCGCCGTTGCCCAGGCTGTCCAGTGGCGGCAGTGCGGTCAGGGCACGGGCTGTGGCGGCCAGTTCGGCGAAGGGCGTCGGTGCGTCGGGCAGGTCCAGCTCACCATGGGCGGCTTCGGCCTGTTCCAGTGTCCGGCTGCGCAGCCAGGCCGCGAGTTCGGGAAGCTCGGATTCCCAGGCCAGGACGGGCTCGGTGAAGGGCTCGGGTTGCCAGAAGCGCTGCCCGTCGACGAGGAAACGGTCGAGCGCCTGGAAGCGTTCCAGCAGTTCGGCGCCCTGGAGCGGGGCGGGATGAGGCATCTGGGAGGACGTGGGTGATGGCGGGGAGCCGGAGTATACGCCGCTCCCGGGTGGGAGCGGCGCTCAGGGTCAGCGGCCCTGGCAGGCGTCGACCCGCAGCCATTTCTCCAGCAGGCGGAAGGCGCGGACCAGTACGAAGGCGATCACCAGGTAGAACACCCCGGCGGCGAAGAAGATCTCCACCGGCAGGTAGGTGCGGGCGATGATGGTGCGCGCCATGCCGGTCAGCTCCAGCAGGGTCACCGTGCTGGCCAGGGCGCTGGCCTTGAGCATCAGGATCACTTCGTTACTGTAGGCCGGCAGGCCGATGCGTGCGGCACGCGGCAGGATGATGTGCACCAGCGTTTTCGCCTGGGACATGCCCAGGGCCCGCGCCGCTTCGATCTCGCCCGGCGGGATGGCCTGGATGGCCCCGCGGATGATCTCGGCGATGTAGGCGGCGGTGTGCAGGGTCATGGTGATGACCGCACACCAGAACGGGCTGCGCAGGTACGGCCACAGGTCGCTGTGGCGCACCGCCTCGAACTGGGCCAGGCCGTAGTAGATCAGGAACAGCTGGACCAGCAGCGGCGTGCCGCGGAAGAAGAAGATGTAGCCGTAGGGCAGGGCGCGCACGTACCAGTGGCGGGAGGCGCGGGCGATGCCCATGGGCAGCGCCAGGATCAGCCCGGCGACCACGGCGATGGCCACCAGCTCCAGGGTCAGCAGCGCCCCGTCGAACAGGCGCGGCAGGTACTTGATGATCACGTCCCAGTTCATGCCGCGCTCCTCTTGAAGCCGCGTCCGGCGCGTTTTTCCAGCCAGTGCATGCCGATCATGGCGAGGACGGTCAGGCCCAGGTAGATGAAGGCCGCCACCAGGTAGAAGGTGAAGGGCTCCTTGCTGGCGGTCACGGCGATCTGCGAACGGCGCATGATTTCCTCGAGGCCGATCACCGAGACCAGCGCGGTGTCCTTCATCAGGATCATGAACAGGTTGCCCAGGCCCGGCAGGGCGATGCGCCACATCTGCGGCAGGATCAGGCGCCAGAGGATGCGCCCGTTGGACAGGCCCAGCGCCAGGCCGGCCTCACGGTGCCCCTTGGGGATCGCCAGGATGGCGCCGCGGAACACCTCGGTGGCGTAGGCGCCGAAGCACAGGCCGAGGGCGATGGTACCGGCGGCGAAGGCCGACAGCTCCAGACCGGGCACGCCGATCTTGTCGCCGATGGCGCGCATGAGGTTCACGGTGCCGAAGTAGATCAGCAGCACCCAGAGCAGCTCGGGCACCCCGCGCACCAGGGTGGAGTAGGTCCCGCCAAGCCACTGCAGCGGCTTCTTGGGGGAAGTCTTGGCCAGCGCACCGAGCAGACCCAGCACCAGACCGAGCGACAGCGCGCAGAGCGCCAGCTTGATGGTCATGAGGGTGCCGGCCGCCAGGGCGGGGCCGAATCCGTAGAGGTCGAGGTTCATCTGCAAGGCTACTGCTGGGGACCGGCGCCGCGTGGGCGGCGCCGGTCAGGCGGGCATCAATAGATGCTGAAAGGGAAGTACTTGTCGTTGATCTTCTTGTAGGTGCCGTCCGCGACGATTTCCTTCAGGGCCGCGTTCAGCTTCTCGCGCAGGGGGTCGCCCTTGCGCACGGCGATGGCGATCTTGTCGTTGTCGAACACCGGCTCGCCCTTGAATTCGAAGCCCTTGCCGGCATCGCTCTTGAGCCATTCCCAGTTCACGAACTTGTCGGCCAGCACGCCGTCGACGCGCCCGGAGGCCAGGTCGAGGTAGGCGTTCTCCTGGGTGTCGTAGAGCTTGATGTCGACGATGTCCGCCATGTTGTCTTCCAGCCAGGTGCCGGCGATGGTGGCACGCTGGGCACCGATGACCTTGCCTTTCAGGCTGGCCTTGTCGGTCTTGAAGTCAGCGTCCTTGGCGGCGATGAACTGGAGCTTGTTGGTGTAGTAGGCGTCGGTGAAGTCGACGGCCTGCTTGCGTTCCTCGGTGATGGACATCGAGGCGGCGAGGAAGTCGAACTTCTTGGCGTTCAGGGCCGGGATGATGCCGTCCCAGTCGGAGGTGACCACGTCGCACTCCACCTTCATCTTGGCGCACAGGGCCTGGGCGACCTCGACGTCGAAGCCACCGACCTTGCCGCTGGCGTCGATCAGGTTGAAGGGCGGGTAGGCGCCTTCGGTGCCGATCTTCAGCTTGTCGGCGGCCACGGCGTGGGTGCCGAAGGCCAGGGTGGCGGCAGCGGCCAGCAGGATCTTCTTGTAGTTCTTCATGCGTACTTGCTCCGTGTTTTAGCGATTGCTGGACATGAATTGTTTGCAACGCGCCGAGGTCGGGTTTTCGAACACCTGCTGCGGCGGACCCTGTTCCTCCACCAGGCCCTGGTGGAGGAAGACCACCTCGGTGGACACCTGGCGGGCGAAGTTCATCTCGTGGGTCACCAGCAGCATGGTCCGGCCCTCTTCGGCGAGTGCGCGGATCACGTTAAGCACTTCTTGTACCATCTCGGGGTCGAGGGCCGAGGTGGGCTCGTCGAACAGGATCACTTTAGGCTGCATCGCCAGCGTCCGCGCGATGGCCGCGCGCTGCTGCTGGCCGCCGGAGAGCTGGGCGGGGTAGGCGTGGCGCTTGTCGGCGATGCCGACCTTGGCCAGCAGGGCCTCGGCCACCTCGGTGGCTTCGGCCTTGCTCTGGCCGAGCACGCGGCGCGGCGCCTCGATGATGTTGTCGAGGACCGTCATGTGCGGCCAGAGGTTGAAGTTCTGGAAGACGAAGCCGATCTCGCTGCGCAGGCGATTGATCTGGCGGTTGTCGGCGGCCACCAGTTCGCCGGAGCGGGCGGCCTTCAGCTTGAGTTCCTCGCCGGCCACGATGATCTGGCCCTTGTGCGGGTTCTCCAGCAGGTTGATGCAGCGCAGGAAGGTGGACTTGCCGGAACCGGAGGAACCGAGGATGGAAATGACGTCACCGTCGCGGGCGGTCAGGGAAATGCCCTTCAGCACCTCCAGTTCGCCGTAGCGTTTATGCAGGTCGCGGATTTCTAGCGCGGGCGTGGCCTCGGCCATGGGGGTTCCTCTTATTGTTCGGATGCGCTCCGGCTGCGATCGGCCTTCCTGGCGAGGGGGCAACCTAGCATAGGCCCCAGGGGGCGCCAAGGGCGCTTCCGGGGCGTGACCGGGCGGTTTCGCTGGCTTGTCGCATCATTGCAGGCGATTGTCGCGCGGACGCAAGAAGGCCTGGAAAAGCGGGTGCGGCGCACCCTACGCGCAAACGCCTGGCAATTCCAGTGCCAGGCCGTCGCGGTCAGCGGGCGAGGAGGGCGCTGACCTTGCCGCGCAGTTCCTCGATGCCGAAGGGCTTGGCGATCACGTCCTGGAGGGCGGCGCGGGCGGGGTCGGGGCGGATCGATTCGGCGTAGCCGGTGGCGAACAGCACGCGCAATGACGGGTGCAGGGTGCAAGCCCGCGTCGCCAGTTCCTGGCCGTTCATCCCGGGCAGGCCGACATCGGTGAGCAGCAGGTCCACCGACTCATGCTCCAGCAGTGCAAGGGCCTGTGCCGCGTCGCCGGCTTCCAGCGCCTCGTAGCCGAGCTCTTCCAGCACTTCCACGGTGAGCATGCGGACCACCTCGGCATCCTCCACCACCAGCACGCGCCCCAGGGGCGGGGTGCCCTGCCCGAGGGCATCGGCGTGACGTTCTTCTATGGGCAAGGAAACCTCCGACGGGTTCATGGCGGGCGCTTGCCGGCGCCGGGCTGGGCGATATAGCACGGTTGGCGCCGTGGCGCCCCCGTGTCCGCGCCGCATCGGTGCGCGGGCACCCGGACAGTGCGTGACCGGGTACGGCAGTTTAGAAGAACACGGGCAGAAAAAATTCCCACAATTTATGTGAACCTTTCCCACGCTTAAGGTGCTCCAAGCGAAGCGATAATGCGGCACCCCATCGTCGCCCAGGATTCGATTGGTTAATGCAAAAACTCGCATTACCATGCCGGACCCGCATTTTTACCCTTCATATCGGTGATTTTCGGCGCTAAGCCAGGGAAGCCAGATGACCAATGATCTGACAGACGAGACGCGTTTCCGTCGCATCCTCGCGCGCAACGTTGCGTTGCCGCTGGGGGTGGGCGTCGCCGGGGCCGCCCTGTTCGTGGCCCTGATCTCCTACCTGCTCTATGTCCTCAGCTGGGTCGAGCACACCGACCAGGTGATCAGCAATGCCAACGATGGCCTGCGCCTGTCGGTCGACCAGGAATCCGGCATGCGCGGCTACCTGATCAGCGGCAATGCAGCCTTCCTGCAGCCTTACGAACAGGCGCGGCCGCGGATCAAGGCCGCCATGGAGGGCCTGCGCGAACTGGTGGCGGACAACCCCGCCCAGGTCGAGCGGGTGCGCGCCATCGAAGCCCTGCAGGCCGAGTGGGACCGCTTCGCCACCCAGATGATCAGCCGCAAGCAGAACGGCGAGAACGTCTCCGACACCGTCAGCGAAGGCCGTGGCAAGCAACTGGTGGACGCCATCCGCGAGCAGTACCGCACCTTCATCAACATGGAGCGGCAGCTGCGCCACGAGCGCAACGAAAAGGCCAACTCCACCGCCATCTTCACCATCAGCCTCTACCTGCTGTTCAGCCTGACCTTCGCGGGGGCGCTGGCGTACTTCGGGCGCCGTGAGCTGGTGGCGCTGTCCAGCACCTACGGCGAGTCCCTCGCCCAGCAGCGTGCCCACAGCGAGCACCTCACCCAGCAGCGCTGGCTGGGGGACGGCCAGGCGGCCCTGTCGGAGCGCCTGCTCGGCCAGCAGTCGCTGCCGGTGATCGGGCGCAACGCCCTGGAATTCCTTGCCGCGTACCTGGGCATGGCCGTGGGCGCCCTGTACCTGCGGGAAGAGGGCGGCGCCCTGCGGCGCGTCGCCAGCTACGGCCTGGAGCGCGACGACCAGGCGCCCGACCAGATCCTGCCGGGCGAAAGCCTTGTGGGGCAGGCGGCCCAGGAGAACCGCGTGATGGCTCTGGACGACCTGCCCGCCGGCTACCTCAGGGTCGCCACCAGCCTCGGCCAGACCGACGCCGAAGGCGTGCTGCTGGTGCCCACCCACAGTGACGGCGTGGTCAACGGCGTGCTGGAGCTGGGCTTCCTGCGGCGCCTCTCCGCCCGCGACCAGGCGCTGATGCCGCTGATCGCCGGCAACCTCGGCACCGCCATGGACGCATCCCGCTACCGCCAGCGCCTGCAGGAAGTGCTGGGCGAGACCCAGCAGCTCAACGAAGAGCTGCAGGTGCAGCAGGAAGAGCTGAAGACCGCCAACGAGGAACTGGAAGAACAGTCCCGCGTGCTGCGCGAGTCCCAGGCCAGCCTGGAGGCCCAGCAGGCCGAGCTGGAGCAGACCAACGAGCGCCTGGCCGAACAGGCCCAGGAGATGGCCGCCCAGCGCGATGACCTGGACGACAAGAACACCGCCCTGCAGCAGGCCCGCCTGGAGCTGGAGGCCCGTGCCGAAGAGCTGCAGCGCGCCAGCCGCTACAAGTCCGAGTTCCTCGCCAACATGTCCCACGAGCTGCGCACCCCGCTGAACAGCTCGCTGATCCTCGCCCGCCTACTGGCCGACAACCCCGAGGGCAACCTCAACGACGAGCAGGTCAAGTTCGCCGAGTCCATCTATTCCGCCGGCAACGACCTGCTCAACCTGATCAACGACATCCTCGACATCTCCAAGGTCGAGGCCGGCAAGCTCGACCTGCGCGCCGAGAATGCCCCGGTGCGGCGCCTGGTGGACGGCCTGCGCGAGCTGTTCACCCCGCTGGCCGAGCAGAAGGCCCTGGCCTTCAGCGTCGAGGTGGCCGACGACGTGCCCGACCAGCTCTGCACCGACCGGCAACGGGTGGAGCAGATCATCAAGAACCTGCTGTCCAACGCCATCAAGTTCACCGACCAGGGCGCCGTGTCCCTGCGGGTCGAGCGGGTTCCGGAGGGCATCGCCTTCGCCGTGCGCGACAGCGGCATCGGCATCCGCGCCGACCAGCTGGACCTGATCTTCGAGGCCTTCCGCCAGGCCGACGGCACCACCAACCGCCGCTACGGCGGCACTGGCCTCGGCCTGTCCATCTCCCGCGACCTGGCGCAGCTGCTTGGCGGCAGCATCCAGGCCAGCAGCGAGCCGGGCCGGGGCAGCCTGTTCACCCTGGTGCTGCCGGAACACTGGACGCCGGCCGAGGAGCCGCCGGCGCCCTTGCCCGCGCCCAAGCCCAGTGCGCCGACTCCGCCGCCCGCCCGCCCGGCCGTGGTTGCGACCCTGGCACCGGCCACCCACGCGCCGATCCCCACCTTCCCCGACGACCGTGACCAGGCCTCGTCGGATGAGCGCTGTGTACTGGTGATCGAGGACGAGCCCAAGTTCGCCCAGATCCTCTACGACCTGGCCCACGAACTGGGTTACCGCTGCCTGGTGGCCCACGGTGCCGATGAAGGCTTCCATCTCGCCGAGCGCCATGCACCGGACGCCATCCTGCTGGACATGCGCCTGCCCGACGAGCCGGGCCTCTCGGTGCTGCAGCGCCTCAAGGACACGCCCCGCACCCGCCACATTCCCGTGCACGTCATCTCGGTGGAGGACCTCAGCGAGGCCGCGTTGCACCTGGGCGCGGTGGGCTACGCGGTCAAGCCCACCACCCGCGAGCAGCTCAAGGACGTGTTCGCCCGCCTCGAAGCCAAGCTCACCCAGAAGGTCAAGCGCGTGCTGCTGGTGGAGGACGACGCCCTGCAGCGCGACAGCATCGCCCGGCTGATCGGTGACGACGACATCCAGATCACCGCCGTCGAGTTCGGCGAACAGGCCCTGGAGCTGCTGCGCAGCACCCTGTTCGACTGCATGATCATCGACCTCAAGCTGCCCGACATGCAGGGCAACGAGCTGCTGCGGCGCATGGGCAGCGAGGACATCTGCTCCTTCCCGCCGGTGATCGTCTACACCGGGCGCAACCTCTCCCGGGACGAAGAGGCCGAGCTGCTCAAGTACTCCCGCTCCATCATCATCAAGGGCGCGCGCTCGCCGGAGCGCCTGCTGGACGAGGTCACCCTGTTCCTGCACAAGGTCGAGTCGGAACTCTCCAGCGAACGGCAGAAGATGCTCAAGACCGCCCGCAGCCGCGACCGTGTGTTCGAAGAGCGGCGGATCCTGCTGGTGGACGACGACGTGCGCAACATCTTCGCCCTCACCAGCGCCCTGGAACAGAAGGGCGCGCGGGTGGAAATCGCTCGCAACGGACGTGAGGCGCTGGACAAGCTCGAAGCCGTGGACGATATCGATCTGGTGCTGATGGACGTGATGATGCCGGAGATGGATGGCTACGAAGCCACCCGGCGCATCCGCCAGCAGCCACGCTGGGCCAAGCTGCCGATCATCGCCGTCACCGCCAAGGCGATGAAGGACGACCAGGACCTGTGCATCCGCGCCGGCGCCAACGACTACCTGGCCAAACCCATCGACCTGGATCGCCTGTTCTCGCTGATCCGTGTCTGGCTACCGCGTCTGGAGCGCATCTAGATGGCCGACCGCACCCAGGAAATCGAGCTGCGCCTGCTCATCGAGGCGATCTACCTCAAGTACAGCTACGACTTCCGCGACTACTCGGGCGCTTCCCTCAAGCGCCGGGTGCTCTACGCCCTGCGGCAGTTCGACTGCGCCACCATCTCGGCCCTGCAGGAGCGCATCATCCACGACCCGCAGGCCTTCCACGAGCTGCTGCAGTACCTGACGATCCCGGTCAGCGAGATGTTCCGCGACCCCTCCTACTACCTCGCCCTGCGCCAGGAAGTGGTGCCCATCCTGCGCACCTACCCCTCGCTCAAGGTGTGGATCGCCGGCTGCAGCACCGGCGAGGAGGTGCATTCCATGGCCATCCTGCTGCACGAGGAAGGGCTGCTGGAGCGCACCCTGATCTACGCCACCGACATCAACCCGCGCTCCCTGGAGAAGGCCCGGCGCGGCATCTACGCCCTCGACGACATGCGCAAGTACAGCGAGAACTACCGCCTGGCCGGCGGCCAGGGCTCGCTGTCGGACTACTACACCGCCGCCTACGACGGCGCCCTGTTCGACAAGTTGCTGCGCGAGAACGTGACCTTCGCCGACCACAGCCTGGCCACCGACAGCGTGTTCTCCGAGACCCAGCTGATCTCCTGCCGCAACGTGCTCATCTACTTCAACAAGCAGCTGCAGGACCGCGCCCTCGGCCTGTTCCACGAATCGCTCTGCCACCGCGGCTTCCTCGGCCTGGGCAGCAAGGAGAGCCTCGACTTCTCCGCCTACGCCGGCCACTTCGAAGCCCTCAACCGCCCGGAACGGGTGTTCCGCAAGCTATGAACGGGCCCGAGCGCACGGCCGTGGTGGTGGGCGCCTCCGCCGGAGGGGTGGAGGCCCTGCTTCAGGTGTTTGCCGGGCTGCCGGCGGGCTACCCGCTCACCCTGGCCTGCGTGCTGCACCTGCCCGAAGGGCGCGAGAGCCTGCTGGCCGACCTGTTCGCCCGGCGCCTGGCGGTGCGCGTGCGCGAGGCCCGGGACAAGGAGAGCCTGGCCCCCGGCACCCTCTACGTCGCCCCGCCGGGCTACCACCTGTCCATCGAACGCGACGCCAGCTTCTCCCTCAGCCGCGAGGAGCCGCTGCATTTCTCCCGGCCTTCCATCGACATCCTCTTCGAGTCCGCCGCTGACTGTTACGGCGAGCGCCTGGTGGGGGTGCTGCTGACCGGCGCCAACGAAGACGGTGCCCGCGGGCTGGCCTATATCCAGCAACAGGGCGGCCTCAGCGTCGTGCAGGACCCGCACGACGCCCAGGTGCCGACCATGCCCGAGGCCGCGCTGGCCACTCACCGTCCCGACCACATCCTCCCGTTGCGGGGCATCCGCGACCTCCTGGCACGACTGGACCCTACCCATGCCGAGTAATCCACCAAGCAAGCTGCTGATCGTCGACGACCTGCCGGAGAACCTGCTGGCCCTGGAAGCCCTGATCAAGGAGGACGGCCGCGAGGTGCACCAGGCCGCCTCCGCCGACGAGGCCCTGGCCCTGCTGCTGGAGCACGAGTTCGCCCTGGCCATCCTCGACGTGCAGATGCCGGGCATGAACGGCTTCGAGCTGGCCGAACTGATGCGCGGCACGGAGAAGACCAAGCACATCCCCATCGTCTTCGTCAGCGCCGCCGGCCGCGAGCTGAACTACGCCTTCAAGGGCTACGAGAGCGGCGCGGTGGACTTCCTCTACAAACCGCTGGACACCCACGCCGTGCGCAGCAAGGTGGCGGTGTTCGTCGAGCTGCACCGCCAGCGCAAGCTGATGGCCCAGCAGCTGGAAGCCCTGGAGGCGGCGCGCCGCGAGCAGGACACCCTGCTGGCCGAACTGCGCGCCACCCAGGCCGAGCTGCAGCGCGCGGTGCAGATGCGCGACGACTTCATGTCCATCGTCTCCCACGAGCTGCGCACCCCGCTCAACGGCCTGATGCTTGACACCCAGCTGCGCCAGAACCACCTGGCCAAGGGCAACGTCGCGGTGTTCACCGAGGCCCGCTTGCGCACCCTGTTCGACCGGGACGAGCGGCAGATCCGCAGCCTGGTCCGGCTGATCGAGGACATGCTCGACGTCTCCCGCATCCGCACCGGCAAGCTCTCCATCCGCCCCGAGCCCTGCGAGCTGGGGCAACTGGTGCGCCATGTGGCGGAGAACTTCGCCGCGCAGATGGAGGCCGCCGACTGCGCGCTGGACCTGCAGGTGGAGGACGGCGTCACCGGCGTGTGGGATGCCTTCCGCATCGAGCAGGTGGTCAGCAACCTGTTCAGCAACGCCCTGCGCTACGGCACCGGCAACCCGGTGCAGGTGGTGGTGCGGCGTGACGGCGAATGGGCGCGGGTGGAGGTGCGCGACCAGGGCATCGGCATCTGCGCCGAGGACCAGAAGCGCATCTTCCAGCAGTTCGAACGGGCCGGCGGCGCCGACAAGGTGGCGGGGCTGGGGCTGGGATTGTTCATTTCCGAGCAGATCATGCTCGCCCACGGCGGCCGCATCGAGCTGTGCAGCACACCGGGGGTGGGTTCCACCTTCAGCCTGCTGCTGCCGACTGCCTGAGGCGGTTCAGGCCGCCAGCGGCCGCGCCAGGGGCAGGTGCAGCGTCGCCACCAGGCCGCCTTCCGGCTTGTTGTGCAGGCTGGCGCTGCCGCCCAGGCGCTCCATGATCATCGCCACGATGGACAGGCCGAGGCCGGCGCCGTGGCTGTTGCCCTCGCTGTAGAAACGCTGGAACACCCGCTCCAGCTTGTCCGGCTCGATGCCTGGGCCCTGGTCGTCCACGGCCAGCAGCAGTTCATCCCCTTCCCGCCGCAGCGACACCCGGATCAGCCCGCCGGGGGGCGAGTGGTTGACCGCATTGGCCACCAGGTTCTGCACGGCGATGCCGATCACCCCGGCATCGCTGTCCAGGTGGTAGTCGCCGGGCTCGATCTCCATGGCCGGCTCCATGCCCTTGCCGATGATCCAGGGGGTGAGTTCGGCCAGGGTGTCGGTGACCACCTTGGCCAGGTCGATGGGGGTGCAGGGGCGCTGGGCCAGCAGTGGCTCGACCCGGGCCATGGTCAGCAGCTGGTTGACCACCCGGCTGAGCCGGTCCACCCCGCCGATGAGGAAATCCAGCGCCTTGCGCCGGTCCTGTTCGTTCTCCGCCTGCAGGGCGTTCTGCGCGTGCAGCCGGAGGATGGCCAGCGGCGTGCGCATTTCGTGGGCGGCATCGGCGATGAAGCGGTGCTCGCGGCGCAGCAGCGCGTCGATCTGCCCGAGCAGGCGGTTCAGGGCCGCCTGCATGGGTTCCAGCTCCCGGGGCAGCGGCACCAGTTGCAGCGGTTCGAGGGATTCGGCGTGCCGCGCGCGGATCACCCGCGCCATGTTCTGCAGCGGTTTCAGGCCCCAGCCGATGGCCAGCCAGACCAGCAGCGCCAGGGCCAGGCTGCCTACCAGGAAGGGCGCCAGGGTGTGGCGCACGATGCGTGAGACCAGGTCGCCGCGCACGTCATTGCGCTCGCCCACCCAGATCAGCACGTGCTGCTCCGGCACCGGCAGGAGGAAGCCGCGCCACTGGCGGCCCTCCAGGGTCAGGTTGCTGAAGCCCGGCTCGCGCAGCGGCTGGTCGAACTGCGGGGCGCTGGGGGTGCGCACCAGCACGTCGCCATTCTCCCGCCACACCAGGAAGGCCAGCTTGCTCTCGTAGGGGTGACCGACGCGGTGCTTGCCGGCCTTGGCCAGGGCGTCGTTGTAGGCGGCGTAGAGGGCCTGCCGCTCGGGGTCGGCCAGCGGCATGCTCATCACCCCCTGGAGCAGGCGGGCGTTCTGCGCCAGGTGGGCGTCGTAGATCTCGGCGATCTCGTGGCTGCTGTCGTGGTGGTTGTACAGGGCGAGCAGGCCGGTGCCGAGCAGCAGCAGCGCCATGACCCGCCACAGCGTGCGCTGGCGCAGTGAACTCATGCCTGCCCTTCCACCAGGTAGCCGATGCCACGCACGGTGCGGATCAGCTCGCTGAAGAGCTTCTTGCGCAGGTGGTAGATGTGCACTTCCAGAGTGTTGCTCTCGGCCTCTTCCTCCCAGCCATAGAGCAGCTGGGTCAGGCGCTCGCGGGTGAAGACCTTGCCCGGCTGGGCCAGCAGTTCGTGCAGCAGCAGGTATTCCTTGGGCGTCAGCACTACGGTCTGGCCGTTGTAGGTGACCTGCTGGCTGGAGGGGTCGAGGGTGATCCCGGCGTGCTCGATCAGCACCGTGGCGCGGCCCGTACTGCGGCGCAGCAGGGCGCGCAGCCGGGCCTTCAGCTCGTTGAGGTCGAAGGGCTTGACCAGGTAGTCGTCGGCGCCCGCGTCGAGGCCGGCGATGCGGTCCTCGGTGGCGTCGCGGGCAGTGAGGATGAGCACCGGCAGGGTGGCGCCGCCGCCGCGCAGGCGCTTGAGCAGCTCGATGCCGTCCAGGCGCGGCAGGCCGAGGTCGAGCACCACCAGGTCGAATTCCTCGGTCTGCAGGGCGTGCAGCGCGCTGGCGCCGTCCTGCAGCCAATCGATGGTGTAGCCCTCCTGGCGCAATCCGGTGCGCACCCCTTCGCCGAGGGCGGGGTCATCCTCTACCAGCAGCAGACGCATGCTCAGTCCTGTTTGTCCTTGATGTCCTTGATGTCCTTGAGTAAAGCATCGATCTCGGCGCGGCGGCCCTTGTCGGCCAGCTCGCGGCCGGGGCGCGGCGCGGCCTGCAGGGCTTTCTGCAGGGCAGCGCGGGCCTCGCTGTAGCGGCCCTGGCGTGCCAGGTGGTCGCCCCAGAAGTAGAGACTGTCGATGCCCTCGGGGTTGATTTGCAAGGCCTTGTTGAGCAGCGCCTCGGCCTTGTCGGCATCGCCGAAGCCGATGGGCCAGCCGGGCACGCGGTCATACAGGGCGGCGAGGCTGGTGTAGGCCGAGCCCTGCAGGGCATTGGGGTCTACGGCCAGGGCCTGTTCCAGGCTGGCGCGGGCGTCCTTCACCTTGCCGAGGGCGCCGAGCCCGCCCTGGGCGCCGGCCCAGCTGCTGGTGACGATGCCGTTCCAGATCCACGCTTCGGCGGCCTTGGGTTGCTCGCGGGTGAAGGCCTGGGTCTCCACCGCCAGCTTCTCGAAGGCGTTGGCGCGCTCTTTCTCGGGCAGGTTGTACTGGATCTCCGCCCAGCGCTGCTGGATGGTGGCCAGGCGCTGGGTGCTGGCGGGGTCGAGGGCCCAGGCCAGCGGGGTGGCCAGGAGCAGGCCGATCAGCATCAGGCGTTTCATTTCGCGTGTTCCTTGTGGTTGGCGTCGCTGTAGCGGCGGATCAGGGGAAGCTGCTTGCGCAGGGCGCGGTCGACCAGGCCGGGCAGCATGCCGTTGAGGCGCACGAAGAGCTTCTCCGGCCAGCCCAGGTAGAGCTCGCTGCGGTTGTTCTGGATGGCCTGCAGCACCGCCGAGGCGACGTCGCGCGGGTCGTCCATGCCCACCTTCAGGGCATCGTTGAGGGCCACGGCGGCATCGCTGTTCATGCTGGTGCGGGTGGCGCGCGGGGCAACGTAGAGCACGTCCACCGGGGTGTCTGCCAGTTCCCGGCGCAGTGCTTCGGAGAAGCCGCGCAGGGCGAACTTGGTGGCGCAGTAGGTGGCGTAGCCGGGGTAGCCGATGGAGCCGTAGGTGGAGCCGACGTTCACCACCAGCGCCTGGCTCTGCTCGCGCAGCAGCGGCAGCATCTGCCGGGTGAGGTGCAGGGTGGCCTTGAGGTTGAGGTCGATCAGGTCGTCCAGGGCGGCTTCGTCGAGCTGGTCGAGCAGGGCGAAGCGGTTGATCCCGGCGGCGTTGATCAGCAGGTTGGCGCCGCCCATGGCGCGCGCCTTCTCGACGATCCGCTGGCGGGCCTCGGGCTCACGCAGGTCGGCGCCCAGCCAGCGCAGCTTGTTGGGGTAGCGCTTGAGCAGGTCGGCCAGCGCGTCGCTCTGACGACTGACCGCGATCACCAGGGCTCCGGCGGCGCACAGCTGCTCGGCCAGCTGCAGACCGATGCCACCGCTGGCACCGGTCAGCACCACGCGGCACTCAGGCAAGCGCATGTCGCACCTCGTTCGGGCTCACCTGGGCACGCGGCAGGCCGAGGAACATGTCGGTGTAGAGGCGGTAGACCACCTTGGCGGCGTGGATCACGGCGTCCTGGTCTTCCGCGCGGTCCAGGCGGTTCATCAGGCTGCGGTAGGTGGCCATGTGGTCGATGTCCAGGGCGCCGTGGGAGCTGAGGTAGCTGAAGGCGGTGGGCGGCAGGCTCAGGCTCTCGCGGATGGTGCCGGCCGCCTGGGTGGCCAGGGCGATGCTGGTGCCTTCGAGGACGTTGACCATGCCGAACAGGCCCACCGGGTTGTCACGGGCGATCAGGTCGTAGAGGAAGGCCACCATCAGTTCGATGGACAGGGCCGGGCGGCTGTTGCGCACCTGCTCGGCGTCGCCGCCGCAGGCGGCGATGTCGTTGAGGATCCACTGCTCGTGGCCGTACTCCTCCTCGATGTATTCGCACACGGCACCGCGCAGCCATTCCAGGCGGCCCGGCAGTTTGGCGCCGCAGGCCATCATCAGCGGTACGGTGTGGCGCACGTGGTGGTAGGCCTGGGTGAGGAAGGCGACGTAGCCCTCCAGGCTGACGACGCCGGAGAGGGCGTCACGGATGACCGGAGCATTGAACAGGGCCTGGCGTTCCTGGGCGGTGGCGTCTTGCAGGGTGTCGAAGAAAGACATGGTGTCGAACCTCATTCGTTGACGAGTTCAAAAAGGGAATCGCGGTAGTGGGTGAGGATCTCGGCGCGGCGTGGGCGGCCGTTGGCGGTGAGCATCCCGTTGGCGCTGCTGAAGGGTTCCGGCAGGCGCTGCCAGCTGTGGATCCGGGCGTAGTCGGGGAGGGCGGCGTTGCTGCGCTGCACGGCCTGCTCCAGGGTGTCGTCGCTTGCCTTCGGGTCCAGCGGCCAGAGCAGCGCCAGGTTGTGGTCCAGGCCTTCGCCGTAGACGAATGCCTGGAGGATCACACCGCCCTGGGTCAGCTCGGCCTCGATCCACTCGGGGTTCACGTTGCGGCCGAAGCTGGTGATGAACTGGTTCTTCTTGCGCCCTGCCAGGTACAGGTAGCCGTCTTCGTCGAAGCGACCGAGGTCGCCGGTGGGCCACCACTGGCCCTGGAACGGCGGCTCGCCCAGGTAGCCGAGCAGGGTGCTGCCGCTGACCAATACTTCGCCGTCCTCGGCCAGCATCACCTGCACATGGGGCAGCGGGCGGCCGACGCTGCCGGCACGGTGGGCTTCGGGGCGGTTCAGGCACACCACCGAGGCGCATTCGGAGAGGCCGTAGCCCTCGAACACCGGCAGCCCCACGGCCTCGGCACGCTCCAGCAGGCTCGGGGCGACCCGGGCACCGCCGACGGCGACGAAGCGCAGCGGGCCGACCTTCATCAGGCCGCGTTCGACGGCAGTGACCAGGCCCAGCAGCAGTTGCGGAACCAGGATCATGCTTTCCGCACCGCTGAGGGCGATGCAGCCCAGCAGGCGCGTCCAGTCGACGCCACTGGCGCCGTTGATGCCCATCTGCGGCTGCGGCAGCACGGTGAGGCTGGCCCCGGCGATCAGCGCCGCGTACAGCCCGAGGTTTTCCAGCAGCACCGCCAGGGGCAGCACCGCCAGGTACTTGCCCGGTTCGGTGGAGCGGCTGGCCTGCTCCAGCTGATGGGCCACCCGCAGCATGGCTTCGGCCGAGAGGCACACACCCTTGGGCGAGCCGGTGCTGCCGGAGGTGTAGGTGATCTTCGCGGTGCCGGCCGGCAACTGGCTGGCGCCCGCAACCGGGCGGTGCCAGAACGGCTGGCCCCAGGTGAAGCCGGCGCTGCGCAGCTCGTCGCTCAGTGCGTCACCGGCGAGCACCAGGCTGGCCTGGCTCTGGGCGAGGCAGTGGGCACGCTGGGCGGCGCTGAAGAAGGGCGGCAGGATCACGCAGGGACGCTCGGCGAACAGCGCCGCCAGGTCCCAGAACAGCGCTTCGGGGCCGTTATCCAGGGCGAAGGCGAAGACGCCAGCGGGCTGCTCGCGCAGCAGGGCGACGCGGCTGTCCACTTCGTCCAGCAGCTGGGCGTAGCTGTAGCTGCGCTCGGTGCCGCGGACCGCCACCTGGTGCGCCCGCTCGTGGGCGTGCTGGCTCAGGAGGTCGTGGAACTGTCGGACTTCAGGCTGCATGGCCGGCCTCCGCGAGGAGCAGGGGAAACCCCAGGCGCTGGAACACCCCCTGGCGCTCCAGTTCGTCGTGGCCGTAGCGGATGTCGCCGGCATAGACGCGGGGCTGCAGGGCGTAGTAGCTGCCCCAGGCAGCTCCGTCATCGCCCAGCCGTTCGGGGTCGGCTTCGGCCAGTTGCACCGGCTCCAGGCCGAGGCGGCGGAAGCTGTTGATCAGCCCGGCGGCCCCGGTGAAGGAGACCCAGCGCAGGTCGCGTGCGGCCAGCAGCCAGGTGACGGCGATGATGATCAGGCGGGCGTTGCCGGCGTTGAGGGAGCTGAGGTTGCCCACCTCAACCAGTTCGACGCGGTCGATCGGACGGCCGACGGCCTGGGCCACGGATTGCTCCAGGGGCGCATCCAGGTAGCGCTCGAGAAACAGCGGCCCGCTGGCGGCGACGCGCATGCCGGCCACGGCGGTCAGTTGGCCGGCGCCGTCACGCAGGGCCAGCAGCTCGGGCAGGAAGTGCTGCACGTCGGCATCGTGGGCCTGCTCGAAGCGGTCGTGGACGAAGGCTTCCAGTTCGGCACGGGCCGGGTCGTCGGCCTGGTGCAGGGTCAGGCTGTAGCGGCGCTCGCCCAGCCCGAAGTGAAGGGGGAACAGGGCATTCCATTCCAGCTCAGTCATGTGGCGCACCCATCGGTTCGTTGGATGGTGCGCAGTATCGGTAGGGATTCTGAAGGCAGTCTTAAGGTGGCTTAAGGCTGGAAAAAAGTTTTTCGAGGGCGGGAAGCGGGTTGCCGGGCTAAAACGCAGGCAACAAAAAACCGGCGCTAGGGCCGGTTTTCTGTGTGTTCCTGATGATGCCTGGCACCACCTGGAACTGAATGGTGGTGCCCAGGGACGGAATCGAACCGCCGACACGGGGATTTTCAATCCCCTGCTCTACCAACTGAGCTACCTGGGCAACGGGGCGCTATTAAACGGATTTCGAAGGGGGGAGTCAAGCGTGTCCTGAAAAAATTTTTCAGCCTTTACGGGCGCTTACGCGCTCGGGGGGACATAGCCCTCGGCCTGGGCGTATTCCTCGCCGGAGAGGAACTTGTCCATCTCGGCCTGGAGGAACTTGCGATCCTCGGCGTTCATCATGTTCAGGCGACGCTCGTTGATCAGCATGGTCTGGTGCTTCTGCCACTCTTCCCAGGCCTTCTTCGAGACGTTGTTGAAGATGTCTTCGCCCTTGGCGCCGGGGTAGGGCGGTTTGTCGAGGCCGGGCAGTTCCTCGTGGTACTTGCGGCACTGGACGGTACGGGTCATGGCGAATCTCCTGCATTCAATACGTCGGCGGCGCGCTTGAGCAGCTTCTTGACCGGAGCGGCCAGGCCCAGGCGCGGCGGGGTGGCGAGGTTATACCAGAGCCAGTCGGCATCGGCCATTTCGCGGTGGCTGCCCTCGACGGGCACCAGCCAGGGTTCGATGGCGAGCTGGAAGTGGCTGAAGGTGTGGGTCAGGCCGGGTAGCTCGCGGGCCTGACCGAGCTGCAGGGCGTGCTGCGTGGCCAGGGGGGCGAGGGCGTCGAGGTCGTCCAGCTCGGGCAGGCTCCACAGGCCGCCCCAGAGGCCGCTGGAGGGGCGCCGGTAGAGCAGGATGGCGCCATCCTGGTTGGCCAGGATCGGCATCAGGGTGCGCTTCTGCGGCAGGGCCTTGCGCGGCTTGGGCACCGGGTAGCGGATCTCCAGCCCCAGCAGGTGGGCCTGGCAGCCTTCGCGCAGGGGGCAGAGCAGGCAGCTGGGCTTGCTGCGGGTGCAGAGGGTGGCGCCCAGGTCCATCATCGCCTGGGTGTAGTGGTTGACCCGTTCGTGGGGCGTGAAGCGCTCGGCGACGGCCCACAGCTGCCTGGCCACCTTGGGTTCGCCGGGGTAGCCCTCCTGGGCGACGTAGCGGGCCAGGACGCGCTTGACGTTGCCGTCGAGGATCGGGGCGCGCAGGCCCATGGACAGGCTGGCGATGGCGCCGGCGGTGGAGCGGCCGATGCCGGGCAGCTCGGCGAGCTGCTCGACGTCGCGGGGGAATTCGCCGCCGTGGCGCTCCATGACGATCTTCGCGGTCTTCTGCAGGTTGCGTGCGCGGGTGTAGTAGCCGAGCCCGGTCCACAGGTGCAGGACTTCGTCCTCGGGCGCCTCGGCCAGGTCGCGCACGGTGGGCAGGGCGGCCATGAAGCGGTCGAAGTAGCCGAGCACGGTGCTGACCTGGGTCTGCTGCAGCATGATTTCCGAGACCCACACCCGGTACGGGGTGATGCCCTGTTGCCAGGGCAGGTCGTGGCGGCCGTGGAGGTCGTACCAGGCGAGTACGGCGCTGGAGAACTGCTCGGGTGTCATCGCTTGAACAGCCCCTTCAGTGCGTCCTTGAGTTCCGGGCTGACCTTGTCACCGAGCTTTTCTTCGAGCTTCTCGCTGAGCTTGTCGCCGGCCAGCTTGGCGGCGATCTTGCCCATGCCGTCCTTGTCCAGGCGGCAGGCCTTGGCACCGATCTCCAGCGGGCCGCGGCAGTGCAGGGGCCACTCCAGGCCGACGTAGCGCGGGTTGACCTGGCAGGCCGGGTCGGCCATGGCGCTCTTGTCGCCTTCGATGACGATGCCGGCGCGGTAGTCCATGCCCAGCACGCGCAGGTCGACGTCGCCGTTGCCGTTGAGGGTCAGGCCGGGGATACGCGCCTTGAGGTCGGGGTTGCTGGCCACGCCATTGGTGAAGGTGAGGCTGCCGCGCAGTTCCTGGAAGGGGGTTTCCTTTCCTTCGTAGTTGGTGGTGAGGGTCTTGCGGTTGAGCAGGGCGATGCCCTGGCAGAGCTGTTGCTCCAGGTTGGCGTCGAGCAGGGCGCCGTCGTTGAGGACGAAGCTGGCGGTGCCGTTGAGGGCGTCGATCCAGGCCTTTTCGCTGTTGCCACGGGTGCGCAGGTCGGCGTTGAGGTCCAGGGCGCCGCGAACCGGCGGCTTCTGGTCGAGGGCCTTGAGGATCTTCTCCACCGGCACATGGCTGATGCGTTTGCGTGCGCTGAGCTGGGGCACGTCGCTGCGCACGTCGAGCTGGGCGCTGGCGTCGAATTCACCGCCATAGAGGCCGCCGCGCAGCTGCTCCAGGGTGATCTGGCCGGCCTTGCCACGGGCCTTGAGGCGGGCGTCGGTGATCGGCAGCTTGTCCAGCGTCAGCTGGCCGAAGGCCAGGTCGGCTTCCAGGTCGAGCTTGCGCAGGCTGTCGAGGGGCAGCAGCGGGGCTTCGCTCCAGGCCTGCTGGGTGGGCTTCTCGGGCAGCGGGGTGGTGCCCTGGCCGGCGCTGGCGACGGTGCCCTGGATTTCGGCCTGGCGGGCGCTGGCGTCGTCCTTCTTCTTCGGCGGCAGGTAGCGGTCGAGGTCGAGCTTGTCGGCCTTGAGCTGGGCGCGCAGGGCCTGGCGCTCGATGTCGGCCACGGCCAGGCGGCCGTTGAAGCTGCTGTCGTCGAGCTTGAGGGTCAGCTGTTCCAGGGCGAGGTCGCTGGGGCTGCCCTTGAGCTGGGTGGCCAGTTCGAAGCGCTTGAGGGTGTTGGCGTCCTGCATGGCCGGCAGTTCGACGCCGAGGCCGGTGAGGAATTCGCGCAGGTCGAGCTGGGCGATGGACAGGCCGCCTTCCAGGCGCGGGGTCTTGTCCAGGTCGTGGACCTTCAGTTCACCCAGTGCGCGCAGCTGGTTGGCGGAGAGCTTGAGGCTGTTCCACTCGGCGATGTTGGCGCCGAGGTCGGCCAGCAGCTGGCCCTGGGCGCTGAAGGTGAGGGTCTTGCCCTTGAACGGCTCGCCCGAGGCTTCGCCGCCGAGCTTGGCGTCTTCCAGCTGGTAGCGCTTGAGGGCGCGGTCGAAGCGCAGGCTGGCGGTGAGCTCGGTCTTGGCGCGCAGCACCGGCTTGTTGGTGCCGAAGAAGGCGCTGAGCTTGAAGGGGATGGCGGCGCCTTCGCGGATGGCGCCGGTGGTCAGTTCGATGCCTTCGGCGCTGTACTGCTGGCCGGTCTTGGCGTCGGTGTAGTTCACGCGGGCGTTGTTGACGGTGAGGCTGTCGATGTCCAGCTTCAGCGGCCGTTCGGTGCCGGCGGGCTTGGGCTGTTCCGCCGGCGCGGGGGTGCCTTCGGCGGCGGGGGCCGGCGTGCTGGCGGCCTGGGCCGGGCGGCCGATGTCTTCCCAGTTGCCACGGCCCTTCTCGTCACGGGCCAGGGTCAGGTCGAGGCCTTCGACGCGGATGTCGCTCATCTGCACTTCCTTGCGCAGCAACGGCATGACGCGCACGGAGAGGCCGAGCAGGGCCAGGTTGGCGAAGGGCTTGTCGGGGCTGGCGGCGCTGGCCAGGGTGGTGTCGTGCAGTTCCAGGCCGAGCCAGGGGAACAGGCTCCAGCCGATGTCGCCCTTCAGGTCCAGCTCGAGGTTGGCCTTGTCGCGGGCGATCTGGCGTATTTCATCCTTGTAGTCGTTGGGATCGAACAGGTGGGTCAGGGCGAAGCCCAGGGCCACGATGATCAGCAACAGCCCGAGGAGCAGCAGGCCCAGGAGTTTGCCGATGGATTTCATGGACGAGTCCTTGTGATGAGTGCCGGAGGAAGGGCGCGAGTATAGCGCCAGCGGTTGTGCTGTTTGATGGCCAAACGTGGCGGCGGTTCACCGGGCTGGCGCCTGCGGCCCGTCTGACTGGCGTGTGCCGTCGCGTGACGGGGGCGGCGGCTGGTCTAGTCTGCGCTGCACAACGACAAGAACGGGAGATGCGCCATGAACGTGGCGGTGCTGGCCTTTCCGCTGTACATCCTGCTGATCCTGCTGGAGCTGGCCTACGAGCGGCGCAGCGGGCGTTCCACCTACCGCCTGGCCGATGCGGCCACCAGCGTCAACACCGCCGTGCTGCGGGTGGTGCTGGAGGGGCCGCTACGCCTGTTGCTGGTGCTGCCCTACGCCTGGCTCTACGAGCACGCGCGCCTGCTGGAGCTGGACCCGACCTCGCCCTGGGTGTGGCTCGGGGGCTTCGTGGCGGTGGACTTCTGCTTCTACTGGGCGCATCGCACCCTGCACCGCTACAACCTGCTGTGGGGCGCGCACCAGCCGCACCATTCCAGTGAGGACTTCAACCTGTCGACGGCGCTGCGCAAGGGCGCGTTCCAGACCGCCTTCGACTGGCCCTTCTACCTGCCCCTGGCGCTGCTGGGGCTGCCGTTGCCGCTGTTCCTGGTGCTGCTCGGGGTGCAGCTGGCCTACCAGTTCTGGATCCACAGCCAGCACATCGGTCGCCTCGGCTGGCTGGAGAAGGTGCTGGTGACGCCGTCCCTGCACCGGGTGCACCACGGGCAGAACCCGCGCTACATCGATCGCAATCACGGTGGGGTGTTCATCTTCTGGGACCGGCTGTTCGGCACCTGGCAGGAGGAGGACGAGCCGGTGGTGTACGGGGTGACCACGCCGGTGCGCACCTTCGACCCGCTGCGCCTGCAGTTCAGCTGGTGGCGCCTGCTGTGGGCCGATGCGCGGGCGACCCGCTCCTGGTGGGACAAGCTGCGGCTGTGGTGGATGCCCACCGGCTGGCGCCCGGCGGACGTGCGCCAGCATCCCTGGCCGTCGATGGACGGGCCCCGCCATGAGCCGCGCCACGGGGCGAGCCTGACGGGTTATGCGCTGGCGCAGTTCCTGGTGATCAACCTGCTGGCGCTGGCGTTTCTGCTCAGCGTGCGCCAGGCCCTGGCCTGGGAACCCTGGCTGCTGGTGCTGGCGATCCTCTGGGGCTGCGTGAGCCTGGGGCTGCTGTTCGACGGGCAGCGCCTGGCCCCCCGGCTGGAGGGCGCGCGGCAGCTGGGGCTGGCCGTGCTGGCGATGGGCTGGGTGCTGTGGGCGGGCGGCCCGGCCTGGGTCGGCTGGGCGTTGGCGGGGTTCCACCTGGCCAGCCTGCTCTGGCTCGGCTGGCTGCTGCGGGAGCGCCCGTCGGTGGTGCCGGCCTAGCAGGCCGGGTCGAGGGGCAGGTGCAGCCGGGCGGCCAGGGCCTGGGCTTCCAGATGGTCCTGGGGGCCCTGCAGGCGCAGTTCGCAGCCGGCCTCGCGGGCCAGGCGGGTGGCCTCGTCCAGCAGGCGGCGGGCTACGCCCCGGCGGCGGGTGACGCTGCGCACGCACAGGTGGGAGAGCCGCCAGGCGTCACGTTCGCAGCGCAGCAGGGCGGCGCCCAGCAGGCGGTCGTTGAAGCGGCCGGTCAGCAGCCGGCCCTCCGCCAGGCCTTGCGCCACCAGGTCCCCGGCGTCGGCATAGGGCGGCAGCAGCCAGGCCGGGGCGTCGGCGTAGATGCGGCCCAGGTCGGTGCGGTCCTGCTCGCTGAGCTGGGTGGGGCGTTCGACGATGACAGGCATGGGTGTCCTTGTTGAGGCCAGGGGGTGGGGTCCGGATAATACGCGCCGCAGGCCGAATCATCGTGGGATTGTTTCGCCTGCTAGTGTGAGTTTGTGGGCGGTGCGTGGGGAGACTGTGCGCGCCGTCCGACCCACCTGCGTGCATATCAAAAAAACAGGATAACGACACAATGAGCAGTACCCTGAGCTTGGGCGGCGATGCCGTCCGGCCCGCGTTCCTTTCCAAGGAGCGCACCATCGCCCGACCGGGCTTCAACCGCTGGCTGGTGCCGCCGGCGGCCCTGGCCATCCACCTCTGCATCGGCATGGCCTATGGCTTCTCGGTGTTCTGGCTGCCGCTGTCCAAGGCCATCGGCATCACTGCGCCGGTGGCCTGCTCCCCGGAGATGAGCTTCATCGCCCAGGTGTTCTCCAGCGAGTGTGACTGGCCGATCTCCATGCTGGGCTGGATCTACACCCTGTTCTTCATCTTCCTCGGCTGCTCGGCCGCCATCTGGGGTGGCTGGCTGGAGCACGCCGGCCCGCGCAAGGCCGGCCTGGTCTCGGCCTTCTGCTGGTGCGGTGGTCTGCTGATCTCGGCCTTCGGCGTCTACATCCACCAGATCTGGCTGATGTGGGTCGGCCTGGGGGTGATCGGCGGCATCGGCCTGGGCCTGGGCTATATCTCGCCCGTTTCGACCCTGATCAAGTGGTTCCCGGACAAGCGCGGCATGGCGACCGGCATGGCCATCATGGGCTTCGGCGGTGGTGCCATGGTCGGCGCGCCGCTGGCAGCCGAGCTGATGAACCACTTCGCCAGCGCTGAAAGCGTCGGTGTGTGGCAGAGCTTCGTGGTGATGGCGGTGGTCTATTTCATCTTCATGGTGGGCGGCGCCCTGGCGTACCGCGTGCCGCCGACCGGTTGGAAGCCCGAGGGCTGGACCGCGCCGGTGAAGAAGGCCAACAACGCGATGATCACCAAGGGCCACGTCCACGTGAACACCGCGTGGAAGACCCCGCAGTTCTGGCTGGTCTGGGCCGTGCTGTGCCTGAACGTCTCCGCCGGCATCGGCATCATCGGCATGGCCTCGCCCCTGCTGCAGGAAGTGTTCGGCGGCAAGCTGATCGGCAACCACCTGAGCTTCAACGAGCTGGATGCCGCGCAGCTGGCGCAGATCGCCGCGATTGCGGCCGGCTTCACCGGCCTGCTGAGCCTGTTCAACATCGGTGGCCGCTTCTTCTGGGCGTCCTTCTCCGACCTGATCGGCCGCAAGGCGACCTACTTCGTGTTCTTCGCCCTGGGCTTCCTGCTCTACGCGCTGGTGCCCTGGACCGGTCACCTGGGCAGCGTGGCGTTCTTCGTCTTCTGCTTCTGCCTGATCCTGTCCATGTACGGCGGCGGCTTCGCCACCGTGCCGGCCTACCTGGCGGACCTGTTCGGCACCCAGATGGTCGGTGCCATCCACGGCCGCCTGCTGACGGCCTGGGCCTTCGCCGGCATCCTCGGTCCGGTGCTGGTGAACTACATCCGTGAGTACCAGCTGAGCGTGGGGGTCGAGCGCGCTGCCGCGTACGACATCACCCTGTACATCCTCGCCGGCCTGCTGGTGCTGGGCTTCCTGTGCAACCTGCTGGTGCGCCCGGTGGCGCCGAAGTACTTCATGACCGACGCCGAGCTGGCCGCCGAGCGCGCCATCGGCCATGACGCCAGCCAGAGCACCCAGGTGCTGGAGTGGTCGGCCGACCCGTCCAGCCGCCCGCTGGTGATCGCCGCCTGGCTGGCCGTCGGCCTGCCGCTGGCCTGGGGTGTGTGGATCACCCTGCAGAAGACCGCCGCACTGTTCGGCTGATCGTCCCTGCACCGGGCGATGTCGGCGTCTTGCCGGCATCGCCCGGCTTCCTCCGCCGATCGGCTTCAAGCCTGTGGAAAACTCGGCCTATAATGTCGCCCCTTTCGCCCAATGATTTTGCGGAGTTGGTGATGGCCGAACGTAAGGCATCCGTTGAGCGCAACACCCTGGAGACCCAGGTCAAGGTCTCGATCAACCTGGACGGCACTGGCAAGGCCCGCTTCGACATCGGCGTGCCCTTCCTCGAGCACATGCTCGACCAGATCGCCCGCCATGGCCTGATCGACCTCGACATCGAGTGCAAGGGTGATCTGCACATCGACGACCACCACACCGTGGAAGACGTCGGCATCACCGTCGGCCAGGCCTTCGCCCAGGCCATTGGCGACAAGAAGGGCATCGTCCGCTACGGCCATGCCTATGTCCCGCTGGACGAGGCGCTGTCCCGCGTGGTGATCGACTTCTCCGGCCGCCCCGGCCTGCAGATGCACGTCCCCTTCACCCGCGCCACCGTCGGCGGCTTCGACGTGGACCTGTTCCAGGAGTTCTTCCAGGGCTTCGTCAACCACGCCCTGGTGACCCTGCACATCGACACCCTGCGTGGCCACAACACCCACCACCAGATCGAGACCGTCTTCAAGGCCTTCGGCCGCGCCCTGCGCATGGCCATCGAGCTTGACCCGCGCATGGCCGGCCAGATGCCGTCCACCAAGGGCGTGCTCTGATGCAGACCGTCGCAGTCATCGATTACGGCATGGGCAACCTGCACTCGGTTGCCAAGGCCCTGGAGCACGTCGGCGCCGGCCGTGTGCTGGTCACCAGTGACGCCAGCGTGATCCGCGAGGCGGACCGCGTAGTGTTCCCCGGCGTGGGGGCGATCCGCGATTGCATGGCCGAGATCCGCCGCCTGGGCTTCGACAGCCTGGTAGCCGAGGTCAGCAAGGACCGCCCGTTCCTCGGCATCTGCGTCGGCATGCAGGCGCTGCTGGAGCACAGCGAGGAGAACGACGGCGTCGACTGCATCGGCCTGTTCCCGGGCCAGGTGCGCTTCTTCGGCAAGGACCTGGCCGAAGCCGGCGAGCCGCTGAAGGTGCCGCACATGGGCTGGAACGAGGTGCAGCAGAGCGTGGCCCACCCGCTCTGGCACAACATCCCGGACCTGGCGCGCTTCTATTTCGTGCACAGCTACTACATCGAGGCCGGCAACCCCAAGCAGGTGGTCGGTCGCGGCCACTACGGCAAGGACTTCGCCGCCGCGCTGGCCGAGGGCTCGCGCTTCGCCGTGCAGTTCCACCCGGAGAAGAGCCACACCCACGGCCTGCAGTTGCTGCAGAACTTCGCCGCCTGGGACGGCCGCTGGTAAACCCATGAGCCGCGGGAAGAAGGCCCCCAGCCTGCAACTCGACGCGACCCAGACCCAGGACGCCGTACTGGCCATCAAGCGTTTCATGGCCGACCGCTTCGAACTGGAGCTGGGTTCCTTCGAGGCCGAGGAAGTCCTGGACTTCTTCGCCCGCGAATTCGCTCCGCATTTCTATAACAAGGCGATCTCCGACGTGCAGGCGCACCTGAAAGACAGGTTCGACAGCATCGAGAGCGACTTGTGGGCGCTCGAGAAAGCCTGAGCGCACCGCCGACTCCACTGACTTCGAACAGGTTGAACCGATGCTGATTATCCCCGCTATCGATCTGAAGGACGGTGCCTGCGTGCGCCTGCGCCAGGGCCGCATGGAAGACTCCACGGTGTTCTCCGACGACCCGGTGAGCATGGCCGCCAAGTGGGTGGACGGTGGCTGCCGCCGCCTGCACCTGGTGGACCTCAACGGCGCCTTCGAAGGCAAGCCGGTGAACGGCGAGGTGGTCACCGCCATCGCCAAGCGCTACCCGAACCTGCCGATCCAGATCGGCGGCGGCATCCGCTCCCTGGAAACCATCGAGCACTACGTCAAGGCCGGCGTCAGCTACGTGATCATCGGCACCAAGGCGGTGAAGGAGCCCGAGTTCGTCACCGAGGCCTGCAAGGCCTTCCCCGGCAAGGTGATCGTCGGCCTGGACGCCAAGGACGGGTTCGTCGCCACCGACGGCTGGGCCGAGGTGAGCAGCGTGCAGGCCGTGGACCTGGCCCGCCGCTTCGAGGCCGATGGCGTCTCCGCCATCGTCTACACCGACATCGCCAAGGACGGGATGATGCAGGGCTGCAACGTCGAGGCCACGGCGGCCCTGGCCGCTGCCAGCCGCATCCCGGTGATCGCCTCCGGCGGTATCCACAACCTGGGCGACATCGAGAAGCTGCTGGCCGCCAAGGCCCCCGGCATCATCGGTGCCATCACCGGTCGCGCCATCTACGAAGGCACCCTGGACGTCGCCGAGGCCCAGGCCTTCTGCGACAGCTACAAGGGCTGATCCCATGGTCGAGTGCCAGTCCATCGAGCAGGTCAGGGAACAGATCGACGCGCTGGACCGGCGCATCGTCCAGTTGCTGGCCGAGCGCAGCGGCTATGTCCGTCAGGCGGCGCGCTTCAAGACCGACGCGGATGCCGTCCGCGCGCCGCAGCGCGTGGAGCAGGTGATCGCCAAGGTCAGGGCGCTGGCGGCCGAGAACGGTGCACCCGTCGAGGTCGTCGAGCAGGTCTACCGGGCAATGATCAACGCCTTCATCGACGCCGAGCTGGCCGAGCACGCGGCCCTGAATCCTTCCGCCTGAGGGCGGCAGTAGGAGAGAGAACATGGCTTTAGCCAAACGCATCATCCCCTGCCTCGACGTGGACAACGGCCGCGTGGTGAAGGGCGTCAAGTTCGAGAACATCCGCGACGCCGGTGACCCGGTGGAGATCGCCCGCCGCTACGACGAACAGGGGGCTGACGAGATCACCTTCCTCGACATCACCGCCAGCGTCGACGGCCGCGATACAACGCTGCACACCGTCGAGCGCATGGCCAGCCAGGTGTTCATCCCGCTCACCGTGGGCGGTGGCGTGCGCACCGTGCAGGACATCCGCAACCTGCTCAACGCCGGTGCCGACAAGGTCTCCATCAACACCGCCGCGGTGTTCAACCCCGAGTTCGTCGGCGAAGCGGCCTCGCGTTTCGGCTCCCAGTGCATCGTGGTCGCCATCGACGCCAAGCGGGTCTCCGCGCCGGGCGAGACGCCTCGCTGGGAAATCTTCACCCACGGCGGCCGCAAGCCCACCGGGCTCGATGCAGTGGCCTGGGCGGCGAAGATGGAAGAGCTGGGTGCCGGGGAAATCCTCCTGACCAGCATGGACCAGGACGGCGTGAAGAGCGGTTACGACCTGGGCGTTACCCGCGCCATCAGCGAGCGTGTGCGCATCCCGGTGATCGCCTCCGGTGGCGTCGGCAATCTCGAGCACCTGGCCGCCGGCATCCTCGACGGCAAGGCCGATGCGGTGCTGGCCGCGAGCATTTTCCATTTCGGCGAATACACTGTTCCGGAGGCGAAGGCCTACTTGGCCAGCCGGGGCATCGTGGTGCGCTGAGCACGATTCTTGCCTTCATTTATGCTTTGGCTGCAACCGTGATCCGGTTCGCAGCCTGGGCAGCCGAGGCCGATACCCTGTACCCGGGGTCAGGCCCGTTGGTTTTACCCATCCTCCTTACAAGGTAGTTGCATATGTCGAAACGCCTCCTGCTCGCCCTGGCGAGCACTCTCCTGGTGCTCGCCGGGACCGTTCGCGCCGAAGTGGACGAAAACTACACCGTGGTGCTCCTGACGGAGAACTTCCCGCCGTACAACATGGCGATCAACGGGAAGAACTTCGCCCAGGAAGACAACATCGACGGGATCGCTGTCGACATCGTGCAGGCAATGTTCAAGCGCGCCGGGGTCAAGTACACCATGACCCTGCGCTTCCCCTGGGACCGCATCTACAAGCTGGCGCAGGAGAAGCCCGACTACGGCATCTTCGTCACCGCCCGCCTGCCGGAGCGCGAGGCCTCCTTCAAGTGGGTCGGCCCCATCGGTCCGGACGACTGGGTCCTGCTGGCCCGTGGTGACAGCACCATCAGCGTCAGCAGCCTGGACCAGGCCAAGCAGTACAAGGTGGGCGCCTACAAGGGCGATGCCATCCACCAGGCCCTGACCGACAAGGGCATCGAGGCGCAGGCCTCCCTGCGTGACCAGGAAAACGCCAAGAAGCTGGAGAAGGGCCAGATCGACCTCTGGGCCACCGGCGATCCCGCTGGCCGCTACCTGGCCAAGCAGGAAGGCATCACCGGTCTGAAGACCGTGCTGCGCTTCAACCAGACCCCGCTGTACCTGGCGCTGAACAAAAACGTGCCGGACGAGGTGGTCAAGAAGCTCCAGGACGCCCTGGAGCAACTGCGCAGCGAAGGCTTCGTGGACAAGACCATCAACAGCTACCTGTAAGAACCTCGCGACCGGCCCAACAGCCGGTCGCTTGCCATTGGATGGCAGGACGGGCTGAGTGAACGTCTGTGGGACCGTGCCCACGCAGGGATGCCGCTGGCCATAATCACAACACCAACGCGAGCGGTAGAACGATGCACAAGCTATTCAGACCTCTTCTGGCCCTGGGCCTGATCACCCTTTCCCTGGCGGCTCGCGCCGAGCTTCCGGCCGACTACAAGGTGGTCCTGCTCACCGAGAACTTCCCGCCCTTCAACATGGCGGTCGACGACAAGAACTTCGCCCGTGACGACGGCATCGACGGCATCAGCACCGATATCGTCCGCGAGATGTTCAAGCGCGCCGGCATCTCCTACAACCTGACCCTGCGCTTCCCCTGGGATCGCCTCTACCGCCTGACCCAGGAGAAGCCCAACTACGGCCTGTTCTCCACCACCTACACCGAAGAGCGCAAGCCGCAGTTCAAGTGGGTCGGTCCGCTGGCCAAGAGCGGTTGGGTGCTGCTGGCTGCGCCGGGCAGCACGCTGAGCGTGAAGGACCTCAAGAGCGCCGGGCAGTACCGCATCGGTGCCTACAAGAACGACGCCGTCAGCCAGTACCTGGAGACCCAGGGCCTGAGCCCGCAGAACGCCCTGCGTGACCAGGAGAACGTGAAGAAGCTGGAGAAGGGCCAGATCGACCTGTGGGCGACCACCGACCCGGTGGGACGCTACCTGGCCAAGCAGGAAGGCGTGACCGGGCTGCAGACCGTGCTGCGCTTCAACGAGGTCGAGCTGTACCTGGCCTTCAACAAGGACACTCCCGACGAGGTGATCGAGCGACTGCAGAAGGCCCTGGACCAGATGCGCGCCGAAGGTTTCGTCGAGGAAGCGACCAAGAACTACCTCTGAGTAGCACCTCCGAGCCGGCGCGCCTTAATGGAGCGCCGGCTTCGCCTTACTTCAGTCCGTAGCGATAGATGCGCCGGTCGTTGCTGTCGTACCAGTTGCCCTTGGCCCAGAACACCTGGTCCTGATTGCGGTCCAGCCCGAGCACGCCCAGGTAGCCGGCGATGGCCAGGCGCGACCAGGAGCGGCCGCCGTCGCGGGAATAGAACACCGCATCCGCTGAAATACGCGCCGACTCGCCATCCTCCGTGGGGTACAGCCACTGGGGCACTTCGTAGCGACTGTCGGTATTGGTCAGCAGCACGCCGTTACCCGCCAGGAACCCCCGCAGCCCGCTGGACGCCGGGAGCGGCCAGAAGGGCGTGGGCAACGCGCCGTTGACCTGCCAGGTGCCGCTGTCCCGCTGCCACTCGGCCACTTCCGTGGCCCGTTCGCCCTCCCGGCTGATCACGCCGTACACCTGGCCCTGGCCGGTGCCCACCAGCTCTTCCACCAGCACGCCGGTGTCCCGCTGCAGCGGGCCGATGCGCCATTGCCCGCCTTCGCGGACCAGCTCCGCGCGGGTGGTGACGAACAGCGGGGTGTCGAGGTAGCGCCCGCCGGGCTTGCCGTAGAGGAAGGACTGCCCGATCCACAGCGCCGCGTGGTCGTCGTCGTACTGCCAGACGTGCGGGGTGATGGTGCCGAAAGTCCCGGCGCTGTCGCCCCACTCGGCGTCGGCGGGCGCGCGTTTGCGGATCTCGTCCAGGCCCACCAGCAGGTTCTCCGAAGCGGCCAGGGCCTGGCGGGTACGCCCGCGATCGGGGGAGTAGTAGAGGCCGGCACGGTTGTCGGCGACGGTGTCGGGCTCGTAGTCGTACGCCGCACTGGGGGTGGCGCTCTGCGGCAGGGTGGCCCAGGCCCAGACCTGGTCGGCATCGTGGAAGTAGGGCTTGAGGGACCAGGCCAGGTTGTCGGCCTCGGGGAAGAAGCCGTCCGATAGCACCTGCCAAGTGGCGCCCTGGTCATCGCTGCGCAGCACCACGGTCTGCTGCAGGCCCTCCAGCGGGTCCTTGCCGGGGCGATCCACGCCGGTCAGCAGGAACAGGCTGCTGCCGTCGGCATTGGCTACCAGGCAGGCGGTCTCGTCCAGGCGGGCGACCTGGACGAAGCGGCCCTGCTCATCCAGCCGCGACAGGTAGGTGGTCTGTGCTTCACGGGACAGGCCGCCGAAGAACGGGGTGAAGGTGCTCGGTTCGTCGCCGTCGTCGGGCTTCTTCTCGCCACGGATCAGTTGGCCGAGGTCCTGGCCTACTGCTTCGTCCTCGGAGCGGTCGCCTTCCATGCGTCCCACCAGCCAGGTATTGCGTGGCGTGGCCACGACGCCGGTGCAGTACTGCTCCATGGCGCGCTGCTCGATGCGTTCGACGCTGCCGACCACGGCCTCGTCGGGGCTGGCGCCACCCAGTTCCAGCTTGGCGCTGGTGATGATCCAGATGAAGCCGAGGGGCACCACGGCGGCAAGGGCCACGGCGGCGAGCGGTACGAAGTGGTCACGGCGGAGGGGCATGGCGGGCTTCCGTTCAGGGCGGGCGGCCAGCCTATAGCCCAGGCGCGCGCTTGCCCAGGCTGGCGCGGTGCTAGCGGTACTGGCCGCCCTTGCCGTGGGCGGCCATGGCGCGGTTGCTGCGCAGGGCGATCATCTGCGGCACGCTCACCAGCTCGAAGCCGCGGGCGGCCAGGCGCGGCAGCTCGCGTTCGAGCAGGGCGAGGGTGGCCGGGTGAGGGTGACCGATCATCACGGCAGTGCCCTGCTTGCGCGCCAGGCTGAGGGCGGCCTCGAACTGCCGGGCGATGGCCTCGGGGTGCTGGTCGTCATCGAGGAACACATCCCGGGAGAGGCTGGCCAGCCCGACCTTCTGCGCTTCGGCGGCGGCGACGGTGGCGGCGCTGGTGCGGCTGTCGACGAAGAAGCGGTGGTCGGCCTGCAGGCGCTTCATCAGCCAGGCCATGGCCTCGGGCTGGGCGGTCATGCGGCTGCCCATGTGGTTGTTCACGCCCTGGCTGTAGGGCACGGCGGTGAACGCCGCATCCAGCCGCCGGGCCAGCTCGGCCTCCGGCAGGCCGGGGTGCCAGGCGAAGGGACCGCCAGCGGGGTCCATCGGCAGGTGCAGCATCACCGTGCGGCGGGCGTCGTGGGCGCGCCGGGCCAGGTCGGTGGCGTGAGGGGTGTCGGGGATGATCGCCAGGGCGACGGTGGCCGGCAGGGCGAGGACGCGGCGGTCGCGCTCAGGGGTCTGCCCCAGGTCGTCGATGATCAGCGCCAGGCGGGGCCGAGCGTGACTGGCCGGTGCAGCGGGCTTGGCCGAGGGTTTGGCCGGAGTTGGCGTGGGTTGTGTAGGCGCGGGAACAGGAACAGGTGCGTGGGCGGGTGCCGGTGAGGCACCGACAGTGGGAGCCCGCGGGTTGAGGACCAGCGGGCCCGGCCGGATCGGCTCCGGCTGGGCCACCGGCGCCTGCTCCGGCGCCGCCAGGGGCAGCCGGGGCAGGGGTGGCAACGGCTCGCGGGCCTCGGCCACCAGCGCGCCGAACAGCAGCGCGAGCAGCCAGGCACGACGACGCACCCTACTCTCCGCGGGTGACGTTGAGCCCTTTGAGCAGGTTGAGGGCCTGGTTCAGCTGGAAGTCGTCGTCCTGTGGGCGCGCGGCGGCAGCCTTGCCCTTGCTGGAGCTGGGACGGTCGGCGCCGCCGTTGCCGTTGCCGAGGTGGCCGGCCAGGTCCGCTTCCTTGAAGTTCTCGGTGTCCTGCTCGCGGGTCACCTTGGCGCGGCTGACCTCGATGTCCGGGACGATGCCCTGGGCCTGGATGGAGCGGCCGTTGGGAGTGAAGTAGAGCGCGGTGGTGAGCTTCAGGGCGCGGTCGTTGTTCAGCGGCAGCACGGTCTGCACCGAGCCTTTGCCGAAGCTGTCGGTGCCCATCAGCACGCCACGCTTCTGGTCCTGCAGGGCGCCGGCGACGATCTCGGCCGCCGAGGCACTGCCGCCGTTGATCAGCACCACCAGCGGTACGCCTTCGCTGGCGTCGGCCGGGTCGGCGGAGAAGCGCAGCTCGGAGTTGGCGATGCGGCCCTTGGTGTAGACGATCAGGCCCTTGGTGAGGAAGTGGTCGGCCACTTCCACCGCGGCCTGGAGCACGCCGCCGGGGTTGTTGCGCAGGTCCAGCACGAGGCCGGCGAGCTTCTTGTCGCCGTTGTCCTTGCGCAGCTTGGCCAGGGCCTTGCCCACTTCCTCGCCGGTGTTGACCTGGAACTGGGTGATGCGGATGTAGCCGTAGTTCTTGTCCAGCAGCTGGCTCTTGACGCTCTTGACCTTGATCACCGCGCGCTTGAGCTCGACGTCGAAGGGCTGGCCGCCCTCGCGCACGAGGGTCAGGACGATGGGGCTGCCGGCCTTGCCGCGCATCTTGTCGACCGCTTCCATCATCGACAGGCCCTTGGTGGGCTGGCCGTCGATCTTGACGATCAGGTCGCCCGGCTGGATGCCGGCCTTGGAGGCGGGGGTGTCGTCGATGGGCGAGACGACCTTGATGAAGCCGTCTTCGGTGCCCACTTCGATGCCCAGGCCGCCGAATTCACCGCTGGTGCTTTCCTGCAGCTCCTGGAACGCTTCGGGTTCGAGGTAGGCGGAGTGCGGGTCGAGGTTGCTGAGCATGCCCTTGATGGCGTTCTCCAGCAGAGTCTTGTCGTCCACCGGCTCGACGTAGGCCGATTTGATGCGGTCGAGCACCTCGGCGAAGGTGCGCAGCTCGTCGAGGGGCAGGGGCGCCTTGCCGGGGGCCGGGGCCGGTGCGGCTGCAGCGGGCGCGGCGGCTTTGGACTCCTGGGCGGCGTGGATGAGCGGCGAGCCCACGAGCAGCGCCAGGGCCATGGCCAGGGGGGTAAGGCGGGACAGATGCGGCATGCGTATCAACTCCTACGGGATTGGGTGGCGCTTATCCTTGCGCTCGGCACCACTGCGCGGGGTCGCTGGGGCGCCCCTGCTGGCGGATGGCGAAATACAGCGCGGGTGTGTCCTGGCCGCCGGTGGTGCCGACGGTGGCAATGGACTCACCGGCTTTGACGACGTCGCCGGCGTTCTTCAACAGGCTCTGGTTGTGGCCATACAGGCTCAGGTAGCCGTTGCCGTGGTCGAGGATGACCAGCAGCCCGGCGCCGCGCAACCAGTCGGCGAACACCACGCGCCCGCCATGGATGGCGCGCACCTGGCTGCCGGCGGAGGCTCCGATGAGCACCCCGTCCCACTTGGTTCGTTCGTCTTCGCCGCGCGGAGTTCCAAATCTCGCCACCAGGCGACCATTCACTGGCCAGGGCAGCTTGCCCCGGGCGCTGGAGAACGGGCCGCCGTAGGAGGTGCCGGCGCTGGAGACCAGCGGGCCTTCGACGGTGCGCGGCGGGGTGCCGGGGGTGCGCTTGAGGGCTTCTTCCTGGCGCTGGCGCTCGGCCAGTTCGTGCTTGCGCGCTTCCTCGGCTTCGCGGGCCTGGCGGGCCAGGGTTTCCTCGATGGTCTTGAGCACGCGGCCGAGCTCGGCCTGTTCCTGCTCGCGGGCCTTGAGCTTGCGGTCGCGGTCGCTGACGTCGCGGTTGAGCTTGGCCAGGGCCAGCTGGCGCTCCTTGCGCAGGGCGGCGAGCTGCTCGCGGCGGCCGTCCAGGGCGCTTTTCTGCTCGACGAGGGCGGCCTGCTGGGTGGCGATGTCGCGCTCGACGTTGGCCAGCTGGCGCAGGGTCTCGTTGAAGGTGGCCAGCTGCTCCATGCGCGCCTGGCTGAGGTAGTCGTAGTAGGTGAGGGTGCGGGCGAACTTCTCGGGGTTCTGCTGGTTGAGCAGCAGCTTGAGGTATTCCTGCTGGCCGCTCTGGTAGGCGGCGCGGGCCTGGATGCCGATCAGCCGCTGCTGTTCAGCGCGCGCGCCCTGGAGTTTTTTTTTCTCCTGATCCAGGCGCTTCACCTCGCCTTCGCCCTTGTCCAGCTCCTGCTGGAGGTCCTTGACCTGCCTCTCCAGCTGGCCCATGTCGGACTCGGTCTTCTTCAGGTCGGCCTGGACGCCGGATTTCTCCTCCTGCAGCTGCTTGAGCAGCTTCTTCAGCTCGGCGACGTCCTTGGCGGCCTGGTCCAGCTGCTGCTGGGTCTGGGCGCGTTCGTCGGCGAAGGCCGGTGCCAGGAGGCAGGCGCAGAGGAGGAACGTGAAGGCGCGGAACATGAGGGGTGCGTCACCAGGCGGGAGGACCGGCCTAGTATGCCCGTCACGCTCTGTAAAAAAAACGCCCCGGGGCCTGCGCACCGGGGCATTCGGACCAATCCGAGGGGCCGGCGGTCTGCCCCGGGGTCATTTCAGCTCGACGATCGGGGTGCCGGTCATCTCGGGCGGCACCGGCAGGCCCATCAGGGTCAGCACGGTGGGGGCCACATCGGCGAGGACGCCGCCTTCGCGGATGCGGGCGGGGCGCTTGCCGTAATAGATGAAGGGCACGGGCTCGCAGGTGTGTGCGGTGTGGGCCTGGCCGGTGGCTTCGTCTTCCATCTGCTCGACGTTGCCGTGGTCGGCGGTGATCAGCGCTTCGCCGCCGACCTTGTCGAGGGCGGCGGTGATGCGGCCCAGGCAGGTGTCCAGGCACTCGACGGCCTTGACCGCGGCCTCGAACACGCCGGTGTGGCCGACCATGTCGCCGTTGGCGTAGTTGACGATGATCACGTCGTAGCGCTGGTGCTCGATGGCGTCGACGATGCGGTCGGTGACCTCGGGGGCGCTCATCTCCGGCTGCAGGTCATAGGTGGCGACCTTGGGCGAGGGGATGAGGATGCGCTCTTCGCCGGCGAAGGGCTCTTCGCGGCCGCCGGAGAAGAAGAAGGTGACGTGGGCGTACTTCTCGGTCTCGGCGATGCGCAGCTGGGTCTTGCCGTTGTTGGCCAGGTATTCGCCGAGCACGTTGTTCAGGGATTCGGGCTTGAACGCGCTGGGGGCGGGGATGCTGGCGGCGTATTGGGTCAGCATCACGTAGCCGGCCAGGGCGATTTCGCGGGCACGGGCGAATTCCTTGAAGCCGGGCTCGACGAAGGCGCGGGACAGCTCGCGGGCGCGGTCGGCGCGGAAGTTCATAAACACAACGGCATCGCCGTCTTCCACCCGCACCGGCGCGCCGATGGTGGTGGCCTTGACGAACTCGTCGCTCTCGCCGCGCTCATAAGCGGCGGCCAGGCCTTCGGCGGCGGTGGCGGCGGCGAATTCGCCACGGCCTTCGGTGATCAGGTTGTAGGCGGCTTCGACGCGGTCCCAGCGGTTGTCGCGGTCCATGGCGTAGTAGCGGCCGATCAGGCTGGCGATGCGGCCCTTGCCGAGGCGGGCAAAGGTGGCGTCGAGCAGTTCGATGGAGGGCTGGGCGCTCTTGGGCGGGGTGTCGCGGCCGTCGAGGAAGGCGTGCAGGTAGATCTTCTCGGCGCCGCGCTGGGCGGCCAGTTCGGCCATGGCGACCAGGTGGTCCTGGTGGCTGTGCACGCCGCCATCGGAGAGCAGGCCCATGAAGTGCAGGGCCTTGCCGGCGGCGACGGCCTTGTCCACGGCGTCGACGATCACCGGGTTGGTGAAGAACTCGCCGTCACGGATGGCCTTGGTGACGCGGGTGAAGTCCTGGTACACGACGCGGCCGGCGCCCAGGTTCATGTGGCCCACCTCGGAGTTGCCCATCTGCCCGTCGGGCAGGCCCACGTCCATGCCGGAGCCGGAGATCAGCCCGTTGGGCTGGGTCGCGCGCAGGTGGTCGTAGACCGGGGTGCGGGCGGCGTGGATGGCGTTGTAGTCCGGGCTGTCACTGTGACCGAAGCCGTCCAGGATGATCAGGACCAGGGGTTTGGGCGTGGCTGTCATGGCGTCCGACTCGCAAGGGGGCGTGAGCAAAAAGGGAGCGGCATTTTACGTACAAGTTCCTTGTACGTCACCGCTGGCCGGGGTTTGGTGGACCTGTGGCGCTGTGTATACTGGCCGGCATTTTACCGCCCCGGGACCCGTCGATGCTTGCCCACCTGATTGAATTTGCCACTAACCACTATGTGCTGAGCGCTATCTTCGTCGTCCTGCTGGTGCTGCTGATCGCCCATGAACTGCGCCGCAGCGGTCGTGCGGTGAGCACCCGCGAGCTGACCGCGCTGGTCAACGCCGACCAGGGCCTGGTGCTGGACGTGCGCTCGGTGAAGGATTTCGGCACCGGCCACATCGTCGACTCCCTGAACATCCCCTTCGAGAAGCTCGCCGCCCGCATGGCCGAGCTGGAAAAGCACAAGGACAAGGCCATCATCGTGGTCGATGCCATGGGCCAGCATGCTGGCACCGTTTGCCGTGACCTGAAGAAGGCCGGTTTCAATGCGCTCAAGCTGTCCGGCGGTATCGGCAGCTGGCGCGGCGAAAACCTGCCCCTGGTGAAGTGAAATGCCGAACGTCGTCATCTATTCCAGCGACTGGTGCCCCTACTGCATGCGAGCCAAGCAGCTGCTGCAGAGCAAGGGCGTCCAGTACGAAGAGATCAAGGTGGACGGGAAGCCCGATGTACGCGCCGAGATGACCCGCAAGGCGGGCCGCACCTCGGTGCCCCAGATCTGGATCGGCCCGACCCATGTGGGCGGCTGTGACGACCTCTATGCCCTGGAGCGGGCCGGGAAGCTGGATGCCCTGCTCGAGGCTTGACCCTCCGGTAACGGACGAACAAGAAGGTTCTGCCAAATGACTGAACAAGCAAACGGCGCTTCCCAGGAAGCCGCACCGCAATTCTCCCTGCAGCGCATCTACGTGCGTGACCTGTCCTTCGAGGCCCCCAAGAGCCCCGAGATCTTCCGCCAGGAGTGGTCCCCCAGCGTCGCGCTGGACCTGAACACCCGCCAGAAGAACCTGGACGGCGACTTCTACGAAGTCGTGCTGACCCTGTCCGTGACCGTGAAGAACGGCGAGGAAACCGCCTTCATCGCGGAAGTGCAGCAGGCCGGCATCTTCCTGATCAAGGGCCTGGATGCGGCGTCCATGAGCCACACCCTGGGCGCCTTCTGCCCGAACATCCTGTTCCCCTACGCTCGCGAAACCCTGGACAGCCTGGTGGTGCGCGGCTCCTTCCCGGCGCTGATGCTCTCCCCGGTCAACTTCGATGCCCTGTACGCCCAGGAAATGGCGCGTATCCAGGGTGGTGAAGCCCAGGCCTGAGCCGTTCCGGCTCCATGAAAAAGCGCCCCTCGGGGCGCTTTTTTTGTTGGCGGCGACCGGCCCGGGGTCAGTCCAGGCAGAAGCCGTGCTGGCGCCAGGCCTCGTAGACCGCCACGGCGACGCTGTTGGAGAGGTTCAGGCTGCGGCAGCCCGGGCGCATCGGCAGGCGCAGGCGCTGGGATTCGGGCAGGGCGTTGCGCACGTCGTCCGGCAGGCCGCGGCTCTCCGGGCCGAAGAGAAACGCGTCGCCCTTCTCGAAGGCGACATCGTGGAACAGCCGGCTGCCCTTGGTGGTGAAGGCGAACACCCGGGGGTGGCCGAGGCTGGCCAGGCAGCTGTCCAGATCGGGATGACGCCGCAGGGTGGCGTACTCGTGGTAGTCCAGCCCGGCACGGCGTAGGCGCTTGTCGTCCAGCTCGAAGCCCAGGGGCTCGATCAGGTGCAGGTCGCAGCCCGAGTTGGCACACAGCCTGATAATGTTGCCCGTGTTTGGCGGGATTTCCGGTTGAAAGAGGATGACGTGGAACATGCGTGGCCCCGAGCCCGAAACAGGGCGGCATTCTAGCGCCGAAAAGGACGAGCGTAGGCGTCTGTTGCCGCGCTTCATCGGCTCGCTGGCGATCTTCGGCCTGCTGCTGGGAATGATGATCGGCCGCCTCACCGAGCCCGAGCCCACCCGCCTGGAGCGCATCGAGGTGGCCGAGGGTGGCCTGGTGCTGTGGTTCAACCGCACGCCGCGCCAGACCGCCGAGCACCGTGACGGCGCACTGGCCTTCGTCTTCGAAGCGCGCGCCCAGTCGGCCCAGGGGCGCCTGCAGATGGCGGGGCGACCGGTGAACTGGCGATTGCAGATGACGCCCGCCGGGGCGGTGCTGCACTTCGTGGCCATGCGCCCGTTGAAGGGCGAGTGGCAGGGGGCTTGGGTGGACGGCCAGTGGCGCCTGTCCATCGACCTGCACGAAGGGTAGGGAAAAGAAAAGGGCTCCGGGCCTGCCTGTACCCGAAGCCCCTGAAGGCTGCTCGCCACGGTGCGTGGCTTGAGCGCTACAAGAAAGGGGATTCCCCGGCCTGCCTGTACCAAGGTCCCCGAAAGGGTCTTGCCCGTTGCCGTGCCTGGGGCGACGGCGGCGAGCGGTTGTAAGAAAGGGGAATCCCCGGCCTGCCTGTACCTGGGCCCCCGAAAGGGTTTGCCGCTGTTCGGTCGCGGAGCGGGGCTCGACGCGGGACCGGGCAGCGGGTGGTGCACATAAAGAGGGGGCTTCTCGGCCTGCCTGTACCAAGGGCCCCTGAAACTGTACGTACCAGGACCAATGCAGAGGCTGTGCCAAGTTGCGTTCCGGCGTGGCTCTGTCGGCTGTGGATAACGCTGAAAGCCAGTGGATACGCGGCCTGCAGCCGTTCAGGCAGTGCCTTTGCGGAGGGCTGAAAGGGGCTCTGATAGGTAGACGCTGAGCCCGCGCTTCGGCACAGGGCTGGGGCATCCGATCGAGCGGTTGCACAGGTGCGGGGCAGGCGGCTGATGCGTTGAAAGGCCTGCTGCAGAGCGATTGCCAATGAAAAGGCCGCCCGCAGGCGGCCTTGGAGGGCGGGGAGGGGTCAGGCGTCGTCGCCGTCGTCCTCGTCGGCACCGTCCACTTTCATGCCCAGTTCCTTGATCTTGCGGGTGAGGGTGTTGCGCCCCCAGCCCAGCAGCACGGCAGCGTCGCGGCGGCGGCCGGCGGTGTGCTTCAGGGCGGTCTCGATCATGATCCGCTCGAAGGCGGGCACGGCGGTGTCCAGCAGGCTGGACTGGCCACGGCCCAGGGCCTGGTCGGCCCATTGGCGCAGGGCCTGCTCCCAGTTGGTGACCGGGGCGGCGTCCTGGGGCTGGGTGAGCAGTTCCGGCGGCAGGTCGTCGACATGCACCTCGCGGCCCGAGGCCATCACGGTGATCCAGCGGCAGGTGTTCTCCAACTGGCGCACGTTGCCCGGCCAGGGCAGGTTCTTCAGGTATTCCTCTGTCTCCGGCTTGAGCAGCTTGGGCTCCACGGCCAGTTCCTGCGCCGCGCGGGCGAGGAAGTGGCGGGCCAGGGCGGGGATGTCCTCGCGGCGGTCGGACAGCCGGGGGATGTGGATGCGGATGACGTTGAGGCGGTGGAACAGGTCCTCGCGGAACTTGCCGGCCTGTACCAGGTTTTCCAGGTTCTGGTGGGTGGCGGCGATGATGCGCACGTCCACCTTCACCGGGGTGTGGCCGCCCACGCGGTAGAACTCGCCATCGGCCAGCACCCGCAGCAGGCGGGTCTGGGTGTCGGCGGGCATGTCGCCGATCTCGTCGAGGAACAGGGTGCCGCCGTCGGCCTGCTCGAAGCGGCCACGGCGCTGGTTGGCCGCGCCGGTGAAGGCGCCTTTCTCATGGCCGAACAGCTCGGACTCCATCAGGTCCTTGGGGATCGCCGCCATGTTCAGGGCGATGAAGGGCGAGGCGGCGCGCGGGCTGTGGCGGTGCAGCGCATGGGCCACCAGTTCCTTGCCGGTGCCGGATTCGCCGTTGATCAGCACGGTGATGTTGGAGTGGCTGAGGCGGCCGATGGCGCGGAACACCTCCTGCATCGCCGGCGCTTCGCCGATGATTTCCGGGGTGCGCGGCTGGTTGGCCGGAGCCACCAGGTTCTGCTGTTCCTGGGCGTGCTGGAAGGCGCGCTTGACCAGGGAAACGGCCTCGTCGACGTCGAACGGCTTGGGCAGGTACTCGAAGGCGCCGCCTTGGTAGGAGGCGACTGCGCTGTCCAGGTCGGAATGGGCGGTCATGATGATCACCGGCAGGCGCGGGTGCATCTCGCGGATGCGCGCCAGCAGGTCCAGGCCGCTGGCTCCGGGCATGCGGATATCGGAGATGATCACGTCCGGCTGCTGCCGGGTCAGGCGGCTGAGCACGCTGTCGGCGCTGTCGAAGCTCTGGGTGGTCATGCCTTCCTGCTGCAGGGCCTTTTCCAGCACCCAGCGGATGGAGCGGTCGTCGTCGACGATCCAGACGGTTTCACTTCGGGTCATGAGGATGCGGCTCCTTGTTCCAGCGGCAGGAAGAGCGAGAAGACGGTGTGGCCGGGGTGGCTCTCACACTCGATCAGGCCCTGGTGCTGGCTGATGATGTTCTGGGCGATGGCCAGGCCGAGGCCGGTGCCGTCCGGGCGCCCGCTGACCATGGGGTAGAAGATGGTGTCCTGCAGCTCGGGGGGGATGCCCGGGCCGTTGTCGATGATCTCCACCTTGGCCACCAGGCGATGGCGGGTGTGGCCGATGGTGAACTGGCGCAGGGTGCGGGTGCGCAGGGTGATGCGGCCCAGGCGCAGGTCGTTCTGGCCGGACAGGGCCTGCATGGCGTTGCGCACGATATTGAGCACGGCCTGGATCATCTGTTCCTTGTCGATGAACACGTCCGGGATGCTCGGGTCGTAGTCGCGCACCAGGTTGACGCCGCCCTGGCTCTCGGCCTCCACCAGGCTGCAGACGCGCTCCAGCACCTCGTGGACGTTGGTCATGGCCAGCTGCGGCAGCTTGTTGGAGCCGAGCATGCGGTCCACCAGGTTCCGCAGGCGGTCGGCCTCTTCGATGATGACGTTGGTGTAGTCCTTCAGGCTTTCCTCGGGCAGCTCCCGGGCCAGCAACTGGGCAGCGCCACGGATGCCGCCCAGGGGGTTCTTGATCTCGTGGGCGAGGCCGCGCACCAGCAGCTTGGTGGTTTCCTGCTTGGAGAGCTGGGCCTCTTCCTTGGTGATGCGCAGCAGGCGGTCGCGGGGGTGCACTTCCAGCAGCAGCAGGGTGGCGCCCTTGTTGAGGATGGGCGTCACCGCGTAGTCCACCGTGATGGTCTGCCCGGAGAGCGAGGTCAGCATGGCCTCGCGCTTGGTGAAGGGGTGGGCCTGTTCCACGGCCTGGCGCAGGGACGCCAGGGCCTCGGGGGATTCGGTGAACAGCTCGCTGATGAACTGGCCGTGGCTGCGCTGGCCGCTGACGGCCAGGAGCATTTCCGCCGCCGGGTTCATGTACTCAAGGCGCAGGTCGGCATTGAGCAGGATCACCGCGGTGGTCAGGTTGTCGAGCAGCAGTCGATGCAGGGCGTCGTTGATGGTCATGGGTCGGTCATCTCGGCGATGCGCGGGAAAATGCAAGAAGCAAACCAAGCCCTGAAAAGACGCGCGGAATGCCGCCCACAGCGGTACCCGGCCACGCGACGGCGCATGCCGGGGCGCAGCGGGCGAACCAAAATGGGGAGAGTATAGAAAGTGGTGCGCCTGCTCGCACCGAAATGGTGCGAGGCGCGATCAGAGGAACGGCAGGATGCCGATGATGCCCTTGTCCGGCTCTTTCGGCTTGTCCTTCAGCGGGCATTCGGGGCGCACGCCCCAGTCGGCTTTCTTGCAGGGGTTCACACGGCGCTTCTGGTCGAGGGACACGCGCTTCACATGCACCGGCTGGTTGGGTGTGCGCTCCACCACGCGGCCCTGCGTGTCGATGATCTCCACCGCCAGCTGGTGGGTGCCCCGGTCCAGGTTGCTGAGGGGGAAGACCGGGCTGCGGCCGGGCTCACCCTGGACGTTGCCGTCGAGCACCAGGCGGTAGTTGTGGCCGTCGCGCAGTACCGGATCGCTGGTGGCGGTGACGATCAGGCCGCCGTCGCCGGTGACGGTGGCATCAGGCTCGGGGATCAGGATGCGCAGCACCTGGTAGCCCTGTTCGCGGGGGATGGGGGCCGGCGGCGCCACCAGCGGCGCGCCGCGCTGCGGGGTCATGGCGTTGGAGGGGGCCAGTTCGATGCGCTTGGCATTGCCGGGCTTGGGCTGGTCGGTGAAGACGCGGTTTCCCTCCTCGTCGACGTAGGTGTAGACCTGGGCGACGGCGGGCAGGCTGGCGATAAGCAGGCAGAGCAGGAGCGTGCGCATGACTAGGGTTTGGGAGTGGGTTTGGGAATAGGTTTCGGGCGAAGGGCCGGGCTATGGGTATTGACCCGCTGCAGGGTAAAGGTCTGGGCATCACTCTGCTGTAGCACCTTGTCACCCACCAGCACCTGGACAGCCAGGCTGTGTTCGCCCCGGTCCGCGCTGACCACCTGCAAGCGGGGCACATTGGCTGGCTCGCCGTAGGGTTGTCCGTCCATCACCAGGCGCAGGCTGTGGCCAGGCTGCAGGCGTGGCTTTATGCGTACCGGAACGCTGAAGGTACCGTTATTGGCGCGCAGGGCCTCTTCATCCGGCAATTCAAGGCTCAGTTGTTCGTAGGCGGCACTGGCCTTCTTCTCGGGCGTAACCGGCGGCGGGGCAACGGGTTTCTGGGCCTCGACGGTGTTGGTCGGCGGCAGGTCGACCGTTTCCACCTTGCCCCCTTCCGGCGGCTGGTTGGTGAACACGGTGTGGCCGTTGGCGTCGGTGTACTTGTAGATCTGCGCGCTGGCGGGCAGGGCGAGCGTCAGCAGCAGGCAGGCGAGCATGGGGCGCATGGCCGGTCTCTCCGGATGGGAATGGCGCTAAGCCTTGCATCGGTAGGCGGTGCTGGCAAGTTCGGGCTGCCGGTGCTGTGCGGTGTCGCTGAAAACCCGGGCCGGGAACGGGTTGCGGGGATGAAAAAAGGCCTCCCGAAGGAGGCCTCTCGAAACGTGCCGCTGGTGCGGCACGCTGCCTGGGCAGGCGACTGGATCAGACGCTGTAGTACAGGTCGTATTCCAGCGGGTGCACGAAGGTGCGCACCTTGATCTCTTCTTCGCTCTTCAGCTCGATGTAGGCATCGATGAAGTCGTCGGAGAACACGCCGCCCTTGGTCAGGAAGGCACGGCCCTTGTCCAGCTCTTCCAGGGCTTCCTTCAGGCTGCCGCACACCTGCGGGATCTCTTTCGCCTCTTCCGGCGGCAGGTCGTACAGGTTCTTGTCGGCGGCATCGCCGGGGTGGATCTTGTTCTGGATGCCGTCCAGGCCGGCCATCAGCAGGGCTGCGAAGCACAGGTAGGGGTTGGCAGCCGGGTCCGGGAAGCGCGCTTCGATGCGGCGGGCTTTCGGGCTGTTGACGTACGGGATGCGGATCGAGGCGGAACGGTTGCGGGCGGAGTAGGCCAGCATGACCGGGGCTTCGAAGCCGGGCACCAGACGCTTGTAGGAGTTGGTGGACGGGTTGGTGAAGCCGTTCAGCGCCTTGCCGTGCTTGATGATGCCGCCGATGAAGTACAGGGCGGTATCGGACAGGCCGGCATAGCCTTCGCCAGCGAAGGTGTTCTTGCCATCCTTGGAGATGGACATGTGAACGTGCATGCCCGAGCCGTTGTCGCCGTACAGGGGCTTCGGCATGAAGGTCACGGTCTTGCCGTAGGCGTCGGCGACGTTGTGCACGCAGTACTTCAGGGTCTGGACTTCGTCAGCCTTGGCAACGAGGGTGTTGAACTTCACACCGATCTCGTTCTGGCCGGCGGTGGCCACTTCGTGGTGGTGAACTTCGACCACCAGGCCCATTTCTTCCAGGGCGTTGCACATGGCGGTACGGATTTCGTGGTCGTGGTCGACCGGCGGTACCGGGAAGTAGCCGCCCTTCACGCCCGGACGGTGGCCCTTGTTGCCGCCTTCGATGTCGGCGTCGGTGTTCCAGGAGGCCTGCTCGGAGAAGATCTTGAACATGGAGCCGGAGATGTCGGACTTGAACTTCACTTCGTCGAAGATGAAGAACTCGGGCTCCGGACCGACGAATACGGTGTCACCGATACCGGTGGACTTCAGGTATTCCTCGGCGCGACGGGCGATGGCGCGCGGGTCGCGGTCGTAGCCTTGCATGGTGCTCGGCTCGATGATGTCGCAGACCAGGATCAGGGTCGGCTCTTCGGTGAAGGGGTCCAGGACGGCGGTGCTGTCATCCGGCAGCAGGATCATGTCGGAGGCTTCGATACCTTTCCAGCCGGCGATGGACGAACCGTCGAACATCTTGCCGTGTTCGAAGAAATCGTCGTCGGCGTCACGGGCCGGCATGGTCACGTGCTGCTGCTTGCCTTTGGTGTCGGTGAAGCGCAGATCAATCCACTTCACGTCGTGTTCTTTAATCAGTTGAAGCGACTTCGACATGTTGTCCTCCAGGTGGATGAGGGCGGCATTCATGCGACCCCCAATAAAGGTGAAGCCGGGGCGGGATAGTCCGCCAGGGCGACCTGCCTCACAAGGGAGCAATTTGCGTGCCAGTGCCCAGGAATGGGCCGGAGCCCCACAGCTCAGGCAGGGCGGGGACTGCGGCCGGTTTGTGCACAGTTTTGCGCACCATAAACGTGCCGGTTTGATGTGTCGTGCACCTTATTGGTGCTCGATTGTGGTGCGTGATTGATTTTGGTCAAAGCTTGAACAATTTCCGCTATAATCCGCGCCCCTCTTTTTCCGTCGCCTTTGCGGGCGCAGTTTTTCCATGAAACTCATCATCAAGGTCTTCCCAGAAATCACCATCAAGAGCCGGCCGGTGCGCAAGCACTTCATCCGCCAGCTCGCGAAGAACATCCGGTCCGTGCTGCGCGACCTCGACTCGGATGTCGAGGTGTCTGGCGTCTGGGACAACCTGGAGCTGGTGACACAGTGCACCGAGCCCAAGCTGCTGGCCGAGATGATCGAGCGCCTGAGCTGCACGCCGGGCATCACCCATTTCCTGGAAATCAACGAATACCCGCTGGGTGATTTCGACGACGTCTTCGAGAAGTGCAAGCTGCACTACGCCGACCAGCTGCCCGGCAAGATCTTCGCCGTGCGCTGCAAGCGTGCCGGCAAGCACAGCTTCAGCTCCATGGAGCTGGAGCGCCACGTCGGCAGCCGCCTGCGTCGCGAATGCGGTGCCGCCGGCATCTCCCTGAAGAACCCGGAAGTGGAAGTGCGGATGGAAGTGCGCGACCAGCGCCTGTTCGTCATCCACCACCAGCACGAAGGCCTCGGCGGCTACCCGCTGGGCTCGCTGGAGCAGACCCTGGTGCTGATGTCCGGTGGTTTCGACTCCACCGTCGCCGCCTTCCAGATGATGCGCCGCGGCCTGATGACCCACTTCTGCTTCTTCAACCTCGGCGGCCGTGCCCATGAAGTGGGCGTGATGGAAGTGGCCCACTACCTGTGGGAGAAGTACGGCCGCTCCCAGCGCGTGCTGTTCATCAGCGTGCCCTTCGAGGAAGTGGTAGGCGAGATCCTCGGCAAGGTCGACAACAGCCAGATGGGCGTGGTGCTCAAGCGCATGATGCTGCGCGCCGCCACCCACATGGCGAAGAAGCTGCACATCGACGCCCTGGTGACCGGCGAGGCCATCTCCCAGGTGTCCAGCCAGACCCTGCCCAACCTCTCGGTGATCGACTCGGCCACCGACATGCTGGTGCTGCGCCCGCTGATCGCCAGCCACAAGCAGGACATCATCGACACCGCCACCCGCATCGGCACCGCCGAGTTCGCCAAGCACATGCCCGAGTACTGCGGCGTGATCTCGGTGAACCCCACCACCCGCGCCAAGCCGGGCCGCATCGAGCACGAGGAAGAGCAATTCGACATGGCCGTTCTGGAGCGCGCCCTGGAACGCGCCCGCCTGGTGGCCATCGACCGCGTGATCGACGAGATGGGCCAGGGCCTGCAGGTGGAGGAAGTGCGCGAGGCCCTGCCGGGGCAGATCATCCTCGACATCCGCCACCCCGACGCCCAGGAAGACGAGCCGCTGGCGCTGGAAGGCATCGACGTGCAAGCGCTGCCCTTCTACGCGATCAACAGCCGCTTCAAGGACCTGGACGCCAACCGCCAGTACCTCCTGTATTGCGACAAGGGCGTCATGAGCCGCCTCCACGCTCACCACCTGCTCAGCGAGGGGCATACGAATGTGCGCGTTTATCGCCCGGCTTAAACAGCCCGGGCTCTACGGCGGCAGCATCCGTCACCGCCCCCCCGACCGGCGGCCGCGCCGAATCGACTGATCTTCATACAGGCCGCCTAGACTCAGCGGCACACCGAATCCCCTGATCGAGATACACCCGTGATCGAAAAACTGCGCAACATCGCCATCATCGCCCACGTCGACCATGGCAAGACCACCCTGGTAGACAAACTGCTGAAGCTCTCCGGCACCCTCGACCGCAAAGAAGCGGAATCCGAGCGCGTGATGGACTCCAACGACCAGGAGAAAGAGCGCGGCATCACCATCCTGGCGAAGAACACCGCCATCAAGTGGAACGGCTACAACATCAACATCGTCGACACCCCCGGCCACGCCGACTTCGGTGGCGAGGTGGAGCGCGTGATGTCCATGGTGGACTCCGTGCTGCTGGTGGTCGACGCCCAGGACGGCCCCATGCCGCAGACCCGCTTCGTGACCCAGAAAGCCTTCAAGGCCGGCCTGCGTCCGATCGTCGTGGTCAACAAGATCGACCGTCCGGGCGCGCGTCCTGACTGGGTCATCGACCAGATCTTCGACCTGTTCGACAACCTCGGCGCCACCGACGAGCAGCTCGACTTCCCGATCGTCTACGCCAGCGCCCTGAACGGCATCGCCGGCCTCGACCACGAGAAGATGGACGACAACATGGACGCCCTGTTCCAGGCGATCATCGACCACGTCCCGGCCCCGGTGGTGGACACCGAAGGCCCGTTCCAGATGCAGATCTCCCAGCTGGACTACAACAGCTTCCTCGGCGTGATCGGCATCGGCCGCATCGCCCGTGGCAAGATCAAGACCAACACCCCGGTGGTGGCCGTCAGCGACGACGGCAGCAAGCGCAACGGCCGCGTCCTGAAGATCATGGGTCACTCCGGCCTGCAGCGCGTCGAAGTCGCCGAAGCCGAAGCCGGTGACATCGTCTGCGTCAGCGGCATGGACGAACTGTTCATCTCCGACACCCTGTGCGACCCGCAAAACGTCGAAGCCCTGCCGCCGCTGACCGTCGACCAGCCCACCGTGAGCATGACCTTCCAGGTCAACGACTCGCCCTTCGCCGGCAAGGAAGGCAAGTTCGTCACCAGCCGCAACATCAAGGACCGTCTGGAGAAGGAACTGCTGCACAACGTCGCCCTGCGCGTCGAAGCGGGCGATTCCGCCGAGAAGTTCAAGGTCTCCGGTCGTGGCGAGCTGCATCTGTCCGTACTGATCGAAACCATGCGCCGTGAAGGCTTCGAGATGGGCGTAGGCCGTCCGGAAGTGGTGATCATCGAGAAGGACGGCGAGAAGCAGGAGCCCTACGAGAACGTCACCATCGACATCGAAGAGCAGCACCAGGGCTCGGTGATGGAGCAGATGGGCCTGCGCAAGGGCGATCTGACCAACATGATCCCCGACGGCAAGGGTCGCGTCCGCCTGGAGTACACCATCCCGGCACGTGGCCTGATCGGCTTCCGCAACAACTTCCTGACCCTGACCTCGGGCACCGGCATCCTGACCTCGACCTTCAGCCACTACGGCCCGATCAAGGCCGGCGAAGTCACCAACCGTCAGAACGGCGTACTGGTCTCCATGGCCACCGGCACCGCCCTGACCTACTCGCTGGAAACCCTGCAGAGCCGCGGCAAGCTGTTCCTCGCCCCGGGCGACGAGATCTACGAAGGCCAACTGTGCGGCATCAACAGCCGTGACAACGACCTGGTGATCAACCCCACCAAGGGCAAGAAGCTCGACAACATGCGCGCTTCCGGCAAGGACGAAGTCATCGCCCTGGTTCCGCCGATCAAGTTCACCCTGGAGCAGGCGCTGGAATTCATCGCCGACGACGAACTGGTGGAAGTGACGCCGAAGTCCATCCGCCTGCGCAAGAAAATGCTGAACGAGAACGACCGCAAGCGCTACGAGCGCAGCAAGGTCTGATCTCCGATCAGTAACTGAAAAGCCCCCGCCGGAGCGATCCGGCGGGGACTTTTTGTTGAGAGGCACTGCCACCCCTGGCAGTGCCGCTGTTTCATCAGGAGAGACCCATGAAAGTGACTTCGCTGGCTTGCCTGGCAGGCCTGGCCTTGCTGACCCTTGGCTGTGCATCACCGCGCACCCTCGACACCCGCCATCTCACTCGCTTCGACGAGTACCACGCCAACCTCGAGATCGCGGGTCAGCGCTACACGCTGGACGCCTACATCGTGATGTTCCAGAAGCCCTTCTACATCACCGTGGAGCGCGATGACCGCCGCGCAATGACGATCGATGAGGCGGCGCGCGTAGCGGAGGAGTACATCAAGCCTCGGGGATGCACCGACCCGCTCGTCCGTCGTGCTGATCTGGACCGCAGCAACGCTGACAAGACCCAATGGATGGTCGGCATCGAGTGCTGATGGCTAGAGCGGGCAGTGGGGCGCGTGGAGCCTCTTCTGCCCGTGCGGTTCGAAAAGGGCTAGTGCTCCCACCGCCCCGGAGCATAGGAAAACATCGGCAGCGACCAGCCGAAGCGGATCGCCGAAAGGCGTAGCAGCAGGCCGACGCTGAAGGAGGCGAGCAGGTTGATGTCCTCGTTCACGCCCTGCTGGCGCAGGCCCAGGTAGAGCAGGGCGACCAGCAGGGAGACGCTGGCGTAGAGCTCCTGGCGCAGCACCTGCGGGGTGCGGTTGCAGAGGATGTCGCGGAGGATGCCGCCGAAGATGCCGGTGATGATCCCGGCCATCGCCACCACCGGCAGCGCGTAGTCCAGGCCCAGGGCGACATTGCAGCCGATCACCGTGAAGGCGATCAGGCCCATGGCATCCAGCACCAGGAACAGCTGCCGCAGGTGGTGCATGAAGCGTGACAGCAGCATGGCCATCAGGCCGGCGCCGATGGTGAGGAAGATGTACTCGGGGTGCTGGGTCCAGCTCACCGGGTAGTGGCCGAGGAGGATGTCGCGGACGGTGCCGCCGCCCAGGGCGGTGAGGAAGGCGATGAGGCTGACGCCGAACAGGTCCATGTTGCGACGACCGGCAGCGAGGGCGCCGGACATGGCTTCTGCACAGATGGCGATCAGGTAGACAGAGGTAAGCACACAGAACTCCTGCGTTGTGCTGCCCCTCCCCCTGTCCTGTGTACCTGAGAGTTTCTACGGCGCGTGCCGTTTGCCCCTTCGGTGGGCCGCTCGCCGGCGGCCGCTCTCCAGTTGGCGATCATGGAAATCCGCAGTGACTGCTGCCTGAGCGATTATGGGAGTTTGCGCCTTCGGCGGGAGCGCATGGCGCCCCTCTCTCCTGCGGGGCGCGGAGTATATGCGTTGCACCAAAGTTGTGCGAGCGGTCAGCTTCCCTGTGTCAGGTGCGGAACACGCCCAGCCCGCTCTTCAGGGCGCGGGCCGTGTCGCCCAGTTCGGCGGCGGAATGGTTGATGGCGTCCACGTCCTGGCGGGTATGCTCGAAGGCGCTGCGCATGTCCCCCAGGCGGCCGGACATGTCGGCCACGGCGTGCTGGATGTGCTCGCTGCTGGCCAGGGCCTGCTCGACGTTGGCGTTCACCTCGCCCATCTGGCGCACCAGGGTGTCCAGTGCGTCCAGCGCCTCGTCGGCATTGCCGGCCAGGGCGCGGGAACGCTCTGCGGTGCTGCCCATTCGCTGGGCGATCTGGCGGATGGCGCCAGTCACCTGGTCGATCACCCGGTGGGCGTCGCTCAACACGCTCTTGGTCTGGCCCGCCAGCTTGCGCACCTCGTCGGCCACCACGGCGAAACCCCGGCCGGCGTCCCCGGCGCGGGCGGCTTCGATGGCAGCGTTGAGGGCCAGCAGGTTGGTCTGTTCGGAGATGCCGGCAATCATCTGCAGCACCTGGCCGATCTGCTCCGCCTCGCGGCTGAGGCCGTCGAGGTCGGTGGCCAGTTCGATGTTGGACGAGGTGCTGCCGTGCACGTCGGCGATCAGCTGCTGCAGCTCCTGGTGGGCCCGGCTCAGCTCGCTGCTGGTGCGCTCGAGGTTGCTGCGCACCGCGCCGGCCAGGTTGGAGGATTGCCCGGCGGCCTGCTGGATGGACTGGCCGTGGTGATCCACGTCCGCCAATTGGTGGGCGGCCTGCTGGATCTGCTGGGTGATGTCGTCGGCGCGGCGGAGGAAGGTTTCCGCCAGCTGCTGGTTGCTGTCGGCCATGCCGAGGGCGCCGGCAAGGGTCTGGCGCAGGTCCTGCAGCAGGCCGGAGAGGCGCGTGCCCATCTGCCCCAGCTCGTCCTCGCTGGTGACGGCCAGCGGGCGGGAGAGGTCGCGGTTCTGGGCGATCTGGTTGAGCTGGCTGGTCAGGCCGCGAATGGCATGCACCAGCATGCGGGTCACCAGCCAGGACAGCAGCAGGCCGATGCCCAGGGTCACGCTGCCGATCAGCAGCAGGCTGTGCAGGCTGTCGGTGATGGCCTGGTCGAGGCTGGTCAGGGTCACGTCCACGCCGACGACATAGGGCTGGCCGCTGGCGGTGCGCATCGGCAGGAAGATGGAGCGGAAGGTCCCGTAGCTGTCGGTATATTCGTCGAACTGCGCCTGGCCGCTGCGGGCCGCCTGGATCACCGCCGGGCTGGCGTCCTTGTACTCCTCCAGGTGCTTGGCGTAGCTGTCGCTGGCGATCTCGTCGCCGCTGGCGCCGTCGGAGAGGTAGAAGACCCGGCCGCTGCCGTCGACCATCAGGGTGTAGGCGAACTTCAGGCCCACCTCGCCGGCGTACTCGCCCAGGTTGCGCACCTGCTGCAGGTACTCGCCCTCGCGCAGGCCGTCGGCGGTTCGTGTGCGTTCCAGGTAGTCGTTGCCCAGCAGGCGCGGCACGGCATGGGCGGCGGCGCGCAGGCGGTTGTCCATCTGCTCGCGGATGTCCAGCGACTTCACGTACTGCGCGTAGCTGATGAAGGTGGCGATGCTGATCAGGTTGACCAGGGTGATGGCCAGCAGAATCTTGGTCTGCAGGCTGACAGAACGCAGCGACGGCATGAGGTCAGTTCCATCCGAGAGGGGAGTCCGGCCGTCGTTGCGCCGGCCTACATTTTGTTTCGGAATACTCTGACAGAACTTGAATGGCAAGTGGCCAGGTCGTGCCTGGGTTTTCTGGAATTTTCTTGTCTGCCGGGAGCCGGAGATTTCATTTGCCGGGCTTTGCCTCGGTTGAGAAATGACCCCGGCAGGCGAACCTGCTGGGGTCATGCGTCAGGCCTGGATTACAGCGCTGTCTTGCAACTCACGCCCACGGCCTTGAACGCGGCGATCACGTCCGCCGTCGACCGGCTGCGGTTCTGTGCCGAGCGGATCACGCCGCAGGCCCCCTGGTCGTAGGTGCTGGTCTCGGTCCAGTAGAAGCGGTTGGCGTCGACGAACACTTCGAAGGCCTTGCGGGTGTTCCAGCCGGTGGACTGGGCCAGCAGGTAGAAGGCCCGGTTGTACACCCCGCTGGCGTGGTGCACGTCGATGCCGTCGTAGTAGTCGCTGGCGTTGTCGATGGAACTGCCGTCACGGCTCGGCTGGTCCATGTAGCGCAGTGAGCCGGTGCCCTTGAAGATCTCGGCGCCCACCTTCCAGTCGTTCTGGCCCTTCATGTAGTACTCGGCGGCCTCGCCGGCCATGTCCGAGAAGGCCTCGTTCATGCCGCCCGACTGCCCCTCGTAGACCAGGCCGGAGTTCAGCTCGGTGAAGCCGTGGCTGACCTCGTGGGCCGACACGTCGAGGGAAACCAGCGGGTAGAAGCGGTTCTTGCCGTCGCCGAAGGTCATCGCCTGGCCGTCCCAGAACGCGTTCTCGTAGCCGTTGCCGTAGTGGACTTTCATGTACAGCTTCTTCTCGTTCAGCGGGCGCAGGCCGCCGAACCAGTTGCCGTACATCTGGAACACCACGTTGCCGAAGTAGTGGGCGTCGTTGAGGGGCGAGTAGGCGCCGTTGGTCAGCTTGTACTCGTTGTACGGGCAGGCGAAGCGGAAGGGCTTGGTGCTGGTGTTGCTGGTGCTGTTGCCGAGGTTCACGGTGATCACGTCGCCGCTGTTCATCTCGCAGCGGTCATTGACGATCAGCGGGCCGTACTGGGTGCCGTACAGGTAGCGGCCGGTCTTGGTGTTGCCACCCGGGCCGGTGGCTTCGGCGTGGGCCAGGCCCTCCCAGCGGCGCAGCACCTCGCCGGTGTTGGCCTCGATCATCACGTGGGGCCGCGACGGCTCCGGCCCGCCGACGAAGAACGAGACCACATAGGCCAGCTGGGCCTGCTTCTGCTCGTTCAGGCGCACCACCAGTTCGCTCTGCTCGTTGCTCACCGGCTGGCTGGTGTTCACCAGGCTGCGGGCCTGCTGCAGGGCCTGCTCGGCGCTGAGGGTCGGGGTGGCGTCGCGCACCAGGTCCTGCTCGATGCCGGCCACCAGTCGCCCGGCGCGCCGGGGCTGGCTGCCGGTGGCGGCCTCGGTGATGGCCTCGCCCCAGACGCGGACGCCCTTGTAGTACTGCTGGTAGCGGGTGACCTGGGTGCCGCTGGGCAGGCGGGTGCTCGATTCCTTGACCAGGTCATCGTCCGCCACGCCGAGGGCGGCGCGGATGTCGCCACCGGCCAGGCCGGAGCGCGGGGTGGGGAGGGTGGATACGTCGATCAGTTCCGCCGCGAATCCCATCGCGGGGGTGGCCAGGGCAGCCACGATCAACGAGTGCTGGAACAGTTTCCTTTGCATGGCGTGGTTCTCCTTTTTTGTTGGGAAACGGAGGGTGACTCCGTGTTGCTCCGGCGGCCTTGTGGGGGTGAGAGCGGAGCGAGACACCGCGCAGGCCCGGTGGGTGGCCCGGGCCAGGGCGATGAGCGCTTAGATATAGACGGGTGATTTCGAATATCAAAGATGTTCGAAGAGAATTTATTGATATCGAGTCAATTCGAAGAACTTAAGTCCTGCTTAAATCCTAGTGCGACAAGGGTTTCGCTGGGATGACCCAAATTGGTGCAGTCAGGGAAGGCGACGAAAGGACGTGCAGCGAAGGGCGAGAGGTCGCCTGGAGCGTTATAGCCGGCTTCGACTTCTTGTGCGAGGCCGTTGGTCAAGTCGGCATTTTCGCCATAGCGTCCGTTAACCATGTCAGTTATATGGCGAATTGATGTCATCTACGTTGTGTCGGACGTGGGACTTTGCTTTGACGAAGTTTTCACAGGGGGTTCGGCACAGTCCCTTCGGATAGCGCCGACCCTGTCGGCATCCGAAGCTCGAACTGGGGAGTCTGTATGTCGCAAGCACAGGTTGCAGGGAAGCGCGGAAAGGTCGACTGGGCCGGCATTGGCCGGTTGTTCCTGTACTTCTGGCTGTTCTCAGGCCTCACCCAGACCCTGATCCTCGCCACCGGCACCAGTGGTTTCACCGGCTTCCGCCAGGCCTTCCTGCTGAGCGGCCTGTGGCTGATCCCGGTGCTGCTGTTCCCCGCCCGTACCCGGCTGATCGCCGGCGTCATCGGCGTGCTCCTGTGGCTCGCCTCCCTGCCGGCGTTCTTCTACTTCCTGGTGTACGGCCAGGAGTTCTCCCAGAGCGTCATCTTCATCATGTTCGAGTCCAACACCGCCGAGGCCAGCGAGTACCTGACCCAGTACCTCGCCTGGTGGATCCCGCTGGTGGTGCTGGCCTACGCCGGCGTGGCCTGGCTGCTGTGGCGCGGTCTGCGGCCGATCCACCTGCCCCGGCGTACCGCCTGGGTGGCCAGCCTGGTGCTGGGCATCGCCCTGCTGGGCTACCCGGTGACCCGGCAGATGGTGGTGAACGCCAACATGGCCGAGGCCATGGACGCCATCGACAAGCGCCTGGAGCCGGCCGTGCCCTGGCAACTGGCCGTGGGCTACCGCCAGTACCGCCAGCAACTGTCGAACATGCAGGACCTGCTGGAAGGCAACCGCGCCGTGGCCACCCTGCCGGGCCTGAAGGACAGCCTCGGCAACGCACCGGCCACCCTGGTGCTGGTCATCGGCGAGTCCACCAACCGCCAGCGCATGAGCCTGTACGGCTACCCCCGCGCCACCACGCCCAACCTCGACCGCCTGCGCAGCGAGCTGCAGGTGTTCGACAACGTCGTCACCCCGCGCCCCTACACCATCGAGGCGCTGCAGCAGGTGCTGACCTTCGCCGACGAGCAGCACCCCGACGCCTACCTGTCCACGCCTTCCATCGTCAACGTGATGAAGCAGGCCGGCTACAAGACCTACTGGATCACCAACCAGCAGACCCTGACCAAGCGCAACACCATGCTCACCACCTTCTCCAAGCAGGCGGACGAGCAGTTCTACCTGAACAACAATCGCAACCAGAACGCCCGCCAGTACGACGATGACGTCTTCGAGCCGTTCTCCAAGGTCCTGGCCGAGGACGCCCCGCGCAAGTTCATCGTGGTGCACCTGCTGGGTACCCACATGAGCTACCAGTACCGCTACCCGGAAGAGTTCGAGCGCTTCACCGACCGCCAGGGCGTGCCGCCGAACGTCACCGACGACCAGCTGCCCACCTACAACAGCTACGACAACGCCGTGCTGTTCAACGACCACGTGGTCTCCACCCTGATCGAGCGCTTCAAGGCCACCGACCCCAACGGCTTCCTGCTCTACCTGTCCGACCACGGTGAGGCGGTGTTCGACCCCGAGCACCCCACGGTGCTGGGCCGCAACGAGGCGGCGCCCACCTCGCCCATGTACACCATCCCCTTCATGGTCTGGAGCAGCCCGAAGTGGAAGCGTGACCACCCGCAGCAAGTGGCCGGCGTCGAGTCGCGTCCGCTGAGCAGCAGTGCGCTGATCTACACCTGGGCGGACCTGGCGGGCCTGCGCTTCGACACCTTCGACCCCAGTCGCAGCGTGGTGAACGCCGCGTTCAAGGAGCGCCCGCGGCTGATCGGCAACCCGGACCAGCCCAAGTCGCTGATCGACTTCAGCCTGATCAAGCCAAAGCCCAGGGCGCCCGCCCCGGTGGAGGTAGCCCGCGAGGGTGACGAACTGCCGCTCAAGAGCGGCCCGCCCAGTACCCGGGGCTGATCCCAGCGGCCCGCGTCGCTTCACCCCTTCGTCCGATCACGTCGCCTTTGCATGAGCGGTGAGGGCGTCTTTTTTGTCGGTTTTTTCCATCCCGTGCATGGAATGGGGCGGGGCGCTGTTGCATCATGCCGCCCCAGCGTTCCACCGCCCAACCGACGAAGGATTCCCCCATGGCCGGAGCCAGCCTGCTCACCCTGATCGACGACATCGCCAGCGTGCTCGACGACGTATCCCTTATGACCAAGGTTGCCGCGAAGAAGACCGCCGGCGTATTGGGCGACGACCTCGCGCTCAATGCCCAGCAGGTTTCCGGCGTGCAGGCCGAGCGTGAGTTGCCGGTGGTGTGGGCCGTGGCCAAGGGCTCGGCGGTGAACAAGGCCATCCTGGTGCCGGCCGCGTTGCTGATCAGCGCCGTCGCCCCCTGGCTGGTGACCCCGCTGCTGATGGTGGGCGGCGCCTACCTGTGCTTCGAAGGCTTCGAGAAGCTCGCCCACAAGTGGCTGCACAGCGCCGAAGACGACGAGAAGGCCCATGCCGAACACGTCGACGCCCTGGCCAAGAGCGACGTCGACCTGGTGACCTTCGAGAAGGACAAGATCAAGGGCGCGATCCGCACCGACTTCATCCTCTCGGCCGAAATCATCGCCATCACCCTCGGCACCGTCAGCGAGTCCAGCTTCGCCGTGCAGGTCGCGGTGCTGGTGGGCATCGCCGCGATCATGACCGTGGGCGTCTATGGCCTGGTGGCCGGCATCGTCAAACTCGACGACCTGGGTTTCTACCTGGTGCGCAAGGCCAGTGCGACGGCCCAGGCCATCGGTCGCGGCATCCTGCGGGCCGCGCCGTACATGATGAAGGCGCTCTCGGTGATCGGTACCGCCGCGATGTTCCTGGTCGGTGGCGGCATCCTCACCCACGGTATCCCCGCCGCCCATGAACCCATCCATCACCTGGCCGAGGCTGCCGGCTCCATGGGCGTGGCCGTCCCGACCCTGGTCAACGGCGTGGTCGGCATCCTCGCCGGCGCCGTGGTGCTGATGGGCGTGAGCCTGGTGAAAAAGGTGCTGGGCAAGGGCTGACCTTCAGCCGCTGCGCATTCCCGGGCGTAAGCCCGGGCTGCAGGAGTTCCGTCCGGGCGAGGGCGATCAGGCTTCGATCGGCTTGAAGGCGCAGTAGCCGGGGCGGGGGCCGATCTTCGGGTGGTTGCGGCAGGTTTCCGGGCGCTTGTCGTAGATGGTGCACAGGCGCGTCTTGCGGTTCAGGAAGTAGCAGTCGTTGTTGCTCATCCGCGTCAGCGTGAAGAGCCCGGTCTTCTGGTTGAAGCGCTCCACCACCCCGTCCTTCATCAGCCGCTTGGCGATGTTCTTCAGCGGCTCGCCGCGCTCGAATTCGTCCACCAGCTCCATGCGGATCAGGTCGCTCAGGCGGGCTTCCACCGGCATGGTGCAGCAGCTGGAAACGCACGCGTGGCACATGCTTTTCTCGTAGCGGATCCAGGTTTCGGTGCGATCGAGATCGGCGCCGACGATCAGCAGGGTCTTCATGTCAGGGCAGGGTCAGGGCTTGGAGGGGCGCGCATCATAGCGGGATTGGCCAATTTGTGAACAGCGCGCCGCCGACCGGCGCGTGACGGCCCGAATTTCCGTGAAATTGCTGTGTCTGTGAGGCAACCGGCATTCGTCTGTAGGGCGCGGTACCTTGCGCCGAATATACTGGCGCATCGCCGCAAGGCCCGGCCTCGATGCCGGCACGGCGACTTTCTCACTCTCGGGAAGACAGCGCATGCAATGGATTTTCATGCTGGTCGGCTTGGCCATGGGGGCGGCGGCTGGTGAATCGATCACCGGCGCCTTGCTGGGGGGGCTGATGGGCCTCGGCCTGGGGCAGGCGATCCGCCTGCAGGGCCTGGGGCAGGAAAATGCCCGCCTGCAGAAGGAACTCCGCGAATTCTCCACCCGCTTCGAAAAGGGCACCGAAGCCCTGTTCCAGCGCCTGCTGGAGGTGGAGAAACGCACCGCCGAGCGGCCGGCCCGCGCCCCGGTGGCCGACGCGCCGCCCGCCCCGGCGGTGGAAACGCCCGCCGCCGTGCCTCAGCCCGAGGTCACCGCCCGGCCCGAGCCGCAGCCTGAAGAGACCGAGCTGGTCTGGGAACTGCCGGCCGACGTGGAGCCGCCTGTGGCTGCGCAGGTCGCCGCCGAGGGGCCTGCCGCGCCCGAAGCGCCGCTGGACTGGACCCTCGAGCCCCTCCCCGAACCCGTTGCCGCCGCCGAAGCGGCGCCTCAGCAACCGGAACAACCTGCACCACGCCCCATCGTCCGGCATGCTCCGGCGCCCCGCAGCGAGCCGGGTTATCGCTACGAGCCCTCGCTGTTCGAGCGCGGGTTTGCCGCGGCCAAGGCCTGGCTGTTCGGCGGCAATACCGTGCTGCGCGTCGGTGTGCTGCTGCTGTTCCTCGGCCTGGCCTTCCTGCTGCGCTACGCCACCGAAGGCATGGTGGTGCCGATCCAGGTGCGCTACGCCGGCGTGGCGGCGGCCGCCATCGCCCTGCTGGGGCTCGGCTGGTGGTTGCGTCGCCGCAACCCGTCCTATGCCTTGATGCTGCAGGGCGCGGGGATCGCGGTGCTGTACCTGACGGTGTTCGCGGCCATGCGCCTGCACCCGCTGCTGGACCCGAAGGCCGCGCTGGTGCTGCTGGTGGTGGTCACGCTGTGCTCGGCCGTGCTCGCGGTGCTGCAGGATGCACTCGGCCTGGCCGCTGCTGCGGCGCTGGGTGGTTTCGCCGCGCCGATCCTCACCTCCACCGGCAGCGGCAACCATGTGGCGCTGTTCTCCTACTTCGCCCTGCTCAATGCCGGCATCTTCGCCATCGCCTGGTTCAAGGCCTGGCGCCTGCTCAACCTGATCGGCTTCGTCGGCACCTTCGGCATCGGCATGGCCTGGGGCATTAACAGCTATAAGCCGGAGCTGTTCGCCAGCACCGAGCCCTTCCTGGTGCTGTTCTTCCTGATGTACGTGGCCATCGGCCTGCTGTTCGCCCGTCGGCGCCTGCGCGAGGCGGCCAACGCACCGACGGAGCGTGACGCGCTGTTGAACTGGTCGGTCCGCCAGGGCGACTACCTAGACGCCACCGTGCTGTTCGGCCCGCCGCTGGTGGGCTTCGGCCTGCAGTACGCGGTGATCCGCCACCTGGAATTCGGTGCCGCCTTCAGCGCCCTGGCCCTCGGCCTGTTCTACATGGTGCTGGCGCGCCTGGTGGCCGGGCGCACCGCCGGCCGCGCGCTGCTGCTGGTGGAAACCTGCCTGGCTCTGGGCGTGGTGTTCGGCACCCTGGCCATCCCGCTGGGGCTGGACGCCCGCTGGACCTCCGCCGCCTGGGCGGTGGAAGGGGCCGGCATCTTCTGGCTCGGCCTGCGCCAGGGCCGCCCGCTGGCCCGCGCCTTCGCCCTGGCCCTGCAGGCCGGTGCGGCGCTGGCCTTCATCAGCGGCCTGGAGCTGGGCCGCAACAGCCTGCTGGAAGGCGCGCCCCTGGGCGCCCTGATGCTGGGCGTGGCCGGCCTGTTCAGCTACTGGCAGCTGCGCATCACCCCGGCGGACCGCCTGCGCAGCCACGAGCCTGGCCTGCAGCCGGTGCTGGCGGCCTGTGGCCTGGGCTTCCTCTACCTGATCGCGCCGCTGTGCTGGTACGCCGAAGGCACCGCCATCGCCTGGGCGCTGGCCGGCCTGGCCACGCTGTTCGCTGGCCTGCGCCTGCGTTCGCGCACCTTCCTCTTCGCCGCCTTTGCGGTGCAGTTGCTGGGTGGGGCGGTGTTCCTGCTGGGCATCGACCGCGACAGCCTGGGCGCCGGCGGCGCGCTGGGCTGGCGCAGCCTGATCACCGCCTCGCTGATCGGCCTGGCGCTGATCGGCGGCATGCTGGTGGCCGCGCGGGACGAGATGGTGCGCGACGACGCGCGCCTGCTGCGTGGCATGTCCGTGGTGCTGCTGGCGGGCCTGGTGTTCATCAACCTGGCGGTGCTGTTCGTCCTGCCGTGGCGCTCGGCCGCCGCCGTCTGGGGCGGCAGCGGCCTGCTGATCATCTGGCTCAGCCTGCACCTGCAGCTGCGCGCCAGCTTCGTCTTCGGCCTGGGGCTGCAGGCCGTGGCCGGCATCACCTTCCTGGCGGTCAGCCCGCTGCTGCTGGGTGAGCTGAGCAGCGAGGGGCTGCGCCCGCTGGCCCATGCCGGCTTCTGGACGCCGGCCGTGCTGGCCCTGGCGGCGCTGGTGGGGGCCTGGCGCCTGCACCGCGAGCACCGCCGCGAAGACCCGCGCCTGCCGGGCGTCAGCCTCGGCCACCTGGCCCAGCTGCTGCTGGTGTGGAGTGCCGGCTGGTGGGCCCTGGCGGGGCTGTTGGAGATCATCCGCTTCGCCGAGCCGGCGCTGCGCGTGCCCCTGGCGCTGGTGCTGGCGGCCCTGAGCGTGGCGGCCTGGTCGCAACTGGCGCGTCGTGAGCGCTGGGAAGGCCTGGCACTGCTCTGCCTGCTGCTGGTGCCGGCGGCGCTGGTGGCCCTGCTCGGTGCCTGGACGCCGCGCTACCACCCGGCGGCCGACTTCGGCTGGCTGGGCTGGGGGCTGGTGTTCGCCGCTCACCTGCTGGTGCTCAAGCGCCTGCATGACCTGCTGCCGGAGGGCGCGCGCAGTGCCGCCCACGTGCTCGGCTGCTGGTTGATCCTCGGTGTGCTGGCGCTGGAGCTGCGCTACCTGCTCCTGCTGCTTTCCGAGCACTACAACGCCTGGCGCTGGCTGGGCTGGGCGCTGCTGCCGAGCCTCTACCTGCTGGCGATGACCCGCCTGCCGCGCCTGCCCTGGCCGGTGTCCGCGCACCCGCGCGAGTACCGCCTGTGGGCCGCGCTGCCGCTGGCGCTGATGATGCTCGGCTGGTTCTGGGTGGCCAACGCCTGGAGCGACGGCAGCGCCGATCCGCTGCCCTACCTGCCGCTGGTCAACCCGCTGGAGCTGGGCCTGCTGTTCGCCCTGCTGGGGGTCAGCCTGTGGCTGCGCGACTACCTGCCCGAGTTCGGCCTGGGCGAAGACGTGGAGCGCTGGCTGCCCCAGGTGGTGGTGGGCGCCTCGCTGTTCGCCCTGGCCACGGCCGTGGTGTTCCGCACCGCCCACCACTGGGGCGGCGTGCCCTTCACCCTGCAGGCCCAGCTGGATTCCATGCTGGTACAGGCGGGGCTGTCCCTGGTCTGGACCACCATCGCCCTCGGCCTGATGGTCGGCGGCCACCGCCGCGTGCACCGCGAGCTGTGGCTGGTGGGCGCGGCGCTGATCGGCGTGGTGGTGGCCAAGCTGTTCTTCGTCGAACTGGGCAACCGGGGCGGCCTGGAACGCATCATTTCCTTCATCGGCGTCGGCGTGCTGCTGCTGGTCGTCGGTTACTTCGCGCCCTTGCCGCCCAAGCGGGGCGCCGCTGAAACGGAGCAGGTCAGTACATGAGTCGTCTAACCCTGTTGCTGGGCGCCTGCCTGGCAGTGGCCAGCCCGGCATTCGCCGCCGAGAAGCTCGCCGACTACACCGCCCAGGTGCCGCTCAAGGTGGAGGGGCAAGGCCCCTGGTACCGCCTGGAGCTGCCCATGGCCCTGCAACTGGCGGCAGCCCATGGCGATCTGCGTGACCTGCGGGTGTTCAACGCCGAGGGCGAGCCGCTGGCCTACTCGCTGACCCGCAGCGAAGGCAGCACCGCCCGCACCGAGCAGGCGCTGGACCTCAAGTGGTTCCCCCTGCGTGGCCCGGCCAATGTGGACAGCGCGCCCCGCGTGCGGGTGGAGCGCAGCACCACCGGCACCCTGGTGGAAGTGGTGCCGGAGGAGCCCGCCGCACCGGGCGAGCGCCTGCGCGGCTGGCTGCTGGACGCCAGCGCCGCCCAGGGCCCGCTGGAGCGCCTGGTGCTGGACTGGACGACGGGCGAGGAGGGCTTCCAGCGCTTCTCCATCGAGGCCAGCGACGACCTGCAGGACTGGCGCCCCTGGGGCACCGGCCAACTGGCCCGGCTGAGCTTCGGCGGGGATCGCATCGACCAGCGTGAAGTGGCGCTGCCGGGCCAGCCCGCCCGCTACCTGCGCCTGTTGTGGCTGGACGCCGAGGCTCCGGTGCTGTCCGCCGCGCGGGTCACCACGGCCAGCCGCGAGAGCCGACCGGCGCCGATGGTCTGGTCCGATCCGCTGCCGGCGCGCAGTGAAGGGGAGGGTGAGTACCGCTGGGACCTGCCGCTGCCCATCGCCGCCGAGCGCCTGCGTTTCGCCCTGGAGCAGCCCAACACCCTGGCACCGGTCCAGCTGCAATCGCGCAACGACCCGGCCGGCCAGTGGCGGCCGCTCACTTCGGGCCTGCTCTACCGCCTGCCGGGGGAGGGCAAGGAGAACGTCCATGACGAGCTGATCCTCTCCGGCTGGGACCGCATCCAGCAGGTGCGCCTGAAGGTGGACCTGCGTGCCGGCGGCTTCGGCACCCAGGGCCCGGCGCTGCGGGTGGGCATGCGCGCCACCGAGGTGGTGTTCCTCGCGCGGGGCACCGGCCCCTTCGTGCTGGCCGTCGGACGCCCGGCGGCCACGTCCTCGGCGCTGCCGCTGGGCACCCTGGTGCCCGGCCTGCGGAACGACTCGCTGGCGAAGATGGGCCAGGCGCGGATCGAGGGCGACCTGCGCGTCACCCAGGCCGTGGCGGAGGAGAAGGCCGCTGTCCAGGCCGAGCAGACCGACTGGAAGCGCTTCGGCCTCTGGGCCGTCCTGCTGCTGGGCGTGGGGCTGCTGGTGATGATGGCGGTCAGCCTGCTGCGTACCCAGAACAAGGGCGCATAAGCGGCGTCATTGCCACCATCTGTCACATGAATGGTGGCTTTTTGCTGTATCTTTGCCCGGTCGCGCGGCATGGGCCGCGCCTCCCTTCCAGACAGGTTCCGACGCCGTGAAACGCGCTTCCTCCCCGCTGCCCCATGCCCTTGTCCGGCGTGCCGAGGCTGTTCGCCCTGTGGAAGCGTGTCGGTGAGCCTGTGTTCGATCCCGGGCTGGAGCCTCACGCCGCCGGTGCTGTTCACCGGGGTGGTGGCGGTCGGGGTCATCCTGCTGGCGCGCTGGGTCGGTCGACAGCGCTACTTCCCTGGCCGCGCCAGTTTCATCCTCATGCACCTGGGCATCCTCTGGTGGCTGGGTGCCGCCGGACTGGAGCTGGCTGCCGAGGGCGCCTCGTGCAAGGTGCTGTGGGCCACCATGGCCTGGCCGGGCATTGTCGGGGTGCCGACGCTCTGGGCGGTGTTCCTCTGGCAGTACGTCAACAGCATCCGTGAGCCCCTGTCGCCGCGCCGTTACCTGGCGCTGTCCATCGCGCCGCTGCTGGCCTGGGCGCTGGCGGCCAGCAACCCCTGGCACCAGGCCTTCTACGGGCCGGGCACGTCGCCGCTGAGCGACCTGCCCGGCGCACCGGTGCGCTATGAGCACGGGGTGCTGTTCCACGGCGTGGCGGTCTACGTCTACCTGCAGATGCTGTTCTGCCTCTACGTGGTGGCGCGCGCGGTGCTGGCCAGCCACGGCCTGCACCGCCGGCACTACCTGGCGTTCGTCTTCGTCACCTGCGTGCCCTGGGTCGCCAATGCGTCCTACGTGATCTTCGGCTGGACCCTGTTCGGGTTCGATCCGACCCCCTTCAGCTTCGCCTTCACCCTGGCGGCGTTCTCCTGGCTGATCGTCGGTGTGCGCCTGTTCGACCTGATGCCGGTGGCGCGCCACCTGCTGCTGGAGGAACTGCCCGACCCGGTGCTGGTGGTGGATGCCAAGGGCCGTGTCATCGAGGCCAACCCGGCGGCCCTGCGCCTGGCCGGTCTGCGCGGTGGCTGGCAGGGCCGGGTGCTGGCGGAGTGGCCGGTGGTCGGCCAGCCGCTGCAGGCGCTGTTGCAGGAGTCGGGCAATCTGGAGGCGATGCTCACCCTGGAGGCGCCGGAGCGCTACTTCGAGGTGCGCTGCCGGGCCATCGAGCGGCTGACCCGCACCGGCAACCACGTGCTGGGGCGGATGATCTACCTGCGCGACGTCACCGCGCGGCATTGCAGCGAGCTGCAGCTGGCCGAGGCCCTGGCCACCAGCGAGGAGCGCCTGCGGACCATCTCCAGCCTCCACGAGCAGTTGCGCCAGCAGGCCCTGCGCGACCCGCTCACCGGCCTCTACAACCGCCGCTACCTCAGTGAGTTCTTCGAGCGCGAGATGGCCCGTGGCCTGCGCGAGCAGAGCCCGATCGCCCTGGCGCTGATCGACCTGGACCACTTCAAGCAGCTCAACGACCGCCACGGCCACCTGGTGGGGGACGACGTGCTCAAGGGCGTCGCCGGCTACCTGGAGTGCAGCCTGCGCAGCTCGGACGCGGTATTCCGCTTCGGCGGCGAGGAGTTCCTGCTGGTGATGCCCGGGGCCGATGCCCACGAGGCGGCCGAGCGCCTGGAGGCGATCCGCCGTGAACTGGCCACCACCGCCCTGGTGACCCGCAACGGCGAGCTGCGGGTGACCCTGTCCGCCGGCCTGGCGGTCTGGCCGGGCCAGGGGCAGGGCCTCGACGAGCTGCTGCAGATCGCCGACGCCGCCCTCTACGAGGCCAAGCGCAACGGCCGCAACCGCGTCTGCAGCCTGGCGAGCCTTTCGTCCTGAGCCGTCACTGAACCTGTGCGCCCGTGTCGCGTCTGATCCTTCGGCACCGCTTCGTCAGGGCCCTGCCTGCCGTCCGCCGTGTCGCCTGGCGTGAAGCAATGCGCCGCGAGTCGCGCTAAACTGCGCGCGTTTTTTCCCCATTCCATCCGGAGCCAATTCATGTCCCGCGTTACCCTCAGTCGCTATCTGATCGAGCAGACCCGTAGCCACAACACCCCTGCCGATCTGCGCTTCCTCATCGAGGTGGTGGCGCGTGCGTGCAAGGAGATCAGCCACGCGGTGTCCAAGGGCGCGCTGGGTGGCGTGCTGGGCAGCATGGGCACCGAGAACGTCCAGGGCGAAGTGCAGAAGAAGCTCGACGTGCTCTCCAACGAGATCCTGCTAGAAGCCAACGAATGGGGCGGCCACCTGGCCGGCATGGCCTCCGAGGAAATGGACAACGCCTACCAGATCCCTGGCAAGTACCCCAAGGGCGCGTACCTGCTGGTGTTCGACCCGCTGGACGGCTCCTCCAACATCGACGTCAACGTCTCGGTCGGCACCATCTTCTCGGTGCTGCGCTGCCCGGATAAGTACCTCTCGCAGAACGACAGCCTGAACGAACAAGCCTTCCTCCAGCCCGGCACCCAGCAGGTCGCCGCCGGCTACGCCATCTACGGCCCGCAGACCATGCTCATGCTGACCCTGGGCGACGGCGTGAAGGGCTTCACCCTGGACCGCGAGCTGGGCTCCTTCGTGCTCACCCACGACACCATCCGCGTGCCGGAAACCACCGCCGAGTTCGCCATCAACATGTCCAACCAGCGTCACTGGGAAGCCCCGGTGAGCCGCTACGTGGGCGAGATGCTGGCCGGCAAGGAAGGCCCGCTGGGCAAGAACTACAACATGCGCTGGATCGCCTCCATGGTGGCCGACGTGCACCGCATCCTGACCCGTGGTGGCGTGTTCATGTACCCCTGGGACGCCCGTGAGCCGGAGAAGCCCGGCAAGCTGCGGCTGATGTACGAAGCCAACCCGATGTCCTTCATCATCGAGCAGGCCGGCGGTGCCGCCACCAACGGTCGCCAGCGCATCCTCGACCTCCAGCCCGAGTCCCTGCACCAGCGCGTGCCGGTGTTCCTGGGCTCCAAGGAAGAAGTGGCCCGGGTCACCGGCTACCACCTGGAGTAACCCATGCAGCCCTGGCAGCCACTGCTGGACTGGTGGTTCGGGCCCGAGGCCCCGGCCAGCGAGGTGGTGGCGAGCCGCCAGGGCCTGTGGTTCGGCAAGCGTGACAGCCAGGACCGCGAGGCCGGGGAGCACTTCGGCCCGCGGGTGGAGCAGGCCCTGGCCGGCGGCCTCGCCGAGTGGGGCCAGTGCCCGGACGGCTGGCTGGCCCGGCTGCTGTTGCTGGACCAGTTGCCGCGCATGATCTTCCGCGACCAGCCCCGCGCCTTTGCCGGCGATGCCCTGGCCCGCGAGCAGGTCCGCGACGGCCTGGCGCAGGCGTGGGACCGGCAGCTCCCGCCGATCCGCCGCGTCTTCGCCTACCTGGTGCTGGAGCACGCCGAGGACCTGGCCCTGCAGGACGAGGCCGTGCAGCGCTTCGCCGCCCTGCGGGATGCGGTACCCGAGACCGAGCGCAGCCCCTTCGACAGCTACCTGGACTACGCCGAGCGGCACCGCGCGGTGATCGCCCGCTTCGGTCGCTTTCCCCACCGCAACGCCATCCTGTCGCGCGCCTCCACCGAGGCGGAGCTGCGTTTCCTCGAGGAACCCGGCTCGCGCTTCTGAATCCAATGGGCATCCGCCGCCTCGCTGTGCCAAGCTTTGCGGCGTTCCTACCCCTGAACGGAGTCATCCATGCGCCTGCGTATCCTCGCCCTGCTGTCCGTCTGCGTCGCACTCGCCGCGTGTAACAAGATCAACCAGGAGAACTACTCCAAGATCAAGGCCGGCATGGCCAAGACCGAGGTGGAGCAACTGATCGGCGAACCCACCGAATGCTCCGGCGCGGTCGGCCTCACCAGTTGCACCTGGGGTGACCAGCAGACCTTCATCAGCATCCAGTTCGCCGCCGACAAGGTGGTGATGTACCAGGGCAAGGGGCTGAAATGATGCGCCGGGCCCTGTTTGCTGCCGCCCTGCTGCTGGCCGGCTGTGCCGGCACCGGCAGCCCGGCGGAACCGCCGCGTACCGCCGGGCAGGTGGACCTGCAGCGCTACCAGGGCACCTGGTACGAGCTGGCGCGCCTGCCGATGTTCTTCCAGCGCAACTGCGCCCAGTCCGAGGCCCACTACAGCCTGGAAGGCGAGGGCCGCGTCGGCGTGCTCAACCGCTGCCGCACCCCCGAGGGCGAGTGGCAGGAGGCACGCGGCTACGCCGTGCCCCAGGTGGAGGGGCAGACCGACAAGCTCTGGGTGCGCTTCGACAACGTCTTCACCCGGCTCTTCCCGGACCTCGCCAAGGGTGACTACTGGGTGCTCTACCTGGACGAGGGCTACACCACCGCGCTGGTGGGCAACCCGAACCGCGAATACCTGTGGATGCTCTCGCGCACCCCGGTGGTTTCGGAGAAGACCCGCGCGCGCCTGGTGCGCCTGGCCCAGTCCCAGGGCTACGACACCGACCGGCTGATCTGGCGCACGCCCGACAGCCAGATGCCCTGACCCCGGCGGCGGGCCGTCAGCCCAGGACGGTCCGCAGCACCTCGGCGAAGGCCCAGGCCGTCGCTTCCTCGGCTGGGTGGTGGCCGTTGCGCACCACCCAGCGCCCGGCCACCATCACATCCCGCACCTGGCGGTCGCCGCCGGCGAACAGCCAGCGGTTGAGCAGCGCATCCCCCTCGGCGGTGGCCAGGTAGGGGTCGGTGCCGTCCAGCACGATCCAGTCGGCCCGGCTGCCCACGGCCAGCGCCCCCACCGGTTGGCCCAGGGCCTGGGCGCCGCCGGCCAGGGCCGCGTCGAACAGGGTGCGGCCCACCTGGGGCTGCTCCGGGCGATACAGGCGATTGCGCCGCTGGTCACGCAGGCGCTGGCCGTATTCCAGCCAGCGCAGTTCCTCCACCACGCTCACCGACACATGGCTGTCGGAGCCGATGCCCAGGCGCCCGCCCCGGGCGAGAAAGTCCACCGCCGGGAAGATCCCGTCGCCCAGGTTGGCCTCGGTGGTCAGGCACAGACCCGCCACCGCACCGCTGCGGGCCATGGCCTGCACCTCATCGGCTTCGGCATGGGTGGCGTGCACCAGGCACCAGCGCGTGTCCACCGGCGCGTGTTCGTACAGCCACTGCAAGGGACGACGGCCGCTCCAGGCCAGGCAGTCGTCCACCTCCTTCTGCTGCTCAGCGATGTGGATGTGGATCGGCCGGGCCCCGTCTTCGGCGGCCAGCACCGTGGCCAGTTGGTCGGGCGTCACCGCCCGCAGGGAGTGGAAGCACAGCCCCAGCCCCTGATCCGCCGGCAGTGCCTCGCGCAGGCGCTGTTGCAGGGCCAGGTAGCTGTCGGTGCTGTGGATGAAACGGCGCTGGCCCTCGTTGGGTGGCAGGCCGCCGAAGCCGGCGTGGCTGTAGAGCACCGGCAGCAGGGTCAGGCCGATGCCGCTGTCGCGGGCGGCGCGGCTGATGCACAGCGCCAGCTCCGCAGGGTCGGCATAGGGCCGGCCGGCCGGGTCGTGGTGCACGTAGTGGAACTCGGCCACGGCGGTGTAGCCGGCCTTGAGCATCTCCACGTAGAGCTGGCGGGCGATCACCTCCATCTGCTCGGGGCTGAGGCGGCCCACCAGGCGGTACATCAGCTTGCGCCAGGTCCAGAAGCTGTCATTGGGGTTGCCTGCCACCTCGGCCAGGCCGGCCATGGCCCGCTGGAAGGCGTGGGAGTGCAGGTTGGGCATGCCCGGCAGCACCGGCCCATGGAGCCGCTCGGCGCCCTCGGAACCGGCATCGGGGAGGACCTGTTCAAGCAGGCCGGAAGCCCCGACCTCGAAGCGGACATTACGTGCCCAGCCCGAGGGCAGGAGGGCTCGTTCAGCGTGGAAGGCAGGCATGGCGCGGGCTCCCGGTGAGTGGTCTTATTTGTATATACATATACAGACGTTGTAGGGCGCCGTAAACTTGCGCCTGTCCGTGCTTGTCCGCCGGTGTCGAATCCGGTACATGCCGGTAGCGGGCGCCTGCCTGGTGCCCGCCGTTTCCACAAGGAGATTCCCGTGTCCCCATCGCCCTCCGCGCCGTCCTCCCTGGCCGCCCAGATCGGTGACGCCCCCGCGCCGCTGTACGCCCGGGTGAAGCAGATGATCACCCAGCAGATCCAGTCCGGCGCCTGGCCGCCGCACTACCGGGTGCCGTCGGAGAGCGAGCTGGTGAGCGAGCTGGGCTTCAGTCGCATGACCATCAACCGCGCCCTGCGCGAGCTGACCGCCGACGGCCTGCTGGTGCGCATGCAGGGTGTGGGCACCTTCGTCGCCGAGCCCAAGGGCCAGGCGGCGCTGTTCGAGGTGCACAACATCGCCGAGGAGATCGCTGCCCGTGGCCACCGTCACCACTGCGTGGTGGTCAGCCTGCAGGAAGAGCAGGCCGGCCCCGAGCGTGCCCTGGCGCTGGACCTGCGCGAAGGCCAGCGGGTGTTCCATTCGCGCATCGTGCACTTCGAGAACGACGTGCCGGTGCAGATCGAGGACCGCTACGTGAACCCCGCCGTGGCCCCCGACTACCTGGCCCAGGATTTCACCCGCCAGACGCCCCACGCCTACCTGTCCCAGATCGCCCCGCTCACCGAGGGCGAGCACGTGGTGGAGGCCATCCTCGCCGACGCCGACGAGTGCCGCCTGCTGCAGATCGAACGGGGCGAGCCCTGCCTGCTGATCCGCCGCCGCACCTGGTCCGGGCGCAACACCGTCACCAGCGCCCGCCTGCTGTACCCCGGCTCGCGTTACCGCCTCGAAGGACGCTTCGGCTCATGAACCGCATCCGCCTGCTCAAGGCAGCCGACTACCCGCGCATGCCGTGGAAGAATGGCGCCGGCTCCACCCTGGAGATCCTCCGGGATGCCGGGGACGGCCTCGACGGCTTCGGCTGGCGCCTGTCCATCGCCGATGTCGGCCAGTCCGGCCCGTTTTCCGCCTTCACCGGCTACCAGCGCGTCATCACCGTGCTCGAAGGTGCCGGCATGCGCCTGACCGTGGACGGCCAGCCTTCCCGCGACCTGGGCCCCCTGGATGCCTTCGCCTTCGACGGCGGGGCGGCCGTGGACTGCACCCTCATCGACGGGCCGATCCGCGACTTCAACCTCATTTACGCCCCCGCGCGCTACGCCGCCCGCTTGCAGTGGCTGCGCCTCGACGGGCCGCAGTCGCTGTTCAGCGATGCCGACCACCTGCTGCTGTTCGCCGCCGAAGCAGGCGCCGGCCTCCAGGGCGGCCCGCTGCTGGAGCGCCACGACTGCCTGCACCTGGAGCGCTCGGGCGGCCTGTCCGAGGTCCGTCTCGAGGGGGCCGGCACCCTCTGCCTGATCGAGCTGCTGGCGCGCTGAGGCGCGCCCGACCTTCCCTGCGTTCCCCGCGCTGCTCGCCCTTGCCGGGCCCCCCCGTCTGCCTGCCTCCCACTGTTACCGAACGCCTCAACGGTGTGCGGTGCTGCTCCCGAATGATGCGCCGCTGCCCCAGGTAGCGGTCGGATCGGTTGCGTCCGTGCAAACCGTGGATGCCTGCCCGAGCCCAGGTAATCCGGCGCTTCTCGCCGTCATGCAGGCGCAGCGGAGCGGGTTGGTCCCTGAATTGCATATGCTTGTATGTACAAGTAGATACGTGTCTGTTCCTGAGCCCTGAACACCCTGTAACCGGAGACGCGCGATGCCTGGCAACCTTTCAGCGACTGCACAGCCGAACCGCACCTTGGCACTCGTCCGCCTGCTGGGCTACAGCGCCATCGGCCTCGTGCTGTTCTTCGTCCCGTTCGAGATCGCCGGCCGTTCCACCATCCTGATCGACCACGCCGCCTCGGCCCTGCAGGTGCACGCGCGCCCGCTGGTCATCGGTCTGGCGTTGCTCTTCATGCTCTACGGCGCCATCGAGCCCTGGCGCAGCGGGCGCTGGCGCCAGGGCGTCACCCACCTGGTGTTCAGCGTTCTCAAGGGCGTCGGCTTGCTGGTCGGGGTCGCCTACCTGTTCCAGGTGGGGCCCGCCGCCGTCTATGAGCCGGGCATGCTGCCGTTCCTCTTCGACAAGCTGGTGCTGAGCCTGGCCCTGATCGTGCCGCTGGGGGCCCTGGCGCTGGTGTTCCTCATCGGCTTCGGCCTGCTGGAGCTGGTGGGCGTGCTGATGCAGCCGGTGATGCGCCCCATCTGGCGGACCCCGGGCAAGTCGGCCATCGACGCCGTGGCCTCCTTCGTCGGCAGCTACTCCGTCGGCCTGCTGATCACCGACCGCATGTACCAGCAGGGCCACTACAGTGTGCGCGAGGCCGCCATCATCGCCACCGGGTTCTCCACGGTGTCGGCGCCCTTCATGGTGATCATCGCCAAGACCCTCGGCCTGATGGGGCAATGGAACCTCTACTTCTGGGGCGCCATGCTGGTGACCTTCGCCGTGACCGCCGTCAGCGCGCGGATCTACCCGCTGTCGCGGCTGCCGTCCGAGAGCCGGGCCGAACCGCTGCTGGCACCCGGTGCCAGCCGCCTGGCCAGTGCCTGGCGCGCTGGGCTGGAGCAGGCCGCCCAGGCCCCGACGCTGGCATCCGCCCTGCGGGAAACCTTCATCGATGGCCTGCGCATGACCGCCGCCATCCTGCCCAGCATCCTCGCCGTCGGGCTCCTCGGGTTGCTGGCCGCCCGCTACACGCCGCTGTTCGACGCCGTCGGCCTGCTGCTCTATCCCGTCACCTGGCTGCTGGGCCTGGGCGAACCGATGGTGGTGGCCCGCGCCCTCGCCGCCGGCCTGGCCGAGATGTTCCTGCCGGCGATGCTGCTCAAGGACGCCGACGTGCTGGTGCGCTTCGTCACCGCCATCGTGTCCGTCAGCAGCGTGCTGTTCCTGTCCGCCTCGATCCCCTGCGTGCTGGCCACGCGGATCCCGCTCCGCCTGCGGGACCTGCTGCTGGTCTGGCTGCAGCGCACCCTTCTCAGCCTGGTGTTCAGCGTGCCGCTGGCCTACCTGGCGCAATTCCTGGGCTGGCTGTGAGCCGCCCGAACATCCATCCACCTTCGCTGGAGACTGCCATGACCAAGTACCGCGACATCGAGATCCGCGCCCCGCGCGGCACCACCCTCAACGCCCGGAGCTGGCTCACCGAAGCCCCGCTGCGCATGTTGATGAACAACCTCGACCCCGAGGTGGCGGAGAACCCGAAGGAGCTGGTGGTGTACGGCGGCATCGGCCGCGCCGCGCGCAACTGGGAATGCTTCGACGCCATCGTCGACAGCCTGAAGAAGCTCGGCGACGACGAGACCCTGCTGGTGCAGTCCGGCAAGCCGGTGGGGGTGTTCCGCACCCACGCCGACGCCCCCCGCGTGCTGATCGCCAACTCCAACCTGGTGCCGCACTGGGCCACCTGGGAACACTTCAACGAACTGGATGCCAAGGGCCTGGCCATGTACGGCCAGATGACCGCCGGCAGCTGGATCTACATCGGCAGCCAGGGCATCGTCCAGGGCACCTATGAAACCTTCGTCGAGGCCGGCCGCCAGCACTACAACGGCGACCTCAAGGGCCGCTGGGTGCTCACCGCCGGCCTGGGCGGCATGGGCGGCGCCCAGCCCCTGGCCGCGACCCTGGCCGGGGCCTGCTCGCTGAACATCGAGTGCCAGCAGAGCCGCATCGACTTCCGCCTGAAGACCCGCTACGTGGACGAGCAGGCCAAGGACCTCGATGACGCCCTGGCGCGCATCGCCCGCTACACCGCCGAAGGCAAGGCCATCTCCATCGCCCTGCACGGCAACGCCGCCGAGATCCTCCCGGAGCTGGTGCGCCGGGGCGTGCGCCCGGACATGGTCACCGACCAGACCAGCGCCCACGACCCGCTCAACGGCTACCTGCCCGCCGGCTGGACCTGGGAGCAGTACCGCGACCGCGCGCAGACCGACCCGGCCGGCGTGGTCAAGGCCGCCAAGCAGTCCATGGCCGTGCACGTGCGCGCCATGCTCGACTTCCAGAAGCAGGGCATCCCCACCTTCGACTACGGCAACAACATCCGCCAGATGGCCCAGGACGAGGGCGTGACCAACGCCTTCGACTTCCCCGGCTTCGTCCCGGCCTACATCCGCCCGCTGTTCTGCCGGGGCATCGGCCCGTTCCGCTGGGCCGCGCTCTCCGGCGACCCGCAGGACATCTACAAGACCGACGCCAAGGTGAAGGAGCTGATCCCCGACGACGCCCACCTGCACCGCTGGCTGGACATGGCCCGCGAGCGCATCGCCTTCCAGGGCCTGCCGGCACGCATCTGCTGGGTCGGCCTGGGCCTGCGCGCCAAGCTGGGCCTGGCCTTCAACGAAATGGTGCGCTCGGGCGAGCTGTCCGCACCGGTGGTGATCGGCCGCGACCACCTGGACTCCGGCTCGGTGGCCAGCCCCAACCGTGAGACCGAAGCCATGGCCGACGGCTCCGACGCCGTCTCCGACTGGCCGCTGCTCAACGCCCTGCTGAACACGGCCAGCGGCGCCACCTGGGTGTCGCTGCACCATGGCGGCGGCGTGGGCATGGGCTTCTCCCAGCACTCCGGCGTGGTGATCGTCTGCGACGGCACCGACGCCGCCGCCGCGCGCATTGCCCGCGTGCTGACCAACGACCCGGCCACCGGCGTCATGCGCCATGCCGATGCTGGCTACGCTGTGGCCATCGATTGCGCCCGCGAGCAGGGCCTGAACCTGCCCATGATCGGCAAGGGGGAATAAGCCGAAATGAATGCCTTGCACCTCACTCCCGGCCACCTGACCCTGGCCCAGCTGCGCGCCGCCTTCCAGCAGCCCCAGCGCATCACCCTCGACGCCTCGGCCGATGCGCCCATCGCCGCCAGCGTCGGCTGCGTCGAAGCGATCATCGCCGAGGGCCGCACCGCCTATGGCATCAACACCGGGTTCGGCCTGCTGGCCTCCACCCGCATCGCCCCCCACGACCTGGAGAAGCTGCAGCGTTCCCTGGTGCTGTCCCACGCCGCCGGTGTTGGCGAGGCGCTGGACGACGCTATGGTGCGGCTGATCATGCTGCTCAAGGTCAACAGCCTGGCGCGCGGCTTCTCCGGCATCCGCCGTACGGTGATCGACGCCCTGGTGGCGCTGCTCAACGCCGAGGTCTATCCGCACATCCCGCTCAAGGGCTCGGTCGGTGCCTCCGGTGACCTGGCGCCGCTGGCGCACATGTCCCTGGTGCTGCTCGGTGAGAGCCGCGCCCGCCACAAGGGCCAGTGGCTGCCCGCCCGCGAGGCCCTGGCCATCGCCGGGCTGGAGCCGCTGACCCTGGCCGCCAAGGAAGGGCTGGCACTGCTCAACGGCACCCAGGCGTCCACCGCCTACGCCCTGCGCGGGCTGTTCGAGGCCGAGGACCTGTTCGCCGCCGCCACCGTCTGCGGCAGCCTCAGCGTCGAGGCCATGCTCGGCTCGCGGGCACCGTTCGACGCGCGCATTCATGCCGCCCGTGGCCAGCGCGGCCAGGTGGATGTGGCGGCGGCGTACCGCGAGCTGCTCACCGCCAGCAGCGAGATCGCCCGCTCCCACGAGAAGTGCGACAAGGTCCAGGACCCGTATTCCCTGCGCTGCCAGCCCCAGGTCATGGGCGCCTGCCTGACCCAGCTGCGCCAGGCCGCCGAGGTGCTGGAGATCGAAGCCAACGCGGTTTCCGACAACCCCCTGGTGTTCGCCGAGGAAGGCGACGTGGTGTCCGGCGGCAACTTCCACGCCGAGCCGGTGGCCATGGCCGCCGATAACCTGGCCCTGGCCATCGCCGAAGTGGGCTCGCTGTCCGAGCGGCGCATCTCGCTGATGATGGACATGCACATGTCCCAGCTGCCGCCCTTCCTGGTGGAGAACGGTGGGGTCAACTCGGGCTTCATGATCGCCCAGGTCACCGCCGCCGCCCTGGCCAGTGACAACAAGGCCCTGGCCCATCCCCACAGCGTCGACAGCCTGCCCACCTCGGCCAATCAGGAGGACCACGTGTCCATGGCGCCGAACGCCGGCAAGCGCCTCTGGGCCATGGCCGAGAACGTGCGCGGCATCCTCGCCATCGAGTGGCTGGGGGCTTGCCAGGGGCTGGACTTCCGCACCGGCCTGAAGACCTCGCCGAAGCTGGAGCAGGCCCGCACCACCCTGCGTCAGCAGGTGCCCTACTACCAGGAGGACCGCTTCTTCGCCCCCGACATCGAGGCCGCCAGCGACCTGCTGGCCAGCGGTTGCCTCAACGCCCTGGTGCCGGCCGGCCTGCTGCCGAGCTTCTGAGCCCCTTCGCCGCCCCGGTCCCGGGGCGGCTCCATGCCTGCCTCTGCATGACAAGAACAATCAGGAGAGCAATGGAATGACCACGTCACACGCTTCCCTCCAGCGAGGCCTGAGCGCCCGCCACATCCGCTTCATCGCCCTGGGCTCGGCCATCGGCACCGGCCTGTTCTACGGCTCCGCCTCGGCCATCCAGATGGCCGGCCCTTCCGTGCTGCTGGCCTACCTGGTGGCCGGTGTCGCGGTGTACATGGTGATGCGCGCCCTCGGTGAAATGGCCGTGCGCAACCCCACGCCCGGCGCCTTCGCCGAATACGCCAGCACCTACATCGGTCCGCTGGCCGGGTTCATCACCGGCTGGACCTATGCGTTCGAGATGGTGATCGTCTGCCTCGCCGACGTGACCGCCTTCGGCATCTACATGGGGTTCTGGTTTCCCGACGTGCCCCGGTGGATCTGGGTGCTGTCGATCATCTGCTTCATCGGCGCGCTGAACCTGTGCACGGTGAAGGTTTTCGGTGAGCTGGAGTTCTGGCTGTCGCTGATCAAGGTCGGGGCCATCGTCGCCATGATCCTCGGCGGCTTCGGCATCATGCTCTACGGTTTCGGCCTGGAGACCGGCCATGCCGGCACCGGTCTCGAGAATCTCTGGCAGCACGGCGGTTTCATGCCCCATGGCTTCGGTGGCCTGGTGGCCTCACTGGCCGTGGTGGTGTTCGCCTTCGGCGGCATCGAGATCATCGGCGTGACCGCTGCCGAAGCCCGCGACCCGCAGAAGGTCATCCCCCGCGCGGTGAACGCGGTGCCGGTGCGCATCCTGCTGTTCTACGTGCTGACCCTGTTCGTGCTCATGGCGATCTTCCCCTGGCCGCAGATCGGCACCCAGGGCAGCCCCTTCGTGCAGATCTTCGACGGGTTGGGTATCGGCTCGGCCGCCATGATCCTCAACCTGGTGGTGATCTCCGCCGCCGTGTCGGCCATCAACAGCGACGTATTCGGCGCCGGTCGCATGCTCTATGGCCTGGCGCTGCAAGGCCAGGCGCCGTCCGGCTTCGCCCGGGTCTCGCGCCATGGCGTGCCCTGGCTGACCGTGGTGGTGATGGCTGGCGCACTGCTGATCGGCGTGGTGCTGAACTACCTGATCCCGGAGCGGGTGTTCCTGCTGATCGCTTCCATCGCCACCTTCGCCACTGTCTGGGTCTGGCTGATGATCCTCGTTTCCCAGGTGGCCATGCGTCGGCGCATGAGCCCGGCCGAACAGCAGGCATTGGCGTTCAAGGTGCCGTTCTGGCCGGTGGGACCGGTCCTGGCCATCGCCTTCATGCTGTTCATCTTCGCCGTGCTGGGCTGGTTCCCGAAGACCCAGATGGCGCTGTTGGTGGGGCTGGTGTGGATTGCACTGCTGGTGCTCGCCTACTGGCTCTGGGTGCGTCCGTCGGGCCGCGAGCCCGAGCCGGTCGCCGAACTGCCTTGAACCCCGTGCCCCCCGCAATGCGGGCGGCCTCATCCATGGAGGACCCATGACCCTCGCCCATTCCAGCCATGCAAAGGGCCCACGATCATGAAGACGCTTTGGCACAACGCCCACATCGCCACCCTGCGGGACGGGCGCTACTCCATCATCGAGCACGGCGCGCTGCTCACCGAAGGCGCGCTGATCCGCTGGGTCGGCCCGCTGGCCGAGGCCCCGGATACCGGCGATGCCAGGCAGGTCGACCTCGGTGGCGCCTGGGTCACCCCGGGGCTGATCGACTGCCACACCCACCTGGTGTTCGGCGGTGACCGCAGCGCCGAGTTCGAGCAGCGCCTGGAGGGCGTCAGCTACGCCGAGATCGCCGCCCGGGGCGGCGGCATCGCCAGCACCGTGCGCGCCACCCGCGAGGCCAGCGAGGACGAGCTGCTGGCCAGCGCGGTGACACGCGCCCGGCATCTGCTGCGCGACGGCGTCACCACCCTGGAGGTGAAGTCCGGCTACGGGCTGGACCTGGCCAGCGAGCGCAAGATGCTGCGGGTCGCGCGGCGCCTGGGCGAGGTGCTGCCGGTGACGGTGAAGACCACCTGCCTCGCCGCCCACGCCTTGCCGCCGGAATACGCCGGCCGCGCCGACGACTACATCGAGGTGGTCTGCACCGAAATTCTGCCGGCACTGGCCGCCGAGGGCCTGGTGGATGCGGTGGACGCCTTCTGCGAGCACCTGGCCTTCTCCCCGGCCCAGGTCGAGCGGGTGTTCCAGGCCGCGCGCGGGCTGGGGCTGCCGGTGAAGCTGCACGCCGAGCAGCTGTCGCCCCTGCATGGTTCCAGCCTGGCGGCGCGCTACGACGCCCTGTCGGCGGACCACCTGGAATACATGACCGAGGACGACGCCATCGCCATGGCCGATGCCGGCACCGTCGCCGTGCTGCTGCCGGGCGCCTTCTACCTGCTGCGCGAGACCCAGCTGCCGCCCATCGATGCCCTGCGTCGCCACGGCGTGACCATGGCGGTGGCCAGCGACCTCAACCCCGGTACCTCACCGGCGCTGTCCCTGCGGCTGATGCTCAACATGGCCTGCACCGTGTTCCGCCTGACCCCGGAAGAGGCCCTGGCCGGCGTCACCCTCAACGCCGCCCGCGCCCTGGGCCTGGCCGAGCGCTGCGGCAGCCTGGAAGCGGGCAAGCTCGCCGACTTCGTCGCCTGGGACATCCAGCGCCCGGCGGAGCTGGCCTATTGGCTCGGCGGCACCTTGCCCAACCGGGTGGTGCGCCATGGACAGGAGATCGACCTTGGATAACGTCCTCGACTTCACCCCCGGCCGCGTGCCGCTGCTGATCAGCATGCCGCACCCCGGCACCCGCCTGACCCCGGCGGTGGAGGCCGGCCTGAGCGATGCCGCGCGCTCGCTGATCGACACCGACTGGCACATCCCGCTGCTCTACGATTTCGCTGCCGAACTGGGGGCCGCGACCCTGGCGGCGCGCTACTCGCGCTACGTCATCGACCTCAACCGCCCGGCGGACGACGCGCCGCTCTACGCCACCGCCACCACCGGCCTGTTCCCCGACGTGATGTTCGACGGCCAGCCGCTGTTCCGCGAAGGCGCGGCACCGTCCGCCGAAGAGCGCGCCGGCTACCTGGAACGCATCTGGACGCCCTACCACGGGCGCATCGCCGAGGAGCTGGAGCGGCTGAAGCGCGAGTTCGGTTATGCGCTGCTGTTCGACGCCCACTCCATCCGCGCCTTCATCCCCCGCCTGTTCGACGGCCACCTGCCGGACTTCAACCTCGGCACCAACGCCGGCGCCAGCTGCGACCCGGGCCTCGCCGACGCGCTGGTCAGCGTCTGCACCCGCGCCGAGGGCTACAGCCATGTGCTCAACGGCCGCTTCAAGGGCGGCCACATCACCCGTCACTACGGCCAGCCGGCCCAGCACATCCATGCCGTGCAACTGGAGCTGGCCCAGCGCACCTACATGAACGAAGAGGCACCCTTCGCCTTCCGCGAAGACCTCGCCGTCCCCACCCGCAAGGTCATCCGCCAGCTGCTGCTGGCGATGCTCGCCTGGGGGCGGGAGCGCTATGGGTGTTGAGCCAAACCGGGTACATACATGAGACCGAGGCCACGTTGCGGCCCTTGGGCGAATGAATTTGCCCCTACAGGCTTGTTGGCCGGGGCCTGCGCGTAGGGTGGGCCGGGCCAGCCCACCGGTACGCTGTCAGGCGTGGGGGAGTGCTCAGGCCGGGATCACTCCCAACTGAGGCGGGCGAGCTTCCAGTCGCCGTCGTCGCGCCACCATTCGAGCTTCACGGCGTATTGGCGGGCGGCGTCGGGGATGAGGCCTTCGGCGCCGGTGAGGGCGACGCGGGCGTCGGTGTGGCCCTTCTCGCGGTAGGTGGGGTCGAGGCGGCTGTCTTGGCTCAGGGCGATGATCGACACGTTCTTGTGGCGCATGAACAGCAGCGCCATGGTGCGCCGTGCCCATTCGCGGTCGTTGCCGTCGGCGGTGGCGAACTGCGGGTGCAACTGCTTCATCACCGCGCCGGTGTCCTTCGCTTCCAGGTTGGCCTGCAGGGCCTTGACCGCTGCCTCCAGCTCGGCGGCCGGGTCTTCGCGGCCGCAACCGGCGAGCAGGGCCAGGAACAGTACGATCGGTAGGGTGAACAGCCTCGCTGACATATTCGAACTCCATTTCCCTCGTTTATGATGCCGGGCACATTAGGCGGCGGATGTCCCGGGGGGCATTGGCCTAGAGCACAGAATCGGAGCCCAGCATGCTGACTTTGTATCCGGAAATTAAGCCCTACGCCCGCCACGAACTGGCTGTGGACGAACCGCATGTGCTCTACATCGACGAGAGCGGTACCCCCGACGGCCTGCCGGTGGTGTTCATCCACGGCGGCCCGGGCGCCGGCTGCGATGCCCTGAGCCGGCGTTTCTTCGACCCGACCCTGTACCGCATCGTCACCTTCGACCAGCGTGGCTGTGGCCGCTCCACCCCCCACGCCAGCCTGGAGAACAACACCACCTGGGACCTGGTCGCCGACCTCGAACGCATCCGCGAGCACCTGGGCATCGACCGCTGGGTGCTGTTCGGCGGTTCCTGGGGCTCCACCCTGTCGCTGGCCTACGCCCAGGCCCACCCGGACCGGGTGCGGGCACTGATCCTGCGGGGCATCTTCCTGTGCCGTCCCCAGGAGCTGAAGTGGTTCTACCAGGAGGGCGCGAGCCGGCTGTTCCCCGACTACTGGGAAGACTACCTGGCGCCCATCCCGGCGGACGAGCAGGACGACCTGATCCAGGCCTTCTACAAGCGCCTCATCGGCACCGACCAGATCGCCCAGATGCACGCCGCCAAGGCCTGGTCCACCTGGGAAGGCCGCACCGCCACCCTGCGCCCCAGCGCCTCGGTGGTGGAGCGCTTCAGCGAGCCGATGCGCGCGCTGTCCATCGCCCGCATCGAGTGCCACTACTTCGTCAACAACGCCTTCCTCGAACCCAACCAGCTGCTGCGCGACATGCCGCGCATCGCCCACCTGCCGGGGGTGATCGTGCACGGTCGCTATGACGCCATCTGCCCCCTGGAGAACGCCTGGGAGCTGCACAAGGCCTGGCCCAACAGCGAGCTGCAGATCGTCCGCGACGCCGGCCACGCCGCCTCCGAAGCGGGCATTACCGATGCCCTGCTGCGCGCCACGGACAGCATCGCCCGCCGCCTGCTGGACCTGCCGCCGGAAGAGGAAGCCTGATGAAGGCGCTGCTGCAACGGGTCTCCGCCGCCCGGGTGGACGTCGCCGGGGAGACCGTCGGCGCCATCGACCGCGGCCTGCTGGTGCTGGTGGGCGTAGAGCCCCAGGACACCGAGGCCAGCGCCGACAAACTGCTGCACAAGCTGCTCAACTACCGCGTGTTCAGCGATGCCGAAGGGAAGATGAACCTGTCCCTCGGTGCCGTGGAGGGCGGCCTGCTGCTGGTCTCGCAGTTCACCCTGGCCGCCGACACCCGCAGCGGCCTGCGCCCGAGCTTCTCCAGCGCCGCGCCGCCGGCCCAGGGCGAGCGCCTGTTCGACTACCTGGTGGCGCGGGCCCGTGCCCAGCACGCCCAGGTCGCCACCGGGCGTTTCGGCGCCGACATGCAGGTGCACCTGGTCAACGACGGCCCGGTCACCTTCCTGCTGGAAAGCTGAGCCCGTCTCGCTCCGCGCCGCCTGTCCGATTGTGGCGTGCTTGTTGCTTCGGGTTGACTCGCCATCCACGGTCCGGGCGGTTAGGATTTCGCGCCATGCCCGTCGGGTCCGTGGGCGCCGCTTCACACAATAACGATCTGCCCTGTCAGGAGTAAGAATGAAGAAGCTTCTCGCATCCCTGTTGCTCTCCGCCTGCGCCTTCACCGGCCTGGCCCACGCCGGCGTCGTCGATGACGCGGTCAAGCGCGGCACCCTGCGGGTCGGCATGGACCCGACCTACATGCCCTTCGAAATGACCAACAAGCGCGGCGAAATCATCGGCTTCGAAGTGGACCTGCTCAAGGCCATGTCCAAGGCCATGGGCGTGAAGCTGGAGCTGGTGTCCACCAGCTACGACGGCATCATCCCGGCCCTGCTGACCGACAAGTTCGACATGATCGGCTCCGGCATGACCCTGACCCAGGAGCGCAACCTGCGCATCAACTTCTCCGAGCCCTTCATCGTGGTCGGCCAGACCCTGCTGATCCGCAAGGACCTGGAAGGCAAGATCAAGTCCTACAAGGACCTCAACGACGGCCAGTACCGCATCACCTCCAAGATCGGCACCACCGGCGAGATGGTCGCCAAGAAGCTGATCGCCAAGGCCCAGTACCACGGCTTCGACAACGAGCAGGAAGCGGTGATGGACGTGGTCAACGGCAAGGCCGATGCCTTCATCTACGACGCCCCCTACAACGTGGTCGCGGTGAACAAGGCCGGCGCCGGCAAGCTGGTGTACCTGGAAGAGCCCTTCACCTACGAGCCCCTGGCCTTCGGTCTGAAGAAGGGTGACTACGACAGCATCAACTGGATCAACAACTGGCTGCACCAGATCCAGAAGGACGGCACCTACGAGCGCATCCATGCCAAGTGGTTCAAGAACACCGCCTGGCTGAAAGACATGGAATAACGGGACGCGCTCCCCGCTGCACGCGACAGGTCCGGCCCACGAGGCCGGACCTGTCTTTTTCGCCCCCCAGGCATCGCCATGAGCGAGACCCATCGTGACTAGAAAACACCGCCGTACCTGGCCCTGGCACCTGCTGACGGGCCTGATCCTGCTGGTGGTCGCCTACGGCCTCTGGTACTCCACCTCCCTGATCTCCTACGAGTGGCGCTGGAACCGGGTGCCGCAGTATTTCGCCTACCAGGCCGAAGAGGCCCAGCGCGCGGCCGACTACGCGCGGGTCGAGGCCATTGCCGAGGAAGGCGCCAACGCCCGGGTGACCCTGGTCACCGAGGGCGGCGAGGAGCAACAGCTGCAGGTGGCCAAGGACAGCCTGCAGGTCAGCCAGGGCGACGACCTCTCCGAAGGTGACGTGGTCGGCGTGACCCGCCACTGGGCGGCCGGCCCGCTGCTCTGGGGCCTCTGGACCACCCTGTGGATATCCGTGCTCTCGGGCGCGCTGGGGTTGGTGATCGGCCTCTTCACCGGGCTCTGCCGGCTGTCGCAGAACCCCACACTGCGCGACCTCTCCACCGTGTACGTCGAGCTGGTGCGGGGCACCCCGCTGCTGGTGCAGATCTTCATCTTCTACTTCTTCATCGGCACCGTGCTGGACCTCTCCCGGGAGTTCGCCGGCGTCGCCGCCCTGGCGCTGTTCACCGGGGCCTACGTGGGCGAGATCGTCCGCGCCGGCGTGCAGTCCATCGCCCGTGGACAGAACGAGGCCGCGCGTTCCCTCGGCCTCACCGGCGGCCAGTCGATGCGCTACGTGATCCTGCCCCAGGCGTTCAAGCGCGTGCTGCCGCCGCTGGCCGGGCAGTTCATCAGCCTGGTGAAGGACACTTCGCTGGTGTCGGTGATCGCCATCACCGAGCTGACCAAGAGCGGCCGCGAGGCGATCACGACGTCGTTCTCCACCTTCGAGATCTGGTTCTGCGTCGCCGCGTTGTACCTGGTCATCAACCTGCCGCTGTCGCAGATCGCCAACCGACTGGAGCGGAGGCTCGGGAAAAGTGATTGAAGTCCGCAACCTGATGAAAGTCTTCGACGCCCGCGGCCAGGAAGTGCGCGCCGTCGACGACGTGACCACCTCGGTCAAGCGCGGCGAGGTGGTGGTGGTGATCGGCCCCTCCGGCTCCGGCAAGTCCACCTTCCTGCGCTGCCTCAACGGCCTGGAGGAGTTGGACGCGGGCTCGGTGAGCATCGACGGCGTCGACCTGGCCAACCCGAAGACCGATGTGAATGCCTACCGCCGCGAAGTCGGCATGGTGTTCCAGCACTTCAACCTGTTCCCGCACATGACCGTGCTGGAGAACCTCTGCCTGGCGCAGAAGGTGGTGCGCAAGCGCGGCAAGGCCGAGCGCGAGGAGAAGGCCCGGGCGCTGCTGGCCAAGGTGGGCATCGCCCAGAAGGCCGGCGAGTACCCCTCGCGCCTGTCCGGCGGGCAGCAGCAGCGCGTGGCCATTGCCCGGGCGCTGTGCATGGAGCCGAAGGTGATGCTGTTCGACGAGCCCACCTCGGCGCTGGACCCGGAGATGGTCGGCGAGGTGCTGGACGTGATGAAGCAGCTGGCCCAGGAGGGCATGACCATGGTCTGCGTCACCCACGAGATGGGCTTCGCCCGCGAGGTGGCCGACCGGGTGCTGTTCTTCGACCATGGCAAGTTGCTGGAGGATGCGCCGCCGGCGCAGTTCTTCGACCAGCCCCGGGACCCGCGTGCGCAGGCGTTCCTCAGGCAGGTGCTGTAAGGGAATGGAAAGGGCCGCGATGCGCAATTCGTTCGCTTAAAGTGTTAAAGAATCCCGGCTATATGTGCCGGGATTTTTCTTTTTACATTCTTTTAAATCAAATGATTAGTCATAATCGCTATTTAGTGGAGCAAGTGATGTAATTAAGCGCTTTGCCAAGCTGGTAACAATTATCCCTCGGTAAAGGGCTTTGGAGGGCACATGGCGCGCAGGTTTAAGCCCAGTTATGAATGGGCCGTAAAACTCTCGGAGAAAGCCGCCCAAGAGCAACAGATATCATCAAGCTTCGTCGGACACTGGGAAGCGGTTCTGAAGAGTCTGGATGCGGAGTTCGACACCATCAGTGAAGCCATGAAGGAACGGGTCTCTCATGTATTTGAGGCAGCGCTTCACTGCGGAACATTCCACCAATTCGAGCCTAGTTATCCAGACGACGAAACCAAGGTTGGTGACTACCTGTACGGACGCAAGAAGGTTCGCCGTTGGTGCTATCACGACGCAGTACCACAGCGTTTCCACCAATTGGCAGATATCCCCGATTCCGCGTTCCAGGCACGCTACAGTGTCAGCGCGCGTCTGGAACTCATTAAACGGCTCAACGAAGTCAAATCTACGGAAGTTAGTGATCGCGCCTTCTTTGCCACCGGAATTGCGAGTTGGGAAAAGGAACGTCGAATTGCTGATCTAGAGCATCAGATCGCCGTGAACTGGACGATTTGCAGGCTCCTTGAAAAAGGTGGCGTCGATGGTGTCAGGCGCGACTATCAGGGCCTTTTTGAGCGACACAGGCGTGCTTCATCAAATCTCGCCGCCGCGAAGGCTCGATTGGCGGCAGAGAAGGATGCTCGACGCCTGCTGGCGGGACAGGGAAAGAAAAAATGAGCGGCCAAAAACTGGTCAAGAAAAAGTGTCAATCCAAGTGAAAAGTCTATTCATAGAAGCCACAGCTTGGCAGGCCTGGGAGGAAAATCCCTGTGCCCGTTATCCATTTTTTGGGAAATACCCTGTCTTTCAGAAGATTTTTCTGCGCTTTGCATATCCGAAAAAATGAAGCACATAGCCCCACATGTGGTTATGAGCTTCAACACTTTAAGCGAACGGCTTGCGCGATGCGGCCCTTTTGCTTTGGGTTTGAGGATGGTGCATACACCGAAATGATGGCGGCGCCTGAGGTGGGGCGGGGATGAATGCCCCTTCAGGAGGCCGAGCGGAGTCCCGCGAAGCGGGACCCGTATGCTGGGGCGAGCCTTTTTGGTTTCTTTTTTGGCGACCGACTGAAAAAAGAAACTCGCCAGGCAAGGCGAAACAGGGGACGTCCGCAGAACGCGAAAACCAGCCTGGGTTGACGTCTCGTGCGCACGCCAGATTCGGCTCAATGCAAAGGCACCGCCGCCTGCAATTCGTTGTCCTCCAGCCAGTCCTGCGCCAGTTCCCTCAGGCGGGCCGCTTCGAAGTGGTGCCAGGCTTCCAGCAGGACCGGGTACTCCATCAGCACGTGGCGGAAGGCGCGGGCCGGTTTGCGGCCGGCCAGGGCCTGTTGCAGGGCGGTGTAGGCGTGGGGGTGGACGACTTCGTGGAGGAATTCCTCCATCAGCCGCAGCTCGTCGCCGTGGGTGAGGGGTTCCACCAGCAGGAAACGCTCCGGCTCTTCGCGCAGGAGGGTTTCCAGCTGGGGATCGGCATCCTCTTCAGGGATCAGCAGGACCTTGCCGGTGAGCAGGTCCAGGTAGTGGTCCAGGCCCTCGGTGGAGAGGGCGAAGGCCAGTTGGTCGAGGTCGATGGTCAGGGGGCGCATGGCTCGGGCCTCGGCAAGGGGGAAGGCCCGATCCTACGCCCTCCGGCGGGCGGTGTCAGACCCGGAAGCGCCCGACCATCTGTTGCAGTTCGTTGCCCAGGCGTGCCAGCTCAACGCTGGACGCGGCGGTCTGGTCGCTGGCGGCGGCGGTCTGCTCGGAGATGTCGCGCACGTTGAGGACGCTGCGGTTGATCTCCTCGGCCACGGCGCTCTGCTGCTCGGCGGCGGCGGCGATCTGCTGGTTCATCGACTGGATGGCCGAGACGGCGCCGGTGATGGAGGTCAGCGAGTCGCCGGCCTCGCGGGCCAGGCGCAGGGTGTCTTCGGTCAGCTCCAGGCTGCTTTCCATCATGCCGGCGGCCTGCTGGCTGCCGTTCTGCAGGCCGGCGATCAGCTCCTGGATTTCCTCGGTGGACTGCTGGGTGCGCTGGGCCAGGCCGCGCACTTCGTCGGCCACCACGGCGAAGCCGCGCCCGGCCTCGCCGGCACGGGCGGCTTCGATGGCGGCGTTGAGGGCCAGCAGGTTGGTCTGGTCGGCGACGGTCTTGATCACGTCCAGCACGCTGCCGATCTTGTCGCTCTCGCGGCGCAGCTGCTGCACGGACTCGGTGGAGCGGCCCACTTCGGCGGCGAGGCGGTCCACCTGGCCGAGGGCCTGGCGCACCAGGCGGTCGCCCTGGGCCGCCTCGCGGTCGGCGGAGGCGGCGGCTTCGGAGGCCTGCTCGGCGTTGCGCGCCACGTCGTGGACGGTGGCGGCCATTTCGTTCATGGCGGTGGCGACCTGGTCGGTCTCGACCTTCTGCGCGTTCACGCCGGCGCTGGTCTGTTCGGTGACGGCGGAGAGTTCTTCGGCGGCGCTGGCGATCTGGGTGACGCCGTCGCCGATGCGCCCGATCAGCTGGCGCAGGTTGCCGGCCATGGCCTGCAGGGCGCGCTGCAGTTGGCCCAGTTCGTCCTGGCGATTGGCCTGCAGTTCGGCGCGCAGGTCACCGTCGGCGATGCGCGAGGCGAAGGCCAGCGCCTGGCGCAGCGGGTCGAGGATCTGCCGGCTGATGGACCAGGCGGCGAACACGGCGAGGCTGATGGCCAACAGGGTGGTGACGAGCAGCTGGCTGCGGGCGCTGGTGGCGTCGCTGCTGCGGGCCTTCACCTGCAGCTCGTAGATCCGGTTGCCCTGGTCGCGCATGGTCTCCGCGTGCTTGCCCATGGTGTCGATGGCGGCGCGGCTGGCCTCGACGCCCTGGCCGAACTGGCGCACGGCGCTGAGGTAGGCATCGAAGGAGGGGCGGGCGCGGGCCAGGTAGTCGGCGAAGTCGCCGGTGGCCTGCTGCTTGAGTGCGTCGAGGTCGCGCTGCAACTGCGCCAGGGCGGCCTGGGCCGGTTGCTCGGATTCCGGGGTCTGCTGGAAGACGAAGCCGCGCACCAGGTAGCGGATGGACAGCAACTGCTGGTTGAGCCCGGTGATGGTGCGGGTTTCGGCCAGCAGTTCGGGGTTGGTCGGGTCGCGGGCGAGGTCGTCGAAGCGCCGTTTCTGCAGTTCGGCGAACTGGGCGAGTACGGCCTCGGCGGACTTGATCAGCACGGCTCGGGCGGCGTTGCGGTCCTCCTGGGCGCGGATCAGGGCGGCGAGGGACTGGCGGTAGGCGTTGATCTCGCTGCGCAGTTGCTCCAGTCGGGTCCGGCCTTGGGCGGTGTGGGCGTCGGCCTCCAGGCGGTCGCTGATGGCGAGCATGGCGTCGATCAGCTGTTCGATGTTGCGGGCGTGCTGCAGGTCGCCGGTGCTGACGAACTGCAGGCGCTGGGCGCGGGCGTCCTTGATGGTGTTTTCCAGCTCGCTGACGGTGACCATCTGGTCGCTGCTGTCGATCATGCGGTCGATGCCGCGGATGCCGGTGAACATCACCGCCAGGGTGAGGAGCAGGACGAGGCCGAAGCCGAAGGCAAGTTTGCGGCCGACCCGCAGGTCGGCGAGCCGTTGTGTGCACCAGTGGTACATGGTTTCTCCCGGGAATGCGTAAGCCCGGCGGTGCGCGGGGCATCGCCGTGGCGGGTGAGGCGTCTGTTGGAGTTATTGGGAAAGGCGCTGCCGAGACGGCGGCCTGTGACGCGGGGGCGGGAGAGTAGCCGGCGCCCCGGGGCGCCGGCAAGAACATGGTGGCAGTTTGATATTTCGTCTGATAGCCGGCCCGGGCGGCCTGCTATCAGACGCGGAAGCGGCTGACCAAGTCCTGCAGGCTGCCGCCCAGGCGGGCGAGTTCGACGCTGGAGGTGGCGGTCTGGTGGCTGGCGGAGGCGGTCTGCTCGGAGATGTCGCGCACGCTGACCACGCTGCGGTTGATCTCTTCGGCCACGGCGCCCTGCTGCTCGGCGGCGGCGGCGATCTGCTGGTTCATGGCCTGGATGGTGGACACCGATTCGGCGATGGCGCCCAGGCGGCGGCCAGCGCGGCGGGTCAGTTCGACGGTGCTGTCGGTCAGCTCGCGGCTGGTTTCCATCAGGCTGGCGGCGCGTTGGGCACCGCTCTGCAGGCCGGCGATCAGCGCTTCGATCTCCTGGGTGGATTGCTGGGTGCGCTGGGCCAGACCGCGCACTTCGTCGGCGACCACGGCGAAGCCGCGACCGGCTTCGCCGGCTCGGGCGGCTTCGATGGCGGCGTTCAGGGCCAGCAGGTTGGTCTGGTCGGCCACGGTCTTGATCACGTCCAGCACGCTGCCGATGCGCTCGCTCTCCTGCTTGAGGTGGGTGACGGCATCGCTGGAGCGGGTGACCTCGTCGGCCAGGCGGTCCATCTGCTGCACGGCGTCGTTGACGGCCGTCTCGCCTTCGCGGGCCTGGCGGTCGGCAGCGCTGGCGGACTGGGAGGCGTCTTCGGCGTTGCGGGCGACCTCGTGGACGGTGGCGGCCATCTCGTTCATGGCGGTGGCGACCTGGTCGGTCTCGACTTTCTGGGCGTTCACGCCGGCGCTGGTCTGGGTGGTGATGGCGGACAGTTCTTCGGCGGCACTGGCGAGCTGGGTGACGCTGTCACGGATGCGGCCGATCAGGTCGCGCAGGCTGGCGTTCATGCGCTGGATGCTGCCCTGCAACTGGCCGAGTTCGTCGCTGCGTTGCACCACCAGGTCGCGGCTGAGGTCGCCGGCGGCGATGCGTTCGGCGGCGTCGAGGGTGTCGCGCAGGGGCTGGGTAATTTGCCGGGTGATGAGCAGGGCGGCGAACAGGCCGAGCACCAGGGTGATGATCGAGGCCACCAGCAGCATGACGTGGGTCTGGCGGGTCTCGGCTTCGAGCTTGGCGTTCTGTTGTGTGTACAGGCGCGCACTGATCTCCAGCAGGCGCTGGCCCTGCTGGCCCATGGCGTCGAACTGGGCCTGGGCGTTGTCGTTGGCGCGGCGATAGGCGCTGATGGCGTCGCGGTAGGTCTTGAGGTTGCTGCCAACGCGGGCCAGGTCGGTGTCGTCGTTGCCCAGGGTGGCGGCCAGCTTGGCCTGGTTGCCGAGGGCGGCATCCACGGCTTGCAGGGCGGCGTCCTGGAAGCTGGGGTCGTTGCTGAAGGTGTAGCCACGGACCTGGAAGCGGGCCTGCATTACCGAGAGGCGCAGGTCGGCCAGTTCGTGGAACTGGGTGAGGCGGCCGGCATCGTCGAGGGTGATGTCGGCGAGGACGCGCTCAATGAGGTTGCCGATTGAGGCCATGGCGGCGTCGGCGCTGGTGCCCAGTTGGCTGCGCGCGCCCTCGCGGGTCTGGTAGGCCTTGCCGAGCTCGGTGAAGGCGGCCTGGTAGGCCTGGGTCGCCTGGCGGGCCTGCTCCATGTGCTCGCGGTCGCGGGCGTCGGTGAAGTGCTGTTCGAGGGTGCGGGTGTGGTCGTTGATGGCCTGCACGCGCGCGCGTACACGCTCGGCGTTGTTGGCGTCCTGCTTGAGCTGGTAGGCCTGCTGGCTGATCTGCAGGTCCTTGGCCAGCTCGCTGAGGTTGGCCGAGTCCTGGAGTTTCTGGCCTCGATCCAGGGTTTCGTCGATGGCGAGCCAACCGGTGAGGGTGATGAGCAGGGTGAGCAGCAGGACGAGGCCGAAGCCGATGGCGAGCTTGAGGCTGACACTGAGGTTACCGAACCAGCGTGACATGCTTCTTCTCCTGGCGAACGCGGCAGAGAGGTTGAGGGAGGTGGAAGTTTATCGGCGGATTGCCGGGGCGCTTGATGGGGCGCCTGTCAGAACAGGCGGGCGAGCAGAGCGGTAACCGCCGTCTCGACCCGCAGGATGCGTTCGCCCAGTTGCACCGCTTCGAATCCGGTGGCTTGCAGCTTCTCGACTTCGTAGGGGATCCAGCCGCCTTCGGGGCCGATGGCGAGGGTGACGGGGCCTTCCACGGCACGGGGGCAGTCCGGCCAGGGGCCGGGGTGGCCGACCAGGGCACGGGTGCCGGCGGCGAGGGCGGGCAGGCGGTCTTCGACGAAGGGCTTGAAGCGTTTCTCGATGACGACTTCGGGGAGCACCGTGTCGCGGCCCTGTTCGAGGCCGAGGATCAGTTGCTCACGGATGGCGGCGGGTTCGAGGAAGGGGGTCTGCCAGAAGCTCTTCTCGACCCGGTAGCTGTTGAGCAGCACCAGGCGTGGCACGCCCATGGTGGCGACGGTCTGCAGCACGCGGCGGAGCATCTTCGGGCGTGGCAGGGCCAGCAGCAGGGTCAGCGGCAGCTTGGCCGGCGGCGGCTGGTCGAGGCTCACCTGCAGTTCGGCATGGTCGGCCTCCAGGACGGTCAGCCGGCCTTCGCCCATGGCGCCGCCGAGCAGGCCGACCCGCAGGCTGTCACCGGCTTCGGCGCGGTGCACGTCATGCAGGTGCTTGAGGCGGCGGCCACGCAGGAGGGCGTGGCCGGGGGCGACGAAGTCGCCCTCTTCCAGCAGCAGGAGGTTCACGGGCGGGTGGCGGGCGGCTGGTCTTCGGGCTCGCTTTCCGGCGTGTCGTTGCGCCGGCGCACCAGGCCGCCGCAGAACACGCCGACCTCGAACAGCAGCCACATGGGCACGGCCAGGAGGGTCTGGGAGAAGATGTCCGGCGGGGTGAGGATCATGCCGACCACGAAGCAGCCGATGATCACGTACGGGCGGATCTTCTTCAGGTAGGCCACGTCGACCACGCCGATCCAGATCAGCAGCACCACCGCGACGGGGATCTCGAAGGCGACGCCGAAGGCGAAGAACAGCGTCATGACGAAGTCGAGGTAGCTGGCGATGTCCGTCATCATCGACACGCCTTCTGGGGTGACGCTGGCGAAGAAGTGGAAGATCAGCGGGAACACCAGGAAGTAGGCGAAGGCCATCCCGGAGTAGAACAGCACGATGCTGGACACCAGCAAGGGCATGGCCACGCGCTTCTCGTGCTTGTACAGGCCGGGTGCGATGAAGCCCCAGACCTGGTGCAGGATCACCGGCATGGCGAGGAACAGCGCCACCACCATGGTCAGCTTGAACGGGGTGAGGAAGGGCGAGGCCACATCGGTGGCGATCATCGTCGCGCCTTCCGGCAGGTACTGGCGCAGCGGTGCGGAAACGAGGGTGTAGATCTTCTGGGCGAAGTAGAACAGCCCGGCGAAGATCAGGAACACCGCCGCGACGCAACGCAGCAGGCGGGTACGCAGTTCGGCGAGGTGCGAGACCAGGGGCATCTCCTGGTCGTATTCCGGCTTCTGGTCGCTCATAGGGGGCGGGGCGGCTGTGGCGGTTCGGCGGAGGGGGTCGTGGCAGCCTGCGGGGTCGCCAGCGGGGTGGCGACCGTGGCGCCGGACGCGGCGGGTGTCGTGCCGGGCACGGGCTGGGCAGCAGGCGACGGTGGAGCGCTGGCTGCCGGGGCGGGAGCCGGTGCCGGCTGCGGGGCGGCGGGGGTGGGCGAGGCCTCGGCGGCGTCGTCACGCTGCGCCGGGTCGGCCAGCAGGTTCTCCAGGCTGGGCGGCACGATGCTTTCCTTGATCTGCCGCTCCATCGCCATGATCTGCTCGTTGTGCAGTTGGCGACGGATCTCGTCGGCGCCGATCTCGCGCTCCACTTCCTGCTTGATGGCGTTGAAGCTGCGTTTCAGGCGGCCGATCCACAGGCCTGCCGTACGTGCAGCACCCGGCAGGCGCTCGGGGCCGAGCACCAGCAGGGCCACGAGGCCGATCAGCAGCAATTCACCAAAGCTGATGCCGAACATGGCGCATCAGTCCTTGCGCACAGTCGGCTCTTCGACCTTGTGCGCCTGGCCGTCGATGGTGTGCGGCTGGTTCAGCGGGGCGGCAGTCGGCTGGGCGGCGGGCTGCTGGGGCTGCTCGGCCTTCTGCTCGTCTTCGGTGTTCATGGCCTTGCGGAAGCCCTTGATGGCTTCGCCGACGTCGGAGCCGAGGTTCTTCAGGCGCTTGGTGCCGAAGACCAGGACGACGACGATCAGAATGACCACCCAGTGTTTCCAGTCGAAAATACCCATGGTTTGCTCCTGCGTATCGATTCGTTAGGCGGAAGGCTGGCGGGCGGCTTTTTCAGCGTGCCCGGACAGGCCGAAGCGACGCTCCAGTTCGTCCAGTACGGCCTGGGGATGCTGGCCGAGGGCGGCGAGCATGACCAGGCTGTGGAACCAGAGGTCGGCGGTTTCGTAGATCAGGTCGCTGCAGTCGCCGCTGGTGGCGGCATCCTTGGCGGCCAGGATGGTTTCAACCGATTCCTCGCCCACCTTCTCGAGGATCTTGTTCAGCCCCTTGTGGTACAGGCTGGCCACGTAGGAGGAGTCGGCCGGCGCGTTCTTGCGGGCTTCGAGCACCTCGGCGAGGCGGGAAAGGGTGTCACTCATGTGCATGTCCTGCGTGGTAGATCGCGTCGGGGTCCTTGATGACCGCGTCGACGGTCTTCCAGCCGCCGTTCTCGTAGACGCGGTAGAAGCAGCTTTCGCGGCCGGTGTGGCAGGCGATGCCGCCGATCTGCTCGACCATCAGCACGATCACGTCGGCGTCGCAGTCCAGGCGCAACTCGTGGAGCTTCTGCACATGGCCGGATTCCTCACCCTTGCGCCAGAGTTTGCCGCGCGAGCGTGACCAGTAGATGGCACGGTTCTCGGCCACGGTCAGGGCCAGGGATTCGCGGTTCATCCAGGCCATCATCAGGATGCGTCCGGTCTTGTGGTCCTGGGCGATGGCCGGGACCAGGCCGTCGGCGTTCCAGTGGATGTCTTCCAGCCAGTCGTTCATGTCGGTTTCCACGAGCAGGCCGGGTGCGGGCCCGGCCGGGGGCAGTAGTGTGCCAGCGCTGGCGCGGCCTTGGCTATCGGCGAAGTACGAGATACAGACCACTGGCCAGCATCAGCCAGGCCGGCCAGGCGGCGAGGTGCTGCTCCAGGCCGGTACTGGCCGCGCCCACCAGCAGGGCGGCGCCGATCAGGCGCGGGGCGAGGCCGTCGCTGGCACGGCGCCAGGGCGGTGGCGGGTCGCTGGCATGGGGCTGGCTCATGCGCTCCAGCAGGTCGCGGGTCATGCCGGCCAGGTGCGGCACCTGCTCGACCTGGGCCTGCAGGTTGGACAGCAGGCTCTTGGGGCTGACGCGCTCGCGCATCCAGCGCTCCAGGTAGGGCTGGGCGGTGCTCCAGAGGTCGAGGTCGGGGTAGAGCTGGCGGCCGAGGCCTTCGATGTTGAGCAGGGTCTTCTGCAGCAATACCAGTTGCGGCTGCACTTCCATGTTGAAGCGGCGTGCGGTCTGGAACAGGCGCAGCAGCAGCTGGCCGAAGGAGATGTCCTTCAGCGGCTTCTCGAAGATGGGTTCGCAGACGGTGCGGATGGCCGCTTCGAAGTCGTTCACCCGGGTTTCCGCCGGGACCCAGCCGGAGTCGATGTGCAGCTGGGCGACGCGGCGGTAGTCACGCTTGAAGAAGGCGATGAGGTTGCGCGCGAGGTAGTCCTGGTCCTCGGGGGTGAGGCTGCCGATGATGCCGCAGTCGATGGCGATGTACTGCGGGTTCCAGGGCTGGCGGGTGCTGACGAAGATGTTGCCGGGGTGCATGTCGGCGTGGAAGAAGCTGTCGCGGAACACCTGGGTGAAGAAGATCTCCACGCCGCGTTCGGCCAGCAGCTTGAGGTCGGTGCGCTGGTCGGCAAGGGTGGCCAGGTCGGTGACCGGGACGCCGTAGATGCGCTCCATCACCAGCACCTTGGGGCGGCACCAGTCCCAGTAGACCTGGGGCACGTAGAGCAGCGGCGAGCCCTCGAAGTTGCGCCGCAGCTGGCTTGCGTTGGCCGCCTCGCGCAGCAGGTCGAGCTCGTCGTAGATGGTCTTCTCGTAGTCGCTGACCACTTCCACCGGGCGCAGGCGGCGGGCGTCGCTGGAGAGGCGCTCGGCCAGGCGGGCGATGAGGAACAGCCAGGCGAGGTCCTGGCGGATCACCGGCTTGAGGCCCGGGCGCACCACCTTGACCACCACGTCTTCGCCGCTCTTCAGGCGTGCGGCGTGGACCTGGGCCACGGAGGCGGAGGCCAGCGGGGCGACGTCGAAGCGGGTGAAGACGTCGCTGATGCGGGCGCCGAGCTGCTCTTCGATCAGGCGCACGGCCTGCTCGGGGTCGAAGGGGGGGACCTGGTCCTGCAGGCGTGCCAGCTCATCGGCGATGTCCGGCGGCAGCAGGTCACGGCGGGTGGAGAGCAGTTGGCCGAACTTGATGAAGATCGGCCCGAGGCCTTCGAGGGCCAGGCGCAGGCGCTCGCCACGGGTCAGCTGCAGGTCGCGCCGGGGGAACCAGCGCCAGGGCAGCAGGCAGCCGAGCATGCGCAGCCACCAGGGCAGCGGGAGGTCGAATATCAGGTCGTCGAGGCGGTAGCGGATGACCACGCTCTGGATGCGCAACAGGCGGCGGACGGCGAGCAGCTTCATGCGTCTGGGGGACTTTTCCGGGTCAGGCGACCGATGCGGGCTTCGAGACGGTCGAGATCGATCTTGAGACGGTCCAGTTCGGCGAAGCGGGCTTCCGCTTCACGCTGGCCCACCAGGGTGCGGGATTCCTCGGCGAGGTAGTCGGCGAGGTTCTGGCGCAGGCTGTCCAGGCTCTGCCCGGCCCAGCCGGCGCGGCTGCGCAGGTGGCCGGCGAGCAGTTGGGTGCCCACCGGGCCGAGCCAGCGGGAGACTTCGTATTCCCAGTCCAGCTCCAGGTCCTGCAGCACCGCGGCCAGTTCCATGAGCGCGGCGCTGTCGCCTTCCAGTTCCACCTCGGGGCGGTGCAGGACGGCGGTCTTCTCCTTGCTCAGGGCCAGGCGCAGCAGGCTCGCGGCGGGGGCGCGCAGGGTGCAGTCGGCCGGTGCGGCCCAGTGGGCGGCGAGGACCAGGCCGTCGCCACCGGGCAGCAGGTAGAGCTCCAGCGCGGGGGCCTGGCAGTCGATGCGGATCACCTTGCCTTCCAGGCGGGACAGCCGGGGCAGGGCGGTGGCGTCGAGGCGCAGGACCCGGTTGAGGCCGTGTTCGGCGCCGGCCAGCAGGGCCTGGGTGAGCATCAGGGCTTGATGCCGCGATGCAGGGCGACGATGCCGCCGGTCATGTTGTGGAAGGTGGTCCGTTCGAACCCGGCTTCCACCATCATGGCCTTGAGGGTTTCCTGGTCGGGGTGCATGCGGATCGATTCGGCCAGGTAGCGGTAGCTCTCGGCGTCGTTGGTGATCAGCTTGCCCATCAGCGGCAGCAGGGTGAAGGAGTAGGCGTCGTAGGCCTTGCTCAGCAGGTTGCTGGTGGGCTTGGAGAACTCCAGCACCAGCAGGCGGCCACCGGGCTTGAGCACGCGCAGCATGGAACGCAGGGCGGCGTCCTTGTGGGTGACGTTGCGCAGGCCGAAGGCGATGGTGACGACGTCGAAGTGGTTGTCGGGGAAGGGCAGCTTCTCGGCATCGGCCTGGACGAAGCTGACGTTGCCGGCGACGCCGCTGTCCAGCAGCTTGTCGCGACCGACCTGGAGCATGGAGGCATTGATGTCGGCGAGGACCACTTCACCGGTGGGGCCGACCAGGCGGGAGAACTGGCGGGTGAGGTCGCCGGTGCCGCCGGCGATGTCCAGCACGCGGTTGCCCGGGCGCACGCCGGACAGTTCGATGGTGAAGCGCTTCCACAGCCGGTGGACGCCGCCGGACATCAGGTCGTTCATCAGGTCGTACTTGGCGGCCACCGAGTGGAACACTTCGGCGACCTTGGCGGCCTTCTGGCTCTCCGGCACGTTCTGGTAGCCGAAGTGGGTGGTGGGTTCGGCATCGTGGCCTTTGCGCGGTTCGTTCATGTCGCTGCCCCGGAATAGAATTGGCGGCCATTCTAGGCTTGTCGGCCTGGTTTGTCTTGGGCTGCGCCCGGCGCCTGGAGTGGCCTGCTATAGTCGCGCGACCTTAAGTCGCAGTCCGGAGACACCCATGGCACGCATCCACGTCGAACGTTCCCACCAGCTCGGAAAAGCCGCCGTGCGGGAGAAGGCCGAGCAGCTCGCCGAGCGCCTGGCGCGCGAGTACGACGTGCGTTACCAGTGGCGCGGCGACACCCTGGAATTCAGCCGCAGCGGGGCTGACGGGCGCATCGAGGTGAGCGACGACAGGGTCAATGTCGAGGTGAAGCTGGGTCTGCTGCTGTCGGCCATGGGCGGCAGCGTGAAGCGCGAGATCGAGAAGGCCCTGGACGAATACCTGGCCTGACGGCCGCCGCACCCGTCCTGCGGCTAGTATGCGGTTTCTAATTTTCCTGGCTAACGTGCACCCCAAGCCCCGATTCCGGGCGAGTCCCCCACAATCCGCGTGAGGTGCACCATGGCCAAGGCAGCCACCGCCAAGAAGAAAGTCGAAGTAGAGAAGACCCCCGTTCTTTCCGACGTACGCCTCTATGCCAGGAAGATCTGGCTGGCAGGCCTGGGCGCCTACGCCAAGGCTGGCCAGGAAGGCGTCGACTACCTGCGTGAGCTGGTCAAGGCCGGCGAAGGCGTCGAGAAGCGCGGCCGCAAGAGCGTCGATGCCGGTGTCGAGGCGGCCAACAGCCAGCTCGATTCGGTCAAGGGCAGCGTGCTCGAGAGCGTGGCGGGCGTGAAGGAAAAGGTCGAGGTCCAGATCGACCGCATCGAGAAAGCATTCGACAACCGCGTAGCAGTGGCACTCAATCGCCTCGGGATTCCCTCCCGCCAGGACGTTGAGGCACTCTCTGCTAAGCTCGATGAGTTGAGCGCATTGCTCGAACACGTCGCGCGAACCAAATAAGGAGAGCAGGATGGCTGGTAAGAAGAAAACCGCAAAAGAAACCAACTCCTGGATCGGCGAGATCGAGAAATACTCGCGCCAGATCTGGTTGGCGGGCCTCGGGGCCTATTCCAAGATCAGCAACGACGGCACCAAGCTGTTCGATACCCTGGTCAAGGATGGCGAGAAGGCCGAGAAGCAGGCCAAGACCGAAGTCGACAAGCAGGTCGATGCCGTCAAGTCCCGTGTCGGTTCGCGCGTGGATTCGGCCAAGTCCCGGGTCGATGAAGTGAAGGACAAGGCGCTCGGCAAGTGGAGCGAGCTGGAAGAGGCCTTCGACAAGCGCCTGAACAGCGCCATCTCCCGCCTGGGCGTGCCCAGCCGCAACGAGGTGAAGGAGCTGCACGGCAAGGTCGAGGCACTGACCAAGCAGATCGAGAAGCTGACCGGTGTATCCGCCAAGGCGGTCAAGCCGGCAGCCAAGCCCGCCGCCAAGGCAGCCCCGGCGAAGGCCGCTGCAGCCAAGCCGGCCGCTAAGCCTGCTGCCAAACCGGCGGCCAAGCCTGCCGCCAAGGCTGCTCCGGCGAAAGCCGCCGCTGCCAAGCCGGCCACCAAGCCCGCGGCTGCCAAACCGGCTGCTGCGAAGCCCGCTGCCAAACCGGCCGCCAAGGCTGCCGCTGCAAAACCTGCAGCCAAGCCTGCCGCTGCCAAGCCGGCTGCGAAGAAGGCTCCGGCCAAGAAGCCGGCTCCGGCGAAAGCGGCGGCTCCGGCCCCGGCAGCTGCGCCCACTGCTCCGGCAGCACCGGCTCCGGCTGCTGCGGATGCGCCGAGTGCGGCAACGCCCCAGGCCTGATCACCCCAGGTCACTTGAACGCCCGGCCCATGCCGGGCGTTCTCGTTTCAGGCTTCCAGGTAGCGACGGGCGAGGCCTTCGACTGCCATCCGCGCCTCCGGGCGCAGGTGGGGCGCCACCAGCATCATGATCTGGAAGACCACCAGCTGGCTCTCGCCGGCGCCGTTGCCGAGGATGCGCTGGTAGTCCAGCGAGAACAGCAGGGTGAGGGTGATCTGCTCCACCAGTTGGCCCAGTGCAGGAGTGTCGCTCACCAGCTGGTCGTCCGCCTTCAGGCGGGCCAGCAGGGCGGCCAGGGTGCGCTTGAGGGCGTTCAGCCAGTGGCGCATGCCGCGTGCGAGCCGGGGCAGGCGCCCGGCCAGGTTGGACAGGTCCTGGAAGAGGAAGCGGTAGCGCGCCACCCGCTCGACGATCAGGTGCAGGAACAGCCAGTACTCCTCCACGTCCAGCCGGGCGCCATCGGGTGGGTCGAGCAGGGGCTCGGTCTCGGCCTGGAATCGCTCCAGCAGCGCCATCACCAGCGGCTCCTTGCCGTGGAAGTGGTAGTAGAGGTTGCCGGGGCTGATGCCCAGCTCGGTGGCGATCTCCAGGGTGGTGACGTTGGGTTCGCCCTCCTGGTTGAACAGCGCCAGGGCGCATTCGAGTATGCGGTCGCGGGTCTTCATCCTGCCTTCTTGTTCTGTTCTGCCGGACCCGCCCACCGGGCCCGGCGACTTCCTGTTCAGCGTACGTGTACGTAGGTGCCGGGCGAGGCCTCCATCGGCGGGTAGTCCGGGTTGCCCAGCGCCACCTGGGTTTCCCGCTGCTCGCCCGAGCGCGCCTGGATCCACTCCAGCCATTTCGGCCACCAACTGCCGGCGACGCTCTCCGCGTCGTAGTACCAAGCGCGGTGGTCGGAGCTGAGGGTGGGGTTCTCCAGGTGGGTGGCCTTGGGGTTGCCGGGCGGGTTGAGGATGCTCTGGATGTGGCCGCTGTTGGAGAGCACGAAGCGGCTCTCGCCCCCCAGCAGCAGGGCGGAACGGTAGACCGACTCCCAGGGCGTGATGTGGTCGTTGATGCCGGCCACGCTGAAGCTGTCGACGGTGACCTTCTTCAGGTCGATCGGCGTGCCGCACACTTCCAGTGCGCCGGGGCGGGTCAGCGGGTTGTGCTTGAACAGGTCGAGCATGTCGCCGTGCATGGCGGCCGGCAGCCGGGTGTTGTCGTTGTTCCAGTAGAGGATGTCGAAGGCCGGTGGCTGGCGGCCCAGCAGGTAGTTGTTGATGAAGTAGTTCCACACCAGGTCGTTGGGACGCATCCAGGCGAAGATCTTCGACATGTCGCGGCCATCCAGCACGCCGGCCTGGTAGGAGCGGCGCTTGGCGGCTTCGAGGGTCTGTTCGTCGGCGAACAGCGCGGCCGGTGTTTCCACCTGGGAGTCCAGCAGGCTGACCAGGTAGGTGGCGCTGCTGACCTTGCGCAACTGCCGCTTGGCCTGCAGGTGGCCTTGCAGGGCGGCGATGGTCAGGCCGCCGGCGCAGGCGCCGACCAGGTTGAGGTCCTTGCTGCCGGTGATGGCGCGGCACACATCGGTGGCTTCCTCCAGGGCCTGCACGTAGCTGGACAGGCCCCACTCGCGGTGACGCGCGTCGGGGTTGCGCCAGCTGATGGCAAACACCTGCAGGCCGTTCTTCAGGGCGTACTGGACGAAGCTCTTCTCCGGCGTCAGGTCGAAGATGTAGAACTTGTTGATCTGCGGGGGAACGATCACCAGGGGCTTGAGGTACTGCTTCTCGCTCATGGGCTTGTACTGGATCAGCTCCAGCATCTCGTTGCGGAACACCACCGAGCCCGGTGTGGTGGCCAGGTTCCGCCCGACTTCGAAGGCGTGCTTGCTGACCTGGCTGGGCATTGCGTTGTTGTGCAGCAGGTCGTCGAACAGGTGGCGCGCACCGTTGATCAGGCTGAGGCCGCCGGTGTTGAACAGCTCCTTGACCGCCAGTGGGTTGAGCAGGCTGTTGGACGGGGCCACGGCATCGCTGAGCAGCGACAGCACGAAGCGTGCGCGGGTGCGGTCGTCCGGGGACAGCTCGCTGTCGTCGATCCACTCCATCAGGTGCTGCTGCCAGGCCAGGTAGGCCTGGAGCCCGCGCCGGTAGAAGGGGTTGAGCCGCCAGGACGGGTCGGCGAAGCGCGCATCCTGCGGGTTGGGGGTGTAGGGCGTGTCTCCCAGCAGCACACGGCCGAGCTTGCCGCCCAGCTTGAGCAGGTGGCGGGCGCTGTGCACCGGGCGCTTGGCGCTGTGCACGGCCAGGGTGCGGACGGTCGAGGCCAGGTCCTTGCCTCGGAGGCCGACAATGGCGCTCTGCACGTTCATGAAGTTAGCGGGGACCGGCAAGGCGCCCGAGTCCTTTTTCTCTCGCATGGGGGCAACACTCCGTAATCAGTCCATCGTCATGGAGGGTCAGCAAGGCTCGTACCACGAGCACGACAGGTGCATTCCAGACCAGTTCCCGGGAAATTCAAGTCCGGGCGGGCTGCACCGTGCCGGCGCTCAGGTAGGGAAGGGCCCCATCCTGGGGCGCGATTTGGCTCAGGGGGTGCGGGGCAGCAGCGGCTTGGGGTGCATGACTGCCCGCCGCCGCTCCTGGGCGAGGAACTTCATGATGATCGGCGCGACTGTTTCAGCGCGTGTCACCAGGAACAGGTGGCCGTCGTCGATCACGTGCAGCTCCGCATTGGGGATGCGCCAGGCCAGCAGGCGCATGTTCACCAGCGGGATGATCGGGTCGTCATCGCCGGCCAGCACCAGGGTCGGCTGGCGGATGCGGTGCAGCCAGTGGATGCTGGTCCAGCCGAGGCCGGCGAACAGTTGCCAGTAGTAGCCCAGCTTGCCGGAGGAGCGCACCTTGCTCGCGTGGGCCATGGCCAGGCCGGGGTCGCGGCGGAAGGCGCCGCCGTAGATGTCCGGGGCGATGTGCACGCCGTAGGACGGCTGGATGTAGCGCCGCGGGCTGGCCATGCGCATCAGCACTTTGGGCTTGCCGGGCACCATCACCGCGCCGGCGGAGGTGGCGGCGAGGATCAGCTTCTTGCAGCGCTCGGGGTAGTCGTGGGCGAACTGCTGGGCGAGCGCACCCCCCCAGGAGACGCCGATGGCGTTGACCTGGCCGTAGTCGAGGTAGTCCAGCATCCGCGCGGCGAGCTTCGCCAGGCCGGGGAAGCGGTAGGGCGTGCTGGGGGTGGAGGAACCGCCGACGCCGGGGACGTCGAAGGCGATCACTTCCTGGTCCGGGTCCAGCGCCTGGACGAAGGGGAAGACCAGCTCGAGGTTGGCGCCGATGCCGTTGAAGATCAGCAGCGGCGTCAGGTGTTCGCCGCCCGGACGTACCGCAGTGCGGATGGTCTGGCCGTCGAGGTCGATGGTGCGGAAGACGAAAGGTTGCGGCATGCGCGAGCCCCTATGGGTGGATACGGCGGGCGGCGCCGGCTGGGGCTCCGCCTGGACTGCCGGGGATGAGCCGGCTCAGGCCGCCGCCCATTCGGGCGGCGAACCGGTTCGGCACGTCCGGGTGCCGGGGCGACGATGCGCGCGAGGCGCGATCAGCGCTCGTGGACATAGGTTCCCGGGGACGCCTCGCCGGCCGGGTAGGCCTTGTTGCCGAGGGTCAGCGTGGCTTTCTTCAGCTTGCCCGAGCGCTCGGCCAGCCAGGCCTGCCAGTGCAGCCACCAGGAGTCGGCGTGCTTGGTGGCGTTCTCCTGCCAGGCCTTCGGGTCGGCGGGCATGTCGCTGCCGGTGGAGAAGCGCGCCTTGGGGTTGCCGGGCGGGTTGAGAATGCTCTGGATGTGGCCGCTGTTGGACAGTACGAACTCGCACTTGCCTCCCAGCAGGCGGGCCGAGCGGTAGCAGGCTTCCCAGGGGGTGATGTGGTCGGTGGTGCCGGCCACGCAGAAGAAGTCGCAGGTGACTTTCTTCAGGTCGATCGGGGTGCCGCAGACTTCCAGCGCGTCGGGTCGGGTCAGCGGGTTGGTCTTGAACATCTCCACCAGCTCGCCGTGGAAGGCAGCGGGCAGGCGCGTGGTGTCGTTGTTCCAGTAGAGGATGTCGAACACCGGCGGCTCGTTGCCCAGCAGGTAGTTGTTCACCCAGTAGTTCCAGATCAGGTCGTTGGGCCGCATCCAGGCGAACACCTTGGCCATGTCCTTGCCTTCGAGCACGCCCGACTGGTACGAGCGGCGCTTGGCGGCTTCGAGGGTCTGCTCGTCGGCGAACAGCGCGACCTGGGTGTCGAGGTTGAAGTCCAGCACGCTCACCAACTGGGTGAAGGCGTGCACCTTCTCCTCGCCGATGGCCTGGTAGTGGCCCAGCAGGGCGACGGTGGTGATGCCGCCGGAGCAGGCGCCGAGCATGTTGAGGTCCTTGGCGCCGGTGATCTTCAGCACCACCTCGATGGTTTCCTTGAGGGCCTCGATGTAGGTCGACAGGCCCCATTCGCGCTGGGCCTTGGTGGGGTTGCGCCAGCTGACGATGAAGGTCTGGATGCCGTTGCGCAGATTGAAGCGCGCCAGGCTCTTCTCCGGGGAAAGGTCGAAGACGTAGAACTTGTTGATCTGCGGCGGCACCACCAGCAGCGGGCGTTCATGCACCTGCTCGGTGATGGGCTTGTACTGGATCAGCTCCAGCACGTCGTTGCGGAACACCACGGCGCCTTCGGTGGTGGCGAGGTTCTTGCCGACCTCGAAGGCGTCCATGTTCACCTGGCTCGGCATGCCGCCGTTGTTGACCAGGTCCTTGGCCAGGTGGGAAAGGCCGTCGAGCAGGCTCTTGCCGCCGGTCTCGAAGAAGCGCTTGACCGCCGCCGGGTTGGCCATGGTGTTGGTGGGGGCCATGGCCTCGGTCATCAGGTTGATCACGAAGTGGCCGCGGCTGGTATCGGACTCGGACAGGTTGCTGTGCTCGATCCACTGATGCAGTTCCTTGCGCCAGGCGAGGTAGGTCTGCAGGTAGCGGCGATAGAGCGGGTTCTGGCTCCAGGCCGGGTCGTTGAAGCGGCGATCGTCCGCTTCGGGGTGCAGGTCGGAGGATCCGAGCAGCACGTTCTTCAGTTCGACGCCGAAACGGGCGACATGCTTGGCACTGTGGAAGGGCTGCTTGACGGCCTGCAGCATGACCATGCGTGCGGAGGTCAGCAGGTCCTTTCCGCGGATGCCGATCACCGGGTTCAGGCCCAGGGTGTTCTCCGAGGCTTGTCGCTGCAGGTCTTCGTTGTTCTTGTTGCTCATCTACGACGCTCCATTGTCCTGAGACGGATACCGGCGAACTGCTGTACGGGACAGTTAAGCGTGGCCTGGTACTGCTCGGGTTACCGGGGGTGCGAAGAGAACTTCGCCTGTTTCTGTGAACCTTTGGTTGCCAAATGCATGGAACCTGCCAGTTCTGGTTACCCGAGTTTAGGTGAATGCGCAAGCTGGCCCGGGGGCTGGCGTGCGTCGAAGAGTATGGCGGCGGGATCTAGAAAATGCGCTCTAACCGCGTGCGCCCTGGCCAGGATGGGGCCAGGGCCTGCACCGCTTCAGAGCATGAGGCGGACGACGCTTTCGTCGGGGTCGCGGGAGCGCCCGGCGGCCTGGAGCTGCGCCAGGTAGTCCTTCCAGAGTTCGTCCTGGCGGGTGGCGAGTTCATAGAGGTAGTCCCAGGTGAACAGGCCGCTGTCGTGGCCGTCGTCGAAGGTCAGTTTCAGGGCGTAGTTGCCGGCGGGTTCGACCTTCACCAGGGCGACGTTCTGCTTGCCGTATTGCAGCACCGGCTGGCCGTGACCCTGTACCTCGGCGGAGGGGGAATGCACGCGGAGGAATTCGGCGGGCAGGCTGTGGCGTTCAGTGCCGTAGCTGAGCACCAGGGTGCGGGATGCCTTGTGCAGTGCGATGGCGGTGGGGATGCGCATGGGCGGGGCTCCGGACCGGGGCGGCCAGCCGGGCGGGATGCCGCGGCTGGCACGCGAGTGTGTCGCACAGCTTAGAGGATGTAGCGCGACAGGTCTTCGTCCTGGGCCAGCTCGCCCAGGTGGCCGTTGACGTAGGCGGCGTCGATGCGGATCGGGGCCTCCTCGTGCTGGGCCGCGAGGTCGCCGGCGCTGAAGGAGACTTCCTCCAGCAGGCGCTCCAGCAGCGTGTGCAGGCGACGGGCCCCGATGTTCTCGGTCTTCTCGTTGACCTGCCAGGCGATCTCGGCCAGGCGCTTGATGCCCTCGGGGGCGAACTCGACGTTCAGGCCCTCGGTCTTCAGCAATGCGGTGTACTGCTCGGTGAGGGAGGCATGGGGTTCGGTGAGGATGCGCTCGAAGTCCTCCGGGGAGAGGGCCTTGAGTTCCACGCGGATCGGCAGGCGGCCCTGCAGCTCGGGCACCAGGTCACTGGGCTTGGCCAGGTGGAAGGCGCCGGAGGCGATGAACAGGATGTGGTCGGTCTTGACCATGCCGAGCTTGGTGTTGACGGTGCAGCCTTCGATCAGTGGCAGCAGGTCACGCTGCACGCCCTCGCGGGAGACGTCGGCACCACCGACGTTGGCGCGCTTGGCGACCTTGTCGATCTCGTCGATGAAGACGATGCCGTTCTGCTCCACGGCTTCCAGGGCGCGGGCCTTGAGTTCTTCCTCGTTGACCAGGCGCGCGGCCTCCTCGTCACGGACCATCTTCAGCGCGTCCTTGACCTTGAGCTTGCGGCTCTTGCGCTTGCCCTTGCCCATGTTGGAGAACAGGTTCTGCAACTGGCTGGTCATCTCCTCCATGCCGGGCGGGGCCATGATCTCGACGCCGGCCGGGTTCTCGGCCACTTCGATGTCGATTTCCTTGTCGTCCAGCTGGCCTTCGCGCAGGCGCTTGCGGAACAGCTGGCGGGTGTTGGTGTCCTCGCGCTGCGGCTCGTCGCCGAAGCCGCTGCGCGCCGGCGGCAGCAGGGCGTCGAGGATGCGCTCCTCGGCGGCGTCTTCGGCGCGGTGGCGGACCTTGTGGATCTCCTGTTCGCGCATCATCTTCACGGCGGCATCGGCCAGGTCGCGGATGATCGACTCGACGTCGCGGCCGACGTAGCCCACTTCGGTGAACTTGGTGGCTTCGACCTTGATGAACGGGGCGTTGGCCAGCTTGGCCAGGCGGCGGGCGATCTCGGTCTTGCCGACGCCGGTGGGGCCGATCATCAGGATGTTCTTCGGCGTTACCTCGGCCCGCAGTTCGGCGGGCAGCTGCATGCGCCGCCAGCGGTTGCGCAGGGCGATGGCGACGGCGCGCTTGGCGTCTTCCTGGCCAACGATGTGGCGGTTGAGTTCGTGGACGATCTCGCGGGGGGTCATGGACATGGATGTCGCTCCGGGGCTGGACAGGGCGCTCATTCGGCGCTGTCCAGCTCCTCGATGGTCAGGTTCTGGTTGGTGAACACGCAGATGGAGCCGGCGATGTTCAGGGCGGTCTCGGCGATTTCCCGCGCGGAGAGGTCGGTGCGCTGCAGCAGGGCGGTGGCCGCGGCCTGGGCGAAACCGCCGCCGGAGCCCATGGCGATCAGGCCGTGCTCGGGTTCGACCACGTCACCATTGCCGGTGATGATCAGCGAGGCGTCCTTGTTGGCCACGGCCAACATGGCTTCCAGGCGGCTCAGGGAGCGGTCGGTACGCCAGTCCTTGGCCAGTTCGACGGCTGCCCGCACGAGGTGGCCCTGGTGTTTCTCCAGTTGGCCTTCGAAGCGCTCGAACAGGGTGAAGGCATCGGCGGTGGCGCCGGCGAAGCCGGCCAGCACCTGGCCGTGATACAGCCGGCGCACCTTCTTGGCGTTGCCTTTCATGACGGTGTTGCCGAGGGAAACCTGGCCGTCGCCGCCCATGACGACTTTGCCGTTGCGGCGGACTGAAACGATGGTGGTCAAGGGAGGAGTCTCCACGCAGCGGGGCGAAAATGCCCGAATGGAAACCCAGATGGGGGAGCCCGCGCGGCTTTTCAACCGCGCGGGGGTGATTCGTCGATCAGCGTGCCTGCCGCTGTTGCAACAGGAGATTACCGAAGCCGCTGCCGGCCAGCTGTTTCTGCGCGGTGGCGAGCTGCTCGCGGCTGGCGAAGGGGCCGACCAGCACGCGGTACCAGGTTTCCTCGCGCACGGTGCCGGACTCCACCTGGACGTTCTGGCCCAGCAGGATGATCTGGGCGCGGACGCGGTCGGCGTCTTCCTTCTTGCGGAAGGAGCCGGCCTGGAGGAAGAACTGGGTGGTGGTCGGCGCCTTGGCCACGGTGGGCGGAGGCGGCGGTACCTGGCCGGCGAGGGCGGCTTCGGCCCGTGCCTTGTCGATCTTCGCGGCTTCTTCCGGGGTCACCGGCTGCTGGGGCGTCGGCGGGGTGGCCGGCGTCTCCTTGGGCAGGGCGTCCGGCGGCACGATGACCTCGGACTCCGGCAGCAGCGTGTAGAAGTCGTACTTCGGCTTGGCCGGCTCGCTCTCCGCCGGGGGCTGCGCGGGCTGGGCCTGGCCCTGGGGCTTGGGCTTGCCGCCGGCGGCCTGCTGCTGTTGCTCGGGCTTGGCGCGGCGGATGTCGTCGCGGCCGGGCTCGAGCTTCATCAGCATGACCACGAAGCCGCCGATGACCAGGCCGATGGCCAGCCAGACCCAGCCAGGCACCGGTTTCTTCGCCGGTGCCTGGTAGCGGCTGGCTCCGCGTTTGGGGGCTGCTTTCTTCTTCGCCATGGGTCCGTTACATGCGTTCCAGGGTGTTCAGGCCGAGGAGTTCCAGGCCTTGCTTGAGGGTGCGACCGGTGAGGGCGGCGAGGCGCAGGCGGCTCTGCTGGGTGGCTTCGTCCTCGGCGGCGAGGATCGGGCAGTTCTCGTAGAAGCTGGAGAACAGGCCGGCCAGGTCGTAGAGGTAGGTGCAGAGGATGTGCGGAACGCCCTTGGCGGCAACGTTGTTGAGGATGTCGGCGAACTGCGCCAGTTTGGCGGCCAGGGCCTGCTCCTGCTCGGCGGCGAGGATGATCTGCCCGCCGATCTCGTCGACGCCCTTGCCCAGCTTGCGGAACACGCTGGCGGTGCGGGTGTAGGCGTAGAGCAGGTAGGGCGCGGTGTTGCCTTCGAAGCTCAGCATCTGCTCGAAGTTGAAGCTGTAGTCGCTGGTGCGGTGCTTGGAGAGGTCGGCGTACTTGACGGCGCCGATGCCGACGGCGCGGGCGATCTGGCGCAGTTCGGCCTCGTCCAGCTCCGGGTTCTTCTCCTTGACCAGGGCATAGGCGCGCTCTTCGGCCTCGTTGAGCAGGTCGATCAGCTTGATGGTGCCGCCGTCGCGGGTCTTGAAGGGCTTGCCGTCGGCGCCGTTCATGGTGCCGAAGCCCATGTGCTCCATCTCGAAGTCGGGGCGTACGAAGCCGGCCAGTCGCGCGGCGGCGAAGACCATCTGGAAGTGCAGGGCCTGGCGCTGGTCGACGAAGTAGAGGGCGCGGTCGGCCTTGAGCACGCCGCTGCGGTAGCGGGTGGCGGCGAGGTCGGTAGTGGCGTAGAGGTAGCCACCGCCGGCCTTCTGCACGATCAGCGGCAGCGGGTCGCCTTCGGCGTTCTTGAACTCGTCCATGAACACGCACAGCGCGCCGTCGCTTTCGGTGAGCAGTCCCTTGGCGCGCAGGTCGGCGACCACGTTGGGCAGGTCGTCGTTGTAGGCGCTCTCGCCCTTCACATCGGCCATGGTCAGCTTCACGCCCAGGCGGTCGTAGACGGCCTGGCAGTGGCTGAGTGAGATGTCGTTGAAGCGGTTCCACAGGCGCAGGCACTCGGCATCGCCGGCCTGCAGCTTGACCACCAGTTCGCGGGCGCGGTCGGCGAATTCGCTGGATTCGTCGAAGCGCTTCTTGGCGGCGCGGTAGAAGCCTTCCAGGTCCGACAGCTCGGCGTCGCTGTCCACCGGCTGCTCCTGCATGTAGGCCAGCAGCATGCCGAACTGGGTGCCCCAGTCGCCCACGTGGTTCTGGCGGATCACCTCGTCGCCGAGGAACTCCAGCACGCGGGCCACGCCGTCACCGATGATGGTGGAGCGCAGGTGACCGACGTGCATCTCCTTGGCCAGGTTGGGGGCGGAGAGGTCGACCACCACGCGCTGGGCCGGGCCGGCCTTGCGCACGCCGAGGTGGGCGTCAGCCAGGGCGGCGTCCAGGCGCTGGGCCAGGGCCTGGGTGTTCTGGAAGAAGTTGAGGAAGCCGGGGCCGGCGATCTCCACTTTGCTCACCTGGTCATCCTGGGGCAGGGCGGCGATCAGCTTCTCGGCCAGGTCGCGCGGCTTCAGGCCGGCGGGCTTGGCCAGCATCATGGCGATGTTGCTGGCGAAGTCGCCGTGGGTCTTGTCCTTGGTGTTTTCCACCTGGATGGTGGGGGTCAGGCCTTCGGGCAGTACGCCTTCGCTGGCGAGACGGTTCAGGGCGTGCTGGATCAGCTGGCGAATGGTGTCTTTCATGTTCTGCTCTCGGCCGGAAGTCGGCGGCGCCGTGGCGCTGGTTGAAAACCGCGCATTATCGGCGTGCAGTGCCCGCCGCTTCAAGCGCCAGGCGCCGAGGGGCGCCTGTGACGGTGGGTCGCGTCAGAACAGGTCGATCGGGTCGACATCCAGGGACCAGCGTACGGCCCGGCCGCCGGGGAGCTGTTCCAGGGCCTGGGACCAGGGCGTGAGCAGGCGGTGCAGGGTGGCGCGGCTGTTGGCCTGGAGCAGCAGCTGGGCGCGGTGCTTGCCGGCGCGGCGCTCCATGGGTGCGGGGACGGGGCCGAGCAGCTCGACACCGCTGAGGTGCAGCTCGGCCAGCTGCTGTTCGGCTTCGGCACAGGCGCTGTCGAGGAAGGCTTCGGCCTGCCCGGGCTTGTGCGCTTCGGCCCGCAGCAGGGCCAGGTGGGCGAAGGGCGGCAGGCCGGCGGCGCGGCGCTCGGAGAGGGCCTGCTCGGCGAAGGCGAAGTAGCCCTCTTCGGTGAGCTGCACCAGCAGCGGGTGGTCGGCCAGGTGGGTCTGGATGATCACCCGGCCCGGTTCCTCCGCGCGGCCGGCGCGACCGGCCACCTGAACGATGAGCTGGGCCATGCGCTCGCTGGCGCGGAAGTCGGCGGAGAACAGGCCGCCATCGGCGTCAAGGATCGCCACCAGGGTGACCCGGGGGAAGTGGTGACCCTTGGCGAGCATCTGGGTGCCCACGAGGATGCAGGGCTCGCCCTTGTTGATGGTGCCGAACAGCTGGGCCATCGCATCCTTGCGCGAGGTGCTGTCGCGGTCGATGCGCAGCACGGGGAACTGCGGGAAGAGGATGCCGAGGCGTTCTTCGGCGCGTTCGGTGCCGGCGCCGATGGGGCGCAGGTCGACCTTGCCGCAGTCGGGGCAGTTGTCCGGGCGGCGCTGGACATGGCCGCAGTGGTGGCAGCGCAGCTCGTTGTGGCGCTGGTGCAGGGTCATGCGGGCGTCGCAGCGGGTGCACTGGCTGATCCAGCCGCAGTCGTGGCACAGCAGGGTGGGTGAGAAGCCTCGGCGGTTGAGGAAGACCAGCACCTGCTGGCCGGCCTCCAGGGTCTGCTGGATGGCCTGTTGCAATGGGCCGGAGATGCCGCTGTCGAGCGGGCGGCTCTTCACGTCTAGGCGCAGGAAGCGCGGCTGCCGGGCGCCGCCTGCGCGCTGGGTCAGCCGCAGCAGGCCGTAGCGGCCGGCGTAGGCGTTCTGCAGGCTTTCCAGCGAGGGGGTGGCGGAGCCCAGCAGGATCGGCACGTTCTCCTGGCGGGCGCGGACGATGGCCAGGTCGCGGGCGTGGTAGCGCAGGCCTTCCTGCTGTTTATAGGAAGCGTCGTGTTCTTCGTCGACGATGATCAGCCCCGGGTTCTTCATGGGGGTGAACAGGGCCGAGCGGGTGCCGATGATGATGTCGGCCTCGCCATCGCGGGCGGCGAGCCAGGCGTCCAGGCGTTCGCGGTCGTTGACGGCGGAGTGCAGCAGGGCGACGCGGGCGTTGAAGCGCCGGGAGAAGCGTTCGAGGGTCTGCGGGCCGAGGTTGATCTCGGGGATCAGCACCAGGGCCTGCTTGCCGGCCTGCAGGGTCTCGCGGATCAGTTGCAGGTAGACCTCGGTCTTGCCGCTGCCGGTGACGCCGGCGAGCAGGAAGGCGTTGAACTGGCCGAAGGAGGACTGCACCGCGTCGAAGGCGGCCCGCTGCTCGCCGTTGAGTGGCAGTTCGGCCTGGGCCAGCCAGTGTTCGTGGCGTGGCGCGGGGGCATGGCGGCGGGTCTCCACGCGCGCCAGTCCCTTTTCCAGCAGCAGGTCGAGGCTGTCCTTGTTCAGCTGCAGCTGTGCGAGCAGCTGGTGGGCGACGCCATGGGGGTGCTGGGCGAGGATGGCCAGGGCCTGGCGCTGGCGTGGTGCGCGGGCCAGGCGCGGGTCGTCGGCGCGGGCGCCTTCGCAGGCGTGCCAGAAGCGCTCCTGGCGGGCTTCGGCCGGTTCGCCCTGGCGCAGCAGCACGGGGAGTGCCCAGCTGAGGGTGTCGCCGAGGCTGTGCTGGTAGTACTGGGCCGTCCACAGGCAGAGCTGGAACAGCGGCGCCGGCAATGGCGGCTGGCGGTCCAGCAGGGCGAGCGCGGGGCGGAGCTTGTCCTCCGGGACTTCACTGCGGTCGGTGACTTCCACCAGCACGCCGATGACTTCGCGACGGCCGAACGGCACCCGCACGCGTATACCGGGCTGCAAGGCGGCCGGGGCCACGCCGGCAGGGGCGCGGTAGTCGAACAGGCGGCGCAGGGGCGAGGGCAGGGCGAGTCGCAGGATGGGGCTGGGCACGGGGAACTCCGGTGGGGGCCCGGGGATGCTAGGGGGATGCCGTTCCCGTCGCAAGCGGCGGGATGGGTGCCGTGCGTCGCTCGGCGCAGGCTGCGCTTGCGCGTCGGGGAAGGTCTGGTATCATCTCGCGCCTGTTTCCGTGCGGTACTCGACATAGGGTCGGGTGGCGGCACGCCAGACCTGAGGATCAAGCCATGAAACCGGAAATCCATCCCGAATACGTAGCGATCGAAGCTACCTGCAGCTGCGGTAACGTCATCAAGACCCGCTCCACCCTGGGCAAGAACATCAGCCTCGACGTGTGCTCCGAGTGCCACCCGTTCTACACCGGTAAGCAGAAGGTCCTGGACACCGGCGGCCGTATCGATCGCTTCAAGCAGCGCTTCGGCGTGTTCGGCGCCAAATAAGGCCCGTTCGCCGGGAGGCTCGCAACGAGCTCCCAGCTGCACGAAAAGGCGCCCCGAGGGGCGCCTTTTTCATGCCCGTCTTCCGGGCATTGACGCTGTACCGCCGGGCGGCGTAGAACCGCGGCTCCTGGCACGGTGGACCTCAACGAGGTGGCGATGCCCTTTCTTCCCTGGCTGCTGCTGGTCGTGTGCATGGCACTGGCGAGCGGATGCGCGGTGAACCCGGCCACGGGGCGGGACGACTTCGTGCTGATGGACGAGGCGGCCGAGCAGGAGCTTGGCATCCGCTACAACCAGGACGTGCAACAACGCTACCCCCGCTACCCGGATGCGCAGCTCCAGGCCTATGTCCAGCAGGTCGGGGAGCGGGTGGCCCGGCACAGCCATCGTCCTGACCTGGCCTTCATCTTCACGGTGATCGATTCGCCGGATCTCAACGCCTTTGCCCTGCCGGGCGGCTACATCTATGTGCACCGGGGGCTTTTGGCCTACCTGGGGTCGGAGGCGGAGCTGGCGGCGGTGCTGGCCCATGAGATCGGCCACGTCACGGCGCGCCATGGTGCGCGACAGCGGAGTCAGTCCCAGGCCTGGGGTGCAATCGGCCAGGTGGCGGCGCTGGGCACCGGGGTGGGGGCCGTGGCGGATGCGACGCAACTCCTGGGCGGGGCGCTGGTGCGTGGCTACGGCCGGGAGATGGAGTTGCAGGCCGACGAGTTGGCGCTGCAGTACCTCGCGCGCAGTGGCTATGACCCGCAGGCGCTGGTGAGGGTCATCGAGGTGCTCCAGGCCCAGGATGCTTTCCTCCGCTCGGAGCGTGCTGATCCCGGTCGACAGGCTGGCGGCTACCACGGGCTGTTCGATTCGCATCCGGCCCACGAGGCGCGCCTGCGCCAATTGATGAGTCGAGAAACGGGCTCGGGGGTCTGGAATCGCGATGCCTACTTCCAGGCGCTGGATGGGTTGGTCATCGGTGGGCCGGTGGGGCAGGGCGTGCTGCGTGGTCGGCATCTCTCGCACGGGCCGCTGGGGGTGGCGCTCGACTATCCGCCGGGGTGGCGAGTGGTCAGCGAGCCGGATTCCGTGACGGCCTACTCGCCAGATGGGGTCGTCTACCTCGGGTTGCGTTCGGAACCTGTCGAGCCAGGGCTATCGCCGATGGCATTCCTCGGTGCTCGCGTGGGGGATCGGCATCTACTGGAGGCGCGCACCCTGGACTGCGCCGCCTTGCCCGGGGCGACGGCCTGGATCGCCGGCCCGCCGGCCCGACGCGTGGCGGTGGCTTTCGGAGACGCGCGCGCGTATCTCTTCGTCGCCGGGGCCGAGAAGGACGCGGCCCTGCGGGATGCCGATGCACAGGTGTTGGCCACCGTTCTTAGTCTCCGTGGAGTGACGGAGCAGGATGCGTCCCTCGCCGAACCGGTACGGATTCGTACGGTTAAGGTGGGGAAGGGGCAGCATCTGACAGATTTCATTTCCGTCGGAAACGCTGCGGTTTCCACCCATGACCTGGAAAATAGGATACGATTGCTCAACAATCTGTATCCAATCGGTGATGTGCAACCTGGGGATTGGCTGAAAGTCGTACGTTAGAGGGGTTGACGAGCCGTGACTGCCTAGTCTTGTAGGCCCCTTGCTTCTTGCGTATGCTCGCCCGTCCGTCTGTCATAACAGTAAAAGCGGAATGCCAACATGTCTGATCTGAAAACTGCCGCTCTCGAATACCATGCCCAACCCCGCCCCGGGAAACTGAGCGTCGAGCTGACCAAGCCCACCGCCACCGCCCGCGACCTCTCGCTGGCCTACAGCCCGGGCGTCGCCGAGCCGGTGCGCGAGATCGCCCGTGATCCCGAGCTGGCCTACAAGTACACCGGCAAGGGCAACCTGGTGGCAGTGATTTCCGACGGCACCGCCATCCTCGGCCTCGGCAACCTTGGCCCGCTGGCCTCCAAGCCGGTCATGGAAGGCAAGGGTGTTCTGTTCAAGCGCTTCGCCGGTGTCGACGTGTTCGACATCGAGGTGGACGCCGAGAGCCCCCAGGCCTTCATCGACACCGTCAAGCGCATCTCCATCACCTTCGGCGGCATCAACCTCGAAGACATCAAGGCGCCCGAGTGCTTCGAGATCGAGCGCACCCTGATCGAACAATGCGACATCCCGGTCTTCCACGATGACCAGCACGGTACCGCCATCGTCACGGCCGCCGGCATGCTCAATGCCCTGGAAATCGCCGGCAAGACTCTGCCGGAAGCCCAGATCGTCTGCCTGGGGGCCGGTGCTGCCGCCATCTCCTGCATGAAGCTGCTGGTGAGCATGGGTGCCAAGGTCGAGAACATCTACATGGTCGACCGCAAGGGCGTGATCCACTCCGGCCGCGATGACCTGAACCAGTACAAGGCGGTCTTCGCCCACGAGACCCCCAAGCGCACCCTGTCCGATGCCCTGGAAGGTGCGGACGTGTTCGTCGGTCTCTCCGGCGCCAACCTGCTGAGCGCGGAAGACCTCAAGCGCATGGCGGCCAACCCGATCGTCTTCGCCTGCTCCAACCCGGATCCGGAAATCCAGCCGGAACTGGCCCATGCGACTCGCAGCGACGTGATCATGGCCACTGGCCGTTCGGACTACCCGAACCAGGTGAACAACGTGCTGGGCTTCCCCTTCATCTTCCGCGGTGCGCTGGATGTTCGTGCCACCCGTATCAACGAAGAAATGAAGATCGCAGCAGCGCTGGCGCTGCGTGACCTGGCCAAGCAGCCGGTGCCCAAGGATGTCTGCGATGCCTACGGCGTAGCTTCCCTGGAGTTCGGCCGTGAGTACATCATTCCGAAGCCGATGGACAAGCGCCTGATCACCGTGGTTTCCAACGCGGTTGCCAAGGCGGCCATCGAGTCCGGCGTAGCAACCCTGCCTTATCCGAAGCACTACCCGCTGAAATCGGTGGATGATGTGTTTCAGGGCTGATCGCCGCTGATGTGAAGAACCCGCCTGCTGGCGGGTTTTTCATGTCTGGTGGATGTGTTCGGCTGGAAAGGAAGAGCCCGCTGATCGCGGGCTCTTCTCGTTTGCTCAGAACAGATCGATAGGGGCAGCTTCGTCCGCTGGCAGGGGGCTGCCTGGAATGCTGGAGCCCGGGTCGAGTTCGCTCATGGGCGGGGGCGAGTCTTCGCTCTTGAACAGTTCGAAGAATGCATTGGGCGTTCCCGGTGTTGCTGCACGCCCGCTCAGGGGGTCGATGCGCAGCGTGAGAATCCCCTCGGGTTCTGGCTGGACGTGCTCCGGTTTGTCCTTCAGGGCTGCACTCATGTAGCTCATCCAGATCGGCAGGGCGACCGTGCCGCCGTATTCGTGCCGGCCCAGGCTCTCGGGCTGGTCGAAGCCGACCCAAACCGTGGTGATGTAGTCGGCGTTGTAGCCGGAGAACCAGCTGTCCTTGGACTCGTTGGTGGTGCCGGTCTTGCCCGCGATGTCGCCACGCCCCATGGCCAGGGCGCGTCGACCGGTGCCGCGCTTTATTACGTCCTGCAGCATGCTGGTCAGGATGTAGGTGGTGCGGGCATCGACGATGCGTTCGGCGGTGGCCGGCTCCGCGGTTGCATCATGGTTGAGCTGGGTGTCGGGCGCTGCGTTGACCTGGGCCATGCTGGCGCTGGGCTTGTCGTCCTGTGGTACGCGGGGCGGGTTGGCGGTGAAGATGACCTTGCCTTCCCGGTTTTCGATTCGCTCGATGAGGTAGGGCTGGATCTTGTAACCGCCGTTGGCGAAGGTGCTCCAGCCGGTCGCGATCTCCATCGGGGTGAGGGTGGCAGTGCCCAGGGCGAGGGAGAGGTTGCGCGGCAGTTCATCCTTGTTGAAGCCGAAACGGCTGATGTAATTGATCGCGTAGTCGATCCCCACGGCCTGCAGAAGGCGGATGGAAACCAGATTGCGCGACTTGTACAGCGCTTCCCGCATGCGGATGGGGCCGAGGAAGGTGTTGTTGTCGTTCTTGGGGCGCCACACCTTGTCCAGGTATTCGTCGACGAAGACGATGGGGGCGTCGTTGACCAGGCTGGCGGCAGTGAAGCCGTTATCCAGCGCTGCACTATAAAGGAAGGGTTTGAAGCTCGAGCCGGGTTGGCGCTTGGCCTGGGTGGCGCGGTTGTAGTTGCTCTGCTCGAACGAGAAGCCGCCGACCAGGGAGAGGATGGCGCCGCTGTAAGGGTCGAGTGAAACCAGGGCGCTCTGGGCTGAAGGCTGCTGGCTGAACAGTAGGGCACCGTCGGGTTGGCGCAGTACGCGGATCAGGTCGCCGACCTGTACCACGTCTGCCGGCTGGCGCGGGCGGGCGCCGAGGCTGTTGGTGTTCAAGTAGGGGCGTGCCCACTTCATGCTGTCCCAGCTGACTGCCTCTTCATTGCCGCTGCGAGTCAGCACGAGGATGCCGCTCTGCTCGACCTGGGTGACGATAGCGGGCTCAAGGCCGCCAATCGTGCGCTGCTTGGCAAGCTCCTGACCCCATCCTTCGCGGGTCATGCCGGGAAGTCGGGTTTCCGGGCCGCGATAGCCGTGGCGCTGGTCGTACTCCATCAGGCCGCTGCGCAGGGCGACGTTGGCGGCTTCCTGCAGGTCGCTCGGTGTCGTGACAGTGACGCGGAAACCTTCGGTGTAGGCATCGCTGCCGTAACGTCCGACCATCTCGGCGCGCGCCATCTCTGCGATGTAGGGTGCGTTCACTTCTGGGGTCGGAACATGGTAGCTCGCGTCGATCGGTTCGCTGATGGCGGCTTGGTAGCGCGCCTGGTCGATCTTGCCTAGCTTGAACATGCGCCCGAGGATCCAGTCGCGGCGCTCCTTGCTGCGGGTCGGGTTGACCAGTGGGTTGAAGCGAGAAGGCGCCTTCGGAAGGCCGGCGATCATGGCCATCTGGGCCAGGCTCAGCTCCCGGATCGACTTGCCGTAGTAGACCTGTGCAGCGGCTTCGATGCCGTAGGCGCGGTTGCCCAGGTAGATCTTGTTGACGTAGAGCTCAAGGATCTCGTCTTTGCTGAGCTCTCGTTCGATCTGCAGGGCAAGAAGTATCTCGTTGATCTTTCTGGAGAAACTCCGCTCGCTGGTGAGGAAGTAGTTCTTCGCCACCTGCATGGTGATGGTGCTGCCGCCGCTCTGGATATGCCCGCTTTTCAATAATTGAGTGGCAGCGCGCACCAGGCTCGTGAGGTCGACGCCATAATGGTTGGCAAAGTTGTCGTCTTCCGCCGCCAGCAGGGACTGGATGAATTCCGGGGGGATGTCCGCGAAACGGATCGGTGCCCGCCTCATCTCGCCGAACTCGGCGATCAGCTTCCCATCGCTGCTATACACGCGCAGCGGTATCTGCAGCTGGATGCTGCGTAGGGAATCGACAGACGGAAGACTCGGGCTAAGGTAGAGATAAGCGCCGCTGAAACTGAGCAACAGCCCACAAAAAACAGCAACGCAAGACCACCAGAAAAACTTCAGCAGGCGTATCAAGATTCTTGGATTTCCAGGCAAAAGAATGAGTTAAGCGAAAACAGATCTGAAAAGGGAAAAACTGATCACATTATAAGCGTTTTTTTTCCCGGGGAGCCATTTGCGCTTCTGTCAAGACTGTTATTTAATGTGGAAAAACATAAATCGTCCGTAAGTCACGGACGCTGATAGGAAATCGGTCGTGCTAGGGCTCTTCAACAAGAAAGCGAATTCGCTGCTGGGGATCGACATAAGCTCGACCTCGGTCAAGCTCCTCGAATTGAGTCGCTCGGGTGGCCGCTACAAGGTAGAGGCCTACGCCGTCGAGCCGCTCCCGCCAAATGCTGTCGTCGAAAAGAACATTGCTGAGCTGGAAGGCGTCGGCCAGGCACTGTCGCGTGTGGTCGCCAAGGCGAAGGCAGGCTCCAAGCTGGTAGCCGTTGCTGTGGCGGGTTCGGCCGTCATCACCAAGACGATCGAGATGGATGCGGGGTTGTCCGATGACGAGCTGGAGAACCAGCTCAAGATCGAAGCTGATCAGTACATTCCTTATCCCCTTGAAGAAGTAGCCATCGATTTCGAGGTTCAGGGCGTTTCTGCACGAAACCCCGAGCGAATGGATGTGCTGCTGGCAGCCTGCCGTCGCGAGAACGTTGAAGTGCGCGAGGCAGCGCTTGCTCTCGCCGGGCTCACCGCGAAAGTCGTGGATGTCGAGGCCTATGCGCTTGAGCGCGCCTATGGGCTCCTTGCTTCCCAGCTGGGGAATGGATCGGAGGACCTGACGGTTGCGATCGTGGACATCGGCGCGACGATGACCACCCTGAGCGTCTTGAATAATGGTCGCACCATATACAGTCGCGAGCAGTTGTTCGGAGGTCGCCAGTTGACCGAAGAAATTCAGCGCCGCTATGGCCTGTCTGTCGAGGAAGCGGGTTTGGCCAAGAAGCAGGGCGGTCTTCCGGATGACTACGACAGCGAGGTTTTGCAACCGTTCAAAGAGGCAGTTGTCCAGCAAGTCTCGCGGTCGCTGCAGTTCTTTTTCGCAGCGGGTCAGTACAACGATGTCGACTACATCCTCCTGGCCGGCGGTACAGCCTCTATTCCCGATTTAGATCGCCTGATCCAGCAGAAGATCGGAACGCCGACGCTGGTCGCAAACCCCTTCGCCGACATGGCACTGAGCGGCAAAGTCAACGCAGGTGCGCTGGCAAGTGATGCGCCGGCCTTGATGATCGCTTGTGGCTTGGCAATGAGGAGCTTCGACTGATGGCGCGTATTAACCTGCTACCGTGGCGTGAGCAGCTGCGGGAAGAGCGCAAGCAGCGATTCCTAGTGGCCTTGGGCGGTGTGGTCGTTATTTCTGCAGGCCTCGTGTTCCTTGGCGACCAATACCTCAATGGCGAGATCGATAACCAGAACGCCAGGAATGAATTCGTACGCAAGGAAATTTCCGTTCTGGATACGCGTATCAAGGAAATCAGCGAGCTCAAGACACGCCGGCAGCAGTTGCTGGAACGTATGAAGATCATTCAGGACCTGCAGGGCAACCGCCCGATCATTGGTCGTGTCTTTGATCAGCTTGTTCGCACTCTGCCCGATGGTGTGTATTTCACGACCGTGAAGATGTCAGGGTCCAGTATTGCCATCACTGGAGCAGCTGAATCCAACAACCGTGTTTCCAACTTGATGCGGAATCTGGATGCCTCCGAGTGGTTGACCGCACCGAACCTGACAGAAGTCAAGGCGATCACCGCCGGTGCTGTTGATCAAGCGAACGTGTTTCAACTGACCGTGCAGCAGACACAGCCTGCTGCGGACAATGCCGGAGCCAAGAAATGAGTCTGGCTGATTCTCTGGAAAGTCTGCGCAAGATCGACCTCAACGATCTTGACCTGAATAACGTCGGTTCCTGGCCGTCTGCCGTTAAGGTCATAGCCTGCATTTTGGTGATGGCTGCGATCTTGGCACTGGGTTACAACTTTCACCTCAAGGATCTTGAGGTGCAGCTCGACCAGCAGCGTGCTGAAGAAGAGTCGCTGAAGCAGCAGTTCACCACCAAGGCTTTCCAGGCCGCTAACCTAGAAGCCTACAAGGACCAGATGAAGGAAATGGAGACTTCCTTCGGCGCGCTTCTTCGTCAGCTTCCAAGCGACACCGAAGTTCCTGGTTTGCTTGAGGACATTACGCGCACTGGACTGGGTAGTGGTTTGGAGTTCGAAGAGATCAAGCTCCAGCCGGAAGTGGTTCAGCAGTTCTATATCGAACTGCCTATCCAGATATCGGTAGTGGGCAGCTATCACGACTTAGCGACATTTGTGAGTGGCGTCGCCAGCTTGCCGCGTATTGTCACACTGCATGATTTCAGTATTGCTCCGCTCAGCCCGGAAAGTACTTCCAAACTGCGTATGAGTATTTTGGCCAAAACTTACCGATACAACGACAAGGGGCTGCAGAAATGATGCGCGTCAGCTCCAAGGCTGTTCTTGCCTTAGTGGTGTTTTCCAGTTTGTCGGGGTGCGGGAATAGCGGTGATTTCTCGGATCTTCAGACCTACATGGATGAGGTTCGTGCGCGTCCCAAGGGGACCATTGAGCCGTTGCCGAAGTTTCAGCCCTATGAGGCCTTTACTTATAGTGCCGCTGCACTACGGAGTCCCTTCCAGCCTCCGGTGAAAATCGATCTGGCTAACAAGGTGAAAGGCAGCAAGGATGTCCACCCGGATGAAACCCGGGTCAAGCAATTCCTCGAAGGGTTCAATATCGAGACCTTCGAAATGGTGGGTACGCTTTCCAATAACGGTGGGATGTTCGCGTTGGTCCGTGGGGCAGGAGGGGTGCACCGGATCAAGGTTGGCGATTATCTGGGGCGAAATGACGGCAAGGTTGTTTCTATCAGCGAAGGCAAGATCGATGTCGTCGAGATCGTCCCGGATGGAGAGGGTGGCTGGCTTGAGCGTCCTCGGAGTCTCACGCTCATGGAACGCTCTTAAGGGCGGGGTGACTTTATGAACTACAAACACCGGTCTGCACAACGGAATTTGACAATGAACAGCTCCCTAACGCGCCTTGGACTTTCTCTTCTGGCGGCCATGTTTTCACCTATGTTGCTGGCTGCTGACCTCAAGGCCCTAGACGTCGCGGCCCTGCCGGGCGGAAAGGTCGAGCTGAAACTCGGTTTCGACGGCCCCGTTGTACAGCCGAGAGGCTACACGATTGAGCAGCCTGCAAGGATCGCATTGGACCTGCCTGGCGTTGCCAACAAACTTGGCAGCAAGAACCGCGAGCTCGGGGTAGGTAATGCTCGGAGCGTCACTCTTGTCGAGGCAAAAGATCGCACTCGCATGATCATCAACCTGTCGACGTTGGTGCCTTACAGCACGCGAGTCGAGGGTAACAACCTTTACGTTCTGGTTGGCGACGCTGCCGGCGCTGCTCAACAGGCTGCACGCACCAGTGCGCTGGTAGCGGCTCCGTCACAGCCTGTCGCACCTGTCAAAGCGTTCGCGCCTGCGGGCAAGGCAATCAGCAACATTGATTTCCAGAGAGGCGAGCAGGGCGAAGGTAATGTCGTCATTACCCTATCCGACCCCAGTGTGAGTCCCAACATCCAGGAGCAGGGTGGAAAGATCCGCCTGGACTTTTCCAAGACTCAAATCCCGGAGTCTCTGCGTGTTCGTCTTGATGTAAAGGATTTCGCGACCCCGGTCCAGTTCGTCAGTGCCTCTGGCAGCTCGGGTGATGCCAGTATCGTGATCGAGCCGGCGGGCTTCTACGACTACCTGGCCTACCAGACTGAAAACAAGCTGACTGTCAGTATCAAACCGCTTACCCAAGAAGATATGGAGAAGCGCAAGACCGAGCGCTTTGCCTATTCCGGCGAAAAGCTCTCGCTCAATTTCCAGGATATTGATGTCCGCTCGGTACTGCAGCTGATCGCTGACTTCACCGATCTGAACCTGGTTGCGTCCGATACCGTACAAGGCAACATCACGCTCCGCCTGCAGAATGTACCTTGGGATCAGGCACTTGACCTCGTCCTGAAAACCAAGGGGTTGGACAAGCGCAAGGTCGGTAACGTGCTGCTGGTTGCACCGGCGGACGAGATCGCTGCCCGTGAACGCCAAGAACTGGAGTCTCAGAAGCAGATTTCCGAATTGGCTCCGCTGCGCCGCGAGCTCATACAGGTCAACTACGCCAAAGCTGCTGATATCGCCAAGCTCTTTCAGTCTGTTACTAGTGGTGAGCCGAATGTTACAGATGAGCGCGGTTCGATAACTGTTGATGATCGGACCAACAGTATTATCGCTTACCAGACTCAAGAGAAGCTGGATGAATTGCGTCGTATTGTTACTCAGCTTGATATTCCTGTGCGCCAAGTAATGATTGAAGCCCGTATTGTTGAGGCTAATGTTGATTACGATAAGGCTCTGGGGGTGAGGTGGGGTGGCGCTTACAGTAATGGAAATTGGCGGAATTTCGGGAAGAGCGGTAATGTTGGGATTAAGGATGGTGTCGCTGGTGCTTCCTGTGGTCCTTTTCAGGGCCAGTGCTCACTGCCTGTTACTAATAATAGCCCGACTCCCTTCGTCGATATGGGGGTTTCTAATAGCACCTCTGGCATCGGTATAGGCTTCATTTCCAGTCATGCAATCCTCGATTTGCAGCTTTCCGCTATGGAGAAGACCGGTAACGGCGAGATTGTTTCCCAGCCTAAAGTAGTTACCTCTGACAAGGAGACTGCAAAAATTCTGAAAGGCGCGGAGATTCCATATCAGGAAGCTAGTTCCAGTGGGGCGACTACCACGACTTTTAAAGAAGCCGCTCTTTCTCTGGAGGTCACTCCGCAAATTACGCCAGACAATCGGATCATCATGGAGGTTAAGGTCAATAAGGATGCTCCGGACTTTGCAAACCAACTCAATGGTGTGCCTCCGATCAATAAGAACGAGGTAAATGCCAAAGTGTTGGTGAGTGATGGCGAGACAATCGTAATTGGCGGTGTCTTCTCTAATACACAGACTAAATCTGTGGACAAAGTGCCGTTCCTCGGTGACCTGCCGTTTGTAGGGCGTGTGTTCAGAAGAGACATAGTCCAAGACAAGAAATCCGAGCTGCTGGTATTCCTGACTCCGCGTATCATGAACAACCAGGCTATCGCTGTGAGTCGCTGATATCAGTGCACAATCTGATCCTCGTTGGCCCGATGGGAGCTGGAAAGAGCACCATCGGGCGTTTGCTTGCCAAGGAACTCCGTTTGCCGTTCAAGGACTCCGACAAGGAGATCGAACAGCGAACTGGGGCGAATATTCCCTGGATTTTCGATGTGGAGGGGGAGCAGGGCTTCCGTGACCGCGAACAGGCCATGATCCAGGAGCTTTGCGAAGCCGATGGGCTGGTCGTGGCGACGGGTGGGGGGGCCGTGCTTCGGCCTGCCAACCGTGAAGCGCTGCGATCGGGCGGTCGGGTGGTTTACCTCCACACCTCTGTCGACCAGCAGATCGGCAGGACGTCCAAGGACCGCAACCGGCCGCTTCTGCGGACGGCAGATCCGGCCAAGGTCCTCCGTGACCTCATGGCCATTCGTGATCCGCTCTACCGTGAGATCGCCGACATCATCATCGAGACCGATGAACGTCCGCCGCGGATGGTGGTGCAGGAAATACTTGAGCGACTACAGGGCCTTCCGCCCCGTTAAAGGGCGGGCGGAACTGCGCTATCCTAGTGCCCTTTTTCATAGTGGGGGCCTCATGCGGACACTTCAGGTCGATCTCGGCGAGCGTAGCTATCCCATCCACATCGGTGCCGACCTGTTGTCGAAGGCCGAGCTGTTTGCGCCGCATATCGCGGGCAAGCAGGTGGCCATCGTCACCAACGAAACCGTCGCCCCGCTTTATCTCGAACGGCTGACCCAGACCCTCGCCGGCTACAAGGTCCAGCCAATCGTTCTGCCTGATGGCGAGTCCTTCAAGAACTGGGAAACCCTCCAGCTCATCTTCGACGGCCTGCTCACCGCACGTCATGACCGCCGCACCACCATCATCGCGCTGGGTGGCGGCGTCATCGGCGACATGGCCGGCTTTGCCGCCGCCTGCTACCAGCGTGGCGTCGACTTCATCCAGGTCCCGACCACCCTCCTGTCCCAGGTGGATTCCTCGGTCGGTGGAAAGACCGGCATCAACCACCCCCTCGGCAAGAACATGGTGGGTGCCTTCTACCAGCCCAAGGCCGTGCTGATCGATACTGCGACCCTGCGCACGTTGCCGCCTCGCGAACTCTCCGCCGGGCTCGCCGAAGTGATCAAATACGGCCTGATCTGCGATGCGCCATTCCTGGACTGGCTGGAAACGCACATGGAGGCTCTGCTGGCCCTCGAGCCGACGGCGCTGACCGAGGCCATCGAGCGCTCCTGCGCTGCCAAGGCCCGCGTAGTGGGTGCCGATGAACGCGAATCCGGCATCCGCGCCACCCTCAACCTGGGGCATACCTTCGGCCACGCCATCGAGACCCACATGGGCTACGGCGTCTGGCTGCATGGTGAGGCGGTAGCCGCCGGGACCGTCATGGCCCTGGAAATGTCCCGTCGCCTCGGCTGGATCGACGCCGCAGAGCGCGACCGCTCCATGCGCCTTCTGCGTGCAGCGGGCCTGCCGATCGTACCGCCCCAGGAGATGACTCCCGCCCATTTCCTGGAGCACATGGCCGTAGACAAGAAAGTGATCGATGGCCAGTTGCGCCTTGTGCTGCTGAGCCGGCTCGGAGAGGCGGTAGTCACCGCCGATTACCCGGGCAACATTCTGGACGAGACCCTGAGCGCCGATTACCGCGCCCTGGCCGAAGAGCTTGGAGAGTAAAAACAGTCCCATGAGCAGCCTGCACGCTGAAGAGGCCTTCCTGGCCCATTACCAGTTCACCCATGACCCGTTCGCCGCGCGGGTCCCCGGCTTCAAGTTCTACCCGGCCCAGCGCAAGCCCGTCCTCGGCCAGTTGCACCACCTGGCCCGCTACAGCCAGCTGTTGCTGGTCGTGACCGGGCCCAACGGCGCCGGCAAGACCCTGCTGCGCCAGGCCCTGGTTGCCAGCACCAACAAGCAGGCCGTGCAGAGCGTGGTCGTGTCCGCGCGCGGCGCCGCCGAGGCCGGTGGTCTGATGCGCCTCATCGCCCAGGCGCTCGGCATTCCGCAGGCAGACAGCCGCTCCATCCTCGCCCAGGTCGGCCAACTGGCCCTGACCGGCCAGGAGGTCTACCTCCTCGTCGATGATGCCGAGGACCTGGACGACACCGGCGTCGACAACCTGCTGGCCCTGGCGGCCGGCAGCGGCGAATCGCGTCCCCATGTCTTCCTCTTCGCCGACTCCTCGCTGCTGCCGCGCCTGGAACTGGTCGCCGATGGTGAAGAACGCTTCCACGCCATTGAACTTCTGCCCTACAGCGAGGACGAAACCCGCGAATACCTGGCGCAGCGCCTCGAAGGGGCCGGCCAGAGTATCGACCTGCTGACCGAGGAACAGATCGAAGACATCCACCTCCAGTCCGGAGGCTGGCCCGGCGGCATCAATCAGGCCGCTCGCGAGCTCCTGGTGGAAGCGATGCTCGCCGAGCGGGGCGCATCGCGCAAAGGAGGGTTCAGCTTGAATCTACCGAAGAAGCACCTGCTGGCACTGGGCGTCGTTGCCGTCGGTGTCGTCGCCGCCTGGCTGATGCAGGGTCGTTCCGAACACACCGCACCGGCCCAGCCCACTACGGCACAACTGCCCCTGGGCCAGGGCGTTGCCCCGTCCACGCCTGAGCAGCCGGGCAAACCCGGTGAAGCGCCGGCCGTCGAATTCGCCGGCTCGTCGCAGCCGCTGCCCCTGCCGCTGGTGGGCGAAGCCCAGCCGGTCATCCGTGAGCCGCTGGCCCAGGCCGCCGGGCAGGAAGACCAGGATGAAGCCGGTACCCCACCCGCAGGCAGCGCCGTGCCGCCCACCGTGACCACGGTCGCCCCGCCCGTCGGAGCCACGGCCAGCCCCGCGCCGGCCCAGCCGCCCGCACCCATCGTCACCCAGCAGCCGGCTACCCGACCGGCAGCGCCGGCTACCGCGCCTGCTGCTCCGGTCGTGGCTCAGGCCACCCCCAGTGCGCAGCCGACCAAGCCCGCAGCAACCCCGGCGCCGACCGCCAAGCCTGCAGCGACCGCACCGGCAGCCAAGCCGGCCGAGAAGCCTGCTGCCAAACCGGCTGCAGTCGCCTCCACGGGTGGTGGTGCAGGTGATGGTTGGTACCGTGCCCAGGCAGGTGGCAACTACGCCGTGCAGATCCTCGGCACCAGCTCCGAAGCCAGCGCCAAGTCGTTCGTCCAGCAGAACGGTGGCGAGTACCGTTACTTCAAGAAGCTGCACCAGGGTAAGCCACTGTACGTGGTCACTTATGGTAACTTCCCCAGCCGCAACGCCGCCCAGGCCGCCATCAAGGCCCTGCCCGCCAAGGTGCAGGCCGGCAAGCCCTGGCCGAAGAGCTTCGCCAGCATCCAGCAAGAGATGGCCCGCTGAGCCCGGTCCCGGGCTCACCTGTCACTTGACTCCCCAGATGTGACCGGAAAGTCGCTAGCACGACCTTCCGGTCTATTCCTTCGCTTTTGCGACAAAAACTTTCACCGAATCGTCGTGCAGATTTGTAACGACCCCAGTGGATATGTACACTGACCTCCCTTTTGCCTACGCAAAGCTGGCGTCAAGTCCGGTGCGAGAGGTAAGTGGTTGAATTAAAAGAAATTCCGCCTCTAAAAAGAGGCCGCTCTGGTGAGAGTTCCCCCTATGAAAGCAGGTCTGTACCATCCTGATGAGTTCAAGGATAACTGCGGCTTCGGCCTGATCGCCCACATGCAGGGCGAGGCCAGTCACCATCTTCTGCAAACCGCGATCGAAGCACTGACCTGCATGACCCACCGCGGCGGTATCAACGCCGACGGCAAGACCGGCGACGGCTGTGGCCTGCTGATCCAGAAACCCGACCTGTTCCTGCGTGCCATCGCCAAGGAAACCTTCGGCGTCGACCTGCCCGGGCAATACGCCGTGGGCATGGTGTTCTTCAACCAGGACAACGCCCGTGCCGAGGTCGCTCGCGCGAACATGAACCGCGAGATCGAAGCCGCCGGCCTGCAACTGGTCGGCTGGCGCAAGGTCCCGGTGGACACCAGCGTGCTCGGCCAACTGGCCCTGGAGCGCCTGCCGCAGATCGAGCAGGTGTTCATCGGCGGCGAAGGCCTGTCCGACCAGGAGATGGCGGTCAAGCTGTTCAGCGCGCGTCGTCGCTCGTCCGTGGCCAACGCCGCCGACGCCGACCACTACGTCTGCAGCTTCTCCAACAAGACCATCATCTACAAAGGCCTGATGATGCCGGCCGACCTGCAGCAGTTCTACCCGGACCTGGGTGACGAACGCCTGCAGACCGCCATCTGCGTCTTCCACCAGCGCTTCTCCACCAACACCCTGCCGAAGTGGCCGCTGGCACAGCCCTTCCGCTTCCTCGCCCACAACGGCGAGATCAACACCATCACCGGCAACCGCAACTGGGCCGTCGCCCGTCGCACCAAGTTCGCCAACGAGCAACTGCCCGACATCGACGAACTCGGCCCGCTGGTCAACCGTGTCGGTTCCGACTCCTCCAGCATGGACAACATGCTCGAACTGATGGTCACCGGCGGCATCGACCTGTTCCGTGGCGTGCGCATGATCATCCCGCCGGCCTGGCAGAACATGGAAACCATGGATGCCGACCTGCGTGCCTTCTACGAATACAACTCCATGCACATGGAGCCCTGGGACGGCCCCGCCGGCGTCGTGCTGACCGACGGCCGCCACGCCGTCTGCCTGCTCGACCGCAACGGCCTGCGCCCGGCCCGCTGGGTCACCACCAAGAACGGCTACATCACCCTCGCCTCCGAAATCGGCGTGTGGGACTACAAGCCCGAGGACGTCATCGCCAAGGGCCGCGTCGGCCCCGGCCAGATCCTCGCCGTCGACACCGAGACCGGCCAGATCCTCAACACCGAGGACATCGACAGCCGCCTCAAGTCGCGCCACCCCTACAAGCAGTGGCTGCGCCAGAGCGCCGTGCGCATCCAGGCGAAGCTCGACGACGACCACGGCGTCGCCAGCTACGACAGCGACCAGCTCAAGCAGTACATGAAGATGTTCCAGGTCACCTTCGAAGAGCGTGACCAGGTACTGCGCCCGCTCGCCGAGCAGGGCCAGGAAGCGGTCGGCTCCATGGGCGACGACACCCCCATGGCCGTCCTGTCCAAGCGCGTGCGCTCCACCTACGACTACTTCCGCCAGCAGTTCGCGCAGGTCACCAACCCGCCGATCGACCCGCTGCGCGAAGCCATCGTCATGTCCCTGGAGATCTGCCTGGGCGCCGAGCGCAACATCTTCTCCGAGTCCCCGGCCCATGCCAGCCGCGTCATCCTCAGCAGCCCGGTGATTTCCCCGGCCAAGTGGCGCGCCCTGATGACCCTCGACCGCGAAGGCTTCGAGCGCCAGGTCATCGACCTCAACTACGACGAGTCCATCGGCCTCGAAGCCGCCGTGCGCAACATCGCCGACCAGGCCGAAGAAGCCGTGCGCGCCGGCAAGGTGCTGCTGGTCCTCACCGACCGCAACATCGCCCCCGGCAAGCTGCCCGCCCACGCCTCCCTGGCCGTCGGCGCCGTGCACCACCGCCTGGTGGAGCAGGGCCTGCGCTGCGACTGCAACATCCTGGTCGAGACCGCCACCGCCCGCGACCCGCACCACTTCGCCGTCCTGGTGGGTTTCGGCGCCTCCGCCGTCTACCCCTACCTCGCCTACGAAGTGCTTGCCGACCTGATCCGCACCGGCGAAGTCCTCGGCGACCTCTACGAAGTCTTCAAGCACTACCGCAAAGGCATCTCCAAGGGCCTGCTGAAGATCCTCTCGAAGATGGGCATCTCCACCATCGCCTCCTACCGTGGCGCCCAGCTGTTCGAAGCCGTCGGCCTGGCCGACGAAGTCGTCGACCTCAGCTTCCGTGGCGTTGCCAGCCGCATCCAGGGCGCCCGCTTCGTCGACATCGAGAGCGAACAGAAGCTGCTTGCCCAGGAAGCCTGGAGCAACCGCAAGCCGATCCAGCAGGGCGGCCTGCTCAAGTTCGTCTACGGCGGCGAGTACCACGCCTACAACCCCGACGTGGTCAACACCCTGCAGGCCGCCGTGCAGCAGGGCAGCTACGAGACCTACAAGCAGTACAGCGCCCTGGTGGACCAGCGCCCGGTGTCCATGATCCGCGACCTGCTCAAGGTCAAGGAGAGCACCCAGCCCCTGTCCCTCGATGACGTCGAACCCGTCGGCGACATCCTCAAGCGCTTCGACTCCGCCGGCATCTCCCTCGGCGCCCTCTCGCCCGAAGCCCACGAAGCCATCGCCGAGGCCATGAACCGCCTGGGCGCGCGCTCCAACTCCGGCGAGGGCGGCGAAGACCCGGCCCGCTACGGCACCGTGCGCAGCTCCAAGATCAAGCAGGTCGCCACCGGCCGCTTCGGCGTCACCCCCGAGTACCTGGTCAACGCCGAAGTGCTGCAGATCAAGGTCGCCCAGGGTGCCAAGCCCGGCGAAGGCGGCCAGCTGCCCGGCGGCAAGGTCAACGGCCTGATCGCCCGCCTGCGCTATGCCGTGCCCGGCGTCACCCTGATCTCGCCGCCGCCGCACCACGACATCTACTCCATCGAAGACCTGGCCCAGCTGATCTACGACCTCAAGCAGGTCAACCCCCAGGCCCTGGTCTCGGTGAAGCTCGTGGCCGAGCCCGGCGTCGGCACCATCGCCGCCGGCGTGGCCAAGGCCTATGCCGACCTGATCACCATTTCCGGCTATGACGGCGGCACCGGCGCCTCCCCGCTGACCTCCATCAAGTACGCCGGCAGCCCGTGGGAACTGGGCCTCTCCGAAGCGCACCAGACCCTGCGTGGCAACGACCTGCGCGGCAAGGTTCGCGTGCAGACCGACGGCGGCCTGAAGACCGGCCTCGACGTCATCAAGGCCGCCATCCTCGGCGCCGAGAGCTTCGGCTTCGGCACCGCCCCGATGATCGCCCTGGGCTGCAAGTACCTGCGCATCTGCCACCTGAACAACTGCGCCACCGGCGTCGCCACCCAGAACGACAAGCTGCGCAAGGACCACTTCATCGGCACCGTCGAAATGGTGATGAACTTCTTCACCTACGTCGCCGAAGAAACCCGCGAGTGGCTGGCCCGCGTCGGCGTGCGCAGCCTCGGCGAACTGATCGGCCGCACCGACCTGCTGGACATCCTGCCGGGCGAAACCGCCAAGCAGGGCAACCTCGACCTCACCCCCCTGCTGGGCAGCGACCGCATCCCGGCCGACAAGCCCCAGTACTGCCAGGTGGACCGCAACCCGCCGTTCGACCCCGGCCTGCTGGCCGAGCGCATGTGGGACATGGCCAAGGGCGTCATCGAGAGCAAGTCCGGTGGCTGCTTCGACCTCACCATCGGCAACTGCGACCGCTCCATCGGCGCACGCATCTCCGGCGAGATCGCCCGCCGCTACGGCAACCAGGGCATGAAGGACACCCCCGTGACCTTCCGCTTCAAGGGCACTGCCGGCCAGAGCTTCGGCGTGTGGAACGCCGGCGGCCTGGACCTCTACCTCGAAGGCGACGCCAACGACTACGTCGGCAAGGGCATGACCGGCGGCAAGCTGGTCATCACCCCGCCCAAGGGCAGCCCGTTCAAGAGCCAGGAGTCGGCCATCATCGGCAACACCTGCCTCTACGGCGCCACCGGCGGCAAGCTGTTCGCCGCCGGTACCGCCGGCGAACGCTTCGGCGTGCGCAACTCCGGCGCCCATGCCGTCGTGGAAGGCACCGGCGACCACTGCTGCGAATACATGACCGGCGGCTTCGTCTGCGTCCTCGGCAAGACCGGCTACAACTTCGGTTCCGGCATGACCGGCGGCTTCGCCTACGTGCTGGACATGGACAACAGCTTCGTCGACCGGGTCAACCACGAACTGGTGGAAATCCAGCGCATCAGCAACGAGTCCATGGAGGCCTACCGCAGCCACCTGCACAGCGTGCTGGTGGAGTACGTCAAGGAAACCTCCAGCGACTGGGGTGCCCACCTGCTGGAAAACCTGGACGACTACCTGCGCCGGTTCTGGCTGGTCAAGCCGAAGGCTGCGAACCTCGCGTCGCTGCTCTCCAGCACCCGAGCCAACCCGCAATAACAAGCGCCCGAGCCGCGAGCCCGCGCGTCACCGACGCCGGGCCCGCTGGCCAACCGTGATGAGTCTTGCAGCGTGCCGCCCTGACGTGCCGCTGCTGTTAAGAGGTTTTCCAAATGACTGAACGTCTGAACAACGACTTCCAGTTCATCGAGGTCGGGCGCAAGGATCCGAAGAAGAAACTGCTGCGCCAGCGCAAAAAGGAATTCGTCGAGATCTACGACACCTTCAAGCCCCAGCAGGCGGCCGATCAGGCCCACCGCTGCCTGGGCTGCGGCAACCCCTATTGCGAATGGAAGTGCCCGGTCCACAACTTCATCCCCAACTGGCTGAAGCTGGTCTCCGAAGGCAACATCCTCGCCGCCGCCGAACTGTCCCACCAGACCAACACCCTGCCCGAGGTCTGCGGCCGCGTCTGCCCGCAGGACCGTCTCTGCGAAGGGGCCTGCACCCTCAACGACGGCTTCGGCGCGGTCACCATCGGCTCGGTGGAGAAGTACATCACCGACACCGCCTTCGCCATGGGCTGGCGCCCGGACATGTCCAAGGTCAAGCCCACCGGCAAGCGCGTCGCCGTCATCGGCGCCGGCCCGGCCGGCCTCGGCTGTGCCGACGTCCTGGTGCGCAACGGCGTGACCCCCGTGGTGTTCGACAAGAACCCCGAGATCGGTGGCCTGCTGACCTTCGGCATCCCCGAGTTCAAGCTCGAGAAGCACGTCCTCAGCCGTCGCCGCGAAGTCTTCACCGGCATGGGCATCGAGTTCCGCCTCAACACCGAGGTCGGCAAGGACATCACCATGGAGCAGCTGCTCGGTGAGTTCGATGCCGTGTTCATGGGCATGGGCACCTACACCTACATGAAGGGCGGCTTCCCCGGCGAAGACCTGCCCGGCGTGCATGACGCCCTGGACTTCCTCATCGCCAACGTCAACCGCAACCTCGGCTTCGAGAAGTCCCCCGAGGACTTCGTCGACATGAAGGGCAAGCGCGTCGTCGTCCTCGGCGGCGGCGACACCGCCATGGACTGCAACCGCACCTCCATCCGCCAGGGCGCCAAGGCCGTCACCTGTGCCTACCGCCGTGACGAAGAGAACATGCCCGGCTCGCGCAAAGAGGTGAAGAACGCCAAGGAAGAGGGCGTGAAGTTCCTCTTCAACCGCCAGCCCATCGCCATCGTCGGCGACGGCAAGGTGGAAGGCGTCAAGGTCGTCGAAACCCGCCTCGGCGAGCCCGACGCCCGTGGCCGCCGCAGCCCCGAGCCGATCCCCGGTTCCGAAGAGATCATCCCGGCCGAAGCCGTTCTGATCGCCTTCGGCTTCCGTCCCAGCCCGGCGCCGTGGTTCGAGCAGTTCGACATCCGCATCGACAGCCAGGGACGCGTCGTCGCCCCGGCCCAGGCGCAGTACAAGCACCAGACCAGCAACCCCAAGGTCTTCGCCGGTGGCGACATGGTGCGCGGCTCCGACCTGGTGGTCACCGCGATCTTCGAGGGCCGCACCGCCGCCGAAGGCATCCTCGACTACCTGGGCGTTTAAGCGGCAAGCCACACGCCGCCAGTGCGCAGGGTGGATGCCGCTCTTGGCATCCACCAGGCGGAGTGGCCGGCGAACACGAAAGGTGGACCGATAAAGCGCGGTCCACTCTAATGTGCCCCTCGGTCTGTAGCCCTTCGCCGCGACATTCTGTCGCGAAAGACAAAAGGCATGGCACCCGCCGTGCCTTTTGCGTTGGGCTTTGCGAAAATGCCGGCACTTTTTTGCTGGGAACCTGCCATGACCGCTCTGAAGAACGACCGCTTCCTTCGCGCCCTGCTCAAGCAGCCCGTCGACGTCACCCCCGTCTGGATGATGCGCCAGGCCGGTCGTTACCTGCCCGAGTACCGCGCCACCCGCGCCAAGGCTGGTGACTTCATGAGCCTGTGCATGAACCCGCAACTGGCCTGCGAAGTGACCCTGCAGCCCCTGGACCGCTACCCGCAGCTGGACGCGGCCATCCTCTTCTCCGACATCCTCACCATCCCCGACGCCATGGGCCAGGGCCTGTACTTCGAGACCGGCGAAGGCCCGCGCTTCCGCAAGGTGATCAACACCCGCGCCGACATCGACGCCCTGCCCATCCCCGATGCCGAGGAAGACCTGGGCTACGTCATGGACGCCGTGCGCACCATCCGTCGCGAACTCGATGGCCGCGTCCCGCTGATCGGCTTCTCCGGCAGCCCCTGGACGCTCGCCACCTACATGGTCGAAGGCGGCTCCAGCCGCGACTTCCGCAAATCCAAGGCCATGCTCTACAACGACCCGCAGGCCATGCACGCCCTGCTGGACAAGCTGGCCCGCTCGGTCACCACCTACCTCAACGGCCAGATCCTCGCCGGCGCCCAGGCCGTGCAGATCTTCGACTCCTGGGGCGGCGCCCTCTCCGCAGCGGCCTACCAGGAATTCTCCCTGGCCTACATGAAGCAGATCGTCGACGGCCTGATCCGCGAGCACGAAGGCCGCCGCATCCCCGTCATCCTCTTCACCAAGGGCGGCGGCCTGTGGCTGGAGTCCATGGCCGACACCGGCGCCGAAGCCCTCGGCCTTGACTGGACCTGCGACATCGGCAGCGCCCGCGCCCGGGTCGGCGGCAAGGTCGCCCTGCAGGGCAACATGGACCCGTCCGTGCTCTACGCCAGCCCCACCGCCATCCGCAACGAAGTCAGCCGCATCCTCGCCGCCTACGGCCAGGGCACCGGCCACGTCTTCAACCTCGGCCACGGCATCACCCCCGAAGTGGACCCGGCCCACGCCGGCGCCTTCTTCGAAGCCGTCCACGAGCTGTCGGCCCAGTACCACGGCTGATCGCCACCCCAATGAAAAAGGCCGCATCAGCGGCCTTTTTCATGGACGTGTCTTTGTCGGGCGTGGCTCAAGGTCGGGTGCCCAGCTTGTTAGCGAGTTCTGCTGGTGTTTTTGGTTTCGCCCTCCCGGGCGAGTCCCTTTTCCAGTCGCTGGATCGCCAGCCCGGTGAAAAGGAACCAAAAAACTTGCCCCTGCATCCGGCCCGACTACGTCGGGTTCCCTCACTTCGTCGCCGCTCCAGGGGCCGCGCTGACGGGCCATCCCTGGCCCGACAGCGCTCTCGCGACATCCATGTCGCTCAACCCCTTTCACGACGACTGCGTTCGGCCTTCTGAAGGGGCGTTGTCCCCGCCCCACCTTCCGAGCGGCAGACATAAAGAGTGCGCACTGAGCTTGGGGTTGGATCAGTAAGCCGTGTAGCGCTCCTCCACCTGGCGCCGCTGCAGCGTGTATTCCTTCAGGTCGATCTCATTGCCCGCCAGTTTCGCGTCCAGCTCGTCCAGCGCCTTCTTGCGCTGCCGTTCGATGTGGGTACGGGTGGCCTGGTAGTTGATGGAGCGCGACGCCTCGTAGCCGCTGACCGGGTCCCAGAGGATCGACAGCGGCCACAGCAGCAGGTTGACCACCCCGAAGCCGTACTCCCGCCCGTAGAACGACCCGCCGCCCGGCAGCAGGCCCAAACCCGCGCCCAGGCCCGGGTTCTTTTCCTGCACCGCCATGCCGCGGGCTTCGTAGTGGTCCAGCTCGGCCTTCTGCACCGAGTTCAGGCCGGTGGCGCAACCGGTGGTGAGGGCGAGGGCCAGGGTGGCGATGGCAAAACGTACACGCACGGCTTGTTCCTTCTTGTTGGAGTTTGGAGACCCGCAAGCGCGGGGCCGCGAGGCTAGCACGGGGTCCTGGGGCACCCGGGCGTAGGGCCTTGAAGGAAATTTCCGAGGATCAGGCGTGTATCGACGGGCCCTTGAAGGGCGGCCGAACCAGCCGCCGCCAGAAAGCAAAAAGGCCGCACAAGGCGGCCTCTTTTCCCGGCAGTGCGGCTTACTTGACGTTGGCCACCTTGCCCTTCAGGGCAACGCCCGCCATCAGCGCACCGGCGTGGCACTCGTACTTGGCGCTGTCCTTGTACTCCTTGTTCTTGTAGTTGCTGGCGATGTCGACCACCGCGTTGGCACCGGCGGACTTGGCCGCGTTCTGCAGTCGGATCAGCGCCGATTGCAGGGCCCAGCGGCAGGCTTCCTCGTCGGTCTTGTTGAAGGCGTTGGTCTTCTGGCTGGTGGTCACGTTCGGGTTGATCACCGTCACCTGGCCCGCCGGGGTGTTGCCCGCCAGGTAGAACTTCACGGTGCCGTCCAGGCGGCCGGCCTGCACGGCCTCGGCGACCACGGAGTTGAAGTCGAGGAAGTGCGTCGTATCGCGGGCTTGGCTGATGCCCGGCAGCAGGGTGGCGGTGAGCAGGGCTACGGCGGTCCAGGTCTTGCGTTGCATGGTCGTCTCCTTGACGGCTTTTGGGGTCATTGTCCGGCGATCGCTGCGCGGGTCTGGATCTCGCGCAGGATGGTGTTGCTGAGGTTATTCACCCAGCGGTTGTAGTTGCGGTGGATCTCGCCGTTCTCGTAGTTCAGCCCGCTGCTGTTGCGGTACTGGATGTCGAAGTCCAGGGGGCTGTAGGCGATGGCGATCTCCGCGCGATGACGGTTGCGCACATTGATGCTGGCGCTGATCTCGGTCGGCGTGACGCGGGTCGGCGTCCAGTCGCGGGCCTGCAGCGCCGCGAGGATGGCCGCCTGCATCTGCGACTGGCTCACGTTCAGGCTCGGCGGCACCGGCTCGTGGGGGTTCAGGACCGGGCGCTGGGTGCTGCAGCCGGTGGCCAGTGCCAGGGCCAGCGCGAGGACGGCGAGGGGACGTGTTCCTTGCATCGTGGGGCTCCGTGTCAGCGCCAGCGACGGAAGATCAACGAGGTGTTGACCCCGCCGAAGGCGAAGTTGTTGTTCATCACGTACTCGTTGCTCATCTGGCGCGGGCCGTCGCGCAGGTAGTCCAGCTCGCCGCAGGCCGGGTCCACCGCGTCCAGGTTGAGGGTGTGGATGTACTGGTCGCGGTTCATCATCTCGATGCTGAACCAGGACTCCAGCGCGCCGCAGGCACCCAGCGTGTGGCCGAGGAAGCTCTTCTGCGAGCTGATGGGCATCTGCGCGCCGAACAGGCTGCTGGTGGCCAGGGTCTCGGCCACGTCGCCCTGCTCGGTGGCGGTGCCGTGGCCGTTCACGTAGCCGATGGCCGAAGGCGGCAGGCCCGCGTCCTGCAAGGCCAGCTCCATCGCCCCGCGCATCGTCGCCTGCTCCGGCTTGGTGGTGTGCTGGCCATCGGCGTTGCAGCCGAAGCCGACGATCTCGGCGTGGATCCGCGCCCCACGGGCCAGGGCATGCTCCAGTTCCTCCAGCACCAGGATGCCGGCGCCCTCGCCGATCACCAGGCCGTCGCGGCCGGTGTCGTAGGGGCGCGGCGAGGTGTGCGGCGCATCGTTCTTCAGGCTGGTGGCGTAGAGCGCATCGAACACCATCGCCTCGGTGGGGCAGAGTTCCTCCGCACCGCCGGCCAGCATCATCGGCAGGCGGCCGAACTTGATCGCCTCGTAGGCGTAGCCGATGCCCTGGCTGCCGCTGGTGCAGGCGCTGGAGGTGGGGATCAGCCGGCCCTTGAGGCCGAAGAAGATGCTGATATTGGCCGCCGCCGTGTGCGGCATCATGCGCACGTAGGAGTTGGCGTTGAGGCCGTCGGCCACCGAGTTCAGCAGCATGTTGCCGAAGGCCTTGATCTCCTCGGTGCTGCCGGTGGACGACCCGCAGGCCACGCCCATGCGCCCGTCACGGATGCGCTCGTCGCCCGCCAGCCCGGCGTCCGCCAGGGCCCGCTCGGCGGCGTAGACCGACAGCTTCGAGACCCGCCCCATGCTGCGCATCTGCTTGCGGGTCCAGTGCGACGGCGTGGTGAAGCCGTCGATGGGCCCGGCCAGGCGGGTGTTCAGCTCGGCGAAGCGGTCCCACTCGTCCATCCGGCGGATACCGCTGCGGTTGGCCGTGAAATGGCTCCAGATACTGTCCCAGTCGTCGCCCAGGGAGGTGATGCCGGCCATGCCGGTGACCACTACACGTTTCATCAGCACAGCCCACCGTTCACAGCGAGGACCTGCCGGGTGATGTAGCCGGCCTCCTCGGACATCAGGAAATTCACCGCACCGGCCACTTCTTCCGGCGTGCCCATGCGCTGGGCCGGAATCATCTTGAGGATCTCCTCCACCGGCACCCGCTCATCGAGGATCTCGGTATCGATCAGCCCCGGCGCCACGCAGTTGACCGTGATGTGGCGCTTGGCCAGCTCGATGGCCAGCGCCTTGGCCGCGCCGATCACCCCGGCCTTGGAGGCGCTGTAGTTGACCTGCCCACGGTTGCCCACCAGCCCCGACACCGAGGTGATGCAGACGATGCGCCCCGGCTTGCGGCGACGGATCATCGGCATGCTCAGCGGGTGGAGCACGTTGTAGAAGCCGTCCAGGTTGGTGCGCAGCACGCTGTCCCAGTCCTCGTCGGTCAGCGCCGGGAAGGCGCCGTCGCGGGTCAGGCCGGCGTTGCACACCACCCCGTAGTAGGCGCCGTGGGCCTCCACGTCGGCCTCCAGCTGCTCGCGGCAGGCGGCGCGGTCGGAGACGTCGAACTGCAGCACCCGGGCGTTGCGGCCCAGGGCTTCGATCTCGGCCTTCACCGCCTCGGCCTCGTCGCGGCGCGAGCGGCAATGCAGCACCAGGTCGTAGCCCGAGCGCGCCAGGCGCAGGGCGATGGCGCGGCCGATGCCGCGGCTGGAGCCGGTGACCAGGATGGTCTCGGTCATGCTTGGGGTTCCTCCAGGTAGCTCGCCACCTGCGGCGGACGGAAGACGTTGAGGCGGGCGAAGGCCTCGATGCCCGGCCCGGTCAGGCGGCATTCGAAGACGCCCATGCCGCTGTCGTCCTGCAGGGAGCGGGTGGCGGTGATGTGCAGGTCCACGCCGGCCGGGAAGCGGTCGACGTTGCATTGGTAGTGGCGGGTGCCGAGCAGAAAGCCCAGCTCCACCGGTTGTCCCGCCTGACGGGCCTGGCAGCCGGCGTAGGCGGCGATGCTCTGGGCCATCAGTTCCACGCCGACCCAGGCCGGCAGGCTGCCGTCGTCCTGGGTGAACAACCCCGGGCGCACGGTCAGGCGGGTTTCCACGTCCTCATCGCCGAAGCGCAGGACCTGGTCGATCAGGATCATGTCCCCGGCATGGGGGACCAGTTCGGCTATCGGCCAATCGCTCATGGCGCGTCTCCGAGAATCAGGCTGATGTTGCTGCCGCCGAAGGCGAAGGAGTTGCTCATCAGGCGGCGCGGGCGCTGGGCGGGCAGGCGCGAGGCCGCGTCCACCAGGCGCAGGGCCGGCAGCTCGGGGTCGGGCTCGCCGTCCCAGCGGTGGGGTGGCAGGCGGTGCTCCGGGTTCCATGGGCTCAGGGCCAGCCAGCAGAAGGCTGCCTCCAGGGCCCCGGCGGCGCCCAGGGTGTGGCCGGTCAGCGGCTTGGTGGACGAAGCCGGCACGCCCTCGGGGAACACCGCCGTGGTGGCCAGGCTCTCCATCGCATCGTTGTGCTGGGTGGCCGTGCCGTGCAGGTTCAGGTAGTCGATCGCCGACGGCTCCAGCCCGGCATCGGCCAGGGCCTGGCGCATCGCGCGCTGGGCCCCCAGGCCGCTGGGCTCGGGGGCGGAGATGTGGTGCGCATCGGAGCCGGCACCCGCGCCCAGCAGGGCGATGCCGCCGGCGTCGCGCTCCATCAGGAACAGCGCCGCGCCCTCGCCGATGTTGATGCCCCGGCGGTTGCGCGAGAGCGGGTTGCACAGGCTGTCGGAGACCGCCTCCAGCGCGGCGAAGCCGTTCAGGGTCAGCCCGCACAGCGAATCCACCCCGCCGCACACCACCGCATCGCACACCCCCAGCTGCAGCAGGCGGCGCGCGCTGAGCAGGGCCCGGGCGCTGGAGGTGCAGGCGGTGGAAATGCAGTAGGCCGGCCCGGCGCTGCCCAGCCAGGCCGCCAGGAAGGCCGCCGGCGCCACCAGCTCCTGCTGGGCGTAGCGGTAGTCCGCCGGCAGGGCGCCGGTGCGCAGCTGCTCACCGATGCCCAGGCTGGCTTCCTGGATGCCCGAGGTGCTGGTGCCCAGCACCACGCCCACCCGTGCCGCGCCATGGCGGGCCACGGCGGCGCGCAGTTCCGGCTCGATCTCCAGAGCGGCGGCCAGCAGCAGGCGGTTGTTGCGGCTGTCGCAGGCGGCCAGCTCGGCCGGCAGCGCCGGCAGTTCGGTGTCCACCGCGCCGAGGGTCAGGGTGCGCTCGGGCACCCAGTCGGCGTGGGGGCGCATGCCGGCGGTGTCGCCGGCCAGGAGGTGGCGGGCCACGGCGGCCTTGCCCTGGCCCAGGGCACAGACCAGGCCCAGTGCGTTGAGGGATGCGGTCATCGAGGCTCCTCGCCCGTCAGCGGGCTGATGCGGTAATGCGGTCCTTCGCGGCGTTGCAGGTCGAACTGCAGGGGCGTGCGGTAGGCCACCCGCCAGCGGCCATCCAGCTCGCGGCTGCCGTCGGCGCCCACTTGCTGTGGGATGCCGGCGTAGACGCGGGGCAGCGCCTCGGAAGGCACCAGCGCGTAGAGCAGCGCGGCGAACAGCTCGCGGGCTTCGGGGTTGGGCGGCAGCAGGCCGTCGTTGTGCCAGGCGCCGGCCTCCAGGCGCTGGCGCGCCAGGGGCACGCCCAGCGGATCGAACAGCGACCAGCGCAGCACGCCGCCCTCGTCCTGCACCACCAGCAGCCAGTCGCGCTGCTCGCCCTGGGCCTCGCGGGCCACGTGCAGCGACAGCGGCAGCTCCAGCGGCGGCACGCGCGCCGGCACCGGGGTGGTCCCGGCACAGGCGGCCAGCAGCAGGAAGGCCAGCAGGGTCAGCGCGCGCCAGGTCATGCTGCCGGTGCCTCCAGGGGCTTGCGGGCCACCAGGTTCACCAGCGTCTCGTTGCGCTGCCCGGGCGGGGGCGGCGTGCGCAGGCCCCAGCGCTCCAGCAGGCCGAAGTCGCTGGAGCGGCTCCACCACAGGTACGGGTAGGAGACGTTGCGCGGCTCGAACACGAAGCCCTGGCCGCGCACCATCGCCTCGTACTCGGCGGCGGTGCGCTGCACGTGCATCGGGTGGCGGAACAGCCAGCGGATCACCCAGGTGTCGATGTAGTAGCGCGTGGACTCGGCGAACAGCAGGTAGCCGCCCGGCTTCAGCACCCGCCAGAACTCCGCCAGGGCGCGCTCCTGCTCCACCAGGTGGTGGAAGGTCTGGTGGCAGAACAGCAGGTCCACGCTGGCGTCCGGCAGCTGCAGTTCGGCGCAGTCGCTGGCCAGCAGCTCCACCGCCAGCCCCTGGCGCTCGGCTTCGGCGCGGGCGCAGTCGAGGCTGTGCGGGTCGGCATCCAGGCCGATCATCCGCGACGGCGCGAAGGCGTCCGCCAGCAGGCGGAAGGACTTGCCCTGGCCGCAGCCGGCGTCCAGCAGCACCGGCGCCTCCGGCAGCGGCGCGTGGAACAGGCCCTTGAGGTCGTTGATCGCCACCCGCAGCACGTGGTGCTCCCAGGTGTGGCTCTGCAGGAACCAGAAGCCGAAGCGGGTTTCCTCGACGTAGGTGGCGGCGGCGCGCTGCATGCTCATGCCCTCACTGCGCCGCGCACAGTTCGCTGATCATCCGCAGCCGGCGCTTGGGCTCGGCGACGAAGGGGTTGCGGGTGTCCCAGGCATAGCCGGCGAGGATCGAGCAGATCATCCCGCGGATCTCCGGCGAGCCGCCCTGGTAGAAGATCACGTCCTGGAAGGTGCCCTCGTACCAGCCCTCCACATAGGCGCGGAAGGCGTCCACGCCCTTCTTCAGCGGCGTGGCGAAGTCGCTTTCCCAGTCCACCGGCTCGCCGTTCAACTGACGGTCCAGCAGGTTCGCCGCCATGCTCGACGAGCGCATGGCGATGGTCACGCCGGAGGAGAACACCGGGTCGAGGAACTCGGCGGCGTTGCCCAGCAGGGCGAAGCCCGGGCCGTGCAGGGTCTTCACGTTGGCCGAGTAGCCGCCCAGCGCGCGGGCCGGGGTGTCCCACACGGCATTGGCCAGCAGGCGGCGCAGGTTCGGCGTCTCGGCGACGAAGGCCTTCAGGCAGGCGTCCAGGTCCTCCGGGCGGTTGGCGTAGTGGCTGCTTTCACCCACCACGCCCAGGGAGCAGCGGCCGTTGCTGAAGGGGATCAGCCAGAACCACACGTCGCGGTACTCGGGGTGGATGGTGATGAGGATCTTCTCGCGGTCGAAGGCCGGGTCGTCGATGCGGTCCTCGATGTGGGTGAACACCGCCTGGCGCACCGGGAAGCTGGACGGCGCCTCCAGGTCCAGCAGACGCGGCAGCACCCGGCCGTAGCCGCTGCCGTCGAGCACGAAGGCGGTTTCCACCTGGTACTGGCTGCCGTCCAGGCGCTGCACCGTCAGGCGCGGGCAGTCGCTGGAGAAGTCGGCGGCGATGATCTCCTCCTCGTAGCGGATCTCCACGCCCTGGCGTGCCGCCTCATCGGCCAGCAACTGGTCGAAGGGCGCCCGCTGCACCTGGAAGGTGCTGCCCTTGCCGGGGGTGAATTTCTCCCGGAAGTCGAAGTCGGTGTAGCGCTCGCCCCAGGCGAAGGCCGCGCCGTGCTTGACCTGGAAGCCGGCGGCCATGACCGCGTCGAGCATCCCCGCTTCCTCGACGAAGTCCAGGCAGTGGGACAGCAGGCTCTCGCCGATGGAGAAGCGCGGGAAGCGCTGGCGCTCGAGGATCAGCACGTCGTGGCCCTTGCGCTTGAGCAGGGCGGCGGCGATGGCGCCGGAGGGGCCGGCACCGATCACCACCACCTGGCGTTGCTGGACTTCAATGGACTTCATGGGGACTCCTTTCCGAAACGGTAGAGGGAACGGCCCGGGCGCGTTGGGTCAGGGCCGGCAACAGGGTGGCGATCAGTCCCATCAGCATCAGCGCGAAGTACAGCTGCGCGCTGATGATCTGCTGCTGGAACAGGAGGTTGAGGAAGACGATCTCGGTCAGCCCGCGGGTATTGAGCAGCACGCTCTGGCGCCATTTCGCCGGGCTCGCGGCCAGGCGGCCCTCGGCCCAGGACAGCCCCAGCCAGTTGCCCGCCAGCTTGCTCAGCACCGGCAGCACCAGCAGCGCACTGAACTGCACCCAGGAATAGCCCTGCCAGGCCGTGTGCCAGTCGATCTGCAGCAGGCCGTAGGCGAGGATCAGCGGCACCGCCAGCCACACCTGCAGGGCGTGGAACACCGCCACCGGCAGCGGCAGGCGGAAGGGCACGCGCAGCGCCGCCATCACCAGCAGGTAGGCGATGCCGAACACCAGGGCATTGAGCTTGAGCTGTTGCAGGGTCAGCAGCAGGGCGAAGAAGGCCAGGCTGTAGACCAGCGGCGCGCGCACCCGCACCAGATACAGCGCCAGCGGCAGCAGCGCGGCCAGCAGCGGCCAGAGCAGGGTGGTGGGCGCGGCGCTGCCCTGGGCCAGGCCGAACAGGCACCAGCACATCAGGTCCATCAGGATCGCCGCCTGCAGCAGGCGGCGGATGGTCGGCTCCGGGTAGCCCAGGTGGCGCAGGTAGAGGAACAGCACCGGGATCGCGGTGAGGGCGAACAGCAGCCCCACCGCCACGTTCGACAGCAGGCTCGCCGCCGGCAACAGCCAGGTGGCGCAGGCCAGGCCGCAGAAGAACGGCACGAAGAAGCTCGGCAGCGCGATCTTCACGCTGGCCGCCTCCAGGCGCAGGTCGATCACATCGCTGAGGATGTGCCCCAGCAGCAGGGTGAAGGCCACCCCGTACAGCGGCTTGAGCCAGGGCGCGGTGAGCACCTGGGCGTTGTCCAGGCCCACCGGCGCGGCCAGCCAGAGCATCACCAGGGGCAGGCCGAAGCTGGCCAGCAGCAGCTGGCTGACGATGGGGATCAGCCCCAGCAGGCGACCCACCCGGGTGAACAGGGCGAACAGCCCCAGCAGGCCGATCCAGAACAGCACCAGGGTCATGCCGGCAGCTCCTTGCCGTGGGGCACGTCCGCCTGCGCCCAGGGCGCCAGCAGGAAGCAGAAGAACAGCCCGAGGCTGATGGTCAGGCCGAAATTGGCGATGGCCGGGGTCTGGCTCAGCAGCAGCAGGCCGAACGACAGCCAGCTGGTCAGGCCCGACAGCAGCGTGCCCAGCAGGCTCACCGCCGCACCGCCCACCGCCTCGCGCATGAGAATCGCGTAGTCCACGCCTATGGCCGTCACCAGCAGCAGCCCGAACAGGCTGAACAGCGTCAGCGGCTGGCCCAGCCAGCCGAGGCAGGCCAGGGACGCCAGCGCCGCCAGCAGCGGCAGCGCCACCACCCGCAGCGCGCCGCCGAGGCCGAAGGGCAGGCACAGCAACAGCAGGATCACCGCACAGGAGGCCAGTTTCAGCTCGGCCGCGCTGACCTGGGTGGCGGCGAACAGCCGGTTCAGCTCACCGATGCGGTCCACCGCCTGCACGCCCTCCAGCCCGGCCGCGGCCTGCTCCAGCAGCGCCGGGGAGGCCGCGCCTTGCAGGCTGACGATGCCGGCCACCCGGCCCTGGGCATCGCGCCCCAGCCAGAGCGGCCGCCAGGCCTCGCCCAGGGGGCCTGCCAGGGCCGCCTCCAGGGACAGCGGCGGGGTGTTCAGCAGGCGCGCGCGTTCGGCCTCCAGGGCGTCCAGCGGCAGGCCCAGGTCCAGCAGCGGCTGCCAATGGGCGGGCAGGGCCTCCAGGGCCTGGTGCAGCGCCGCCAGGCGGCTGGGCGGTGCCGCCAGCTGGCTGAGGGCGCGGTAGCCCTGCAGCTGGCCGTCGGCCACCGCCCGGTCCAGGCGCTCGCTGAGGGCGGCCTGGCGTTCCAGCAACTGGGCCTCGTCGGCGGCGCGCACCAGGAAGAACTGGCTGGTGGGCTGCAGGCCGGTGAGGCGGGCGATCTCGCGGGCTTCGTCCAGCAGCTGCGGCTCGGCGCCGAGCCACTGGCGCAGGTCGTTCTGCGGGCGCACCTGCCACACCCCGGCGGCGCAGAAGGCCAGCAGGGCCAGCAGCCAGGGCAGGCTGCCGGTGCGCGCCAGCAGTGCCGTGCGGCGGGCCAGCAGGCCCTCGGCCAGGCGCAGCGGCGCCGTCGGCGGGGCCAGGCGCAGGCCGCCGAGCAGGGCCGGCAGCAGGCACACCGAGCAGAGGTAGGCGGCCACCAGCCCGGCGGCGGAGAACACCGCGATCTGGGTCAGCGCCGGGAAGGGGGTGAAGGCCAGGGCCAGGTAGCCCACCAGGTTGGTGCCCAGGCTCAGGCTGAGGCCGGGCAGGGTGGCGCGCACCGCATCCCAGGCACGCCAGCGTGGGTCGCTCCAGCCCTTGCTGAGGTAGTGCAGCGGGTAGTCGGCGGCGACCCCGGTGAGGCTGGCGCCGAGCACCAGGGTCAGCGCGTTGATCTCGCCGAACACCAGCACGCAGGCGGTGCAGCCGGCGCCCAGGGCCAGGGCCACCGGCAGCAGGCTGAGCAGGGTGCGCGGGCGGCGGAACACCACCAGCATCAGCAGCAGGGTGCCGAGGCTGGCGCCGCCGCCGATCAGCGCGATCTCGCGGCTGGCCTTGGCCTGGCCGGCGGCCGCGTGCAGCAGCCCGCTGGCGGCCAGCAACCGGCCACCGTCGGCTTCCACCTGCTGGCGGGCCTGGGCCACCTGCCCGGCCAGCCAGGGCGGGGTCTGCATGTCGAAGGCGCCGTCACGGGTGCGCAGCCGCAGCAGCGCCCAGGTGGTGTCGCCGTCCTTCACCAGCAGCGCGCCGCTGGCCAGGTCGGCCCGCACCCGCCCGGCGGGCACCAGGGCCTGCTGGCCGAGGCCGGCCAGGCCCAGCCAGTCGTCCTCGGTGCTCACCAGGCCGGTGCTGGCGAAGGGGTCGAAGAGGCGTTCGGCGCGGGCGGCGACGAAGGCCTCCGGTTGCTGTTCCAGGCGCGTGCGGTCCGCCGCACCGAGCAGCGCCAGGCGGCTGTCCAGCAGTTGCCGGCGCACGGCCGGCAGGTCGGCCTCCAGGCTCCACTGGGCGCGCTCGATGTGTGGGTCGTTCTGCCAGCCCTGGCCCAGGCGCCGGGCCAGGTCGATGGCGCGCGCCGCGTCGGGGTGGCCCACCAGCAGCAGGACTTCGCGGTTGAGCGGCTCCTGCATGCGCTGTTCGGCCTGGCGCACCAGGGCATCACCGGCGCCCTGGGGCAGCAGCGCGAGCATGTCGGCGGCCACCGGCGGGCCGTTGCGCCACTGCCAGGCGGCCAGCGCCAGCAGGCCCGCCAGGGCCAGCAGGAACAGGCGCGGCAGCAGGCGCTCAGCGCGCAAGGTCGGCGGCCTCGTCGGCGGTCAGGGTGTCGGCGGCCTGGCTGGCCGGCAGGCGCAGCAGGGTGCGGTCGCCCTGGGTTTCCACCAGCTCGATGCGCTCCACCAGGGCGCCCCCTTCGATGCGGATGGCGCTGAAGATCTGTTGCAGCAGCAGGGCGCGCGGCGCCAGGTGCAGGGTCCAGTGCTGGCTGTCGCCTTCCAGCGTCAGCGCGAAGTCACGCTCCAGGCCGCTGCGGTCGCCCTTGAGCACGGCGAGGAACAGCCGGCTCTGCTGGGCGGCGACGTCCTGGCCGGGCTGGGCCTGCCACTGGCCGTCCACGCGCCGGGCGATGCCCTGGTCGCTGATGCGGTAGTCCTGGCGCAGGGGCTTTTCCAGGCGCCAGAGCAGGCCGCCTTCGCGGGCCAGGGTGAACTGGCCGGTGCTGGTCAGGGGCTGCGGCAGGGCGCGCAGGTGCTTCTCCTGCACGAAGGGCCCGCGCACCACCGCCGGGGCGGCGAGGCGCTGGGCCAGCTGGTCGAGGTCGAAGGCCTGGGCAAGGCCGCTGGCCAGCAGCGCCGGCACCAGCAGCAGGGCCCGCAGCCAGGGCGCGCGGATCATGGCAGGGCGCGCTCCACGGCATCGGTGAACACCTTGGGCGATGCCAGCTGCATCTCGCGGCTGGCGATCTCCACCGCCACCTGCACGCTGCTGGCGCGGGTCATGCGTTCGCCGGTCTCGGCGTCGGTGATCAGGTAGTTGATCTTCAGGCGGTTCTCCCACTCCACCAGGTCCGCCCGCACGCGGATGCGCTGGCCGAAGCGCGCGCCGCGCACGTAGCGCAGCTGCAGGTCGATGATCGGCCAGGCGTAGCCGGCGTCGCGCATGTGCCCGTAGTTGTGGCCGATGCGGTCCAGCAGGGCGCAGCGGGCCACCTCCAGGTACTTCACGTAGTGGCCGTGCCAGACCACTTCCATCATGTCCACGTCGAAGAACGGCACGAGGATCTCCACCTCGGCCTGGATCACCCCGGCGCTACGCATAGAGCCTCCAGTGGCGGGCGCGGATGCGCTCCAGGCACAGGCGCAGCTCGCCTTCCAGGGCGCGGTCCTCGATCACCGGCGGGAAGTCCCCGGCCAGTTGGCGATGCATGGCGGCCAGGGGCGCGGGCAGGTCACGCTCGCCGGCGCGCTGGCGCAGCCACACGCCCTGGTTGGCGGCCAGCAGGGTGGCGGCGGCCACCTGCTCGGTCAGCTCCAGGCTGCGCAGGGCGTCGCGGGCGGCGATGGTGCCCATGCTCACCTTGTCCTGGTTGTGGCATTCGGTGGAGCGCGAGAAGACGCTGGCCGGCAGCGTGTTCTTCAGCGCCTCGGCGGTCCAGGCGCTGGCGCCGATCTGCACGGCCTTGAAGCCGTGGTTGATCATCGCCGTGGCCTGGGGGGCGCCGGAGAGGTTGCTCGGCAGGCCGTGGTTGTAGCGCACGTCCACCAGCAGGGCGAGCTGGCGGTCGAGCAGGTCGGCGACGTTGCCCACCAGGTTCTTCAGGCTGTCCATGGCGAAGGCGATGTGGCCGCCGTAGAAGTGCCCGCCGTGCAGCACGCGCTCGGCCTCGGCGTCGATCAGCGGGTTGTCGTTGGCGCTGTTCAGCTCGGTTTCGATGAACTGCCGCAGCAGGCCCAGGCTGTCGGCCAGCACGCCCAGCACATGGGGCGCGCAGCGCAGCGAGTAGCGGTCCTGCAGGCGGTGCAGCGGTGCGGTCGGCGCGTCGATGGCCAGGTCCTGGCGCAGCCAGGCGGCCACCTGCATCTGCCCCGGGTGCGGCTTGGCGGCGAACAGGCGTTCGTCGAAGTGCTCGGGGTTGCCCTCCAGCGCCACCACGTTGAGCGCGGTGATGCGGGTGGCCAGATGCAGCAGGTAGTCGGCACGGGCGTAGGCCAGGCAGGCCAGGGCGGTCATCACGGCGGTGCCGTTCATCAGCGCCAGGGCTTCCTTGGGGCGCAGCACCAGGGGCTCCCAGCCCAGCTCGGCGTGCACCTCGGCGGCGCTGCGGCGCTGGCCCTGGTAGACCACCTCGCGCTGGCCGGAGAGGGTGGCGGCCACGTAGGACAGCGGGGTGAGGTCGCCGCTGGCGCCCACCGAGCCTTCCTCCGGGATCACCGGCAGCACGTCGTGTTCGAGGAACGCCTGCAGGCGCTCCAGCAGCTCCACGCGCACGCCGGAAACCCCGTGGCACAGCGACTGCAGGCGCGCCGCCAGCACCGCGCGGGTGGCGGCCTCGTCCAGCACCTTGCCCAGGCCGCAGCCGTGGAAGGTGAACAGGTGGCGTGGCAGGGCTTCCACCTGCTCCAGCGGCACGGCCACCACGCAGGAGTCGCCGTAGCCGGTGGTGACGCCGTAGATCACGCCTTCCTTGTCCAGCAGGGTGTCGAGGAAGCGCGCGCCCTTGGCGATGCGCTCGCGCCAGGCGGCGTCGCCCTGCAGCAGGGCGGGGGCGCGGCGCTGGGACAGGGCCACGACGTGCTCGATGGACAGCGGCTGTTCGCCGAACACCACCGGTTCAGGCTGTTGTGTCGTCATGTTCGTTCCAGAACGGATAGAAGTTGAACCATTGCAGCGGTGCCAGCAGGCACAGCTCGCCCAGGCGTTGGGCATAGCGGGCCACCCAGGCCTCGATCACCGCGTCACGCTCGCCCCGGCGCCACTGCACCTGCTCGGCGAAGGGTTCGAGGTGGACCTGGTAGCGCCCGCCGATCTTCAGGCAGGTCATCAGGTTGAGCGGGCACTTGAGCAGCCCGGCCAGCAGCCAGGGCCCCTGGGGGAAGGCGGCGGGGCGACCGAGGAAGTCGACCCGGACGTTGCGACCGCCGTGCAGCGGCACGCGGTCGCCGGCAATCGCCAGCCACTCGCCGCGCTCCAGGCGTTCGCTCAATTGGAGCATGACCGCCGGGTCCAGCTCGCTGACCTGGATCAGCCGCAGGTGCGTGGCCCCGGCTTCGCCCAGCAGGCGGTTGAACTGTTCGGCATGGCGGGTATGCACCAGCACGTTCATGGTCACCTGCTCGCTCAGCTCGGCCAGCGCGCGGCACACCTCCAGGTTGCCCAGGTGGGCGCCCACCAGCATCTGCCCGCGTGTGCTGCGCATGTGCTGGTGCAGGCCGCTGGGGTCGTGCAGGTCCACCTGGTCCAGGCCGATGCGCCCGCCCCAGATGTCCAGCTTGTCCAGGAGGGCATCGGCGAAGGCCATGAACTGGGCGAACACCGAGCCGAGGCTGGGCGCCAGCTCCGGGCGGCCGCTCCAGTCGGCCAGGCGCTGCTGGTAGTAGCGCGCCGCGCGGCGGGCCTTGCCGCCGAAGAGGAAGAAGTACAGGACGATCAGGTGCAGCAGCGGGCTGAGCACCCGCCGCCCGAGGCGCCGCGCGATCAGCGCGGTGAACTTCATCAGCAGGAAGCTGCCGCGCTCGCGCTGGTCGGCCCAGTGCTCGCGGCTCATCCCCGGCACCTGCGCCAGAGGATCAGTGGCGCGCGCAGCAACATGCCGAAGAACAGCTTGGCGTGCATCTTCGAGATCAGCGCGTTGTCGTGGAACAGGCGGAAGTGCGAGAGCCCGTCCAGCGGGTAATGCACCTTGGTCGGCAGCCAGTGCATGGGCTGGTTGCGCCAGGCCAGGCGCACGAGGACCTCCGGGTCGAAGTCCATGCGCTTGCCGAGGCGGGTGGTCTCGGTGAGTGCCAAGGTCGGGGCCAGGGGGTAGACGCGGAAGCCGCACATGCCGTCGCGGATCGACAGCGAGAGGCTGTTGATCCACACCCACACATGGGTCAGGTAGCGGGCGTAGAGGCGGCTCTTGGGCACGCTTTCGTCGTACTGCGGGTAGCCGCAGATCAGCTCGCCCGGGCGGGCCTGGGCGGCGGCGAGGAAGCGCTGCACGTCGGCGAGGTCGTGCTGGCCGTCGGCGTCCACCTGCAGGGCGTGGGAGAAGCCCAGCCGGCCGGCTTCGCGCAGGCCGGCCATGACGGCGCCGCCCTTGCCCTGGTTGACGGCCAGGCGCACCAGGTGGACGTCGGGCTGGGTGGCCAGCTGGTCCATCACCTGGGCGCAGGCGGGGCTGGAGGCGTCGTCCACCAGTACGCAGGGCAGGCCGTGCTGGCGCAGGGCGTCGACCACCAGGGGCAGGGCGTGCTCGTGGTTGTAGACGGGGATGACGGCGCAGGGCTTGAACGGGTTCATGTCGGCATCGGGTGGTGCGGGTTGGGTTCAGCGCCCGGTTCGTGGGCGAGTGTGCGTCGAGTTTCTGTTTCGCCTTGCCGGGCGAGTCCCTTTTGGCAGTCGTCGGGGTGCCGAACCACCCAAAAGGGACCAAAAGGGCTTGCCCCTGCATCCGGCCCCGGCTGCGCCGGGGTGCCCTCGCTCCCATCGTTGCGCCGGGAGCCCGGCACGACAGGCCATCCCTGGCCAGATCGCGCCTCTCGCGGCATCCATGCCGCTCGACTCCCTCTGCAACGATTCCGCTCGGCCTCCTGAAGGGGCGTTGTCCCCGCCCCACCGGCTGAGCTGGAGAGGGCCATGTACTGCGCAGGAACCTCGTGCAGCACGCGTTCTTGAACGCTGTGGGAACCGGCGCGCGTGCCGCTCAGGGCGTTGAAGGCCTTACGCATGGTCGGCCACCAGGAGGATGCGCCCGGAGGAGCAGGCGGCTTCGCCGTTGCGGAAGGCGAAGTAGAGCTTGCCCTTGTCGGTGTCGAAGCGCAGGGACAGGTGCAGACGGTCGCCGGGGCGGACCAGTTGCTGGAACTTGAGGACTTCCATGCCAGCGAAGCGCGGGGGCAGGGTCATCACCTGGCGGGCGAGGTGCTGGGCCCAGTCGATCTGCACCACGCCGGGCAGCACGGGGGTGGCGGTGAAGTGGCCGGAGAAGTGGGCGAGGTCCAGGGGCACTTCCAGCTCCAGGCGCCATTCGCCGTCCTGTTCGTGGGCGCTGAGGGGTTCGACGCGGGTCGGGCGTGGGGCCTTGAGCTGGGCGTCCACCTGCACCTGGGGCAGTTTGCCCTGGCTGCTCCACGGCAGTTGCCGCACCAGGCGCCAGCGGCGCGGCAGGGCGATGGCTTCGCAGTGGCCGGCTAGGTGCTTGCGCAGGGTTTCGGTCAGGGCGCGGCGGCCGCCGTTGCGCAGGGCGTGCAGGCCCTGGGGTGAGAGGGCGACCAGGGCGCCGAGGAAGGCGCGGTTTTCCTGCACCACGCCCAGGCGCGCTTCGGCGACGAAGGGGTGCTCGCCGAGGGCCTGTTCCAGCATGGGCAGGGAGATGCGTTTCTCTTCCAGCTTGACGATGCGGTCGAGGCGGCCGAGCAGTTCGAAGCGGCCGTCGGCGTCGATGCGCACGGCGTCGGCGGTCTGCTCGCGGTGCCCTTCGGGCAGGTAGGGCGAGGTGAGGTGCAGGGCGCCGTCGGCGTCCTGGCCGACCGCCACGCCGGCGAAGGGCGTCCAGCGGCTGCCGCCTTGGCGCCAGGCGATGCCGCCGGTTTCGGAGCTGCCGTAGATTTCCGTCGGCCACTGGCCGAGGCGCTGCTGCAGGGCCTCGGCGGCGTCCGCCGGCAGCGCGCCACCGGAGGAGAACACCCGGCGCACGGCGGCCAGGGCGGGCCAGTCGAGGTTGTCACCCATGCGTTTGAGCAGGGCGGGGCTGGCCACCCAGGCGAAGCCGGCGGGCGCGGCGGCGAGGCTGGCGCGCTGGAGGTCTTCGGCGAAGGGCTGGGCGCGGCGCACGAAGGGGCGGCCGGCGGACAGCGGCCAGAGCACGCGGAACAGCAGGCCGTAGATGTGCTGGGCGGAGACGCTGGCGACCAGGGTGGCGCCGGTCAGGTCGGCGCCCCAGAGCGCTTCCAGGGCCTCTACTTCGTTGCCCAGCTGGCGCAGGGTCTTGCCGATCAGCTTGGGTTCGCCGCTGGAGCCGGAGGTGCACAGGGTCAGCCGGCAGTGCTCGGGGTCGAGGGCGGCGGCGGGCAGGGCCGGGCCGTCGAGGCCGTCGAGGCTGTCGAGCCAGAGGTCGCAGCCGTCGGCCAGGCGCCGGCGAGTCTCGGGCTGGGCGTCGGCCGGCAGCAGCACGTCGACGCCGGCACGCCAGGCGCCGAACAGGGCGATGGCCAGGTCTGCGCCGTCTTCCAGGTACAGGGCCACGCGCTGGGTGCCGCGTGCCTGCAGGGCGCCGGCCAGGGCCAGGGCACGCTGGGCGAAGCCGGCGTGGTCAAGGGCGGGGTCGAGTGCCACCGGGCGCCCGGGGTGGGCGTCGAGCAGCAGCTCCTGTGGGACGATCCAGGTCACGCGAATCTCCGTACACGCTGGCGCACCAGCCATTCCCCGGCGAACAGCAGCCCCATCAGCAGGTAGGCGATGAGGCCGGTATAGAGCGTCCACCAGGTCAGCGGCGCCCACAGGGTGAGGGCGGCCGCCACCAGGCCGTTGAGCAGGAAGAACAGGGTCCACACCGCCGTCACGCGGCGGGTGTAGCGCACGGCCACCTCGGGCAGCTCGGGCTCGCGCAGGCGCGCCAGGCGCTCCACCACGGGCATGCCGTGCAGCAGGCTGGCGCCGAACAGGCCGAGCAGCACGGCGCTCATCAGCACCGGGTACCAGCGCAGCAGGTCGGCCTGGTTGGCCAGCCCCAGCAGCAGGCAGAAGCCCAGGGCGGCGAAGGCCGTCAGGCGGCTGCCGGGGCGCTGTGCGCTGCCCAGGCTGCGGGCCAGCCAGAGGCCGCCGAGCAGCAGGGCGAACAGGCGCGGCGAGAGGTGCTCCATGCCGTAGTACACGGCGAAGGGGTAGCCCAGCCCGGCCAGCACCAGCAGCAGCCCGACGAGCCGGCTCATTCGGCGGGGTTCACCAGGCGGTGCACGGCCTCGACCACGTCGCCCACGGTGCGCACGGCCTTGAATTCCTCGGCGGCGATCTTGCGCCCGGTCTGGCGCTTGATGTGGTCGATCAGGTCGACGGCGTCGATGCTGTCGATCTCCAGGTCTTCGTAGAGGTTGGCCTCCAGGGTGACGCGCTCGGGTTCCAGCTCGAAGAGCTCGACCAGGGCGTCGCGCAGGGTGGCGAAGATCTCATCACGGTTTTGCATCGCGGCCCCCTCAGGCGGCTTTCTGTGCCGACACGAAGGCCGCGAGGCTGGCCACGTTGGCAAAGTGTTTGCGGGTGTCCTTGGCTTCGGCGTCGATCTTGATGCCGAAGCGTTTCTGGATGGCCAGGCCCAGTTCCAGGGCGTCCACCGAGTCCAGGCCGAGGCCTTCGCCGAACAGGGTCTGCTCGTCGCCGATGTCTTGCGGGCCGATGTCTTCGAGGCCGAGGGCCTCGATGATCAGGTTCTTGATCTCAAGTTGCAGAGCGCTCATCCAGGCCGAGCTCCTTCATGAAATGGTGGTGGAGATGGTCGTTGAGGCGGCGCGAGGCGATCGGCGCCGGCCCCTGGTCGGCGAAGGCCTTGGGATCGATGTCCTGGCCGACGCGCAGATGGAAGTGGAAGCGCCGCGACGGGATGCTGTACCAGGGCTCGGCCTTGGTCAGGGTGGTGGGCGTCACGCTGATGGTCACCGGGGTGACGATGCGTGCGCCGCGCAGGGCGATGGCGGCGGCGCCCCGGTGGAACTGCGGGGCCTGCCCCGGCGTGGTGCGGGTGCCTTCGGGGAAGACGATCAGGGTCTGGCCTTCCTCCAGCACACGGGCGGCCTCGTCGAGCATGTCCATGCTGCCGCTGTTGCTGATGTACTGGGCGGCGCGGATCGGGCCGCGCATGCAGGGGTTGTCCCAGAGGCTCTGCTTGACCACGCAGTTGGCGTCGCGGATCAGGCCGATGAGCACCACCACGTCGATCAGCGAGGGGTGGTTGGCGATGACCATCTGCCCGGGGCGGCCCAGGCGTTCGGCGCCTTCCACTTCATAGGTGAGCACGCCGCTGCGGTGCATGAACTGCACGAACAGCCAGAACAGCCGGCTGGTGGTGGCGCGGGCGCGGCGGCGGTGGTCGGTGGCGTCGCCCGGCAGCAGCGAGAGCAGGGGGAACACGAGGATGCGCAGCAGCACCCCGCCGATGCCGAACAGGGTGAAGGACAGCGCGGTGGCGATCAGGCGCCACCAGTAGGGCGCGTCGGGACGCTCGACGCTGGCCGGGGTGAGGAAGCGCTCCGGTGCGTTCATCGGGCACCTGCCGTGCGGGCGGTGGGGAGCGGGGCGCAGGGGCTCAGGGTCGGTTGCGTTGCCAGGTCCATGTACGGCTCTTCCAATGATGCTGAATACGTGGCAGGTCCAGGTGCAGGGCCCGCAGCAGGCCCAGGGCATGGGGCCAGGCGGCGGGGGTGGCCTCCGCCGGGGCGGGGGCCAGGGTCAGCGACCAGTCGTGGCCGGGCACCAGGCGCAGGGCCAGGGCGTAGGCGAACGGCACGTCGTCGACCAGGGGGCGGTAGAGGTCCGGCGGGCTCTCTTCGGTGATCACCAGCAGCACGGCCGGTGCGCCGTCGGCCAGCAGGCCGGCCGCTTCCAGCAGGGCGTGTTCCAGGCCGTCGCCTTCGGCGGCCACGGCGGTCATCTCACTGGTGTCGCCGCGCAGGATCGACCACTGGCCGATGACCGCGTTGTGCACCGAGAGGCTGAACTGGGTGGGCGAGAGCGGCTCGCCGCGCGCCAGGTCCTGCAGCAGCGCCAGGGTGCGGGGCGTTTCCCCGTGCCGCGAGGCGAACACCATGGGCACCTGCTCGCCCTCGCTCACCAGGGGCCAGGCGACGCTCATGGCCATGCGCGCCAGGCGCGACAGGCGGCGGCGTTGCATGGCCGGGAGGAAGGCGACATCGGGCTGGGCATCGACAAGATCGGGCAGGAAGGGCTCTGCGCACCAAGTACGCCAGGCGTCCACGGTTTCCAGGCCTGGGGCCCAGGCACGCCATTGTTCGATGCTGAAGTGAGTCACGCTGAAAGAGCTCTTTTCGGCCCCTGTCGGGCGTCCATGTCGACTGGCAATCGCTGACGGCAGAAGCCCGGTCGATGACGCCATAGCAAAGCGCCACATTATTTCAGTCCTACGGACCTATCTGCAAATTGCTGACACAAAATTCGGATGTAAGGCACAACTTCTGACGGGTGGGGAAAAGTCCTGCACGTCCCTCGCCCTTGTCATGGGCTTTGCATAGAATCCGGGGTCTATTCCAAGGGACAGGGGGTGTGAGATGCGGCGAGTGGTGTTCAACCAGAAGGGCGGCGTGGGCAAGTCCAGCATCGCCTGCAACCTGGCGGCGGTGAGTGCGGCGGAGGGCTATCGCACTCTGCTGATCGACCTGGACGCCCAGGCCAACTCCACCCACTACCTGACCGGCCTCACCGGGGAGGACATCCCCATCGGCATTGCCGACTTCTTCAAGCAGACGCTGGCCTCCAGCCCCTTCACCCGCAAGGGCAAGGTGGACATCTACGAGACGCCCTTCGACAACCTCCACGTGGTGACCGCCACCGCCGAGCTGGCGGACCTGCAGCCCAAGCTGGAGGCCAAGCACAAGATCAACAAGCTGCGCAAACTGCTGGACGAGCTGGCCGAGGACTACGACCGCATCTACCTGGATACGCCGCCGGCACTGAATTTCTATACGGTTTCGGCGCTGATCGCGGCGGATCGCGTGTTGATTCCCTTCGATTGCGACAGCTTCTCGCGCAATGCCCTCTACGGCCTGCTGGCCGAGATCGAGGAGCTGAAGGAAGACCACAACGAGGACCTGGAGGTGGAGGGCATCGTGGTCAACCAGTTCCAGCCCCGCGCCACGCTGCCCCAGCAGCTGCTGGACGAACTGGTCGCCGAGGGCCTGCCGGTGCTGCCGGTGAACCTGATGAGTTCGGTGAAGATGCGTGAGTCCCACCAGGTGTGCACGCCGCTGATCCACCTGGACCGCAGCCACAAGCTGACCCAGCAGTTCGTCGAACTGCACGACCTGCTGGACGCCTGACCTCCCACCGGGGCGCGTTGCGCGCCCCGTCTTTCCTTACTTGACGATCAGCACGTCGCACGGTGGCCGCTGCAGCAGGTGCAGCGCCTGGCTGCCGAGCAGGGCCTGGGCGACCATGCTGCGGCTGTGGCTGCCGAGGGCGACGAACTGCGGCTTGGCGGCGGCGATGCGCTCGTCCAGGGCGTGGGGCAGGGCGCCCTGGGTCACCTGCAGGTCGATGCTGGGGGTGTCCTTGACGTGGCCCAGCTCATCGGCCAGCAGGCGCTCCAGCAGGCCGCGCTGGGTGCCGACGTAGTCCCCGGCGGTGCCGGCCTTGGCCAGCAGGCGCCCGGTCAGCTCCATCACGTTCACCGCCGTCAGGCGGCCTTCCGCGCCCAGCAGCGAGCAGGCGGCGCGCAGCGCGTCGCAGGCGCACAGGGAGAAGTCCAGGGCCACCACGCCGCTGCGGTAGGGCTCGGGCTTCTCGCCCACCACCAGCAGCACCGGGATGGCCACGTGGCGGGTGACGCGCTCCAGGGTGGTGCCGATGAACAGTTCCGGTGCGTTGTGGTGGTGGTTGCCGATCACCAGCAGGTCGGCGCCGCTTTCCTCCACCTCTTCGAGAATCTGCAGGGCCGGCCGGCCCTTGCGCAGCAGCACCTGGGCGTCCAGGGCGCCAAGTTGCTCCAGGCGTTGCTGGAACAGCTTCTGGGCGCCGTCGCGCAGGTTCTCCTGCAGGGTGCTGGGCAGGTGGTCTTCAAGAACATGCAGCAGTGTCAGACGCGCGCCGTAACCGTGGGCCAGGGCGACGGCGCGCTGCAGGGCGAGGTCGGATTCGCGGCTCAGGTCGTGGGTGATGAGGATGTGCTTGAACATGGTGGCGGGAACCTCCTGTAAGGGCCTGTCGAAAACGACCTGCATTGACGGCCTCGCCTGCGTTTTCGGAGGCGAGGCTGGCACTGCCGGAGTCAAGCAGGGCGCCCACCGGGGCGCTCAGGCGAAGACGCGTCACTGTGAGGCATGGTGCCGCGCGGCAATTTGATCCACGGCAAGGGCCCCGCGCGATCAGTGGGCGCGCAGCTGGTACAGCCCCCGGCTCTTGGCCACCACTTCGCCGCTGGCGTCCACCAGGTCCAGCTCCAGCAGGTACTCGGCCTTGCCGGTCTCGCTGGCCTCGGCCTGGATGCGGGCGATCTCATCGGCACCGAGCCGCGCCTCCACGGTGATGTCGCCGGTGGCGGGGCGGCGGAAGCGCAGGTTCATCTCCTTGACGATGGGGTAGAAGCGCCGGGTGTCGAAGCTGGTGAGGAACAGCGCACCCCCGGGCACCTCGGCCAGGGTGAAGAGGGCGCCGGCATAGAGGGTGCCGATGTGGTTCTGGTTGCCAGCCAGAGGGGCCATCAGCTTCACGTAGCCCGGTTCCAGGGTCAGGGCCTTGAGGCCCATGCGGCTGACGAAGGCGATCTTGTCTTCGGTGAAGTGGCGGGCCATCTCTTCGTTGAATTGCATGGCGAACTCCGGCTGGACGAATGCCTGGAGCCTAGTCGCTCATGCCCACCGGGCAATGACCGGCGCGGCCAGCGGGGGTGACCGAAACGCTCAGGGGCATGGGCTCCAGCCGGGGCGATGGGCGGCGTATGCCGGATGCTCGGGCGCAGGCTCCCGGACTGAAGTCCGGGCTACGGCTCAGTGGCATGGGCTTCTACCGGGGCGATGGGCTTCGCCGAGCTCAGCCCATCCTACGAAGGCCGGTGCATGGCGGATGCCTTGTGTGTGGGCTCCCGGACTGAAGTCCGGGCTACGGCTTGGCAGGGCGCTCCGTAGGATGGGCTGAGCTGTGCGAAGCCCATCATTGCCGGCGTGCGCGTGGGCATCAGCCATTTCCCACGCGCCAACTGCATTGCCCCTTCAGGTGTCACTTCATAGCCTCTGCAACCTGGTGGTACGCCGTTGCCCTCAAGCGGGCCGGGGTGTTCGTGGTGTGCTTTGTCGGGAGTGGGCTAATACAAGACCCGGAAGGGGAATAGGCCCGGCCTTCTACGTGGGGTTTCTTAACTCCCGGCACCCATGAATGCCGGACTGCCTTTGCTGTCGTTCTACGTCTGTCATGTCGGGAGTGGGCTAATACAAGACTCGAAAGGGGAATACGCCCGGCCCGTCTCTGGTGGGTTTCTTAGCTCCCGGCCCCATCACAGCAAAGAAGCGATCAGCCCGTAGCCCGGACTTCAGTCCGGGAGCCCACACCCAGCCCATACACCCGGTGCATCCGACATGTGCTGACCTCCGTAGGATGGGCTGAGCTGTGCGAAGCCCATCATTGCCGGCGTACGCGTGGGCACCAGCAATTTCCCACGCGCTAACTGCCTTGCTGCTTCCGGATGGCACTCATAGTCTCTGTCGCCGGCGCCTAAGAAACGCCCAATCAAGCAGCGGTCCACCGCTCCCGAAAGCTCAGCGGCTTCCAAGCAGAGGTCCTGGACATGCCTGATTCCCCCCGTCACGACGACGAAATCCTTATTCCTTCCCTGTTCACCCGTCATCGCCGCCAGCTCCGTGCGCTGTTGCTGGACGACGAGCCCTGGTTCGTCCTCAACGACCTGGCGCGGTTGATCAACCGCGTGCCGCTCGACGAGCGTGCGCCGCGCAACCTGGACCCGGACCAGCTGCAGCCCGCCTGGGTGCGCGACAGCCGTGGCGAGTACCGGCGGGAGCTGCTGGTGAGCGACTGCGGGGTCTATGCGTTGCTGATCTTCTACTACCACCCGGAGAACAGCGGCATCCGTCGCTGGATCAGCCGCGAGGTGATCCCGCGCCTGCGTGAGGCCCAGCACCCGGACGCCCTGCGGCCTTACCGCGATGTGGTGCAGTGGCAGGCGTGTCCGCTGGAGGTGTTGCGTTGGCAGGGCAAGGCCTGGGTTCACCTGGGTGATTGCCCGGTCTTGCCCCAGGCCCGGCCCCGGGTCATCGGCTGACCGACAGGCGCGCAACCTGCGGGGCGGGCGAGACGCCCCGTAGCCCGGACTTCAGTCCGGGGCCTGCCGAACGCCTGAACGCCCGCGATGATGGGCTTCGCACAGCTCAGCCCATCCTACGGGTGCCCAGCGTCGGGCGTTCCCGTGGTGCTCGATGGTGGCTCGGTGGAGCGCGATCCACCCCACGCGGTGCCGCGTGCGCAATCCGTAGGCTGCGGTGAGCTCGGCGAACCGCATCGCATCCGAGCCGGGCCTGGCCCCGATGGGCTTCGCACAGCTCAGCCCATCCTACGGGTGCCCAGCGTCGGGCGTTCCCGTGGCGCTCGATGGTGGCTCGGTGGAGCGCGATCCACCCCACGCGGTGCCGCGTGCGCAATCCGTAGGATGCGGTGAGCTCGGCGAACCGCATCGCATCCGGGCCGTGCCTGGCCCCGATGGGCTTCGCACAGCTCAGCCCATCCTACGGGTGCCTGGTATGCGATCTAGGCGATCCCCTGGCTCTTGAGCCAGCCCAGCAGTTGCGGCAGGGGCAGGGCGCCGCTCTGGCGGGCGATTTCGACGCCGCCCTTGAACAGGATGAGCGTGGGGATGGAGCGGATGTTGAGCTGCCCGGCCAGTTGCCGGTTGGCTTCGCTGTCCAGCTTGCCCAGGCGGCAGCGGCCCTGGAGCTGGGCGGCGGCTTGCTGGTAGGTGGGGGCGAAGGCCTTGCAGGGGCCGCACCAGTCGGCCCAGACGTCCACCAGCAACGGCAGGTCGCCGCGCAGCTGCTTGGCGAAGGTGGCTTCGCTGAGGTCGAAGGGGCTGGCCGGCAGCACGGCGGCCTTGCAGTGGCCGCAGCGGGGCGAGTCGCCCAGGCGGTTGGCGGGGATGCGGTTGAGGCCGGCGCAGTGGGCGCAGGGAATCATCAGGGGGTCGGTCATGGTCGGCTCCGGATCAGGTTTCCCTGATCTGGAGCCGACCGGCCGAATATCAAGCCCCGCGCGTCAGCCGCGCGATGCCTCCAGGGCCTGGCCGAGGTCGGCGAGGATGTCGTCGATGTGCTCGATGCCGATGGACAGGCGGACCATGTCGCGCGGTACGCCGGCCTTCTCCAGCTCTTCGTCGTTGAGCTGGCGGTGGGTGGTGGAGGCCGGGTGGCAGGCCAGGGACTTGGCGTCGCCGATGTTCACCAGGCGCACCACCAGGTTGAGGGCGTCGATGAAGCGCGCGCCGGCTTCGGCGCCACCGACGATGCCGAAGGAGAGGATCGCCGCCGGCTTGCCGCCGGTGTAGCGCTGGGCCAGTTCGTGCTCGGGGTGGTCCGGCAGGCCGGCGTATTTCACCCAGGCCACCTGGGGGTGGGCCTGGAGGAACTGGGCGACCTTCTGTGCGTTCTCGGTGTGGCGCTCCATGCGCAGGGCCAGCGTCTCCAGCCCCTGGAGGATGAGGAAGGCGTTGAACGGCGACAGGGCGGCGCCCATGTTGCGCAGCGGCACCACGCGGCAGCGGCCGATGAAGGCGGCGGGGCCGAAGGCTTCGGTGTAGGTGACGCCGTGGTAGGACGGGTCGGGGGTGTTGAGCAGCGGGAAGCGGTCCTTGTGCTCGGCCCAGGGGAATTTGCCGGAGTCGACGACGATGCCGCCGATGCTGTTGCCATGGCCGCCGATGTACTTGGTCAGCGAGTGCACGACGATGTCGGCGCCGTGCTCGAAGGGGCGGCAGAGGATGGGCGTGGCGACGGTGTTGTCGACGATCAGCGGTACGCCGTGGCGGTGGGCGGCAGCGGCCAGGGCGGCGAGATCGATGATGTTGCCGGCCGGGTTGCCGATGGATTCGCAGAACACGGCCTTGGTGCGCTCGTCGATCAGCGCTTCCAGGGCGGCGATGTCGTCATGGGCGGCGAAGCGCACCTGGATGCCGGAGCGCGGCAGGGTGTGGGCGAACAGGTTGTAGGTGCCGCCGTAGAGCTTGGCCACCGAGACGATGTTGTCGCCGGCCTCGGCGACGGTCTGGATGGCGTAGGTGATGGCGGCCATGCCGGAGGCCACGGCCAGGGCGCCGACGCCGCCTTCCAGCGCGGCGACGCGCTTCTCCAGCACGTCGTTGGTGGGGTTCATGATGCGGGTGTAGATGTTGCCGGCGACCTTGAGGTCGAACAGGTCGGCGCCGTGCTGGGTGTCGTCGAAGGCGTAGGAGGTGGTCTGGTAGATCGGCACGGCCACGGCCTTGGTGGTCGGGTCGGGGCTGTAGCCGGCGTGGATGGCAAGGGTTTCCGGTTTCATTGGGCCTGCGTTCCTTCAGGGTGCGATGGAGGTGCGCAGCATGGAAAACGCCGGGGCCCCGGGTCAATGACCTGAGGCAATCGGATTCGGGCGTTTTTAGACCGAAAAGCCTGGGGGCTAGAACCGGTCAGCGCAGCGCGATGTAGATGTTGAAGGCGCTGATGAGGGTGATCAGGGTGCCGACCAGGGTCAGCAGGGTGCGCGCCGGCAGCTTCTTGCACAGCAGGGCGGCGAAGGGCGCGGCGAACAGGCCGCCGAAGACCAGGCCGGCCACCATGAACCAGGTGTTCAGCTCGCCCGCCAGGAGGATGAAGGAGGTGGCGCTGGAGATGGTCAGGAAGAACTCGGCGAAGTTCACCGAGCCGATGGTGGTGCGCGGGTCGCTGCCCGAGCCCAGCAGGCTGCTGGTGACCACCGGGCCCCAGCCGCCGCCACCGGCGGCGTCGACGAAGCCGCCGAACAGCGCCAGCTTGGCCACGTGCTTGGGCGCGCGGCGCTGGGCGACGTGGCGGTAGGCCTTGCTGAGGATGTACAGGCCCATCAGCAGCAGGTAGGCGGAGATGAAGGGCTTGAGCACGGCGCCGTCGAAGGAGGTGATCAGCACCGCGCCGAGCACGGCGCCGATGATGCCGGGCAGCAGCAGGCGCAGGAACAGGGACTTGTTGACGTTGCCCAGCTTGACGTGGGAGATGCCGGAGAGGCCGGTGGTGAACACTTCGGCGATGTGCACGCTGGCGCTGGCCGCCGCCGGGGAGGCGCCTGCGGTGAGCAGGAAGGTGGTGGCGGTGATGCCGTAGGCCATGCCCAGGGCGCCATCCACCACCTGGGCGAGGAAGCCCACGGCGACGGCGCTCCAGAAGCTGGGGCTGGTGAGGGCGCGTTCGATGATGTCGAGGCCGGTTTCGCCGCCGTGGTCACCGAAGAACAGGCGCCAGGCGAGGAAGCCGAGCAGGCTCACGAGGATCAGCACCGCGACCCACATCGCGGCGCGCAGCACCGGGTGGTTGTCGGGGTGGGTGACGAAGTCCTCGACGGGGGGGATGCCGAGCGCCTGGTGTTCGCTGTTGACCGGGCTCTGGCTGAGGTCGAGGTTGCGGATCTTCATGAGGGGTACGGCGCCTGACAGTGGGTGGTAGAACAGGCCGGAATAAACAGGCGGCGAAGATAAGCGGCTTTGCTTAGAGAGTCTAAGAAGATTTCCGCAGGTTCTTATTCCATTTGATTTGAAGGGGCATTGGCCACCGGGCTGTACCGGCCCATCCCTCGGCAACTGTATGCGCCGCCCGCCATGGGCCCTGGGCTAGGCTGGGGGCCATTTTCCGGGAGGTGTGTATGAAGGTGCTGGGTGTTCTGGGCGGGATGAGCTGGGAGTCGACCCTGAGCTACTACCGGCTGCTCAACGGGGGGGTGCGCACGCGCCTGGGTGGCCTGCATTCGGCGCCGCTGCTGGTGCATTCGGTGGACTTCGCCGGCATCGCCGCGTTGCAGGCCGGTGGCCGCTGGGACGAGGCCGGCCTGCGCCTGGCCGAGGCGGCGCAGGGGCTGGAGCGGGCCGGTGCCGGGGCGCTGCTGCTGGCCACCAACACCATGCACAAGGTGGCCCCGGCCCTGGAGGCGGCGCTGGCGATCCCGCTGCTGCACATCGGCGATGCGGTGGGCCACAGCCTGCAGGCGATGCAGGTGGACAACGTGGCCCTGCTGGGCACCCGCTTCACCATGCAGGAAGCCTTCTACCGCGAGCGCCTGGCGCAGCGCTTCGGCATCCGCGTGCAGGTGCCGGGGGCGGAAGCGATGGCCGAGGTGGACCGGGTGATCTACGAGGAGCTGTGCCAGGGCCGCTTCCTGCCGGCCTCGCGTGACTTCTACCTGGCCGAGCTGGAGCGCCTGCGCGCATCCGGCGCCCAGGCGGCGATCCTCGGCTGCACCGAGATCGGCCTGTTGCTGGACGGCTGCGAGGCGCCGCTGCCGCTGGTGGACAGCACCGAGCGGCACGTGGCGATGGGGCTGGAGTGGTTGCTGGCGTCCTGAGCGGGGTTCAGGAGGAGCAACTGATCTCCAGGTGCTTGCCCCACTCCGGCGGGCGTTCGGCGTAGCGCTCCATGCCGGGCTGTTCGTCGAAGGGGCGGGCGAGCACGGCGTGCAGCTGGCGCACTTCGCTGTAGTCCCCCTGCTCGGCGGCCTCGATGGCGCGCTGGGCGAGGTAGTTGCGCAGGATGTAGCGGGGATTCACGGCGTGCATGCGCTGGCGCCGCTCGGCCGGCTCGCCACCGTCGCGGGCGGCGCGCTGGCTGTAGTCGGCGGCCCAGGCGTCGAAGCCGGCGAGGTCGACGAACTCGTTGCGCAGCACGGCCACGGCCTGCTCCGGCGCGTCTTCGCCGAGGCGGCGGAAGAAGCCGGTGTAGTCCACCGCGCTGGTCTGCATCAGTTGCAGCAGGCGCTGCACCCGGTCGGCGTCGTCGTCTTCGGCGCGGGTCAGGCCGAGGCGGCGGCGCATCAGGTCCAGCCAGTGGGCCTGGTACAGGGGCAGGAACAGGCCGAGGGTTTCGCGCAGTTCGTCCACCTCCACCTGGGGCGTGAGGGCCTGGGCGAGGGCGGCGAGGTTCCAGTGGGCGATGGGCACCTGGTTGCTGAAGCTGTAGCGCCCGCTGTCGTCGGAGTGGTTGCAGATGTGGTTGGCGTCGAAGTCGTCGAGGAAGGCGTAGGGGCCGAAGTCGAAGGTGATGCCGAGGATCGACATGTTGTCGGTGTTCATCACGCCGTGGCAGAAGCCGTAGGCCTGCCAGCGGGCGATGAGTTCGGCGTTGCGCTCGACGATTTCGCGGAACATCGCCGCCCAGGGGCGTTCATGGCCCTGCAGGTGGGGGAAATGGCAGGCCAGGACGTGCTCGCCGAGGGCCTGCAGCTGCTCGTGCTGGCGGGTGTAATAGAAGTATTCGAAGTGGCCGAAGCGCACGTGGCTGGGCGCCATGCGCAGCAGGGTGGCGCCGGTCTCGCGGCGCTCGCGGTACACCGGGGTGCTGGAGCCGATCACGCACAGGGCGCGGCTGCTGGGGATGCCGAGGGCGTGCAGGTGTTCGCTGGCGAGGAATTCGCGGATGGAGCTGCGCAGCACGGCGCGGCCGTCGCCCATGCGCGAGTAGGGCGTCTGTCCGGCACCCTTGAGGTGCAGGTCCCAGTGCTCGCCGGCCTGGTTGACCACTTCGCCCAGCAGCAGGCCGCGGCCGTCGCCGAGGCGCGGGTTGTAGGCGCCGAACTGGTGCCCGGAATAGACCATGGCGCGGGGCGCGGCGTCGGCCCAGAGGCGGTGCCCGCCGAACAGTTCGGCGAACAGCGGGCTGTCGGCTTCGGCCGGGTCCAGGTCCAGCAGGGCCAGGGCGGCGGGGCTGGCCACCACCAGACGCGGGTCGTCCAGCGGGTCGGGCAGCACGTCGGTGGAGAAGGCGTCGCCGAGGCGGGCGAAGCGGTTGTCGAACTGCAGGGCGTCGAGATTTTTCATGGCGGCAGCTTGTCACGGCCCGGAGGCGGGGGAAACCCGTGGGGACCGACGGTCCCCACGGGGCGGGGTCAGGGCGCGGCGGGGGCCTCGTCCTCGGCGGCAGGCGCGGGGGCGGGCGGGAGCTTGCGGCTGAGGGTGACGTCCATCTTCGGCACCGAGGAGATGTTGATGCCGTGTTCCTGGAACAGCTGGTCGATGCGCCGGTTGAGTTCGTCGGTGGCCAGGCCCCGGTCGCCCAGTTCGCGCACGTACACCTTCAGCTCGTGCTCCAGGGCGGTGGCGCCGTAGGTCTTGAGCTGCACGCTGGGGGCCGGGTCGCGCAGCACGCGGCTGTTCTCCTGGGTGGCCTGCAGCAGCAGCTTGCGCACCAGCTCCAGGTCGGCGCCACGGTTGACGTTGTAGATCAGCACGATGCGGGTGACGGTGTCGGTCAGCGTCCAGTTGATCAGCTGGCTGGTGAGGAAGGTCTGGTTGGGGACGATCACTTCCTTGCGGTCGCTGTCGGTGATGTGGGTGGCGCGGATGCGGATCCGGTTCACGGTGCCGGTGACGGTGCCGATGGTCACCAGGTCGCCGATGCGCACGGGGCGCTCGAACAGCAGGATGAGGCCGGAGATGAAGTTGGCGAAGATCGCCTGCATGCCGAAGCCGATGCCCACGGAGAGGGCGGCCACCAGCCATTGCAGCTTGTCCCAGCTGACCCCGAGGGTGGACAGCGCGCTGACGAAGCCGAGCCCGGCGATGGCGTAGGAGAGCAGCGTGGTGGTGGCGTAGGCGCTGCCCTGGGCGAGCTTCATGCGCGAGAGCACCAGCACTTCCAGCAGGCCCGGCAGGTTGCGTGCGAGCACGACGGTGATGCCGGCGATGATCAGCGCGCCGAGTACGTCGAGCAGGCTGATGGGCACCTGGGTGGCGGTGTCGCCGGTGCCGGCGCCGTACTGGTAGAGGGTGATCTGGTCGAGGTAGGCGAACACGGTGATGAGGTCGGCCCAGACCAGGTACATGCAGGCGATGAAGCCGCCCAGCAGCGCCAGGCGGATCAGCCGCAGGGACTGCTGGTTGACCTGTTCGATGTCCAGCACCGGTTCTTCCACCGCGACTTCCTCGCCTTCGGCGTTCTCCTTGGTCTGCGCCTGGCGCTTGGCCAGGGCGCGGGCGTAGGCCAGGCGGCGGGCGGCCACGGCCAGGCCCCGGACGAAGGCGGCTTCGATCAGCAGGGCGAGGATCAGCAGGTAGAGGGTGTTGATCAGCCGGTCGGTGAGCTTGAGCGAGGTGTAGTAGTAGCCGAAGCCCACGGCGACCATGAAGGCCAGGGGCAGCAGGGTGAAGGCGATGCCGATCAGCAGGCGGAAGGGCGAGGTCTGCTCGCGCATCGGTTCGGCCAGCAGCAGGTTGCTCAGCACCAGGGCCATCAGGGCGTAGCAGGTGAGCACGACGATGATGCCGATGACGTCGTCGGCCAGGGCCTGGGGCTGGTGCTCGGCGACGGTCACCACGGCCACCAGGGCCATGACCACCACGCCGAGGCGGCGGATCTGCTTGCTCAGCAGCGCCACCTGGGGGCGCGGCCAGCGGAAGTGCAGCTCGGCGACGCCGCCCGGGGCGAGGATGCGGTACAGGGTGTAGAACACCAGCCAGGCCAGGGCCATCTCCAGCAGGGCGGAGCCGAGGGTGGCGTTCTGGCCACGGGCGTCGATGTGCAGGGCCAGGCCGCAGAGGGCGAGGAACAGGGTCACCGGCAGCGCCAGCAGCACGTTGAGCAGCAGCGCCAGGGGCGTGTGCATCTGGCTGTCGCGCTTGTAGTGGCCGATGTCGCGGTGCAGGTCGTTGAGCTTGCTGTACAGCCAGCCGCGCCGCCAGAGCAGGGCGCCGATCAGCAGCAGCAGGGGGATGAACAGCCAGGGGCGGTCCACCAGGCCTTCCCAGAGTTCGGTGACGCCTTCGCCCCAGGGCAGTTCGGCGAGCTGGGTCTTCAGGTGCTGCGGGGCGCCCTTGAGCCAGGCCAGGTCCAGCGGTTTGTTGCTGGGGATCCAGAACATCTGCTCTTCGAGGGTGTTGCGCAGGGCCTGGGCGGTGGTGGCGAGCTGCTTCTGGTTGAGCTGCAGGGTGATGGATTCGTTGAGCAGGGCGTTGAGCTCGCGGCCCAGGCGGTCGAACAGTTCGACCCGGGTGGTGGCCAGGTCCAGCAGGGTTTCGCGCAGGTCCGGGGTGACCTGCTCGGGCGGCTGGCGGGCCAGCAGATTGTCGACGTAGTCCTGCGGGTTGCCCATCTTGTCGCGCTGCTGGCCCAGTTCGAACTGGTAGAGGCGGATGTCGGCGATCTCGTCGGCGAGGTTGGCGTCGAGGCGCAGGTGCGGCAGGGCCTGCTTCTGCTGGTAGAGAATCTTGGACAGCAGCAGGCTGCCCTTGAGCACGCTGATCTGCTCTTCCAGGGCCTGGTCGGCCTGGCTGAGGGTGTCCAGTTGCTGGCGGGTCTGCAGGTTCTGCTGGGTCAGTTCGTTGAGGCGGTCGGTGGAGCGCAGTAGGTAGTCGGAGAGCTTGAGGTTGGTGGCGCTCTCGGCGGCCAGCAGGCTGTCGGGGGTGGCCTTCTGGGCCTCGCGGGAGAGTTCGGCGACGGTCTGCTCGGAGCTTTCCCGGCGTTTGATGTTGATCAGCGACTGCAGGTCCTGGCTTTCCTGCTCCAAGCGGTGGGTGCGTTCCACCATCAGGTCGCGGCGGCTGTTGCCCAGGTCCTGCAGCAGGCTGTTGCCGGCCAGTTCCTGGCGGCGCAGCTGGGTCTGGGCTTCGAGGGCGGCCAGTTCGGCGTTGTACTGGTCGCGCAGCTCTTCGCTGATGGGCTTGCCGGCGTCCTTGCCGACCTTGAGCAGGGCGTTGAGCTGCTGGGTGCGGGCCTGGTTGCTGCTGATCTCGGCCTGAGCGCGCTCGGGGCGGGTCTGGGCGGTGATGATCAGGCTGTTGGCTTCGGCCAGCTGCTTCTGCGCGTCGGAGAGCTGGGTGCTGCGCTGGCTGAGCACCTGCTCCAGTTGGGCAAGGCTGGACTTGGCGTAGCGCTCGCTCACCGGCACCTGGCGGGTGGCCTTGAGGCGGGCCAGCTCGCGCTGGGCGTCGCTGATCTGCCGGGGGGCCTCGGCCAGCTGGCGCTTGAGGTCGGCCAGGCGCTTTTCGCTGTCGGCCTGGTTCTCCAGCAGGGTGAGGGTCTGTTCGAGGATGGCCTTGAGGGCCTTCTGCTCGGCTTCCGGCAGCTTGCGCTCGGCGAGGGTGTCGAGGCTCTGCTGGACTTCGGAGCTGCTGGGCGGGGCGGCGGCGTGGGCGCCGGGGCCGAGCAGGCAGAGGCCGAGCAGGGCGGCAGTGAGTAAGGGGCGCAGGGAGGGCATGGTCGCGTGGGCGGCTCTGGTTGGGTTGCGGTGAATCTTATGCCTGCGTGGCGGGCCGGTTGTGGTGCCCGGTCACGCGGCGTTGATCAGGTCGCTGCTGCCGGCAGCAGCTTAGCTGCAATCGTCGTGATCAGAGGAACAGGCCCGGTCCGGGGCGGGCGTGACCTTCGGGGAATCTGACGCCGACCTTGCGCACCTTGTTCCCTTCCATCAGGGCGACGGTCCAGGTCAGGCCGTTCCATTCCACCTGGTCGCCCACCACCGGCTCGCCGCCGATCTCGTGGGCGATGAAGCGGCCCAGGGGCTGGCTGCCGTCGATGTCGTCCAGGCGCAGGCCGTAGAGCGCGGCCACGGCGGACAGCTGGGCGTCGCCTTCGAGGACGAAGTCGCCGAAGAAGCGCAGGTCCAGGCCGCGCTGGGGCGCCTGGCTGAACAGTTTGCCGAGGCCGGGCAGGTCCTGTTCGTGGCCGACCACGCAGAGGATGTCGCCGGCCTCCAGCACGGTGGAGCCGGAGGGGTGCAGCAGTTCGGTGCCACGGAACAGGGCGGCGATGCGGGTGCCTTCGGGCATCTTCAGTTCGCGCAGGGCGGCGCCGATGCACCACTTCTCGGCACCCAGGCGGTAGACGAACAGCTCCCACTCGCTGGTGGGGTGCACCTCCAGCCCGGCACGGGAGATAGGTGCCGGCTCCGGCGGTACCGTCACCCGCAGCAGCTTGGCGGCCCAGGGCAGGCTGGTGCCCTGCAGCACCAGCGACACCAGGACGATGAAGAAGGCGACGTTGAAGAACAGCTGGGCGTTGGGCAGGCCGGCCATCAGCGGGAACACCGCGAGGATGATGGGCACCGCGCCGCGCAGGCCGACCCAGGCGATGAAGGCCTTCTCGCGGTTGTGGAACGCGCGGAAGGGGATCAGCCCCACCGCCACCGACAGCGGGCGGGCGACGAGGATCATCCACAGCGCCAGGCCCAGCGCCGGGACGATGATGGGCAGCAGGTCATGGGGGGTGACCAGCAGGCCGAGCACCAGGAACATGCCGATCTGCGCCAGCCAGGTCAGGCCGTCGAGCATGTGCAGGATGCCGTGGCGCGAGCGGATCGGGCGGTTGCCGAGAAACAGGCCGAACAGGTACACGGCGAGGATGCCGCTGCCGCCCACGGCGTTGGTGACGGCGAAGACCAGCAGGCCACCGGCGACCACCAGCAAGGGGTAGAGGCCGTTGGCGAGGGTCAGGCGGTTGATCAGCTGCAGCATCAGCCAGCCGCCGCCCAGCCCCAGCAGGGCGCCCAGGCCGAACTGCTGGGCGATGTGCACCGGGAAGCTCCAGCTGAAGCCGGTCTCGCCGCTGCTGAGCATCTCGATCAGGGTGATGGTCAGGAACACCGCCATCGGGTCGTTGCTGCCGGACTCGATCTCCAGGGTGGCGCTGACCCGCTCGTTGAGCCCGCGCCCGCCCAGCAGGCTGAACACCGCTGCGGCATCGGTGGAGCCGACGATGGCGCCGATCAGCAAGCCCTCCAGCAGGCTCAGGTTGAACAGCCAGGCGGCGGCCACGCCGGTCAGGCCGGCGGTGATCAGCACCCCGACCGTGGCCAGGGACAGCGACGGCCAGAGGGCCACGCGGAAGGTCGCGACGCGGGTTCGCAGGCCGCCGTCCAGCAGGATCACGGCCAGGGCCAGGTTCCCCACCAGGTAGGCCTGGGGGTAGTTGTTGAAGACAATGCCGCCGGGCCCGTCGTTGCCGGCGAGCATGCCGACCACCAGGAAGATCACCAGGATCGGGATGCCGAAGCGCGAGCCGAACGCACTGACGAGGATGCTCATGCCCACCAGCAACGCGCCGATCAGGAACAGGCTGTTGATGGTGGTTGCATCCACGTTGGCGGAACTCCTGCAAAGGGGGTACGAGGGCGGGGCGGAAAGGTGCATGCAGCGTGCATGCCAGCCGGATTCTAACCTGCCGACCGCAACGGCCCGCAAGCACAGTTTGGCCATGATCCGCAGGTTTTTTGGAACGGGTCTGACGGGCGTGGGGACGTTTTCGACTTGCTGGTCGGCGTGTTGGGCTGTGGGGCGGATGAGTGGGTTCCGCAGGGCGGGGGACGTTCTTCCCCTCGCTGTCGGTTGCTGTACAGGCGATCTCAAGGCTTCTGGGACGGAAGTTCCAGCTTGGTGCGGGTTCTTTTACCTGGGTCACATTTCTGACGTGAAGGTGTGCAACTGGTCGTGTGGCCGTTGTGTGGCGCCCTGCACTTCTTAGAATTCGCGCCCCGATGTCGATGTGCCACCACTCCAAGGAAGGTCGTCATGCGCATGCAGCCGTTTGCAGTCGGCTTCTGCCTGCTGTTGTTTCCTGTTTTCCAAGTCTTTGCCGCTGATCCCGTGGTGCCGTCCCCCGGCGACCGCGATCTGATCCGCGACCGCCAGGAGCGGCTGCTGGAAGAGCAGCGCAAGCGCCTGCAGGAACTGCAGCAACTGCCCGGCCGTGCCGAGCCGGTGGCGCCCAGCCAGCCCCAGGCACAGGGCCCGTGCTTCGACATCCAGCGCATCCGCCTGCAGGGCGTGCACCTGATCAGCGAGGTGCGCCAGCGCGAACTGCTCAAGCCCTTCGAACACCAGTGCCTGGACAGCGGGCGCCTCAACGACCTGCTCAAGGCCATCACCCAGCACTACATCGACCGCGGCTACGTCACCTCCCGCGCCTACCTGCCGCAGCAGGACCTGGCCGACGGCGAACTGGACGTCATCGTCGTCGAGGGTCGCCTGGAGGGCGTGGAAGGCTCGGCGATCGCCAGCGACCGCGAACTGGCCCTGGCCTCCCCGGCGCAGATCGGCGAGCCGCTGAACCTGCGGGAACTGGAGCAACTGGTGGAGCAGATCAACCGCCTGCCCTCGCGCCCCGCCGAACTGGAACTGGTGCCCGGCAGCGAAGTGGGCGGCAGCCGCGTCCAGCTCAAGGGCGAGCCCGGCAAGCCCTGGCGGGTCGGCTTCAACCGCCACAACGACGGCCAGCGCAGCACCGGCGAACAGCAGTGGGGCGCCAGCCTGGAATGGGACAGCCCCCTGGGCCTGGCCGACCAGCTCAGCCTGCGCGCCGGCGGCGACGCCGTCAGCGACCGCTGGCGCCACTCCGCCAACCAGAGCTTCGCCTACAGCCTGCCGTATGGCTGGTGGAGCTTCAGCTACGCCTACAGCCAGAGCTACTACCGCACGCGTACCCCGGGCCAGGGATTCGCCTTCGTCTCCGACGGCGAAAGCAAGACCCACCAACTGCGCGCCGACCGCGTCCTGCACCGCGACAGCGTCAGCAAGACCGGCCTCAGCCTCGGCCTCGCCCACCTGGAAACCCGCAACTACATCGAGAACGCCCTGCTGGGCAGTTCCAGCCCGCGCATCACCGAAACCCAGCTGGGCTTCAACCACGGCCGCCGTCTCGGCAGCGCCTTCGTCAACCTCGACCTCGGCTGGCAACAGGGCATCGGCGCCCTGGACGCCAAGAACAGCCGCATCGACGGCAAGAGCGGCACCAACGCCCGCTACGACAAATACAGCCTCACCGCCAGCTACCTGCAGCCCTTCCAGCTGCTCGGGGAAACCCTCAGCTTCGACAGCCTCATCAACTACCAGCGCAGCGAAGACGAACTCAACAGCCCCCAACGCATCAGCATCGGCGGCCTCAGCTCGGTGCGCGGCTTCAAGGACCAATCCCTGTCCGGCAACAGCGGCGGCTACTGGCGCAACCAGCTGCGCTGGACCCGCCCCGTGGACTGGGCACCCTTGCAGCCCTTCGTGCGCCAGTACGGCCTCGCCTTCGCCTACGACCTGGGCCAGATCCAGGGCGACCGCAACAACGCCCGCAGCCATGGCCGCCTGAGCGGCAACGCCCTCGAATTCAGCGCCCGCGGCCCGAACCTGGCCGTCTCGCTCACCTTCGCGCGGTCCCTGGAGCGCCCTGACGTCATCGAACGCCAGGAGCACCCGATCTACGCCCGCATCGACCTGTTCTACTGATTTCGCGTCACCCGGAGCCTCACCTCATGGACGTTCGCAGCCCCTTCTTCCAGAACATCGCCACCGTGCTCATCGGCGTCATGTTCCTCAACCCCATCGTCAGCACCGCCGCCGACCTCGCCGTGGACGCCGCCGCCGGCGGCAACACCAGTATTGGCGCCGCCGCCAACGGCGTACCCGTGGTCAACATCGCCACGCCCAACGGCAACGGCCTGTCGCACAACAAATTCAGCGACTACAACGTCGGCGAACAGGGGCTCATCCTCAACAACGCCACCAACAAACTGCAAAGCACCCAGCTGGGCGGCTACATCCTCGGCAACCCCAACCTCAACGGGCGTGCCGCCGGCGTCATCCTCAACGAAGTCACCGGCACCAACCCCAGCCAGCTCAAGGGCTACACCGAAGTGGCCGGGCAGGGCGCCCACGTCATCGTCGCCAACCCCCACGGCATCACCTGCGACGGCTGCGGCTTCATCAACACCCCCCGCGCCACCCTCAGCACCGGCGCCCCCGTGGTCGAGAACGGCACCCTCAAACGCTACGACGTCGACGGCGGACAGATCCGCATCGAAGGGCAGGGGCTCAACGCCGGCAACGTCGACCAGTTCGAACTGATCACCCGCAGCGCCCAGATCAACGCCGAACTGCACGCCCGGCAACTGGCAATGGTCACCGGCCGCAACGACGTCGACGCCACCACCCTCGCCGCCACCGCCAAGGCCGACGACGGCACCGACAAACCCCAACTGGCCATCGACAGCAGCGCCCTGGGCGGCATGTACGCCGGCGCCATCCGCCTCGTCGGCACCGAACAGGGCGTCGGCGTCAAACTGGCCGGCGACATGGCCGCCAGCGGCGGCGACATCCAGATCGACGCCAACGGCAAGCTGACCCTCGCGCGCACCGCCGCCAGCGGCAACCTCACCGCCAACGCCACCGACATCGAACTCACCCGCAGCACCTACGCCAGCGGCAACGCCCGCCTCACCACCGGCACCCTCGACAACCAGGAACGCCTCGCCGCCGGCGGCGACCTGCGCCTCAACGCCACCCACATCGACAACCCCGGCCGCCTCGAAGCCGGCGTACGCAGCGACGGCAGCGCCAACACCGACAACCCCGCCAGCGTCCTCGACATCCAGGGCGGCACCCTGCGCAACCGTGGCACCGTAAACGCCCAGGGCAGCCTCACCACCGACCTCGCCACCCTCGACAACCAGAGCGCCGAACTGGTCGCCAGCGGCAGCGCCCGGATCAAGGCCAGCACCCTCGACAACCGCCAGGGCGGCCAACTCATCGGCCGGCAGGACCTGACCCTCGACGGCCAGACGCTGGACAACCGCGGCGGCACCGTCGCGTCCAACAAAGCCCTCACCGTCACCGCCCGCGACCGCCTCGACAACCGCCAGGACGGCCTCATCCTCTCCAAAGCCGACGGCCTCACCCTCGACACCGCCGCCCTGGACAACCAGAACGGCACCGTCCAGGCCGACAGCGGCGAACTCAAGGCCACCGCCAACACCCTCGACAACCGCAACGGCAAACTCCTCACCGGCCAGGGCGCTCTGACCGTCGACGCCCAGGACCTGCGCAACCAGCAAGGGCGCCTCATCGCCCAGAACGGCACCCTCACCGCCCGCAGCGACACCCTCGACAACACGGCAGGCCGCCTCCAGGGCGACAGCGTCGACCTCACCACCCGCACCCGCCTCGACAACAGCCAAGGCCACATCACCGCCACCCAGGGCAACCTCAGCCTCACCCGCGGCGAACTGCTCAACGACAACGGCCAGATCCAGGCCAAGCACAGCCTCACGGTGAACGCCGACAGCCTGCGCAACCACAGCGGCAGCCTCGGCGCCGACACCATCGACCTCACCCTCGGCGGCCTGCTCGACAACAGCGGCGGCCTGGTGGAAGCCGCGCAGACCCTCAGCCTCGACCTCAACGACGCCCGCAACGCCAACGGCAAACTGCGCGCCCTGGGCAGCAGCGGCGAAAGCGTCTTCCGCCTTGGCGGCCGCTTCGACAACGACAACGGCCTGGTGGAAATCGGCAACGCCGCCTTCCGCCTCAGCAGCACCCAGCTCAGCAACCAGGGCGGCACCCTGCGCCACGTCGGCAACCAGGGCTTCGGCCTCAACCTGGCCGACGCCGGCCAGGCCGGCGGCCGCTTCCTCACCAACGGCACCCTCAGCCTCGACGTAGCCGACTGGACCAACAGCAGCCTGCTGCAGGCCCAGCGCATCGACCTCAAGGTTGGCCGCTTCACCCAGACGGCCACCGGGCAACTGGTGTCCATCGACGACATCACCGCCAGCGGCACCGACTGGACCAACGACGGCCTGATCGAAACCCAGGGCAAGCTCCAGCTCGCCCTCAGCGGCCGCTACCAGGGCAACGGCAGCCTCAAGAGCCAGGGCGACATGACCGTCAGCGCCGCCAGCGCCGAACTGGGCAGCGGCGCCCAACTGCGCAGCGGCGGCAACGGCGACTTCCGCCTGGGCGGCGCACTCACCAGCGCCGGCCAGCTCAGCGCCGCCGGCGACCTGCTGCTCAAGGCCGGCAGCGTGGACAACCGCGGCACCCTCGGCGCGGCCAAGGCCCTGCGCATCGAGAGCGACAGCCTGCGCAACGAGCGCGGCCTGGTGTTCAGCGGCGCGGACATGGTGCTGCGCACCGGCAGCCTGACCAACCTGCTGGGGGACCTCTACAGCCTGGGGAGCCTGAGCGTTGCGAGGGATGATGCCGGGGCACGCGCCGCGCTGCTGGAGAACATCTCCGGCTCCCTGGAAAGCTCGGGCGACATGAGCCTGCGGGCCGCCGTGCTGAGCAACCGCAAAGAGACCTTCGTCGAGGGGCGTGAGCTCACCTACGGCTACATCAGCGTGGTCTGCTACGACTGCAGCGGTGACCACCACAACGTCGACTACGTGGCCACCGAACGCTTCAAGACCATCGTCGCCAGCGATTCCGCTGCCGGCCGGATCAACTCGGGCGGCAACCTGGACATCCAGGGCGGTGCGGTCAGCAACCTGTACAGCAGCCTCAGCGCCACCGGCAACGTCGCCATCGTGGCCACCAGCCTGGACAACACCGGCGCGGCCAGCGGCACCATCGAACGCACGCGCCGCTTCAACACCGGGCGCGTCACGGACGGTACCGACGAGCGTTTCCGCGGGAACTACATCGACCCCTACAACGCCCGTCCGATGCCCAAGGAGATGCCCGGCGCGCTGTACGCCTGGAATCTGGTGAGCGACATCGAAACCCGCACGCCGACCGGCTCCGCTGCGCCGGCCATCATCCAGGCGGGCGGCAATGTGAGCATCCAGGCGACCCAGCCGCTCACCAACGATGCCGTCATCACCGGCCAGGCCCCCCAGGCCGGCGCGAGCCGCAGCCTGGACAGCCAGGTTTCCGATTCCAGCCAGCCGTTGGTGGTCCGGCTGAATGCCCAACTGGCCCCCGACGCTCAGCAGCAGGCCATCAACCCCGTCGCCTTGCCCGGCTTCAGCCTGCCCCAGGGGCAGAACGGGTTGTTCCGGGTCAACACCGACCCCGGCCACCCCTACCTGATCGAAACCAACCCGGTATTCGCCAGCCTGTCGGGCTTCATCAATTCCAGCTACCTGCTGGACCGCCTGGGCTTCAAGCCGGACGAGACCCAGCGTCGCCTGGGGGACGGCCTGTATGAGCAGCGCCTGCTCCGGGAGGCGGTCATCGCCCGTACCGGCAAGCGCTTCCTGGATGGGCTGGCCTCCGACGAGGCCCAGTTCAAGTACCTGATGGACAACGCCCTCGCCAGCAAGGAGCGCCTCAACCTCGCCCCGGGCATCGCCCTGAGCGCAGAGCAGGTCGCCGCGCTGACCCACGACATCGTGTGGATGGAGGAGCAGGAGGTCAGTGGGCAGAAGGTGCTGGTACCGGTGCTCTACCTGGCCCAGGCCAAGGACCGCCTGGCCCCGAGCGGCGCGCTGATCCAGGGCCGCGACGTGGCGCTGATCAGCGGCACCACCCTCACCAACAGCGGCACCCTGCGGGCCAGCAACAACCTCCAGGCCTCGGCCCTCAACGTCAGCAACAGCGGCCTGATGCAGGCCGGCGAGCGCCTGTCCCTGCTCGCCACCGACAGCATCCGCAATGCCCGTGGCGGCCTCATCAACGGCAAGGACGTCAGCGCCATCGCCCTCACCGACGACATCATCAACGAGCGCACCATCAGCCAGGAGTCCCGCAGCGGCAGGAACTTCAGCCAGCTCACCAGCGTGGTGGACAAGGCGGCCGGCTTCGAGGCCGGCAACAGCCTGAGCCTCACCGCCGGGAAGGACATCCAGAACATCGGCGGCAGCCTCAAGGCCGGCGGCAACGCCACCCTGAAGGCCGGCAACGACCTGGTCATCGCCTCTGCTGCCGAGGAAAACGGCAGCATGCGCCAGGACAAGCGCCATTTCTGGAGCACCACCAGCACCACCCAGCATGGGAGTGATGTGCAGGTGGGGGGGGATCTGGATGCCACCGCTACCCACGATATGCAGGTGCAGGCCAGCCGAGTCAGGGCGGAGGGAAGCGTTGACCTCGCGGCCGGCAATGATGTGCGCGTCACTTCGGCAGCGAACGAGCACTCCCAGGAATACCGCTACCGGCGCAGTTCCAAGCGCATCACCACCGAGGATCGCCAGGTCCAGCAGCAAGCCTCGCTAATTGAAGCGGGCAAGAACCTCAATCTGGTGGCTGGCAATGATGTGACCGTGACGGCCAGCCAGCTTGATTCGGGCGCGGAGGCATACCTCTACGCCGGTAACAACCTGGAGCTGCAGGCGGCCGAGAACAGCCAGTACTCCTTCCGCGAGCAGCAGAAGAAGTCCCGGAGCAGCAAGAAGTCGAGTCTCGACGAGACGACTACCGTCACCAACATTGGGGCCATCGTCAGCGCTGAGAACGACGTCGCGCTCGTTGCCAAGAACGACCTGAAGGTGCTGGGCAGCACCGTTGAGTCCAGCAAGGCAAAGGTGAGCCTTCTGGCGGGTGAGGACGTTGAGATCGATGTGGTATCGGACCTCACCCAAAGCCGTCATGAGCGCAGTTCCAGCAAGAAGAGCTGGGGCGGCTTCAAGTCCAGCAAGATGCAGAGCAAGGTCAATGAGACGAGTACTCAGGCCGTTGGCAGCCTCATCTCCGGCAACCAGGTTTCCGTTCAGTCCGGCAGGGACGTCACCGTCACCGGCTCCAGCGTTGTCAGCACCCAGGGCACCGAACTCGCGGCTGTGCGCGATCTGACGATCGATGCGGCGACCAATACCTTCGAGCGCGAGGCGAGCTACAAGTCCAAGAGCCGTGACCTGACTGGCATTCTGACCGCCAACAAGCTGGGGCTGGATGACATCACGGGCGATCTGCACCTTTCCATGAGCAGTGGCAAAGGCAGCAGCAAAGCCCAGGAAACCACTCTGACAGGCAGCACGATCGGCTCCAGCGAAGGCAGCGTTAAGCTCAGTGCCGGCCGTGAGCTGGGTGTCGTGGCCAGCGACATCGTCAGCGCCAAGAACCTCAGCCTCACCGGCTCCGATGTGGAGATTGCCGCAGGCAAGGAAACTGCGAGCCAAAGCAGCAAGGATTCGTCTCGCAGCCTTGCAGTGGGGCGTGTGGTCGGTGGCCAGATCGTCGATACGGCCAAGAGCATCTACAACAACGTCAAGGATGCACGGGATACCGACGATGACCGCCTGCGTGCGGTGAAAACTGCTCAGGCTGTCATGTCCGCTACTTCGCTGGCCCAGACGGGGAGCAGCGCGGCAGCGAACATCTCCGAGGGCAAACCGGCCAACAGCAGCGGTTCGCTCATCAAGATCGGCACCGAAGTGGCGCTGACCAACAAGAAGGCCACCAGCGAGTACACCAGCGAGCAGGCCAAGCAGTCGAACCTGAACGCGGGCGGAACCCTGAGCATCGTTGCAAACGGCAACGCTGAAACCAGCCAGGGCAACATCCACGTCATTGGTAGCAACCTCAAGGCAGCAGAGACTGAGTTGCTGGCCAAGCGCGACATCATCCTTGAAAGCGCGCAGAACCGTAGCGACTGGAACAACAAGGACACCACCAATCGCACCAGCGTGGGTGCCAGCTTCAACATCGGACAGCAGAACGGCTTCACGCTCGACCTTGGCGCCTCGGTCGCCAAGGCCCAGGGCAAGGGCCATGACGTGACCCAGGTGAACAGCCACCTGGATACCGGCACGCTGTCGATGGTCAGCGGCAAGGACACCACTCTGGCAGGGGCGCAGGTTCGCGCGGACAAGATCCAGGCCGTCGTCGGCGGGGATCTGAATATCGCCTCCCGGCAAGACCAGAGCGACAGCAAGCAGACCCAGAAGAACGGCGGTTTTGGCGCCAGCATCTGCGTGCCGCCGTTCTGCTACGGCGCCACGGTGAGCGGTTCCGCCAGCATCGGCGGCGCCAAGACGGAGATGAACTACAAGGCCGTCAACGAGCAGAGCGGCCTGTATGCCGGGCAGGGTGGCTACAACGTCAACGTGGAGGGCACCACGCGCCTCGACGGTAGCGTGATCGCCAGTGAGGCGACCGCTGACAAGAACCGCCTGAGCACTGACCGTCTCGAACACAGCGACATTCGCAACCGCAGCGAAATCAAGAGCCAGTCGGCCAGCGTCAGTGTCTCGTACAGCTCCGGCGGCAAGACAAAGGGTGGTGAAACCGTCCTTGCTGATTCCGGCGTCGGCGGCGGTCTACCGCTCGCGCTGTCCGAGTCGGACAAGAGCTGGACGCGCAGCGCCGTCAGCGAAGGCACCATCATCGTCCGCAACCCGGAAGGTGCTCAGGACCTGGCCGGTTTGAGCCGTGACACGGCGAGCGCGAACCAGGGACTGGACCGCCCTGATGAGAAGGCCATGCGCACCCGCATGGAGCTCATCCAGAGCACCGTTGCACTGGGGCAGAGCGTCGTCAGCGTGATTGCGCAGTCCAAGCAGAAGGACGCCGACGAGAAGATAGCTCGAGCCAAGCAGACCCAATCCAAGGAAGACTCCGACGCGGCCGAGATTGCACTGACGGAAGCGAAAAAGTGGAACGTGGGCGGTGAAAACCGCTGGATCGCCGATATCGCCACCGGCCTGGTCGCTGCCGGCCTGGGCGGTACGGGCACTTCCACGTCAATCGGCATCGTTGCCAATACGACGGCGGCCGATACCTTCAAGCGCATCGGCGACTACGCGGACGATCAGGCCAGAAACGCGACGGATCCCGCCGTCAAGGCCGCCTGGGGAGAGGGCGGGCCGGCTCGTGTCGCGTTGCACGCCGCTGCCGGCGCACTGCAGGGCTTAGCGGGGGGAAGTCCGCAGAGTGGGGCCCTGGGCGCTGGGCTGTCCGCAGCCGTCATGCCGGCCATAGAGGACGCGCTGAAAAACAGCGGTTACTCCGGTAGCAAGGAAGACCGTGACGCGATCTCGACGGTGCTCGCGGCCTCGATGGGAGTCGTTGCGGGTGGAGGAGATATTACTGGCAAAGCCGTGGCAGGCGGCACCGCCGCTGGCGTGGAGCGCTACAACCGTCAACTCCACCCGGAAGAAGTTCAGCGCATCAAGGAGCAGGCCAAAAAGCTTGCGGAAGAAACCGGTGTGACAGAAGACGAGGCCGCGCGATCCATGGCGTTGGCGCTCGCATTCTACGTGGACAAGGATTGGCACGATCTCATTTCAAGCAAGGGCGACAGCCTCTTTGATGCCAAGACGCTCAAACACCTGGCTATTGCACTTGCCCCGTTAGCGGCCCGATATGACGTCCCCGTTCTCGGTAGCGGATCGGACGTTCCCGGGCAGGAAGTTCCGATCCAGAAATACAGTGCGAGAGAAACACTGGATTTGCTGAAGGGATACAGTTCGTCCCGGACGTCTGAATATCTTGATCCGTCGATAAATCGGGAATATCTGGGGTATACCTCGTATTGGAGCTTCAATGACGAAGTTACGGCTCAGCGAGAGTTCTACAAGAAATACCTGAACTACAGTCAGGGTTTGTCTCCGCTTTCTTCGACGCTGGGAGCTCTTAAAGGATTCAACGATGGCGTGGGTAACACGGTCGAGGGAGCTTTCAACTTCGGCCTAAGTGTCATGGGGGGGCAAGGAGGGAATGCTGCGCTTAACGGCATCGCAGCGATTGCCAAAGAGCCAGGCGCTGCGATTGATAGTTATTTTGAGCATAACCAAGCGATAAATGCAGAAGCCTATTTGTATTGGCTGCAAGGTGATAGCTGGACTGCCCAACAGATAGAGTGGACCCGAGACACTGAACTCGCTGCTAATTTTGTGCCTGTGGGGGGCGGTGCCAAGGCGCTATCGGCGTTTGCCAAGGATGCATTTAAAGCAGGGAGTGTGAAGGCTAGCGGTGCTGGCGTGCTTGCTGGTGTTGCAGATGCTGAAGCTGGGTTGTCGGGCTCCAGAGGGGCTAGCGGGACAGCGGGAGAGACGAGCCACATTGGCAGCTCTCTGAGCGATCCGAAGACTACTCGCTGGAACCCCTCAGCTAAGGGTGAGAACTGCATAGCATGTGTTGCATCCTATATGACAGAGCGCCTTAATGGAGCCGCAGGTGAATTTCTATCCGCTGATGATGTTGAGCGTATATACGCATCAGTTCACCCTTCTCGGGGATTGCAATTGCCAGAAGCGGTCGAAATTCTTCATAGGGTTTCGAAGTCGGATATGGCTCCGGTGAGGTTGTCGCCATTTGCGGAAGGCGCTCCTGTTGGGCAGTACGCACTATTTTTTGGCCCGCGTGCAGACCAGTTGGAGCATGTGATACATGCTGAGGTTCTTCCAAATAACGGGGGGGTGAAAATGTTCGATCCGCAGAATGGTCTTAAGGTAGAGGTGGAGGATCTTCTCTCGCTAAGGATTATGTGGGGTCGAGATAAATATAGTCCTGTGATTCCTATTTTTATTCGGGGTGAAAAAAATTGAAAAAATCTAAAAATTTGTATGATTGTCACAGTTGTCTTATGGAGTCTACAGACCCAGTAAGATGTACCCATTGTGGGGTTTTGATACAGGAGATTGATATTTCAAAAGCGATGTTCATACCGCCCGTTTGGGGGTATGTAGTGGTGGAAAGCTCTGATCAGGAAGTTCTTGAGGTTGTTAGGCGCATAACGAGCGAGGTAACAAGTGCCTTTTACCACAACTTCTATATTTCTGAGGTTGCGGGTAAATTGCTGGTGAAATGCAACAATTATTCCGCTTCCCTGCTCATTCCTAGGCTGGAAGAAGAGCTATCTAGTCGTAAGCCAAGTCTCTTGATTTATTTTGAGGGCAAGTCTGAGTAGATGGTTTTGTGGTATGGGCTTAAGGCTGAGTTCAATGGGTATAAAGAATATGAAGCGTACTTTTCTTATCGCAGCCTTCGCTCTGGTGGCTGCCTGTTCCAATCAAGGCCCGGTAATTCCTCCGGTTACTTCCTATGACACACCCTCTGCCGCTATTCAGGCGTTCCGTGAAATCTGCCTGAAGACTGCGCCGGATTTTTCCCGGGCAGCGACTGCCGCCAAGGCGGTTGGCGTTGAGGTGGGCGATATGGGCTTCATGATGGCGGGCTTCAATGCGGACAAGAGCTTGGGCGTTCAGATCCAGGCAGGGAAGGAGTGCGTCGTGACCACGCCTTCGCAGCGGGACGAGAGCCTTACCCGGCAATTGCTGGACGCGGCTCGTGATTTGTCCGGTACGCCGGTTGCGCAAACCTCGCCTGCGAAGATCACGCTGGATGGCCAGGTTTTCATCCTTGCCCACGACCGGGCAGGCGGTGAGGCGTATGTGCTGTTGAAGGCTGAAGACTGACCGCGAGCCATAAAAAAGCCCCGCATGTGCGCGGGGCGTGAAAGGTCCGGTTGGACTCAGAACCAGTCGGCTTGCATGCCCAGGCAGGTGTCGTCGCGGGCTTCGAGGATGGCCAGGGCGTGGTGGACGCCGGGCACTTCCCAGGTGAGAAAGAAGCGGGCGGCCTGCAGTTTGCCTTTGTAGAACTCGGTGTCGGCGGGGTTGCCGTTGGCCAGGCCTTCCTGCGCGCGGATGGCCTGTTCCAGCCAGCGCCAGCCGATGACGGCGTGGCCGAAGCTGTTGAGGTAGAGCGCTGAGTTGGCCAGGGCCTGGGCGACCTTGCCCTGCATCAGGTCGCCGAGCAGGGCGAGGGTGACGCTGGAGAGGCGGGCGAGCAGTTGCTCGAGCGGTTGGCGCAGGGCGTCCAGTTCGCTGTGGGCGGCGGCGCGCTGGCAAGTCTCGTTCATCAGACGCTTGTGATAGCGGCTTTGCTCAGAATTTGGCCAATAAAATGGGCGTTCCGGTTGAGGCGCCTGCCAACCTAGTTTGGGCTTATGGTGATGGGCAGATGGTGGTTGCGCCGCGCGCATCATTAGATAAAAGATCTCCACTGTAAATACGCCAGATTTTTTGAAGCAAGGTAAGTTCAAGGTATTCAGTCCTAGGAGACCATAATGGAAAAAATGTCTTCTCTTGCATGTGAGGTGTGCGGCGGACGCTTAGAGGCTTTTAATCAGGGAAGTGCTCAAGGTTTAAAGTGTGTCAATTGTGACTGGTCATTGGTTACTACGCAGATTCCAGAAATCAGGGTTGATGAACAAGAATATTATGTCCTCTGTGATGGGGGTTTTAAGAGCGTGGCTCATATAAGAGCTGTTGCTGAAGTGTCAGGCTTAAATTTTTTGGAGGCTAGAAAGGCTCTTAAAGGGGGGCGTTTTGTAGTGTTTTCCGGTCAAGCAGTTGATGTTTTACGAGTTAAAGATATTCTTGGTTCTGCTGGGGTTCGGTATTCAATAGAGCCTGATTTTAGATGGGGCTAAGCAAGTATTTCTTGGATGGTGCGACTAAGATTCTCATGCGCCTATAAAGCTAAAATTTATTTCAATGGCGATGATGTGAAGTTTACAGTGGTGGAGCCAAGGTTTTTCGTGAGTTAAGTCGAAGTATGGGGCAAAGGTTAATTATTGCTTATCAAGTGCTCGCGCTCTTGGTTGGTTTTAGGTACTGCTGATTTTTAGTTAAAAACTGACCAAAGTGGTTCAGGTCGCTTGCTCGTTAAAGTGTTCTTGCCACCAATATGATTTGACTGTTAACGCTTCCTTGATCCAAAGCAGAGCTCTGCTGTCTTCGGCAGAAAATATCAATGTACCTCCGCTGGATCGATAGCAAAAACAGCATTACCTAGGTCGGACGCTCGAGCTCGGTGTGACCTATGCTCTAGTCTTCTGCAGTTGCCCCTATTCTGATTAGAGGTGGAAAAGGTTAATGGAAAAAACAACGCGCTTATATGAGTGCCATAGCTGCCTGATGGGGTCTAAAGATCCAGTAACATGCACGAATTGTGGAGTTTTAATCAGGAAGTTGGATCTTTCAGGGGCGATGGTGATCCCGCCTGTTTGGGGTGTTGTGGTAATCAATGACATTAATCAGGAAGAGCTGGGTGCTGTGAGCCGTGTGATAGATGAGGTGACGAATCGCTTCTATCAGAATTTCTCTACTTTTAAAGTGGATGGCGCTCTAGTAATAGAGTGCAACGAGATTGCTGCCGCTAAGCTGATACCTAGATTGGAAGATGAACTGCGTGGGTGTAGGCCAGATATCGTAATTTGTTTTGAGGGTAAGCCGGAGTAGGTGGTCAATTTTAGTGCCTGCCGTTTTTGAAAATAGGGTCAGGATTTTTTCTTGTCTACGAGGTGTTAGGTAGAATTCTGCTCAAGTAGATTTCTATGCCTAAGTTAGTTGTGGGGATTGGAAGTATTCGTATGGTGGCCGGATCATTTAGAGTCTTCTGTTAAAGTATGGGGTTGGAGGATTGTTTTTCACTGGTGGACTATTAAGGGATAAATATGACGGCAGGCGGTTCTGTTGTAGTAACTGGGTGGCTGATAATAATTGATTTTAAGCTATATCTTGTTCAGGTTGATCAGGCCGAGCAGGTTGAAAATTGCGAGAGCTCTCAGAGAATAGAAATGTCTGAGCCAGAAATAATTTTTTCGGTATTGGAGCGGATTTTGCCATTGGGAGGAGGTAATAGCTTTATATTTCACCGAGCTAGAGTTTGTGGCGTTATGACAAGTGGCGTGCAGAGAGTAGTCAAAGTGATTTCAATGTCGGTGGAAGAGAGAGGGGGTGGCTTTGTTCCAATCGCTATTGAGGGCAGCGCAGAGCGGCATAGGGCCAAGTATCAGGAATTTATCAGTAAGAGAGGGATAAAATCTAGCGATTGGCTCGATTACTATTAGGATTCAGCAGTGGTTTGCTGAGTTAATGGTCTAGTCATTTTTATTCTTCTTGTTTTGAGTTTTCCCTGCTCTTCTGCTAGCTATGTGGTAACGCGGTTGCATGCTGTGTGAGGTTTTTTGTTTTTTGGGTTGTAAGGGCTTTGGCAGGCTGTAGATTATATTTTTCTGGTTGGCTTGTTGTTGTATTGGTTGTTGTCAATATTTTATGTGGTGGTGTGGTTTTTCTATTGGGTTGTGGTGTGCGCTTTTATTTGTTCGAGGTTGAGGGGAAGTGAAAAGAACTGCGAAGCTATATCAGTGCTATAGCTGCCTGAGAGAGTCTACAGATCATTTAAATTGCACCAATTGTGGAGCGCCGATAGAGGAGCTTGATCTCACAAATGCAATGTTCATACCGCCAATTGGGGGGTATGTTGTGGTGGAAGGTTTTGATCAGGAAGCTCTTGAGGTGGTTAGGCGTATTGCGAGTGAGGTAGCAAATGCCTTTTACCACAATTTCTATATTTCAGAGGTTGCGGGTAAGTTGCTAGTGAAATGCAACGACTATTCCGCTTCCCTGCTCATTCCTAGGCTGGAGGAAGAGCTATCTAGTCGTAAGCCAAGTCTCTTGATTTATTTTGAGGGCAAGTCTGAGTAGATGGTTTTGTGGTAGGGGCTTAAGGCTGAATTCAATGGGTATAAAGAATATGAAGCGTACTTTTCTTATCGCAGCCTTCGCTCTGGTGGCTGCCTGTTCCAATCAAGGCCCGGTAATTCCTCCGGTTACTTCCAATGACACACCCTCTGCCGCTATTCAGGCGTTCCGTGAAATCTGCCTGAAGACTGCGCCCGACTTTTCCCGGGCAGCGACTGCCGCCAAGGCGGTGGGCGTTGAGGTGGGCGATATGGGCTTCATGATGGCCGGCTTCAAGGCGGACAAGAGCCTGGGCGTTCAGATCCAGGCAGGGAAGGAGTGCGTCGTGACCACGCCTTCGCAGCGGGACGAGAGCCTTACCCGGCAATTGCTGGACGCAGCTCGTGATTTGTCCGGTACGCCGGTTGCACAAACCTCGCCTGCGAAGATCACGCTGGGTGGCCAGGTTTTCATCCTCGCCCATGACCGGGCTGGCGGTGAGGCGTATGTGCTGTTGAAGGCTGAAGACTGACCGCGAGCCATAAAAAAGCCCCGCATGTGCGCGGGGCGTGAAAGGTCCGGTTGGACTCAGAACCAGTCGGTTTGCATGCCCAGGCAGGTGTCGTCGCGGGCTTCGAGGATGGCCAGGGCGTGGTGGACGCCGGGCACTTCCCAGGTGAGGAAGAAGCGGGCGGCCTGCAGTTTGCCTTTGTAGAACTCGGTGTCGGCGGCGTTGCCGTTGGCCAGGCCTTCCTGCGCGCGGATGGCCTGTTCCAGCCAGCGCCAGCCGATGACGGCGTGGCCGAAGCTGTTGAGGTAGAGCGCGGAGTTGGCCAGGGCCTGGGCGACCTTGCCCTGCATCAGGTCGCCGAGCAGGGCGAGGGTGACGCTGGAGAGGCGGGTGAGCAGTTGCTCCAGCGGTTGGCGCAGGGCGTCCAGTTCGTTGTGGGCGGCGGCGCGCTGGCAGGTCTCGTTCATCAGGCGGTTGAGCTGCTTCAGGCCGGCGCCGTTGTTCTGCGCCAGCTTGCGCCCGAGCAGGTCGAGGGACTGGATGCCGTGGGTGCCTTCGTGGATGGGGTTGAGGCGGTTGTCGCGGTAGTACTGCTCCACCGGGTATTCGCGGGTGTAGCCGTGGCCGCCGAGGACCTGGATGGCCAGTTCGTTGGCCTTGAGGCAGAACTCGGAGGGCCAGGACTTGACGATGGGGGTGAGCAGGTCGAGCAGTTCGTGGGCCTGCTGGCGGGCGCTGTCGTCGGCGAGGGTCTGGGTGTCGTCGAACAGGCGCGCGGCATACAGGCCGAGGTCGAAGGCGCCTTCGACGTAGGCCTTCTGGGTGAGCAGCAGGCGGCGTACGTCGGTGTGCTGGATGATCGGGATCTGCGGGCTGCTCGGGTCCTTGCCGTCGGCATGGCGGCCCTGGGGCCGGTTGCGGGCGTAGTCCAGTGAGTACAGGTAGCCGGCGTAGCCGAGCATGATGGCGCCCATGCCGACGCCGATGCGGGCCTCGTTCATCATCTGGAACATGTAGGACAGGCCGTGGTGGGGCTTGCCCACCAGGTAGCCGATGCATTCACCGTTGTCGCCGAAGTTGAGCGCGGTGGAGGTGGTGCCGCGCCAGCCCATCTTGTGGAACAGGCCGGCGAGGATGACGTCGTTGCGCTTGCCGAGGCTGCCGTCGTCGTTGACCAGGAACTTGGGGACGATGAACAGGCTGATGCCTTTCACGCCGGGCGGGGCGTCCGGCAGCTTGGCCAGGACCATGTGCACGATGTTCTCGGAGATCGGCTGGTCGCCGCCGGAGATGAAGATCTTGTTGCCCTTGAGGCGGTAGGTGCCGTCGGCCTGGGGTTCGGCGCGGGTGCGGATGTCCGACAGGGAGGAGCCGGCGTGGGGCTCGGTGAGCGCCATGGTGCCGAAGTAGCGGCCTTCGATCATGGGGGCGAGGAAGCGGGCCTTCTGCTCTTCGCTGCCGAAGCTTTCGATCAGGTTGCTGGCGCCCATGGTGAGCATGGCGTAGGACGCGGTGCCGGCGTTGGCGGATTGGAAGTGGGCGAAGCAGGCCTGGGACAGCAGGTTGGGCAGCTGCATGCCGCCGACCTCGAAGTCGCGGGTGGCGTTGAGGAAGCCGGCTTCGATGAAGGCTTCCAGCGCGGGCTTGACCTCGGGGATCAACTGGGCGGCGCCGTCGACGTACTGCGGTTCGTGCTCGTCGTTCTTGCGGTTGTGCGGGGCGAAGAGTTCTTCGGCAATGCCGCGCGCGGTGGCGAGGGCGGCGTCGAAGGTCTCGCGGTTGTGGTCGGCGAAGCGCGGGCGCTGGGTCAGGGCTTCGGCATCGAGCACTTCATAGAGTTCGAAGGCCAGGTTGCGGGAGCTGAGCAGGGTCTCGGACATGGTCGGTCTCCGGTGGAATGCCCGGAGTCTAGATTGGTGAATGAAGGCCGCCTAGCAACATCCATGAGGGTGATGCAGCGGCCAAACCCGGCCTGGGTCGCGGCTGGTAAACTGCGCGCCTCGCGAGGAAACCATGCCATGAACTACCGTCACGCCTTCCACGCCGGCAACCACGCCGACGTGCTCAAACACCTGGCCCTGGCCCGGATGATCGCCCTGCTGTCGCGCAAGGACGCCCCCTTCGCCTACCTGGACAGCCATGCCGGGGTCGGCCTCTATGACCTGGCCGGCGACCAGGCCAGCCGCACCGGCGAATGGGAGGAGGGTATCGGCCGGCTATGGGGCCGCGACGACCTGCCGGCTCCGATGGCGGACTACCTGGGCACCGTGGCCGCGCTGAACCCGTCGGGTACGCTGCGCTACTACCCGGGCTCGCCGGAGGTGGCGCGCCGGCTGATGCGCCCCCACGACCGCCTGGTGCTGAACGAGATGCACCCGGAAGACGGCCAGGCGCTGAAGGAGAACATGGCCGGTGATCGCCGGGTGACGGTGCGCCTCGGTGATGGCTGGCATCTGCCGCGGGCGCTGCTGCCGGCAGCGGAGAAGCGCGCGCTGATGCTGATCGATCCGCCGTTCGAACAGGCCGATGACCTGGAGCGCTGCGTGACGGCGCTGAAGGAGGCGATTGGCCGGATGCGCCAGACGGTGGTGGCGATCTGGTACCCGATCAAGGACGAGCGCCAGCTGAAGCGCTTCTACCAGGGGCTGTCGGCGTCCGGCGCGCCCAAGCTGCTGCGGGCGGAGCTGATGGTGCACCCGACGGACAACAGCATCGGCCTGAACGGTTCGGGGCTGGCCATCGCCAACCCGCCGTGGGGCCTGGAGGAGGAGCTGCGCGAGGTGCTGCCCTGGCTGGCCGATGAACTGGCCCAGAGCCAGGGCGACTGGCGGTTGGACTGGCTGATCGCCGAGGGCTAGCAGACTTCCGCAGCGCCGATGGCGTTGCCGCTGCGGCGCTCAGGGTGCGATCAGCACTCGGGGTCAGGCCGGCAGGCAGACGCCGGTGCCGCCCAGCCCGCAGTAGCCGTTGGGGTTCTTGGCCAGGTATTGCTGGTGGTAGGCCTCGGCGTAGTAGAAGGCCGGTGCTTCGGCGATCTCGGTGGTGATGGCGCCGTAGCCGGCCTTGTCCAGTTCGGCCTGGAAGCGCGCTTCGCTGGCACGGGCGGCCTGGAGTTGGGCGTCGCTGGTGCAGTAGATCGCGGAGCGGTACTGGGTGCCGATGTCGTTGCCCTGGCGCATACCCTGGGTGGGGTTGTGGGCTTCCCAGAACACTGCGAGCAGCCGTTCGTAGCTGATCACACGCGGGTCGAACACCACCAGCACCACTTCGGTGTGCCCGGTGAGGCCGGAGCAGACTTCGTCATAGGTGGGGTTGGGGGTGTGGCCTCCGGCGTAGCCGACGGCGGTGCTCCAGACCCCTTCCTGTTGCCAGAAGCGCCGCTCGGCGCCCCAGAAGCAGCCGAGGCCGAATACGGCCTGTTCCAGCCCGGCGGGGAAGGGCGCTTGCAGCGGGTGGCCGTTGACGTAATGAGCTTCGGGCACCGGCATCGGGGTCTCACGGCCGGGCAGCGCCTGGGCGGCGGTGGGCAGTTCGATCTTGTGGGCGAGGATCTGTGAGCGCAGGACCATGGCGTTCTCCTGAGGATGGGGCTGGTCGATAGACCCGCTTCGGGGCCTGATGTTACAGCGGCGTCAGTGAGCCGTGCGGCAGGGGTAGCGGTGCAGGCTCTCGATGAGCTGGGCGCCGGGAATGGGCTTGTCGAACAGGTAGCCCTGGCCGACGTCGCAGCGCTGGCGGCGCAGGAAGCCCAGCTGCGCGGCGGTTTCGATGCCTTCGGCGACCACCTTGAGCTTGAGCTTGTGGGCCATGGCGATCACGGCGGCGGTGATTTCCATGTCGTCGGAGTTGTCGGGGATGTCGTTGATGAAGCTGCGGTCGATCTTGATGACGTCGATGGGGAACTTCTTCAGGTAGCTCAGGGAGGAGTAACCGGTGCCGAAGTCGTCCATCGCCAGGGTGAGCCCGAGTGCCTTGAGGCGGTTGAGCTGCAGGCGGGTGTCGTCGGTGGCCTCCAGCAACAGGCCTTCGGTCAGCTCCAGTTCCAGCAGCGCGGGGGGCAGTTCCTCTTCTTGGAGGATGGCGGCGATGGAGCCCACCAGGTCGGGGTCGCTGAACTGCTTGGGCGAGAGGTTGATGGCGACCTGCACCTGGCCGAGGCCGGCGGCGCTGAGGCGGCGGCTCATGCGGCAGGCTTCGCGGATCACCCATTTGCCGATGGGGATGATCATCCCGGTCTCTTCGGCGACGCTGATGAACTGGTCCGGGCGGATCATGCCGCGCTCGGGATGCTGCCAGCGCAGCAGCGCTTCCATGCCGAGCAGTTGGCCGCTGCGCAGGCACAGCTTGGGCTGGTAGAAGACTTCCAGTTCGTTCTGCGCCAGGGCGCGGCGCAGGTTGTTCTCGACGAAGAGCTTGTAGCTGGCCTCGGCGTTGAGGGTCTCGGTGAACAGCTGCAGCTGGTGCTTGCCGTTGGCCTTGGCCTTGTGCAGGGCGAGGCCGGCGTGCTTCATCAGGGTCTGCGGGTCACGCCCGTGCTGGGGGGCGCAGGCGAGGCCGAGGGAGCCGGTGACGCTGATCAGCTGATTGTCGACGAACAGGGGTTTGTCCAGGGTGCGGAGGATCTGGCCGGCGGTCTTCTGGCCGGTCTCCAGGTCGGCGCCGTCGAGCAGCACGGCGAATTCGTTGCTGGCGAAGCGGGCGAGGATGTCGCCGGGGCTCAGGGTGTTGCGCAGGCGCCGGGCGAGGCTGACCAGGAGCTTGTCGCCGGTCTGGTGGCCGAGGCTGTCGTTGATCCGCTTGAAGTTGTCGATGTCCACCAGCAGCAGGCAGAGGGGCGACTCCTGTTCGTGGCGGAAGCGCTCTTCGAGGCTGCGGATGAAGTAGGGACGGTTGCCGAGGCCGGTGAGGTTGTCGGTGTAGGCCAGCTTCTCGATGCGCTGCTGGGCCAGCTTGTTGTGGGTGATGTCTTCGTAGATGCCGATGTAGTGCGTCAGCTCGCCGTTCTCGCCGAAAACCTTGGAGATGGACAACTGGCCCCAGTAGGGCTCGAGGTTCTTGCGGCGGCTGCGGAACTCGCCCTGCCAGCTGTTGCAGGTGCTGAGGCTGGAGCGGGCATCGAACAGCAGGTCGCTGAGGTTCTCCAGGGCGGGCAGGTCGGAGAGGCGGCGGCCATGGACTTCGTCGGCGCTGTACTGGGTGATGGCGGTGAAGCTGGGGTTGACGTATTCCACCAGGCCGTCGCGGTCCACCAGCAGGAAGGCGCTGGCGCTCTGTTCGACCGCGCGCTGGAACAGGTGCAGGGCGGTGGTGGCGTCGAGGCGCTGCTGGTTGACCAGCACCTGGGCGAACTGGTCGGCCAGTTCGCCGGCGAAGGCGATCTCGTCGCTTTGCCAGACACGGGGTGCGCCGGTGTGCTCCAGGCACAGCACGCCGACCACTTCACCGCCGATGCGCACGCTGGCGTCGAGCAGGGCGACGACGCCGGAGGGCTTGAGGTATTCCTCCTGCAGCTCGCTGGTGCGGGGGTCACGCTGGGCGCTGTGGGCGTCGATGGCGCGGCCGCTGTGCAGGGCCTCCAGGTAGCGCGGGAAACGGCTGACGTCGATCACCGGCGGCAGCTCGTGGTGCCCCTGGTCGCGCAGGTAGCGGCTGACCGGGCGCAGGGTGGTGTCTTCGAGCATCCACAGGGAGGCGCGGGCTACTTCGTAGGCTTCGCAGGCGGCCTGGGTGATCAGCCGCGCGGCTTCCTGCGCCGGGTCACCCGCGCTGTAGCGGTGGCGGGCCAGGCGGACGATGAGGCTTTGCTGGGCGCGGGAGCGGATGAGGTGCTGCAGGTGGTCTTCCTGGGAGCGCTGGTACAGCTCCAGGGAACTCTTGAGGCGGGCGTTCTGGGCTTCCAGCTCCTGGATCTGCTGGGCGTGGTCGGATTCCTCCACCGGGGTGTCCACCAGCAGCAGGTAGCCCCGCAGCAGCTGCCGGCCGTGCTGCTGGAAGGCTTCGCCGATCTCCAGCAGCTGGAGCACGCCGTCGGGGCCGTGAAGCGGGTAGTGCACCTGGTAGTTGGCGCCGGAGACCAGTTGCTGCTGGATGTCGTCGTGCAGCCGGTAGCGCGACTCGGGGCTCATCAGGCTGGCGTAGGGCGAGCCCACCAGGGCGCAGAGTTCGGTGGCGGGCAGGCCGATGTGGCGTTCGCAACTGGCATCGAGGAAGAGCATCGCCCAACTGGCTTCGTTCAGCCGCTCGAAACGCATGAGGCCAAGCCGCGAAGGGACTGGCAACTGCGTCACAACCTCGGCCACCGTACGGCTGGCGGCATCGGGATGGCTTTTCATCGGGCGGGTGGGTTCCAGTATGCTGGCCGAGTTCGGGCCTCGGCCCACTTCTAAAATTTGGCGTCGGGCAAGGGTGCATCATGCTGATGGGGCTGACAAGACAACTGGGTGGGGCTTTGTTGCTGTGCGGGCTGCTTTTTTCCGTTGGGGCGCGCGCGGCGGAGACGCAACCGGCCCTGAGCAGCGAGGAACAGGCGCGTTACCTGTCCGAGCTGAAGCGCCTGTACATGACCTCCGATGAGCGCAAGGCGCTGTTCGCACACGCCAATTCGCTGCTCAGCACCTATGCCTTGAGCGCCGGCTACCAGGTTGGCCAGGCGGATCGCCGGGACCTGCGCTATCAGCTCAGCCTGGCGCGCCCGGGGGAGCTGATGCTGCGCGAGGAAACCCGCGCCGCCAATGGCACCGGGGTGGCGGTGCACAACCGTTTGCTGCCGGTGTTCGGCGTCGATCCGAGCATCAGCTACGAGTGCCCGCGTGGCGGCATCAGCTGCACCTTCAATGCGCCGGGCAGCAACGCGCCGCTGCTGACCATCGTGCGGGACGTGAAGGGCGCCGGCGAGCTGGCCAAGGCGCTGAGCTTCCTGATCCGCAACGTCCAGAAGGGTTGAGTTCCGGGGCCTTCCTCGGCCCTTGGCACCCCCGTTCTTTTCTTCTTCCTTGCCTTGCATCCTGCCGCGCATTTGCGCGGCGGGTCGTTGTTGTCTGCCCCTCTGTTTCGCACTCAAAAAAAACCCCGCCAATCGGCGGGGTTGAGGTACGAGCCTGACGTGCTCGCAATGAAGCAAAGGGTGTTACAGCAGCATGGTGCGGATGTCTGCCAGCACGTCGCCGAGGCGCTTGGTGAAGCGCGCGGCGGCGGCGCCGTTGATCACGCGGTGGTCGTAGGACAGCGACAGCGGCAGCATCAGGCGAGGCTGGAAGGCCTTGCCGTCCCACACCGGCTGCATGGTGGCCTTGGAGACGCCGAGGATCGCCACTTCGGGCGCGTTGACGATCGGCGTGAAGCCGGTGCCGCCAATGTGGCCGAGGCTGGAGATGGTGAAGCAGGCGCCTTGCATGTCGTCGGCGGAGAGCTTCTTGGTGCGTGCTTTCTCGGCCAGGGCGGCGGCTTCGGCAGCGAGCTGCAGGAGGCTCTTCTGGTCGACATTGCGGATCACCGGGACCAGCAGGCCGTCCGGGGTGTCCACGGCAAAGCCGATGTGCACGTACTTCTTGCGGATCAGCGCCTTGCCGCTCGGGGCGAGGGAGCTGTTGAAGTCCGGCAGTTCCTTGAGCAGGTAGGCGCAGGCCTTGAGCAGCAGCGGCAGGACGGTGAGCTTGACGCCCGCCTTCTCGGCCACGGCTTTCTGGGCGACGCGGAAAGCTTCCAGCTCGGTGATGTCGGCGGAGTCGAACTGGGTGACGTGGGGCACGTTGAGCCAGCTGCGGTGCAGGTTGGCGGCACCGACCTGCATCAGGCGGGTCATGGCCACTTCTTCGATTTCACCGAACTTGCTGAAGTCCACGGTGGGGATCGGCGGGATGCCGGCACCGCCGGTGGGCGCGGCAGCAGCTGCCGGGGCGTCCTTGGCCTTCTGCATGACCGACTTCACGTAGGCCTGCACGTCTTCCTTCAGTACGCGACCGTGGGGGCCGGTGGCCGGAACGGCCGCCAGGTCGACGCCGAACTCGCGGGCCAGCTGGCGAACCGCCGGGCCGGCGTGGACCTTGGCACCGCTGGAGCGGGCCGGTACGCCGGTGGTGTTGGCGGCAGCGGCGGACAGCGAGGCAATCGCCGAGACCTCGGCGGCGGCCACCGGGTGGGCGCCTTCCGGTACGCGGTGCAGCGGTTGCTGCTGGGCGGCCGGCTCGGCAGCCGCGGCGGCGCCTGCGGTCTTGAGCTTGAGGATCAGGTCGCCGGTGCCGACTTCGTCGTCCAGCTTGACGATGACGCTTTCCACCACGCCGGTGGCGGGGGAGGGGATCTCCATGGAGGCCTTGTCGGATTCCAGGGTGATCAGCGACTGGTCGGCTTCGACGGTGTCGCCGGCCTTGACCATGACTTCGATGACCTTGACCTTGCCGCTGGTGCCGATGTCCGGCACGTGAACGTCCTGCACGCTGGCGGCCGAGGCAGCCGGTGCTGCTGCGGGGGCGGCAGCCGGTGCCGGCGCGGCGGCAGGTGCAGCGGCCTGGGCCGGTGCCGGGGCAGCAGCGCCACCCGAGACCTTCAGCTTGATGATCAGGTCGCCGGTGCCGACTTCGTCGTCCAGCTTGACGATGACGCTTTCCACCACGCCGGCGGCGGGGGAGGGGATCTCCATGGAGGCCTTGTCGGACTCCAGGGTGATCAGCGACTGGTCGGCTTCTACGGTGTCACCGGCCTTGACCATGACTTCGATGACCTTGACCTTGCCGCTGGTGCCGATGTCCGGCACGTGAACGTCCTGCACGCTGGCGCCCGAAGCAGCCGGGGCTGCTGTCGGGGCCGGTGCGGCAGCGGGCTTTTCCTCGGCCTTGGCGGCCGGGGCAGCAGCCGGAGCCGGGGCTGCGGCGGCACCTTCGACTTCCAGTTCCAGCAGTTCGTCGCCTTCCTTGAGGCGGTCGCCGAGCTTGACCTTGAGGCTCTTGATCACCCCGGCCTTGGGCGCGGGGATCTCCATGGAGGCCTTGTCGGACTCCAGGGTCAGCAGGCTCTGGTCGGCTTCGATGCGGTCGCCGACCTTGACGAACAGTTCGATCACTTCACCTTCGCCGCTGCCGATGTCGGGTACGCGAATCAACTCACTCATCGCTACGCTCCTTAGCAGTCCAGCGGGTTACGTTTTTCGGGGTCGATGCCGAACTTGGCGATGGCCTCGGCCACTACGCGCGGTTCGATCTCGCCACGGTCTGCCAGGGCCTCCAGGGCAGCCAGCACAACCCAGTAGCGGTCCACTTCGAAGAAGTGGCGCAGCTTCTTGCGGCTGTCGCTGCGGCCGAAGCCGTCGGTGCCGAGCACCTTGTACTCCTTGCTCGGGACCCACTGGCGGATCTGGTCGGCGAACAGCTTCATGTAGTCGGTGGAGGCGACGACCGGGCCTTTGCGGCCGGTCAGGCACTGCTCGACGTAGGTCTGCTGCGGCTTCTGCTCCGGGTGCAGGCGGTTGCGACGCTCCACGGCCAGGCCGTCGCGACGCAGTTCGTTGAAGCTGGTGACGCTCCAGACGTCGGCGGCGACGTTGTACTCGTCACGCAGGATCTTCGCGGCTTCGCGAACTTCGCGCAGGATGGTGCCGGAGCCCAGCAGCTGCACGTGGTGCGCGGCTTCCTTCTTGTCCTCTTCGAGGAGGTACATGCCCTTGATGATGCCTTCCTCGGTGCCTTCGGGCAGCGCGGGCTGCTGGTAGGCCTCGTTCATCACGGTGATGTAGTAGAAGACGTTCTGCTGCTCTTCGGTCATCTGGCGGATGCCTTCACGCACGATCACCGCCAGCTCGTAGCCGTAGGTGGGGTCGTAGGTGCGGCAGTTGGGGATGGTGGCCGCCATGATGTGGCTGTGACCGTCCTCGTGCTGCAGGCCTTCGCCGTTGAGGGTGGTCCGGCCGGAGGTGCCGCCGATCAGGAAGCCACGGGCACGGCTGTCGCCGGCCGCCCAGGCCAGGTCGCCGATGCGCTGGAAGCCGAACATCGAATAGAAGATGTAGAACGGCAGCATCGGCTGGTTGTGGTTGCTGTAGGAGGTACCGGCCGCGATGAACGAGGACATGGCGCCCGCCTCGTTGATGCCCTCTTCGAGGATCTGGCCCTTCTTGTCCTCCTTGTAGAACATCACCTGGTCCTTATCGACGGGCTCGTAGAGCTGGCCGACGGAGGAGTAGATGCCCAGCTGGCGGAACATGCCTTCCATACCGAAGGTACGGGCTTCGTCCGGGATGATGGGGACGATGCGCTGGCCGAGTTCCTTGTCCTTGACCAGCTGCGCGAGGATGCGCACGAAGGCCATGGTGGTGGAGATTTCACGGTCGCCGGTGCCGTCGAGGATGGCCTTGAGGGTATCCAGCGGCGGAGTCGGGATGCTGAAGCTGTTGGCACGGCGCTGGGGCACGTAGCCACCCAGGGCGGCACGGCGCTCATGCAGGTACTTGTGCTCGGCGCTGCCCGGCTCGGGGCGTACGAAGGGCAGTTTTTCCAGGTCTTCGTCGCGGACCGGGATGTCGAAGCGGTCGCGGAACTGGCGCAGGCTGTCCACGTCCACCTTCTTGGTGTTGTGGGCGGTGTTCTGCGCTTCGCCGGCACCGGTGCCATAGCCCTTGATGGTCTTGGCGAGGATGACGGTGGGCTGGCCGGTGTGGTTCACAGCCTGGTGGTAGGCCGCGTAGACCTTGTACGGGTCGTGGCCGCCACGGTTCAGCTTCCAGATCTCGTCGTCGGAAAGGTCCTGGACCATTTCCTTGAGTTCGGGGCTGTTGAAGAAATTCTCGCGGACGTACGCACCGTCCTTCGCCTTGTAGTTCTGGTATTCGCCGTCGACCACTTCGTCCATGCGGCGCTGCAGGGAGCCGTCCTTGTCCTTGGCGAACAGCGGGTCCCAGAAGCGACCCCAGACAACCTTGTTGACGTTCCACTGGGCGCCACGGAACACGCCTTCGAGTTCCTGGATGATCTTGCCGTTGCCGCGAACCGGGCCGTCGAGGCGCTGCAGGTTGCAGTTGATGACGAAGATCAGGTTGTCCAGCTTCTCGCGGCCGGCCAGGGAGATGGCGCCGAGGGATTCGGGCTCGTCGCACTCGCCGTCGCCCATGAAGCACCAGACCTTCTGCTTGCCAGCGGGGATGAAGCCGCGGGCTTCCAGGTACTTCATGAAGCGGGCCTGGTAGATCGCCTGGATGGGGCCGAGGCCCATGGACACGGTGGGGAACTGCCAGAAGTCCGGCATCAGCCACGGGTGCGGGTAGGAGGAGAGGCCCTTGCCGTCGACTTCGCGACGGAAGTTCTGCATCTGTTCTTCGCTCAGGCGGCCTTCCATGAAGGCGCGGGCGTAGATGCCGGGGCTGGCGTGGCCCTGGTAGAAGATCAGGTCGCCGCCATGCTCCTCGGTGGGAGCCTGGAAGAAGTAGTTGAAGCCGATGTCGTAGAGGGTCGCCGAGGAGGCGAAGCTGGAGATGTGGCCGCCCAGGTCCGGGTCTTCGAGGTTGGTACGCATCACCATCGCCAGTGCGTTCCAGCGCACCAGGGAGCGAATGCGGCGCTCCATGAACAGGTCACCCGGCATGCGTGCTTCGTGGGAGACCGGGATGGTGTTGCGGTACGGCGTAGTCGTGGAGTAGGGCAGCTTGGTGCCGCTGCGGGCGGCCAGCTCACCCATGCGGGTCAGCAGGTAGTGCGCGCGGTCTTCACCTTCTTTGTCGAGTACGGACTCCAGGGCGTCCAGCCATTCCTGGGTTTCGACGGTATCGAGGTCTTGCATGGCTTGCTCCAGGGCGGAAAGGCTTCCAGAATCGGATGCCTATGTTCACTGCCGGCCTTTTGGGCAGGCAGAAGCTAATTCTTGGATTAACCGGGGGGTCGAACCGGCCTTGTGTAGTTTTACTACAAATCGACGGCGGATTCAGCTCTCTGGGCACAATCTTTCGTAGTAAAACTACAGATCCACGATGCGAGGCCTCTGGAACCGAGGCCCGGCGCGCGCCGATCACAGGATAGACCATGAGCCTGCCCCCGCTTGTCGCCCTGCCCCACCTGCTGCAACCCCTTGCCGAGCGCGCCCGCACCAGCTTTCTTGCCGGGCTCGAGCACCTCCCCGAGTCGCTGCGCGCGACCTTCGAGCAGTGGCCCGAGGCACGCTGGGAGGCGTTTCGCCGGGTCTGTGCAGCCAGTGACTTCGTGGCTGAACAGGTGCGTCGCGATCCGGCCCTGCTGGTGCAGTTGGTGGAGTCGGGCGGGCTTGAATGTACACTCGAATTCGGAGAATTGTGTACAAAAATTGATGAACTCCTTGTCGATTGCGCAGACGATGAGGCGCTAGGTCGCTGCCTGCGGCGTTTTCGCAACCAGCAGCAGGTGCGAATCATCTGGCGCGACCTGACTCGCCAGGCCGATCTCGCCGAAACCTGCCGCGACCTCTCCGACCTCGCCGACGCCTGTATCGATCGTGCCTACCACTGGCTCTACTCGCGCCACTGCGCCCAGTTCGGTACGCCCATGGGCCGAAGGTCAGGGCAGCCGCAACACATGGTCATCCTGGGCATGGGCAAGCTGGGGGCGCATGAGCTGAACCTGTCCTCCGACATCGACCTGATCTTCGGCTACCCGGAGGGCGGCGAGACGGAAGGCGCGCGCCGTGCGCTGGACAACCAGGAGTTCTTCATCCGCCTCGGGCAGCGCCTGATCAAGGCGTTGGACGCCATCACCGTCGATGGGTTCGTGTTCCGTGTCGACATGCGCCTGCGCCCCTACGGTTCCTCCGGTGCGCTGGTGCTCAGCTTCAATGCGCTGGAGCAGTACTACCAGGACCAGGGGCGGGACTGGGAGCGCTACGCGATGATCAAGGCCCGTGTGGTGGGGGGCGACCCTGTTGCCGGGGCGCAACTGCTGGAGATGCTGCGGCCGTTCGTCTACCGCCGCTACCTGGACTTCTCCGCCATCGAGGCGCTGCGCTCGATGAAGCAGCTGATCCAGCAGGAAGTCCGCCGCAAGGGCATGACCGAGAACGTCAAGCTCGGCTCGGGTGGCATCCGCGAGGTGGAGTTCATCGCCCAAGCCTTCCAGCTCATCCATGGCGGGCGCGACCTCAGCCTGCAGCAGCGTCCGCTGCTGAAGGTCCTGGCCACACTCGCGGGCCAGGGCTACCTGCCGGGCAAGGTGGTCGACGAGTTGCGCGAAGGCTATGCCTTTCTGCGCTACACCGAGCACGCCCTGCAGGCCATCGCTGACCGCCAGACCCAGATGCTGCCGGACGACGAGCTGGACCGCGCACGCGTTGCCTTCATCATGGGCTTCGACGACTGGGCGGCGTTCCATGAGCGCCTGATGTACTGGCGTGGTCGGGTGGAGTGGCATTTCCAGCAGGTGATTGCCGATCCCGATGAGGACGAGGCTGGCGGTGTCGGTGAGGCCTGCATCGGTGCCGAATGGCTGCCGCTCTGGGAAGAGGCGCTGGACCCTGAGAGCGCCGAGCGCCAACTGGAGGAGGCGGGTTTCCGGGATGCCCCAGCTGCCTTCAAGCGCCTCACCGACCTGCGCAACGGCCCCCAGCTGCGTGCCATGCAGCGCCTGGGACGCGAACGGATGGACGCCTTCATCCCCCGGCTGCTGGCAATGACCGTCGAGCATGCCACCCCCGACCTGGTGCTGGAGCGGGTATTGCCGCTGGTGGAAAAGGTCGCGCGCCGCTCTGCCTACCTGGTCCTGTTGACCGAGAACCCGGGCGCCCTGGAACGCCTGATCACCCTCTGCGCCGCCAGCCCCTGGGTCGCCGAGCAGATCGCCCGCTACCCGCTGCTGCTGGACGAACTGCTGAACGAAGGGCGTCTCTATCACCCGCCGCTGGCACCCGAACTGGCGGCTGAGCTGCGTGAGCGCCTGACGCGGATTCCGGAAGACGACCTGGAGCAGCAGATGGAAGCGCTGCGGCACTTCAAGCTGGCCCACAGCCTGCGGGTCGCGGCCTCGGAAATCGCTGGCACGTTGCCCTTGATGAAGGTGAGCGACTACCTGACCTGGCTGGCCGAGGCGATCCTCGACCAGGTGCTGGCCCTGGCCTGGCGCCACACCGTGGCGCGCCACGGCACGCCGCGTCGGGCCGATGGCTCGGCCTGCGATCCGGACTTCATCATCGTTGGCTACGGCAAGGTCGGCGGGCTCGAGTTCGGTCACGGCTCCGACCTGGACCTGGTGTTCATCCATGACGGCGATCCACAGGCCGAAACCGACGGCGCCAAGCCCATCGATGGCGCGCAGTTCTTCACCCGCCTGGGGCAGCGCATCATCCACCTGCTGACCACCCAGACCACCTCTGGCGACCTCTACGAAGTGGACATGCGCCTGCGGCCTTCCGGTGCTGCAGGGCTGCTGGTGAGTTCCCTGGGCGCCTTCCAGCGCTACCAGGAGAGCGAAGCCTGGACCTGGGAGCACCAGGCCCTGGTGCGGGCGCGGGTGCTGGTGGGCTGCCCGCGCGTGGCGTCGGCCTTCGAAGCGGTCCGCCTGGCGGTGCTCGGGCGCGAGCGCGACATCGACACCCTGCGCCGCGAAGTGAGCGAGATGCGCGCCAAGATGCGCGACAGCCTGGGCAGCCGCTCGACCGCTGCCGGCACCGGCGAGAATGCCTTCGAAGCCGCATCGCCGTTCGATCTGAAGCAGGACGCCGGCGGTATCGTCGATATCGAATTTATGGTGCAATATGCGGCCCTCGCCTGGTCGCGACGGCATCCAGAGCTGGTTCGCTACACCGACAACATCCGCATTCTGGATGGTCTCGGCGCGGTGGGACTGCTGACCGCCGAGACCGTCAGCCTGCTGCAGGAGGCCTACAAGGCCTATCGTTCCGCAGCGCATCGCCTGGCCCTGCAGAAGCAGCCCGGCGTGGTGAGTGGGGACCAGTTCCAGGCGGAACGCCACGGCGTGATGCGGATCTGGCGCGAGTTGGGCTTGAGCTAACTGCCTGCCAACTCGCCGTGCTGAATCAATCGAACTCTTGAGGAGCTGGCAATATGTCGATGGCCGACCGTGATGGCGTGATCTGGTATGACGGCGAACTGGTGCCGTGGCGCGATGCGACCACCCACGTCCTGACCCACACCCTGCACTACGGCATGGGCGTGTTCGAAGGCGTACGCGCCTACAACACCCCGGACGGCACCGCCATCTTCCGCCTGCAGGCCCACACCGACCGCCTGTTCGACTCCGCCCACATCTTCAACATGCAGATCCCCTTCACCAAGGAGGAGATCAATGAAGCCCAGCGCGCCGCCGTCCGTGAGAACGGCCTGGAAAGCGCCTACCTGCGCCCCATGGTGTTCTTCGGCAGCGAAGGCATGGGCCTGCGCGCCTCCGGCCTGAAGGTGCACGTCATCGTCGCCGCCTGGCACTGGGGCGCCTACATGGGCGAAGCCGCGCTGGAAGCGGGTATCAAGGTGCGCACCAGCTCCTACACCCGTCACCACGTCAACATCGCCATGACCCGCGCCAAGGCCAACGGCAACTACATCAACTCCATGCTGGCCCTTCAGGAAGCCATCTCCGGTGGCGCCGACGAGGCCATGCTGCTGGACCCGGAAGGCTACGTGGCCGAGGGCTCGGGCGAGAACATCTTCCTGGTCAAGGATGGCGTGGTGTACACCCCGGAAGTGACCTCCTGCCTCAACGGCATTACCCGCAACACCGTCCTGACCCTGGCCGGCGAGCTGGGCATCAAGGTGGTCGAGAAGCGCATCACCCGCGACGAGGTGTACATCGCCGACGAGGCCTTCTTCACCGGTACCGCCGCCGAAGTGACCCCGATCCGTGAAGTGGATGGCCGCCAGATCGGTGCCGGCCGCCGCGGCCCGGTGACCGAGAAACTGCAGAAGGCCTACTTCGACCTGGTGACCGGCAAGACTGCCGCCCACGGTGAATGGCGCACCCTGGTCAAGTAATCCGACTGAGCTGCATACCGCAAGCCGCAGGCTGCAAGTGGGCGACCGCTTGGAGCTTGCGGCTTGTCGCTTGAGGCGTGAAGCTGCCCGCTTATGAAAATTCTGATCGTAGGCCCCTCGTGGGTCGGTGACATGGTGATGGCCCAGACGCTCTTCCAGTGTCTGAAGGCGCGCCCTGTTGACTGCGAGATCGACGTTCTGGCCCCCGAGTGGAGCCGCCCCATCCTTGAGCGCATGCCGGAAGTCCGCCAGGCGCTGAGCTTCCCGCTCGGGCATGGCGTGCTCGAACTCGCCACCCGCCGGCGCATCGGCAAGTCCCTGGCCGGCCAGTACGACCAGGCCATCCTGCTGCCCAACTCGCTGAAGTCGGCCTTGGTGCCGTTCTTCGCCGGGATTCCCAAGCGCACGGGCTGGAAGGGCGAGATGCGCTACGGCCTGCTCAATGACATCCGCACGCTGGACAAGGCCCGTTACCCGCTGATGATCGAGCGCTTCATGGCGCTGGCATTCGAGCCCGGCGCCGAGCTGCCCCAGCCGTATCCACGCCCGTCCCTGCGCATCGAGGCACATAGCCGCGACGCCGCCCTCGGCCGCTTCGGGCTGGGACTGGATCGCCCGGTCCTGGCCCTGTGCCCCGGTGCCGAGTTCGGCGAGGCCAAGCGCTGGCCGGCCGAGCACTATGCCAAGGTGGCGGAAGTGAAGATCCGCGCCGGTTGGCAGGTGTGGCTGTTCGGCTCGAAGAATGACCACCCCGGCGGCGAAGACATTCGCATGCGCCTCATTCCCGGCCTGCGGGAAGAGGTGGTCAACCTGGCCGGGCAGACCAGCCTGGCCGAAGCCATCGACCTGCTTTCCTGTGCCGAGGCGGTGGTCTCCAACGACTCCGGCCTGATGCACGTCGCCGCCGCCCTGAACCGCCCGCTGGTGGCCGTGTACGGCTCCACCTCGCCGCAGTTCACGCCGCCTTTGGCCGAGCACGTCGAAATCGTCCGCCTGGGTCTGGAGTGCAGTCCCTGCTTCGAGCGCACTTGCCGCTTCGGGCACTACAACTGCCTGCGCCAGCTCAAGCCGCGCCCGGTCATCGAGGCCCTCGAGCGCCTGGTGGCGGACCCGATCGAGGTCGCCGGATGAGGGTTCTGCTGGTCAAGACCTCTTCCCTTGGCGATGTGATCCACACGCTGCCGGCCATCACCGATGCGGCACGTGCCATCCCCGGCATCCAGTTCGACTGGGTGGTGGAGGAAGGATTCGCCGAGATTCCCGCCTGGCACCCGGCGGTGGCCCAGGTCATTCCGGTGGCAATCCGCCGCTGGCGCAAGAACCTGTTCCAGACCCTGCGCAGTGGTGAGTGGGGGCGTTTCAAGCGGCGCCTGCGGGAGACCCGCTACGACCTGGTGATCGACGCCCAGGGGCTGTTCAAGAGCGCCTGGCTGACCCGCTACGCCAAGGCTCCGGTGGCCGGGCTCGATCGCGAGTCCGCCCGTGAGCCCATCGCCGCGCGTTTCTACGACCAGCCCCATGCCGTCGCCTGGGGGCAACACGCCGTCGAGCGGGTGCGCCAGCTGTTCGCCAAGGCACTGGATTACCCGTTGCCACAGAGCACCGGTGACTACGGCCTGAATCGCGCGCAACTGGCCGACGCGCCGGGCGCCGCGCCTTACCTGCTGTTCCTCCACGGCACCACCTGGGACACCAAGCACTGGCCCGAAGCCTACTGGCGCGAGCTGGCCGAGCGGGTTTGCGAGCATGGCTGGAACCTGCGCTTGCCGTGGGGCAATGCCGCAGAGAAGGCCAGGGCCGAACGCCTCGCCGAAGGCCTGGATGGCGCCGCCGTACTGCCGCGCCTGTCCCTGGCCGGCATGGCCAAGGTGCTCGCCGGCGCGCGCGCCTGTGTGGCGGTGGACACCGGGCTGGGGCATCTGGCCGCCGCCCTGGATGTGCCGACCCTGTCGCTCTATGGCCCGACCAACCCGGGCTTCACCGGTGCCTACGGGCGTTCGCAGGTCCACCTGGGCAGCGACTTCCCCTGTGCGCCCTGCCTGAAAAAGCAGTGCGCCTACCAGCCGAGCGAAGAGGAGCGCCGTCGCTTCGACCTCAAGCGCGAGCAGCCCTTGTGCTTCACCCGGCTGAACCCGCAGCGGGTGGCCACCCAGCTGGAGGCCCTGCTGCTGACCGAGGACTCCCACTGATGCAACTGGCCTTCGTGCTCTACAAGTACTTCCCCTTCGGCGGCCTGCAGCGCGACTTCATGCGCATCGCCCAGGAATGCCAGCGTCGTGGCCACGCCATCCGCGTCTACACCATGATCTGGGAAGGCGACGTGCCGGACGGCTTCGACGTGCGGGTCGCGCCGGTGAAGGCGCTGTTCAACCACAAGCGCAACGAGAAATTCACCGCCTGGGTCGAGGCCGACCTGGCGCGCCAGCCGGTGGAGCGGGTGATCGGCTTCAACAAGATGCCCGGACTGGACGTCTACTACGCCGCCGACCCCTGCTTCGAGGACAAGGCGCAGACCCTGCGCAACGGCTTATACCGTCGCTGGGGGCGCTACAAACACTTCTCCGACTACGAGCGCGCGGTGTTCGCCCCCGAGTCGAAGACCGACGTGCTGATGATTTCCGAAGTGCAGCAGCCGCTGTTCGTGAAGCACTACGCCACCCCGGCGTCGCGCTTCCACCTGCTGCCACCGGGCATCGCCAGTGACCGTCGTGCTCCGGCCAATGCGGCGGACATCCGTGCCGAGTTCCGCCGGGAGTTCAAGCTGTCCGACGACGACCGGCTGCTGGTGCAGATCGGCTCCGGGTTCAAGACCAAGGGGCTGGACCGCTCCCTCAAGGCGCTGGCGTCCCTGCCGCGGGAGTTGCGCAAGCGCACCCGGCTGATCGTCATCGGCCAGGACGACCCCAAGCCGTTCCTGCTGCAGGTGAAGGCCCTGGGCATTTCCGACCAGGTGGACATCCTCAAGGGCCGCAGTGACATCCCGCGTTTCCTGTTGGGGGCCGACCTGCTGATCCACCCCGCGTACAACGAGAACACCGGCACGGTGCTGCTGGAGGCGCTGGTGGCCGGCCTGCCGGTGCTGGTCACCGACGTCTGCGGTTATGCCCACTACATCGACGAGGCCGATGCCGGCCGCGTGGTGCCCAGCCCCTTCGAGCAGGACACCCTCAATCGCATGCTTGCCGAGATGCTCATCGACGACGCTGCACGCCAGCGGTGGTCGGCCAATGGCCTGGCCTTCGCCGATCATGCCGACCTGTACAGCATGCCCCAGCGGGCGGCCGACCTGATTCTCCAGGAGCGTCCATGAAGCTGGAACTGAGGGCGCCTTTCGAACAGCTGTGGCGCGGGCGTGACGCCTTCGAAGCGGTAGAGGCCCTGCAGGGCCAGGTCTATCGCGAGCTGGACGGCCGCCGCACGCTGCGTACCGAAGTCGACGGGCGGGGCTACTTCGTCAAGATCCATCGTGGCATCGGCTGGGGCGAGATCCTCAAGAACCTGGTCACCGCCAAGCTGCCGGTGCTCGGCGCCGGCCAGGAGTGGCGGGCGATCCATCGCCTGCAGGAGGTGGGCGTGCCGACCATGACCGCCGTCGCCTTTGGCGAGCGGGGCGACAACCCGGCCCAGCAGCACTCCTTCATCATCACCGAGGAACTGGCGCCAACCGTCAGCCTGGAGGACTTCTCCCTCGACTGGCCGCGCAACCCGCCGCCCCTGGCGCTCAAGCGCGCGCTGATCGACGAGGTGGCGCGAATGGTGCGTGAGATGCACCGCGCGGGCGTCAACCACCGCGACTGCTACATCTGCCACTTCCTGCTGCACACCGACCGGCCGGTGACCCCGAGCGACTTCCGCCTGTCGGTCATCGACCTGCACCGCGCCCAGGTCCGCCCGAGCCTGCCGCGCCGCTGGCGCGACAAGGACCTGGCTGCGCTCTATTTCTCGGCCCTGGATATCGGGCTGACCCGACATGACTGGCTTCGCTTCCTGCGGGTCTATTTCGACCGGCCATTGAGCGAGGTCTTGCGCCAGGAGCGGCCCCTGCTGGCCCACCTGGCTCGCAAGGCGGCGAAGCTCTATGCGCGCAAGCAGCGCTATGGAGATGCACTCTGATGGCGGCTTGGACACTGGCCCCCGATTACGCCGCGCTGGCGGAGGACTTTGGCAGCCTGGATCGCGTCTTTGCCCTGGAGGCGGAGCGCATCACCAGCGATCCGCTGTCCGAAGTCGTACGCCTGGAGCGTAACGGCATCCGTTATTACGTGAAGCGTTACTGGGGGGCGGGCAAGGGCCTGCGTCGCTACCTCGGGCGGCCCCGGGTCAAGGCGGAGTGGCAGAACCTGCGCTGGTTCGCCAAGTGGGGCATACCCACCGCGCCCATCGTCGCCTACGGCATGGAGCGCCGGGGTGGTGCTTTTCTGCGGGGTGCGCTGATCACTCGGGAGCTGCTGGACACCGAGGATTTGGCGCACTTGGCGCTCACCGATGATCCGCGTCTGCTCGACCGGCGCTGGGTGGATGGCATCAGCCGGCAACTGGCCAAGGCGACCCGGACCCTCCACGATCACGCGTTTGCGCACAACGACCTGAAATGGCGAAACCTGCTGGTGGACCCGGCCGGGAAGCTGTTCTTCATCGATTGCCCCACGGGAGCCTTCTGGTGGGGGCGCTTCCTGGAGCGACGGATCGTCAAGGACCTCGCCTGCCTCGACAAGGTGGCCAAGTACAAGCTGTCCCGCGTTCAGCGTATGCGCTTCTACCTGCAATACCGTGGGCTCGCGCGCCTGGATCGCAGCGGCAAGGCTCAGGTCCGCCGCGTACTGGGTTACTTCGAGGGGCGCGAATGAACGACTTCGTGGCCCCTGACGACCTGGCCTGCCTGCAGGCCCACGGCCTGGCCGACTTCGATGCCTTGTGGGCGCTCAAGCTCGAAGCCGTGGACCTTCCCAACACCGAGCGCGGTGGCTGGAGCAGCGTGTTCCGCCTGGAGCTGGGTGAGCGGGCGTACTACCTCAAGCGCCAATCCAACCACCTGACCCGCAGCCTGACGCACCCCTTCGGCGAGCCGACGTTTGCCCGGGAGTTCCGCAATATCCGCCGTTATACCGAGCTGGGGATTCCCGCTTTGCAAGCGGTGTTCTTTGGCGAGCGCCGTCGTCCGGGCGAGCGCCACGCCATCCTGGTGACTCGCGCCCTGGATGGTTGGCAGGAACTCAACCACTGGCTCGACCAATGGCCTGCGGTCGAAGCCGGCCAGCGCGAGGCCCTGCTGGACGCCTGCGGCCGTTTGGCGCGGCAGCTTCACGGAGCCGGGCAGATGCACGGCTGCTTCTACCCCAAGCACATCTTCCTGCGCCCTGCCGCCGTTGGTTGCGAAGCGTGCCTGATCGACCTGGAGAAGACGCGTCCGCTGCTGTTCGGTCGTCGCGACCGGATCAAGGACTTGGAGCCTCTGTTGCGCCGTGCGCGTATCTGGAGCGCCGATGATATCCGGCGCTTCCTGGTTGCCTACCTGGGAAGCAGCGCCGATGTCGAGCATTGGGAACAGCTCCTGATGCGACGCCAGCGGGACAAGGAGAGCCGCGCATGAGGCTCGTTGAACTTGCTGGCATGGGGCGTTCCCCTGCCTTGCCCCTGCAGCTTGAGCTGAACGGAGAGCTGCTGCAGTTGGAGACTCTGCTGCGTGTGTTGCCGGGCCAGCGCTATGTAGGCGCCGCGATGTGGAAAGGGCGCCGGGTGCTGGCCAAGTTGCTGGTGGGGGGCAAGGCAGCCCGTCACTTCGAGCGTGAGCGCCAGGGCGCCGAGCTGATGGCGCGCCAGGGCCTGCCGACTCCGGCCCTGCTGGAAAGCGGGCTGGTGCCCGGGCAGGGTGGCTGGCTGTTTTTCGAGTTCCTCGAGGGCGCCAGCAGCCTGTGGGACGAGTGGCGCCGGGTCGAAGGCGAGCCGTTGCTCTCCGACGGCCAGCAGCGCGTCGTGGGTGAAGCCCTGGAGCTGGTCGCCCACCTGCATGCTCGCGGCCTGGTGCAAGAGGACCTGCATCTGGACAACATCCTCCGGCATGACGGGCAGCTCAAGCTGATCGATGGCGGCGGTGTGCGTGCCGTCTGCGAGGGCGAACCCCTGCCCCGCGAGCAGGTGCTCGCCAATCTCGGGGTGTTCTTCGCCCAGTTGCCCGCCACCCTTGCGCCTTACCTGGAAGAGCTGCTGGTGCATTACCTGCTGGCCAACGGCGAGCACGCCTTGCCGCTGGAAATGCTGGAGAAGGAAATCGCCCGGGTCCGCCGCTGGCGTCTGCGTGACTTCCTCGAAAAGGTTGGCCGCGAATGCAGCCTGTTCAGCGTCCGGCGCTCGCTGTTCGGCCTGCGTGCCGTTCGTCGGGATGCCGAGGCGCGCGTGGCGCCGCTGCTGGCTGCGCCGGATGCCGCCATCGCCGCCGGTCATCGCTTCAAGGACGGCGGTGCCGCAACGGTGGCACGGGTGGAGCAAGGCGGCGAGACGCTGCTGGTCAAGCGCTACAACATCAAGAACCTGCTGCACTGGCTAAAACGCTTCTGGCGGCCGTCCCGTGCCTGGCACAGCTGGCGCGAGGGTCATCGCCTGGCCTTCCTCGGCATCGCCACGCCGCGTCCGCTGGCGGTGGTGGAGCACCGTTGGCTGGGCCTGCGCGGGCGCGCGTACCTGATTACCGAATATCTGCCGGGTCAAGATATAATCGCCCGTTTTCGAGACGCCCAGGCGGTCGGTGCGAACCAGGGCCTGCCGCCGGAAGCCGAGCTGGAAGCCCTGGATCGCCTGTTTGCCGCGCTGATCCGCGAGCGCATCAGCCACGGCGACCTGAAGGGGCACAACCTGTTCTGGCAGGACGGGCACTGGTCATTGATCGACCTGGATGCGGTCCGGCAACACGGCAGCGAGCGCAGCTTCGCCAGGGCCTATGCCCGGGATCGCGAGCGCTTCCTGCGCAACTGGCCGGCGGATTCGGCGCTGTACCGCCACCTGGATGAACGTTTACCCAAGGCCAGCTTGAAGCCCGAGGCTTGAAGCTGGGAATGAGCCCCGAGGGGCTGTGTACTGGACAACTTGCCGGGCGTCACGACGCCCGGCCGCTTTGATAGAGGCTTAACACTGTGGCACTGACGATCCTCGGCCTTTCCGGCGCCCTCAGCCATGATCCTTCCGCCGCGCTCTACATCGACGGCAAGCTGATCGCGGCCGCCGAAGAAGAACGCTTCGTGCGCGACAAGCACGCGAAGAATCGCATGCCCTACGAGTCGGCCAAGTTCTGCCTGGAGCAGGCGGGTATCAAGCCGTCCGATGTGGATGTGGTGGCCATCCCCTTCGCCCCCATCAGCCTCTTCGGCAAGGCCCGTTGGCAATACGCCAAGCGCTACTGGTATGCACCGGATCGCGCCCTGGACGCGATCCTCATGGGCAACCGCCGCTACAAGCGCTACCGCAACAAGATCGTCTGGTGCCTGGAGCAACTGGGCTTCGACGCCAAGAAGGTGAAGATCGAGCCGGTGGAGCACCACCTGGCCCACGCCTCCAGTGCTTACCACTGCTCCGGCTTCAAGGAGAAGACCGCGATCCTCGGGATCGACGGCAAGGGCGAGTACGCCACCACCTTCTTCGGCTGGGGCGAGAACGGCAAGATCCACAAGATCAAGGAATTCTTCGACCCGGACTCCCTCGGCGGCCTCTATGGCGCGATCACCGAGTACCTCGGCTTCGAGATGCTCGACGGTGAGTTCAAGGTCATGGGCATGGCGCCCTATGGTGACGCCGCCAAGTACGATTTCTCCCGCCTGGCCAAGTTCGAGAATGGCGAGCTGGTGATCAACACCGACTACGCCAACGTCATCGGCTTCCGCCGCTACAAGGAGAACGGCAAGGGCTACTACTTCTCGCCCAAGCTGATCGAATGGCTCGGACCGAAGCGCCAGGGCGACATCGCCGACGATCCCTATATCCACTACGCCGCCAGCATGCAGGCGCTGTTCGAGAAGCTGGCGCTGGAGATGATGGACTACTACCTGGGCGACATCATCCGTGACACCGGCAAGATCGCTTTCGCTGGTGGCTGTGCGCTCAACGTCAAGCTGAACCAGAAGATCATCGCCCGCCCGGATGTGAAGGAGCTGTTCGTGCAGCCGGCCTCCGGCGACGCAGGCACCGCCGTGGGCGCCGCGGCCTATGTCTCCCACAAGCGCGGTGTGCCGGTGGAGAAGATGGAGCACGTCTACCTCGGCCCGTCCTACTCCAACGAGGAGGTCATCGCCGCCTGCGCCAAGCACCCGAACAAGCCGGTGTTCAAGCGTATCGAGAACACCCCGGAGCGCATCGCCCGCATCATGGTCGACGGCAACCCGGTGGCCTGGTTCCAGGGGCGCATGGAGTTCGGCCCGCGTGCCCTGGGCGGTCGTTCCATCATCGGTTGCCCGAGCGTTCCGGGCGTTGCCGATCGCATCAACGAACAGATCAAGTTCCGCGAGCGCTGGAGGCCCTTCTGCCCGTCGATGCTCGATACCGTTGCCCCGAAGATGCTCAAGGTGGACCACCCGAGCCCCTTCATGACCTTCACCTTCGAGGTCAACGAGGAGTGGAAGGAGCGTGTCTCCGAGGTGGTGCACGAGGACGGCACCTCTCGGGCCCAGGTGCTGGAGCGTCGGCACAACCCGCGCTGGTACGACCTGATGCTCGAGCTGGAGAAGCTGACCGGTAACGGCGTGTCGCTGAACACTTCCTTGAACCGTCGCGGCGAGCCGATGATCTGCTCGCCGACCGATGCCCTGAACATGTTCTACGGGTCTGACCTGCAGTACCTGATCATGGAAGACATCCTCGTGGTCAAGGAAGGCGCCGAGTGGTATGAGCAGCTCTGAACCGCGCGTCCTGCAGTTCTGCCACGGCTATGACGGGCCCTTTCTGGATTGCGCCCGTCAGTACGCCGTGCTGTTCGAGGGTACCCCTTACAAGGTGACCACCGTCTACCTCACCGGCGAGCCGAGTGAGGCGGTGGTGCAGGGATCGGCTTCCGATGAAGTGATCTTCCTCGGTCAAAGCAGCCGTGACGTGAGGGGGCTCAAGCTCGGAGCGCTCCGTGCGATCCGCAAGATCGTGGCAGGTCGCGATTTCCGCTTCTGCATTGCCCACCGTTTCAAGCCGATCTACATCGCCTTGCTGGGCACATCGCTGCCTGTGATCGGCGTGCACCATGCCTTCGGTGACTACCAGCGGCTGTCGCGCCGGGTGTTCGCCAACTTCTTCCGTAAGCGCCTGGCGTTGCTGGGGGTGTCCAACGCGGTGCGTGACGACATGCGCCGTTGCCTGCCCGACTGGCCTGCTGAACGGATCGAGACCCTCTACAACCGGATCGATATCGCGGCAGTCCAGGCTGGCCTCAAGTCTCGCGAAGAAGCGCGCGAGGCGCTGGGCCTGCCCCAGGATGCCTGGGTGGTCGGTAATGTCGGCCGCCTGCACCCGGACAAGGACCAGGCCACGCTGATCCGTGGATTCGCCGAAGCGTTGCCGCAACTGCCAACTGGCAGCCTGCTGGCCATCATGGGCAGTGGCCGGCTTGAGGCTTCCCTGAAAGCACTGGCCGAGCAATTGGGCGTTACTGCCCGGGTACGCTTCCTTGGGCAGGTCCCGGAAGGTCGGCGTTATTTCCGTGCGTTCGACCTGTTCGTGCTCTCGTCCGATCACGAGCCCTTCGGCATGGTGCTGCTGGAGGCGATGGCGGCGGAAGTCCCCGTAGTTTCCAGTGACAACGGAGGGGCTTGCGAGATTGTTCAAGGCGCTGGGCGATTATTCAACTATCCGAACTCATCTATGTTGTCTGCCGTTCTCATTGAATCCGCTCAGAGTCCTTGCAGTGCTATACCTGCTTGCCTTGAGCATGTGTTTTCTGACTCTGCAGCGAAAAGATGCTTCTGGGAGTTACCAATGGTCTCGCGCTGGAGTGAGGCAGAATGAGCGCCTGTCAGCGTCGTCTCGTGTATCTCCTGTACGGCGGGCAGGCGGATTATCGGTGGGAGGCGAAGTACAGTCTGCTTTCACTGCTGCGGCAGACTCCGCGAGAAGAGCTTCCTCAGATCCTCGTGTACACCGATAGGCCTGAGGATTTCCATGGCTGGCCCGTCGATCTGGAAGTGCTTGATGACAACCGGCTCAAGCAGTGGCGTGGTAGCCAGGGTTATATGCACCGGTTGAAAGCAGCAGTGATGCACGATGCTTTCAACCTCCCAGGCGCCAGTATCTTCATCGATACCGATACTTTTTTTGTGGGCTCTGCGAGCAGATTGTTCGAGCGCCTGGAAAAGGCCGATTGGTTGGTGGATGAAGTCGAGGCGCGTTGGGATGACTGGCGGGGCGAGCGTCTCCATGACGCCGCAGCCGAAGTGCTGGAGCGTGAATACCAGATCAAGGGCGATATGCCGCTGATCAACTCTGGCGTATTGGCTCTCAGAAACGAGCCGGATGCTTGTATGGATCTGGCGATCCGTCTGATTGACGAGATCTACCCGCTGGCACCTGATGTCCATGTTGTCGAGCAGTTCGCTGTCGGGTGTGCCGCATACTTAAGAAGGCTGGGTGCGCCCGCGAATGCCCAGGGAATTGTCAACCACTACTATGGCGACAAGCTTTTCTGGCGCCTGATGATCGCTGAGTTCTTCTCGATTCACGGGGAAGAGTTTTCCGAGCGTCTAGTTGCTGTTTCCGCCGAATTGCCTTCGCAACGGCCCAAGCCTTCATTGCTGAAACGGCTCATGTTCCGCCTGCTTGCAATTGGGCTGGATAAACAAGCTCGCAAGGGCGCGCGTGCGGCTTTTTTTGCGTTGCAAGTGCCCGGTGATCGATATTCCCGGTCGTGTGCGCCTGCCTATGCTCTTGATTGCCTGAACGCTCTCAAATCTGAGGAGGGTGAGCAGGATTTGCCGCCAAGTTGGCGGAAACTCCTTACGGCTTCCCAGGCGCAACGATTGGGCGATCTGCTCGAACAGGCGAGAAAGTTGTGTTGAGATAACACGCCCGGGTTTGCCTTGTTCCTCTATCTAAGTGGAATTGTGCCTGGCGTTTCGCACATGAATGCAGGGTGTGTCTGGTTCTCGCGCGTTGGTGTGTTGAATGGGGCGCCCATAGAGGATTGGTTCTCTTTTAGTTGAGGTTTGGAAGCGTGGCCGTGTCCCCGAGCATTTGCTTTGTCATCCCCTATTTCGGGCGCTGGCCATTCTGGATGCCGTTGTTTCTGGAAAGCTGCCGGCTCAATTCCGACATTGATTGGCTGCTCTTCAGTGATTGTGGTGAGCCCGAGCATCTGCCGCCGAATGTCCGTATCGAGCCTATTGACTACGCAAGCTACTGCGCATGGGTGTCTCAGCGCCTCGGCATTCCATTCGCGCCGGCAAATCCGTACAAGCTCTGTGATCTCAAGCCGGCCCTCGGCTACATCCATGAGGACAGGCTGCGGGGCTACGATTTTTGGGCCTTCGGTGATCTTGATGTTCTTTACGGGCGCTTGCGCGAATACTTCACCCCCGAGCGACTGGCGCGCTATGACCTTTATTCCACTCACGCTCGTCGCGTTTCGGGCCATTTATGCCTGCTGCGCAACACCGCAGCGATGCGTGAAGTTTTCATGCAAATGCCGGAATGGCAGAAGCGATTGAGTGACCAGTTGCATCATGCGCTCGACGAGGGGGCATTCAGTCGTCTGTTTCTGTGGCGCAAGAACTTCCCCGAACCGCTTTTCAACTTGGTCGGTCGATTCAATCCATTGCGTCGGCGCAGTGAATTCACCGAGGCGTTCAGTACACCTAATGGGTGTATTCCATGGATTGATGGCAGTTTCCGTTTTCCTCAGCGCTGGTTCTGGCAAAGCGGTAGCTTGACCAACGACATGGATGGTGACCGCCAATACCCCTATTTCCATTTCGCTATTTGGAAGCGGGATGCATGGAATACTCAGTCGGAACCCGCCTTGCAGGTGATGCAAGCGCTTGCCGAAACGCACGCCTGGATGATCGACGAAAAAGGATTCGCAGAGTGGAAATGAACAAAGGACGCCGTATCAAGGTCCTGCAGTTGCACCCTGGCTACAACATCAAGGCGCATGACTTTGCAGATCTGGGGGAACAGATTTTCCGGGCCTTGCCGTCGGAGCGATTCGAAACTGTCAACGCCTTTCTGCGGGGGCGCCCGGCTGCTGGACAGCCTGCGAGTCGAGCCGAACGCTCGGTTTACTTCGGCTTTTCCGACAGCCAGCTCAAAGGCATGCGAATTCGCGCCATGTGGCGTCTTTACCAGTACTGCCGAAGCGAGCGCTTCGATGTGGTGATCTGTAATCGTTTCAAACCAGTGAACATGATGCTGATGCTCAACCGCTGGTTGAAGATTCCGCTTTGCATCGGTATCGCACATGGTTTTGGAGAGTATGACCGCGCTTACAGGCGGCGCCAGACCGCTCGGCTGGTCAGCGCATCCTGGCGCTTCGTCGGGGTTTCTCCAGCTGTGCGGCAGTATCTATTGGAGTGTCGCTGTGGTTTTACTGAGCGCAACACGGTTGCGATCACCAATGCCATCGATATTGTCCAGGCGGAAGCGCTGCAACTGCCTCGTGAGGTTGCGCGTGAGAAGCTGGGGCTTCCCATGCATGCACGTTTGGTGGGGGCGCTGGGGCGTCTGGTTCCGGTAAAGGGGCACATATATCTGGTGCAGGCGTTCTCGCAAGTTGCGGGACAATTTCCTGATGCCCACCTGGCAATCATCGGCGCCGGGCGAGAGCATGATCGTCTGCAACAGGAGATCGAACGTCTGGGGGTGGCGGGACGAGTTCACTTGCTCGGATTCCGCGATAACGCCTTGCGCTATGTCCGTGCGTTCGACATCTGGGCAATGCCTTCATTGGCTGAAGGGTTGGGCCTGGCGCTGCTCGAGGGCATGAGTGGGCGTCTGCCGGTTATCGCGAGCGATGTACCCGCCATGCTGCCATTGATCCAGGGGGCCGGCGGCTTGGCTGTGCCGCCGGCCAATGTGCCTGCCTTGAAAGAGGCATTGTCCCAATACCTCGCGCTAAGCGATGTCCAACTCGCAGAGAAAGGCGAAAACGCTTATCGCTATCTGCAGGAGCAGCACGACATAGATGTTTTTCGCCAGCAGTATCTGGAACTGATTGAAACGGCTTTGGAAGAGGTAGCGAAATGACCCAGCAACAGCCTTTGGTGACCGTCATCGTCGCGTCCTATAACCATGCGCCTTACATCGAACAGTGCATCTTGAGTGTCGTCCAGCAGACCTATCCGAACATTGAGCTGCTGGTTATCGACGATGGCTCCACTGACGACAGTGTTGTGCGTATCCAGCGCTTGCAACAGCAATACGGATTTGATTTCCGTGTGCAGCAGAACAAGGGGTTGACCCATACTCTTAACGAAGGTGTGGCACGAGCCCAGGGAAGCCTGATTGCCCCGTTCGGCTCGGACGACATCATGGTTCCCGAGCGTATCGCCAAGCAAGTCGCTTACATGCAGGACAAACCGGAGGTCGGGATATGTGCCGGGAACATCGAGCTGATCGATTCGGCTGGCCAACTGTTTCCAGAGTCACGTCAACGTCGTGACACTGCGTTCCGCCGGCTGGATTTCGATGATGTATTCATGGAACGCAAACCTTACCCTCCGGCGCCTACGCTGCTTTTCCGCAAGGAAGCGCTGGAGCTCGTCGGGGGGTTCGATCCGCAGATACGCTTGGAAGACCTGCTGATTGAACTCAAGATCACCCATGCGGGGTATTTTATCGATTGCCTTGGCGAGGTATTGGCGCAGTACCGGAAACACGGCAGCAACTCATCCAAGAACACGCCGTTCATGGTGGACAGTATCTTGCGCACCTATGCCTTGTTCAGCGCCCATCCCCAATATGAGTTCGTCAGAACGCGCTTCCTCAGCTCGATGTTCCTGAAGTGCTCCAATCGTGATCGTCAGTATGCTCGCCAACTGCTCCGCCAGATTCCGTTCCGCTCCTGGAACAAGAAAACCTGGCGTGGATTGGGTCGACTGCTTTTCTCTCCCTTGGAGAAGCAGTAACCGGCAGCTTCATGCTGACTGATCGTTTGCCAGAACTGCCTTGGCGTAATGCCCTGCGTGCTGGGCATAGCCCTCAGCCAGTGCGTCGTTGAATTGCTCGAACAGCCAAGATCTGTCCTTGTCGTAGCGGCGCATATGTTTGAGGTTGCGTAGCCTTAGGCGCAGGCTCAGTGGCCGACGGCCAATTTTCATGTCGGCAAGATCGATCAAGCCGAGTTCGGAGCTTGGCAGCAGCAGTACGTTGCCCAGGTGAATGGAGCGGAAGTAAACGCCCTTCTCATGCAATAGGCCCAGCAGTTGGCCGAACTGCTTGACCAACGGCTGTTGCTGCGAAGGCCCGGATTGCTCCAAGGCGTGCCTCAGGGTTTCACCGGGGAGGGGGCGATAGCGCACGGCTGTGCGATTGATAGGATCTTCGAGGCGATAGACCTCAACGATCTCCGGTGTGGCGAGGCCGAGTCTTTGCAGGCGCTTGGCGTTGTCGGCGAAACGCTGAGCGTAGGGTTTCAGTGTTTCGCTGGATAGCATGCGGCGTTTGCGAAACAGCTTGAGAAAGCTGCCGTCGCTCAATCGGAGAACCTTCGGGCCGAGCCCGTCCTGCTCCAGAACGGTCGAGTCGTGACTTAGCGCCTGCAGCTGCTCGTTGGAAAGAAAGAGCATCAGGTTGATTTCTCATGTTGGCGTCCAATGCTCAGTGTGGCGACCCATGCCAAGGGGATCCACGTCAGCAGCCAGTGCTCTTTGGGGCGTGGCAGGATGCCCCCTCCTTCGGTCAGTCCTGCCCCCAGCCCGTAGAGCACCAACGCCCCGGCGATGATGAAGCAGACGTCACTCCGCCGCTTCCAGCAAATCCAGAGGGCGCTGGCATGCATGAATAGCCAGCACAGCCCTCCCACTAAGCCGGTATAGAAGAGCACGCCCAGGAAAAAACTGTGGGGTTCACTTAACGCATAACCAATTTCTGGGATGACGAAAGAAACAGGTGCGTCGAACCCGTGGCCTATCAGAGGGTGGAGCTGGATTTTCTCCAACGCCAATTGCCAGATATCGAAGCGATAGGAGGTGCCACGGTTCAGAAGGCTTTCCGGGTACAGCAGGAGAAGGCAGATCAAGACGGTAACACCCATCGTCGCAAGCAATACCGCACGCCTATTCCAGCAGCAGATCATCATCCAGGCTGACGCAATTGCAACTGCAATCAATGGTGTTCGGGAGCCTGTAGCGAGCAGGGCCATGAACAGCAGAGCCAGAGGTAAAAGTGCGACAAGACCATTTCTAGGCGCGGCGGTCATAGCATAGCCGAGCCAGAGGATGCAGAAAAAGCCGAACAGATGCGAGCTGAGCAGGGGGTTGTCCAGCGCGCCGCTTCCGATCAGGCGGGCCCCCTCTGTGTAATGACGGACGAAATCGACCAGTGAGTAGGCCGCAATCGGAATCATCAACAGTGCGGCCAGATGGACAGTCGTCTGAAGGCGCGAGCAGTTGTCACGCGCCATCAGTGCACAGGCGACAAACAGCATGAGGATGTACAGCGGCCTCTTTAACAGTGAACTTACGGATTCATCTGTAGTGGACCAGGCGATGCTGAGCAATGCCCAGGCGGAGAATGCTATGAAGGCAAGCGTGACGGGAGTCCGAAGCACACGCAGCGTCTGGGCAGGCTGCAACAGGAAGGCAATAAGCGCAGGGGCGGCCATGAGCGCATAGAAGAGCTTGTGGTACTGGTTGCGCTCACCCAACCAGGCAAGACCGGTCAGCAGGCAGAACAGACCGGCTGGTAGTACCCAGTCGCTGATGAAGTTGAACGCATTGCGCTGCCAGGCGCGTGAAGCGAGAGACATTGAGCCCGCATCCCTGATGTCGAATCGAGGCGCGATTCTACGGGATACAGCCGGATATTTCGCGTGTCTGGCGGGGCCGAGGGGCTGTGATAGCATATGCGCCCGCTCTGCCCATGGCGCACTTCCATGACCGACAACTCTGCAGACTCGCGATCGACCTCGAGCCTGAAGATCTATTTCCGGCTGCTCTCCTACGTAAAGCCCTACATCGGCCTCTTCCTCATCAGCATCGTTGGGTTCCTGATCTTCGCCTCGACCCAGCCCATGTTCGGCTATGTGCTGAAGTACTTCGTCGACGGGCTGAACAACCCCGAGGCCAGCTTCTTCGCCGGCGTGCCCTTCGTGCAGGACCACCCCTGGCTGGCGCGCCTGCAACTGCTGCAGGCCGTGCCGCTGCTGATCGTGTTCATCGCGCTTTGGCAGGGGATCGGCTCCTACCTGGGCAACTACTTCCTGGCCAAGGTCTCGCTCGGTCTGGTCCATGACCTGCGTCTGGCGTTGTTCAACAACCTGCTGGTGCTGCCGAACCGTTACTTCGACAACCACAACTCGGGGCACCTCATCTCCCGCATCACCTTCAACGTCACCATGGTGACCGGCGCCGCTACCGACGCCATCAAGGTGGTGATCCGCGAAGGCATGACGGTGGTCTTCCTGTTCGCCTCCCTGCTCTGGATGAACTGGCAGCTGACCCTCGTGATGGTGGCCATCCTGCCGTTGATCGCCTTCATGGTGAGCAGCGCCAGCCGCAAGTTCCGCAAGCAGAGCAAGAAGATCCAGGTCGCCATGGGGGATGTCACCCACGTCGCCTCCGAGACCATCCAGGGCTACCGGGTGGTTCGCAGCTTCGGCGGCGAGTCCTACGAGTCGAGCCGCTTCCTCGACGCCAGCACCAGCAACACCGACCGCCAGCTGAAGATGACCAAGACCTCGGCGGTCTACACCCCCATGCTGCAGCTGGTGATCTACAGCGCCATGGCTGTGCTGATGTTCCTCGTCCTCTATATGCGTGGTGATTCCTCGGCCGGTGACCTGGTGGCCTACATCACCCTGGCCGGCCTGCTGCCCAAGCCGATCCGCCAGCTGTCCGAAGTCAGCTCCACCATCCAGCGCGGTGTCGCCGGTGCCGAGAGCATCTTCGAACAGCTCGACGAAGAGCCCGAGATCGACCGCGGCACCGTCGAGCGTGAGCGCGTCGAAGGCCGCCTGGAGGTCCGCCACCTGAACTTCCAGTACCCGGGCAGCGAGAAGCCCGTCCTGGACGACATTTCCTTCGTCGCCGAACCCGGCCAGATGGTGGCCCTGGTGGGCCGCTCCGGCAGCGGCAAGTCGACCCTGGCGAACCTCATCCCGCGCTTCTACCACCACGAGAACGGCGAGGTTCTGCTGGATGGCGTCGAGATCGAGGATTACCGCCTGCGCAACCTGCGTCGGCACATCGCCCTGGTCACCCAGCACGTCACCCTGTTCAACGACACGGTCACCAACAACATCGCCTACGGCGACCTCGCCGGCGCCCCGCTGGAAGACGTCAAGGCCGCCGCCGAAGCCGCCTTCGCCGCCGAGTTCATCGAGAAGATGCCCCAGGGCTACGACACCCTGGTGGGCGAGAACGGTGTGCTGCTGTCCGGCGGCCAACGCCAGCGCCTGGCCATTGCCCGCGCCCTGCTGAAGAACGCACCTCTGCTGATCCTCGACGAGGCCACCTCCGCCCTGGACACCGAGTCCGAGCGGCACATCCAGGCCGCGCTGGACGAAGTGATGAAGGGCCGCACCACCCTGGTGATCGCCCACCGTCTTTCCACCATCGAGAAGGCCGACCTGATCCTGGTGATGGACCAGGGCCGTATTGTCGAGCGTGGCACCCACCGCGAGCTGCTGGCCCTCAACGGCTACTACGCCCGCCTGCACGCCAAGCAGTTCGAAGACGACGGCAAGGACGCGGTGGAGCAGGACGCCTGATGCTCAGCTACCTGCGTGCCTGGCGTGAGCGGGGCTGGGAGCCCATCGACGCCGCCACCTATGCCCGTGCCTGGCATGAGTTCGGCGGCAGCGTCGCCACCCACCCCGAGGTGGTCGAGCGGCTGGCCGGCCTGGCCGGCATCCCCGTGCGCTACCTGGGTTGGAGCCAGGGCGGTCGTCTGGTCGCCGCACTGCCCACCTGGGGCCGACACCTGGCACTGTCCAAGGACGTGCTCAAGCAACAGGGCAAACGCGGCCTGTTCGACCTGGGCAACGCCGAAATCATCCTGCCCATCGCCGAGCAGGCCGGCGTAGCCCTGCGTCATCGGGCCCGCTATGTCTCGGCCCTCAACCTCAGCGGCATCACCGGCCTGCGCGAGCAGCCCGAGGGCCTGGCCCTGGCCCGCGAGCCGGAGGACTACAGCAAGAAGTTCCGCTACAACCAGCGCCGCGAGCAACGCCTGCTGGAAGAGGCGGGCGGCGTGATCCGCCCCATGCTGGAGCTGGAACCGGCGGAGCAGGCGGCCATCTATGCCGACCTCTTCCACCGCCGCTGGGGCTTCGACGCCACCGGCAAGGCGCACCTGGCCGAGGTGTTCGGCCTGATGCGTGAGTTCATGACCGGCTCTCTGATCTACCTGGAGGACCGCCCCGTAGCCATCCAGGTGCTCTACCGGGTCGAGGCCCCGCGCTGGGTCAGCCTCGAATACATCAACGGTGGCGTCGACCCCCAGGAGCGCGCCTTCAGCCCCGGCAGCGTCCTCAGTTTCGTCAACACCCAGGCCGCCTGGGCCGAGGCCCGCGCCCTGGACAAGCCGCTGCGCTACTCCTTTGGGCGTGCCGACCGCGAATACAAGGACCGCTGGTGCCACCGCGTGCCCGTCTACCAGGTGTGAACCCATGAGCGGACGCAAGCAGCAACTGCTGAAACGCCACCGCCGGCAGAAGCGCATCGCGCTGCTGGTGGCCCTCGTCCTGCTGGTGGCACTGGGCATCGGCGTGGCCGGGTGGCTGGTGCCGCTGGCCCTGGTGCTGGGCTGGATCGCCCATGAGGCCTGGTTCGCCGACCACCTGTTCTACGCCCCGAGCGATGACTACCGCTACGCCTTCCCGGCCGGTACGCCCGAGTGGCCGCTCGACCTGGCCAGCGGCCGCGTCCACCTGCCCGAGGGCGCAGGCGCGGCGGACACGCTGATCCTGCGGGTGCGCCTGCGCGCGTCCTGGCTGGGCCGCTGGCTGGACCCGGCAGTCTGCGTGGGTGACGACCGCCAGGACTTCGAGCGCGGCGTCGATGGCTGGCGCTACCTCAACCTGACCGGCCAGCACGACGCGCTGCAGGCCGGCACCCTCGTCATTCGTGGGCGTTTCTGCCGGGTCGCCGCCGACGCCACTCTTTACGCCCTCGCCCAGCCGGACTTCCGCCAGCAGCGGGTGATGGTCATCGCCCCCCACGCCGACGACGCCGAACTGGCCGCATTCGGGCTGTACAGCCAGGCCGCCGAGGCCAGCATCGTCACCCTCACCCAGGGCGAGATCGAAGCCGAGCACTACCAGCGGCTCGGCCTGGACGCCGCCGAAGCCGCCCGCCTCAAAGGGCGCCTGCGCAGCTGGGACAGCCAGGCCATCCCGCTCTGGGGCGGCGTCCCGCAATCCCGTTGTGTGCAGCTCGGCTACTACTGCCTGCAACTCCCGGCCATGGCCCAGGCGCCGGAGCAGGGCTTCGGCTCGAAGGTTTCCAGGGATGCCGACGTCCGCACCGTGCGCCAGCACAACCCCATCGAGCTGCCCGGCGACGCCGACGGCGTGCCCAGCTGGACCAATCTGGTGGCTGACCTGGCGCGCCTGCTGGAGTATTTCCGCCCCGAGGTGGTGGTCACGCCCCATCCCGAGCTGGACCCCCACAGCGATCACGTCGCCGCGACCCAGGCATTGCTCGCGGCCATCCAGCAAGCCGACTGGCAGCCCGCCAGCCTGCTGCTCTACGCCAACCACCTGCACGACAACGACCGCTGGCCCATGGGGCCCGCCGGCCAGGGCATCGCGCTGCCGCCGGCCATCGAGCCGCTTCCGGCCGACCCGCTGTGGAGCCTCTGCCTGCATGCCGCGCAACAGCGTGACAAGGCCCAGGCCCTGGCCATGCAGCATGACCTGCAGGGGCCGCTGCCCACCAAGAAACGCCTGCGCCGGCTGATCCAGCGCTGCCTCGCAGGCCGCCGCTGGCCAGCCACCGGCGAGGACGAATTCTTCCGCAAGGCCGTGCGTCGCCACGAGCTGTTCTGGGTCCGCCGGCTTTCCGATTGACGGGCGCCTTCGCCGGGGTGGATCGGCTGCTATGGTATGATCCGCGCCGTTTTTCCATGCCCTGGAGTCTTCATGAAGCTCACCATGCCCCGTTTCGATCTGGCCCCCGTTCTGGTGGTGGGCGATGTCATGCTCGACCGTTACTGGCATGGCGGCACCTCGCGCATCTCCCCCGAGGCGCCGGTTCCGGTGGTGCGTGTGGACCAGATCGAAGACCGTCCGGGCGGTGCCGCCAACGTGGCGCTGAACATCGCCGCCCTGGGTGCACCGGCGGCCCTGGTCGGCGTCACCGGTGAGGACGAAGCCGCCGAGAGCCTGCTCGCCAGCCTCGGCGCCGCCGGCGTGGATGCCCGCTTCCAGCGCATCGCCGGGCAGCCCACCATCGTCAAGCTGCGGGTCATGAGTCGCCACCAGCAACTGCTGCGCATGGACTTCGAAGAGCCCTTCGACACCGACGCCGAGGCCCTGGCCGCCGAGGTGGAACGCCTGCTCACCGGCGTCAAGGTGCTGGTGCTGTCCGACTACGGCAAGGGCGCCCTGAAGAACCACCAGGCGCTGATCCAGGCGGCCCGTCGCAAGGGCATCCCGGTGCTGGCCGATCCCAAGGGCAAGGACTTCGGCATCTACCGGGGCGCCAGCCTGATCACCCCCAACCTCAATGAATTCGAGACCATCGTCGGCCGCTGCGCCGACGAGGCCGAGCTGGTCGCCAAGGGCGCCCGGCTCATGCAGGAGCTGGACCTCGGTGCCTTGCTGGTGACCCGTGGCGAGCACGGCATGACCCTGCTGCGCCCTGGCCACCCGGCCCTGCACCTGCCGGCCCGTGCCCGCGAAGTGTTCGACGTCACCGGCGCTGGCGACACCGTCATCTCCACCCTGGCCGCCAGCCTGGCCGCCGGCGAAGACCTGCCCCAGGCCGTCGCCCTGGCCAACCTGGCCGCCGGCATCGTGGTCGGCAAGCTGGGTACCGCCGCCATCAGCGCCCCCGAGCTGCGCCGCGCGGTGCAGCGCGAGCAGGGCTCCGAGCGCGGCGTGCTGAGCCTGGAGCAACTGCTGCTGGCCATCGAAGACGCCCGCGCCCACGGCGAGAAGATCGTCTTCACCAACGGCTGCTTCGACATCCTCCACGCCGGCCACGTGACCTACCTGGAGCAGGCCCGCGCCCAGGGAGACCGCCTGGTGGTGGCGATCAACGACGACGCCTCCGTCAGCCGCCTCAAGGGCCCCGGCCGGCCGATCAACTCGGTGGACCGGCGCATGGCCGTGCTCGCCGGTCTCGGCGCCGTGGACTGGGTGGTGAGCTTCAGCGAAGACACCCCCGAGCGCCTGCTGGGCGAGGTCAAGCCGGACATCCTGGTCAAGGGTGGCGACTACGGCGTCGAGCAGGTGGTCGGTGCCGATCTGGTCCGTGCCTACGGCGGTGAAGTGCGGGTACTCGGCCTGGTGGAGAACAGCTCCACCACCGCCATCGTCGAGAAGATCCGCAGCCGCTGATTCGCTGAGCTTTCCCACGGTCCGGCAGGGCCGACGCCCAGCAGCCCCTGAACGGGGTTCCCACTGGCCGATGCGCCACAGCGGCGCGTCGGCCCGGTCATAGGCGCCCCTCGTGGCGCGCGCGCATCATCCCGGCATCCTCACCCCGCGTGGAGCGATGCCATGAGTACCGATGTGCAGGGCCGTGCCCTGTCCGTGCTGAACCGTGTGGCCCAGGCCGACTGGCCGGACCGGTTCAAGCTGCGCAAACCCTTCGAACGCCTCCTGTACACCGGCAGCCGTGCCGGCTTCCGGATGGCGGCCAAGCCCGCCAAATCTGCCAAGGCCCCGCGCCCGGCGGACCCGGACGGCCTCTTCGACCTGTCCCTCAGCGACGAGCAGCAGATGCTCGTGGAAATGCTCGGCGCCTTCGCCAGCGAGGTCCTGCGACCCGCTGCGGAAGCAGCGGATGCCCAGGGCTGCGTCTCCGCCGAGCTGATCAACCAGGCCCTGGAACTGGGCCTGGCCCACTACGGCGTCAGCGAAGCGCTGGGCGGCATGGCCGGTGAGCGCACCGTTGTCACCAACGCCCTGATCGCCGAAGCCCTCGGCGGGGGCGACCTGTCCCTGGCGGCCTCGCTGCTGGTGCCGCTGTCGGTGGCCAACTGCATCCGCCGCTGGGCCTCCCAGGAGCAGCAGGCCCGCTGGCTGCCCGCCTTCGTCGGGACTGCGCGCCCGCCGGCCATGGCCATTGCCGTCAGCGAACCGGGCCTGCTGGTCGATCCGCTGCGCCTGGCCACCCGGGCCAAGCGCAAGGGGCGTCACTACCAGCTCGACGGCGAGAAATGCCTGGTGCTCGAAGGCCTCAACGCCAGCGCCATCCTGGTCGCCGCCCAGACGGCCGACGGCCCGGCACTGTTCCGTGTGGATGTCGGTGCCAAGGGCCTGAACCTGCGCCCCGAACCGGCCATGGGTCTCAAGGCCTGCGCCACCGCCCGGCTGAGCCTGAAGGGCGTGCGGGTGCCGGTGGAGGACCGCCTGGCCGGCAGCGCCTTCGATCTGGAGCGCTTTCTCGCCTACACCACCCTGGCCTGGTGCGCCCTCGCCGTGGGCACCGCCCAGGCCGCGCTGGACTACGTGGTGACCTACTGCAACGAGCGCGTCGCCTTCGGCGAGCCCATCAGCCATCGCCAGGGCGTGGCCTTCATGGTGGCCGACATCGGCATCGAGCTGGATGCCATGCGCCTGATGGTCTGGCGGGCCTGCGCCCGTGCCGAGCGCGGCGAGGACTTCCGTCGCGAGGCCTACCTGGCGCGCCTGCTGTGCGCCGAGAAGGCCATGAAGATCGGCACCGACGCCGTGCAACTGCTCGGTGGCCACGGCTTCACCAAGGAACACCCGGCCGAGCGCTGGTACCGCGACCTGCGTGCCGTGGCCGTCATGGCCGGCGGCCTGCACTTGTGAGAACCGTTTTCTACCGATTGCGCGTCTAGCTCGAACGGTCGAAATCCGGTCCTGAGGACTTTGTGATGAACCTGGAAACCCCGAAGAAATTCCGCGGCCTGGCCAACCAGGCCCACCAGGTGGCGGCGAACTACTTCCGCCCCATCTCCCGCAAGTACGACAAGGCCGAGCACGCCTACCCCAAGGAGCTGGACCTGCTGGCCGCCCTGCTGGACGGCATGAACGCCGGCTCCCCCGATGCCGTCGGCGCCACCTCCGCCAGCAAGCGCGGCAGTGGCCAGGCGGAGGAGGGCGTGCGCAACGGCGGCAACCTCTCGGCCCTGCTGGGGGTCATCGAGCTGTGCTGGGGCGACGTCGGCCTGCTGCTGGGCATGCCCCGCCAGGGCCTGGGCAACGCCGCCATCGCCGCCGTGGCCAACGAGGAGCAGCTCAAGCGCTTCGGCAGCACCTGGGCGGCCATGGCCATCACCGAACCGGGCTGCGGCTCGGACTCCGCCGCCATCCGCACCACGGCGGTGAAGGACGGTGACCACTACGTGCTCAACGGCGAGAAGATCTACGTCACCTCCGGCGAGCGTGCCGATGCGGTGGTGGTCTGGGCCACCCTGGACAGGAGCCTCGGCCGCGCCGCGATCAAGTCCTTCGTGGTGGAGAAGGGCACCCCGGGCATGACCGTCACCCGCCTGGAGAAGAAGCTCGGCATCAAGGCCTCCGACACCGCCTCCATCAGCTTCAACGACTGCCGCGTGCCGGCGGCCAACCTCCTGGGCAACCCCGAGATCGACGTGCAGAAGGGCTTTGCCGGGGTGATGGAAACCTTCGACAACACCCGTCCCCTGGTGGCCGGCATGGCCATCGGTGTCGCCAAGGCCGCGCTGGACAGGACCCGCGAGCTGCTGAAGAAGGCCGGCTGCAGCTTCGACTACCGCAAGCCGCTGCTCAGCGTGAGCCACGCCGAAGCCACCCTCTATCGCCTGGAGGCCGAGTGGGAAGCGGCGCGGCTGCTGACCCTCAAGGCCGCCTGGATGGCTGACAACAAGCTGCCCAACTCCAAGGAAGCCTCCATCGCCAAGGCCAAGGCCGGGCGCGTCGCCAACGAGGTCACCCTCAAGTGCGTCGAGTTGTGTGGCGCGCTGGGCTACGGGGAAGACGAACTGCTGGAGAAATGGGCGCGGGACTCGAAGATCCTCGACATCTTCGAAGGCACCCAGCAGATCCAGTTGCTGATCGTGGCCCGGCGCCTGCTGGGCAAGAGCTCCAGCGAGCTGAAGTAGGCCGCAAGTGCGGCTGGCGGGCTCAGCCCGCCAGTCGCCGCCGGCTCATCGGCGCGGTGCCGACCCGTGCCAGCCAGTCCTTCCAGCGCACCCGCTCGTCCCGCACCAGCCAGCCGTCCTGCTCGGCAAACCCTTCCGATAGCCACAGCCCCCGTGTGCTGGCCGGCTTCAGCTCGCCGTCCAGCAGGGTGAACAGCTCGCCGGTGGGCTGGCCGTCCTGGCAGGGCAGCAGGTAGATGTCCGGCCGGCGGCGCTCCAGGCTGGCCACCAGGGCTTCGCCCTGCAGCACTTCATCGACGTGGAACAGGCTCGGCTGGCGCGCCTCGCGGGGCAGCTCCAGGGCCAGGTCGTAGACCAGCTGCAGGGAAGCGGTGGGCAGGTGCACGTAGGCGTGGGGGCGCTCCAGTAGCGTCAGACTGCCGCTCTGCACCGGCCGCGCCGCGCCGGACAGCGGGCTGAGGCGGAAGTAGGCGTGCTCCAGGTAGTGCAGGGCCTTGGGGTAGGGCGTCGGCAGCCAGGTGTCGGCGAAGCGGCCGGCGAGCCAGCCGTCCGGCGTCTCGATCAGGCATTCCTCGGCCACTTCCTGGATGGCGGTCAGCAGCGGCAGGTTCAGTTCATGGGCCGGCACATAGCCGGAAATCAGCTTGAGCACGGTGTCGCCCCGGTCCTGGCGGCGCTGGCGCACCACCACCCAATAGGTCTGGCCGTGCAGGGTCAGGGTCAGGCGCACCGAAACCCCGAGGTTGGCCAGTTGCACCGAGAAGCGCTGGTTGTCGTCGATCACCAGGGGCTGGCGACGCCGTTCGAGCATCTGCGCGAAGTTCATCGGCAGGCCGAGGCTGCGGTAGGCCAGCCCGTCCGGGCTGGCGTCCACCTGCAGGGGCAGGGTCTTGAAGAGGGTCGGGTCCTTGCGTGCCAGGGTGCGCGGCATGGCGGCTCCTCCTTGCGTCGGGGTCGGCCGCGGGCGCGGCGTCAGGCTGGCCCACCCAGTACCGCGGCGGCCGTCGCGACATTATGGGACAGGTGCAGCGGATTGATGGTTCCGATGATGGCGCTGGTCACCCCCGGGTGACCGAAGATCAGCTCGAAGCTGGCCCGCACCGGGTCCACCCCGGGTGCCAGGCAGACATGGCCGCTGGCCAGGCCCTTCTTCACCAGCAGGCCCTTGGCGTGTTGGGCAGCATAGTCCAGCACCGGGCGCTCGCCCTGCTCGTTGAGGTTGTAGGTGACCATCGCGCAGTCGCCGCGCTCCAGCGCCAGCAGGCCGCCTTCCACCGTTTTGCCGGAGAGGCCGAAGGCGCGGATCTTGCCGGCCTGCTTCAGCTCGGCGAGGGCCTCGTAGACGCCGCTGTCCCGCAGCACCGCCACGTCGTTGCCGTCGGAGTGCACCAGCACCAGGTCGATCACGTCGGTCTCCAGGCGCTGGAGGCTGCGCTCCACGGAGCGGCGGGTGTGGGCCGGGCTGAAGTCGAAGTGCGATTGGCCGGCTTCGAACTCCTCGCCCACCTTGCTGACGATCACCCAGTCCTGGCGCTGGCCGCGCAGCAGCGGGCCGAGGCGCTCCTCGCTGCGGCCGTAGGCCGGTGCGGTGTCGATCAGGTTGATGCCCAGGTCGCGGGCCAGCGCCAGCAACTGGCGGGCTTCCGCATCGTCGGGGATGGTGAAGCCGGAGGGGTACTTCACGCCCTGGTCGCGGCCCAGCTTGACGGTGCCGAGCCCCAGGGGGGAGACCCGCAGGCCGGTGTCGCCGAGGGGGCGGTGCAGGTGGTGCAGGCTGTTCATCCCAGCAGTTCCTCCCAGGCCGGTTGGGCCACCGGCGGGCGGGGCAGGGCGGGCAGCGGTGCGTGCTGGCCGGGGCGGATGCCGTCGCGGTCCAGGCTGGCCAGCACACGGTCGGTGAAGTCCGGCGCCAGGGCCAGCTTGGTCGGCCAGCCCACCAGCAGGTTGCCCTGCTCGGCGAGGAAGGCGTTGTCCGGGCGCACCAGGCCGGATTGCGCCGGCTCCGCGCGCTCCACCCGCAGGGTCGCCCACTGGGTGCCGGTGTAGTCGATCCACGGCAGCAACTGCTGCATCTCCTGCTCGGCAGCGGCGATCTGCTCGGCCTCGTTGCGGGCCACGCCATCGGCTTCCGCCAGGTCGCCGCCCAGGTACCAGACCCACTGGCCATCGGCCGCCGGGTGGCTGGTGACGGTGACCCGTGGCTTCGGCCCGCCGCCCAGGCAGTGGGCATACAGCGGCTTCAGCCCCGGCCCCTTGGCCATGACCATGTGCAGCGGGCGGCGCTGCATGGCCGGCTGCTGGATGCCCAGCGCCTGCAGCAGCGCCTCGTTGCCGGCGCCGGCGCTGAGCACGATGCGCTGGGCGCGGATCTCGCGGCCGTCCACGCGCAGGCCCACCAGGGCCTCGCCGTCGCGCAGCGGCTCCACCTGGTGACCGGCCAGCAGGCTGTCACCGGCCAGCTCGGCCAGGCGGGCGATCACGCTGGGCACGTCCAGCACCAGCTCGGCCAGGCGGTAGACCTTGCCCTTGAATTTCGGGTGTTGCAGCGCCGGGGGCAGCTCGCTGCCGCTGACCGGGTCGACCCGGCCGCGCATGGCCTTGCTGGCGAAGAAGCTGGTGACGTTGCCGAACAGGCTGCCCGGCGACCACAGGTAGTGGGCGTCGGAGAGCAGGCGCACGCCGGAGAGGTCCAGCTCGCCGCTGCCGGCCACGGCTTCGCGCCAGCGGCGCGGCATGTCGGAGATGGCTTCGGAGGCGCCGGTGAGGGCGCCGTGCAGGGCGTACTTGGTGCCGCCATGGATGATGCCCTGGGACTTCACGCTCTGGGCGCCGCCCAGGCTGGCGGATTCCACCAGCAGCGTGGCGTAGCCCAGCTGGCGCAGGCGGGCGTTGAGCCAGAGGCCGGCGATGCCGCCGCCGAGGATGAGGATGTCGGTGCTGAGGGGTTCGGCCATGGGAGACGACGCCTGGGAAAAAACAGGGGCGCAGTATAGCGCCCCTGTCGCGTGAGCCGTGCGTGGCCGTTCGCCGCTGGATCAGTGCCCCGTGCTGCTGGAGAACAGCTGGATCACCACCACCCCCGAGACGATCATCCCCATGCCCACCACGGCCGGCAGGTCGAGCTTCTGCTGGTAGATCACCAGCGCGGCGATGCTCACCAGGACGATGCCGAGCCCGGCCCAGATGGCGTAGGCGATGCCCACCGGGATGCTCTTCACCACCATCGTCAGCATCCAGAAGGCGATGGCGTAGCCGCCGATGACCAGCACCAGCGGCAGGGGTTTGTTGAAGCCGTCGATGGCCTTCATCGAGGTGGTGGCGACCACTTCGGCGGCGATGGCGATGGCGAGGTAGATGTAGCCGGTCATGGTCGGGGCCCTCCTGTCAGGTGGGCGGATTCTAGAGTTTTCCATGATGGGATAAAGTCATTACCCATCTGAATCAGAGATAGGTTGAGCCGCCATGCACTGGAACCTCGAACAGATCCGCGTCTTCGTCGCCGTGGCCGAGGGGCGCTCGTTTTCCTCCGTCGCACGGGATCTGCGCCGCGCCCAGTCCGCCGTCAGCACCGCCATTGCCCTGCTGGAAGAGGACCTGGGGGTGGCGCTGTTCGACCGCAGCAGCGGGCGCCAGCCCAGGCTGACGCTGGAAGGGGCGGCCCTGCTGGAGGAGGCCCGCGAAGTGCTGCGCCAGTGCCAGCGCCTGGAGGGCCGCGCCCAGGGGCTGTCCCGTGGCGAGGAGGCACGCCTGCGCCTGGCCCAGGACGAGGCCATGCCCTACCAGCCGGTGCTGGCCAGCCTGGAGGCGCTGGGGGCAGCCTTCCCGCTGCTGGAGGTGCAACTGGCCAGCAGCGCCCAGGGCGACGTGGCGCGCAAGCTGCTGGAGCGCCGCGCCGACCTCGGCCTGCTGTTCCACCACGAACACATGCCCGACGCCCTGGAGCGCCAGCGCCTCGGCACCATCGAGATGGTCACCGTCTGCGGCGCGACTCATGCCCTGGCCGCCAGCGGCTACGCCGACCGCCGCGAGCTGGTGCGCCACCGGCAGATCCTCATGGCCCCGCAGGACAGCCACTACCCCGGTGGCGAGCAGCTCGGGCCGCAGGTGTGGCGCGCCGACAGCTTCTACGTCATGGCCGAGCTGGTGATGCGCGGGCTGGGCTGGGCCTGGCTGCCCCGGCACGTGGCGCAGTACCCGGCCTACCAGGGCCACCTGGTGGAGCTGCGCAGCGACTGGACGCCGCCCTCGCTGGTGGTGGAGCTGGTCTGCCGGCGCGACGAAGCCCTCGGCCCCGCCGCGCTGTGGCTGGCCGACCAACTGGCGGAGCACCTGCAGGCCCTGGGGTGAAGCCCCGCCGTCGGCGCCCGAAAGCGCTTCGATTGGCGGACCGCTCAGTTATCATCCGCCCCCTGTCCGCATCACTGGCCTCACCATGAATCGCATCCTCTACACCCTGCTGTTCCATCTCGGCCTGCCCCTGGTGGCCCTGCGCCTGGCCTGGCGCGCCTGGCGGGCGCCGGCCTATGCCCGGCGCATCGGCGAGCGTTTCGCCCTCGGCCTGCCACCGCTCAAGCCGGGGGGCATCTGGGTGCACGCCGTGTCGGTGGGGGAGAGCATCGCCGCCGCGCCCATGGTGCGCGAGCTGATGGCGCGCCACCCGGACCTGCCCATCACCCTCACCTGCATGACCCCCACCGGCTCCGAGCGCATCCAGGCGCTGTTCGGCGACCGCGTGCAGCACTGCTACCTGCCCTACGACCTGCCCTGGGCCGCGTCGCGCTTCCTCGACCGGGTGCGGCCGAAGCTGGCGGTGATCATGGAAACCGAACTCTGGCCCAACCACATCCACCAGTGCGCGCGGCGCCGGATCCCGGTGGTGCTGGCCAACGCACGGTTGTCGGCCCGCTCTGCACGGGGCTATGCGCGCTTCGCCAAGCTCACCGCGCCGATGCTGGCCGAGCTGGACTGGATCGCCGTGCAGACCGAGGCCGAGGCCGAGCGCTTCCGCCAACTGGGTGCGCGCCCGGAATGTGTGGGGGTGACCGGCTCGATCAAGTACGACCTCACCATCGACCCGGCCCTGCCGGCCCGTGCCGCCGAGCTGCGCGCCGCCTGGGGCGCCAGCGGGCGACCGGTGTGGATCGCCGCCAGCACCCATGCCGGCGAGGACGAGATCATCCTCGCGGCCCATCGCGCGGTGCTGGCCCTGCGTCCGGATGCCCTGCTGATCCTGGTGCCGCGCCACCCGGAGCGCTTCACCTCGGTGTACGAGCTGAGCCGCCAGTCCGGCTTCGCCAGTCAGCGCCGTTCCAGTGGCGAGTCGGTGGCGGCGCAGACCCAGGTGCTGGTGGGCGACACCATGGGTGAGCTGCTGTTCCTCTACGCCCTGGCCGACAGCGCCTTCGTCGGTGGCAGCCTGGTGCCCAACGGCGGGCACAACCTGCTGGAGCCGGCGGCCCTGGGCAAACCCGTGCTGTCCGGCCCGCACCTGTTCAACTTCCTCGAAATCGCCGCGCAACTGCGCGATGCCGGCGCCCTGCTGGAGGTGGACGGCGCCGAGGCCCTGGCCCGCGACGTCGAAGCGCTCTGGGCCGACGCCGCACGCGCCGCTGCCATGCGCGATGCCGGGCTCGGCGTGCTGCGGGCGAACCAGGGCGCGCTGGAGCGCCTGTTGGCTGGCCTGGCTGCCCGAATCAGGAATTGAGGAGCGTCGCCGAGGCGGCGCCGGATCAGAAGGTCGGCGGGGTCACGATCCACAGCACCAGGGCATCCCGCTCGCCGGGGTTGCCGTAGCGGTGCGGCTCCTGGCTGGAGAAGGCGAAGCTGTCGCCTTCGTTCAGCAGGAAGTGGCGTTCGCCGACCCACAGCTCGAACTGCCCGCTCAGCACGTAGCCGGCTTCCTCGCCTTCGTGGCTGTAGCTCTCCTCGCTGTAGGTGCCGGGCGGAAAGCGCGAATGGAGGACCTCCAGCGAGCGGCTGGGCTGCGGGCTGAGCAGCTCGTCGGTGATGCCGTCCTCGTAATGCAGGCTCATGCGGGCGTTGCGCCGCACCACGTAGCCCCGGTCGGCCTCGGCCACGGGGGCTTCGCTGCCGAAGAACCACTGGATGGTCACCCCCAGGCTGCGGGCGATGTTGAACAGCGCCGGGATCGAGGGGTAGGCGAGGTTGCGTTCCAGCTGGCTGATGTAGCCGGCGGTGAGCGAACTCTGCTCGGCCAGCTCGCTCAGGGTCATGCCGCGGCGCTTGCGCAGGCCGCGGATGCGGGTGCCGAGGAACTGGCTTTCAGGCGGTACGGCCTGGGGCGAGGGCGGCAGTGGGCTCATGGTCTGGCTGTCCTTGTAGGCCGGCGGCCCGGTGTGTCGGGCGCGGCATTGTAAGGCAGGTTCGACCCTTGCCGCGCGCCCCGGCTTCAGAGCGTCCAGGCTGCCTGCAGCCCCTCGAAGATCGCCTCTTCCGCCGTGCGGGCCGCCAGGCAATCGCCGATGCGCTGGAACGGCACCCGGCCTTCCAGGGCGCTGCCCAGCTCATCGAACGGCGCATGGCCCTGGCACAGCACCAGGGTGTCCACCTGCTCGAACAGCATCGGCTCGCCGCTGGCGCTGTGCAGCATGTACACCGTGTCGTCGTCGCAGCCATACAGCCGCGCGTAGGGGGTGACCGGGATGCCCAGGCGATGCAGCTCGCCGGCCATCTGGTCGCGCACGTACAGCGGCAGGCTCTCGCCGCAGTGGGTGCCGTTCACCGCCAGCCGCACCGCATGCCCCTGGCGCACCAGGTGCTCGGCGATGCCGGGGCCGATCCAGTCGCAGCGCCAGTCGGCCACCAGCACCGAGCGACCGACCTTCACCTCGCCGCGCAGCACCTGCCAGGCATCCACCACCTGCAGGTCGCCGCCGCGTTCGAACGCCGGCCAGTAGGGGCGGGCGCCGGTGGCGAGGATGACCCGGTCCGGGCGCTCCCGCTCCACCAGGGCCAGGTCCACCCGAGTGTTGCGCTGCACCTGCACGCCGGCCAGCTCCAGCTCGCGCTGCAGGTTGGTGGCGGCGCCGCCGAATTCGCTGCGCCGGGGCAGCAACTGGGCCAGCAGCACCTGCCCGCCGAGCTGGGCGCCGGCTTCGTAGAGGGTGACCTGGTGACCACGGCGGGCCGCTACGGCGGCCGCCTTCATGCCGGCCGGGCCGCCGCCGACCACCATCACCCGCTGCGGACGATCGGTGGGGACGAGGCGCCCGAACTGCTGCTCGCGCCCGGTTTCCGGGTGCTGGATGCAGGAGATGGGGTAGCCCTTGTGGAAGTGGCCGATGCACGCCTGGTTGCAGGCGATGCAGGCGCGCACGTCGTCCACCCGGCCGCTGGCGGTCTTCTCCGGCATCTGCGGGTCGCAGATCAGCGCCCGGGTCATGCCGCATACGTCCGCCTGGCCGCTGGCGATGATCTGCTCCGCTTCCTGGGGCTGGTTGATGCGCCCGGTGACGAACAGAGGGATGCCCAGCCGGGCCTTGAAGTGCCCGGCGGTTTCGGCCAGGTAGGCCGGCGCCACCGCCATCGGCGGCACGATGTGCACGGCGCCGCCGAAGGAGGCGGAGGTGCCGGCCACCAGGTGCACGTAGTCCAGCTGCGGCTGCAGGGCGAGCACGGCGCTGAGGGATTCGTCCTCGGTCAGCCCCTGAGGGTCGCGCTCGTCGGCGGAGATGCGCAGGCCGACGATGAAGTCTTCGCCGCCGGCTTCACGCACCGCCTCGAGCACCTCGCGGAGGAAGCGCAGGCGGGCGTCGAGGTCGCCGTTGTAGCCGTCCTCGCGCAGGTTGACCCGGGGGTTGAGGAACTGCGCCGGCAGGTAGCCGTGGCTGGCCACCACTTCCACACCATCCAGCCCGGCCTCGCGCAGGCGCCGGGTGGCGGCGCCGTAGCCGGCGACGATCTCGTCGATCATGGCCTGGTCGAGGGCCCGGGGCATGACCCGGAAGCGCTCGTTGGGCGTGACGGACGGCGCGTAGGCCACCGCCAGCAGGCCGTTGGCGGTCTCCATGATCTCCCGCCCGGGGTGGAACAGCTGCGACAGCACCAGCGTGCCGTGGGCGTGGCAGGCCTCGGCCAGTTCGCGGTAGCCCTCGATGCAGGTGTCGTCCGTGGCCATCAGCACGTGGGAGGTGTAGCGCGCGCTGTCGTGGACGCCGGCCACCTGCAGCACGATCAGCCCCACGCCCCCTTCGGCGCGGGCGCGCTGGTAGGCGATGAGGGTGTCGTTGACGCGGTTGTCGGTGGGCATGCTGGTGTCGTGCCCGCTGGACATGATGCGGTTCTTCAGGCGCTTGCCGCGCAGGTGCAGGGGCTCGAACAGGTGGGGGAAGGCAGTCATGGGGGCCTCGGCGAGGTCGTTTCTTATAAATTCATTACTTGTTTGTTTTCAGTAAAAAATCAACTTGTTTTTTTAATGGCGCGGCCCTAGCGTGAAAGCCCCCCCTCGACGGGGCATCCCTGAACAACAACAAGACTGGGAGCACGTTCATGCGAAACCACACCTCATCTCCGTTCCACCGGCGCAGCGCGCCGTTCCTGCCCCGCCTGCTCACCTGCCTGGCCCTGCTGCTGCCCGCCCTGGGTGCCCAGGCGGCGCCCGACATGGTGGTGGTCGGCTACGGTGGCGACGGCCAGAAGGCCCAGGACGAAGCCTTCTTCAAACCCTTCGCGGCCGAGGATGGCCACCGGCTGATCCAGACCGAATACAACGGCGAGATGGCGCGCATCCGGGTGATGGCCGAGACCGGCCACGTGGACTGGGACCTGGTGCAGATCGAGGGGCCCGACCTGGTGCGCGGCTGCGAGAGCGGCCTGTTCGAGACGCTGGACTGGTCGCGCCTTGGGGGCCGCGAGGCACTGATCGACCAGGCCGCCCAGGACTGCGGCTCGGCCGCGATGGTGTGGGGCGTGGCCCTGAGCTACGACGCCGACCGCCTGAAGACGGCGCCCACCTCCTGGGCGGATTTCTGGGACCTGGAGAAATTCCCCGGCAAGCGCGGCCTGCGCAAGCGCGCCGTGTACAACCTGGAGTTCGCCCTGCTGGCCGACGGCGTGCCGGTCGGCGAGGTGTACAAGGTGCTGGCCACGCCGGCCGGGGTGGACCGCGCCTTCGCCAAGCTCGACCAGATCAAGCCGCAGATCCAGTGGTGGGAGGCCGGTGCCCAGCCCACCCAGTGGCTGGCGGCAGGCGATGTGGTGATGACCTCCTCCTACTCCGGACGCGTGGCCGCCGCGCACCAGGGCGGGCGCAACTTCGCCCTGGTGCTGCCTGGCAGCCTCTACGGCATGGACTACTGGGCGGTGATCAAGGGCTCCCGGCACCTGCCCCAGGCCGAACGGCTGGTCGCCTACATGAACCGCAAGGCGCCGCAGCTGGACTACATCGGCCGCATCCCCTACGGCCCGACCAACCGTGAGGCCGCCGCCGCGCTGGACGCCGAGCAGGCGCGCTGGATTCCGGCCACGCCCCAGGCCCTGGCGGACGCCCTGCCCATGGATGTGGAGTTCTGGGTCGACCACGGCGAGGAGCTGGAGGAGCGCTTCAACGCCTGGGCGGTGCGCTGATAGGGTGCCGCTACCCGGCCCGCCCTCTTGGTGGGCCACTTCACCTTCCACCGACCCCGGAGCCTTCCATGACGCCGCTGCACGCCCCGCTGCCCCCTTCGTCCTGCTCCCCCGAGGAGCGCACCCTGCGCCAGGAGCTGGCCGCCTGCTACCGGCTGGTGGCGCACTTCCGCATGACCGACCTGATCTTCACCCACATCTCGGTGCGCCTGCCGGGGCCCGAGCACCACTTCCTGATCAACCCCTACGGGCTGATGTTCGACGAGATCCGCGCCAGCGACCTGGTGAGGATCGACCTGCAGGGCCGCCCGGTGGAGCCGACCCGCCACAAGGTCAACCCGGCGGGCTTCGTCATCCACAGCGCCATCCATGCCGCCCGCGAGGACGCCCGCTGCGTGCTGCACACCCACACCCGCGCCGGGTGCGCGGTGGCCGCCCAGCCGGCCGGGCTGCTGCCGGTGAACCAGATATCCATGGAGTTCTATGGCCGCGTGGCCTACCACGGCTACGAGGGCGTGGCGCTGAACCTCGACGAGCAGAAGCGCCTGGTGGCCGACCTCGGCGACAAGCCGGTGATGATCCTGCGTAACCACGGCCTGCTGACGGTGGGGGAGACGGTGGCCCAGGCCTTCCTGCGCATGTACTACCTGGAGAAGGCCTGCGACATCCAGCTGGCCGCCCAGGCCGGCGGCGAGCTGCTGCTGCCGTCCCACGAGGTCTGCGAACACACCCAGCGCCAGTTCAACGAACCCGCGCGCCCGCTGGCGGACGGCGAGTTGAGCGACCCGGATGCCAACGAACTGGCCTGGCAGGCGCTGCTGCGCCTGCTGGACCGGGTGGCACCGGACTACCGCGACTGAGCCGCCCCGCCCGCCGTGCGACGGGCGGGGCCGCCGGTCAGCGCAGCTCGGCCAGCAGGCCGCTCAGGTAGCGCTGCCCTTCGTCATCCAGCGCCTGCAGGGGCAGGCGCGGGACGCCCACGTCCAGCCCGGTCAGGCGCAGGCCGGCCTTCACGGTGGTGGGCAGGCCCCGGCGGGTGATGTAGTCCAGCAGCGCCAGCTGGCGATAGAAGGACTCCCGCGCCTCGTCCAGGCGCCCCTCGCGCACCGCCTCGTAGAGCGCCAGGTTGTGCCGGGGGATGAGGTTGGGCGCGGCGGTACACCAGCCTTTCGCCCCAGCCACCAGGGCCTCCAGCGCCAGCGGGTTGCAGCCGTTGTAGAAGGCCACCTGGCCGTCGGAGAGCAGGTGCAGCCGGTGCATGCGCTGGATGTCGCCGGTGCTCTCCTTGACCATCGTGACGTTCTCCACCTCCCGGACGATCCGCAGGATCAGCTCCACCGGCAGGTCCGTGCCGCTGGTGCCCGGGTTGTTGTAGAGCATCACCGGGATGCCGATGGCCTCGCCCACCGCGCGGTAGTGGGCGAGGATCTCCGCCTCGCTGAGCTTCCAGTAGGACACCGGCAGCACCATCACCGCGCTGGCGCCCAGCTGCTCGGCCAGGCGGGCGCGGCGCACGGTGCGCGCCGTGGTCAGGTCGGACACGCTGACGATGCTCGGCACGCGGCCGGCGACGGTGCTCAGGCTGAACTCCGCCACCGCGTCCCATTCCGGGTCGCTGAGGTAGGCGCCTTCGCCGGTGCTGCCCAGGGGCGCGATGGCGTGCACGCCGCCGTCCAGCAGACGTTCGATGGAGTGGCCGAGGGCCGGCAGGTCGAGGGCGCCGTCCGCGCCGAAGGGGGTGATGGTGTAGCCGATGATGCCGTGGAGGATGGAAGAGGACATGGGTGCACCTGGGGCAATGGGCGAAAGGTCTTGTGTGGTGGCGCGCGGTCAGCTCAGGCAGTCGCCGTGCTGACGCAGGCTGCGCCGTGCGTAGTAGCTGAAGGCCGCGCCGTGGCGCTTGGGCGTGGAGATCCAGTCATGAGCCTCACGACCGAGGGCCGGCGGGATGGGGCGGATCTCGCCGGCGGACATGGCCAGCAGCTGCATCTTCGCGGCGCGTTCGAACAGCAGCGCCAGTACGCAGGCTTCCTCGATGCTGGCACCGGTCACCAGCAGGCCGTGGTGGGAGAGCAGGATGGCGCGCTTGTCGCCCAGGGCGGCGGAGATGATCTCGCCCTCTTCGTTGCCCACCGGCACCCCCGGCCACTCCTTGAGGAAGGCGCAGTCGTCGTACAGCGGGCAGAGGTCCATGTGCGAGACCGCCAGCGGTACTTCCAGCATCGACAGGGCGGCGGCGTGCAGCGGGTGGGTGTGGATGATGCAGTTCACGTCCGGGCGGGCGCGGTACACCCAGCTGTGGAAACGGTTGGCCGGATTGGCCATGCCCTGGCCCTGGAGCACCTTGAGGTCCTCGTCGACCCGCAGCAGGTTGCTGGCGGAAATCTCGTCGAAGCCCAGCCCCAGTTGCTGGGTGTAGTAGGTGCCGGGCTCCTCGGCACGGCAGGTGATCTGCCCGGCCAGGCCGGAATCATGGCCGCCCTCGAAGAGGATTCGGCAGGTCAGGGCCAGTTTTTGCCGGGCCGTCCACGTATTATCCAGCAGGCTGGTCTGCATCTGCCGTTCGGCATGCTGGATCAGTTGGTCCTTAGGGAGGTGCATGGTAGTTGCCATGTGAGCATCCTTAGCCGGGTGACGCGAGTGGGGCTCGCGGTCATGTCGAAGCGAATGACACAAACAAAGCTAAATGACACAAAGTGTCATTGGCAAGAGAAAAGTTTCCCGCACCGACGCCAAAGGGGCGTTCTGCATGTCCATGCGATTGAAATTATTGAGAAAAAAACTGGGGATGACCCTGGAAACGCTGGCCGAGAAGACCGGCATGACCAAGAGCTACCTGTCCAAGGTGGAGCGGGGCCTGAGCACGCCCTCCATCGCCACCGCGCTGAGGCTGTCGAAGGCGCTCAGCGTACCGGTGGAGGAGCTGTTCGCCGAGGAGGGTGCCGCCAGCGAGGGCTACAGCCTGGTGCGCCACGACGAGCGGCAGCCGCTGGCGCGGGACGACGAGGGCCCGGCCTACGCCTCCCTCGCCCGGCAGATCGGCGACCGCGCGCTGCTGCCGTTCATCGTCCATCCCCCCCGGGACTTCAGCCATTCGACCTTCAAGGAGCACCTGGGCGAGGAGTTCATCTTCGTTCACCGGGGGCGGGTGGAGGTCGACTTCCTGTCCGAGCGCCTGACCCTGGAAACCGGCGACGCGCTGCACTTCAACGCCCAGAAGCCGCACCGCCTGCGCTCCCTGGGCGAGGAGCAGGCCGAGTTGCTGGTGGTGGTGCACAGCGAGGAGTGAGGCCGCTTCCCGGCCCCGTGCGGTTGAACGAACAGGAGCGTGGTGATGAATACGGAAGTGCGGTTTTCCCGGCTGGAGCCGGAGCAGCGCAAGGCCCTGCTGGTGGACGCCACCCTGGTCTGCCTCAAGCGCTACGGTTTCCAGGGCGCCTCCGTGCGCAAGATCTGCGCCGAGGCGGGTGTCTCCGTCGGCCTCATCAACCACCACTACGAGGGCAAGGACGCGCTGGTGGCCGAGGCCTACCTGGCGGTCAGCGAGCGGGTCATGAGCCTGCTGCGCTGCGCCGTGGAGTCCGCCCCGGGGCTTGCCCGGCGGCGCCTCTCGGCCTTCTTCCAGGCCTCGTTCTCGGCCGAGATGCTCGACCCCCAGCTGCTCGACGCCTGGCTGGTGTTCTGGGGCGCGGTGACCCACATCGAATCCATCCGCCGGGTCCATGACCAGTCCTACGGCAACTACCGCAGCCTGCTGGCCGACGCCCTCGCCCTGCTGGCGGAGGAGGAGGGCTGGCCCGCCTTCGACGCCGGCCTCGCGGCCATCAGCCTCAGCGCGCTGCTGGACGGGCTGTGGCTGGAGTCCGGCCTCAATCCCGCCACCTTCACCCCCGAGCAGGGCGTTGTGATCTGCGAAGCCTGGGTTGATGGTCTGCAGGCCGGCGCCTACCGGCGTTTCCAGGAGGATACGTCCGCTTATTGATCGTTTGTTCAGTAGTGGCTAGGCTGCTGCTTCCACCCGAGCCTCGGCCCGGGTGTCACCGTCCGACAACCAGAACAAGAAACGCCCCGGCACGCCGGAGGTGAAAGGTGATGGCGATGGTTCCCCGCGTATTGGTCGTCGATGACGATCCGGTGATTCGTGAGCTGCTGCAGAGCTACCTGGGCGATGAGGGCTACGAGGTGTTCTGCGCGGCCGATGCCGAGCAGGCCGAAGCCGTGCTGGCCAAGACCTCCCACCTCGGCCAGCCCGTGGAGCTGGTGCTGCTGGACGTCCGCCTGCCCGGCAAGGACGGCCTGACCCTGACCCGCGAGCTGCGGGTGCGCTCCGAGATCGGGATCATCCTGATCACCGGGCGCAACGACGAGATCGACCGCATCGTCGGCCTCGAATGCGGCGCCGACGACTACGTGATCAAGCCCCTCAACCCCCGCGAGCTGGTGTCCCGGGCGAAGAACCTGGTGCGCCGGGTCCGCCATGCCCAGGCCGAGCCCGGCCCCGTGCGCCAGGTGCTCAAGCAGTTCGGCGACTGGCTGCTGGACACCGATCGGCGCCGCATCATCGATTCCACCGGCCATGAAACGCTGCTCACCCAGGGCGAGTTCCAGTTGCTCAGCACCTTCCTGCGCAACAGCGGGCACACCCTCAGCCGTGACCAGTTGATGGACCAGATCCGCAACCGCGAATGGCTGCCCAACGACCGCTCCATCGACGTGCTGGTCGGGCGCCTGCGCCGCAAGTTGCGCGACGACCCCGCCGACCCGCAGCTGATCATCACCATCCACGGCGCCGGCTACCTGTTCACCGCCACCCCCAGCGAGGCCTGAGCATGCGCTGGCTGGCACTCCTGGCCTGGGGCTGGTGCAGCCTCGGGCTGGCGGCCGAGACCATGCGCTATTGCGACTACCCGGTGTACCCGCCCGTGTCCTGGAGCGATGGCCAGGCCGTACGCGGCCTGGCGCCCCAGGTGGTGAAGCGGGTGCTCCAGGAGCTGGGCTACGAGATGCAGGTGGTGGTGCTCGGCAACTGGAAGCGCTGCCTGATGGATGCCGCCAGCGGCCGCGTCGACCTGGTGCTGGCCTACCGCACCGGGGAGCGCCAGCAATACCTGGCGTTCGCCGAGGCGCCGGTGCTGCGGGAGGAGGTCGCGCTCTTCTACAACCGCCACAAGCCCCTGGCGGTAAAGCACCTGGCCGACCTCGCCGGTTACCGTGGCGGGCTGCTGTTCGGGGAAAGCTACGGCACCGAGTTCGACCGCTTCGTCACCCGCCAGGGGCGCATCGAATACGTCTCGGACAGCCGGCAGAACTTCGGCAAGCTGATCCGCCAGCGCATCGACTTCATCCCCTACGAGCGTCGCACCGGGCGGCTGTTCGTGGCGGGCATGCCGGGCGGCGAGGCCATCGTCGACGCGCCCGAACCCCTGGCGGTGGACTCCCTGCGGCTGGCCGTGTCGCGGCGCTCACCGCTCCTGGCGCGGCTCGACGACATCGACCGCATCCTGCAGGCGCTGCAGGCCGACGGCAGCCTGCAGCGCTGGCTGGAAGAGAGCGAGCGCGACTACCGCACCCAGGGGCGCCCCCTGGAGTCACCATGAAGGCCCTGCACGCCCCCGGACCGCTGGCCCGGCGCCTGCTGCAGCGGGTCCTCGGCTTCAGCTTGTGCGTCACCCTGCTGGCCGGCGCGGTGCAGCTGGGCCTGGAGTACCGGCGCGAGATGCAGGCCATCGAACAGCGCCTGGAGCTGATCCGCAGCGGTTACCTGGCCAGCTTCGAGCGCAGCCTCTGGGACCTCGACCAGGCCCAGTTGCGGGTGCAACTGCACGGCCTGGTGGACTTCCCAGACGTCGCCTGGGCGAGCCTCGCCAGCGAGGATTTCACCCTGGTCCAGGGCGACATCCAGGTGCCCGGCCCGGTGCGGGTCGAGCATTTCCCCCTCGGCTACCAGCCGCCCGACGGCGAGCGGCGCGCCCTCGGTGAACTGACCCTGGCCATCGACCTCGGGGCCGTTCATCGGCGCCTCTGGCAGAGCGGGCTGGACGGCCTGCTGTGGATGGGCGCCTTCCTCTGCGGCCTGGCGGTGGCCCTGAGCCTGCTGTTCCACAGCCTGGTGACGCGGCACCTGGAGCGCATGGCCGGCTTTGCCCAGCGCATGGCCGAAGGCGACCTGCAGCAGCCGCTGCACCTGGACAAGCGCGCCCGGCCCCGGCCGGACGAGCTCGACACCGTGGCCCAGGCCCTGGACACCATGCGCCAGGCCCTGGGGCGCGAGCGCAGCGAGCTGCAGCGCCAGGTCGAACGGCGTACCGCCAGCCTGCAGCGGGCCAAGGAGGAGGCCGAGGCCGCGAACGAGGCGAAGATGCGCTTCCTGGCGACCATGAGCCACGAGATCCGCACTCCGCTCAACGGCATCCTCGGCATGGCCGAACTGCTGCGCGACGCCGACCTGGGCACGCTGGAGCGCAAGCGCCTGCACGCCCTGCACAAGGCCGGGGAAGGCCTGCTGGCGGTGCTCGACGAAGTCCTGCTGTTCGCCCGGCTGGAAGACGGGGTGAGCCTGCCGGAAGCCGTCGAGTTCGATCTGAGCGAGCTGCTGGACGAAGTGCTGACGCTGCTGGAGCCCCGCGCCGAGGACAACGGCACCGTGCTCTCGCTGCGCCTGGACCCGTCGGTGAACCGCCGCTGCCGAGGGGCCGAGCAGTTCCTCCGCCAGGTGCTGAGCAACCTGGTGGCCAATGCCGTGAAGTTCACCGCCGACGGCGACGTGCGGGTGGAGGTGACCGCCACCCCGGCCCAGGGCGCGGCCCAGCGCGTGCGCTTCGTGGTCAGCGACAACGGCATCGGCATCCCCGAGGCGGCCCAGGCGCGGATCTTCGAGCGCTTCGTCCAGGCCAGCGACGCCGTCACCCGCCGCTACGGCGGCAGCGGCCTGGGGCTGGCCATCAGCAAGCGGCTGGTGGACGCCATGGGCGGGCAGATCGGCCTGCACAGCCGGGAAGGCGAGGGCAGCCGCTTCTGGTTCGACATCGAACTGCAACCGGCGGCGCTCCCGGCGGCCCGGCCGGTGGGCAACGCACCTGCGGGTCGTGCCCTGCAGGTGCTGCTGGTGGAAGACGTGGCGCTGAACCGCGACGTGGCCCTGGGGCTGCTGGAACGGGACGGCCACCACGTGCAGGCCGTGGACGATGCCCAGCCCGCGCTGGACGCCTGCCGCCAGCAGGCGTTCGACCTCATCCTGCTGGACATGCACCTGCCGGGCATGGACGGCATCGAGCTGTGCCGGGCGATCCGCCAGCAGGCGGACGGGGTCAACCGGGCGACCACCATCCTCGCCTTCACCGCCAGCGTCGAACCGGCCAGCGTCCGCCGCTACTTCGAGGCGGGCATGCAGGGCGTGCTGGCCAAGCCCCTGCGCCTGGACGCCCTGCGTCGTGCACTGGCCGTGCCCGGCAGCCCCCCGCCGGACGAGGCGGACGACGGAACCGCGCTCGACCCCCGTCTGCTGGCCACCCACCGCGAACTGCTGGGGGAGAACCGCCTCGCCGCGCTGGTCGGCGCCCTGCGCCAACTGCTGGCCGAGCAGATGCCGCTGCTGCACGAAGCCATCCGCGCCGACGACCGGGACGAAGTCGCCGGCCTGGCCCACCGCCTTGCCGGCAGTTGCCGGTCGCTGGGCTGGCGTGGCCTCGGGAACTGCCTGGCGGCCCTGGAAGCCGCCGCCCTGGCGGGCGAGGCGCTGCAGGGCTGGAGCGAGCGCCTGGACCGGGAGCGGGCGGCGGCCGAGGCGCAGATGCAACAGCTCGCCTGAAGGACACTTATAAAAACTACCTGCGTTGTCATCGCGGCGTTAAAAACAGGCTCGTGCGCGAGTCCGATCAAAATGCTCATTTACCGCACGTAAACTGCGCTTTTTCGCCTGTTTTTGCCTTGCGATGACTGCCTCGCCTACGTTTTTAAAAGCGCCCTGAAGCGAGACAGCTTCATTACAGCTTTTTACAACTTCGATCCCGGCGATCAACGGCGCCTTACATCTCCTTCGAATAATCCAGCGGTATCCGTGCTCGAGCCACGGCCTCTGATCGATTGGAGATAACAACAATGACCCAACGTAGAGTTCCGCTCACCCGCACCCGCCGTTCTCCGGAGGTGCGCCATGTCTGAGACCCGTCACGCCGGCAGCGGCGAGAAAATCCAGCTCACCCGGGCGCTCAAGAGCCGGCACATCTTCATGCTCTCGCTCGGCGGGGTGATCGGCACCGGCCTGTTCATGGGCTCGGGCGTCACCATCGGCTCTGGCGGCCCGATGGGCGCCATCCTCGCCTACCTGGTCGCCGGCCTGCTCATGTACCTGGTGATGGTCTGCCTCGGCGAACTCTCGGTGCAGATGCCGGTCTCCGGCTCGTTCCAGGCCCACGCCACGCGCTTCATCGGCCCGGCCACCGGCTTCATGATCGGCTGGGTCTACTGGATGAGCTGGGCCTCCACGGTGGGCCTGGAGTTCACCGCCGCCGGGATGCTGATGACGCGCTGGTTCCCGGATGTCCCCATCTGGGTGTGGTCAGGGTTGTTCGTGGTGGTGTTGTTCTCCCTCAACGCCCTGGCGACCCGGGCCTTCGGCGAGGCCGAGTACTGGTTCTCCGGCATCAAGGTGGCGGCCATCCTGGTGTTCATCCTGGTGGGGCTGCTGGCGGTGTTCGGCGCCATTCCCCTCGAAGGCCAGTCAGCGGCGCCGGGCCTGGCCAACCTGGTGGGGGATGGCCTGTTCCCCAACGGGCTGGCCGCCGTGTTCGCGGTGATGATGACGGTGGTCTATGCCTTCCAGGGCTGCGAGATCATGGGCGTCGCCGCCGGCGAGACCGACCAGCCGGAGAAGAGCATCCCCCAGGCGGTGCGCAACGTGGTCTTCCGCGTGCTGATCTTCTACGTGCTGGCCATCGGCGTGCTGGCCGCCATCGTCCCCTGGCGTGAGGCGGGGCTGATGGAGAGCCCGTTCGTTCAGGTGTTCGACAAGGTGGGCATTCCCTATGCCGCCGACCTGATGAACTTCGTGATCCTCACGGCGATCCTTTCCGTGGGCAACTCCGGGCTCTACGCCTCCACCCGCATCCTCTGGGCCATGTCCAAGACCGGCATGGCGCCGCGCCAGCTGTCGAAACTGAGCGCCCGCGGCGTGCCGCTGTACGCGCTGCTGATCACCCTGTGCTTCGCCCTGCTGTCGCTGCTGACCAGCATCGTCGCCGCCGACACCCTGTTCATGGTGCTGATGGCGGTGAGCGGCATGGCCGGCACCGTGACCTGGATCGTCATCGCCTACGCCCAGTACCGCTTCCGCCGCGAGCACATGGCCAAGGGCGGCACCCGGGCCGACCTGAAGTACTCGGCGCCGCTGTTCCCGCTGGTGCCGCTGGCCTGCATCGCCATCTGCTGCTCGCTGTTCGTCTTCCTCGCCCTGGACCCCACCCAGCGGCCGTCGCTGTACTGGGGCTTCGGCTTCATCGCTGTGTGCTACGGCGCCTACTTCCTGATCCGCCGCAGGCGTGGTGGTGACGTGGGGGAGGAGATCGTCCCCAGCATCGGCTGAACCCCGTGTCACGACCAAGGCCCCGCACTGCGGGACCTTGGTCGTGGCTAATCTCCCCACAGCGTGTTGCTGATTGCTGAGTTCTGCTGATGTCGCCTGTTTCGCCTTGCCGGGCGAGCAACCGTGTTCAGCGTCAAGCCACTTGAGGCCTGAAATGTGCCTGATCACGGAGCATCGCATTGAGGATGGTGAGCAGTTTCCGCATGCAGGCGACGACCGCTACTTTGCCGGGTTTCCCCTGTTCTTTTAGTCTCCGATAGAAGCTGTGCACGACCTCGTTGCGGCTGCGAATGGCCGACAGCGTGGCCATGTAGAGCACCTTCCTGACTTCGGATCGCCCACCCCAAACTCGCCGGGTACCCCGGTAGTAGCCGCTGTCCCGGTTGAAGGGCGCGACACCCACCAATGCCGCAATCTGCTTGCGGTTCAGGTGGCCCAGCTCTGGTAGTAGAGCCAGCAACGTGATTCGACATACGGGCCCAATACCTTTCACTTCAGCCAGCAAGTCATCCTTGGCCCGCCAGATCTCTGATTTTTGAATGGCATCATTCAACCCTGCATCGCTGGCTCTGAGGCGCTTTTCCAGCCACTGGATATGCAGCTTGATGTCACGCCGCAAGGCCTTGCCTGCTGCCTGCTGCAAGCGCAGCTTCTCGGCGACCATCATGTCGACCAATTGACGCCGACGCCCAACTAGATCCGCCAGTTCGAGCGCTTGCTCCTCGGGTAGCGGCCGTACGGTGGGACGAATGGCAATCCCGAATGTGGCGAGAACCCGAGCATCCAACGCGTCAGTCTTGGCCAGTTGGCCCGATGCCTTGGCAAAGTCACGGACCTGCCTTGGATTGGCCAGTACCAACGGCAATTGCTGTGCAGCCAGCTCCGCAATCAGGAGACGCTCCAGGCCACCCGTTGCCTCAGCCACGATGAGGTTGGGTGCCAAGGCCAGCATATCGGTGGCCAGTTGGGCCCTACCTGAAGCGTCGTTGGCATAGCGCTGGAGCGTGGCGCTGCCACTGACGAAGACATCGAGAAAGTTCTTCGAGATATCGATTCCGACAACGAGGAGTTCTTGGTTCATGGCATTCCTCTCTCACCCTGACTTGCAGAAACGAGCTTTGAGCTCAGGCAACCGTTCGGGTTAATCAAGAAGAACCTGCTCCGACCCTCGCTCGCCCACGATCTGGAGATCTAGTTTCTGGCGGTCTGAAGCAGGTGTGGAACAACTTACAAGTTTCTTTTTTCAGTCGCCAAAAAAGAAACCAAAAAGGCTCGCCCCTGCATACGGGTCCCGCTGCGCGGGACTTCCCTCGCTCCATCGTCGTTCCAGGGGCCCGCGCTGACGGGCCATCCCTGGCCCGGCAGCGCTCTCGCGACATCCATGTCGCTAAACCCCTTCCACGACGATTCCACTCGGCCTCCTGAAGGGGCAGGTTTCGCCGCCCCACCTTCTGAGCCAGTTAGGGGAATGGCTTGCGCTTCAGGCAGAAGGACCATGAGACCGCTAGTGCAAGGCTCAGGAGGCTCGCAATAGCGGATTGGAACATCGCCTTTCCGTGGCGTAGAGATCTTTGTTCGAAGTTGTAACGCTGCCGGAGGCCAGCGCCGTCTGCGCGCCCTTCGGCGCCAGGGCTGGCGCGTTCCGGCGGCTTTGCACGCTTCGTTACAGGCGGCTGCCGGGGTGGATTGTGGTCTTGTTGAACGACTGTTTAGCATGAGGCCACGCATTCGCCTCCGCACAATCAACGACAAGAACGAGGGCCGCATGACACAGCCATCCCCGCTCAGCCGGGTCCAGGGCGGTATCGCCTGGATCACCCTGAACCGCCCTGCGCAGCGCAACGCGCTGGACATCCCCACGCTCAAGAACCTGCTGGCCCAGCTGGACGCCCATGAGGCCGACCCGGCGGTGCGCGTCATCGTGCTGACCGGTGAAGGCCGCAGCTTCTGCGCCGGCGCCGACCTCGCCGAATGGGCCGAAGCCGAAGCCCGGGGCGAGCTGGAAACCTACGGCTGGACCGAAACCGCCCACGCCCTGATGCGCCGCCTGCATGGCCTGGACAAGCCGACCATCGCTGCCCTCAACGGCACCGCCGTGGGCGCGGGGATGGACCTGGCGCTGTGCTGCGACTTCCGCATCGCTGGCGCCTCCGCGCGCTTCAAGGCCGGCTACACCGGCATGGCCTACTGCCCGGACGCCGGCGCCAGCTGGCACCTGCCGCGCCTGATCGGCAGCGAAGCGGCCAAGCGCCTGCTGTTCCTCGATGAGCTGTGGAACGCCGAGCGCGCGCTGAGCACCGGCCTGGTCGGCGAGGTGGTTGCCGATGAACACCTGCTGGCACAGGTCGGCGAATTCGCCGCGCGCCTGGCCGCCGGCCCGACCTTCGCCTTCGCCCAGACCAAGCGCCTGATGCGCGAGGGCGCCAGCCGCACCCTGGCCCAGCAGCTGGAAGCCGAGCAGGCCGCCGGGCTGCTCTGCGGCCGCAGTGACGATGCCGCCGAGGCGCTGCGCGCCGTGACCGAGAAACGTTCCCCCCAATTCAACGGCCGCTGACGGCTGCAGGTGATGCCATGGATTTTCAACTGACCCAGGAACAGGACATGCTCGTCGAGGCGGTCAAGGCCTTCGTCGAGAAGGAGCTGCTGCCCCACGAAGAAGCAGTGGACCGCGCCGACGCCGTATCCCCGGAGCTGGCCGCGCAGATTCGCGGCAAAGCCATCGCCGCTGGTTTCTACGCCTTCAACATGCCCGAGGACGTCGGCGGCGGTGGCCTGGACTACCTGTCCCAGGCGCTGGTCGAGCGCGAGCTGTCGAAGGTGTCCTGGGCGCTGCATGTGTTCGTTGCGCGGCCGTCGAAGATCCTCATGGCCTGCACCGGCGCGCAGATCGGCGACTACCTGCTGCCGTGCGTGCAGGGCGAGAAGATCGACTGCTTCGCCCTCACCGAGCCGGGCGCCGGTTCCGACGCCAACGCCATCAAGACCCGCGCCGTGCGTGACGGCGACGACTTCATCATCAACGGCGCCAAGCACTTCATCAGTCACGCCGGGCATGCCGATTTCGCCATCGTCTTCGCGGTGACCGACACCTTCGAGCGCAACGGCAAGAAGCGCAACGCCGTGACCGCCTTCCTGGTGGACAAGGGCACCGCCGGCATGACCGTGCGCCGGGGGCCGAAGTGCGTGAGCAACAAGGGCTACCACACCTACGAGATCTTCTTCGACGACTGCCGCGTGCCGGCCTCCAAGGTCCTCGGCGAAGTGGACAAGGGCTGGGAAGTGGCTAACGCCTGGCTCACCGCTGGCCGCGTGATGGTGGCTGCCAACTGCGTCGGGCAGGCCCAGCGCGCGCTGGACCTGGCGCTGCAGTGGTCCGCCGACCGCAAGCAGTTCGGCCAGCCCATCGGCAGCTACCAGGGCATCTCGTTCAAGCTCGCCGACATGGCCACGCAGATCCGCGCCGCCGAGCTGATGACCCTGCACACCGCCTGGAAGATGGACCGCGGCACCATGACCGACGGCGAGGCCGGCATGGCCAAGCTGTTCGCCAGTGAAGTGCTCGGCAAGGTGGCCGACGAGACAGTGCAGATCTTCGGCGGCATGGGCCTGATGGACGAAGGGCCGGTGGAGCGCATCTGGCGCAACGCGCGCATCGAGCGCATCTGGGAAGGCACCTCGGAGATCCAGCGCCACATCATTTCCCGCGAACTGCTGCGTCCGCTGCTGCGCTGAGGCCCGTGCCATGAAACGCGAAAACCTCCAGCGCCTGCTGGCGCCCCGTCACCTCGCCTTCATCGGTGGCCGCAGCATGGCGCGCGCGCTCAAGCGCTGCGCCGAAGGCGGCTTCCCGGGTGCGATGTGGCTGGTCAACCCGCAACACGACGCGCTCGAAGGCGTGCCCTGCGTGCGCACTATCGCCGACCTGCCCGAAGGGCCGGACGCAGTGTTCGTCGCCACCAATCGCGACCTGACCCTGCAGGCCGTCGCCGAGCTGGCCGCCAAGGAGGCCGGTGGCGTCATCTGCTACGCCTCCGGCTTCGCCGAGACCGGCGCCGAAGGCGAAGCCCTGCAGCGCCGCCTGCTCGCCAGCGCCGGCGACATGGCCCTGCTGGGCCCCAACTGCTACGGCCTGCTCGACTACCTGCACGGCGCCGCGCTGTGGCCGGTGGCCCATGGCGGGCAGCGGGTGGAGAAGGGCGTGGCGGTGCTCACCCAGAGCGGCAACTTCGCCTACAACCTGTCCATGAGCGACCGCTCGCTGCCCATCGCTTACATGGCCTCGGTGGGCAACCAGGCGCAGCTGGGCGTGGCCGAACTGATGGACGTGCTGCTGGACGAGCCGCGCGTGACCGCCATCGGCCTGCACCTGGAAGGGCTGAGGAACGTTCCCGGCTTTGCCCGCGCGGCCTACAAGGCGTTGCAGAAAGGCATCCCGGTGATCGCCCTGAAGACCGGCGTGTCGCAGATCGGCGCCGAACTGGCGCTCAGCCACACCAGCTCCCTGGCCGGCTCCGACGCCCTGTACGACGCGCTGTTCGAGCGCCTCGGGGTGATCCGCGTCAGCGGCCCGGTGAGCTTCATTGAAACCCTCAAGGCGGCCGCCTGCGGCAACCTGCCGGCCGGTCCGCGCCTGGCGGCGCTGGCATGCTCCGGTGGCGACGCCGGGCTGATTGCCGACTACGCCGAACGCAACGGCCTGGCCCTGCCCAAGCTGGTCGACGCCCAGCGCGCCGAGCTGGCCCAGGTGCTGCCGGACTACGCCAACATCGCCAACCCGCTGGACTTCACCACCGCCATCTGGGGCGACGGCCCGGCGCTGGAGCGCATGCTCGACAGCGCCCTGCAGACCGACGCCGATGCCGCCCTGCTGGTGCTGGACTACCCCGGCGAGGAAACCGGCGAGCGCCCGCAGTGCGACCTGCTGCTGGCGCTTTACTGCGCGGCGCTGGAGCGCCACGGCAAGGTAGGCTTCATCGCTTCCGCGTTGCCGGAGCTGCTGCCCAGGCAGGCCCGTGAACGGCTGCATGCCCACGGCGTCGCCGCGCTGCAAGGCGTGGAAGACGGCCTCGCCGCCTGGGGGCGCATCGCCCATTACCGCCAGCGCCGCGACGCGCTGCTGGCCCGTGGCGAAGCGGCGCTGGTGCCGCTCTGCCCGCAGGCCCTCGATGGCGAAGGCCGCTTGCTGGACGAGTGGCAATCCAAACAGGCGCTGAAGGCCTTCGGCCTGCCGCTGCCGCGTGCCGGCCTGAGCACGCCTGCGCAAGCCCGTGAAGCGGCCGCCGACGTCGGCTTCCCATTGGCGCTGAAAGTGGTCAGCGCGCAGCTGCCGCACAAGACCGAAGCCGGCGGCGTGGCGCTCCACCTGCGTAACGAGGCGGCGCTGGAAGCGGCGCTGTTCGACATGCGCGCGAACATCGCCCGCCACGCGCCCGGCGTGCCCTTCGAGCAGGTGCTGCTGGAGCGCATGGCCAACCCGCCGTTGGCCGAGCTGATCGTCGGCATCAAGCGCGAGAACGGCTTCGGCCTGGCGCTGGTGCTGGGGGCCGGCGGCATCCTCGTCGAGTTGCTCAAGGACAGCCGCAGCCTGCTGCTGCCCACCACCGATGCGGCGATCCGCGATGCCTTGCTCAGCCTGCGCAGTGCGCCGCTGCTCACCGGCTTTCGCGGCCGCCCGGCGGTGGACCTGGAGGCGCTGGTGGAGGCCATACGCGCCGTCGCCGACTACGCCTGCGAACACGTGGACAGCCTGCTGGAGCTTGATGTGAACCCGCTGCTGGCGGACGCCGAAGGCGCCGTGGCGGTGGATGCACTGATCCGCTTCGCCGAATGACCGTCACGCTTCAGCCCTTGGGGAGACGACCCATGCAACAGACCACACCTCTCACCGGCGGCCAGGCCCTGGTCCGCCTGCTGGCCAACTACGGGGTCGACACCGTGTTCGGCATTCCCGGTGTACACACCCTGGAGCTGTACCGGGGCCTGCCCGGCCGCGGCATCCGCCACGTGCTGACCCGCCACGAGCAGGGCGCCGGCTTCATGGCCGATGGTTACGCGCGGGTCAGCGGCAAGCCGGGCGTGGCCTTCATCATCACCGGGCCGGGGGTGACCAACGCCGCCACCGCCATCGGCCAGGCCTACGCCGACTCCATCCCGCTGCTGGTGATCTCCAGCGTCAACCACACCGCCAGCCTCGGCAAAGGCTGGGGCTGCCTGCACGAGACCCAGGACCAGCGTGCGATGACCGCGCCGATCACCGCGTTTTCCGCCGTCGCCCTGAGTGCCGAGGATTTGCCCGAGCTGATCGCCCGCGCCTACGCCGTGTTTGACAGCGAGCGCCCGCGCCCGGTGCACATCTCCGTGCCGCTGGACGTGCTCGCCAACCCGGTCGCCCGCGACTGGACCCATGAGGTGGTGCGCCGTGCCGGCCGTGGCCAGCCTTGCGCCGCCGCGCTGCGGCAGGCTGTGGATAAACTCCAGGCCGCCCGGCGCCCGATGATCATCGCCGGCGGCGGTGCGCTGCAGGCCGCCGATGCCCTGGCCGCGCTGAGCGAGCGCCTGGCCGCGCCGCTGTTCACCAGCGTCGCCGGCAAGGGCCTGCTGGCGCCGGAAGCGCCGCTCGCCGCCGGCGCCACCCTGTGCACCCAGGCCGGTTGGGACATGATCGCCGAGGCCGATGTGGTGCTGGCCATCGGCACCGAGATGGCCGACACCGATTACTGGCGCGAGCGCCTGCCGCTGACCGGCGAGGTGATCCGCGTCGACGTCGATTCGCGCAAGTTCAACGACTTCTACCCGTGCGCCGTGGCGCTGCTGGGGGATGCGAAGGCCACCGCCGAGGCGTTGCTCGCCGCGCTGCCGGCTGCCGCGCGGGATGCGGCCAGCGCCCGTGAGCGCATCGGCCGGCTGCGTGAGCAACTGGAGGCCAGCCACGCCCCGCTGCAGCGCCTCCACCAGGCGATCCTCGAACGCATCGCCCAGGCGCTGCCGGACACCGCCTTCATCGCCAGCGACATGACCCAGCTGGCCTACAGCGGCAACTACCTGTTCCCCAGCCGGGCGCCGCGCAGCTGGTTGCACCCCACCGGCTACGGCACCCTCGGCTACGGCGTGCCGGCCGGCATCGGCGCCAAGTTCGGTGCGCCGGAGCGCCCCGGCCTGGTGCTGGTGGGCGACGGCGGCTTCCTCTACACCGCCCAGGAGCTGGCAACCGCCACCGAGGAGCTGGACAGCCCGCTGGTGGTGCTGCTGTGGAACAACGATGCGCTGGGGCAGATCCGCGACGACATGCTCGACCTGGACATCGAGCCCATCGGCGTGCTGCCGCGCAACCCGGATTTCGCCCTGCTCGGCCGCGCCTACGGCTGCGAGGTGCGCCAGCCGCAGAGCCTGGATGCGCTGGAGCAGGACCTGCGCGAGGGCTTCCGCCATCCAGGGGTGACCCTGATCGAGCTGAAACACGCCTGCGCCCAACAGGCCCGCTGACCCAAGGAGCTGCCCATGCGCTACTCGAACTTCACCCAACGCATCGCCGGCGACGGTGCTGCCGCCTGGGACATCCACTACCGCGCCCTGGCGCGTATGGAGCAGGGCGACGACATCCTGCTGCTGTCGGTGGGCGATCCGGACTTCGACACGCCGGTGCCCATCGTGCAGTCGGCCATCGACAGCCTGCTGGCCGGCAACACCCATTACGCCGACGTGCGCGGCAAGCGTTCGCTGCGCGAAGCCATCGCCCGTCGTCACAGCCAGCGCAGCGGCCAGGCGGTCACCAGCGACGACGTGGTCGTGCTGGCCGGTGCGCAGTGCGCGCTGTATGCCGTGGCGCAGTGCGTGCTCAATCCGGGCGACGAGGTGATCGTCGCCGAGCCGATGTACGTCACCTACGAGGCGGTGTTCGGGGCCTGTGGCGCCACCGTCGTGCCGGTCCCGGTGCGCTCCGAGCACGGCTTCCGCGTGCAGGCCGAGGACGTGGCCGCGCGGATCACCCCGCGCACCCGCGCCCTGGCGATCAACAGCCCGCACAACCCCTCCGGCGCCAGCCTGCCGCGTGCCACCTGGGAAAAGCTGGCCGAGCTGTGCGTGAAAAATGACCTGTGGATGATTTCCGACGAGGTCTACAGCGAGCTGCTGTTCGAGGGAGAGCACATCAGCCCCGCCAGCCTGCCGGGCATGGCTGAGCGCACGGCGACCCTCAACAGCCTGTCGAAGTCCCACGCCATGACCGGCTGGCGCGTGGGCTGGGTGGTGGGCCCGCGCGCGCTCTGCGGGCACCTGGAGAACCTGGCGCTGTGCATGCTCTACGGCTCGCCGGACTTCATCCAGGACGCTGCCTGCACCGCGCTTGAGGCGCGCTTGCCGGAGCTGGAGGCCATGCGCGAGGCCTACCGCCAGCGCCGCGACCTGGTGCTCGACTGCCTGGCCGATTGCCCCGGTGTGCGCGCCCTGCGGCCGGACGGGGGCATGTTCGTGATGGTGGATATCCGCGCCACCGGGCTCTCCGCCCAGGCTTTCGCCGACCGGCTGCTGGACGGCCACGGGGTCTCGGTGCTGGCCGGCGAGGCCTTCGGCCCCAGTGCGGCCGGGCACATCCGCCTGGGCCTGGTGCTGGGCGCCGAGCCCCTGCGCGAGGCCTGCCGCCGCATCGCACGTTGCGCGGCCGAGGTGCTTGAGCAGGGCGTGTCCTCTTCCAATGATCCAGCGCGACGGGAGTTCGCATGAATGTATTGATCGTCCACGCCCACAACGAACCGCGCTCCTTCTGTACCGCGCTGTGCCGGCTCGCCGAGCAGACGCTCCGGGAGCAGGGGCACGCGGTGAAGGTGTCGGACCTTTATGGGATGAACTGGAACCCGGTGGCCAGCGAGGCGGACTTCCTCGAGCGGCGCAATCCGGACTACCTGGTGTACGCCCTGGAGCAGCGCGAGGCGGTGACGGCCCAGACCCTGGCTGACGACATCCGCGAGGAGCTGGACAAGCTGCTGTGGGCGGATCTGGTGATCTTCAACTTCCCGGTCTACTGGTTCTCCGTGCCGGCCATCCTCAAGGGCTGGTTCGACCGGGTGCTGGTGTCCGGCATCTGCTACGGCGGCACGCGCTTCTACGACCAGGGCGGGCTGGCGGGCAAGCGCGCCTTGCTGACCCTGACCCTGGGCGGGCGCGATCATATGTTCGGCCCGGGGGCGATCCACGGCCCGCTTGAGGACATGCTGCGACCGGTCCTGCGCGGCACGCTGGCCTACACCGGCATGACGGTGCTGCCGCCGTTCGTCGCCTGGCACGTGCCCTATGTGAGCGACGACGTGCGGGCCGGCTACCTGCAGGCGTACCAGGCGCGGCTCGCCGGGATCGAGCAGGACGAACCGCTGGTCTTCCCCCGTCTCGACCAGTTCGATTCGCGGCTGTACCCCTTGCCCGCAGAGGGCTGAATGGCCCAGGAACGAAAAAGCCCGGCATGTGCCGGGCTTTTTCATGGGGCCTGTCAGTTGGCCTTGTTGCGCAGGCTGGCTTCCGCCGCCTTGGCCAGGTCCGGGGGCAGGAAGTCCTTGTCCGGGTCGTAGTCCGCCTTGAGGAAGCCGGCCAGGGCTTCTAGGTCGGCCGGGCTCAAGGTGCCGGCGGCCTGCTTCAGGCGCAGGTTGTCGAGGATGTAGTCGTAGCGGGCGTTGTTGTAGTCGCGCACCGAGCTGTACAGCTGGCGCTGGGCGTCCAGCACGTCGACGATGTTGCGGGTGCCGACCTGGTAGCCGATTTCGGTGGCTTCCAGGGCGCTCTGGTTGGAGATGATCGACTGCTTGCGGGCCTTGACCTGCTCGACGTCGGTGTTCACCGCGCGGTGGTAGTTGCGGGTGTTCTGCACCACCTGGCGGCGCAGGCTTTCGCGCTGCTGCTCGGTCTGGCTCAGGCGCTGGTAGGACTCGCGCACCTGGGAGCTGGTCAGGCCGCCGCTGTAGATCGGGATGTTCAGCTGCAGGCCGATGGTGCGCTGCTCGACATCGCTGCCGTAGCGCACGGGGCTGGTGCCGCTGTTGGTGAAGCCGAGGCTGTCGTTGTCGCCCTTCTGGTACTGGGCGACGGCATCCAGGGTCGGGGCATGGCCGGACTTGCGCTGGCGCAGGGTTTCCTCGGCGGCGTCCACGGCGTGGTTGCTGGCCTGCAGGTTGAGGTTCTGCTGGGCGGCGGTGTCGACCCAGGCCTTGGCGTCGTTCGGGCTGGGCACCACCACCGGCAGGGTGTGCTGGATGCCTTCGATGGCGCCGTATTCACGGTTGGTCAGGGTGGTCAGCGCCTGGAAGGCGTCTTCCACATTGCGCTCGGCGATCATCCGGTTGGCGCGGGCGGTGTCGTAGCCGGCCTGGGCTTCGAGCACGTCGGTCTTGTCCGAGAGGCCCACGTCGAAGCGCTCGTTGGCCTGGTCGAGCTGGCGCTTGAAGGCAGCTTCCTCGGCCTTGGTGGAGGCGAGGTTGTCCTGGGCGCGGAGCACGGCGAAGTAGCCTTCGGCGGTCTGCAGGATCAGGTTCTGCTGGGTCGCGGAGAACTCCAGGGAGGCCTGTTCGGTGCTGGCCTCGGCGGCCTTGAGCTGGAACCAGCGGTCAGCGCGGAAGATCGGCTGGCTGAGGCTGGCCTGGTAGACGATGCCGCTGCGCGAGCTGGTGGCCGAGGGCTGGTCCAGCTTGGTGCGGGTGTCGTTGGCGCTGGCGCCGCCATTGATCTGCGGCAGCAGGCCGGCACGTGCCTGGGGCACGGCCTCGCGCTGGGCTTCGAAGTTGGCGCGGGCGGCGGCGAGGTCGGCGTTGTTGTCGACCGCGTCCTTGTACACGGTTACAAGGTCCGTCTTGGCTGACAGCGGGGCGTTGGCTGCCCAGGCGGTTCCGGCGAATGCGGAGGCCACGGCAACAGCCAGTGAGAGTCTGCGCAGCATGATCAATCCTGGATTCAGTGGGGTCGGGCAAGGCTACGGGTGCCGTGGTACGCGGTCAAGACAACCGCCAGGCGGGCTGAGTGTAGTTTGCCGGACGTTATGTTGCCTGCCCGGAACAATACTGTTTTCAGCGGATTTCCTGACGCGCGGGTCATTTATTTACCGGTGCGGGCTTGGTTTGTGGCGGCGGGCTTGATTAGACTGCGCGAGTTCTTGTCGGGGTGCCTCGAATCGGAGGCTGAGATCGGAAAGTTCCGGATCCCGTTGAACCTGATCAGGTTAAGGCCTGCGTAGGGAACAAGATGTGCCTCTCCCGCCTTGCACTCCGGAGAGGTCCCTCTCGGCACCGGCCCCGGTGCACTCTGCCTTTCAGGTTCGCTCCGACATCACCCAGGAGCCTGCCGATGACCGCAAAACAACAACGAAACCTGAGCGAGAGCGCCCAGGTCGATCAGCAATCCGTCCAGCCGTTTCCCCGTTCCCACAAGGTCTATGTTCAGGGCTCGCGCCCCGATATCCGCGTGCCCATGCGCGAGATCGCCCTGGACGTGACCCCCACCGCCTTCGGTGGCGAGATCAACGCGCCGGTGACCGTCTACGACACCTCCGGCCCCTACACCGATCCCGCCGTGCAGATCGACGTGCGCAAGGGCCTGGCGGACATCCGCAGCCCCTGGATCGATGACCGCAACGACACCGAACGCCTGCCGGGCCTGACCTCCGAGTTCGGCCAGCGCCGCCTGGCGGACGCCGAGCTGTCGGCCATGCGCTTCGCCCACGTGCGCAACCCGCGCCGGGCCAAGGCCGGGCACAACGTCACGCAGATGCACTACGCGAAGAAGGGCATCATCACGCCGGAGATGGAGTTCGTCGCCATCCGCGAGAACATGAAGCTGGCCGAGGCCCGCGAGGCCGGCCTGCTGAAGGAGCAGCACCCGGGGCACAGCTTCGGTGCTGCCATTCCGAAGGAGATCACCCCCGAGTTCGTCCGCGAGGAAGTCGCCCGCGGCCGCGCCATCATCCCCGCCAACATCAACCACGTGGAGCTGGAGCCGATGATCATCGGCCGCAACTTCCTGGTGAAGATCAACGGCAACATCGGCAACTCGGCCCTGGGCTCCTCCATCGAGGAAGAGGTGGCCAAGCTGACCTGGGGCATCCGCTGGGGCTCGGACACGGTGATGGACCTGTCCACCGGCAAGCACATCCACGAGACCCGCGAGTGGATCATCCGCAACTCGCCGGTGCCCATCGGCACCGTGCCGATCTACCAGGCCCTGGAGAAGGTCGGCGGCATCGCCGAGGACCTGACCTGGGACCTGTTCCGCGACACCCTGATCGAGCAGGCGGAGCAGGGCGTGGACTACTTCACCATCCACGCCGGCGTGCTGCTGCGCTATGTGCCGCTGACCGCCAAGCGGGTCACCGGCATCGTCTCCCGTGGCGGTTCGATCATGGCCAAGTGGTGCCTGGCGCATCACCAGGAGAATTTCCTCTACACCCACTTCGAGGAAATCTGCGAAATCATGAAGGCCTACGACGTGTCCTTCTCGCTGGGCGACGGCCTGCGTCCCGGCTCCATCGCCGACGCCAACGACGCGGCCCAGTTCGGTGAGCTGGAGACCCTTGGCGAGCTGACCAAGGTGGCCTGGAAGCACGACGTGCAGACCATGATCGAAGGCCCCGGTCACGTGCCCATGCACCTGATCAAGGAGAACATGGACAAGCAGCTGGAATGCTGCGACGAGGCGCCGTTCTACACCCTCGGCCCGCTGACCACCGACATCGCCCCCGGCTACGACCACATCACCAGCGGCATCGGCGCTGCGATGATCGGCTGGTTCGGTTGCGCCATGCTCTGCTACGTCACGCCCAAGGAGCACCTGGGCCTGCCGAACAAGGATGACGTGAAGACCGGGATCATCACCTACAAGATCGCCGCCCACGCCGCCGACCTCGCCAAGGGCCACCCCGGGGCGCAGATCCGCGACAACGCCCTGAGCAAGGCGCGCTTCGAGTTCCGTTGGGAGGACCAGTTCAACCTCGGCCTGGACCCGGACACCGCCCGCGCCTTCCACGACGAGACGCTGCCCAAGGAGTCGGCCAAGGTGGCCCACTTCTGCTCCATGTGCGGGCCGAAGTTCTGCTCCATGAAGATCACCCAGGAAGTGCGCGACTACGCCAAGGAGAACGGGCTGACCGATGAACAGAAGGCCATCCAGGCCGGGTTCGCCGAGCAGTCCGGGCGGTTCCGCGAAGAAGGCTCGGTGATCTACAAGCAGGTCTGACCGAGCCGGGCCCGGCGTGCCCCAGGCATCGCCGGCGCCCCGATCCACCCTCTTTCGCAAGCCGGGCCTGATGCCCGGCTTCGCGGTTTGTGGGCCAACCCTTGCCACCGTCCAACCAGGGCATCCGCTACGTGAACACCTCGCCTCGCTACTCGCCGTCCATCCCGGTCGCTTTCGACCAGCGCGTTCTCGGCACGCGCGACCTGTTTTCCTTCTGGTTCTCCCTGGGCCTCGGCCTGATGGTGCTGCAGACCGGTGCGCTGCTGGCGCCAGGCCTGGGTGGGGGCGATGCGCTGCTGGCGATCCTCCTGGGCACCGGCGTCGGCGTGCTGCTGCTGGGGGCTGCGGCGCTGATCGGCAGCGACACCGGGCTGTCGAGCATGGCGGCGATGAAGCTCAGCCTCGGCTCGGCCGGCGCGTCCCTGCCGGCGTTGCTCAACCTGCTGCAACTGGTGGGCTGGGGTGCCTTCGAGATCATCGTCATGCGCGATGCCGCGAGCCTGCTGGCCAGCCGCAGCTTCGGCGAGCAGGGCGCCTGGACCTCGCCGCTGCTCTGGACGCTGGTCTTCGGCGGCCTGGCGACCCTGCTGGCAGTGGCCGGCCCGTTGGCTTTCGTGCGGCGCATCCTGCGGCGCTGGGGCATCTGGCTGCTGCTGGGGGCCTGCCTGTGGCTGACCTGGGACCTGCTGCGCCGTGCGGACCTGGGCGCCATCCTGGCCAAGGCCGGTGACGGTTCGATGGGCTTTGCCCTGGGCTTCGACATCGCCATCGCCATGCCGCTGTCCTGGCTGCCGCTGATCGCCGACTACACGCGCTTCGGGCGGCGGGGCTCGGGGGTGTTCGTCGGTTCGGCCCTGGGCTTCTTCGTCGGCTGCCTGTGGCTGATGAGCCTGGGCGTGGCCTACACCCTGGCGTTCGCCGAGGGCAGCGATGCCAACGCCCTGCTGCTGGCCCTGGCCGGTGCCGGGATGGGCATTCCGCTGTTGCTGGTGCTGCTGGACGAGTCGGAGAAGGCCTTTGCCGATATCCATTCGGCGGCCGTTTCGGCGGGCATCCTGCTGCCGCTGAAGGTGGAGCAGCTAGCCCTGGCCATCGGTGTGCTGTGCACCCTGATCGCGGCCTTCGCGCCGCTGGCGGAGTACCAGAACTTCCTGCTGCTGATCGGCTCGGTATTCGCGCCGCTGTTCGGCGTGGTGCTGGTGGATCACTTCATTCTGCGCCAGCGCCGTGCGGAGCTGGCGCCGCGCCGTGTGCTGCGCTGGGACACCCTGGTGGCCTGGGGCAGCGGTGTGGCGCTGTACCACCTGTTGGCCGCCCGCTGGCCGGAGCTGGGGGCGACCCTGCCGGCGCTGCTGGCGGCCGGCTTGCTGCAGTGGGGGCTCGGGCGGATCAGCCTCGGCCGGGGAAATACTCCGGCTTGAGGATGCCGTTGAGCTGCGGGTAGGGGATGGCCAGCTCCGGGTGCCCGCTGGCGTAGGGGGCGATGCTGTAGACGTCGTACTTCAGCAGCATCGCGCCACGGGTCAGGGCCACGTGCTCGGTGCGCTGGAAGGGCCAGGTGCTGGCGAAGTCGGCATCCTGGTCCAGCTTGTTGGCCGCCAGCCAGCGCTGGTGCGCCGCTTCAGCCAGCTTCCAGAAGGCTTCTTCCTGGCCGGGCAGCAGCATGTCGCGCAGGGTCAGCGCCTGCTCGCGCTTGCGGTCGTAGGTGATGAGGCCGCGCCCTGGCATGCCGTGGGCACCACCAGTGGCCAGGTAGCTGGAGAGTTCGATGATCGTCAGTTGGTCATGCTGCTCGCGTACCTTGGCCTGCAGGTAGCTGGCCCAGCCGGGCTCGGCGCGGGCGAGGAAGTCCCGTTCGTAGGAGGCCAGCGAAGCCGGCAGCGGCGTGCCGGGGGCGTCCTGGGTCATCTGCAGCAGGCGGCGGTTGACCAGGCTTTCCAGCGCCGGTGCGTCGGGGAAGTGCACCACGTCGATGTTCACCAGCGGGCAGCTCTCGCCCTGGCAACCGGGCTTGAGGTGTTCCCAGGCCTGGCGTTCGACCTTCAGGCCGGTGTCGGGCGCAAGGCTCTGGCAGGCGCCGAGCAGGAGGGTGAAGGCGGCGAGCGCCAGTTTTTTGCGCAGGGAGAGGGAATCGGTCATCGGATCGGCTGTCTGCTGGACGGTGCGGTTTTCGACTGTTCCCGGCGCCATGAGTTCGCGGCGCCGGGCAGGAGGGAACGCATGATCCCAGTCCCCGGCCCGCCTGCAAAGAGGCTGCGCAAAGCCGAAACGGCGGAGTAGGATGCGCGGACGCAGAACCACCCGACAGAGCGAGATGCAATGACAGACACCTTCAAACCCGGCCCTGATGCGATCGACGTGATCGAGCGCGAGGTGTGTTTCCGCGGCTTCTACCGCCTGGACCGCCTGCGCCTGCGTCATCGGCAGTTCTCCGGGCAGATGGGCCCGGAACTCAGCCGCGAGCTGTTCGTGCGCCACGATGCCGTCTGCGTGCTGCCCTACGATCCGCAACGCGACGAGGTGGTTCTCATCGAGCAGTTCCGTGTCGGCGCCATGGAGAAGAGCCAGAACCCCTGGATGCTCGAACTGGTGGCCGGCCTCATCGACAAGGCCGAGGAACCGGAAGAGGTGGCCCGACGCGAAGCCGTCGAAGAGGCTGACCTGACATTGACTTCCCTCTGGCCCATCACCGCCTACTATCCTTCACCCGGTGGGTCCGACGAATTCGTGCATTTGTACGTAGGCCGTTGCACCGCAGAGGGTGCCGGTGGCGTACACGGTCTGGCGGAGGAGGGGGAGGACATCCGTGTCCACGTGCTGTCCTTCGCCGATGCCCTGGCCGCCCTGCGCGAGGGGCGCATCATCAACGCTGCCGCCATCATTGCCCTGCAATGGCTGGCGCTGAACCGCGACGAAGTACGGGGGATGTGGACGTGAACCTGTTGCGCGACCGCTACCGGGTGGACCTGGCCGGGCTGCAAGCCGCCTGTGAGGCCAACTACGCCCGGCTGATGCGGTTGCTGCCCCAGATGCGCGAGGCCCAGGCCTCGCGCCGCGTGGCCCTGAGCCAGGGCGAGCACCTGCTGGGGGTGCTGGCGCTGGACGTGGTGGAGGCATGCCCCTACACCACCACGCTGAAGGTGCGCCAGGAGCTGCCGCTGCCCTGGCTGCCGTCCCCGCAGCTGGAGGTCCGCGTGTACCACGACGCACGCATGGCCGAGGTGGTCGCTGCCGAGAACGCACGGCGCCTGCGCAGCTTCTATCCCTACCCCAATGTCGACATGCACCAGCCGGACGAGAAGAGCCAGCTGAACCTCTTCCTGGGTGAGTGGCTGTCCCACTGCCTGGCCTGTGGTCACGAAGTCGAACCCGTCGTCTTGTAGGAAACTTCTTTCCGCCCATCTCCCGGGGCGCGCTAACTGTGAACCATTCCCGGTTCTCGGGTTTACCGCGTCACGCTTGTGCCACCATAATTCGTGGCATTCACCCCCAGGAGACTGTCTTGTCCAGCGCGAACCGCCACGCCGCTGCTCCTTCGGTCCTGCTCGTGCAGTTGTCCGACAGCCACCTCTTCGCCGAAGAAGAAGGACGGCTGCTGGGCATGAATACGCACGACAGCCTGAGCCGCGTCATCGACCAGGTGCTGGAGGAACAGCCCGCCATCGACCTGGTGCTGGCCACGGGTGACCTGTCCCAGGACGGCAGTCCCGAGTCCTACGTCCATTTCCGTGATCTCTGTGCCCGCATTCCCGCGCCGTGCCGCTGGTTCCCCGGCAATCACGACGAGGTCCAGGTGATGGAGCAGGTGTGCCGCGACAGCGACCTGCTGCAACCGGTGATCGACTTCCCCGCCTGGCGCGTGGTGCTGCTGGATTCCACCATCGGCGGTGCCGTGCCCGGGCATTTCCCGCCCGCCCAGCTGGCCCTGCTGGAGCAGGCGCTGAGCGAAGCCGGTGATCGTCATGTGCTGGTGAGCTTCCACCACCACCCGGTGCCCATCGGCTGCCGCTGGATGGACCCGATCGGCATCCGCAACCCGGACGCCCTGTTCGAGGTGCTGGCGCGCTTCAGCAATGTGCGCGGCGTGCTCTGGGGCCATGTGCACCAGGAGTTCGACCAGCTGCGCGACGGCGTGCGCCTGCTGGCCTCGCCCTCCACCTGCGTGCAGTTCGCGCCGGGGAGCGAGGAGTTCCAGGTCGGCGGCGAGGCCCCCGGCTACCGCTGGCTCAGGCTGCACGGCGATGGCCGCCTGGAGACCGGCGTATCGCGGGTCACCGGAATCGATTTCGAAGTGGACTACAGCGTCAAAGGTTATTGACCTTGGCGCCGAGGCACGGCAAGAAGTACGACTGCCAGCCACACACCCCAGGACGCCACGTGCCCACCGCCGCCACCGCCATCCTCTATATCCACGGCTTCAACAGCTCACCCGACTCCCGCAAGGCCCTCCAGCTCACTGCCCTGATGCAGCGCATGGGGCAGGCCGAGCGGCTGCGCGTGCCGGCCCTGCACCATGACCCGCGCCAGGCCATCGAGCAGCTGGAGGCGGCCCTCGCCGAGCTGGGCCGGCCGGTGCTGGTCGGCAGCTCACTGGGCGGCTACTATGCGACCCACCTTGCGGAGCGGCACGGGCTCAAGGCCATCCTGATCAACCCGGCGGTGAACCCGCACCGGCTGTTCGAGGGCCGCCTCGGGCCGCAGAAGAACTATTACAGCGGCGAGGAATGGGAGCTGACCCAGGCCCATGTGGACGCCCTGGCAGCGCTGGAAGTGGCACCCCCGCAGGACGCCAGCCGCTACCAGGTCTGGCTGCAGACCGCCGACGAAACCCTGGATTACCGCGAAGCCGAGCGCTTCTACCGTGCCTGTGCCCTGCGCATCGAGGCCGGCGGCGACCATGGGTTCCAGCGCTTCCCCGCCCATTTGCCGGCCCTGCTGGCGTATGCCGGTTTCCCCGCCCAGCAGTGGCGGGACATCGATTTTTCCGACCTTTGAACGAAAGGGAATCCATGGCCACTTACAACGCGGATGCCATTGAAGTCCTCTCCGGCCTGGACCCGGTGCGCAAGCGCCCGGGCATGTACACCGACACCAGCCGGCCCAACCACCTGGCCCAGGAAGTCATCGACAACAGCGTCGACGAAGCCCTGGCCGGCCATGCCAAGAGCGTCCAGGTGATCCTCCACGAGGACAACTCCCTGGAAGTGATCGACGACGGCCGCGGCATGCCCGTCGACATCCACCCCGAGGAAGGGGTGCCCGGCGTCGAGCTGATCCTCACCAAGCTCCATGCCGGCGGCAAGTTCAGCAACAAGAACTACCAGTTCTCCGGCGGCCTCCACGGCGTGGGCATCTCGGTGGTGAACGCCCTGTCCACCCGTGTGGAGGTGCGCGTCAAGCGCGAGGGCAACGAATACCGCATGGCTTTCGCCGATGGCTTCAAGGCCAGCGACCTGGAAGTCATTGGCACCGTCGGCAAGCGCAACACCGGCACCAGCGTGCACTTCTGGCCGGACGCCAAGTACTTCGACTCCCACCGCTTCTCCGTCAGCCGGCTGAAGCACGTGCTCAAGGCCAAGGCCGTGCTCTGCCCGGGCCTGCTGGTCACCTTCGAGGACAAGGCCGCTGGCGAGCGCGTCGAATGGCACTACGAGGACGGCCTGCGCTCCTACCTGGTGGACGCCGTCAGCGAATACCTGCGCCTGCCCGACGAACCGTTCGTCGGCAGCCTGGCCGGTGACAAGGAGGCGGTGGACTGGGCCCTGCTGTGGCTGCCCGAGGGCGGCGAGTCGCTGCAGGAGAGCTACGTCAACCTGATCCCCACGGCCCAGGGCGGCACCCACGTCAACGGCCTGCGCCAGGGCCTGCTGGACGCCATGCGCGAGTTCTGCGAATTCCGCAACCTGCTGCCGCGTGGGGTCAAGCTGGCCCCCGAGGACATCTGGGAGCGCATCGCCTTCGTCCTCTCGATGAAGATGCAGGACCCGCAGTTCTCCGGGCAGACCAAGGAGCGCCTGTCTTCCCGTGAGGCGGCCGCCTTCGTCTCCGGCGTCGCCAAGGATGCCTTCAGCCTCTGGCTCAACGCTCACCCCGAGCTGGGCCTGCAACTGGCCGAACTGGCCATCAGCAACGCCGGCCGCCGCCTCAAGGCGGGCAAGAAGGTCGAGCGCAAGAAGATCACCCAGGGCCCGGCGCTGCCCGGCAAGCTGGCCGACTGCGCCGGCCAGGACCCGATGCGCGCCGAGCTGTTCCTGGTGGAAGGTGACTCTGCCGGCGGCTCCGCCAAGCAGGCACGGGACAAGGAGTTCCAGGCGATCATGCCGCTGCGCGGGAAGATCCTGAACACCTGGGAAGTCGACGGCGGCGAAGTGCTCGCCAGTCAGGAGGTCCACGACATCGCCGTGGCCATCGGCATCGACCCCGGCTCCAGCGACCTGTCCCAGCTGCGCTACGGCAAGGTCTGCATCCTCGCCGACGCCGACTCTGACGGCTTGCACATCGCCACGCTGCTCTGCGCCCTGTTCGTGCGTCACTTCCGTCCGCTGGTGGAAGCCGGCCACGTCTACGTCGCCATGCCGCCGCTGTACCGCATCGACCTGGGCAAGGAGGTCCACTACGCCCTCGACGACGCCGAGCGCGACGGCATCCTCGACCGCATGGCAGCCGAGAAGAAGCGCGGCAAGCCCCAGGTCACCCGCTTCAAGGGCCTGGGCGAGATGAACCCGCTGCAGCTGCGCGAAACCACCATGGACCCGAACACCCGGCGCCTGGTGCAACTGACCCTCGACGACGGCAGCCTGACCCACGAGATGATGGACATGCTGCTGGCCAAGAAGCGCGCCAGCGACCGCAAGAGCTGGCTCGAATCCAAGGGCAACCTGGTCGAGGTCCAGGTGTGAGGGCGGGCCTGTTCCTCGCCCTGCTGCTGTCTGCCCCGTCGCTGTGGGCCGCTGCCCCGGTGGAAGAACTACGGCTGGTGGCCGAGTACCCGGTGGTGGGCATGGACGGCGGCAACCTGTCCGGCCTGGCGGTGTGTGGCAAGGCGCTGCAGAGCGTGTCCGACCGGGTTGATGACCGTCTGTTCGTGCTGGAACCGGTGGATGGCGTCCTGCAGGCGCGCGCGGAAGCCTTTGAGGCACCGCCGCCGCCGCCCAGTGGCCTGCCCTGGGGCGTGCGCACGCGCACCTGGTTCATGAACCTGTTCCGTGGCAACGAGCTGGACCTGGAAGGCATCACCTGTGATGCCGCCGGCAACCGCTACCTGCTCAGCGAAGCCCATGCCGCCGTGCTGCAGGTTCGCCCGGACGGCACCGCCGACTGGCTGCGCCTGCCGGACAGCCTGGTCCGCCAGGCCCGTGCCAGTGGCATGCTGCTGCACTTCAATGCGCTGCTCGAAGGCATTGCCATCGACCCCGCTGGGGAGCGCCTGTGGCTGGCCGCCGAACGCGAGCGCCGTGGGCTGATGGTGGTGCACCGCAAACAGTCCACCTGGTCGTGCTCCGGGGGTTGCGTGATCTTCAGCGAGGCCGGCGAGGACACCCCGCCGCCGACCCTGGGGCGTGCGGTACCGATGGCCAAGGACTTCGCCGACCTGTCGCTGTACAAGGGCAAGCTGTTCACCCTGGAGCGCCATGCCCATAAGGTCTGCCGCCGCGATCCGGCCAAGGGCCTGGTGGAGCGCTGCTGGTCGTTCGCCGCCGAAGCCCTCACCGAGCCCCGTCGCTACGACGTGGACTGGGGCATGGCCGAGGCGCTGGTGGTCGACGCCGACGGCGCCTGGATCGGCGTCGACAACGGCTCCAGCGTGCGCGCCGACGGCGAGTCGCGCCCGATCGTGTGGCGCTTTGCCAAGCCGACCGGAGGCTGGGAAGCACCATGACCCAGCAGGCGCCGGGCAAGCGTGCGGGCCGGGTGATGCTGGTGCTCGCCTGGGGCACTGCCATGCTCCTGGCCACACACTTCTTCGGCCGCTGGGAAGACGGCAAGCGCAATCCCAACCAGGCGCCCACCTCCACCCGTGGCGATGGCTATGTGGAAGTGCGCCTGGCCAGTGGCAGCCAGGGGCATTACCTCGCCAATGGCCGTATCGATGGGCAGGCCGTGACCTTCCTGCTGGACACCGGCGCCACCGCCGTTGCCGTGCCTGAAGCGCTGGCCCGGCGCCTGGCGCTCAAGCGCGGCGAGCCCATCACCCTGAGTACCGCGAATGGCCGCGCCACCGGTCATCGCACCCATCTGGACGAGCTGCAGCTGGGCGACATCCACCTTGCCCAGGTGCCCGCCATCATCGCCCCCGGCATGGATGGCGACGAGGTGCTGCTCGGCATGAGCGCCCTCAAGCAACTCGAATTCACACAGCGCGACGGCACCCTGGTGCTGCGCCAACACCTGACACCGTGAGGCACGCATGAGCGAAACCCTCGATCTCTCCCTGGAAGGCGTGGAACGCCGTTCCCTGGCCGAGTTCACCGAGCAGGCCTACCTGAACTACTCCATGTACGTGATCATGGACCGCGCCCTGCCGCACATCGGCGACGGCCTGAAGCCCGTGCAGCGGCGCATCATCTACGCCATGAGCGAGCTGGGCCTGGATGCCGACTCCAAGCACAAGAAGTCCGCCCGTACCGTGGGCGACGTGCTCGGCAAGTACCACCCCCACGGCGACTCCGCCTGCTACGAAGCCATGGTGCTGATGGCCCAACCCTTCAGCTACCGCTACACGCTGGTGGACGGCCAGGGTAACTGGGGGGCGCCGGACGATCCCAAGTCCTTCGCCGCCATGCGCTACACCGAAGCGCGGCTGTCCCGTTATGCCGAGGTGCTGCTCTCCGAACTGGGCCAGGGCACCGTGGACTGGGGCCCCAACTTCGACGGCACCATGCAGGAGCCCCTGACCCTGCCGGCGCGCCTGCCCAACCTGCTGCTCAACGGCACCACCGGCATCGCCGTGGGCATGGCCACCGACGTGCCGCCGCACAACCTGCGGGAAGTGGCCAGTGCCTGCGTGCACCTGCTGGACGAGCCCTCGGCCACGGTCGAGCAGCTCTGCGAACACGTGCTCGGCCCGGACTTCCCCACCGAGGCGGAGGTCATCACCCCGCGTGCCGACCTGCTGAAGATTTACGAAACGGGCCGTGGTTCGGTGCGCATGCGCGCCGTGTACCGCGTCGAGGACGGTGACATCGTCGTCACCGCGCTGCCCCACCAGGTCTCCGGCGCCAAGGTGCTGGAGCAGATCGCCGCCCAGATGCAGGCCAAGAAGCTGCCCATGGTGGCCGACCTGCGCGACGAGTCGGACCACGAAAACCCCACCCGCATCGTCATCATCCCGCGCTCCAACCGCGTGGACGCCGACGAGCTGATGCAGCACCTGTTCGCCACCACCGACCTGGAGTCCAGCTACCGGGTCAACATGAACGTGATCGGCCTCGACGGGCGTCCCCAGGTCAAGGACCTGCGCACCCTGCTCACCGAGTGGCTGACCTACCGCGTCGGCACCGTGCGCCGCCGCCTGCAGTTCCGCCTGGACAAGGTGGAGAAGCGCCTGCACCTGTTGGATGGCTTGCTGATCGCCTTCCTCAACCTCGACGAGGTGATCCACATCATCCGCACCGAGGACCAGCCCAAGCCGGTGCTGATGGAGCGCTTCCAGCTCAGCGAAGCCCAGGCCGACTACATCCTCGACACCCGCCTGCGCCAACTGGCCCGCCTGGAAGAGATGAAAATCCGTGGCGAGCAGGACGAGCTGCTGAAGGAACAGAAGAAGCTGCTGGCCCTGCTGGGTAGCGACGCCAAGCTGAAGAAGCTGGTGCGCGAGGAGCTGATCAAGGACGCCGAGACCTACGGCGATGCGCGCCGCTCGCCGATCGTCGCCCGCGCCGAGGCCCGCGCCCTGTCGGAAACCGAGCTGATGCCCACCGAGCCGGTCACCGTGGTGCTCTCGGAGAAGGGCTGGGTGCGCTGCGCCAAGGGCCACGACATCGACGCCACCGGGCTTTCCTACAAGGCGGGCGACGGCTTCAAGGCCTCAGCGCCGGGCCGCTCCAACCAGTTCGCGGTGTTCATCGACTCCACCGGCCGCAGCTACTCCCTGGCGGCCCATTCGCTGCCGTCCGCCCGTGGCCAGGGCGAGCCGCTCACCGGCCGCCTGACGCCGCCGCCGGGGGCCACCTTCGAATGTGTGCTGCTGCCGGACGACGACGCGCTCTACGTGATCGCCTCGGACGCGGGCTACGGCTTCGTGGTCAAGGGTGCCGACCTGCAGGCCAAGAACAAGGCCGGCAAGGCGCTGGTCAGCCTGCCGGAAGGTTCGCGGGTGATGGCGCCGCGTCCTCTCGGCAGCCTGGAGGAGGACTGCCTCGCCGCCGTGACCACCGAAGGGCGCCTGCTGCTGTTCAAGGTTGCGGACCTGCCGCAGCTGGCCAAGGGCAAGGGCAACAAGATCATCGGCATCCCCGGCGAGCGCGTTGCCAGCCGCGAGGAATACCTGGCCGACCTGGCCGTGCTGCCCGCCGGCGCCACCCTGGTGTTGCAAGCCGGCAAGCGCACGCTGTCGCTCAAGGCTGACGACCTGGAGCACTACAAGGGCGAGCGCGGACGGCGTGGCAACAAGCTGCCCCGTGGCTTCCAGCGGGTCGATGCACTGCAGGTGGAGCTGCCGGGCTGACCGCCCGGCGGCGCCTTGGCGCCTGCCATTCGACGCGCGAGGCTGGAGTCGTCCGCCGCATTGGCGGATGATAGTGCCCCCTGACGGCCCCGCCATGGCGGGCGCCCCGAGATGAATTCGAACAGGGCCGCCGCGTGTGGCCCGGAAGAGCAGACAGATGAACGTCGTACGACTTCCACTCCTGGCGCTGCTGACCAGCCTCCTGGGGCTGGCGGGTTGCGTCCACACCCCACCCGCGCCGCTCTACCAGCTGGAGACCGGCAACTCCGAGCTGCCCTCCCAGGCTGCCGGCATGGCCGTGCTGCTGGGCCCAGTGTCCGTGGCGGACTACCTGCAGCGCGAAACCCTCTTGCAACGCCAGCCCGACGGCAGCCTGACCGCCTCCACCGAGGGGCGCTGGGCCGGCAGCCTGGCCGGCGACATCGACCAGCTCCTGCTGCGCCAACTGGCCTGGCGCCTGGACAGTCAGCGCCTGGTGCTGGCCCCTGCCAACCCGGGTTTCACCCCGGACGCCCAGGTGCTGCTGAGCATCAACCGCCTGGACTCCGGCCCCCAGCGCCCGGCGGTGCTGGAAGCCCAGTGGCGGGTGCTGGACAAGGCCGGCCAACTGCGTGACAGCCGCCTGGTGCGCCTGGAACAGCCCCATGACGGTTCGGCGGGCGATCAGGTTCGCGCCCAGAGCCAGTTGCTGCAGCAACTGGCCGAGCAACTCGCGGGTGCCGTGAAACCCCTGGAGGGCCAGGCCTCCGCGCCCGCTGCCGGGGAGACGCGCAAGCCCAGCCCCGCGCCCGCGCGCAACAGCCGGGAGCCGGCGCAACCAAAGATCCCGATGGCGGCTCCGGTGCGTACCGATGTGGAGGTGTTCCGCTTCTAGCGGTGTGCCGTTCCACCTGTGAAAACGCCGCGCATCCCCAGGGAGCGCGGCGTTTTTCATTTCAGCCCGGCGTTCAGGCGTGGTCGCGTTGCGGCGAGCGCAGCAGCAGGTGGCGCAGGGTGAAGCCGGACAGCGCGACAGCCAGGCAGGGCAACCAGACCCAGCGGGCTTCCGAGGCCAGCACGGCCAGGCCGCGGGCGCTGAAGAAGCCCTTGATGAAGGGCGAGACCTCGATGGGGCGCCAGGGCAGGAAGTAGCGCTCCTGGCTCCACGGCCAGAACCAGGCGACACCCAGGCCGCCGTTGGTGAGTGCGTCCAGGGCGCTGTGGCTGAGGGCCGCCAGGCCGACGAACAGGCCCGCCTTCAGAGGGCCGCAGCGCAGCGGGCGACAGAGCAGGGCGGCCAGTGCGGCGCAGAGCGCGGCGAACAGCAGCGAATGGCTGAATCCCCGGTGGCCGAAGGCATCGGCATAGGCGATGCCCAGCTTGAAGGCGAGCACGTCGGCGTCCGGCAGGCAGGCGGCAATCAGGCCGGCTAGCAGCAGGCGCGGGGGAATGACCCGGCTGCCCAGGGCGATGCCCACGGCAAGCACCGGCAGGGGATGGGTGATCAGTGTGGTCATGTTGCCGTTCCGTGGCGCCCGGCTCAGTGCCGGGCTTCGTGCATGCGGGCCAGCTGGCGTTCCAGCAGCGAGGGGTAGGGTTCCAGCAGGCGTTCAACGCAGCAGGCGCCTTCGGGGCTGGCGATGGCACGCACACGCGCCCGCTGGCGCACCAGCGCGTCATCGGCGATGGCGCGGTCCACCAGCAGCAGGTTGCGGCTGTGCTGGCTGAGCGCGAGGGCGGCCTGGGTCACGTCGTCCAGCAGCAGGTCGCCTTGGCTCATGCCGGCCAGGCTGTCGCCGAGGGTCAGGCCCAGCTGCAGCTGGAGGGTGATGCCGCTGTCGGCCACCTCAATCTGCAGGGCGTGGCCCAGGGCACGCAGCAGCTCGCCGCAGCACAGCGCATGGGTGAGGTGGTCCTCGCCGCTGTCGAGGCTGTGGAACAGCATCAGGCTGCTGCCGTCGTTGAGGGTGTGCAGCTCGCCCTGGTAGAGGGTGGCGGCTTGGTCGAGGCAGTCGCGGTAGCGTTGCAGCAGGTCCAGCAGGCGCGAGCGCGGCAGGCGGCGCAGCTGGTCCTGGGCGCCCAGTTGCACGGCGAGCACGGCGCTGCGCTGGGGCACGCTGGGTTGCACCGGTGCTGGGGGCTCGACGGCCGGCGCACGGGTCGGCTCCTCCACCGGGCGAAGCTCGGCGAAGGGATCGTCATCGTCCGGGGTGAACAGGCGGCTGGGCAGCTCGTCCTCGACGTCGTAGCGGGTGTCGCGCAGGTCGCGGACCTCGAAGCCGTCTTCTTCGTCTTCCAGGCCGGGCTCGGGCTGGAGGTCTTCATCTTCGAGTTCCGGGTAGTCCGGCTCGGGCTCGGGTTCCGGCTCGGGCTTCTCCGGCACCAGGCGGGCCTGGAGCTGGCGGGCGAGGTCGCCCAGCTCATCCTGGCGGCCGGCACCGGGGGCTGGGTCGTCCGGGTCACGCAGCCACACCCGCAGTTGCAGCAGCGGCGTGGACAGGTGGCGACCCAGGCGCAGGCTGAGGGACAGCGTCAGGGCCAGCAGGATGAGGCTCAACAGGCCCATGCTCTGCAGGCTGATGGTCATCGGCTGCTGGAACTGCTGCATGTCCAGGCTCAGGCGCAGGTGCCCGGCGATGACTTCCTGGAAGGTGATGGGGGTGGAGTACAGCCCGGTGGTTTCGCCCAGCAGGCCCTGCTTGGGCCGCGAGCCGGCCTCGGCGAGGATGCGGTTGTCCACGCTGTAGATGGCAGCGTGGGCCACCAGCGGGTTCTTCACCAGGTTGTTGAGCAGGACGTTGAGGCTGAGGATGTCGTTGGACACCAGCAGCTCGGTGGCGGACGCGGCAGTCTGCGCGGTGAGGCTCTGGCCGAGGGCGTCGGCCTGCTGCTGCATGGCCTGGCGGAACTGCATGCCCATCACCCAGGCGTAGATCACCAGCGCCAGGGCAACCAGGAGCAGGCTGTGGCTGGCGATGCGCAAGGCGATCGGCACACGGCGCTGGCGCAGGGCGTTGAAGATCAGCAGGAAGAAGTTGTCGGGTTTGACGGACGTGGGCCGGTTCACAGAGCTCGGCTCTTCTCGGACGGAATTGGGGCGCAGTATAGCGAGCGCCCCCCGCAGGGCAAAGCGGCCGGCATGCTCGCCGGGCCGGGAAAGTGGGTAGAATGTGCGCCTTTTCCACTGCAGGAGGTGCGCCTTGCGCGAAATAGTCCTGATCAACATCACCGGTGAGGATCGGCCCGGTCTGACCGCGGCGATCACCGGCGTCCTGGCGCAGGGCGGCGTCAACATCCTCGACATCGGCCAGGCCGTCATCCACGACACCCTGTCGTTCGGCATCCTGGTGGAGATCCCCGGTACCGAGCAGGGCTCGTCGGTGCTGAAGGACGTGCTGTTCACCGCCTACAAGCTGGACCAGCAGGTGCGCTTCACGCCGGTGTCGGAAGCCGACTACCAGACCTGGGTCGGCGGCCAGGGCAAGGCCCGCCACATCGTCACCCTGCTGACCCGCAAGGTCACCGCCGAACAGCTGCAGCGTGTCAGCGCCATCACCGCGAAGTACGACCTGAACATCGACCACATCGACCGCCTGTCCGGGCGCATGCCGCTGGACATGCCCGACAGCCAGGGCAAGGGCTGCATCGAGTTCTCCGTGCGCGGTGAGCCGGCCGACCCGGCAGCGCTGCGGGCCGAGTTCCTCAGCGTGGCCCAGGAGCTGAACGTCGACATCGCCTTCCAGCGCGATTCGGTGTTCCGCCGCAACCGCCGCCTGGCGGTGTTCGACATGGACTCGACGCTGATCGAGGCGGAGGTCATCGACGAACTGGCCAAGGCGGCCGGTGTGGGTGATCAGGTGGCCGAGATCACCGAGCGTGCGATGCGCGGCGAGCTGGATTTCCGCGCCAGCTTCAAGGAGCGCCTGGGGCTGCTCAAGGGGCTTTCCGAAGACGTGCTGCAGGAAATCGGTGCCTCCCTGCGCCTGACCGAGGGCGCCGAGACGCTGTTCGCCGAGCTCAAGCGCCTGGGCTACAAGACCGCGATCCTCTCCGGGGGCTTCACCTATTTCGCCAAGCAACTGCAGGCCAAGCTGGGCATCGACTACGTGTTCGCCAACGAGCTGCAGATCGTCGACGGCAAGCTCACCGGCGTGGCGGTGGAGCCCATTGTCGACGCCCAGCGCAAGGCCGACCTGCTGCGCGAGCTGGCCGAGCGCGAAGGGTTGCGCCTGGAGCAGACCATCGCCGTGGGCGACGGCGCCAACGACCTGCCGATGCTGGGCCTGGCCGGCCTGGGCGTGGCCTTCCGTGCCAAGCCGCTGGTCAAGCAGTCGGCCAAGCAGGCCATCTCCACCCTGGGGCTGGACGGCATCCTCTACCTGCTGGGGTTCCGCGACCGCGACGGCCAGGACTGAGCCTCGCCATCCTGGTACGAAAAAGCCGCCCTCGGGCGGCTTTTTCGTGTGTGGCTGAAGGGCTTACTCGTCTCCGGAGGAGAAGTCGTAATCCATCGACTGGCTGGGGCCCTGCAGGTAGTAGCCCTGGATGTAGTTGACCCCGGCCTGCCAGAGGGTGGCCAGCACGCTGGCGCTCTCGACGAAGGGCACGATGGTCAGCTTGGCCTGGGCGTGCAGGCTGGCCAGCAGGGTCTTCAGTGCTTCCTGGTTCTCGGCCTTGCCCAGGTCCTGGGTGAAGGAGCCGTCGACCTTCACGAAGTCGATGTTCAGGTGCTTGAGGGTGTTGAAGGGGTTCAGCGCGCAGCCGAACTGGCTCAGCGCCACCTTGCAGTGCAGCTCTGCCAGGCCCTGGGTCAGGGCCTTGGCCTGTTTCAGGTAGGCGATGGCGTCGGGTTCGCTGAACTGGAAGATCAGCGCGTCGGAAGGCAGGCGTGCGGCCTTGAGGGCGACGCTCAGCCAGGGGAGCAGGGTCTGGTCCTGCAGGCTGGAGCCGGACAGGTGCACGAACAGGCGGGTGCTGTGGCCCTTGGCGCGGTGCTCGGACAGCAGCTTGACCGAGTTGAGGATCACCCAGCGGTCGATCTTCTCGGCCAGGCCGGCTTCCCGCGCGGCGCCGAGGAACTCGGCCGGCGGCACTTCCTCGCCCTGGGGGCTGAGCAGGCGCAGCAGCACTTCGTAGTGCTCGTGGCTGTCGCCACGCAGGCTGATGATGGGCTGGAACAGCAGGCGGAAGCTGTTGGTTTCCAGCGCCTGCTGGACCATGGCCACCAGGTTGCCGCGGCTGGCAGCGGCGGCCAGTTCGCTGGCGGGGTCGTACAGGCGCACGTCGTTGCCGTCGGTGATCTCGTCGGCACACCGGTGGGCGCGGTCGATGACTTCTTCCGCACGCGGCGTGGTCTCGTTGAGGCCGGCGACGCCGATGGACAGGGTCAGTTGGGCGGTGCGGCCGCTGACGTCGAACAGGTGGCCTTCCACCTTCTTGCGCAAGGCCTGGAGGCCGTCGCGAGCTTGCTCCGGGCTGAGGCCGGGTTGCAGCACGCTGAAGACGTCGTCGCTGAAGCGGGCGAGCTGGGCGTCGGCGGGGAAGTGGGTGCGCAGCAGGTTGGCCAGGTCGGTCAGCACCAGGTCGCTGCCGCCGATGCCGATGTCCGCCTGCAGGGCGGAGTAGCGGTCGACACGGATGTAGGCAAGGCTCGCGGGCTGTCCGGCGTTGACGGCGCGCTCGGCGGCGGCATCCATCAGCTCGGTGAAGTGGTTGCGGTTGAACAGGCCGGTGACCAGGTCCTGGCTGCTGATCTCGCGCAGCTTTTCTTCCAGTTCGGCGCTGGCGACTTCAGCGCGGATTACCACCTGTATGCAGGGTTCGCCATCGTAGGTGGCGGGGGAGAAGCTCATGCGGGCCTGGAACGCCTGGCCGTCGACCTTGCAGCCGGAGCAGGTGAGTTCGCTGTTGCCTTCGCCGTCTCGGTAGTTCTTGAGGAAGTCCTTGAACGCGGCCTGGTCGTCGCCGGTGATCAGGTCGATCATCGGCATGCCTTCAAGCTCGTCGGCATCTTCATAGCCGAACATCTCGACGTAGGCGCGGTTGGCATAGATGTGCATGCCGTCGTGGACGTAGGTGATGGCGTCCACGGAGCTGTCCAGCAGCAGCTGGCAGCGCTTCTCGGCTTCGCGCAGGCTCACCTCGGCGGCGCGGCGGGCGCGACGTTCCTCGAGGTTGGCCAGTTCGCGATTGGCCACCAGCACCAGGCGCTCATCCTCTCCTTGGGGCACCGCATCCTGGGCGCCGAGGGCCAGGGCTTCGGTGACGAGGTCAGGGTCGTTGTCCTGCACCAGCTGGATGAAGGGGATGTCCTTGGATTGGCGGCGGATTGCGCCGAGGGCTTCGCCGGGGGAGAGGTTCTCGCTCTCGGGGGCTGCGATGAGCAGGTCCCAGGTCTGCTGGAGGGCTTCGGCGAGGTCTTCGCTGGACACCAGGCGATGGACGCGGGTGGCGCGTCCTGCGTTACGGAAAAGGCTGACCAGGCGCTCGGCTTCGTTCTGCGAGTCTTCCAGGATCAGCAGACGGATGGTTTTCTTCTCGATTGCCATGGCGTGTGCTTAGACCGCGCCGAACGGGCGCTAAATGGCGACAAATGGGAGTGGCTGGGGAATCTACAGCGACTTCCAGAGCGAGTCAAAGTCTTCGTCCCCACCCGATCCGCGCGCTCCCGAAGCTGTGACAGGCTTCCCGTGCTGCTCCGTCGGCTGCTCGAACGGACGGTATTCGAACTGGCTGAAGCTGCCGGTCGAGGTCTGTCGGCTGGTGAGGACGGCACGGCGTTCGTCGCCGTGGATGTTGATCTGCACCTTGTTGCCTTCCTGGAACGGCAGGCGCGGCGTGATCAGGGTCGCCGGGCGGGAGATGGCCGAGATCTCTGGGAGCAGCAGTGCCCGCAGGTACTGGCTGTGCTGGTCGGCCTTGCGCAGCAGCTGCAGGCCGCACGGCTGGGCGTGGGGAGCGATCAGCTCGATACCCATCTGGGTGCCGCCGCCACGTACCTGGCGGATCCAGCGCACCACGGCGACGCTCCAGCCCTGGCTGGGGGCGTCCTGCACGCCGAGCAGTTCGCCGGCCTGGAGCTGGCTGGGGACTTCCTTGGGCCAGCTGAGGCAGTAGCCGCCGGGGCTGTGGTTGACGATGGCCAGCTCGAAGGTCGGGTAGTTCTCGCCGCTGGCCGGGGGCTCTGGCTGGGGGCTGGTATCGCCGGGCGTGACCGGCTTGCTGTACTGGATTTCCTCGTAGGGCAGGCCTTCGTCCCAGTTCTGCGGCTGGGCGTCGAAGGCGGTGTTCCAGACGTCGCCTTCGTCCTTGTTGATCGGCTTGAAGACCGCTTGGCCGGCTTCCTTGATCTTCAGGATCGCGCCGAACGGCTGCTTGCCGGAGAGGAAGAAGTGCAGGGCGCTCATGCCGATGCAGAGGGTCAGCGCGCCGCGCCCGGGCGTGCGCTGGAAGGTGCGCTCGGAGATGTCGCCCCAAGCGGAACTGAGGTGCTGCAGGAGGTCGACGCTGATGCCTTCCGGTACCAGCAGGCGCGCCTGGGCGCGGTCTTCGGTAGCGAGGGTCAGGTAGTGCTTGATCGCATCCACCAGCGGCAGCGGGTCGATGCCCAGCAGGCCTGCCATTTCACTGGCCTGGAACAGCGATTTGTAGCGGGGCGGGCCGTCGACCTGCGGCGCGACGGCGAACAGGCTGGAGGCCAGTTCGGCGCCTTGCAGGCGCACCAGTGCGCTCCAGGGCTCCAGCACTTCGGCGAGCTTTGCGATGTTGTTCTGGCGCATCTGGTTGCAGCGGGCGCAGCCCAGCAGCAGGGCGACCAGGTAGTTCTGTTCGACGCTCAGGCCTTCGGTGTGGCGGGCCAGGCCGTCGCGCACGACGACGCGGTGAACCTGCCGGCTGCTGGCCAGTTGGTAGAGCTGGTGCAGTTCCAGCCACAGGCCTTCCGGCACCGGGCAGTACAGCTGGCTGGCGCGGATGAGGGCGGAGTTGAGGCTGTGCATGGCGCGCTGCAGGGCGATGGTCAGCAGTTGCTGGCCGTCACGGGCCTGGCGCTGGGCTTCCTGCACGACGATCTGCTTGTAGCCGATGGCCAGGTGGTTCTGCAGGGCCTGGCACAGGTTGGCCACCTTGCGCGGACGTTCGTCGAGGACGATGGCCTGATTGAGGAAGTGGCGTTCGAGGTGCTGGCAGACGAAGTACACCTCGGGGCGGATCAGTTCCAGCAGGTGCAGGCGGTTGTCGCTGGGGGTGATGAGCTGGTTCAGCTCCACCAGCGCCTGGTAGAGCTGACGAGCAGTCTCGCCGATGTTGGCCTTGGGCAGCAGGGAGATCCAGCGCTTGATATCGCGGGGCGTGGCTTCACAGAGGGACAGGCTCTGCTTGCTCGGAGTCGGAACACGCAATAACAGGTGGGGACTCTGCTTGTCCATGTAACTCGGGTACTCCAACAGCAACGGGCCAGGCGTGTGGGAACGGTCTCTCGCACTCTAGCAGCATCATCGGGTCGCCGCAGCCTAACGAGAGGCCGGTGGCGGTATCGCGCGGACAGGCGTGTCGAGCGGGCTTATGGGACGTTGGACCAGGCCGGGTGGCCGCGCGTTCAACGTCCCAGGGCCTTGCGGTCAGGCTTCCTTCGGCAGTGCCAGGAGCTGGCCCATGCTCACCGCGCTACCGGCGGCCAGGCCTTCGGCCCAGCGGATCTGCTCGGGCCCGAAGAGCACGATGGCGGTGGAGCCGAGCTTGAAGCGACCCAGTTCGGCGCCTTTTTCCAGGCTGATCGGTGCCCGTGCGGCTTCGTCGTAGCGGAAGGTCTTCAGCTCGCGCTTGGGCGGCGTCACCAGGCCGGCCCAGACGGTCTCGATGGAGGCGACGATCATCGCGCCCACCAGTACCACGGCCATCGGCCCGCGCTCGGTGTCGAACAGGCAGACCACGCGCTCGTTGCGGGCGAACAGCTCCGGCACGTTCTCGGCGGTGCTCTGGTTCACGGAGAACAGGCGCCCCGGCACGTAGATCATTTCGCGGAGGGTGCCGGCCAGCGGGGCGTGCACGCGGTGGTAGTCGCGGGGCGACAGGTAGATGGTGGCGAAGTCACCGCCCATGAAGGGCGCAGCGCGTTCGGCATCGCCGCCCAGCAGCTCCAGCACGCTGAAGCTGTGGCCCTTGGCCTGGAAGATGCGGCCGTGCTCGATCGGACCGAGCTGGCTGACCGCGCCGTCGGCGGGGCAGAGGATGGCGCCGGGGGTGCTGTCCAGCGGGCGGGCACCGTCCTTGAGTGCGCGGGTGAAGAAAGCGTTGAAATGCTCGTAGGCGGTGAGGTCCTCGACCAGCGCTTCGTTCATGTTCACTTGGTAGCGGCGGGCGAACCAGGCGGTGAAGGCGTTCTTGAACCAGCGGATGCGGCATTCGGCCACGCACCCGGCCAGGCGCGAGAGCAGGTGATGGGGGAGCAGGTACTGGCTGATGATGAACAGGCGTTCTTTCATGGTCTTTCCTTGGGTTCCGGGGCCTCAGGCCTCGACGGGCGTGTCCGGGTGGTTGCCCCACTCCGACCAGGAGCCGGCGTAGCCCTTCACGCGGGGGTAGCCGAGCGCCTTGGCCACCAGGTAGGTGAAGCCGGAGCGGTGGTGGGTCTGGCAGTGGGTGATCACTTCCTTGTCGGGGGTGATGCCCAGCCGGTTGAGGATTTCAGGCATGTCGCGGCGGATACGCAGCGCGCGCGACGGGTCCATGCCGGCGGTCCATTCGAAATTGATCGCGCCGGGGATGTGTCCGCCCTTGGCAGCCAGCACCTTGGTGCCGGCGTACTCGGCGGGGTTGCGGGCATCCCAGATCGCCAGGTCGGCTGCGCCGAGGCGGCTCTGCAGGTACTCGCGGGTGGCGGTCGGGGCGTTGTGCAGCACCAGGGGCAGCGAGCCGCCGGCGGGTGTGGGGGTATCGCCGGATGTGGCGTGGCCGTCGGCGAGCCAGGCATGCAGGCCACCATCGACATAGTGGTAATGCGGGTGGCCGATCACATCCAGCAGCCAGATGAAGCGCCCGGCCCAGCCGCCACCTTCGTCGTCATAGACCACGTAGACCGCGTCGGGACGATGGCCCAGTTCACCGAACAGTGCCTCAAGGTCAGCCTTGGCCGGCAGCAGGCCGGGGGCAGGTGGCTGGCCCAACTGGGTGCGCTTGGGGTCGACGAAGCGGGCGCCGGGGATGTGGCCCTCGGCATAGCGGGCGGCGCTGGTGAGATCCACCAGGATCAGCTCAGGGGCATCCAGGCGTGCGGCCAGGTCGGCGGGCTCTATGACCAATGGCAGGCCGGCAAAGGCAGGCATGACGGGCTCCGGTAAGGGCGGAAAGCGGGAGATTGTAGCGGAAAGGTCAGCGCCCGCGACTGGCAAAGCCAAGCAGGGCGCGCTCGATGCATTGCATGGTCTTTCCGAAGGCCTGCAACCCGATGTCGGAGAACGGCTGGCCGCCCTGATCGGCAACCACCAGCAGCACCACCCGCCCATTGGCCGCCACGGAGCGCAGCAACAGGTGATCGGCCGGGAACAGGGCCTTGAGGTTGCCGGGGATGAAGGCGGAGTACTGCGCCGCGTTCTCCGGGCTCAGGCGCAGTTGGCCCGGCTGGGCAAGCAGGCGCTTGAGGACCTGGCTCTGGGCCGGGTCCAACTGCAGGCCGGCTGCCTCCTTGGGCAGGCCGCCGCTCTGCTGGACCATCAGGCGCGTCTGGGTCTTGTCCACCAGCAGGAGCAGGCTGCGGCGCATGCCGCAGGCGGCAAGTGCGTCGCGGGCGCAGGCGGTGAGCTGGACGATATTGGCGAAGGTGCTCGGCTCTTGCAGCAGCTGGGTGCAGAGGGTGCGCCATTCCTGCAGGGCGGCCGGGGGCGGCGGTGCCGGTTTGGCCGCATCGACCGGCCAGCGGCTGGTGCCCCACGGCCAGATGAGGCCTTGCGCCGGATGCCAGAGCTCGGGCGTGGCGTGGTGGCGAGCACTTTCCACGGCCTGCTGGTGGACGAGCTGCTGCACGTCTGCCAGGGGCAGTTGCATGTAGAGCCCTGTCAGGCGCTGCCAGCGCAGGCTGTGGTCGCAGGTCCAGGAGTTGTGGGCCGAGATGGCCAGACCGTTGGCCAGCAGCACGGTGTTGGCGGGCTGGGTCAGCCAGCGGCGCAGGTCGGTGTCGGCATCCAATAACTGCTGCTGGTGCAGCGGATGCTCGTTGTCGCGGGCAATGTGCAGTGCTTTGACCAGCATTCTCTGCTGAGCATTCAGCAGGCGGTAGCCTTCAGTGATCCACTCGGGCAGTCGCCAATGCTCTGCAAGGGCCTGGCACAGGCGCAGGACGGGAACGCCTAGCAGGTCGCGCTCGACCTTGCGGGCGGGTTCGCCGCGCACCAGTACGCGCTTTTCCCAGGCGCTGAACAGCTCGGGATAGAGCGCCAGCAGCGGCCAGAGCGGCGAGAGGAAGAGCAGGCTGTTCCAGTGGATCTCCTGCCACAGCCTGGCCAGTCGGGCGGCGAACAGGCCGTTGGCCTGCTGGGATGCGTGCTGACTGATCAACAGGATCTGGCGGAGGGGCAGGGGAATGTCGTGTTCGGCAACGGCGGGCAGGCGATTGAGCAACTCTTCGGAGCGCTTCAGGCCGAGGCGGGTCAGGGCTACCTCGAGGCTTTCCGCCGGGCCGCCCAGTGCTGTCGCCGTGCGGTTCGCCTCGCGCATCAGGCTGAGGGCAAGGGCGGGGCTGTCCTGGATCATGTCGGCGATGTCGCGCAACGAACGGCGGCTGTCCCCCAGGGCCCGACGCACCCGCTCGTGGCTGGCGGCAGGGATCGGCAGGCGAACACCGTCGAGCTGCTTGATCCAGCCTTCGAGGCTTGTGGGGACGGGCTTTGAGGTCTTCATGAGGTTTGTGCCGAACTGGCTTTTCGCCTTAACTGGCTATAGTCTGGCGCATAAGTTCCGATAATTAGAAGGGCTGTATTCGCGGCCCTGTTTTCACCCGGAAACTCCCTTCTCTCTATGGCAAAGATAATCGGCATCATCGTCGTCTTCGCCGCCGTGCTCGGTGGCTATGTCCTTTCACACGGCCAGATCGCCGCGTTGATCCAGCCCTTCGAGGTGCTGATCATCGGCGGTGCGGCGCTGGGGGCTTTCCTCCAGGCCAACCCTGGCAGCACCTTCATGCACGTGCTGAAGAAGTCGCTGAAGATGTTCAGCTCGCGCTTCACCCATGCGTTCTACCTCGAAGTGTTGCGCCTGCTCTACGAAATCCTCAACAAGAGCCGCCGTGAAGGGATGATGGCCATCGAGGCCGACATCGAAGACCCCAACGCGAGCCCGATCTTCAGCAAGTACCCGGCCATCCTCAAGGATGCGGGGATGGTGGCCTACATCAGCGACTACCTGCGCATCATGTCTTCCGGGAACATGGCGCCCCACGAGCTGGAAGGCCTGTTCGACATGGAACTGAACAGCCTCAAGGAAGAGCTGGAGCATCCGGCCCATGCTGTCAACCGGATCGCCGACGGCCTGCCGGGCTTCGGCATCGTGGCGGCGGTGCTCGGCATCGTGGTGACCATGGCGTTGTTGGGCCAGGTTGCCCAGGCAGAACTCGGTAAGCACGTGGCGGCGGCCCTTGTGGGGACCTTCCTCGGTATTCTCGCGGCTTACGGTTTCTTCGGCCCGCTGGCGGTCAGCCTTGAGCACGATGCGAAGGAAGAGCTGAACCTGTACGAGGCCATCAAGGCCACCCTGGTGGCTTCCGCCTCGGGGATGCCGCCGTCCCTGGCCGTCGAGTTCGGGCGCAAGGTCCTGTTCCCGGCGCACCGCCCGAGCTTCAGCGAGCTCGAACAGGCCGTCCGCGGCAGCTGATTGAAGACCGAGCATGGACAACAACCAGCCGATCATCGTCAAGCGCGTCAAGAAGAGCGCGGCCGGCCACCATGGGGGCGCCTGGAAGATCGCCTTCGCCGACTTCGCCACGGCGATGATGGCGTTCTTCCTGGTGCTCTGGCTGATGTCGTCAGCCACGCCTGAACAGAAGAAGGCGATCTCCGGCTACTTCCAGGACCCGATCGGCTTCACTGAGAGCGCCAGCCCCTACGTCATCGATTTGGGCGGTACCCCGACTCCCGCACCCGACCGTACCCTGAACCCCGAGCTGAAGGACGCCCCCGACGCCCAGGAACAGTCCGTCGACTCCTCCAGCAACGAGCAGATCCAGACCCGCCAGGTCGACCCGACCCAGGCCGAGAACCTGGCCGAGCAGGTTGAGCGCGAGCGCCTCGAGATGCTGCTGCAGGAGCTGCAGAACAAGGTCGAGGAGAACCCCGAATTGCGCAAGTTCAAGGACCAGATCCTCTTCGAGATCACCCAGGACGGCCTGCGCATTCAGATCATGGACGCTGCCAACCGGCCGATGTTCGACCTGGGCAGCGCGCGGCTGCAGCCGTATTTCGAGGACATCCTGTTGATCCTGGCCGAGACCATCAAGGCGGTGCCGAACAAGATCAGCGTCAGTGGTCACACCGACGCCAAGCCGTTTGCCGGCAATGGCGAGTTCGGCAACTGGGAGCTGTCCGCCAACCGTGCCAACGCGGCGCGGCGCACCCTGGTTGCGGGCGGTTACCCGGATGAGCAGGTGGCGCGCGTGGTGGGTTATGCCTCGTCGGCCCTGTTCGACCGCAAGGACCCGCTCAACCCGGTGAACCGTCGCATCGACATCATCGTCCTGACCAAGCGCGCCCAGCGCGACATCGAGGGCGAACCTCAGCAAAGCAAAGAGGGCGCACCTGCCAATGCTCCGGCATCAGCGCCCGGCGCTGCCGCACCCGCCGGTGGGCAGCCGGCTTCAGGGACGGAACCCATGCAGCCCAAGGAGCTGCAGCAGAAGTTGAACATCTTCGAGGATGGGGTGCTGAAGATGGATTCGCAGAAGCAGCCCTGACCGGGCTCGCTGCTTGAACGAGAAAGGCCACGCATTGCGTGGCCTTTCTGCATCAGTACTCCGGCTCGGGGAGGCTGGCGATGATGTGCCGGTAGCTGCCCATCCGCTGTGGATGGATGCGGCCTTCCTCCAGTGCCTGGAGCAGCGCGCAGCCCGGCTCGCGGTCGTGCTTGCAGTCGCGGAAGCGGCAGTGGCCGAGCAGGTCGCGGAATTCGATGAAGCCGGCTTCCACGTCATCACGGCTGACATGGCCGAGGCCGAACTCGCGGATGCCGGGGGAGTCGATGAGGTTGCCGCCTCCGGGGAAGTGGAACAGCCGGGCGGTGGTGGTGGTGTGGGTGCCCTTGCCGGTGAGTTCCGACAGCGCGCCGACGCGGGTATCCACGCCGGGCAGCAGGCTGTTCACCAGGGACGATTTACCCACGCCGGACTGGCCGACGAAGACGCTGGTGTGGCCATCCAGGCGCGCACGCAGGTCATCCATGCCGCCTCCGCCATGGGCCGAGACCTCCAGCAACGCGTAGCCCAGTTGCCGATAGGCCTCCAGCAGGCTGTCGAGCATCGCGCCGTTCTGGTCATCCACCAGGTCACACTTGTTCAGCAGCAGCAGCGGCTGGATGCCGGCGTGCTCGGCAGCCACCAGGTAGCGGTCGATCAGGTTGGCGTGGGGCGTGGGCAGCGGCGCGAAGACGATGACGATCAGGTCGACGTTTGCCGCCACCGGCTTGAGCAGGCCACGCATGTCCGGACGGCACAGCTCGCTGGTGCGCGGCAGTTGCGCGACGATCACGCCGCTGCCCTGGTTGCCGGGGCGCCAGACCACGCGGTCGCCGGTTACCAGGGCGGGCAGGTTGGCGCGCAGGTGGCAGCGGACGACCTGGCCGGCGAGCTCGCCTTCCAAGGCTTCGACTTCTACCTGGACGCCGAAGTGGGCGATGACCAATCCGGTCTGCTCGGGGCCGAGGTCGCCGCCTTCCAATTCATCGACCAGGCGCGATTCGCGCTTGGCAGCGCGGGCGGCGCGTTCTTCCTGGATTTTTTCGATGCGCCAGCTTTGACGGCGGCTGAGGTGGCGTTTGGCCATGGGCTTCCGGGTCGGTAGAGTTTCGTGCGGGTTGGGCGCGGCGAGTCTAGCATGGGCGGCTGCTGAACACGGTTGGGAGAGGTGGATGAAGTCGGGGTTGGGCCTGTTCGGTCGGCCGTTGGGGCGTGCGCTCCTGGCACACGGGGCGGCGGTCGTGCTGCTGGCGCTGCTGGTGTATGCGCTCGCCTGGCTGTTGGGGCAGCGCCTGCCTTTATGGGCGCTGGCGCTGCTGGAAGGCGGCTTGGCGGCGGGCATTGGCCAAAGGCTCGGGCTGTCCCGCTGGTGGGTGTGGATCAATCTGGCGTTCCTGCCGGCGCTGTTGCTGGTCCAGTACCTGGCGCTGCCGCCCTGGCTGTTCCTGCTGGGTTTCGTTCTGGTAGCGCTGGTGAACTGGAACAGCGTGTTCGAGCGCGTGCCGCTCTACCTCAGTGGCGACCGGGCTGTTCAGCTGTTGGGCGACTGGCTGGATGGGCAGCCACAGGCACTGCGCTTCGTCGACCTGGGCTGTGGCACCGGCGGCCTGCTGGTACGTTTGGCGCGGCGCTTCCCGGAGCGACACTTCGTCGGCGTGGAGACCGCGCCGCTGCTGTTCCTGCTCGCCTGGCTGCGCTGCCTGCCGCTGCGCAATTGCAGCGTGCACTACCAGAGCCTGTGGCGCATCGACCTGGCGACATTTGACCTGGCCTACTGCTTTCTCTCGCCAGAGCCCATGCCGCGCCTGTGGGAGAAGGCCCTTGGGGAGATGCGCAGCGGCAGCTGGCTGGTCAGCAACACCTTCGAGGTGCCGGGCGTGGCGCCGCGGCATTCCCTGCCCGTGATGGTCGGGCGCCAGACGGCGCTGCTTTTCTGGCCGATGGGGCGTGCGTAATCCGCTAGAATTGCGCTCTGTCCCTAGAGAGCATTTCCGACATGCAGAACCCTCAGAACCTCATCTGGATCGACCTGGAAATGACCGGGCTGGATCCGGACAACGACGTCATCATCGAAATGGCCACCATCATCACCGACAGCCACCTCAATGTGCTGGCCGAGGGGCCGGTGCTGGCCATTCACCAGAGCGACGAGATCCTTGCCGGCATGGACGAGTGGAACACCCGTCAGCACGGCCAGAGCGGCCTCACCCAGCGGGTTCGCGAGAGCCGCATCAGCACTGCCGAGGCGGAGGCGCAGACCTTGGCCTTCCTCGAACACTGGGTGCCCAAGGGCAAGTCGCCGATCTGCGGCAACAGCATCTGCCAGGATCGCCGCTTCCTCTATCGGCAGATGCCGAGCCTGGAGGCCTACTTCCACTACCGCAACCTGGACGTCTCCACCCTCAAGGAGCTGGCCGCGCGCTGGGCGCCCCATGTTCGCGATGGGGTGAAGAAGAGCAGCAGCCACCTGGCCCTGGACGATATCCGCGACTCCATCGCGGAGCTGCGTCACTACCGCGATCACTTCATCAAGCTGTGATCCCTCAGGCCTCGCTCGCACCGTGGCGGGCGAGGGCCCATCTCACGTGCTCGCGCACCAGCTCGGACGGGTGATCCCGCCGGGCGCGCAACGCCTCCAGGACCGGTACGGTGCTCGGGGCATTGCCCAGGCCCACGGCCAGGTTGCGCAGCCAGCGCTCGTATCCGGCCCGGCGTAGCGGGGAGCCTTCCGTACGGCTGAGGAACTCCTCTTCCGTCCAGGCGAACAGGCTGGCCAGTTCGGTGTTGTCCAGGTTGTGCCGCGGCTGGAAGTCGCCCTGGTCGCTGGGGCGGGCGAAGCGGTTCCAGGGGCAGACGATCTGGCAGTCGTCGCAGCCGAACACGCGGTTGCCGATCAGCGGGCGCAACGCTTCCGGGATCGGGCCTTTCAGCTCGATGGTCAGGTAGGAGATGCAGCGGCGCGCGTCCAGTTGGTAGGGCGCGACGAAGGCGGCGGTGGGGCAGATGTCCATGCAGGCCGTGCAGCGACCGCAATGCTCGCTGCCGTGGGGCGCGTCCACGGGCAGCGGCAGGTCGACGAACAGTTCGCCGAGAAAGAAGTAGCTGCCAGCCTTGCGGTTGAGCACCAGGGTGTTCTTGCCGATCCAGCCGAGGCCTGCCTGCTCGGCGATGGCTTTCTCCAGCACGGGGGCGCTGTCGACGAAGGCGCGATGGCCGAAGGGGCCGATGGCCGCCTGGATGCGGTCGGCCAGTTGCTGCAGGCGCTTGCGGATCAGCTTGTGGTAGTCCCGGCCCAGGGCATAGCGGGACACGTAGGCCTTCTCGGGCTCGGCCAGCACCTGGGTCATGCGCGTGTCGCCTGGCAGGTAGTCCATGCGCAACGACACCACCCGCAGGGTGCCGGGCACCAGCTCGTCCGGGTGCGAGCGTTTGCTGCCGTGGGCGGCCATGTAGTCCATCTCGCCGTGGTGGCCTGCCTCCAGCCAGCGTTGCAGGTGCGCTTCGTGCTCGCCGAGGTCGACATCGCTGATGCCCACTTGCTGGAAGCCGAGCTCGCGCCCCCATGTCTTGATGGCGTCGGCCAGTTCGTCGAGTTGCTGCGGGGAAAGGGGCATCGGGAGAGAGGGAAACAGTGGCGAGGTGCGTATAATTCTGCCAGACCCCTGCCTGAACTACCGAATCGCATGTCCGATCCTGTCGATGATCTGCCGCTGTCGCTTTATTCCGCCGAGCAGGTGCGCGCACTCGATGCCCGCCTGATCGCCGCGGGTACCCCCGGCTTCGAACTGATGCAGCGGGCTGCCCATGCCGCCTGGCGGGCCCTGCGTCGCCGTTGGCAAGAGGCTGGCGAAGTGACGGTGCTGGCCGGTCGCGGCAACAACGCCGGGGATGGCTACCTGCTGGCGGCCTTGGCGGCTCGCGCAGGTTGGCAGGTGCGCGTCCTGGCGGTTGGGGAGCCCCAAGCGCTGGCGGGTGATGCGGCGCTGGCCCGGGATGAGGCCCAGGCAGCAGGTGTTCCGATCATTGCCTGGCACGCCGAGGAGCCCCTGCGCGGCGTGCTGGTGGATGCGTTGCTCGGCACTGGCCTCTCCGGACCGGTGCGCGCGCCTTATGACGTAGCCATCCGCCAGATCAATGGCAGCGGCCTGCCGGTGCTGGCCGTTGATATTCCCTCGGGACTCAGTGCGGACACCGGCCAGGTGCTTGGGGTGGCGGTTGTCGCGACGATGACGGTGACGTTCATCGGCCTCAAGCTCGGCCTGTTTACCGGCCAGGCTCCTGATCATGTGGGGGCGTTGGTTTTCGATGACCTCAAGGCGGATCCGGAAGTGGTCGCCGCTCATCCGGTCCTGGCCCGCAGGCTGGCGCTCGGCGGCCTCCCATCCCTGCTGCCGAGGCCGCGCACAGCTCACAAGGGGCGCTACGGGCAGGTGCTGGTCGTGGGCGGCGAGCTTGGTACCGGCGGCGCAGCGTTGCTCAGTGCCGAGAGTGCTTTGCGCAGCGGGGCGGGGATGGTCTCCCTGGCGACCCGGGGCGAACACTTGGCCGCTGCCCTGGCGCGGGTGCCTGAAGTGATGAGCGTGGCCGTCGAGTCGACGGGTACGCTGCGGCCGCTTGTGGAACGTGCCGATGTGCTGGTGGTGGGGCCGGGGCTCGGGCAGGGGCCCTGGGGGCGGGCCTTGCTGAGCGTTTTGTCGGCCGCTGTATTGCCCCAGGTCTGGGATGCCGACGCACTGAATCTGCTGGCTGCGGGTGCTGTTCAATTGCCGCCCGATTGCGTGATCACGCCCCACCCCGGCGAGGCGGCGCGCCTGCTGGGTGTGGAGGTCGGCCAGGTTCAGGCTGATCGACCCGCCGCTGCCTTGGCGTTGGCCCGGCGTTACAGTGCTGTGGTGGTGCTCAAGGGGGCTGGCAGCCTGGTGGCCTCGCCCGATGGCCGCTTGGCGCTCTGTGACCGGGGGCATCCGGCCATGGCCACCGCCGGGCTCGGGGATGTGCTGGCGGGGCTGGTTGGCGCCTTGCTGGCACAGCACCTGTCACCCTTCGAGGCCGCTGCCCTGGCCACCTGGCTGCATGCCGTAGCCGGGGAGCACCAGGGGCTCAAAGGACGCGGCCTGGCGGCCAGCGACCTGATACCTACCATTCGTCAGTTGATCGAGGAGTATTCGCCGTGCCTGAGCTGAAGCTGTTCGCCCAGGGAGAAGACGCCATGACCGCCCTTGGGGCCCGGTTGGGGCATGTCAGCGGTGGGCGGGGGGTGATCTACCTTCATGGCGACCTGGGCGCGGGCAAGACGACCCTTTCGCGCGGCTTGCTGCGGGGACTTGGGCATGCCGGTGCGGTCAAGAGCCCGACCTTCACCCTGGTGGAGCCCTATGAGATCGATGGGGTCGCGGTCTATCACTTCGACCTGTACCGCCTGGTCGACCCCGAGGAGCTGGAATTCCTCGGTATCCGCGACTATTTCGAGGGCGATGCGTTGTGCCTGATCGAGTGGCCCGAGCGGGGTCAGGGCGTTTTGCCAAAGGCGGACCTTGACATTACCATTAGCGCCCATGCAGGCGGCCGCTCGCTGCATTTCTCGCCGCATACCGCGCGCGGCGAAGCCTGGTGTGCCGCCTTGGCCACGGGAGAATGAAGACGAGTATGGGGTGGAGTATGCGCTCGCGCGCACTGTTTGCCGGGATCGGTCTGCTGCTGGCAGCCTTTGCCACCAATATCCTGGCTGCCACCGAGGTCCGCAGTGTGCGGCTCTGGCGTGCTCCCGACAACACCCGCCTGGTCTTCGACCTGTCCGGCCCGGTGCAGCACAGCGTGTTCACGCTGACCGCGCCGGATCGCATCGTCATCGACATCAATGGCGCCCAGTTGGGCACTCAGCTGGACAAGCTGTCCATCGCCAACACGCCGATCAAGAGCGTCCGCTCGGCCCAGCGCTCGCCGACCGACCTGCGGGTGGTGATCGACGTGGCGCCCGGCGTCACGCCCAAGAGCTTCACCCTGGCGCCCAACCAGCAGTATGGCAATCGCCTGGTGGTCGACCTGTACGACCAGCCCTCTGCCGCCGAAGAGGCCAGCGCCCCGCAGGTAGCGACGGCGCCCAGCACGCCGCAGCCGCCGGTTTCCCCCACTCAGCCGTCCACCGGCAAGCTGCCGCCGGTTTCCGGTGGCAAGCGCGACATCATCGTCGCCATCGACGCCGGCCACGGCGGCGAGGACCCGGGCGCCCTCGGGCCCAAGGGGCAGCATGAGAAGGACGTGACGCTGGCCATCGCCAAGGAGTTGCAGCGCCAGATCAACCAGGAGCGGGGCTTCCGCGCCGAGCTGGTGCGTACCGGCGATTACTTCATTCCGCTGCGCAAGCGCACCGAGATCGCCCGCAAGAAGGGCGCCGACCTGTTCGTCTCTATCCACGCCGATGCGGCGCCGAGCCGCAGCGCGTTCGGTGCCTCTGTCTTTGCCTTGTCCGACCGGGGCGCCACGTCCGAGACGGCCCGCTGGCTGGCAGACAACGAAAACCGTTCCGACCTCATTGGCGGTGTGGGCAGCGTCAGCCTGGATGACAAGGACCGCATGCTGGCCGGCGTGCTGCTGGACCTGTCGATGACGGCCACGCTGTCCTCCAGCCTGAACGTGGGGCACAAGGTGCTGACCAACATCGGGCGCGTCACGCCGTTGCACAAGCGCCGGGTCGAGCAGGCGGGCTTCATGGTGCTGAAGTCCCCGGACATCCCGTCGATCCTGGTGGAGACCGGTTTCATCTCCAACCACCAGGAATCCCAGAAGCTGGCCTCCGCCGGGCACCAGCAGGCGCTGGCGCGCTCCATCCAGAGCGGCATCAAGCAGTTCTTCGTGCAGAACCCGCCGCCGGGAACCTACATTGCCTCGCTGCGTGATGCGGGCAAGATCGCCGCCGGTCCGCGTGAGCACATCGTCGCGTCCGGCGAGAGCCTCGCGCTCATTGCCCAGCGCTACCAGGTCAGCCTGGTGGCGTTGCGCAACGCCAACGGTTTGAAGAGCGACACCATCAAGGTCGGCCAGACCCTGAGCATTCCGGCCACCACGGCTCTGGCGGCCCAGCCATGAGCGACATGGCAGAGTTGCGCCGCATCCACCTGCTCAGCCCGCGCCTGGCCAACCAGATCGCCGCCGGCGAGGTGGTCGAGCGCCCGGCTTCGGTAATCAAGGAGTTGCTGGAAAACAGCCTTGATGCGGGGGCGCGTCGGATCGACGTGGAGGTCGAACAGGGCGGTGTGAAGCTGCTGCGGGTCCGTGATGACGGTTGCGGCATCCCCTCCGATGACCTTCCCCTGGCCCTGGCGCGCCACGCCACCAGCAAGATCCGTGATCTGGATGATCTGGAGCGGGTCATGAGCCTGGGGTTCCGGGGCGAAGCGCTGGCTTCCATAAGCTCCGTGGCACGGCTGACCATGACCTCGCGCACGGCGGATGCCGACCAGGCCTGGCAGGTGGAGACCGAAGGGCGTGACATGGAGGCGCGCGTTCAGCCTGCCGCCCACCCGGTGGGAACCTCGGTGGAGGTGCGCGACCTGTTCTTCAACACGCCGGCGCGGCGCAAGTTCCTGCGGGCCGAGAAGACCGAGTTCGAGCATCTGCAGGAGGTCATCCGGCGTCTCGCCCTGGCGCGGTTCGATGTGGCCTTCCACCTTCGCCACAACGGCAAAACGGTATTCGCGCTGCACGAGGCCCGTGACGAGATTTCCCGCGCGCGGCGCGTTGCCAGTGTGTGCGGCTCGGCTTTCCTGGAGCAGGCGCTGCCCATCCAGGTGGAGCGCAACGGTCTGCACCTGTGGGGTTGGGTGGGGCTGCCTACGTTCTCCCGCAGCCAGGCGGACCTGCAGTATTTCTACGTGAACGGTCGGATGGTGCGGGACAAGCTGGTGGTGCATGCGGTGCGCCAGGCGTATCGCGATGTGCTGTACAACGGTCGCCATCCGACCTTCGTGCTGTTTCTGGAGCTGGACCCTGCGGCGGTGGACGTGAACGTGCACCCCACCAAGCACGAGGTGCGTTTCCGCGAGGGGCGCACCGTCCATGACTTTCTCTACGGAACCTTGCATCGCGCCCTGGGCGAGGTGCGTCCCGAAGACCAGCTCGCCGCGCCTGCGGCGGTCGCGCCCATGGTTCGCCCTACCGGGCTGGAAGCGGGCGAGTTCGGTCCCCAGGGCGAGATGAGCCTGGCCGCCAATGTGCTGGAACGCCCTGTGGCCGAGCCTGCCTGGCGACCGACAGCCTCGTCTGGCGGTTATGCGCTGCCGTCTCGGCCTGCCGGCCCTGTAGGGACGGCCGAGGCCCAGGCGGCTTACCGCGAGTATTTCGCGCCGTTGCCGGATTCGGCGCCCGTGAGCCTGCCGCAAAGCCAGGGCGATATTCCGCCGCTGGGCTATGCGCTGGCACAGCTCAAGGGCATCTACATCCTTGCGGAAAACGCACAGGGGCTTGTGCTGGTCGACATGCATGCGGCTCACGAGCGCATCACCTATGAGCGCCTGAAGATCGCCATGGCCAGCGAGGGCCTCAAAGGACAGCCGTTGCTGGTGCCGGAATCCCTGGCGGTGAGCCAGCGCGAAGCAGACTGCGCCGAAGAGCACGCGGCCTGGTTCCAGCGGCTTGGCTTCGAGCTGCAGCGACTGGGGCCGGAGACCCTGGCGATCCGCCAGACACCGGCATTGCTGAAGCAGGCCGAAGCTTCCCAACTGGTGCGGGATGTGCTGTCGGATCTGCTCGAATACGGGACCAGCGACCGCATTCAGGCGCACCTGAACGAGCTGCTGGCGACCATGGCCTGCCATGGCGCGGTGCGTGCCAATCGCCGGCTGACCGTGCCGGAGATGAATGGCCTGCTCCGCGACATGGAGCAGACCGAGCGCAGCGGCCAGTGCAACCACGGGCGCCCCACCTGGACCCAGTTGGGCATGGACGACCTCGACAAGCTCTTCCTGCGGGGCCGTTGAGATGGGGGAGCGTTTGCCGCCTGCCATCTTCCTGATGGGGCCGACTGCTGCGGGGAAGACCGATCTGGCCATCGAGTTGGCCCAGGCGCTGCCCTGCGAGTTGATCAGCGTTGATTCCGCCCTGGTGTATCGCGGCATGGATATCGGCACCGCCAAGCCGGATCGCGCCACGCTGGAAGCCTACCCGCATCAATTGATCGATATCCTCGATCCTGCCGACGCCTATTCAGCTGCGGATTTTCGCGCGGATGCGCTGGCCGCCATGGCGGATGCCACCGCCCGGGGCCGCATACCGTTGCTGGTTGGCGGCACGATGCTCTACTACAAGGCGTTGCTGGAGGGGTTGGCGGACATGCCCAGCGCGGATCCGGCCATACGGGCTGAGCTGGAAGGCCGTGCTGCGCGGGAGGGATGGGAGGTCTTGCATCAGGAGCTGGCAGCTGTCGATCCCGAGTCGGCTGCGCGCATCCATCCCAATGATCCCCAGCGCCTGACCCGGGCGCTGGAGGTGTACCTCTCTGGCGGTGTTTCCATGAGTGAGCTGCGGCGTCGACAGGCGTCGCAAAATCACGACGCCGGCCCCGCTGGGGCGGGGCATTTGCCTTATACTGTCGCGCAGCTGGCGATTGCTCCTGCGGATCGCCAGGTTTTGCATGCACGAATTGCGCAACGATTTCGTCTGATGCTGGAACAGGGGTTTGTCCAAGAGGTCGAAAACCTGCGCGAAAGACGTGACTTGCACGCAGGATTGCCGTCTATAAGGGCTGTGGGTTACCGCCAGGTATGGGAATACCTCGAGGGCAACCTGACCCGGGCCGAAATGGAGGAGCGAGGCATCATTGCCACGCGCCAGTTGGCCAAGCGACAGTTCACCTGGTTACGCAGTTGGGCCGATTTGCACTGGCTCGACAGCCTGGCTTGCGACAATCTGCCGCGCGCCTTGAAATACCTGGAGTCGGTCTCCATATTGGGCTAAGACCTCGCCAGTTACCGTCTATCCTTGGGGGTAGGGCGGCCAACTTTCTCGTCATTTGACAACTCATACGAATTAGATCCCTACAGGAGTGCGGCATATGTCAAAAGGGCATTCGCTACAAGACCCTTACCTGAATACCTTGCGTAAGGAACGCGTACCGGTTTCCATCTACTTGGTCAACGGCATCAAGCTGCAGGGCCAGATCGAATCCTTCGACCAGTTCGTGATCCTGCTGAAGAACACCGTCAGCCAGATGGTCTACAAACACGCCATTTCCACCGTTGTACCGAGCCGCCCCGTCCGCCTGCCCAGCGCCAGCGAACAAGAGCAGCCTGAGCCCGGTAACGCCTGATAGGAGTCTGCTTTGTTTTTCGAACGCCCAGGTGGTGGTGAACGTGCCGTCCTTGTTCATTTGGAAGGCCATGATCCTGAGGCGCGAGAAGACCCGCAGGAATTCCAGGAACTGGCTCGATCGGCTGGTGCGGATACGGTGGCCTTCATCTCTGTTTCCCGTCACCAGCCGACCGCCAAATACCTGATCGGCAGCGGCAAGGTCGAGGAGCTTCACGATCTGGTCAAGGCTGAGCAGGCTGAGCTTGTCATCTTCAATCACACCCTCACACCCAGCCAGGAGCGCAACCTCGAGCGCGCCTTCGAGTGCCGGGTGCTGGACCGCACCGGTCTGATCCTCGATATCTTCGCCCAGCGCGCCAGGACCCATGAAGGCAAGCTGCAGGTGGAGCTCGCGCAGCTCGAACACATGAGTACCCGCCTGGTTCGCGGCTGGACCCACCTGGAGCGCCAGAAGGGCGGTATTGGCCTGCGTGGTCCCGGTGAGACCCAGCTGGAAACGGACCGCCGCCTCCTGCGCGTGCGCATCCGCCAGATCAAGCAGCGCCTCGAAAAGGTTCGCAGCCAGCGTGAGCAGGCCCGACGTGGCCGCAGGCGAGCGGATATCCCTTCTGTGTCACTCGTGGGGTATACCAACGCGGGTAAATCCACGCTTTTCAATGCCCTGACCACGTCCGAGGTCTATGCGGCAGACCAACTTTTCGCCACGCTGGATCCCACGCTGCGCCGGCTCGAACTGGCAGATCTGGGGCCGATCGTGCTGGCAGATACCGTGGGTTTTATCCGCCATCTTCCGCACAAGCTCGTCGAGGCTTTCCGGGCTACCCTTGAGGAGTCCAGCAACTCCGACCTGCTGCTGCACGTTATCGATGCTCATGAGCCTGAGCGGATGGCGCAGATCGAACAAGTGCTGGCGGTACTGGGGGAGATCGGTGCCGATGGATTGCCGATGCTGGAGGTCTACAACAAGATCGACCTGCTGGAATCCATGGAACCGCAAATCCAGCGAGACGAGCATGGCAAGCCTGAGCGTGTCTGGTTGTCTGCCCGCGAGGGCAAAGGGCTTGAGCTGCTTGAGCAAGCGATTGCCGAGTTGTTGGGGGAGGACCTCTTCGTAGGGACCCTGAAGCTACCGCAGCGTTTGGGGCGCCTGCGGGCACAGTTCTTCGCATTGGGGGCCGTGCAGAGCGAGCAGCACGACGAGGCTGGCGATACATTGCTGGCAGTCAGGTTGCCGCGTGTCGAGCTGAACCGGCTTGTCAGTCGCGAAGGCTGGCAACCCCAGGCGTTCATCGAGCAACACACTTTGCAATAAGGCCGCGGAATGGCTTTTTGCCGCAGATAGCGGGCTTTCGGTAGCATTGGCGGACGTGCCTTGGGCGCGTCTTTGCTTTATCAGTATGGAGAGCGCTATGGCTTGGAACGAGCCGGGTGGCAACTCGAACAATCAGGATCCCTGGGGTGGCCGCCGTGGCGGTGACCGCAAGGGACCGCCGGATCTGGACGAAGCCTTCCGCAAGCTGCAGGACAGCCTTAATGGCCTGTTCGGGGGCGGCAAGAAACGAGGCGGCGATGAAAACCGTGGCGGTGGCTTCGGTTTGTTGGGTATTGCCCTGTTCATCCTTGTACTGGGCTGGCTCTACAGCGCGGTGTACGTGGTCGATGAACAGGAGCAGGCGGTGGTACTTCGCTTCGGCAAGTACTACGAGACCGTTGGGCCTGGCCTGAACATCTATTTCCCGCCGATCGATCGCAAGTTCCAGGAGAACGTCACCCGCGAGCGAGCCTACAGCAAGCAGGGGCAGATGCTCACCGAGGACGAGAACATCGTCGAAGTGCCGCTCACTGTGCAGTACAAGATCAGTGACCTGCAGAAGTTCGTGCTGAACGTCGATCAGCCTGAAGTGAGCTTGCAGCACGCCACCGAGAGCGCCCTCCGTCATGTGGTGGGCTCGACCGAGATGGACCAGGTGCTGACCGAAGGCCGTGAGCTGATGGCCAGTGAGATCAAGGAGCGCCTGCAGCGCTTCCTCGACACCTATGGCACCGGCATCACCGTCACCCAGGTCAACGTCCAGAGTGCGGCCGCGCCCCGTGAGGTGCAGGAAGCATTCGATGACGTGATCCGTGCCCGTGAAGATGAACAGCGCGCCAAGAACCAGGCAGAGGCCTACGCCAATGGCGTGATCCCTGAAGCCCGTGGTCAGGCCCAGCGCATCATCGAAGAGGCCAACGGTTACCGTGAAGAGGTCATCTCCCGTGCCAAGGGTGAGGCTGATCGCTTCACCAAACTAGTGGCTGAATACCGCAAGGCGCCCGATGTCACGCGCCAGCGCCTGTACCTCGACACCATGCAGGAAGTCTTCAGCAACACCAGCAAGGTCCTGGTAACGGGTGACAAGGGGCAGAACAACCTGCTGTATCTGCCGCTGGACAAGATGATCGACAACCGCGGTGGTGCCAGTGCGGCAATACCGGCGCCGGCCACCTCGAGCGGCGCGGCCAGCGACCTGGGTTCGCGCGTCACCACCGATCTGCAGCAGCGCGATCTGCGTTCTAGGGAGAGTCGCTGATGGGTAACAAGTCGCTGATCGCCCTGATCGGGGTTGTCGTGCTCGGGCTGGTAGCCTGGAGCAGCTTCTACATCGTGGCCCAGACCGAACGAGCGGTTCTCCTCCAGTTCGGCCGTATCGTCGAGGCAGATGTCCAGCCCGGCCTTCACGTGAAGATCCCCTACGTCAACCAGGTGCGTAAGTTCGATGCGCGCCTGCTGACCTTGGATTCACCCACCCAGCGTTTCCTGACCCAGGAGAAGAAGGCGGTGATGGTGGATGCCTATGCCAAGTGGCGGGTCTCCGATGCCGAGCGCTTCTACACCGCCACATCCGGCCTCAAGCAGATTGCGGACGAGCGACTCTCCCGTCGTCTCGAGGCCGGCCTGCGCGACCAGTTTGGCAAGCGCACCCTGCATGAAGTGGTGTCCGGTGAGCGCGATGGCCTGATGGCCGATATCACGCGTTCGCTGAACACCATGGCCAGCAAGGAGTTGGGTATCGAGGTCGTGGACGTTCGCGTGAAGGCCATCGACCTGCCTCGCGAGGTGAACCGCAGCGTTTTCGAGCGCATGAGTACCGAGCGCGAACGGGAGGCGCGTGAGCATCGCGCCAAGGGTAGCGAGTTGGCAGAAGGTATCCGCGCGGATGCCGACCGTCAGCGCCGTGTACTGCTGGCCGAAGCCTACCGGGAGTCCGAAGAGCTTCGCGGTGATGGTGATGCCCAGGCGGCTGCCATCTATGCCAAGGCCTACAGCCAGGACCCGGAGTTCTATTCCTTCTACCGGAGCCTGCAGGCTTACCGCGAGAGCTTCGCCAAGAAGAGCGATGTGATGGTGCTGGACCCGCACAGCGAGTTCTTCCAGTTCCTGAACAAGGTCAAGTGAGGATGCACCCCGGCGGACGAACCTGACCGCCGGGGTGACCCTCCGGGAAAACGTGTTATGATGGGCCAGCCGGGAATTCCCGGCTTTTTTGCGTCCGCGGGAATCATGTGGCAGGAAATCGGCATAGCGATCTGTTTTGTGCTGGTGCTGGAAGGCATCCTGCCCTTCCTCTATCCGCGCCGTTGGCGCGCCGCGGTGCTTGGGTTGGCGAGTCTGAAGGATCGCCATCTCCGCCTCATGGGCCTCGCCAGCATGTTGCTGGGGACCGGCCTCCTGTATCTGCTTCACTGAAGGCTTGCCGCCCGGCTAAGAGGGGAGTGGCGAAATGGCAACGGTAGATCGCTGGCTGCTGCCAGACGGAATCGAAGAAGTACTGCCGCCCGACGCGGCGCGCATCGAGGCAGCCCGCCGCCAGGTACTGGACCTGTTCCAGCGCTGGGGCTACGACTTCGTGGTAACCCCGCACATCGAATTTCTCGAATCCCTGCTCACGGGCGCCGGGCAGGATCTTGAATTGCGTACGTTCAAGGTCACGGACCCGCAATCGGGACGGCAGATGGGCTTCCGCGCCGACATCACGCCCCAGGTTGCGCGCCTGGACGCCCATACCCTGCGTCGCGAAGGGCCCAACCGACTGTGCTATGCGGGCAGTGTCCTGCATGCCAAGCCGCGCGCACTTTCCACCTCCCGCAGCCCGATCCAGCTGGGTGCCGAGCTGTATGGCGATGCCAGCCCGGCCAGCGATGTCGAAGTCATCAGCCTGATGCTGGAGATGCTCGAGCTGGCCGATGTGCCGGACGTGCACATGGACCTTGGTCATGTCGGTATCTACCGTGGTCTTGCCCGTGCTGCCGAGTTGTCCGGCGAAGCTGAGCAGCGTCTTTTCGACGCCCTGCAACGCAAGGCGGTCGATGAGGTGGCCGAGCTGACCGAAGGCCTCCCTGCGCACCTGGCCGGGATGCTTCGCTCCCTCGCCGAGCTCTGCGGTGATCGCCAGGTTCTTGAGCTTGCCCAGGGCGTCCTGGTGGATGCACCCGAAGAGGTCCATGTCGCGCTCGATGAGCTCGTCGCTATCGCGGATGAGCTGGAGCTGCGTTATCCGGAGCTTCCGCTGTACTTCGACCTGGGTGAGCTGCGTGGCTACCACTACCACACGGGCGTGGTCTTCGCGGCATTCGTACCGGGTGAAGGGCAGTCCATCGCCCAGGGTGGCCGCTACGACGACATCGGCGCCGACTTCGGGCGTGCGCGCCCCGCAACGGGCTTCTCCACCGATCTGAAGACCCTGGTGACCCTGGGGCGCATGCAGCTGGATGATGCGCCCGCCGGAATCTGGGCACCGGATGTCCATGACGTCTACCTCTGGCAGGCAATCAAGCGCCTGCGTGGCGAAGGCCAGCGTGTCGTTCAGGCGCTGCCGGGCCAGGATGTGGGCAGTGCGCAGGAAGTGGCATGCGATCGCCAGCTGATCCTGCAGGATGGGCGCTGGCAGGTTGCGCCCCTGGTTTAAGGTTTTCCCGCCGGCGCGCGCCGGCATCGAGCTTCCGAAGAGGACAAGTGTTATGGGTAAGAATGTCGTGGTCCTGGGCACCCAGTGGGGTGATGAGGGCAAAGGCAAGATCGTCGACCTGCTGACCGACCAGGCTGCAGCTGTCGTGCGCTACCAGGGCGGCCACAACGCAGGTCACACCCTGGTGATCGATGGCGAGAAGACCGTCCTGCACCTGATTCCGTCCGGCATCCTGCGCGAGAACGTGCAGTGCATGATCGGCAACGGCGTGGTTGTGGCGCCGGACGCGCTGATGCGCGAGATCACCAAGCTTGAGGAGAAAGGCGTACCGGTTCGCGAGCGCCTGCGCATCAGCCCCTCCTGCACCCTGATCCTCCCGTACCACGTGGCCCTCGACCAGGCGCGCGAGAAGGCGCGTGGTGACGCCAAGATCGGCACCACCGGTCGTGGCATCGGCCCTGCTTACGAAGACAAGGTTGCTCGCCGTGGCCTGCGGATCGGCGACCTGTTCCACCGCGAGCGTTTCGCCGCCAAGTTGGGTGAGCTGCTGGACTACCACAACTTCGTCCTGCAGAACTACTACAAGGAGCCGGCCGTCGACTTCCAGAAGACCCTCGACGAAGCCCTGGGCTATGCCGAGCTGCTGAAGCCGATGATCACCGACGTCGCCGCCCGCCTGCACGAATTGCGCAAGCAGGGCGCCTACATCATGTTCGAGGGCGCCCAGGGCTCCCTGCTGGACATCGACCACGGCACCTACCCCTACGTGACCAGCTCCAGCACCACCGCTGGCGGTACCGCCACCGGCTCCGGCTTCGGCCCGCTGTACCTGGACTACATTCTCGGTATCACCAAGGCCTACACCACCCGTGTCGGCTCCGGCCCGTTCCCCACCGAGCTGTTCGACGACACCGGTGCATACCTGGCCAAGCGTGGCCACGAGTTCGGTTCCACCACCGGTCGTGCCCGTCGTTGTGGCTGGTTCGACGCCGTCATCCTGCGCCGCGCCATCGAGATCAACAGCATTTCCGGCCTGTGCCTGACCAAGCTGGATGTGCTGGATGGCCTCGAAACCATCCGCATCTGCACCGGCTACAAGGATCAGAACGGCAACCTGCTGGACGACGCGCCGACCGACGCCGACAGCTACATCGGTCTGCAGCCGCTGTATGAGGAAATGCCGGGCTGGACCGAGTCCACCGTCGGGGCCAAATCCCTCGAAGAGCTGCCCGCCAACGCCCGTGCCTACATCAAGCGCGTGGAAGAGCTGGTGGGGGCGCCCATCGACATCATCTCCACTGGCCCGGATCGCAACGAGACCATCGTCCTGCGCCATCCCTACGCCTGAGTGCGATGAACGAAGAAGGGCCGCTGATGCGGCCCTTTTTCTTTGCGAGACAGCGACCGTTCGTCGACCCCTTCTCCTTCCCCTCCGCGCGTCCGCCCCGTCGCAGCCACACTCCATGGGCCGGGCTTCAAATATTTGCGGCATGCCCCTTGCTGAGGACCTATATAAATCCCGGAAGTCGCCGTTAACCCAGAACGGTCGTTGAGGAGTAATCGTCGTGTCCGCCATCCTTTCCCTCCTGCAGAGCCGCCTGTTGCGGCCTGTATTCATCGCCCTCGGAATCGCCCTGCTGGTGCAGGTGGTGGTGGCTGTTGCACTGACTCGGGGCACGGTCGATGCCTTGGTCACGGACCTTGGCAAGCGCCTGGGGGATGACACCCAGCGCCTGTCCGGAGAGCTGGCCCAGGCGGGGCAGGAGGTGTCGGGAAGTCTTTCCAGTCTCTCCACCCAGACCCGTGAGCGTCTGAGCGCCTCCCTTTCCGAGCGGTTGAAGGCCGAGCAGGGGCAGCTGCGCGAATCTCTCGAACAGAGCCTGAAAGCGTCTGCCAACGACCTGGCCCAACTGCTGGCGGCCGTCGCGCCCCGCGCCATGTGGGACAGTGATATCCCCACCCTTTCCGAATTCGCTCGGCGCGCCCAGCGCAACCCCAATGTGCTGTTCGTGATCTACGACGATGCCCAGGGCCAGCACCTGACCCGCTACCTCAATCGCGAGAACGAAGTCATCAAGGCTCTGCTGGACAAAGGTCAGGGTGAGCGCGCGCTGGACAAGGTCCTGGATGCAGCGGCCCACGACCCCTCTGTCTACCTGGTGGAGGCCTCCATCAGTCCCAACGGAGTAGAGATCGGCAAGGTGCGCCTCGGCGTTTCCACCGCCTCCGTCGAAACCCAGTTGAAAGCCCTGGACAGCCGCTTCAGTGCTCTCATCGCCAGCAGCGGCGACCTCGTGGCGCAGAGTCTCGCGGGGGCGGCTACCGGTAGCACGGCCGTACTCACGGCGCGCTTGAAGTCTGCCCAGGATGCAGCCAGCAGCATGAGCACCGGTGCCCAGAACACCGTTGAGGGCGCTGCCCACGAGTTGCGCTGGCGCATCGGTCTGGCGCTCGTGCTGGTCGGCCTTGGCGTGCTGCTGGTCCTGGCGGTGGTGCTGGGGCATCGCGTGGTCAATCGCCTGCGCCTGCTCATATCCGCGTTGAATGACCTGGCGGCAGGCGAGGGCGACCTGACCCGGCGCGTGCAGATCGACAGCCGTGACGAGGTGGGGGAGATGGCGGGTGCGGTTAACCGCTTCATCGACAAGCTCCAGCCGATCGTCCGTGAAGCGGGCGAGGTGGCGGTGCGCACCGGTTCGGAGATCCGCTCCCTGGCGGAACGCAGCCGGGCGGCCGAGGCTGCCGCTGATCGGCAGCGCAACGAAGTCGCCGGCAGCCTGGAGGCTCTGGGCCAGATGGCGGCCGAGGCCCAGGCCGAGAGCCATGCCATGCAGACCGCGCTCCAGCAGGTCGGCGAGATTCGCCAAGCCACCCAGGACAGTGCAGCGATCGCCCGCAAGGTAGGTGGACTGATCGAAACCCTGGAGGAGCGGGTCCAGAACGGTTCCGAAGTCATCGAGCGCCTGGCGCGGCAAAGCGAGCAGATCGAAGTCGTGCTTTCGGTGATCCACGGTATTGCCGAGCAGACCAACCTGCTCGCGCTCAACGCTGCAATCGAGGCGGCGCGCGCAGGGGAAAGCGGTCGCGGATTCGCCGTGGTCGCCGATGAGGTCCGGGCGCTGGCCAGCAAGACCCAGCAATCCACCGGTGACATCCAGGCTCATATCGGTGCGCTGCAGAAAGGTGCGCAGGAGGCGGTGGCTGCCATCTCCCAGGCCCGTGCGCGGGCCGCCGAAGGGATCGACGCCCTGCGGGACAGCGAGCGCCTGCAGCAGAGCGTCCAGCAGGCGGTCGAAGGTGTGCACGAGGCGGTACGGACTGCGGCGCGCGCGGCTGAGCATCAGGCCGAGGGAGCGGGGGCGGTACGCGGGCGGGTCGATGTCATCCACGCCGAGGCGCGCCTTGCAGCCGAGGCTGTCGCGGCCACGGCCAGCAGCGGGCGCGTGCTGGATGGCCTGGCGGCTCAGCTCAAGTCCAGTCTCGGGCAGTTCAAGGCGTGATGAGGGAATGCCAGAAAGCACAAAGCCGAGCATTGCTCGGCTTTGTCTTGAAGAGTGGTGCCCAGGAGAAGACTCGAACTTCCACGGTGTTGCCACCGCTAGGACCTGAACCTAGTGCGTCTACCAATTCCGCCACCTGGGCACATTGCGATGATCGCTCATCGACTTTTGCTGCACTTGATCGACCGAGTCGACAGGGAGTGCTGCGTCCCTATGTTGAAACCCGGCGCATTGCCGTGTTTCTGAAGAGTGGTGCCCAGGAGAAGACTCGAACTTCCACGGTGTTGCCACCGCTAGGACCTGAACCTAGTGCGTCTACCAATTCCGCCACCTGGGCACTGCGTGCGATGATTGCTCACCGTCTTCACACTACAACGTCAGCAACGTTGTGGGCGCGAACTATACGGTTCGGGTTTTTGCTTGTAAACCCCTGACCCCGAAAAAAATTATTCTCTGGCGAAAGCTGACCGACGATTGGATTTCGCGCTTCAATAGCTACATGACAAGCCGACCTATGAATGAAAAGGTGATTCCCAACTGATGGCCGATTGGCAAAACCTCGATCCCGAGGCCGCACGCGAAGCGGAAAAATACGACAACCCCATTCCCAGCCGTGAACTCATCCTGCAGCGCCTCGACGAACGTGGCGCGCCCGCCAGCCGCGAGCAGCTGGTGGAAGAGTTCGGCCTGACCACGGACGACGAGCTGGAAGCCCTGCGGCGCCGGCTGCGTGCCATGGAACGTGATGGCCAGCTTATCTATACGCGCCGTGGCGCCTATGCACCGGTGGACAAGCTCGACCTCATACGCGGCCGCATCAGCGGCCACCGGGACGGCTTCGGCTTCCTGATCCCCGACGACGGCAGCGACGACCTCTTCCTCAGCCCCGCCCAGATGCGCCTCGTGTTCGACGGCGACCGCGCCCTCGCGCGCGTTTCCGGCCACGACCGCCGTGGCCGCCGCGAAGGTGCGCTGGTGGAAGTCATCGAGCGCGCCCACGAGACCCTGGTGGGCCGCTTCTTCGAAGAGAGCGGCATCGGCCGCGTGGTCGCTGACAATCCCAAGATCCAGCAGGAAGTGCTGGTGGCCCCCGACAAGCGGGGCGGTGCACGCCACGGCCAGTTCGTCCAGGTGCGCATCGAGCAATGGCCGAGCGCCTTCCGCCTGGCCCAGGGTGAAGTGGTGGGCGTACTGGGCGACTACATGGCGCCCGGCATGGAGATCGAAGTCGCCCTGCGCAGCTACGACATCCCCCACGAGTGGCCCGAGGCCGTCGAGAAGGAGGCCGCCAAGCTCAAGCCCGAAGTGGCCGAGAAGGACAAGCAGAAGCGCGTCGACCTGCGCGACCTGCCCCTGGTCACCATCGACGGCGAGGACGCCCGCGACTTCGACGATGCGGTCTATGCCGAGGCTCGCAAGGGCGGCGGCTGGCGTCTGTTCGTCGCCATCGCCGACGTTTCCCACTATGTGAAAGTCGGTTCGGCACTGGATGAAGAAGCGGCCAAGCGCGGCAACTCCGTCTACTTCCCCGAGAAGGTCGTGCCGATGCTGCCGGAGGTCCTCTCCAACGGCCTCTGTTCGCTGAACCCCCAGGTCGACCGGCTGGCCATTGTCTGCGAGGTCACCCTGTCCCGGGCTGGCAAGATGACCGGCTACGAGTTCTACGAAGCCGTCATCCACTCCCATGCACGGCTCACCTACACCAAGGTCAGCCAGTTGCTGGAGACGCCCGACTCCCCGGAAGGGCAGCAACTCGCCGAGCAGATGCCGCACCTGGTCCCGCACCTGCAGCAGCTCTACAAGCTCTACAAGGTGCTCCTGGCCGCACGCCACAAGCGTGGCGCCATCGACTTCGAAACCCAGGAGACGCGCATCGTCTTCGGCGCTGATCGCAAGATCGCCGAGATCCGCCCGACCCAGCGCAATGATGCCCACAAGCTGATCGAGGAATGCATGCTCTGCGCGAACGTCGCCACCGCGCGTTTCATGCAGGACCATGACATTCCCTCGCTCTACCGTGTGCACGACGGCCCGCCGGCCGAGCGCCTGGAGAAGCTGCGCCTGTTCCTCGGCGAACTGGGCCTGACCCTCAATAAAGGCAAGGGCGAACCGACGCCGAGCGACTACCAGGCGCTGCTGGAAACCATCCGTGATCGTCCGGACTACCACCTGATCCAGACGGTCATGCTGCGCTCCCTCAGCCAAGCGGTGTACAGCGCCGACAACCAGGGCCACTTCGGCCTCAACTACGACGCCTACACCCACTTCACCTCGCCGATCCGTCGCTACCCGGACCTGCTGGTGCATCGTGCCATCCGCAGCGTGATCCGCTCCAAGCGCGAAACCGAGCACGTCCGTCGTGCCGGCGCCGCCGCCATGCCCAAGGCGCGCATCTACCCTTACGACGAAGCGGCTCTCGAGCGCCTTGGCGAGCAGTGCTCCATGACCGAGCGCCGTGCCGACGAAGCCACCCGCGATGTCACCAACTGGCTGAAGTGCGAGTACATGCGCGAGCGGGTGGGCGAGACCTTCCCCGGCGTCATCTCCGCCGTCACCGGCTTCGGTCTGTTCGTCGAACTCACCGACATCTATGTGGAAGGCCTGGTGCACGTCACCGCCCTGCCTGGCGACTACTACCACTTCGACGCGATCCATCACCGCCTCGCCGGTGAGCGCAGCGGCCGCAGCTTCCGCCTGGGGGATCAGGTGGAAGTGGTCATCGCCCGGGTCGACCTGGACGAGCGCAAGATCGACTTCGAGCTGTCCGAGAACGTGCTGACCGCGCCGGTCGGCCGCAAGAAACGCGGGGCCGACAAGGCCGCGCCGGTTGCTGAGCCTCGTACCGCCAAGGGGGCCAAGACCCGCAGCCGCGGAAGCAAGCCCTCTGCCCAGGCGAAGAAGGCCGCGCGAGCGCCTCAGCCCGAGCAGATGGCTCCCGGCGTCGCCGTGGCACCCCGTCGTGCCAAGGCTGGCAAGGTCCAGGCGCTGCCGCCGGTGGCGCCCGAAATCCTCGCCCAGGCCGAGGAAATGCTTGGTAACACCGACGTCAAGCGCAGTCGCGCCCTGAAGCAGGCGTTGCTCAGCGAGGCCCGGCAGGGCGGCGAGAAACCGCGCGAAGGCAAGGGCAAGGCCGGCAAGGGTTCGTCCCGCGCCGCGCCCTTCGGCGCCGACGGCCAGGACCCGGCCGGCAAGGCCAGGCCTGCCAAGGCGGGGGGTGACAAGTCGAAGAAGGCCAAGCCCGCCGCCAAGGCGAGCAAGCCAGGCAAGCATCGCAAGGGGCCGCCCAAGCCCAAGGCCGCCGGTAGCGGCAAGAACAAGGTCAAGTCATGAGTGAGTTGGAAAAGGTCTACGGCGTGCACGCCGTGGAAGCGTTGTTGCGTCACCACCCCAAGCGCGTGAAGCAGTTGTGGCTGGCCGAGAGCCGGCAGGACCCGCGCATCCAGGTCCTGCTGGGCCTGGCCGGGCAGGCCCGCGTACCGGTCGGCAACAAGGACCGGCGCGAGCTGGACGAATGGGCCGAGGGTGTCCACCAGGGCGTCGTCGCCGAAGTCAGCCCCAGCCAGGTGTGGGGCGAGAACATGCTCGACGAACTGCTGGAGCGCAGCGAGGGCCCGCCCTTGCTGCTGGTACTGGACGGCGTCACCGATCCGCACAACCTCGGCGCCTGCCTGCGCACCGCCGATGCCGCCGGCGTGCAGGCGGTCATCGTTCCGAAGGACAAGTCCGCCACCCTCAACGCTACGGTGCGCAAGGTCGCCTGCGGTGCAGCGGAGGTGGTGCCCCTGGTGGCCGTCACCAACCTGGCCCGCACCCTGGAGAAACTGCAGAAGAAGGGCCTGTGGACGGTCGGCACTGCCGGCGAGGCCGAGCAGGTCATCTACCAGCAGGACCTCACCGGCCCCACCGTGCTGATCATGGGGGCCGAAGGCAAGGGTATGCGCCGCCTGACTCGCGAGCATTGCGACTACCTCGTCAAGCTCCCCATGGGCGGCAGCGTCAGCAGCCTCAACGTCTCCGTCGCCACCGGCATCTGCCTGTTCGAGGCCGTACGCCAGCGCACCGCCGGCAAGCCTTCCGCCGCCAGCGGCCGCTAGCAAACCGCGCCGGGGCGTGCCACTTCGGCCGTCCCGGCGCGCCCTTCGCGGTTGTTCAAATATTCACCAGTTTTTCTTGCGTGGCCCTGCGCCCTTCTCTAGAATGGCGCCCCTTGCCGCGACGGCAGGCGTTCGTACGCCCGATGTCCAGCAAGCCAAAACGAAACATTCACTCCTTGCCTGACCACGATGTTGGCAGGCTACAACCCGTAAGGAGCATTTATGCGTCATTACGAAATCATCTTCCTGGTTCACCCGGACCAGAGCGAGCAGGTTGGTGGCATGGTCGAGCGCTACACCAAGCTGATCGAAGAAGACGGCGGCAAGATCCACCGTCTGGAAGATTGGGGCCGTCGTCAACTGGCCTACGCCATCAACAACGTTCACAAGGCTCACTACGTGATGCTGAACGTCGAGTGCAGCGGCAAGGCCCTGGCCGAGCTGGAAGACAACTTCCGCTACAACGACGCCGTCCTGCGCAACCTGGTCATCCGTCGCGATGAAGCCGTTACCGGCCAGTCCGAGATGCTCAAGGCCGAGGAAAACCGCAACGAGCGCCGTGAGCGTCGTGAGCGCGTTGAGACTGAAAGCGCCGCTGAAGGCGATGACAGCGACAACGACAGCGACAACGCTGACGAGTAATCCCCGGACCTTATTGAGGAGCCAAGTTCATGGCACGTTTCTTCCGTCGTCGTAAGTTCTGCCGTTTCACCGCTGAAGGCGTGAAAGAGATCGACTTCAAGGATCTCAACACCCTGAAGGCCTACATCTCCGAAACCGGCAAGATCGTTCCCAGCCGTATCACCGGTACCAAGGCCAAGTACCAGCGTCAGCTGGCCACCGCTATCAAGCGCGCCCGCTACCTGGCCCTGCTGCCCTACACCGACAGCCACGGCCGTTGATCCCGGACTGCCGGCAAGCTGAGAGATAGATCGCATGCGCGCACTGGCTGAATTCACCATGCGGGGCCGCATGCAGGCGACACTGGCCGTAGCCGGTTCCGCCGCTGTTCCACTGTTGTTCTGGCTGAGTGCGGCCGCAGGTGGCCTCGTGCTGCTGCGGCGCGGCTTCAGCGATGCCTTCGGCATCCTGGCCTGGGCGGTCCTGCCGGCGTTCTGCTGGTGGTACCTGGGCGAACCGAGCACCCTTCTGGTCCTGCTCGGGACGCTGGTGCTGGCGCAGATCCTGCGCGCCACCACCTCCTGGAACCATGTACTGCTGGGCAGCCTGGTGATCGGGGTGGTGTTCGCCCTGGTGCTGGGCCATACCCATGGCGAATTGATCAGCGCCCTCTCGACCGAGATTTCCAAGGTCATGGCGCAGTTCAAGAGTGGCAGTCCCGCGTCGGGCGAAGAGGCCGACGCGTTGCAGGCGATGATGTTGCCGCTCCTTACCGGAGTGATGGCCTCCTCGCTGCAGATGACCAGCCTGCTCTGCCTGGTGCTTGCGCGTTACTGGCAGGCGGCGCTGTACAACCCGGGCGGTTTCGGCCGCGAATTCCGGAGTCTGCGCCTGTCGCCCGTCGTCGCGGTGTTGCTGTTGCTGGGTGCCATGCTGGCACCGCAACTGTCGCCCGAGGCGGCGATGTTCGGCCCGCTGTGCAGCGTGCCGCTGCTGGTCGCCGGTATCGCATTGGGGCATGGCCTGATCGCCCAGAAACAGCTGTCGGGCGGTTGGCTGGTGGTGTTGTACGCCGCCGTGCTGATGCTCGGGAACTTGATCTGTCTGTTGGCTGTGATCGACAGCCTGTTTGATTTTCGCGGCCGCCTTGCGCGCAAGAACGGCGCCGGCCCCGCGAACGGTGAAGGTTAAAAGTTAAGAGGTTAATGCCAAATGGAAGTCATCCTGCTGGAAAAAATCGCCAACCTGGGCAACCTGGGCGACAAGGTGAACGTAAAGTCCGGTTACGGCCGTAACTACCTGCTGCCGCAGGGCAAGGCCACCGCTGCTACCGCCGAGAACGTTGCTGCGTTCGAAGCCCGCCGCGCTGAACTGGAAAAACTGGCTGCCGACAAGAAGGCTTCTGCCGAAGCCCGCGCTGCCCAACTGTCCGAGCTGGAAGTGACCATCACTGCCACCGCTGGTGACGAAGGCAAGCTGTTCGGTTCCATCGGTACCCACGACATCGCTGACGCCCTGACCGCCGCTGGCGTTCCGGTTGCCAAGGCCGAAGTCCGCCTGCCGAACGGCACCATCCGCCAGACCGGCGAATACGACGTGGCCGTGCACCTGCACACCGACGTCGAAGCCGCGGTCAAGCTGATCGTCGTAGCCGCCTAAGCGACGCGCCCGGTGGGTCCTCGCTTGAGGGCCATCCAGGCGGAGCAGGCTTGCACTCCGGTGCGGCCGGCTCAACAATCGGGCACGTCATTGCGCAAGCGGTGACGTGCCCGTTGTCTTTCTACCCCCTTCCATTCCGAGCCCATGAACGAGATCAGCATTCCCGAGCAGTTCGACCTGGAAACCTCAGCCCTCAAGGTGCCGCCGCACTCCATCGAGGCCGAGCAGGCGGTTCTGGGTGGCCTCATGCTGGACAACAACGCCTGGGAGCGGGTGCTGGACCAGGTGTCCGATGGCGACTTCTACCGCCACGACCACCGACTGATCTTCCGCTCCATCTTCAAGCTCGCCGAGCGCAACATGCCCTTCGACGTCGTCACCCTGTCCGAGCAACTGGACAAGGAAGGGCAGCTGTCCCAGGTCGGTGGCCTGGCGTACCTCGGCGAACTGGCCAAGAACACCCCCTCGGTGGCCAACATCAAGGCCTACGCGCAGATCATCCGCGAGCGCGCCACCCTGCGGCAGCTGATCGGCATCAGCAACGAGATCGCCGACAGCGCCTACGCCCCCCAGGGCCGTACCGGCGAGGAGATCCTCGACGAGGCCGAGCGCAAGATCTTCGAGATCGCCGAAGCCCGTCCCAAGACCGGCGGCCCGGTAGGCATCAACGACATCCTGGTCAGGGCCATCGACCGCATCGACGAACTGTTCAACAACGGCGATGCCATCACCGGCCTGACCACCGGCTTCGACGACCTCGACCAGCAGACCAGCGGCCTGCAGCCGGCGGATCTGATCATCGTCGCCGGCCGTCCCTCCATGGGTAAGACCACCTTCGCCATGAACCTGGTGGAGAACGCCCTGATGCGCAGCGACAAGGCGATCCTGGTGTACTCCCTGGAGATGCCCTCGGAATCCATCGTGATCCGTATGCTCGCCTCCCTCGGCCGCATCGACCAGACCAAGGTCCGTGCCGGCCGGCTGGACGACGACGACTGGCCGCGGCTCACCTCCGCGGTGAACCTGCTCAACGACCGCAAGCTGTTCATCGACGACACCGCCGGCATCTCCCCCTCGGAAATGCGCGCCCGTACCCGCCGCCTGGCCCGCGAGCACGGCGAGATCGGCCTGATCATGGTCGACTACCTGCAGCTCATGCAGATCCCCGGCTCCAGCGGCGACAGCCGGGTGAACGAGATCTCCGAGATCTCCCGCTCGCTCAAGGCCCTGGCCAAGGAATTCAACTGCCCGGTGATCGCCCTGTCCCAGCTCAACCGCTCCCTGGAACAGCGCCCCAACAAACGCCCGGTCAACTCCGACCTCCGCGAATCCGGGGCCATCGAGCAGGACGCCGACATCATCATGTTCGTGTACCGCGACGAGGTGTATCACCCCGAGACCGAGTACAAGGGCGTCGCCGAGATCATCATCGGCAAGCAGCGTAACGGCCCCATCGGCACCGTGCGCCTGGCCTTCCTCGGCAAGTACTCGCGCTTCGAGAACCTCGCCCCCGGCAGCTACAACTTCGAAGACGAGTAGACCGGCTCGCAACATCCGTCGTGGATCAATGAACACGGGCGCCCTGCAGGTATCATGGGCGCCCGTTTTCGTTCATGAGCCACGCCCATGCGCCCGCTGATCGCCGCCGTCGACCTCTCCGCCATCCGCCACAACCTCGCCGTCGCCCAGCGCTGCGCGCCCGGACGCCAGGTGTTCGCGGTGGTCAAGGCCAACGCCTACGGCCACGGCGTGCGCGAAGTGGTGAGCGTGCTGCGTGGCGTTGCCGACGGTTTCGCCGTCGCCTGCCTGGAGGAGGCTGCCGAAGTCCGCGCCCTGGACGACCGCGCCCGCATCCTGCTGCTGGAAGGCTGCTTCGAAGCGCGTGAAGTGATGATCGCCGCCCAGCTCGGCCTCGACCTGGTGATCCAGAGCGAGCGCCAGGCCCGCGCCCTGCTGGCGTCGGACATCGGCCGCCCGCTGAACGTCTGGCTCAAGCTCGACACCGGCATGCACCGCCTGGGCTTCGACGGTGACAGCCTGCGCGCCTGGCATGCCCGCCTGCAGGGCGATGCGCGCATCGCCGAACTCAACCTCATCAGCCACTTCGCCTGTGCCGATGAGCGCGGCCACAGCCTCACCGAAGTGCAACTGGAGCGCTTCCTCGACGTCCTCGACCTGGATTTCCACCAGCGCAGCTTGGCCAACTCGGCCGCCGTGCTCAGCGTCCCGGCCGCCCACATGGACTGGGTCCGCCCCGGCATCATGCTCTACGGCGCCAGTGCCATCAGCGACCTCAGCGCCCGCGAACTGGGGCTCAAACCGGCCATGAGCCTGACCGCCGAACTGATCGCCGTGCGCGACGTGGCCGCCGGCGAGAGCGTTGGCTACGGCGCCACCTGGGTCGCCCAGCGCCCCTCGCGGATCGGTACCGTCAGCTGCGGCTACGCCGACGGCTACCCGCGCCACGCCCCCAGCGGCACCCCCGTGGTGATCCACGGCCAGCGCGTCCCGCTGGCCGGGCGGGTGTCGATGGACATGCTCGCGGTGGACCTCACCGACCTGCCGGAGGCCCGCGAAGGGGATGCCGTGGAACTCTGGGGGGCGCAATTGCCGGTGGATGAAGTGGCCGCCGCCTGCGGCACCATCGGCTACGAGCTGCTGACCAAGGTCACCGCCCGCGTTCCCCGTCGCTACCTGAGCTGACGGGGAGGGCACACAGGCTCAGGTCAGCCCGGTGGGCACCTTCAGCACGTCCAGGCGCAGGCAGGCCTCGCCGGACAGCTCGCCGTTGTCGCCGAAGATGGCGAAGCCCGAACGCCCCCGGTCCTTCACCTGGTAGAGCGCCTGGTCCGCCGTCTTGTACAGGCCGGCGAACTGCCGGGCGTGGTTCGGGTAGAGCGCCACGCCGATGCTGATGGTCACCGTCAGCTCGTGCTGGCCGTAGCTCACCGGCTTGGACAGCTCCGCCAGCAGGCGCTCGGCGATCTCGCGCGCGTGGGGTTCGGCATCCGGCCCGCAGATCAGCACCGCGAACTCGTCCCCGCCCAGCCGCGCCACGCTGTCGCCGCCGCGCACGTGCTCGCGCAGGCGGTGGCCGATGGCCCGCAGCATCGCGTCTCCGGCGTCGTGGCCATGGCGGTCGTTGATCGGCTTGAAGTGGTCCAGGTCGATCAGCATCAGCGCCACCGTCTCCTCGCGGCGTCCCGCATTGGCCAGGGCCTGCTCGGCGCGGTCGATCAGGTGGCGGCGGTTGGGCAGGTCCGTGAGGCTGTCGTGGAAGGCCGCATGCTCCAGCTCGCGCTCCCGCTCGCTGAGGCGCTGGTTGGCCGCCGCCAGTTCCGCCGTGCGCCGGGTCACCGCCGCCTGCAGCTCGTCCGAGCTGGCCTGCATCTGCGCCAGCCGCGCGGTCTTCTCGCGGTCGGCCAGTTCCAGCGCGGCCGCCTTCTCCTGCTTGAGCATCTGGATGCGGTAGGCCAGGGCGAAGGAGAACAGGATGGACTCGGCCGCCACCGCGATAGGGAACATGTAGGCCGTGAAGTTGGTGGGCTGCACGATTCCCGCCGCACGCATTACCAGCACGGCGGTGCTGATCAGCACCGTGCCGTAGCCCACCAGGTAGAAGCGCGCCGGGAAGAAGCCCTGGTAACAGCGCACCCCCGCGCTGACCAGCGCAGTGGGCACCGTGACGATGGGCGTCAGGGCGATCAGCAGGGCGCCCTCGGCGCGGTAGCCGAAGGCGTTGATCAGGATGGCGATGGCATAGAGCACGCAGCCGGTGTTGAACGCACGATCCGCCCACACCAGCCCGCGCCGGGTGTAGAGCAGCTCCTGGGTGAAGCGCATGACGAAGATGCCCCACAGCGAGGGCAGGGTGATGCGGTCCAGCCAGAACGGCACCGGCCAGTCCCCCCAGAAGTACTGGAAGCCGTGGCCGGTCATGCTGAGGATGAACACCAGCGCGCAGCCGGTGGCCAGCACGTACCAGAAGTAGGCCTTGTCCCGCAGCGCCACGAGGATGAACAGGTTGTAGAGGAACAGCGCCAGGATCACCCCGTAGATGATGCCGAAGCCCATGTTCTCGGTGGCGCGCAGGTCCTGCAGGTCCTGCAGCTGCCAGACCTTCAGCGGGAAGGAGTTGCCGGCCGGGTCGTAGCTGCGGAAGTAGAACGTCAGCCCTTGCTCGTCGATGGGCGGCAGGCGGAACACCATGCGCCGGTAGTCATGGTCGCGGCCCTCGGCGAAGGGCACGCTCTCGCTGGTGACGCGCTCCTGCCAGCCGCCCTGGCCGTCCGGCAGGAACAGGCTCACCCGGTACACGGTGATGCCCGAGTTCTCCAGCCACCACTGCGCCGGAGCATCCGGCGCGCGGGCCAGTTGCACCTTCACCCACCACTGGCTGCGGCTCTGCCCCACCGAAGCACGCCCCTCGGCCGGCACGAAGCGCGCTTGCACCGCCGGGTCGGCCATGTCGGCGATGGTCAGTTGGCCGCTGGGGTCTTCGAGGAGTTCGATGGAGCCGTTGAGGGTGCGGCCGCTGCTATCGGGTTGCAGGGTGAAGGGGGCTGCGCCGGCGTGCGTGCACAGACCAAGAACACCCAGCAGAACCATCAGGGGGATGAGTCGAGATAACACCGCACGCTCCTGTGTGCCCGTTACCGGTGGAAGCGGGCGATCTTGTTATCGGCGGGAGTATAGCCATTGGACATCAACGCTTCATGACAGGAGCACGAATCGTGCCGTCATCTGTCCGAAGCACCCTCAAAAAACCAAGCGTGGGAGTCGGGCTTGTACATTTTTTGTGCTATATTCCGCGCCCCCGTGAAAGCCAGCTGATCAAAAAACATGCAAGCCGCCAAGCCGCTGTTCGACTACCCCAAGTACTGGGCCGAGTGCTTCGGGCCCGCCCCCTTCCTGCCCATGAGCCGGGAAGAGATGGATCAGCTGGGCTGGGATTCCTGCGACATCATCATCGTCACCGGTGATGCCTACGTCGATCATCCTTCGTTCGGCATGGCCATCATCGGCCGTCTGCTGGAGGCCCAGGGCTTCCGCGTGGGGATCATCGCCCAGCCCGACTGGCGCTCGAAGGACGACTTCATGAAGCTCGGCGAGCCGAACCTGTTCTTCGGGGTCGCCGCCGGCAACATGGACTCCATGATCAACCGCTACACCGCCGACCGTAAGATCCGTTCCGACGACGCCTACACCCCCGGCGGCGTCGCCGGCAAGCGCCCCGACCGCGCCAGCCTGGTCTACAGCCAGCGCTGCAAGGAAGCCTACACCCACGTCCCGGTGGTGCTCGGTGGCATCGAAGCCTCCCTGCGCCGCATCGCCCACTACGACTACTGGCAGGACAAGGTGCGCCGCTCCATCCTCATGGACGCCACCGCCGACATCCTCCTCTACGGCAACGCCGAGCGCGCCGTGGTCGAGATCGCCCAGCGCCTGTCCCGTGGCGAAGCCATCGAACGCATCACCGACGTGCGTGGCACCGCCTTCGTCCGCCGCGACACCCCCGAAGGCTGGTACGAGGTGGACTCCACCCGCATCGACCGCCCGGGCCGCGTCGACAAGATCATCAACCCCTACGTCAACACCCAGGACACCGAAGCCTGCGCCATCGAGCAGGCCAAAGGGGAGGTCGAGGACCCGAACGAAGCCAAGGTCGTGCAGATCCTCGACAGCCCGCGCATGACCCGCGACAAGACGGTGATCCGCCTGCCGTCCTTCGAGAAGGTGCGCAACGACCCGGTCCTCTACGCCCACGCCAACCGCGTGCTGCACCTGGAGACCAACCCGGGCAATGCCCGCGCACTGGTGCAGAAGCATGGCGAGGTGGACGTGTGGTTCAACCCGCCACCCATCCCCATGACCACCGAGGAAATGGACTACGTGTTCGGCATGCCCTACGCGCGCGTGCCGCACCCGGCCTATGGCAAGGAGAAGATCCCCGCCTACGAGATGATCCGTTTCTCGGTGAACATCATGCGTGGCTGCTTCGGTGGCTGCACCTTCTGCTCCATCACCGAGCACGAAGGCCGCATCATCCAGAACCGCTCCCACGACTCGATCATCCGCGAGATCGAGGAAATGCGTGACAAGGTGCCGGGCTTCACCGGCGTGGTCTCCGACCTCGGCGGCCCGACCGCCAACATGTACCGCATCGCCTGCAAGGACCCGGAGATCGAGCGTCACTGCCGCAAGCCGTCCTGCGTCTTCCCCGGCATCTGCGAGAACCTCAACACCGACCACAGCTCGCTCATCGAGCTGTACCGGAAGGCGCGCGCACTGCCCGGCGTGAAGAAGATCCTCATCGCCTCCGGCCTGCGCTACGACCTGGCCGTGGAGTCCCCCGAGTACGTCAAGGAGCTGGTGACCCACCACGTCGGCGGCTACCTCAAGATCGCCCCGGAGCACACCGAGCGCGGCCCGCTGGACAAGATGATGAAGCCCGGCATCGGCAGCTACGACCGCTTCAAGCAGATGTTCGAGAAGTACTCGAAGGAAGCGGGCAAGGAGCAGTACCTCATCCCGTACTTCATCGCCGCCCACCCCGGCACCACCGACGAAGACATGATGAACCTCGCCCTGTGGCTCAAGCGCAACGGCTTCCGTGCCGACCAGGTGCAGGCCTTCTACCCCTCGCCCATGGCCACCGCCACGGCCATGTACCACTCGGGCAAGAACCCCCTGCGCAAGGTCACCTACAAGAGCGACGGCGTCACCATCGTCAAGAGCGAGGAGCAGCGCCGCCTGCACAAGGCCTTCCTGCGCTACCACGACCCGAAGAACTGGCCGCTGCTGCGCGAGGCCCTGCAGCGCATGGGCCGCGCCGACCTGATCGGCAACGCCAAGCACCAGCTGATCCCCACCTTCCAGCCGCAGGCCGACGAGTACCACAGCGCCCGCCGCAAGAACTCCACCACGGCCGGCACACGCAAGGCCGGCAGCACCGGCAAGGTGCTCACCCAGCACACCGGCCTGCCGCCCCGTGGCAGCGATGGCAGCAAGCCCTGGGACAAGCGTGAGCAGGCCAAGGCGGCAGCCCAGGCCCGCAAGCGCGCCGAGGAGAAGGCCGCCGGGCCCGGCAAGGGCGGTGGCAAGAAGCCCGCAAAGCGCCCCGTCGCGCCGCGCTAGATGAAAACGCCAGCCTTCGGGCTGGCGTTTTTGTGTGTGCGCTCCAGCGGATGAGCCTCCCGGCTGCCGGGCGTAGAGACTAGACCGCCATCTCCCACAACGGCATCACCGTCACCCGTACCTCCGGGTCATGGCTGCCGCCCCCGAGGATCACCCCCCGCAGCGGCGAGACGTCCGAGAAGTCCCGGCCCCAGCCGAGGGTGATGTGCTCCAGGTCCGGCAGCATGTTGTTGGTCGGGTCGAAGTCCACCCAGCCGTGCCGGGGGCAGTACACCGAGACCCAGGCGTGGGAGGCGTCGGCGCCGATCAGCCGGGGTTGCCCCGGTGGTGGCTGGGTCAGCAGGTAGCCGCTGACGTAGCGTGCGGCCAGGCCCCGCGAGCGCAGGCAGGCCAGCATCAGGTGGGCGAAGTCCTGGCACACGCCACGGCGGCGCTCCAGCACTTCCACCAGGGGCGTCGCCACCTGGGTCGCGTCGGCGTCGAAGTCGAACTCGCGGAAGATCTTCTCCATCAGCGCCGCCACGCCCCGCAACAGCGGTCGGCCGAGGGGGAAGCAGTCCTCGGCGTAGTCGGCGAACTGGCGCTTCAGGCGCACGTAGGGCGATTCGCTGCGGAAGCGGCAGGCCTCCAGCGTGTCCGCCGGCAGCGGCCGCCCGGTGTAGGCCAGGCCGGCCAGCACCTGTTCCCAGGCTGGCGAGGCGTCGAGGTCGAAGGGGCCGCGGGGCAGCACCTCCACCAGCAGCCGCGCGTTGACCTGCAGTTCGTCGTGGGGGCGCTCGAAGGCCAGCCGGGTCAGCGGGTTGCCGAACACGTCCAGCCCGTCGCTGCGGGTCGAGGGCGCGGGGTGGATCTCCAGGGACTGGCCATGGCAGCGCTGCCAGGGGCATTCCCGGGGCCACAGGTGCACCTGCTGCTGCGACAGCGACACCGGCGAGGCATAGCGGTAGAGGGTGTCGTGGAACACCTGGTAGCGCGCGCCCTGGGGCGCGAGGGAGAGGGCGGGGGCGTGCATCAGGTGGACACCGTTTGCTGGCTGACGTCATCGACATGGGCAAAATAGCGCAGCCCGAGGCGGTCGGAGAGCTGGCCGGCGAGGGTGGCGATCTCCTGCAGCAGGCCGGCCAGCCCTTCCAGCACCTCGTCGACGCTGTCGGCGCCGAACAGCGGGTTCTCCAGGCTGCCCAGGTCGAAGGCCAGCAGGCGCCCGATCAGCCCGCTGAGCACCAGCTCCTGGGGCGCCCCGAAGGTCTCGTGCACGCGCGCCAGCGAGCGTTCCAGCGCCTGCAGCTGGAAGCGCAGGGCGTGGGGGTTCTGTTCGTGCAGCAGCAGCAGGTCCAGCACCGGGATCAGCTGCGGCGAGGCCAGGTAGCGCGAGCGGTAGGTGATGGTGCTGTTGCCCAGCTCCAGCAGCCAGTCCAGGGTGCCGGCCTCCCAGGCCGCGCCACCGCGCAGGACGCCGGCGATGGCCTCGGCGAAGAACTGCACCCGCTCGATGCGCCGGCCGATCATCAGGAAGCGCCAGCCGTCGTCGCGGGTCATGTCGTCCAGGGCGAAGCCCGACAGCGCCGCCATCGACATCAGCAGCCGGCCGAGGAAGTCCAGGGCATCGCCCAGGTCCACCTGGCGCGGGTCGAGGGCATTCACCTCGCGTTGCAGCTCCAGCAGCGCGTGCCAGTTCTCCCGCGACAGGCGCCCGCGCACCTGTGCGGCGGACCAGTGCAGCCGGCGCAGGTTGGCGCGCAGGCTGAAGGGCCAGTCCTCGCTCAGCAAAGCGTCCAGCAGGCGCCGCTCCAGGGGCGCGTCGCCGGCCGGCAACTGCCCCAGCTGGCCGGCCAGGTGCAATGCGCTGTGCAGCGCCTGCTCGTCGCCGTCGGCGTCCACGTAGCGGGTCAGCACCACCCGCAGCAAGCGCGCCGAGTCGTCGCAGCGCTCGGCGTAGCGGCCGAACCAGAACAGGTTCTCCACCAGCCGCGAGGGCAGGTACGGGTCCTGGCGCACCAGGTCGCGCACCCCCAGTTCGCGCGGGCGCAGCGGTTCCCCGGTCACCGGGCGGTCGGCCAGCACCCAGGTGTCCTTGCTGGCGCCGCCACGCTGCATGGACACCACCTCGGCATCCGCCTCCGAGGCCACCCGCGTCAGCCCGCCGGGCATCACCCAGTAGCCGCCGTCGGCCGTGGCCACCGCGAACACCCGCATGCCGATGGCGCGGGCCTGCAGGGTGCCGCCGTGGTCCGGCTGCCACACCGGGGCCAGCGACAGCTGCGCCTGGTGCTGCGCCACGTAGGCGTGGGGGCGGGCCCGCAGGCGCTGGTGCAGGGCCTCGCGCTCGGGGGCCGAGAGGGTGTGGCCGAAGACCGGCTCGAAACTCTGGGAAGGGAAGGCCGGTTTGATCACCAGCCCCTCCAGCCCGGTGAGGATCTCCCCCAGCGCGCCCGGCTCGCCGCACCAGCGGGTGCCCACGGTGGGCAGCAGCAGCTCCTCGCCGAACAGGCGGCGGTTCACCCCCGGCAGGAAGCCCAGCAGCCCCGGTGATTCCAGCACGCCGCTGCCCAGGGCATTGGCCACCAGCACCCGGCCCTGGCGCACCGCCTCCAGCAGGCCGGGCACGCCCAGGGCCGAGTCGGTGCGCAGTTCCAGCGGGTCGCAGAAGTCGTCGTCCAGGCGGCGCAGTACGGCGTGCACGCGCTTCAGGCCGCCCAGGGTCTTCAGGTAGAGGGTGGCGTCGCGCACCGTCAGGTCGCTGCCTTCCACCAGGGGGAAGCCCAGCTGGCGGGCCAGGTACAGGTGCTCGAAGTAGGTCTCGTTGAAGCGTCCGGGGGTCAGCAGCACCACCAGCGGCGTCTCGCCCTCGCTGGGGGCCTGGCGCAGCAGGGTGTCCTGCAGGGCGCGGAAGTAGCCGGCCAGGTACTGCACCCGCAGGTCGCGGTACAGCTCCGGCAGGGCGCGGGAGACGATCTGCCGGTTCTCCAACGCATAGCCCGCGCCGGAAGGGGCCTGGGTGCGGTCGGCCAGCACGTGCCACTGGCCGTCGGCATCACGCGCCAGGTCCACCGCGTAGCTGTGCAGGAAGCGCCCGCCCGCCGGGCGGATGCCCTGGCAGGGCCAGAGGAAACTGGTGTGGCCGAACACCAGCTCGCTGGGCAGCAGGCCCTCGCCCACCAGGCGCTGCTCGCCGTAGAGGTCGGCCAGCACCGCGTCCAGCAGGCGTGCGCGCTGGGCCACGCCGGCGGCGATGGGCGCCCATTCCGTCGCGCTGAGCAGGTTCGGCAGCAGGTCCAGCTCCCAGGGGCGGTCGGTGCCCTTGGGGTCGGCGTAGACGTTGTAGGTGACGCCGTTCTCCTGGATCTGCCGCACCAGCAGCTCCTGGCGCTGGCGCAGCTGGGCCGCGCCGCTGCGCGCCAGTTGCTGGTGCAGGCGCTGCCAGTGGGGGCGCACACGCCCCTCCGCCTCCAGCAGCTCGTGGTAGACGGTGGGGCTGTAGGGGTAGTGGGCGAGCAGGTCAGGCATCGGGGACTCGGTTCAGGGTGGCCCGGATCAGCGGCGGCGCAGGTCCAGGGTCATGGGCAGTTCGTCGCTCCTCGCCGGGGCGGTGACCTCCAGCGTGCCGGGGGTGTGCCCGTGGCGGAAGAAACGCGCCAGGCGCCGGCTTTCCGCCTCGTAGGCGTTGACCGGCACGCGCTCGTAGTTGCGCCCGCCCGGGTGGGCCACATGGTACTGGCAGCCGCCCAGGGAGCGCTGCATCCAGGTGTCGACCAGGTCGAACACCAAGGGCGCGTGCACGCCGATGGTGGGCTGCAGGCACGCGGCCGGCTGCCAGGCGCGGTAGCGCACGGCGCCGATGTACTCGCCGACCCGGCCGGTGTTCTGCAGCGGCACCGGCTCGCCGTTGCAGGTCAGCACGTAGCGGTCCGGGGCCAGGCCGCCGAGGCGCACCTGCACCCGCTCCAGGGAGGAGTCGACGTAGCGCACGGTGCCGCCGATGGCGCCTTCCTCGCCGAGCACGTGCCAGGGCTCCAGGGCCTGGCGCAGCTCCAGCTCGATGCCCTTCACGGCGAAGTCGCCGTACCGCGGGAAGCGGAACTCGAAGTGCGGGTCGAACCAGTCGCTGCGCACCGGGTAGCCGGCCTCGTTCAGCTCCTGCACCACGTCCTCGAAGTCCTGGCGGACGACGTGCGGCAGCATGAAGCGGTCATGCAGGTCGGTGCCCCAGCGGGCCAGCTTCGGCGGCGCGTAGGGCGCCTCCCAGAAGCGCGCCACCAGCCCGCGCAGCAGCAGCTGCTGGGCCAGGCTCATGCGCGCGTGGGGCGGCATCTCGAAGGCGCGCAGCTCCAGCAGGCCCAGGCGGCCGCTGGCGCTGTCGGGGGAATAGAGCTTGTCGATGCAGAACTCGGCGCGGTGGGTGTTGCCGGTCACGTCCACCAGCAGGTTGCGCAGCAGCCGGTCCACCAGCCAGGGCGGGCAGTCGCTGCCGGGTGCGGGCATCTGCGAGAAGGCCACTTCCAGCTCGTAGAGCGCATCGTTGCGCGCCTCGTCCACCCGGGGTGCCTGGGAGGTGGGGCCGATGAACAGGCCGGAGAACAGGTACGACAGCGACGGGTGGTTGTGCCAGTAGCTCACCAGGCTGCGCAGCAGGTCCGGGCGGCGCAGGAAGGGCGAGTCCGCCGGGGTGGCGCCGCCAAGGACGAAATGGTTACCGCCGCCGGTGCCGACGTGGCGGCCGTCGACCATGAACTTCTCGCTGGCCAGCCGCGTCTGCCGGGCTGCCTCGTAGAGGAACTCGGTGCGCTCCTCCAGCTCGTCCCAGCTGCTGGCCGGGTGGATGTTCACCTCGATCACGCCCGGATCCGGGGTGACGCGGAAGCATTCCAGGCGCGGGTCGCGGGGCGGCTCGTAGCCCTCCAGCAGCACCGGGCAGGCCAGGGCCCCGGCGGTGGCCTCGATCGCCGCCACCAGTTCCAGGTAGGCCTCCAGCTCCCCCAGCGGCGGCATGAACAGGTACAGCCGGCCCTCGCGGGGCTCGGCGCAGAGCGCGGTGCGGGTGATGCCGCCGGCGGACTGGTGCGGGCCGGGTGGCTGCTGTGCCGGCGTGGCGGCCCCATGGCGCGGCTGGGTGCGCAGCTCGGCGGCTTGGCGCAGCGGGGGGAAGGCCTGGCTGGGGTCGGCGGCCTGTACATAGGGGTAGTCCGCCTCGCTGACCCAGGGTTGCGAGTCCAGCGGCAGGCGATAGCCCAGCGGCGAGTCGCCGGGGATCAGCCGGCAGTGTTCGTCCCGCAGGAACCAGGGGCCGGTCTGCCAGGCGTCGCCGGCCGGGCTGCGCGCCAGCGGCAGCACCTGCCCGACCACGCTGCCCAGGCCGCGCTCGAACACCCGGCGCAGGCGTTCACGCTCCAGCGGGTCGGCCAGGCGCGGGTCGTCCGGGGTGACGTTGATCGGCAGGCGGCGCTCGCGCCACAGGTAGTAGAGGGCGTCTTCATAGGCCGGGAACAGCGCCGAGTCCGGCAGGCCCAGCTGCTGCGCCACGCCGGCCAGGAAGCGCGCCGCCAGCTCGGCGTCGGCGCCGTAGTCGCGGCGTTCGTCGGCCAGCAGGGCGCGGTCCTGCCAGACCGGCTCGCCGTCCTTGCGCCAGAAGCAGTTCAGCGACCAGCGCGGCAATTGCTCGCCGGGGTACCACTTGCTCTGGCCGAAATGCACCAGGCCCTGGGGTGCGTAGTGGTCGCGCAGGCGGTGGAACAGCTCGGCCGCCAGGCGACGCTTGTTGGGGCCGAGGGCGGCGGTGTTCCACTCCGGGTCGTCGGGGTAGTCGATGGCGACGAAGGTCGGCTCGCCGCCCATGGTCAGGCGCACGTCGCGGGCCTTCAGGTCGCGGTCGATGCGCCGGCCGAGGTCCTGGATGGCCTGCCATTGCGCGTCGCTGTAGGGGCGGGTGACCCGGGGCGCTTCCCAAACCCGCTCCACGCGCATGCTGTGGCTGAACTCGCACTCGCATTCCTCCAGCATCCCGCTGATGGGCGCGGCGGAGGAGGGCTCGGGGCTGCAGGCGAGCGGGATGTGGCCTTCACCGGCGAACAGCCCGGAGGTGGGGTCCAGGCCGATCCAGCCGGCGCCGGGCAGGTACACCTCGCACCAGGCGTGCAGGTCGGTGAAGTCCACCTCGGTGCCGCTGGGGCCGTCGAGGGCCTTCTGGTCGGCGGTGAGCTGGATCAGGTAGCCGGAGACGAAGCGTGCCGCCAGGCCCAGGTGGCGCAGCAACTGCACCAGCAGCCAGGCGGAGTCGCGGCAGGAGCCGGAGCCCTTCTCCAGGCTCTCCTCCGGGCTCTGCACCCCAGGCTCCAGGCGGATCAGGTAGCGGATGTCGTTGGCCAGGCGCTGGTTCAGCTCCACCAGGAAATCCACCGTGCCCCGGGGCGTGCGGTCCACGCCGGCCAGGTAGTCGGCGAACAGCGGTGTGGCCGGCAGGCGGATCAGGTAGGGCGCCAGTTCGCGGGCCTCGTCGGCGGTGTAGTCGAAGGGCGCCAGCTCGGCGTAGGGCTCGAGGAAGAAGTCGAAGGGGTTGAACACCGCCATCTCGGCCACCAGGTCCACCTCGACCTTGAGTTCGCCGGTCTTCTCCGGGAACACCAGGCGCGCCAGGTAGTTGCCCTGGGGGTCCTGCTGCCAGTTGATGAAGTGCTGCTCGGGCAGCACCTTCAGGCTGTAGCCGAGGATGCGGGTGCGGCTGTGGGGCGCCGGGCGCAGGCGGATCACCTGCGGGCCGAGGGCGATGGCCCGGTCGTAGCGGTAGTGGGTGACGTGATGCAGAGCGACGTGGATCGACACGGCGTGCCTCCTGCGAGCCTGGGCGATGAGCCTGCTGCGCAAGTCTCATGCCAGCGGCCAGGGTCCTGTTTTGGGGTGGTCGACGGCGCTTGCAGCACCGCATTGGGGCCGCAACCGCACCGTTTCGAGCGGCCTGCACGAAAATGGTTCGTGCCGCCCTCGGGTCGGGTCCGCGGGTGAGCTTAGACAGGGAAGATGACCGGCGCGCAGGCGGAGGCAGCCGTGCCCGCCCCATCGCGGATGAATCCGCTCCCACAGGGGCGCGGCATAGGTAGCCCGGGCTTCAGCCCGGGAGGCCCGAGCCAGTCGGTAGGGCGGACGTCGCTCTCTACGTCCACCGACGGTGCTGCGGGTGACGCCGCTGGTGGACCGGTGAAGCGTGGTCCACCCTGCGCCCCCCATCGCGGATGAGTCCGCTCTCACAGGGCGCGGCGTAGGTAGCCCGGGCTTCAGCCCGGGAGAGACGAGCCAGTCGGCAGGGCGGACGTCACTCTTCACGTCCACCGACGGTGCGGCTGGGGCCTAGCTCTGGCAGTTGCCCGGCAGGCTGGCGATCCAGCGTTGGAGGATGTCCAGGCCCTCGCGGTGGGTAGTGGAGCGGCCCAGCTCCGGCATCATCACACTGGGGTCGGTGCTTTCGACGCGGTAGGTGAGCACCGAGGCGTCGGGCTGGCCGGGGTGGATGTCCACCAGGCGGTCGCCGGAGCCCTTGCCCGCCGCCACCGGCTGCTTGCACAGGCCGTAGTTGATGCCCATCGCAGCCGCCGCATCGAGGAACAGCCCGGAGGTGCGCGCCGGTCCCTTGGGGTTGTGGCAGTGGCCGCAATTGGCGTCCAGGTAGCTGCGGGCCTGCCGCTCCAGGGGCTCGTCGGAGCGCGGGTGGCCGAACAGCGCGTTGCGCGGCAGGTCGGCGACCGGCCCCGGTACACCGGCGAGAAAGCCCCGAGCCTGCCAGCGTTCCAGCTGGTTGGCGTTGCCGTCGGCGTACACCAGCTCGCGGTTCAGGTGGCGAACCTTGGGCCCGAGCGGGCGCACACCCTCGCCGTGGCGCTCTTCGTGGCAGCCGGCGCACTGGTTGGCGTCGGGCACCTGGTAGTCCACCGCCAGGGGCTGCCCGGCGTAGTCCTGCAGGGTCAGGTCCAGGCTGGCGCCGGCCCATTCCAGGGTGGCTTCGCGCTGGGCTTCGTCCCACACGTAGGGCAGGGCCACCCAGCCGTCCTTCTGGCGCAGCAGGATGCGCGTCTCCACCAGCCGCACCTGGTCCAGGGGCAGGCCCTTGGCCGGGTCGCGTTCGTCGCGGGTGTTCTTCAGCAGGCGGCCCTGGGCGTCTTTCGGGTAGTAGAAGGTCTTGGTCAGCACCGTGCCCACCGGGTAGTCGAAGTGGTCTTCGCCGTACTGCGCGGGCTGGCCCTCCGGCATCCAGACGGTGCGCAGCTTGTGCGCGTAGTCGGTGAACAGCGGGGTGTTCAGGTCGTAGGGCAGCACCTCGGCGGCGGGCGTGAGGTGCCCGTCGCGCAGGTGCAGCATGCCCCACTGGCTGAGCGTCTCCGGGTAGGCATCGCCTTCGGGCAGGAAGCGCGGCGCCTGCTCCCGGCCGCAACCGGCGAGGAGCAGCAGCGCCAGCAGGAGCGCGCGCCCCTTCATGCGCCAGGCGCCTTGGCCGGGGTGCCGAGGACGATTTCCGGCAGGCGCGGCAGCGTGCAGCGGTGTGCGCTCATGTCGGTGCTGATGTTCTTGTAGCCGTTGGGGCCGTCGACGTTGATCAGCGTGGCCTCGCCGTTGTCGACGCAGATGCCCAGCTCTGCCGGCAGCTTGCCGTCCACCCGCTTGGCGGGGTTCACGTAGCCGTCCCAGAGGATGTCCGGCAGGCGGCCGTTGAGGCCGAACTTGGCCAGCTTGAGGGCCTTGAGTTCGAGGTTGTCGGGGCTGTCGCCGCCCGGTCCGAAGCGGTTGCCGTGGATGTAGATGCGCTCGGGGTAGGGGTCGAAGCTCTCCGAGGTGGAGAGGTTGGTGTAGCCGGTGCTGAAGTAGCTGCTGACGATGACGTTGGCGGTGCGGTGGCCGCCGATGTCGTTGTCGAAGATCTCCACGTCGTCGTTGGAGTTGATCACCACGCCGGAGCCCGCCGGCACGCTGGCCACCGGGGTGCCCTTGTGGCCGAAGTTGTCGTGGTCGTTGTCCTTGACCTGGTTGCGGTAGACCCGGGTGCCGTGCCCCGGCTGCTGCAGGTTGGGCATGTTGAACACGAGGATGCCGCCGGTGTTGCCGGTGGCGACGTTGTCGTAGACGTCGGCGCCGATGGTGTTCTCGATCTCGATGCCGGCGACGTTGCGCTCGGCGCGGCTGTTGCGCACTACCACGTTGCGCGACTGGCCGACGTAGATGCCGGCGTCGGAGGCGCCGATGGCCACCGCGCCTTCGATCAGGGTGTTCTCGGTCTGCACCGGGTAGATGCCGTAGGCGCCATTCTCGGTGGCCGGGCCGTTGGTCCATTCGGTGCGCACGTTGCGGATGACGATGTTCTTGCCGCCCACCACCTTGAGCGCATCGCCCTTGGTGTCCTCCAGGGCCAGGTCCTCGATGGTGAAGTCCGAGGCATCCACCAGCAGCCCTTCGGCGCCGGCCTTCTGGCCCTTGAAGTTGAGGATGGTCTTGTCCATCCCGGCGCCCTTGAGGGTCACGCCGCTGACCTTGAGGCTGAGGCTGCGGTCGAGCTGGTAGGTGCCGGCGGGAATCTCGATGACGGTGCCCGGCTTGGCCTTGATCAGCCTGGCCTGCAGGTCCTTCTGGAAGTCCGCGTGGGTGGTGGGTGCCTTGTCCTGCTCGCCGCAGGCGGCCAGGACGAGTGACAGCGCAAGAAGGGAGAGAGGGGCGATACGCATGGCAGGCTCCGTCATTGTTTTTATTGAGTTGGCACTATAGTGCTAAAAACAATGTGTAACCAGTTCTTTCAGGGGCCTGCCGCCCGGCGGTTCAGGCGGGCAGACGCAGGTGCAGGATGGGGAAGGGGCGGCCGGAGCCGTCCAGCTCGGAGCGCTGCTCCAGCTCGAAGCCCAGGTGGTGGTAGAAGCCCACGGCCTGCGGGTTCTGCTCGTTCACATCCACCGCGCGGGCGCCGTCCACGTCGATGGCGTGTTGCATCAGGCGGCGCCCCAGGCCCTGGCCGTGGCAGGCCGGGTCGACGAAGAGCATCTCCACCTTGCCCTCGGCGGTGCCGACGAAGCCGTGCAACTGGCCGGCCGCGTCCCGTGCGGCGGTGAGCCGTACGCAGTCCAGGTAGGTGTCGCGCACCAGGGGGCGGAAGAAGTCGATGTCGTCCTCGCCAAGGAAGTGATGGGTGGCGCGCACGGCGGCTTCCCAGATGGCTGCCAGGCGCTGGCGGTCGGCGTCGGTGAGGGTGGAAAGGGTTTCCAGGTCCATGGGTTACCAGTGTCCTTTGCGTCGGTTCCAGTGGTAGAGCAGGCGGGCAAAGGCCTTGTAGCCCAGCTGCGCCAGCGAATGGACAAGAGGCAGTGACAACAGGCGGGCCTTCCAGCGCTCCTTCGGCGAGTGGCGCCAGAGCACGATGAAGGCGTCCACGCCCATGCGCTTCACGCCCTGTTCATCCACCACGTGCAGGCGCTCGCGCACGTATTCCAGCGATTCGCCGATCTCCGCGACGGCGTCGTTGTCCTGGTGGATGTCGGCCCATTGCACCTGGCAGGCGGTGGTCTTGTCCTTCTGCCCTTCGATGCCCGCCCGGCACACCGGGCAGGCGCTGTTGTAGTAGACCTTGATGCGGTCCTGGTCATCGGCCATGGGGGCACTCCCTGCGCGGGCCGGATCGGCCCGGGCGCCAGGGTGCTGCAGCGCCCCTCGGGCTGTCCAGCGGTCAGTGCGGCTTGCGGTCCACCCATTTGGGCGCGACGGTGGGCTGCCAGGCTTCCAGGCGGCCGAGCAACTGGTCGGGGGTGCCGCCGACCTGCAGCATGCCGCGGTGCTGGTCACGCACGAAGCGCTCTTCCACCAGGTGGTCGAGGAACTCGGTGAGCTTGCCGTAGAAGCTGTTCACCTCCAGCAGGCCCAGAGGCTTGCTGTGGTAGCCGAGCTGGCCCCAGGTCCACACCTCGAACAGTTCCTCCAGGGTGCCCAGGCCGCCGGGCAGGGCGATGAAGGCGTCGGCCAGTTCGGCCATGCGGGCCTTGCGCGCGTGCATGCCGTCGACCACTTCCAAGCGGCTCAGGCCCTTGTGGCCAATCTCCGCCTCTTCCAGGCTGCGCGGGATGATGCCGATCACCTCGCCGCCAGCAGCCAGGGCTGCATCGGCCACGGTGCCCATCAGGCCCACGGCGCCGCCGCCGTACACCAGGGTGATGCCGCGCTCGGCGAGGGTGCGGCCCAGGTCGCTGGCCGCGCGTTGGTAGATGGGGTTGGCGCCGGGGCTGGCGCCGCAGAATACGCAGACGGAGCGCAAGGTCATGATCGGTTCCTGGCGAAAAAAAGCGCGCAAGATTACCGACTTCGCACCCGTCCCGGAAGCGGCGCATGGGCGCAGCTTCCGAACGGTAGGGACGCGCCGGGTTCAGTCGGCGCAGGTGCCGCTGGCGCCGGCAGCGTAGGCGGCGAGCAGGCTCTGCAGGAAGTTCATGGCAAGGCTCCATTGGGATGACGTGCACAGCCTAGGGGCGCCCGCCGTGGCCTGCACGACAAGGCTTTGCATCGCCCTCATAGGCGGTTGCCAATCGTGCGGCCCGTTGCCGCAGGTTATGGGAACTGGCGCTCGAGTCAGGCAGTCTTCCGTGTCGGGCGCTTTGCCCAAACCTGCCAAGGAGAAACCCATGATTCGCAAGCTCGTCGTTGCATCCGTGCTGGCCCTGGCCAGTGCTCCGCTGCTCGCTGCTGAATGCTCCGTGGATGTCGAGGCCACCGACCAGATGACCTTCAACACCAAGGAAATCAAGGTCAGCAAGAGCTGCAAGAGCTTCACCGTGAACCTCAAGCACGTGGGCAAGCTGCCCAAGAACGTGATGGGTCACAACTGGGTGCTGACCAAGACCGCTGACGCCCAGCCGGTTGCCACCGAAGGCATGGCCGCCGGTGTCGACAAGGACTACCTGAAGGCCGACGACGCCCGCATCATCGCCCACACCAAGCTGATCGGTGGCGGCGAGAGCACCAGCGTCTCCTTCGACGTGTCCAAGCTGGCTGCGGGTGAAAGCTACGAGTTCTTCTGCTCGTTCCCCGGCCACGTGGCGATGATGAAGGGCAACCTGGCCCTGGTCGACTGATCACTCAGGCAAGGCAAGAAGGCCGCTCATCGAAGCGGCCTTTTTCATGGGTGTTTTTTGTCCACCACACGGGGACACGGCGAACGCCAATGGTGGATGGAAAGAGCGCCATCCACCCTGCGCCCCGACCGACGACGTACCGGTGTGCTGGGGCGAACTCTGCTCGCGAACTCCCGGGTTGGGGAGCCCGTATCAGGCCCCGACCTGCCCCGCCGTCATCTTGAAGATGCCCTGGGCATTGCTGCTGTCGAAGGCCAGGTCCAGGCGGCCGGTGCTGTCGTCCACCCGGCGCTGGATGAACTCCACGAAGGACCCCGGCACCTCCCGCTGCACCGGTCGGCCGCTGGCGTCCAGCAGCTCGCGCCGGACCTGCACGGCGCGGTAGGCGGTCTGCAGGACGCGGCCGGAGGCGGAGACCTCGATGCTCGGCTTCATCGGCCGGCCCTTGGCGTTCTGCTCGGCCACCAGGGCCTCCAGGTCGGCGACGCGGTCGGTCAGGTGGTTGAACATGTTGCCCTCGGTGGCGATCCAGGCCATCTCCACGCTTTCCTCCCGCAGGCGCAGGTAGTCCGCTTCGTGCGGGGCCGGGTGCTGGCGGTCGAAGGCGGCGTGGAGCGCCGGGAGCAGTTCGCGGGCCTGGGCCGGGCTGCACTGGCGCTGCCGCCAGAGCTGGTCGAGCACCGCCAGGTGCGTGGGCGAGAGCGGGTCGCGGCTCTGGCCCACCACGCGGCTCACGGCCTCGCGGAAGCCTTCGCTGAAGCGTCCCGGGTGCAGTTCGGAGACGAAGAACTGGGCGATGTCCTCCGGCAGGTCGAGGTGCCGGTAGGCGTGCCCGGTCATGTTCAGGCGGGTCAGCGGGTAGGTGCGCACGTCGGTGAAGCCTAGGGGCTCCAGCAGGCGGTTGAAGGCCTGGCGACCGCGCGGCAGCGCGCCGTTGTCCGGCCAGTCGACGGTGCGGATGGCGCCGTGATCGAAGCACACCTGGCGCCCGGCGGCGCGCTGTTCCTCGACGTAGGTGCGGCCGATGGGCACCGCCTCCACCAGCTTGTGGAACAGGCACAGGTTGAGCGCCTCGGCCAGCCAGGCGCGGTGCACCTGCCGGTCATCGAAGGGGAAGGCGGCCAGGCCCTCGGGCACTTCCACGTGGGTGCGCACCCAATGGGCGGCGTCGGGGCCGATCACATGGGCAACCAGGTCGAACAGGCGGTCGGTGGACATCGGCGGCTTCCAGCGGCGAGGACGATGGCGTTATCCAAGCAGCCGGGCGGGGGCGCGGCAAACGAAAAAAACCGCTGCATTCATTCCGTTTTTTCCTGATGGGGCGGTTCCAGCTGCTCGCGCATCCAGCGCACGAAATCGCGCACCTTGGGTACCTCGGCGGTGTGCTCGGGGTAGGCCAGGTAGTAGGCGTTGCGGCTGGGCATGGCGTGGTCCCAGGGGATCGCCAGCTTGCCCTCGGCCAGCTCCTCTTCCACCAGGAAGCGCGGCAGCAGGGCCACGCCGCAGCCGGCCTGGGCGGCGCGGATGCACATGTAGGAGGTGTCGAAGCGCGGCCCGTGGTAGCTGTGCTCGGTGTGCCGGCCCTGGCTCTGGAACCACTCGTGCCAGGCTTCCGGGCGGGTGGCGTTCTGCAGCAGCACCAGGCGGGTGAGCTGGGTGGGGTCGGTGAAGGGCGCCTCGGGCAGGGTGGAGGGGGCGCACACCGGCACCACTTCCTCGCTGAACAGGCGGATGCACTCGGCGCCGGGCAGCGCGCCCTGGCCGAAGAACAGCGCCACGTCGGCGCGGCCCTGCACCAGCGCATCCGGCTCCAGCTCGTTGCGCACGTCCAGATGGATGTTCGGGTGGCGCAGGCGCCAGCCCTTCAGGCGCGGGATCAGCCAGCGCGCGCCGAAGGTGGGCGGCGTCGCCACCCGCAGCACCTCGGTCTCGCCGCCGTAGGACAGCATGTAGTGGGTCGACATCTCCACCTGGGTGAGGATCTTGCGCACCTCGGCCAGGTACAGCGCACCCGCCGGGGTCAGCTGCAGGCGCCGGCGCACGCGGCGGAACAGCAGGTGCTGGAGCATGTCCTCCAGCTGCGCCACCTGCTTGCTCACGGCGCTCTGGGTCAGCGCCAGCTCTTCCGAGGCGCGGGTGAAGCTCAGGTGCCGGGCCACGGCCTCGAAGCATTGCAGGGCGGTGAGGGAGGGCATGTGGCGCTTGAGCATGGGCGGGTCCGGGCGGCTGGGGTTCATGAGCAAACGGAATGATATGTGGAGCAAAGGTCGTTTGTTGGCAAGCCCCCGGAGCGGCTAATACTGGCGCCGACCTTTCATCCCGTGCTTTCCAGGAGTTCCCATGGTTGCCGCATTGCTCGATCGCCTCGGCGTCGCCCCCGGCCTCTACCAGCAGGGCGATCACGCCGTGCACACCCCCATCGACGGCAGTGTCATCGGCCAGGTGCGGCTGCAGGGCCGTGACGAGGCGCGGGCCTGCATCGAGCGGGCCGATGCCGCCTTCCAGGCCTGGCGCCAGGTGCCGGCACCGCGCCGGGGCGAGCTGCTGCGTCGCTTCGGCGAGGCGCTGCGGGCGCACAAGGCGGACCTCGGCGAGCTGGTCTCCTGGGAAGCCGGCAAGATCGCCCAGGAAGGCCTGGGCGAGGTGCAGGAGATGATCGACATCTGCGACTTCGCCGTCGGCCTGTCGCGTCAGCTCTACGGCCTGACCATCGCCTCCGAGCGGCCGGGCCACCACATGCGCGAGACCTGGCACCCGCTGGGTGTGGTCGGGGTGATCAGCGCCTTCAACTTCCCGGTGGCGGTGTGGTCGTGGAACGCCGCGCTGGCGCTGGTGTGCGGCAACAGCGTGGTGTGGAAGCCCTCGGAGAAGACCCCACTCACCGCCCTGGCCTGCCAGGCGCTGTTCGAGCGCGTGGCCGCTGAGTTCACCGAGGCCCCGGCGCACCTCTGCCAGGTCCTGCTGGGTGCCCGCGAGGCCGGCGAGGCGCTGGTGGACGACCGCCGCGTGGCGCTGGTCAGCGCCACCGGCAGCACCCGCATGGGCCGCGAGGTGGCGCCCCGGGTGGCCGCGCGCTTCGGCCGCAGCATCCTCGAACTGGGCGGCAACAACGCGATGATCCTCGCCCCCAGCGCCGACCTCGACCTGGCGGTGCGGGCCATCCTCTTCAGCGCCGTCGGCACCGCCGGCCAGCGCTGCACCACCCTGCGCCGGCTGATCGCCCACGAGTCGGTGAAGGCCGAGATCGTCGAGCGCCTCAAGGTCGCCTATGCCCGCGTGCGCATCGGCCACCCGCTGGAGGGCAACCTGGTCGGCCCGCTGATCGACCGGGGCAGCTTCGAGGCCATGCAGGCCGCGCTGGACAAGGCCCGCGCCGAAGGCGGCACGGTGTTCGGCGGCGAGCGCCAGCTGGCCGAGCGCTACCCAGGCGGCTACTACGTGTCGCCGGCCATCGTCGAGATGCCGGGGCAGACCGAGGTGGTGTGCCACGAGACCTTCGCGCCGATCCTCTACGTCATCGGCTACCGCGACTTCGACGAGGCGGTGGCGCTGAACAACGCCGTGCCCCAGGGCCTGTCGTCCTGCCTGTTCACCACCGACGTGCGCGAGGCGGAACGCTTCCAGTCGGCGGTGGGCAGCGACTGCGGCATCGCCAACGTCAACATCGGCCCCAGCGGGGCGGAGATCGGCGGCGCCTTCGGCGGCGAGAAGGAAACCGGCGGTGGCCGCGAATCCGGCTCCGACGCCTGGAAGGCCTACATGCGCCGGCAGACCAATACCGTGAACTATTCCCACGAACTGCCGCTGGCCCAGGGCATCACCTTCGATTGAGCGGGTCGCTACACCGGCCCTGAGGAGTCGTGCATGTCCCTGCGTTCGTCCTGTCTCTGGGAGTCCGTGACACCGGCGTTGCCCGAGGCCGCCGCGCTGTCCGGCGAGGTCCGGGCCGACGTCTGCGTCATCGGTGGCGGCATCACCGGCCTGAATGCCGCCCTGCGCCTGCTGGAGGCGGGGCGCCGGGTGTGCGTGCTGGAGGCCCATGAAGCGGGCCATGGCGGCTCCGGGCGCAACGTCGGGCTGGTCAACGCCGGCCTGTGGATTCCGCCGGACGACATCGTCGCTGGGCTCGGCGAGGCGGTCGGCGAGCGCCTCAACCGCACCCTCGGCGGCGCCCCGGCCCAGGTGTTCGAGGTGATCGAACGCTACGGCATCGACTGCCAGCTGCGCCGCGAAGGCACCCTGCACATGGCCCACAACGCCCGTGGCCAGGCTGACCTCGCCAGCCGCTGTGCCCAGTGGCAGCGGCGTGGCGCTCCGGTGGAACTGCTCACCGGCCAGGCCTGCCGCGATGCCACCGGCACCGACCGCATCGCCGCGGCGCTGCTGGACCGCCGCGCCGGCACCCTCAACCCCATGGGCTACACCCGTGGGCTGGCGCGGGCCGTGGTGGGGCAGGGCGGCCAGTTGTTCCACCACAGCGCGGTGAACCGGCTGGAGCGCCAGGGCTCGCTCTGGTGCGTCGCCACCGAGCGCGGCACCGTGATGGCACCCCAGGTGGTCATCGCCTCCAACGCCTACACCGAAGGGGAGTGGACCGAGCTGCGCCGCCACTTCTTCCCCGGCTTCTACTACCAGGTGGCCTCGGCGCCGCTGACCGGCGAGGCTGCCGCGCGCATCCTGCCGGGCGGGCAGGGCTCCTGGGACACCCGCCAGGTGCTCAGCAGCATCCGCCGCGACGCCGAGGGCCGCCTGCTGCTGGGCAGCCTGGGCAATGGCGCGCAGAAGCCGCTGTGGTTCCTCAAGGCCTGGGCCGACCGCATCCAGGGCCACTACTTCCCCTACCTGGGCAAGGTGGAGTGGACCCACACCTGGACCGGCTGCATCGCCTTCACCCCGGACCACCTGATGCGCCTGTTCGAGCCAGCCCCCGGGCTGGTGGCGGTCACCGGCTACAACGGCCGGGGCGTCACCACCGGCACCGTGGTCGGGCGCGCTTTCGCCGACTACCTGCTGGGCGCCTCGCCGGATGCCCTGCCGATGCCCTTCCAGCCGATGACGCCGGTGGCCGCCGTGGGCCTGCGCAGCGGCCTGTACGAGCTGGGCTTCTCCCTCTACCACGCCGGGCAATGCCTGCGGGTGGTCATCTGATGGGCCACCGCCCCGACCGCCCGGCCGGGCGCGGTGCGGTCCCTTCGCGACAGCGGCACGCCGAGCCGGGCCTTCGCCCGGCCTGCGACGCCGTGTCCATCACACTGTCGGCAATCCGGACCGCCGCCCGGGCGGTCATGCACTAGCCTGTATTGGTGCGCGAGCCCGCCGCCCGCGCACCAGGCGTGTGCACTTCGGTGACAGTGGCAGTTACCAGGGGTTGCGCTTGCGGCGCCATGGGTTGCTATTGCCTGGCGAGTGCTCGGAATGAGGGGTGCTGCCGGGTTGCACCTTTGCTCGGAGGCGGGTTGCACATTGCCGTTCCAGACGGTTCGGAGGGCTGTACGACGTTTTTTCAGGACGCGCAAAAACGAGTGGCACGGCGCTTGCTGAAGTAACCGCTGCCAACACATAACCCCCCCTCAGGAGCACAACTCCCATGCCTCACAAGTCTTTCAAGAAAGGTGTTCTGGCTGTTGCGGTTTCCAGTGTTATGAGTCTGTCTTCCCTGGCGTTCGCCGACGTGGTGATCGGCGTGGCCGGTCCGCACACCGGCGCCAACGCCTCCTTCGGCGAGCAGTACTGGCGTGGCGCGAGCCAGGCCGCCGAGGACATCAATGCCGCCGGTGGGGTCAACGGCGAGAAGATCAAGCTGGTCAAGGCGGACGACGCCTGCGAACCGAAGCAGGCCGTGGCCGTGGCCAACCGCCTGGTGGACCAGGACAAGGCCATCGGCGTGGTCGGGCACTTCTGCTCCTCCTCCACCATCCCGGCGTCGGAGGTCTACGACGAGGCGGGCATCATCGCCATCACCCCCGGCTCCACCAACCCGCAGGTCACCGAGCGCGGCCTGTCCGGCATGTTCCGCATGTGCGGCCGTGATGACCAGCAGGGCATCGTCGCCGGCGACTACATCGTCGACGTGCTCAAGGCCACCAAGGTGGCGATCGTCCACGACAAGGACACCTACGGCCAGGGCCTGGCCGACGCCACCAAGGCGCAGCTGGCCAAGCGCGGCGTGAAGGAGGTGCTGTACGAGGGCCTGACCCGTGGCGAGAAGGACTTCAACGCCCTGGTCACCAAGATCCGCGCCAGCGGGGCGGAAGTGGTCTACTTCGGCGGCCTGCACCCCGAGGCCGGCCCGCTGGTCCGGCAGATGCGCGAGCAGGGCCTGACCGCCAAGTTCCTCTCCGGCGACGGCATCGTCACCGACGAGCTGGTCACCACCGCCGGCGGCCCGCAGTACGTCAAGGGCGTGCTGATGACCTTCGGCGCCGACCCGCGCAAGATCGCCGACGGCGCCGCCGTGATCGAGAAGTTCCGCGCCAACGGCTTCGAGCCGGAAGGCTACACCCTCTACTCCTACGCCTCCCTGCAGGCCCTGGCCGCGGCCTTCAACGGAGCCGGTGCCAACGATGCGGCCAAGGCGTCCGCCTGGCTGAAGTCGCACCCGGTGCAGACCGTGATGGGCAAGAAGGAGTGGGATGCCAAGGGCGACCTGAAGGTATCCGACTACGTGATCTACGAGTGGGATGACCAAGGGAAGTACCACCAGCAGTAAGCGCCGGCCGGGAACGGCCGCGCGCCGGCCCGGCGGTGTCCACGACGCCGCCCGGCCTTCGAGCGACCGATCCCCGGCGTAATGGCTCGGCCGGCCCGCCAGGCGCCACCCGCACCTGGCCGGCCGGTGTGTTCCGGGTCCCGCTCGAATCCCACCTGCTTGTGCCGCGCAGGCGACTGCCCGACGTAACACGGCGATTCAGTGGCACCCGTCCGATTTCACTCGCGGGGGCTGGTCGAACCCAAGGCCCGTCCTCCAGAAGACGAGACTGATCAATGGACGGCATCTTCCTGCAACAGCTGATCAACGGCCTGACCCTCGGGTCGGTCTACGGGCTCATCGCCATCGGCTACACCATGGTTTACGGCATCATCGGCATGATCAACTTCGCCCACGGCGAGGTGTACATGATCTCCGCCTACCTCTCGGCCATCGGCCTCGCGCTGCTGGCCTTCTTCGGACTCGAATCCTTCCCGCTGCTGATCCTCGGCACCTTGCTGTTCACCATCGCGGTGACCGGCATCTACGGCTTCGTGATCGAGCGCATCGCCTACAAGCCGCTGCGCAACTCCACGCGCCTGGCGCCGCTGATCTCCGCCATCGGCATGTCGCTGATCCTGCAGAACTACGTGCAACTGGCCCAGGGCGCCCGCCAGCAGGGCGTGCCCACGCTGCTGGACGGCGCGTTGAAGTTCCACGTCGGCGAGGGCTTCGTGCAGCTCACCTACACCAAGGTGTTCATCCTGGTGGCCGCCTTCATCGGCATGGGCGTGCTCACCTACGTGATCCAGCGCACCAAGCTCGGGCGCATGTGCCGCGCCACCCAGCAGGACCGCAAGATGGCCTCGATCCTCGGCATCAACACCGACCGGGTGATCTCCTACGTGTTCGTCATCGGCGCTGCCATGGCCGCGCTGGCCGGCGTGCTGATCACCATGAACTACGGCACCTTCGACTTCTATGCCGGCTTCATCATCGGCATCAAGGCCTTCACCGCGGCGGTGCTCGGCGGCATCGGCTCGCTGCCCGGCGCGATGCTCGGCGGGATCATCCTCGGGGTCGCCGAGGCGCAGTTCTCCGGGATGGTCAACACCGACTACAAGGACGTCTTCAGCTTCTCCCTGCTGGTGCTGATCCTGATCTTCCGTCCCCAGGGCCTGCTCGGCCGCCCGCACGTCGCCAAGGTGTAAGCATGTCTTCTGCCTCCAAGATCGATATCAAGAAGAGCCTGGTGGACGCCATCGTCGCCGGCCTGCTGGCGCTGATCGTGTTCGGCCCCATCGTCGGGGTGGTGCTCGACGGCTACAGCTTCAACCTGCAGCCGGAGCGCGTCGCCTGGATGGTCGGCGCCGTGGTGGTCGGCCGCTTCCTCCTCAGCCTGTACCTGCAGAGCGCCGGCGGTTCCGGCCTGCTGGAGCGCTTCGAACGCGGCGGCTCCGGCGTCCACGTGCTGCCGCCGGACCACCGCAGCGCGATGCGCTGGGTGCTGCCGCTGGTGATCGTCGCCGCGGTGATCTTCCCCTTCTTCGCCAGCAAGTACCTGCTCACCGTGGTCATCCTCGGGCTGATCTACGTGCTGCTGGGCCTGGGGCTGAACATCGTGGTCGGCCTCGCCGGCCTGCTCGACCTCGGCTACGTGGCCTTCTACGCCATCGGTGCCTATGGCCTGGCGCTGGGCTACGAGCACCTGGGGCTGGGCTTCTGGAGCGTGCTACCGCTGGCCGCCCTGGCCGCCGCCCTGGCCGGGGCCATCCTCGGCTTCCCGGTGTTGCGCATGCACGGCGACTACCTGGCCATCGTCACCCTCGGCTTCGGCGAGATCATCCGCCTGGTGCTGAACAACTGGCTGAGCTTCACCGGCGGCCCCAACGGCATGTCGGTGCCGTCGCCGACCTTCTTCGGCCTGGAGTTCGGCCGGCGGGCCAAGGACGGGGGGACGCCGATCCACGAGTTCCTCGGCATCGCCTACAACCCCAACCTGAAGTTCCTGTTCATCTACGTGGTGCTGTTCCTGGTGGTGCTGCTGGTGCTCTACATCAAGCACCGCCTCACCCGCATGCCCGTCGGGCGGGCCTGGGAGGCGCTGCGCGAGGATGAGATCGCCTGCCGCTCCCTGGGCCTCAACCATGTGCTGGTGAAGCTCTCCGCCTTCATGCTCGGCGCCTCCACCGCGGGCCTGGCCGGGGTGTTCTTCGCCAGCTACCAGGGCTTCGTGAACCCCTCGTCCTTCACCTTCTTCGAGTCGGCGCTGATCCTCGCCATCGTGGTGCTCGGCGGCATGGGCTCCACCGTCGGCGTGGTGATCGCCGCGTTCGTGCTGACCATCGCCCCGGAGATGCTGCGCAGTTTCGCCGACTACCGGGTGCTGATGTTCGGCATCCTCATGGTGGTGATGATGATGTGGCGGCCGCGCGGGCTGATCCGCATCAGCCGTGCCGGTTTCGCCCCGCGCAAAGGAGTCGCGCCATGAGCCAGGACACCATCCTCAGCGTGCGCAACCTGATGATGCACTTCGGCGGCATCAAGGCCCTCAACGACGTCAGCCTGGACATCCAGCGCCATTCCATCTCGGCCCTGATCGGCCCCAACGGCGCCGGCAAGACCACGGTGTTCAACTGCCTCACCGGCTTCTACAAGGCCACCGGCGGCAGCATCCTGCTGGACGCCCGGGGCACCTCCACCGACGTCATCCAGGTGCTCGGCGAGCCCTTCCAGCCCACCGACTTCGTCAACCCGGCGCGCTTCGGCAGCCGCCTCTACTACAAGATGTTCGGCGGCACCCACCTGGTGAACCGCGCCGGGCTGGCGCGCACCTTCCAGAACATCCGCCTGTTCCGGGAAATGTCGGTGGTGGAGAACCTGCTGGTGGCCCAGCACATGTGGGTCAACCGCAACCTGCTGGCCGGCGTGCTCAACACCCCGGGCTTCCGCCGCGCCGAGCAGGAGGCCCTGGACCACGCCTTCTACTGGCTGGAGGTGGTGGACCTCACCGACTGCGCCAACCGCCTGGCCGGCGAACTCTCCTACGGCCAGCAGCGCCGCCTGGAGATCGCCCGCGCCATGTGCACCCGGCCGCAGCTGATCTGCCTGGACGAACCCGCCGCCGGTCTCAACCCGGCGGAAACCGAGGCGCTCAGCCGGATCATCCGCACGCTGCGCGACGAACACCAACTGACCGTACTGTTGATCGAGCACGACATGGGCATGGTGATGAGCATTTCCGACCACATCGTGGTGCTGGACCACGGCGTGGTGATCGCCCAGGGCGGCCCCGACGCGATCCGCAACGACCCGAAGGTGATCGCCGCCTACCTGGGCGCCGACGAGGAGGAGGTCGCATGAGTGCCCCCCTGCTCGAATTCAAGGACGTCGACGTCTTCTACGGGCCCATCCAGGCCCTGCGCCAGGTCAGCCTGCACATCAACGAAGGGGAGACGGTGAGCCTCATCGGCGCCAACGGGGCCGGCAAGTCCACCCTGCTGATGTCGATCTTCGGCCAGCCCCGCGCAGCCGCCGGGCAGATCCTCTACCAGGGCGTCGACATCACCCGCAAGTCGCCGCACTACGTGGCCTCCAACGGCATCGCCCAGTCCCCCGAGGGGCGCCGCGTGTTCCCCGACATGAGCGTGGAGGAGAACCTGCTGATGGGCACCATCCCCATCGGCACCGCCCACGCCGACGAGGACATGCAGCGCATGTTCGACCTCTTCCCCCGGCTCAAGGAGCGGCGCAACCAGCGGGCCATGACCATGTCCGGCGGCGAGCAGCAGATGCTCGCCATCGCCCGTGCGCTGATGAGCCGCCCCAGGCTGCTGCTGCTGGACGAGCCGTCCCTCGGGCTCGCGCCCATCGTGGTCAAGCAGATCTTCCAGACCCTGCGGGAGCTGGCGAAGAGCGGCATGACCATCTTCCTCGTGGAGCAGAACGCCAACCACGCGCTGAAGCTCTCCGACCGCGCCTACGTGATGGTCACCGGGGAGATCCGCATGAGCGGCACCGGCGAGGAACTCCTGGGCAACCAGGAGGTGCGCAACGCCTACCTCGGCGGCCACTAGCCCGCCGTCACCCACGCCGCCACCCGGGCCACCGGGGGCGGCTGCCCCTGGAACGCGGCCACCGGCAGGGTGGCCGTGCCGGCAAAGGAGCGCGTCATGTCCAGCATCCGTTTCTTCACCAATGCCGAGGTCGCGGCGACCCTGGCCTATCCCGCACTCATCGAAGCCCTGCGCCAGGGCCTGGCGCAGCCCGCCGAGGCGCCGGTGCGCGCCTGCCACGCCCTGCCGCAGGACGCCTCGCTGCTGTGCATGCCGGTGTGGCGCACCGGGCAGGGCGTCGGCGTGAAGCTGGTGACGGTGTTCCCCGGCAACGGCGCCCAGGGCCTGCCCGCCGTGGCGGCGGTGTTCGCCCTGTTCGACGACGTCACCGGGCAGCCCCTGGCGCTGCTCGAAGCCTCCGAACTCACCGCCCGGCGCACCGCCTGCACCTCGGCCCTGGCGGCGGATCACCTGGTACGCGCCGACGCCGAGCGCCTGCTGGTGGTGGGTACCGGCACCCTGGCGCGGCACATGGTGCGTGCCCATGCCTGCGTGCGCGGCTACCGCCGCATCGAACTCTGGGGCCGTGACGCGGGCAAGGCGGCGGCGTTGGCCACCGCACTGCGCGACGAGGGCTACCCGGTGCAGGCGGTCGGCGACCTGGCCAGCGCCGTGGCCACGGCGGACTGCATCAGCTGCGTCACCACCTCCCGCGAGCCGCTGGTGCGGGGCGAATGGCTGCGCCCCGGCACCCACCTCGACCTGGTCGGCGCCTTCCTGCCGAGCATGCGAGAGACCGACTCCGCCGCCGTGGGCCGCGCCCGCGTAGTGGTGGACACCCGCGAAGGCGCGCTGGAGGAGGCCGGCGACCTGCTGTTCGCCATGGCCGACGGCGCCTTCGACGCCGACCGCCTCGACACCGAACTGCGCGACCTGCTCGCCGGACGCGGCGCCCGACGCGATGCCACGGAGATCACCCTGTTCAAGTCGGTGGGCTACGCCCTGGAAGACCTGGTGGCCGCGCGGGTGCTGTTGGCCGGCGCCTGAGCCAGGCGCTCCACCGGCCCACCAGGCGGGGTCACGGCGAGCGCCATTGGTGGATGGAAAAAGCGCCATCCAAGGCGCACAGAGCCGGTCCGTAGGATGCGGTGAGCTCAGCGAACCGCATCGATGCCCCGTACGTGGCGGCCATGCAGGGTGGGCCGGGCGGCGTTCCGCTTCAGCCCACCAGCGGTGGTCAACGTGGGCTGAAGCCCACCCTACGGCACCGTCTGGGCGAATGAATTCGCCCCTACAGGCGCAGGCGGGCACCTCGCGCTGCTCACAAAATCTGTGGACCGGGCTGTTGAAAACATGTGGGCAGCTGGCTGCCAGGCCCGACCGGCGGTCGTCCGCGGCGCTTGCTCGGGATTCGTACAGCCAGGCTTTTTTTAAGCAGAACAGTTGCTTGCGCGCGGGCCTTGAAGTGCCCTGGCAGTTATCCCCGTGGCCTGTGGATAACTGTGTGGGCAAGCTCTGGAGCCCTGGCCGGCAGCCCCTGCCGTCGGGGCGCCGGGCAGGCTGCTCGAAAAATCACCAGCAGCGCCGGCAGGATTCCCTGGAGGCCTCGTGGTTGCTGGCGTTCACGAATGAAGGCGAACGGCCGGGCCGGCGCGCCCAGGCCCGCTGGAGTTGTCCCCACGATCTGTGGAACAGCCTGTGGCCTGCCTGTGGAAAACCTGGGGGCGGATGGCGCTATCCCACGCCCTGCAAGGGCCCGTTGGCGGCCGTCTGGAAATCCGCCACGGGCTAGGAGAACCCGCCCGCTTTCTGGCACTGTGGGCGCCCCGTGACATAGCCCGCCCCAGCGAGGAGAGATTCCATGACATCCACCCTGTTCATCACCGGCGCCACCTCCGGGTTCGGCGAAGCCTGTGCCCGTCGCTTCGCCCAGGCGGGCTGGAAGCTGGTCATCACCGGTCGCCGCGAAGACCGCCTGAAGGCCCTGGCTGCCGAACTTTCGGCCCACACCGAGGTGCTGCCGCTGACCGTGGACGTGCGCGACCGCCAGGCCATGGAAGCCGCCATCGCCGGCCTGCCCGCCCAGTTCGACCGCCTGCAGGGGCTGATCAACAACGCCGGCCTGGCCCTGGGCACCGACCCGGCGCCCAAGTGCAGCCTGGATGACTGGGACACCATGGTGGACACCAACATCAAGGGCCTGCTCTACAGCACCCGCCTGCTGCTGCCGCGCCTGATCGCCCACGGCCGGGGCGCCGGCATCGTCAACCTCGGCTCCATCGCCGGCACCTACCCCTATCCGGGTAGCCACGTGTACGGCGGCACCAAGGCCTTCGTCCGGCAGTTCTCGCTGAACCTGCGCAACGACCTGGTGGGCACCGGCGTGCGCGTCACCGACATCGAGCCGGGCCTGTGCGAGAGCGAGTTCTCCCTGGTGCGCTTCGGCGGCGACCAGGCGCGCTATGACGCCACCTATGCCGGGGCCGAGCCGATCCAGCCGCAGGACATCGCCGAGACCATCTTCTGGGTGATGAACCAGCCGGCCCACATCAACATCAACACCCTGGAGCTGATGCCGGTGAGCCAGACCTGGGCCGGCTTCGCTATCGATCGTTCAGCGAAGTGAGGCGGGTCGACCGCCCCAGCAGCTGCAGGGCGCGGTCGGGGTAGTCGGTGATCAGCGCCTGGGCGCCCATGTCCAGCAGGCGCTGCATCACCGGTTGTTCGTTGATGGTCCACATCTGCACGCTCAGCCCGCGCTCGCGGGCGCTGCGCATCATCGACGGCGTGGCGAGCTGCATCCCGGCGTGTTCCTCGGGGATCTGCAGGGCCTCGTAGGAGGGGCTCAGCAGGCGTTCCAGGCCGAGGCTCTGCAGCACCACCAGCAGCTTCACCGAGGTCGGCCCAGCCGAGGTGGCCACACCGGGGCAGACGCTGCGGAAGTGCGTGAGGCTGCGCTCGTAGAAGCTGCCGACGATGACCCGGTCGCGCTGCCCGGCCTGCTGCAGGGCGCTGCACAGGCGTTCTTCCAGCCCCACGTCGGGCACTTTGATCTCGATGACCTTGGCCACCTGCGGGAAGCCCTGCAGCACCGCGTCGAGGGTGGGGATGCGCACGCCCTGGCCCCGGTAGGGGTGGCTTTCACCGCCGTCGGCGGTCCAGCGGTAGCCGGCGTCCAGCGCTTGCACCTGGGCGAGGCTGAGGGCGGCCACCGCGCCGCTGCCCTCGGTGGTGCGGTCCACGGTGGCGTCATGCAGCACCACCACCTGGCCGTCGGCGGTCAGGCGCAGGTCCATCTCCAGCATGTCCACCCCCAGCGCGGCCGCGCGCTCGAAGGCGAACAGGGTGTTCTCCGGCCACAACCCTCGGCCGCCGCGATGGGCGATCACCAGCGGGTGGTCACCCAGCCCGGCGAGCACTGCCGGCCGCTCCACCGGGCGGCTGGTCAGTGCCATGCCCAGCAGGGCGATGGCCAGGAGGCAGAGCGGAACGAGGCAGAACCGGGCAAAGCGTTTCATGGGGCTTCCATTTCGATGAAGACGGGCGTGCCGAATCAGACCCGGCGACTATGACAAAGACATGAAAGCGCCGCGAGTGGCGAGGTGTCCCAGGGACCCCGCGCGCGGTCGCGGGGCCGGCACTGCCCACATAAACGGTGGGCCAGCCTGTGGATATCTTCTGGGCAGATTGCTGCAGGCCCTGCGTTCTGTGGGCTTCCACCCGCCGGACGATTTTTCGCCAGCGGGGGAGGCCCGGGTCATGCGCAGGCCATCGAACCGGCTTCAGCCTGCCAGCAACCAGGCCCCGGCGACGGCCGAGGCGCCGCCGGCGATGCGCACCAGCGGCGCTGCGGCCAGGGGCAGGGTGCGCACCAGGGCGTAGCCGATGGCATGCAGGGCGGCGGTGGCGGCGACGAAGCCGGCGGCGTAGCCCCAGGGGCTGGCCAGCTCCGGCAGCTCCAGGCCGTGGGCAACACCGTGGGCCAGGGCGAACAGGGCGGTCATGGCCACGGCGACGGCCATCGGCGGGCGCACGGCCACTGCCACCAGCAGGCCGAGGGCGAGCACGGAGGCGGCGATGCCGGTCTCCATGAAGGGCAGCTGCAGGCCCTGGAAGCCCAGCAGGCCGCCGAGCAGCAGGGTGGCGACGAAGGTCAGCGGCAGGGCCCAGCGGGCACGGCCCTGTTGCTGGGCGGCCCAGAGGCCGACGGCGAGCATGGCCAGCAGGTGGTCGAGGCCGGTCACCGGGTGGGCGACGCCGGCCATCAGCCCGGAGTGGTCATGCCCGGCGTGGGCGAAGGCCAGTGCCGGGGTGCAGAACAGGGCGAGGGCGAAGAGGGATTTGCGCAGGTTCATGGGGGCTCCTTGTGGGGTTCAGGCTGCGCCGAGCAGGCCCTGTTTTTCGATGAAGGCGATGATGTCGTCCAGGCCCTGGCCGACCTTCTGGTTGCTGAACACGAAGGGCCGCTCGCCGCGCATCTTGCGGGCGTCGCGCTCCATCACCTCCAGCGAGGCACCGACCATGGGCGCCAGGTCGATCTTGTTGATCACCAGCAGGTCGGACTTGCAGATGCCGGGGCCGCCCTTGCGCGGCAGCTTGTCGCCGGCGGAGACGTCGATCACGTAGAGGGTCAGGTCCGACAGCTCGGGGCTGAAGGTGGCGGAGAGGTTGTCGCCGCCGGATTCCACCAGGATCAGGTCCAGGCCCGGGAAGCGGCGGTTGAGCTGGTCTACCGCCTCCAGGTTGATGGAGGCGTCCTCGCGGATGGCGGTGTGCGGGCAGCCGCCGGTCTCCACGCCGATGATGCGCTCGGGCTCCAGGGCCTCGTTGCGCACCAGGAACTGGGCGTCTTCCTGGGTGTAGATGTCGTTGGTCACCACGGCGATGTTGTAGCGCTCGCGCAGGGCACGGCAGAGGGCGAGGGTGAGGGCGGTCTTGCCGGAGCCGACGGGGCCGCCGATGCCGACGCGCAGGGGTTGGCTGTTCATGGTGCTCTCCTAGGAACGGAACAGGCGGCTGTACTGGCGCTCGTGCGCCATGCTCGCCAGGGCCAGGCCGAAGGCGGCGCTGCCCCGTGGGTGGGAAGGGGGTGTGCGGGCGGCCAGGCTCGCGGCCTGGAGGCTCGGCAGCAGGTGCGAGGTGAGGCGCTGTGCGGCCTGCTGGCCCAGGGGCAGGGTCTTCATCAGCACGGCCAGCTGGTTCTCCAGCCAGCCCCAGAGCCAGGCGCCAAGGGCCTCGTCGGGGCGGATGCGCCAGGCGCGGGCGGCCAGCGCCCAGGCGACGCCGAGGGTGGGTTCGCCCTGGCGGGCCAGGGCGTCGCGGGCTGGGGCATCCAGCTCGGGCAGGCCCTCCAGCAGCTGTTGCAGGGAGTAGCCCATCTGCCGGCATTCCAGGTGCAGTTCGCGGGTCTCGCGGCTGGCGCGCTGCTCGGCGCCCAGTTGCAGCAGGCGTGCCCAGTCCTCGTCGGCGGCGGCCTGGCAGAGGTCGAGCAGCATGGGCGCTTCGAAGCGGGCGAGGTTGAGGCGCAGCTGGTCGTCCAGCCAGCGCCGGGCGCTTTCGGTGTCGTGCACCTGGCCCTGGTCCACGGCCATCTCCAGCCCCTGGGAATAGCTGTAGCCGCCGATGGGCAGCTGGGGGCTGGCCAGGCGCAGCAGTTGCCAGGCGCCCAGGGACGGGGCGGCTTCGCTCACGGGCGCACTCCGAACTGGTGCAGGCGCGGGGCGTAGTTGAAGTCGGCTTCCAGCTGGTGGGAGTGGTGGTGGCCGCCGCCGTAGGCGCCGTGCTCGGGCTGGAAGCCGGCTTCCACGGCGGTCACCGTGGCACCGAGCTGTTCGAGCATGGCCTTGAGCACGTAATCGTCCAGCAGGCGCAGCCAGCCGTCGCCGATCTGCAGGGCGACGTGGCGGTTGCCCAGGTGGTAGGCGGCGCGGGTCAGTTCGAAGGCGTTGGCGCAGGTGACGTGGAGCAGGGCCTCGGGTCGGGCACGGACGCGCACGACGCGGCCATCCCCGGCCAGCAGGCAGTCGCCATCGCGCAGGGGCGGCTGGCCCCGTTCGAGAAACAGCCCGACGTCTTCACCGGCGACGGTGAAGCAGCGCAGGCGGCTCTTGCTTCGCGCTTCGTAGGTGAGCAGCAGTTCTTCGTCCCACTGCTCGCGGGGCGGGAGGCGTTCCTGGATGACCAGCATGGGCAGTTCCGGCAGTGTGCAATGCCGGTGCCTGAGCAAGGGGCTTGCCAATACGGCGAAACGCCCGGGGCGCGGGCCTGTGGCGCGTGGGTGCGCAAGGACGGGGCGCTCGGGTGCGCGCTATTGGTGCGTGGCGTGGATCGAAATGGTGCGCTGACGCTTCGGTCAGCTTCAGGCCCGGCCGAGGCCGTGCCAGTGCTTGCCGCCGATCATGATGAAGCGCAGCTGCTGGGTGATCTTCGCCGCCGGGGTGAGGTGCGCCGGCAGGTCGCGGGCGGGAGGGTCGATCAGCTCGGGCAGGGTGGCGAAGACGGTCTTCACCACGAGGTCGGAGACCACGTCGAGGGCGTCGTCGTCCAGGTGCGGCATGCGGTTGATCAGCTTGAGGTCGGCGGCCAGGTCGTCGGTGATGCGCTCGCGCAGGGCGGCGATGGCCTGGCGCACCGGTTGCGAGCCGCCGTACTGCTCGCGGGCGAGGAACAGGAACTGGCCACGGTTGGCGGCGACGGCGTCGAGGAAGATGCGCACCGAGGCGTCGATGATCCCGCCCATCTCGAATTCGTTGTGGCGCACCACGCGGATGGTGGCGCGGAAGGTCTCGCCCACTTCCTCCACCAGGGCCAGGCCGAGCTGGTCCATGTCGGCGAAGTGGCGGTAGAAGCCGGTGGGCACGATGCCGGCGGTGCGGGCGACTTCCCGCAGGCTCAGGCTGCCGAAGCCGCGTCCGCTGTCCATCAGCTGGCGCGCCGCGTCCATCAGGGCGTGGCGGGTCTGCTGTTTCTGTTCCGAGCGGGGCGTCGTGGACATGGAGCGAAGTCGAGGCCGAAGAATGGGCCGCACTCTAGGGGCTGTCACCGCATTGGTGCAAGTTGCGCGGCGCCCGGTGGGGCTGGAGGGCGGGTGTCGGATTTTTCAGTGAACGACTGTTGACTGGAATTCCCGCCTTCAGGCAGCCTAGTGCACGACTGTTCACTGGATAGATCCATGGCCCTCATCCCCTTTTCCCTGGCCCGCCGACTCGGCGCGTGGCTGGCCCCGTTGCGTGCGCTGGTGCGCCGCGCCTGGCTGCGCGAGTCGGAGGTGGATTTCTTTCTCGCCCGGCTGCACCCGGTGCTGCGCCTGAACCGGGTGTTCGCCCGCGTCGAGGGGCGTCGCTGGGTGGCCCAGGACATGCTGGCGCTGACCCTGCGCTGCAACGGCAACGCCCGCCACTGGCGGGCCGGCCAGCACGTGCAGCTGCACCTGGCGCTGGACGGCGTGCGCCTGGCGCGCAGCTACAGCCTGACTGCCGTGCACGACGATGGCCGTGTCGAGCTGGCGGTGCGTCGCCAGCCGGGTGGGCGCCTGTCCGGCCATCTGCTGGAGCGGGTGGAGGTGGGGCAGGTGCTGGAGCTGGGCCAGGCCGAGGGCGAGCTGAGCTGGCCCGAGGGGCAGGGCGATGTTCTCCTGCTGGCCGCCGGCAGCGGCATCACGCCGCTGCTCGGCCTGCTGCGGGAGGCGCTGGCGCGGGGCTTCTCCGCACCGGTGACGCTGCTGCACTACGTGCGCGAACGGGGCCAGCGGGCCTTCGTCGATGAGCTGCTGGCCCTGACCCGCCGCTACCCGAACTTCAACGTGCGCTGGGGCCTCAGCGGCGATGCGCCGGCGCCCGGTGAACTGGCCGGGCGCTTCCAGCCGGAGCACCTGGCCGGGCTGGCACCTCGGGACCTGCTGGTCTGCGGCCCCCACGGCTTCGTCGACACGGTGCGCCAGTGGTGGCAGGCCGCGCCCCGCGCCGGTTGCCTGCAACTGGAAGCCTTCAGCCTGCCGCGCACGGCGCCGTCTTCGGCCAGCCAGACCGTGCGCCTGGGCTTCGCCCGCTCCCGCATCGACGGCGAGGGCGACACCCACGGCAGCCTGCTGGAACAGGCCGAGGCCCTGGGCCTGCGGCCGGCCCACGGCTGCCGCCAGGGCGTTTGCGCGCAATGCACCTGCCGGCTGCTCAGCGGTGCGGTGCGTGACCTGCGCAGCGGCGCCATCCAGCACGAGCCCGACCAACCCATCCGCCTCTGCGTCAGCGCCCCGGTGGGCGACGTGACGCTCGACCTGTGACGAGGACTGCCATGCGCCACGACCGCCCCCTCGATGCCGAGGCCGCCCGTGCCTTCGGCGAAGAACTGGACGCCCTGCGCCAGCGCACCCTGGCCGACCTGGGCGATACCGACGCCCGCTACATCCGCCGCGTGCGCAGCATCGCCCGGGCCTGCTGCTGGAGCGGCCGGGCCCTGCTGATGCTGGGCTGGTTCCCGCCCACCTGGCTGCTGGGCAGCCTGCTGCTGGGGCTGGGCAAGATCATCGAGAACATGGAGCTGGGCCATAACGTCATGCATGGCCAGTACGACTGGATGAACGACCCGGAATTCGCCGGGCGCACCTACGAGTGGGACATCGTCGGGCCGGCCGACTTCTGGCGGCACACCCACAACCACATCCACCACACCTACACCAACGTGCTGGGGCACGACGACGATGTCGGCTACGGGCTGGTGCGGCTGTTCCCCGAGCAGCGCTGGAAGCCGTTCTTCCGCTGGCAGCCGCTGTGGGTAACGCTGCAGGCGCTGCTGTTCCAGTTCGCCGTGGCGGTGCAGCACCTGCGCCTGGACAAGTACCTCAAGGGCCGCATGACCCTGGAGGAACTGCGCCCGCGCCTGCGCACCTTCAACGCCAAGGTGCTGCGCCAGCTGGTCAAGGACTACGGGGTGTTCCCGCTGCTGGCGCTGTTGCTGGGGGCCAATGCCTGGGCGGTGCTGGCGGGCAATGCGCTGGCGAACCTGATCCGCAACCTGTGGACCTTCACGGTGATCTTCTGCGGGCATTTCACCGAGCGGGCGGCGGTGTTCCCGCCGGAGGTGCTGGAAGGGGAGACCCGTGGCCAGTGGTACCTGCGTCAGCTGCGGGGCTCCAGCAACCTGGAGGGCGGCCCGCTGCTGCACTTCATGACCGGCAACCTCAGCCACCAGATCGAGCACCACCTGTTCCCCGACCTCCCGGCCCGCCGCTACGGCCAGCTCGCGGTGGAGGTACGGGAGATCGCCCGGCGCTACGGGCAGGAATACAACACCGGGCGCCTGTCCCGGCAGTTCGCCACCGTGCTGCGGCGCATCTGGGTCTACCGCCGGCCGGAAACCGCGCTGCCGGCGGCCTGATCTCAGGCGACGCCGTGGGCGCGCAGCAGGCGGTCCGAGCCGCCTTCGGCCAGCCACTGGTCGGGGGCGTGCTGAACCCGGTTGCCGGCCAGCGGCTCCACCACCGGCCGTTCGGCCGCGCCATCGCGGGCTTCACCGAGCACGGGCGGGTGTTCGGCGGGCAGGGCAAAGGCGGCACTGGACAGGACGCTGAGGAAGAGGGCGGCGAGGGCGTGGGCTTTCATAATCGGACTCCTCTGCAAGGTGTGAAAGACACGTTGCCTAGGGTACGGATCGGGCGCCGGGGGAGAAGTGAAGGTGGGCGATGGTGGTCATTGATGGAGGTGATGGCATTGATCCTGATAACCAGCTTGGCCCCGTAACACCTGATTGGGCACAGCCAACAAAAAGCCCGGCCTGTGCCGGGCTTTGACTGCCGTTACCGCTGGCCCGCATCAGGCCACGCGGTTGGAGCGATCAGCACCGCCTTCAGCGACGCGGAAGCCTTGGGTGCGGTCCGAGCCGTCCTCGGCAACCCGGAAGCCCTGGGTGCGAGCCGAACCGTCTTCGGCAACGCGGAAGCCTTGGGTACGGTCCGAACCGTCTTCAGCGACGCGGAAGCCCTGGGTACGGTCCGAGCCGTCTTCGGCAACGCGGAAGCCCTGGGTGCGGGCCGAACCGTCTTCGGCGACGCGGAAGCCCTGGGTGCGGGCCGAGCCGTCTTCGGCTACGCGGAAGCCCTGGGTGCGGTCCGAACCGTCTTCGGCGACACGGAAGCCCTGAGTACGGGCCGAGCCATCTTCGGCAACGGTGTAGGACACGGCGGATTGGACGACCGGTACAGCGAACAGGCCGGCGAGGAAGAGGACGGCGAGGGCTTGGCTTTTCATGGTGGTTCTCCTGGATGTGGGGGGCCGTTGTGGCGACGGGGCCTATGTTCCGCAGCGGCACGCTGGTCAGGAAGTGAACAACCGCGATAGTCGCCATCGACATCGCTGATGGTTGGAAATACCGTGTCGAATCAGTGCCTTGCGCCGCCTGGGCGGCGCGCTGCGAGCGTGATCCGAGTGACGGGGCGGCTCGTTTGCGGAGTCATCCGGCGCGTTTGCCAGTCGGATGGAAAAGGCCGGTAGTGGCTCGCTGATACCGAACACGGGAGATAGGCATGACGCGCGGACGCAGAATCCTCGCTTGGACCGTTGGCAGCCTGGTGGCCGTGCTGGTCGGGTTGGGGGTGTTCATCGCCACCTTCGACTGGAACCGCATCAAGGCGCCCCTCAATGAGCGGGTGTCCGCAACCCTTGGGCGGCCGTTCGCCATTCGCGGGGACCTGAGCGTGAGCTGGCGGCGCGAGCCCACCGAGCCCGGCCTGCGCGCCTGGGTGCCCTGGCCCCACGTGAAGGCCGAGGACCTGGTGCTGGGCAACCCGGAATGGGCCGGTGAAGGCCCCTTCGCCAGCCTGGCGCGGGTGGAGCTGAGCCTGTCCCCGCTGCCCCTGCTGTGGAAGACCGTGAGCATCCCCCGCATCGACCTCACCGAGCCCCATGCTGACCTGAGCCGCCAGGCCGACGGGCGCAACAACTGGACCTTCGACACCCCGAAACAGGACGACGACGCGCCGTCGGCCTGGACGCTGGACATCGGCGCCATCGGATTCGACCAGGGCGAGGTGAAGGTGGACGACGCTCCCACCCAGACCCGTCTCACCCTGCAGGTGGACCCGTTGGGCCAGCCCATCCCGTTCAGCGACATCGTCGGCGAGCAGGTCGCCGGCAAGGCGGCGGAGCAAGGCGCCACGCCTCAGGACTACGCCTTCGGCTGGAGTGCCAAGGGGCGCTACAAGGGCCAGACCCTGACGGGCACCGGCAAGGTCGGCGGCCTGCTGGCGCTGAAGGATGCCCGGCGGCCGTTCCCGCTGCAGGCTGATGTGCGCATTGGTGCGACCCGTATCGCGGTGGCCGGCACCCTCACCGATCCGACCCACCTGGGGGCGTTGGACCTGCGCCTGGCGCTGTCCGGCGACAGCCTGGGCAATCTCTACCCGCTCACCGGCGTGACCCTGCCGGACACCCCGGCCTATTCCACCGATGGCCGCCTGGTGGCGCAGTTGCGCGACGCCGGTGGGGCGCAGTTCCACTACCAGGGCTTCAACGGCGCCATCGGCGACAGCGACATCCACGGCGACCTGCATTACCTGGCAGGCCAGCCCCGGCCGAAGCTCTCCGGCGCGCTCACCTCCAACCAGCTGCGCTTCGCCGATCTGGCGCCGCTGATCGGCGCCGATTCCAACGCCGAGAAGAAGGCCCGTGGCGTCACCCGCCAGCAGCCGGCGGACAAGGTGCTGCCGGTGGAGGAATTCCGCACCGAGCGCTGGCGGGTGATGGACGCCGATGTGCGCTTCACCGGCAAGCGCATCGTCCACAGCGACAAGCTGCCCTTCAACGACCTCGAGGCCCACCTGGTGCTGGACGACGGCACGCTGAGCCTGGAACCCCTGCGCTTCGGCATGGCCGGCGGCACCCTGGAGTCCACCGTGCGCCTGGAGGGCGGGCGCGTGCCCCTGCAAGGCCGCGCCCGCCTCAGTGCGCGGCATTTCAAGCTCAAGCAGCTGTTCCCCACCTTCGAGCCGATGCGCACCAGCTTCGGCGAGCTGAACGGCGACGCCGACCTGGCCGGCAGCGGCAACTCCGTGGCGGCGTTGCTGGGCAGCGCCAACGGCAACCTCAAGCTGTTGATGAACGACGGCGCGGTCAGTCGTGGGCTGATGGAGATCGCCGGTCTCAACCTGGGCAACTACCTGGTGGGCAAGCTGTTCGGTGACGACGAGGTGAAGATCAACTGCGCCGCCGCCGACCTGCAGGTGACGCGGGGGCTGGTGACGCCCCGGCTGTTCCTGCTGGACACCGAGAACGCCCTGGTGCAGGTGGACGGCAGCGCCAACCTGGCCAGCGAACGGCTGGACCTGACGGTGAGCCCCGAGTCCAAGGGCTTGCGCATCTTCTCCCTGCGCTCGCCGCTCTACGTGCGCGGCACCTTCAGGAAGCCCGATGCCGGGGTCAAGGCGGTGCCGCTGCTGGCGCGGGGTGCGGGCATGGTGGTGCTGGGGGCGGTGGTGGCTCCGGCGGCCGGGCTGCTGGCGCTGGTGGCGCCCAGTGAGGGCGGCAGCAACGCCTGCCAGGGCCTGTTGGCCAGGCCCCAGGCCAAGCCCTCGCGCTAGGCGAGGGCGGCGGGGTCAGAACACCGGTACCCAGAGCAGGGTTTCCGACTTCGGGTCGTGGGGCCCGTGGAAGCCGTCGCCGTATTCCTCGAAGCAGATGCCGGGGCTGGCCTCCAGCCCGCGCTCGGCGAGCAGGAAGTCGTGGATCACCTGGAAGCTGAGGGCGATGTCCGGCGTGCTGCCGACGTGGGTGAACACGGCGTAGCGACCGGCGGGGACCTCGATCAGCGTCATGCCGTCCGGCACCGGGGTGCCGGGCTTGACCGGGTAGCCGGCCAGGTAGCCCAGCTCGCCGTTGGGGCGGTGCAGGCAGAGCCCGCAGGGCACGCCATCGCGGCCGCTGATCTCCTCGCTGCGGGGCAGGAAGCGCTCCCACAGCTGGCCGATGTCCTCGGGCGGGGCGTCCGGACGTTCCAGTCCGATGACCTGAAAGGCGGGGCGTTCGATGATGCGCGCGCGCATGGCCGTGTCCTCTTCGGCAGTCTGCTCGGCAGACTGTGCGGCCAGCGCGCGCCGGGATCAAGGGGCATGATGGCCCCGGGCGATCATTCCTTGAGGTCTTCGAGGATATCGGCCATGTCGTCGGCGTGTTCCTCCTCCTGGGCGAGGATCTCCTCGAACAGGCGGCGGGTGGTCGGGTCCTTGTCGCCGAGGAACTGCACGATCTCGCGGTAGCTGTCGATGGCGATGCGTTCGGCGATCAGGTCCTCGGTGACCATCTCGCGCAGATTGCGGCCGGCCACGTACTGGGCGTGGGAGCGCGCTTCCAGCCCGGCGGGGTTGAAGTCGGGCTCGCCGCCCAGCTGCACGATGCGCTCGGCCAGCTGGTCGGCGTGCTGCAGCTCCTGCTGGGCATGTTCGAGGAACTCGGCGGCGGCGATGCTCGCCTTGAGGCCGGTGGCCATGTAGTAGTGGCGCTTGTAGCGCAGGTGGCAGACCAGCTCGGTGGCCAGGGCTTCGTTCAGCAGGCGCAGCACGGTGGGGCGGTCGGCGTTGTAGCCCTCGGTCACGGCGCCATCCAGCACGTTCTGGCGGGCGCGCTGGCGCAGGGTGTTCACATCGGTCAGTTGCACGTCACTCATCACGGTTCTCCTTCACGGGTTCTCGGGCCGTGGCGCGACTCTGGGGTCGCAGGCGCAGCGGCCTCCCTGGTGTGTGAGTGCGGCGAAGCGGGAAAAGTTTAGGAAATCTGTGCCTCAGAACAGCCCGTCGCGTTCCACCGTCTCGCGCTGGCCGCAGGTCATGAAGCCGCTGTGCTGCACGCGGCCATTGGCGCCGAAGCTGACGTGGTAGGCCTGCTGGTGGCCCTGGCGGTTGAGGATGTAGTTGTTGCACGAGCCGGGGTGGATGCTGCGCTGGACGATGGAGGACGGGCGTCCGCCGATGGCCAGCACCTGCTCCTTGCTCATGCCTTCCTTGACCTGGCGCACCAGGGGCTCGTTGCGGAAGGTGAGGTAGTCGGTGGGGTTCTCGATCTTCGTCGCACAGCCGGCCCCCGAGGCCAGAGCGGCTGCAAGCATGAGCGCGCGTGAATGCATGCACAGTCCCCGTCATGTTCGGCTGTTGATAACAGCGCTTGGACAGCAGGGAGCGCCCGCGGTTCGCCCGAATCGGGGCGGCGGGTGTGCGTCAGTCGGCAAATACGGCACGGGGCCATCCCGGGGCGGGGCCCCGGGAGGCGTGGCATCAGCGCTTGGCGGCCTCGGCCTCGTTGCGCTCGTGCTGTTCGCAGGTCATGAAGCCCTTGCCATCGACCCGGCCGTTGGCGTCGAAGCTGACGTAGTAGGGCTGCTGGTGGCCTTCCTTGTTGAGCACGTAGTTGTTGCAGGTGCCGGGGTGCACCACGCGACGCACTTCGCTGGAGGGCGGGCCGCCGAGGGTGAGCACCTGCTGGCGGTCCATGCCGTCTTCCACCTGCTTCACCAGTGGCTCGTTGCGGTAGGTGACGTAGTCGGTGGGGTTTTCCAGCTTGGTGGCGCAACCGGTCACGGCGGCCAGGGCCAGGGCGGCGGGCAGGATGTGCTTGTACATGAAGGTGTCCTCGTATGGGGCGCGGTGGGCCTACGGGACTTTCGAGCACGGGCTCGCTTGGAGAGTTCGAGGAATATTTGCACGGCGCCCCGGCGGATCGGCAGGGGCGGCGCGGGTTCAGCGGGTGGCGTCTTCGGCGGCGTCCAGGCGGGCCTGGTTCTGGGCGTTGGCCTGGTCGATCTGCTGCTTGAGCTGGTCGGCCTGCTGTTGCAGCTGGCGGGCCTGGTCGGCCTGTGCCTTGGCCTGGGCCGCGCCGGTGGCGGCGGTTTCGCCGAGGCCGCAGCCGCTGAGCAGCAGGGCAGCCAGGGTGAGGAGAAGCGGTGTGCGCATGAGGGTGTCTCCGGTGACGAGGCCCTCACGGTGCTCCCGCCGCCCGGCGCCGGCAAGCGGGGCCGGCGCGAATGGGCGCGGGGGCCGACCTGCGGTCAGCCGTAGCGTTTGCGCGCTTCGATGGCCAGGCCGCTGCCGATGCTGCCGAAGGCGTTGCCTTCGACATGGCGGGCGTTGGGCAGCAGGTCGGCGACGCAGCGGCGCAGGGCGGGGATGCCGCTGGAGCCGCCGGTGAAGAACAGCGTGTCCACCTGCTCCAGGGCGACACCGGCCTGGGCCAGCATGGCCGTGACGCTGGCGCGGATGCGCTCCAGCAGCGGGCCGACGGCCTCCTCGAAGCCGGCGCGGTCCAGCGGCGCCACCAGGCCGGGCTCGACGCGGCCGAGGTCGATGGGGCGTTCCAGGGCTTCGGTCAGCTCGATCTTGCTGTCTTCTACCTGCATGGCCAGCCAGTGGCCGGCGCGCTGCTCGATGAGGCGGAACAGGCGGTCGATGCCGGTGGTGTCGACGATGTCGTAGCGCATGTTCTTCAGCGCCAGCTGGGACTTCTGCGCGTAGACGGCGTTGATGGTGTGCCAGGTGGCCAGGTTGAGGTGCACGCTGGTGGGCATCAGCGCGTCGCTCTTCATGCGGCTGCCGTAGCCGAACAGCGGCATCACCCCGGCGAGGGAGAGCTGCTTGTCGAAGTCGGTGCCGCCGATGTGCACGCCGCCGGTGGCGAGGATGTCGCCCTGGCGGTCGGCCACGTCGCGGCGCGCAGGCGACAGGCGCACCAGGGAGAAGTCGGAGGTACCGCCGCCGATGTCGACGATCAGCACCAGCTCCTCGCGCTGGATCTCGCGCTCGTAGTCGAAGGCGGCGGCGATGGGTTCGTACTGGAAGGAGACGTCCTTGAAGCCGAGCTTGTGGGCGACGGCCACCAGGGTGTCCTGGGCCTCGCGGTCGGCCTCGGGGTCGTCGTCGACGAAGAACACCGGGCGGCCCAGCACCACCTGCTCGAAGGGACGGTCGGCGGCGGCTTCGGCACGCTTCTTCAGCTCGCCGATGAAGATGCCCAGCAGGTCCTTGAAGGGCAGGGCGCTGCCCAGCACGGTGGTCTCGCTCTTGAGCAGCGGCGAACCCAGCAGGCTCTTGAGCGAGCGCATCAGGCGGCCTTCGTAGCCTTCCAGGTATTCGTTCAGGGCCTGGCGGCCGAAGGCGGGGCGACGCTCTTCGGTGTTGAAGAAGATCACCGACGGCAGGGTGACCTTGGCGTCCTCCAGGACGATCAGCGGCTCGCAGTCCGGGCGCCACCAGCCGACGGTGGAGTTGGAGGTGCCGAAGTCGATGCCCAGGGCGCGGGCGGGGAGGGTGGTGCTCATGGTACGAACGGTCCGGGGGTGGAAAAACGGCCGCGCACTATACGCGAGGCGAGGGCGGGTTGCGCGCCCGGCCCGGCGCAGTCCGTCGCACAGTCTAGACTTGCCGGCACCACCGCCCTGGGAGTCACGCCATGAAGACGCTCCGCCTGCCCCTGCTCGTCCTCGCCCTGCTGGCCAGCCTGCCGACCCTGGCCGCCACCCCGCAGGAGAAGATGAAGTCCTGCAATGCCGACGCCACCGCCAAGGGGCTCAAGGGCGACGAGCGCAAGGCGTTCATGTCGCAGTGCCTGAAGATCACCCAGCAGGAACGCATGATCAATTGCAACAAGACGGCCTCGGACAAGGCGCTCAAGGGGGACGAACGCAAGGCCTTCATGAGCGAATGCCTGAAGAAGCCGTAGGCCGCTCACGGTCCGTCGTGACGACTTATCCCCAGCCCAGCGCCAGGGCCGCCACCACGGCGTAGCGGCCGGCCTTGGCCAGCAGCACCAGCAGCAGGAACACGCCGAGCGATTCGCGCATCAGCCCGGCCACCAGGGTGAGCGGGTCGCCGACGATCGGCAGCCAGGACATCAGCAGGGTCCAGCGGCCGTAGCGCAGGTAGTGCCGACGGGCCCGCTCGATGGCGGATTCCGATACGGGGAACCAGCGCTTCTGGCGGAAATCCGCCAGGTAGCGCCCCAGCAACCAGTTCACCAGCGAACCCAGCACGTTGCCGACGGTGGCCACCAGCAGCAGCGCCCAGGTCGGCTGCGCGCCGTTGAGCAGCAGGCCGAGCAGCACGGCCTCCGACTGCAGGGGCAGCAGGGTGGCGGCGCCGAAGGCGGCGAGGAACAGACTGGTGTAGGCGAGCAGGTCGGTCATGCGGGCGGGGAGCGAGGGCCGGCGGGCCCTCGCGGGGGGATCAGCGGGTGCCGTTCAGCTTCACCACGTCACCGGAAACGGTGGTGGTGTAGCCGGTCAGGACCCAGGCCCAGAACCAGTCTTCCTGGACCTGGGTGTTGATCATTGCGTCGCCGCCCTTGGCCTTGATGGCGGCCTGCTGGGCGCGGACGAAACGGTTGTTCTGCTGCACGGGGATGAAGCCGGCGATCAGCAGGCCGGTGGCGCTGGCCTGGCTATGGCCGATCACGGTGTACTGGCTGCTGTCGAGGTTCTGGGTCTTCATCGGGGTGCCGGTGCAGCCGGCGAGTACCAGGGCGGACAGCAGGCCTGCGGCCATCTTGATGCGGTGTTTCACGGGTATCTCCTTGGGTTGGGCTCCGGCGATTCGTTCGCTGGGATGCGCAATCTAGCGGAGCGGCGGGGCCCAGGTGAACTGCTTTCTGCGGGGGCATCGCTTCCGTTAAGGAAGCTGAAAGACGGAGGCGCGTAGAATGCGCCCACGGCCTATCCGCCGGTCGGTGTGACCTGGGGGTGCGATACTTGCATCCTTCTCGTCGATCAACCTTGCCTGCTGTCTGGACATCACAATGAGAAGAGCCTCCCACCATGAATTGCGCACGGCGTTCCGTGCGTTGCTGAACTCCTCCGCCTGCTACCACACCGCTTCGGTGTTCGACCCCATGTCCGCGCGCATCGCCGCCGACCTCGGTTTCGAGGTGGGCATCCTCGGCGGTTCCGTCGCCTCGCTGCAGGTGCTGGCAGCGCCGGACTTCGCCCTCATCACCCTCAGCGAGTTCGTCGAGCAGGCCGTGCGCATCGGCCGCGTGTCCCGCTTGCCGGTGATCGCCGACGCCGACCACGGCTACGGCAACGCCCTCAACGTGATGCGCACGGTGGTGGAGCTGGAGCGCGCCGGCATCGCCGCGCTGACCATCGAGGACACGCTGCTGCCGGCCCAGTTCGGCCGCAAGTCCACCGACCTGATCAGCGTCGAGGAAGGCGTCGGCAAGATCCGCGCGGCCCTCGAGGCGCGGGTCGACCCGGACCTGGCGATCATCGCCCGCACCCACGCCGGGGTGCTCGGCACCGACGAGGTGATCGCCCGCACCCAGGCCTACCAGGCCGCCGGTGCCGACGGCATCTGCATGGTCGGGGTGGAGGACTTCGAGCACCTGGAGGCCATCGCCGCCGGGCTCCACGTGCCGCTGATGCTGGTCACCTACGGCAACCCCAAGCTGCGCGACAACCAGCGCCTGGCCGACCTGGGCGTGCGCATCGTGGTCAACGGCCACGCCGCCTACTTCGCCGCCATCAAGGCCACCTACGACTGCCTGCGCGAGCAGCGCCACATCGACACCAGCGCACCGGAGCTCAGCGCCACCGAGCTGACCCACAAGTACACGCTGCCCGAGGACTACATCGTCTGGGCGCGGGAGTACATGAACGTGAAGGAATAGCCCGGAGCGACCTCCACTTGTCGCCCACCGGCCCACGGCCTTGCAAAAGGCCGCCGGCCGCCCGCATAACTCCAGGGTCATCGACAGCGAGAACGGGAGGTCGGGATGGCCAGTGGCTGGGCGGGAGACGGCGCGGTGCAGGAGCAGATCGACAGCACCATCGAAGACGCCGTGCAGCGGGCACGCAGCCAGTTGCCCAAGGGCGAGAGCCTTACCCATTGCGAAGAATGCGACGCCGTGATTCCCCAGGCACGCCGCGAGGCGGTGCCGGGCGTGCGCCTGTGCGTGAACTGCCAGGCCGAGCACGACCGCGAGAACGCCGCCTACGCCGGCTACAACCGGCGTGGCAGCAAGGACAGTCAGTTGCGCTGAGGGCGCGTCAGAACAGCGCGCCGAGGTAGGCCGCGCCGCCGGCGCCCGCCTGCAGGCCGACGTTGGCACCGCCCATCACCAGGGCGCCACGGGCCGACTTGAGCAGTTGCTGGGTCAGCATCGGCGACACCGAGAGGCTGGTCAGCGGGCTGGCGTTCATCAGCATCACCGCCGCCAGCAGCTTGGCGTCCAGGCCGAACAGCATGGCCGTGCCGGAGACCCCGGCGAGCACGCCGGCGCCCACTTCCATGTACAGGCAGGGCCCGGTGATCTCATCGCGGGTCAGGTCGCGGTCCTTGATGTCGTCGGCGACGAACACCGCGCCGTCGCTGGGGAAGGCTTCCGCCGCCCCGGCACCGCCGATGCTCTTGCCCTTGATCTTCACGTCCACCTTGCCAAAGCGCGGCAGCTTGGCGCCGATACCGAGGCCGGCGCCGATGCCGCCGTAGCGGAACGGCAGGTCCTGGCCCTGGGGCGAGCGCAGGGTGATGGAGCCACCGCCCCCGGCGACGAAGGCGATGGTCAGGCCACCGCCGCTGGCGGTGACGTACTGCCAGCGGCTGGGGTTGGCGGGGAAGGGAATGGGCATCTGCGACATGGGTACGTCCTTGTGGGTCAGGGGCGGCGGCCGAAAAGGGTCATCAGGCCGGTGGCGGTGAACACCGCACCGAGTACGCCGAGCAGGGCGGCGGTGCCCCACAGCGCGCCGAAGTCATCCACCACGGCGCTGCCGGTGGGGTCGTTGGCCTGGTAGTGGACCTTCACCGGCTGGCCGACCTGGTAGCCGAAGATCAGTCCGCCCTGGGGGTAGGAAACCCGGGCGCCGGTGCTGTCGGTGAAGGCGATCTCCGGGTGCGAGCCGCCGGCGTTCAGGGCGACCACGGCACCGTCGGCGACCAGGGCCGACTGCAGGAAACCCATGCGGGAAGAGGCGTTGATGGCCATGGCGGCCAGCAGGGCCAGGCCGAGGAGGGCGAAGAGACCGCCCTTGAAGAGGGATACCTGGGGTTCCGACATCCTGTGGGTTCCTGAACGTCCGTTTCTGAAAACAAGAAAGCAAAACGGGCGGTTGCCCGCCCGTTGCAGCGACTGCCGTGGGACAGTCGCTTCGCCCGAGGGTTCCCGTTCAGGCGGGAGCCCCGGCCTGGATCAGGCCTTCGGGTTGGGACCGTAGGCGTTCTGGCCCGGGTCGCTGTCCTTGGCCAGCAGGTAGATCACGTACAGACCGACCAGCGGGATCAGGGCGATCAGCATGAACCAGCCGCTCTTGCCGATGTCGTGCAGACGGCGGGCGGTGACGCCCAGGGCCGGCAGCAGGACGGCCAGGCTGTACAGGTTGGCCAGCGGCAGCAGCTTCTCGCTGATCATGCCGAAGATCACGGTCAGCGCGATGGAGATCACGAGGTTCACCAGGGTGAACATCCAGTACTCCTTGCGACGCGCACGGCCGTTGAAATCAAAATATTGCTTGAGGCACTTCAAATACCATTCCATTGCGGAACTCCCTTTCTTCGCCGCCTGGCGGCTGTTCATATCGATTGATGCCAGGCGTTTGGACATGGCTGGCAGGTGCTGCATGGGTCATGCAGGGACGCGACTATAGCGTTTCGTAACAAGCCGTTGCGTGTGCCGGTTCACGGGCCAGCAAATTGCCACCCAGTCAATTTCGGGTGGCGTGATCACGGTAAGGCACGTGCGATGCCCGTCCCAGAGCGCCTCAGTGCCAGTTCAGCTGCAGCGCTTCCTGCCAGGCGAAGCGTTCGAAGTGGCTGGCCATCACCTCCTTGAGTCGTTCCAGGCTTACAGCGTCTTCGGCTTCCACCCGAAGCGTCAGGCCACCGGCCTCGGCCTGCAGCAGGCCGAGGCCGATGTCGAACTGGATGCGCCCCTGCTGTTCGTCATGGCTGACGGGGATGCGGTGGGCGAAGTGCTTGCACAGCCGGCTGATGTAGCGGGCCGGGGTTTCGGTGACGACGTGGGTGGAGGCGAAGAGGGTCATTGAGGGACTCCTGAACGGTGGAAACGGGGGCAGGCCGCCGGAAAAACCGGCGACCTGATTGGGTAACGCAGGGCGGGCACCCGGCTTCAGTAGCCGACGGTGAAGCGCTTGTGCAGGTGCTGGGGGTTCTCCAGCTCGTCGACGATGGCCACCGCCAGGTCGGCCACGCTGATGCGCGCCGGGTGGTCGCCGTCCATCAGCAACTCGTTGCCGCCAATGCGGAAGCGGCCCGTGCGTGCGCCCGGCTCCAGCAGCGCCGGCGGGGAGAGGAAGGTCCAGTCCAGGTCGGTCTCGGCCTGGATCAGGTTCAGCGCCTGGCGTGCGCCCTCGGCGCCTTCCTTGTACTCGGCGGGGAACTGCGGGGTGTCGATCAGTTGCAGGCCCGGCGCGACGTACAGGCTGCCCGCCCCGCCCACCACCAGCAGGCGACGGACGCCGGCCCGGCGCACGGCGTCGAAGATGGCGCGGGTGCCCTGGATGAACTGCTCGCGGATGTCGGGGTTGCCCCAGCCGGGGTTGAAGGCGTGCACCACGGCGTCGTGCCCGGCGAGGACGGCGGCGGTGGCGGCCACGTCGTGGATATCGCCCTTCACGGCGGTCAGGCGTTCATGGGCCGGCAGTTTTTCCGGGTGGCGGACCAGGGCGGTGACCTGGTGGCCGCTTTGCAGGGCTTCCTGGACGACGGCGCTGCCGACGAAACCGGTGGCACCGAGGATGGCGATCTTCATGGCTGTCTCCTGTTGAGAATCGTTTGCGACGGTCGCCATCTTGCAGCTGGATAATCAGCGGAAAAAGTGGCAAAAACCGCTTTCACAATTAAGCAGGGCTTACGAATGGAGCAGCTCAAGCGCATGGCAGTGTTCGCCACGGTGGTGGAGAAGGGCTCGATGGTCGCCGCCGGCGAAGCCTTGGGCATGAGCGCGTCCGCAGTCAGCCAGCAGATCCGCAAGCTGGAGGACGCCACCCAGGTCAGCCTGCTCCACCGCACCACCCGCAAGCTCACCCTCACCGAGGCCGGCGCGCTGTTCTACCGTAACTGCGCCCAGGTGCTGGAGCTGGCGCAGCAGGCCGAACAGCGCCTGGCGGAGCTGCGCGATGCGCCGGTGGGGGAGCTGCGCATCGCCGCCCCGGTGGGCTTCTCCGATCGCATGGTTACCGAGGCGCTGGCGCCCCTGCTGGCCGCCCACCCCGGGCTGACGCTGCGGCTGTTCTTCGACGACGAGCAGATCGACCTGGTGGAGCGGCGCATCGACCTGGCCATCCGCGTTGGCCGCCAGGACGACTCCAGCCTGGTGGCGCGGCACCTGGGGGACTGGCCGTCGCTGCTCTGCGCCGCGCCCGGCTACCTGGCCCGGCTGCCGGCCATCGTCCGTCCCGAGCAACTGCTGGAGCTGGACTGGGTGACCCTGCATGCCGAGCGCGCCCTGGGGCCGATCACCCTGGTCGGGCCCGGTGGCGAGGTGCAGCGGCTGCGCATCGAGAGCCGCGTCAGCTGCAACAACATCCTCTCCGCGCGCAGCTTCACCCTGGCCGGCGCCGGCCTGTCCCTGCAGCCGGAACCGGAGATCCGCGAGGAGCTGGCCAGCGGCCGGCTGCTGCGGGTGCTGCCCGACTGGCGCCCGCCGGAGATCGGCCTGTACATCGTCACCCCACGGCGCGACGCGCAGCCGGCCAAGGTGCGCTATGCCATCGAGGCCTTGCGTCACAGCCTGTCGCGGCGCTGATGGTCCTGTCGGCGCGCATGCCGTATAAAGTCGGACCATTCCAGTCCCAACCCATTTTCCCGAGGAACGCCGGCAAGGCATGAAGACACCCAAGCGCATCGAACCCCTGGTGGAGGATGGCCTGATCGACGAAGTGGTCAGGCCGCTGATGAGCGGTAAGGAAGCATCCGTCTACGTGGTGCGTTGTGGCAGCGAGTTGCGCTGCGCGAAGGTCTACAAGGAGGCCAACAAGCGAGGCTTCCGCCAGGCGGCCGAGTACCAGGAAGGGCGCAAGGTGCGTAACAGCCGCGACGCCCGGGCCATGGCCAAGGGCTCCAAGTACGGGCGCAAGGAGCAGGAAGAGAACTGGCAGAACGCCGAAGTGGCCGCCCTGTTCCGCCTGGCCAACGCCGGCGTGCGGGTGCCCAAGCCCTACGACTTCCTCGATGGCGTGCTGCTGATGGAGCTGGTCACCGACGGCTACGGCGACGCCGCCCCGCGCCTCAACGACGTCGACCTGACCCCCGAGGACGCCCGCGAATTCCACGCCTTCATGATCGGCGAGATCGTCAAGATGCTCTGCGCCGGCCTGGTCCATGGCGACCTGTCCGAGTTCAACGTGCTGCTCGACCCCTATGGCCCGGTGATCATCGACCTGCCCCAGGCGGTGGACGCTGCCGGCAACAACCACGCCTTCCGCATGCTCGAGCGCGACGTCGGCAACATGGCCGCGTACTTCGGCCAGTTCGCCCCCGAGCTGCGCTACACCCGCTATGCCAAGGAGATGTGGGCGTTCTACGAGGACGGCAAGCTGACCCCGGATACCCAGCTCACCGGCCAGTTCACCGAGCCCGAGGAAGCGGCCGACGTGGATGCGGTGATGCGCGAGATCAAGGCCGCCCTCGCCGAGGAGGAGCGCCGCCAGGCGTTGCTGAAGGACACCAGCGACGAACCGCCGACCCCGCCCTGGATGAAGGAGTGAGGGTGTGGCATCGGGCTGCTTGACCGGGCGGTTCCCGAGGACGACCATTGCGCCCTCGGATCACCGCGTTTGCAGGGGAGAACACAGATGAAAGGGCAAGCGGAAGTCGTCGAATACCTCAAGGACCTGCTGCGAGGTGAGCTGGCCGCACGCGACCAGTACTTCCTGCACTCGCGCATGTATGCCGACTGGGGCTTCACCAAGCTCTACGAGCGCATCAACCACGAGATGGAGGAAGAGACCGAACACGCCGATGCCCTGTTGCAGCGCATCCTCTTCCTGGAAAGCACCCCGGACATGACGCCCAAGGCCATCCACCCCGGCGCCACCGTGCCGGAGATGCTGCGCTCGGACCTCAACCTCGAATACGAAGTGCGCGCCGCGCTGAGCAAGGGCATCACCCTGTGCGAGCAGCATGGCGACTACGTCAGCCGCGACATCCTCGCCCTGCAGCTGCAGGACACCGAGGAAGACCACGCCTACTGGCTGGAACAGCAACTGGGGCTGATCGACCGGGTCGGCCTGCAGAACTACCTGCAATCCCAGAGCTGATCGACCTCGCAACCGTTCATGTAAAAGCCCCCGGAGAGATGCCTCTCCGGGGGCTTTTTCGTGGCGGCATGCCGGTCGCCTGTTGCGGCCCTGTACGGTCCTGTAGCCGCCCCTGTATCCCCCGAATCCCCGGAATCTGTATCCATACAGCCTCCCGGTGACCTGCTAGCGTGGCCCACCCGTTCCCGGAATCCCTGCCATGCCGTTGCCGCACATCCTCCTTGCTCTGCTGGTCACCCTGGTCTGGGGCGTGAACTTCGTCGTCATCAAGCTCGGGCTCGGCGAGTTTCCGCCGCTGCTGTTCTGCGCCCTGCGTTTTGCCCTGGCGGCGACGCCCTTGCTGTTCCTGCGCGGGCCGCTGCCGGCGCCGTTGTGGCGGATCGTGCAGATCGGGCTGCTGCTGGGGGTGTTCAAGTTCGGGGTGCTGTTCATCGGCATGAAGCTGGGCATGCCGGCCGGGCTGACCTCGCTGGTGCTGCAGAGCCAGGTGTTCTTCACCGTGCTGATCGCGGCGCTGGTGCTGGGCGAGCGGCCCACGCTGCGGGCGTTGGCGGGCCTGGCGTTGGCGGCTTCGGGGCTGGTGCTGATCGGCCTGGAACGGCCCCTGGGCGACAGCCTGCTGGCCTTCGTGCTGGTGCTGGTGGCGGCCCTGGCTTGGGCCTTCGCCAACATCGCCACCAAGCGCGCCGGTGCCAGCGACATGCTGCGGCTGATCTGCTGGGTGAGCCTGGTGCCGCCCTTGCCGCTGCTGGCGCTGTCCTGGGTGTTCGAGGGGCCGCAGGCGATGGCGGCGGCCTTTGCCCACGCCAGCCTCACCGGCTACCTGTCCCTGGCGTTCGTGGCCTTCGGTGCCACCACCCTGGGGTTCGCCCTGTGGAGCTTCCTGCTCAGTCGCCACCCGGCGAGCCTGGTGACGCCCTTCGCCCTGGCGGTGCCGATTTCCGGGCTGCTGTCCGGCTGGCTGCTGCTGGGCGAGGCCCTCAGCCCGTCGGCGCTGGCGGCCTGTGCCCTGGTGTTCGTCGGCCTGGCGGTCACCGTGTTGCCGAAGGACCTGCTGGGGCGCCTGCTGCCCCGCAGCAACCGCCCGATGCCAGGTCCTTGAGGATCGGGCAGTCGGGGCGGTGATCGCCCTGGCAGTGGTCCACCAGCTCCTGCAGGGTGTCGCGCAGGCCCACCAGCTCGGCGATGCGCTGGTTCAGTTCGTCGATGTGGGCATTGGCCAGGGCCTTCACGTCGGCGCTCGCGCGGCCCCGGTCGCGCCACAGGGTGAGCAGGCGGCCCACTTCCTCCAGCGAGAAGCCCAGGTCCCGTGAGCGGCGGATGAAGGCGAGGCTGTGCAGGTCCTGCTCGCTGTACTGCCGGTAGCCGCTGTCGCTGCGGCCGGCCTCGGGGAGCAGGCCGATGGACTCGTAGTAGCGGATCATCTTCGCGGTGAGCCCGCTCTTCTTCGCGGCCTGGCCGATGTTCATGCAACTGTCCTCTTGGGTTGAGGTGTCCGGACGCCCCTTGTGGGGCGCTTGGTGAGTGAACTGGCTCTGTCTGCTTTCAAGTGTTGCCAGGACATTTTTGGCCAGGCTGAATGCCGGATTTTGCTGTTGGTTTCTGTTTCGCCTTGCCGGGCGAGTCACTTTTCTCAATCGCCAGAAAAGTAACCAAAAGCGCTTGCCCCTGCATGCGGCCCGACTACGTCGGGTCCCCTTGCTTCATCATCGTTTCAGGGGCACGCCGCGAAGGGCCATCCCTGGCCCATCGCGGCTCTCGCGACATCCATGTCGCTCAACCCCTGAAACGACGATTGCGCTCGGCCTCCTGAAAGGGGCGTTTAGCGGCTGCCCCAACTTCCTCGCCAGAATCTTCATCGATGTGCGCATCACGCTCGAGGCGAAAAAGCTTCCGTAGGGCGGCGTAGAGCGAAGCGAAACCCACGCGGCAGGTATTACAGGGCGTCACCGTGCTTGAGTCTTCGCATCACGTTCACAACAGCTAGCGCATACAGAACCCATGAGTTCGCCCCTGCCAGAACGGCGTCCTGGCATCAGTCTTCCGTGTGTTTCTCCCCGGCCGGTTTCCAGGTCTTCAGCAGCAGGGCGTTGCTCACCACGCTGACGCTGGAGAGGGCCATCGCGGCGCCGGCGACCACCGGGTTGAGCATGCCGGCGGCGGCGAGCGGGATGCCCACCAGGTTGTAGATGAAGGCCCAGAACAGGTTCTGGCGGATCTTGCCGTAGGTGCGCCGGGCGATGTCGAGGGCGGCGGGGACCAGGCGCGGGTCGCCGCGCATCAGGGTGATGCCGGCGGCGTGCATGGCCACGTCGGTGCCGCCGCCCATGGCGATGCCCACGTCGGCTGCGGCCAGGGCGGGGGCGTCGTTGATGCCGTCGCCGACCATCGCCACCACCGCGCCGCCGGCCTTGAGCCGGGCCACCTCGGCGGCCTTGTCGGCGGGCAGCACTTCGGCGTGCACGTCGTCGATGCCCAGCGCCTCGGCCACCACCCGGGCACTGCCGCGGTTGTCGCCGGTGATCAGGTGGCTGGCGATGTGGCGTCCGCGCAGGGCCTGCACGGCGTCGCGGGCGCCCTCCTTGAGGCTGTCGCCGAAGGCGAAGAGCCCGAGTACCTGTGCCTGGGGCTGCAGCGCCAGCAGCCAGGACAGGGTGCGGCCCTCGGCTTCCCAGGCCTGCGCCGAGGCCAGCAGGGCGCCGCCGTCTAGGCCGTGCTCGTCCAGCAGGCGGCGGTTGCCCAGGGCCAGCAGGCGGCCCTCGACCACGCCCTGGATGCCACGCCCGGTGAGGGACTGGCTGTCGCCCACCTCGGGCACCGCCAGGTTGCGTTCGTCACAGGCGTCCAGCACGGCCTTGGCCAGCGGGTGCTCGCTGCCGCGCTGCAGGGCGCCGGCCCAGGCCAGCAGGTGTGCTTCGTCGCCATCGGCAGCGGCGAGGTGGGTGATGCGCGGGGTGCCGGAGGTGAGGGTGCCGGTCTTGTCGAAGGCCACGGCGGTGACGGCGTGGGCCACCTCCAGGGCTTCGGCGTCCTTGATCAGGATGCCGTGGCGGGCCGCGACGCCGGTGCCGGCCATGATCGCCGTGGGCGTGGCCAGGCCAAGGGCGCAGGGGCAGGCGATCACCAGCACGGCGACGGCGTTGATCAGCGCCGTCTCCAGCGCCGCACCGGCCAGCAGCCAGCCGCCGAGGGTGGCCAGGGCGATCAGCAGCACCGCCGGGACGAACACCTGGCTGACCCGGTCCACCAGCTTCTGGATCGGCGCCTTGGCCGCCTGGGCGTCTTCCACCAGGCGGATGATCCGCGCCAGCACCGTCTCGCCGCCGAGGGCGGTGGTGCGTACCCGCAGGCGCCCCTCGCCGTTGATGGCGCCACCGGTGACGCGGTCGCCCGGGGCCTTGGGCACCGGCAGGCTCTCACCGCTGATCAGCGCCTCGTCGGCGTGGCTCTGGCCCTCCAGCACCTCGCCGTCCACCGGGAAGCGCTCGCCGGGTTTCACCAGCACCTCGTCGCCCAGCTGGAGTTCGGCGATGGCCACGTCTTCCTCGCGGCCGTCGCGCAGGCGGATGGCGCGCTCGGGGCGCAGGGCTTCCAGGGCACGGATGGCGGCGCTGGTCTGGCGCTTGGCGCGGCTCTCCAGGTACTTGCCCAGCAGCACCAGGGCGATGACCACCGCCGAGGCTTCGAAATACAGGTGAGGCACATGGCCGGGGTGGGCGGTGGCCCACTGGTAGAGGCTCAGGCCGTAGCCGGCGCTGGTGCCGATGGCCACCAGCAGGTCCATGTTGCCGGCGCCGGCGCGCACGGCCTTCCAGGCGGCGCGGTAGAAGCGCGCGCCGAGGATGAACTGCACCGGCGTGGCCAGGGCGAACTGCACCCAGGCCGGGAGCATCCAGTGCAGGCCGAAGGGTTCCACCAGCATCGGCAGCACCAGCGGGGCCGCCAGCAGCAGGGCCAGCGCCAGGGCCAGGCGCTCCCGTTGTAGCGCCTGGCGGGCGCGGGCCTCGCTGTCGTCGGCGTGCTCGGCCTGGTGCAGCCGCGCCTGGTAGCCGGCGCGGGTCACGGCCTGGATCAGCGCCTGGTCGTCCACCCCGTCCAGCCGCTGCACGCTGGCCCGCTCGCTGGCCAGGTTGACGCTCACCTCCAGCACCCCCGGCACCTTGGCCAGGGCACGCTCCACACGACCGGCACAGCTGGCGCAGGTCATGCCGCCGATCTCCAGCTCCAGGCGCCCCTGGGGCACCTCGTAGCCGGCCCGCTGCACCGCCTCGCGCAGGGCGGGCAGGGCATCGGCGGGGGCCTGGACCCGGGCCTGCTCGCGGGCCAGGTTGACGCTGGCGGACTCCACGCCAGGCACCTTGGCCAACGCGCGCTCCACGCGGCCGGCGCAGCTGGCGCAGGTCATTCCAGTGATGGGCAGGTCGAACGATACGGTCATGGCTGATCCTCCTCGTGGGGCACAGGATCAACCTTGACCCCGTGGCAAGGTCAAGAGGAGAGAGGGCTGCTGCGGGAGTGCAGCACGTTCGTTGATGACCTTCCTCAGAGATGGCTATGCCTGAAGCGCACATTGGACTTGTGCTTGGCAACGGAGGTGATGCGGGGACACTGCCCCTTCAGGAGGCCGAGCGGAGTCGCTGTGGAAGGGGTTGAGCGACATGGATGTCGCGAGAGCGCTGCCGGGCCATGGATGGCCCGTCAGCGCGGGCCCCTGGAACAGCGATGGAGGGAGGGAACCCGACGTAGTCGGGCCGTATGCAGGGGCAAGTTTTTTGGTTCCTTTTCAACGATTGGAAAAGGGACTCGCCCGGGAGGGCGAAACAAAAAACATCCGCAGAACTCGATAACCAACCTGACACCCCACCGCCCTGTCAGGGCAACGGCACCGACGGAATCAGATACAACCCATGGTCGTTCATGCCCAGTTCATAGCGGCTGACCATTCCGGCCTGCAGGGTGATGGTCTGCGGCTCCTGCACGCCCATGCCGGCACGGCAGGGGGCGGCGTCGAGCAGGCCGAGGCGCACCGAGACCCGGCCCGGAGGCAGGTTCAGCTCCACCGATTGGCCCTGCACCAGGCGCGCAATGAGACGGTCCTGAACGTAGAGGGCCACGTCGCAGCCGGTGGCCAGCTGCATCCGCTCGCGGGAGACCACGAGCATGCCGTAGTTGAGCGGCGCTTCCGCGCGGGCCAGGCCGGGCAGGGCGAGCAGGGCCGCGAGCAGCAGGGTGAGGGCTTTCATGACAGGGCTCCGGAGGGGCAGTGGAGCAAGTGTAGGTGCGCGGGGCTTGACCTTGCCACGGTGGCAAGGCGGACACTGCGGGCCGTTCATCCAGCCATCACGAGGAGTCGATCATGCAAGTGTTCAAGGTCCAGGGCATGTCCTGTGGTCATTGCGTACGCGCCGTCACCGAGGCGGTGCAGGCCCGCGACGCGGCGGCGGAGGTCCAGGTGGACCTGGGCGCCGGTGAAGTGCGGGTGGCCAGCCGCCTGGCGGCCGAGCAGGTATTGGAGGCCATCCGCGAGGAAGGCTACCCGGCCGAGCTGGCCTAGCGCCCAGCACACCCCTGGAAGACCATCACGCCCGGCGTCGCGGCCGGGCTTCGAACCCGGTGGAGGACGACAGCCGTTCCTTACTGGGTTCAACTTCCACTGCCTTCCGCCCCATTCCTTCTCGCTTTACCGTCCTGACCGGATGCAATGCGCGGATGTCGGACCAGAAGAGCTCTTCCGGGAACATTTCCGAGCCGTTGTACTGGAAAGTGAGGAAGTGCGGGGCGTCGTAGACGCCCTCCAGCGCCATCACCACGCCGACGATATGCACGCAGGTGAACGTGGGCTCCGGGACGTCGGGCCAGTTCAGCTCTATCCAGGCCGTGCGACCAATCAATGCGCAGGCGGCGTCGAAGGTGAAGTCGGCCATGCTCAATCTCCTATCAAGCAGTTATCCACAGCACAGGGCAGGCCTTCGGCCAGGCAGGCATGGCCCTTCCAGTTCCAAGAGGGTTGCTTCAGTATTCGGAGTTTTAGCTAGAGCCTGTCGGGGCAATATTAACTCCAGGGGCAAAGATTACTCCGATTTAGCTTGGGAGTAAATAGTGCCCCAGTTGCGTTTGGATATATGGACGAGATCAAAGGTAGAGCGCTGTACCTGATCCATTTGGCCGGGCCGAAGAAGCTCAGCCAGTTGGGCGAGACCAACCACGAGCGCTGGAAGAACATCAGCAAGGGCGCCATCCGCATGGGCACGGAGGAACTGGCCGTGCTGGTGCGCCTGTATCCGCACTACGCGTTCTGGCTGATCAGCGGCGAAACGGTGCCTGAAGCCGGGCAGACGAGCCCGCTGGAGGCATCCTCCCCCCAGCCGTGACGGCGCTAGGAGGCGCTGCGCAGCACCTCATCCCAGTCACGGATCAGCCCACGGAACACCGCGTCCAGCAGCGGCGCGGTGTCCTGCTGCGGGTCGAACAGGGAGATGTCGCGGGTCCAGTCGGTGAACAGGCCGAGGATCTGCGCATGCAGCCCGCGCGAGGCCAGGCGCGGGGTGAGGCCCGGGTGCAGGCGTTCGACGCAGCCGGGCAGGGCGAACAGTGCCTCGCACAGGTCGATGAACTGGTTGACGAAGGCGTTGTGGCGGTCCTCCGCCTCGCGCAGTTCCTCGGTGAACTCGCAGCGGTGCAGGAGGATGGTGAAGATGCGCTTGCGCTGGGCGTCCACCGCCAGTGAGGTGATCGCCTCGATGGACAGGTTGCGCAACGACAGCAGTGCGTCGCGGCCGCTGTAGCCGCAGAGGCGTTCGGTCATCTGCTCCGGGGGCAGGCGCACCTGGTTGAGCATCTCGTGGAACAGGTGGGCCTTGTTCTGGAAGTGCCAGTAGACGGCGCCCCGGGTCACGCCCGCAGCCCGGGCGATCTGTTCCAGGGAGGTATGGGCCACGCCGTTCTCGAGGAACAGCAGCTCGGCGGCGGCCAGGATGTCGGCGCGGGTTTTCTCCGCTTCTTCTTTGGTTCTGCGCATAGCAGTCAGGTGAATAGTGTCTAGGCTTCTTCTCGGGAGTCGGATTCTAGCGACATTGCTGCCGCCCCGGCGCTTCGGCTTCCCCTCTTTTCGTCCTCTCAATCGAAATGCCATTCCACCCGTCCTGGCAGGAATGGCCGTGGAGAATCGCCATGCCGCTCGCTCGCCGCCTGCCCTTGCGCCACGTCCTGCCGGTCGTCGCCTGCCTGCTGTCCGGCCCCCTGGCCGCAGCGGATGCTCCTGCCGGAGGAGCCGCCCCGGCGCCCGAGGTGCTGGTGGAGACGGTGCGCGAGGGGCCCCTGCCGCTGGTGCTGGAGTACGCCGGGCGTACCGCCGGCTACCGCGAGGTAGAGGTGCGCGCGCAGGTCAGCGGCATCCTCCAGGAGCGCACCTACCAGGAGGGCGCGCGGGTGCAGAAGGGCCAGGTGCTGTTCCGCATCGACCCGCGCACCTACCAGGCCGCCCTGGGCAGCGCCAAGGGCGCGCTGGCCCAGGAGCAGGCGCGCTACCGGCAGACCGAGCGCGACCTCCGGCGCGTGCGCGAGCTGCAGAAGAAGGGCTTCGCCAGCGAGAGCGAGCTGGACAACGCCATCTCCAACTTCGAGCAGAGCAAGGCCAACGTGCAGGCTGCCGAGGCCAACGTCCAGGCCAAGCAGATCGACCTCGACTACACCACGGTGAAGGCGCCCATCAGCGGCATCACCAGCAAGGAGACCCGCTCCGAGGGCAGCCTGGTGGTGGCCGGCGACCCCAACTCCAGCCTGCTGACCCAGCTCACCCAGCTGGACCCGCTGTACGTCAACTTCGGCTACCCCGACACCGAGGCCGAGCGCCTGCGCGAGGGCGTGCAGAGCGGCCGCCTGACCCTGCCGGCCGACGGCAAGCTGACCGCCGTGCTGAAGTTCGGCGACAGCTCCACCTACCCGCTGGAGGGCCGGGTGGACTTCACCGACAGCTTCGTCAACACCGGCACCGGCACCGTCAGCGCCCGCGCGGTGGTGCCCAACCCCGAGCAGAAGCTTCTGCCGGGCCAGTTCGTGCGGGTGCTGATCAAGGGCATCACCCGCCCCGGCACCATCACCGTGCCGGAGCGCGCGCTGTCCCAGGGGCCGCGCGGCACCTTCGTGTTCGTGGTGGACAAGGACGGCGTGGCGCGCATGCGCGAGGTGAAGACCGGCGACACCACCGAGGGCCGCTGGGTGATCCTCTCCGGCGTCTCCGCCGGGGACCGGGTGATCGTCGAGGGCCTGCCCCGGGTGCGCCCGGACGCGCCGGTGAAGGCGGTGGAAGCCCCCGCCGACGGCACCCCGCCGAAGCAGTCCTGAGGAGGGCGCGCCGTGATCTCGCGATTCTTCATCGACCGGCCGGTGTTCGCCGCGGTCATCTCCATCGTCATCATGCTCGGCGGCCTGGCCGCCATGCGCGCGCTGCCCATCGCCCAGTACCCGGAGATCCTCCCGCCGCAGGTCTCGGTGACCGCCAGCTACCCCGGCGCCAGCTCCCAGGTGATCGCCGAGACGGTGGCGGCGCCGCTGGAGCAGGGCATCAACGGCGTGCAGGGGATGATCTACCAGCTGTCCAACTCCGACAGCAACGGCGCCATGAGCCTGACCGTGTACTTCCAGGTGGGCACCGACCCGGACCAGGCCACCATCGACGTCAACAACAAGGTCCAGGCGGCGCTGGCGAAGCTGCCCGAAGAGGTGCGCCGGCAGGGCGTGAAGGTGGAGAAGAAGTCCTCCGACATCCTCCAGGTGGTGACGCTGTTCTCCCCGGACAATTCCCGCGACCCGATCTACATCAGCAACTACGCGCTGATCAACGTGATCGACGAGCTCAAGCGCATCCCCGGCGTCGGTGATGCCAGCCAGTTCGGCTCGAAGAACTACTCCATGCGCATCTGGCTGCGGCCGGACAAGCTGGCCCAGTACAACCTGACGCCCACCGACGTGGTCAAGGCGATCCAGGAGCAGAACTCCCAGTTCGCCGCCGGCAGCTTCGGCAAGCAGCCGCTCAACCAGCCCCAGGACTTCACCTACACCGTCACCACCCAGGGCCGCTTCACCGACCCGAAGGAGTTCGAGAGCGTCATCCTGCGCACCGACGCCACCGGCGCCAGCCTGCTGCTCAAGGACGTGGCGCGGGTCGAGCTGGGGGCCCAGGACTACTCGCTGATGACCTCGCTGAACGGCCAGCAGAACGCCGCCTTCGGCATCTACCTGCAGCCCGGTGCCAACGCCCTGGACACCGCCGAGGCGGTGCGCCAGACCATGGACCGCCTGGCCAAGCGCTTCCCCCAGGGCATCGACTACAAGATCCCCTACGACACCACCAAGTTCGTCAAGGTCTCCATCGAGGAGGTGATCCACACCTTCGTCGAGGCCCTGGTGCTGGTGATGCTGGTGGTCTACCTGTTCCTGCAGAACTGGCGCGCCACGCTGATCCCGGTGCTGGCCATCCCGGTGTCGCTGATCGGCACCTTCGCCGGCATGTACCTGCTGGGCTTTTCCATCAACCTGCTGACCCTGTTCGGCATGGTGCTGGCCATCGGCATCGTGGTGGACGACGCCATCGTGGTGCTGGAGAACGTCGAGCGGGTGATGCGCACCGAGAAGCTCGGCCCGCGCGAGGCGGCGATCAAGGCCATGGAGGAGGTGACCGGGCCGATCATCGCCATCGTGCTGGTGCTCTGCGCGGTGTTCGTCCCGGTGGGCTTTCTCGGTGGCCTGGCGGGGCAGATGTACAAGCAGTTCGCGATCACCATCGCGGTGTCGGTGGTGATCTCCGGCATCGTCGCGCTGACCCTCTCGCCGGCGCTCTGCGCCCTGCTGCTCAAACCCACCCATGAGGAGCCGGCAGCGCCGTTCCGCTGGTTCAACCGGGCCTTCGACCGCGCCACCGACGGCTACACCGCCGGGGTGCGCTTCTTCCTCAAGCGCAGTGCCATCGGCTTGCTGCTGTTCGGCGGGATGATCGCGCTGATGGTCATGCTGTTCGGCCGGGTGCCCGGCTCCCTGGTGCCCGACGAGGACCAGGGCTACGTGATCAACGCCTACTTCCTGCCGCCGGCCGCCTCCCTCACCCGTACCGAAGAAGTCACCAGCGCCGTCACCGAGCAGTTGATGAAGCACCCGGCGGTGCAGGACGTGGTCACCTTCGCCGGCTTCGACGTGCTCACCTTCGGCACCCGCAGCAACGCCGGGGTGTCGTTCATCCCGCTGAAGGACTGGAAGGAGCGCACCACCGAGGAGCTGGATGCGCGCAACCTGCCGCGCGCCTTCATGGCCATGGGTGCCGGGCAGAAGGACGGCGTGGTGATGACCTTCAACCCGCCGCCGATCACCGGCATGAGCACCACCGGCGGCTTCGAGGCCTACCTGCAGGACCGCTCCGGCGGCTCCATCGCACAGCTGCAGGCGATCGTCGGCAAGTTCGTCGCCGCCGCCGCCAAGCGACCCGAGCTGGCCGGCGTGAGCACCACCTTCAACGCCAACGTGCCGCAGTACTTCCTCGACCTGGACCGCACCAAGGCCCGCGCCCTGGGGGTGGCGGTGAACGATGTGTTCACGGCCATGCAGTCCACCTTCGGCAGCTACTACGTCAACGACTTCACTCTCTACGGGCGCACCTGGCAGGTGAGCCTGCAGGCCGAGGCGGACTTCCGCCGCAAGCCCGAGGACCTCAGCCAGGTGTACGTGCGCTCCGCCTCCGGCGACCTGGTGCCGCTGTCGTCCCTGGTGCGGGTGCAGCGCATCCTCGGGCCGGACTCCTACGCGCGCTTCAACGTCTACCCGGCAGCCAAGATCCTCGGCGGCCCGGCGCCGGGCTACAGCTCGGGGCAGGCCCTGGCGGCCATGCAGGCGGTGGCGGACGAGGTGCTGGGCGAGGACTACAGCCTGGGCTGGGTCGGCTCGGCCTACCAGGAGCTGGCCACCCAGGGCTCGGGGGGCACCGCCTTCCTGTTCGGGCTGATCATCGTGTTCCTCATCCTCGCCGCCCAGTACGAGCGCTGGACGCTGCCCATCGCGGTGGTCACCGCCGTGCCCTTCGCGGTGTTCGGCGCCATCCTCGCGGTGTGGCTGCGCGGGCTGTCCAACGACGTGTACTTCCAGGTGGGGCTGGTGACGCTGATCGGCCTGGCGGCGAAGAACGCGATCCTCATCATCGAGTTCGCCGTGCTCTGCCGGCAGCAGGGCATGGGCATCTTCGAGTCGTCCCTGGAGGCGGCGCGCCTGCGCTTCCGGCCCATCGTGATGACCTCCCTGGCCTTCATCCTCGGCTGCGTGCCCCTGGCGATCAGCAGCGGTGCGGGCTCGGCGAGCCGACATTCCATCGGCACCGGGGTGATTGGCGGTATGCTAGCGGCCACGGTGCTGGCAACCTTCCTCATCCCGATGTTCTACCTGCTGGTGGAATCCGCTGCCGACAGGTTGGGGCGCAAGAAGAAGGCACCGGCCGCCGAGTGACGTCCGGCGCCCACCGGACATCGAACCGCACGCCCGCTCCACGGTCTCTTTTGCAGTCAACGGCGCCGCCCTCGGGGCGGCGCCCTGTTTTCAGGTGATCCATGAATTTCCGCATCCTGCTGATCCTGGGGGCGCTGAGTGCCTTCGGCCCCATGGCGATCGATTTCTACCTGCCCAGCTTCCCGGCCCTGGCCAAGGCGTTCGCGACCGACGTCGAGCACGTCCAGCTGAGCCTGGCGGCCTACTTCGTCGGCCTGGCCATCGGCCAGTTGCTCTACGGCCCCATCGCCGACCGCTTCGGCCGGCGCCCGCCGCTGCTGGCGGGGGTGACGCTGTTCACCCTGGCCTCGGTGGCCTGCGCCCTGGCACCGAGCCTGGAGTGGCTGATCGCCGCGCGCTTCATCCAGGCCCTGGGTGGCTGTGCGGGGATGGTGGTGTCGCGGGCGGTGGTGCGTGACCTGTGCGACCCTGTGTCCTCGGCCAAGGTGTTCTCCCAGCTGATGCTGGTGATGGGGCTGGCGCCGATCCTCGCGCCCCTGGGTGGCGGGTTGCTGCTGGAGAGTTTCGGCTGGCCGTCGATCTTCTACGGGCTGACCCTGTTCAGCGCGCTGGTGCTGGTCGGGGTCTGTGCCTGGCTGCCGGAAACCCTCACCCACGGTGACGAGCGCCCGCCGTTGCGCGGTGCCCTGGGGCAGTACCGGCGCCTGCTGGGGGACGGGGTGTTCATCGGCTATGCGCTGTCCGGCGGGCTGGCCATGGCCGGCATGTTCGCCTACATCGCCGGTTCGCCCTTTGTCTTCATCCAGCTCTATGGCGTGCCGGCCGAGCACTACGGCTGGCTGTTCGGCAGCAACGCGCTGGGCTTCATCCTCGCGGCCCAGGTGAACGCCTGGCTGATGCGCTTCCACGGCCCGGCCTACTGGCTGCGGCGCATGGTCTGGGTGCTGCTGGGCTTCGCCGTGGCGATGCTGGTGGTGGCCCATGCCCACACCGAGGCGCTGTGGCCGCTGCTGGTGCCGCTGTTCTGCGCCACCGCCTGCCTGGGCTGCATCATCCCCAACGCGTCGGCCTCGGCCATGGCCGGCCAGGGTCGCCACGCCGGCAGCGCCTCGGCGCTGATGGGCAGCCTGCAGTTCAGCGTTGCCGCCGGTGCCGCAGCCCTGGTGGGCGTGCTGCACGACGGCACGGCGGTACCCATGGCGACCGTCATCGCGCTCTGTGCAGCGGGGGCGGTGAGCGCGTCCACCTTCACCTGGTGGCGGACGCGCGGGCAGCCTTCAGTGCTGGGCTAGCAGTCTCAGGGGTCAGCCGACGGCTCGTCGGGGCTGTTCGGGCAGGACGTGGGGCGCCTTGAGGCGGGCCTCCAGCACGGCGACGAAGCGTTGCGCCTCGGCCTCGGTGCGGAAGCTGACGGCGTGCTGATCGATGCACACCTGCCAGCTGGGGCCCTGGGCGGTACGGGTAGGACGGACGAGCACTTTCATGGTGGTCACCTCCCTGGTTCGAAAAATTCGAGCACCCAGTGTAGAGCGCGGAGATGGCCCGGAAATGACATCGGTCAATGGCCCGACTGGCGGTCGGGCCATCGCCCATCGAGGCGACCGACGGGCACCTCGGTGACAGGGTGCCCGGCGCGGCCTCAGAAGCCTTCGAGCACGATCTTGCCCTTGGCCTTGCCGCTCTCCAGCAGGGCGTGGGCGCGCTTGAGGTTGGCCGCCTCGATGCGCCCGTAGTGCTCGCCGAAGGTGGTCTTCAGCACGCCCTGGTCGATCAGCTCGCTGACGCGGTTCAGCAGCTTGTGCTGCTCGATCATGTCGGCGGTCTCGAACATCGAGCGGGTGTACATGAACTCCCAGTGCAGCGAGATGCTCTTGCGCTTGAGCTTGAGCACGTCGAGGCCGGCCGGGTCGTCGATCAGCGCCAGCTTGCCCTGGGGCGCCAGGGCTTCCACCAGTTGCTCCAGGTGCTGGTCGGTCTGGGTCAGGCTGGCGACGTGGGTGACGCTGTCGAGGCCGATGCGCTTGAGTTCGGCCGCCAGTGGCTGGCTGTGGTCGATGACGTGGTGGGCGCCCAGCTCGCGGACCCAGGCCTGGGTTTCCGGGCGCGAGGCGGTGCCGATCACCGTCAGCCCGGTGAGCCGGCGGGCCAGCTGCACGAGGATGGAACCGACGCCACCGGCCGCGCCGACTACCAGCAGGCTCTGGCCCTGGTCAGCCTGGCCCTCGGCGATGCCGAGGCGGTCGAACAGCAGCTCCCAGGCGGTGATGGCGGTCAGCGGCAGGGCGGCGGACTTGGCGAAGTCCAGGCTCTGCGGGCGTTTGCCGACGATGCGCTCGTCCACCAGGTGCAGCTCGGCGTTGCCGCCGGGGCGGGTCAGGGCGCCGGCGTAGAACACCTCGTCACCGGGCTGGAACAGGCTGACGTCACCGCCCACCGCCTTGACCACGCCGGAGACGTCCCAGCCCAGCACGCGGGGCTGGCCGTTCTCGGGGGCGGCGTTGCGGCGGATCTTGGTGTCCACCGGGTTCACCGAAATGGCGCGGACCTCCACCAGCAGGTCGCGCGGGCCCGGCGTCGGCTCGGGCAGGTCGATGTCCTGCAGGGCGTCGGGGTGGTCGATGGGCAGGTTCTGGAAATAGGCAACGGCTTTCATCGGGGGCTCCTGGGTTCAGGCGAGGTGTTCGAGAAGGGTGAGGGTGACGCCCTTGAGGCGGCTGCCATGGGCATCGCCGAAGTGGCGGTAGTGGGTGGTGGCCTGGTGCGCAGCGAGTGCGGCGTCGTCGCGCCAGGTCTCCAGCATGACGAAGCGCAGGGCGTCGGCACGGTCCCGGTGCAGGTCGTACTGCAGGCAGCCGGGTTCGCTGCGGCTGGCGGCGACCAGCTCCCGCAGCGCGGCTTCCACGGCCTCGGCCTGGCCGGGTTGGGCGTCGATGTGGGCGATCAGGTGCAGGGGCGAGGTCATGGTGGCTCTCCGGGAACGATGGCGCATAGGTTGGGCTATTTCGCGGCGTGGAGAAATCCGCTAGAAGGCGACAGTCTTTCAAAGGAATTTTGAAAATGCTGCGCCTCGACGACCTCAGCCTGTTCGTCTGCACTGCCGACCGGGGCAGCCTCTCCGCTGCGGCCCGCGAGCTGGACATCTCCCCGGCCGTGGCCAGCGCCGCCCTGAAGCGCCTGGAGGCCAAGCTGGAGACGCGCCTGCTGATCCGCTCCACCCGCAGCCTGCGCCTGACCCCGGAGGGCGAGCAGTTCCTGGTCCACGCCCGCGAGGCGCTGCGCAGCCTGGAGGAGGGGCGGCGGCAGCTGGCCGGCGGCCGCGAGGGCATCAGCGGCACCCTGCAGCTGTCGGCACCCTCGGACTTCGGCCGCAACGTGCTGCTGCCCTGGCTCGACGCCTTCCAGGCCGAGCACCCGCGCCTGGCCCTGAGGCTGTACCTGAGCGACCGCACCGCCGACCTGTTCCGCCAGCCGGTGGACATCGCCCTGCGCTACGGCGAGCCGGAGGACTCCAGCCTCGTCGCGCTGCCCATCGCCCCGGACAACCGCCGGGTGCTCTGTGCCGCCCCCGAATACTTCGCCCGCCACGGCCGCCCGGCCCAGCCCGAGGACCTGGCCGGGCACACCTGCCTGCTCTACCTGCTGGGCGGCCGTGCCCATGACCGCTGGAGCTTCGAGGACGGGCGCCGCACCCACCTGGTCAGCGTGGCGGGCGACCGCCTCTGCGACGACGCCGACGTGGTGCGGCGCTGGGCGGTGGCCGGGCGCGGGCTGACCTACAAGTCCTGGCTGGACGTGGCCGGCGACGTGGCCGCCGGGCGCCTGCAACTGGCCTTGGAGCGCTACCGGGGCGAGCCCACGCCGCTGAACCTGGTGTGCGCGCACCGCGACCAGTTGGGCAAGCCGGTGAAGCTGCTGCGGGAGTTCCTCCGCGAGCGCTGCGACGAGTTGCTGCGCCGCGCGCCCTGGACGCGCTGACGGAAAGCGCGCCCGCAGGGTTGCTCATGGCCCGGCTTCGGCTATCGTGGGCGCCTGTAGGGCACTTCCAGACGCGACCTGTGCTGGCTTGCCGGGTGAAACACGGCCTCGTGCGCGAGTCCGATCAACATGCTCATCGACACCGCGTAAACTGCATTTTTTTCGCTTGTTTGATCTTGCGCTGACCGGCTCGCCTACTTTTTCAAAGGCGCCCTGCAGCGCCGCGACTGCACCCAGGGAGACCTCCTTGCTGCCCCCCGATCCCCGCCCGCCCTCGCGAGGTTTCCCGCTCGACCTGACGCCACCCCGGCTCGGCCTCCACCTGCTGGTGCTCTTCGTCGGCTACCTGCTGCTCGCCCTCGGGGCGGCGTGGCTGTCCCGCCAGCCGGGCACCATCTCCACCCTGTGGTACGCCAACGCCTTCGGCATCGCCTTCCTGTGGAACCAGTCGCCGCGCCGCTGGCCCGTCCTGCTGGGGGTGATGGCGGGCGCCAACGTGCTGGCCGGCAGCCTGATCGGCGATACGCCGCAGATGTCCGCTTGCTTCGTCCCCGCCAACCTGCTGGAGATGAGCCTGGCCGCCTGGCTGCTGCGGCGCACCGGGGTGGCGGTGTACATGGACCGCAGCCCCCTGGCCTTCCTGCGCTTCATCCTGCTCGGCGTGCTGGTGCCGCCGCTGTTCAGCGCACCGCTGGCGGCCGGCCTGCTGCAATGGGCCGATTACGGCAGCTTCTGGCGCACGGCGCTGTCGTGGTTCGAGGGGGCGGTGCTTGGCACCGTGTCGATCCTGCCGTTGATGGTGCAGGTGCAGCTCCACGGCCTGCGCTCCCTGGATATCCGCCGCCGCCCCCGCGAGTTCGGCCTCCACTCCCTGGCGGTGCTGGTGATGACACCGGTGACGCTGCTCTACGTGCCGTTCCCCTTCGTCTACCTGTCCCTGCCGCTGCTGCTGGCGGCGGCGCGCCTGAGCTTCGGTGGCACCGCGCTGCTGGTGGGCTGCATGTCGCTGCTGGGCGGGCTGGTGATCGCCGCCGGCGAGCTGGATACGCCGCGGATCGACGGCATGGTCCGCGAGCTGGCGATCTACCTGCCGTTGCTGCTGTCGCTGTTGCCGCCGCTGCTGCTGGCGGCGGCGGTGGAGCAGGGCCGGCGGCGTCGCCGTGACCTGGCGGCCAGCGAGGCGCGCTTCCGCTCGGCCATGGACGAGTCCGCCATCGGCATGGCCCTGGTGGACCTGGACGGCCGCTGGCAGGGGATCAACCGTGCCTTGTGCGAGATGCTCGACTACAACCGGGACGACCTGCTGCGGCTGTCGTTCCGCGAGATTTCCCACCCCGATGACCTGCCCCGGGACCTGGCGCTGCTGGACGAGCTGCTGGCCGGGCAGCGCACCAGCTACCGCCTGGAGAAGCGCTACCTGCGCCGCGACGGCCGCGAAGTCTGGGCGCTGCTGGCGGTGTCGCTGGTGCGCGACGACGAAGGGCGGCCGCAATACTTCATCGCCCAGATCGAGGACATCGACCGCCGCAAGCGCGCCGAAGCCCGCGAGGCCGACCTGCTGCGGCGCTATTCCCTGGCCACCGAAAGCAGTGGCGTGGGCGTGTGGGAGTGGTACCTGGCCAGCGACCGCATCATGTGGGACGACAGCCTGTTCCGCCTCTACGGCCTGGCGCCCCGGCCCGGCGCGGTCAGCTACGGCGACTGGGCGCGCTACCTGCACCCGGCGGATGCCCCCGGCGTCCACTGCCAGCTGCAGCAGGTGCGCCAGGGCCAGGAACAGGCGGACATCGAATTCCGCGTCATCCACCCGGACGGCCAGGTGCGCGTGCTGCGCGCCCTCGGCAGCCTGGTGCGCGATGCGTCGGGCGAGCCGGAGCGGATGGTCGGCACCGCCTGGGACGTGACCGAGCTGCGCCAGCTGGCCGAGCGCCTGCGGGACGAGCGCGAGCGCCTGCAGGTGACCCTGAACTCCATCGGCGACGGGGTGGTGACCACCGACCTGCAGGGCCGGGTCAACTTCCTCAACCCGGTGGCGGTGCGCCTCAGCGGCTGGAGCAACGAGCGTGCCCTGGGCCAGCCCATCGAGACGGTGCTGCCCCTGGAGGGCGAGCATGGCGAGGTGCTGGAGAACCCGGTGCGGCAGTGCCTGGAGCAGGGCACCCACGCCAGCATTCCCGGCCTTTCCTCCCTGCGTCACCCGGCCGGCGGCCTGGTGGCGGTGCGCGGCCAGGCCGCGCCGATCCGCAGTGGCCAGGGCGAGCTGCTGGGCAGCGTGCTGGTGTTCACCGACGTCAGCGAGGCGCGGGCGATGCAGAAGCACCTGCGCTACGCCGCCACCCACGACGCCCTCACCGCCCTGCTCAACCGCTCCGCCTTCGAGAGCGCCCTGGCCGAGAGCTGCCACGACGCCGAGCAGAACGACCGCCACAGCGTGCTCTGCTTCATCGACCTGGACCGCTTCAAACACGTCAACGACACCGCCGGGCATGCCGCCGGCGACGAGATGCTGCGGCGCATCGCCCGGCTGATGCAGTCCCTGGTGCGCAGCGGCGATGTGCTGGCGCGGCTGGGCGGCGACGAGTTCGCGCTGATCCTGCGCAACTGCCCGCTGGATCGTGCCCAGTTGCTGGGCAACCGGCTGATCGAGGGCATCACCCAGATGCCTTTCGAGTGGGAGGACCAGCCCTTCAGCGTCGGTGCCAGCCTGGGCCTGTCGCGTATCCGGTCAGGCAACAGCGACCCCGAGCAGCTGCTGCGCCAGGCCGATGCGGCCTGCTACCAGGCCAAGCGCTCGGGGCGCGGCTGCCTGGCGATCCACGCGGGGTCCTCGGCGGGGGCCTGAGGCCGTCGCGAAACGCTACAAGGGTTTCGCGCCTGGCAGCCACGGCGGCCGTGGCCTATACCTGCTGGACCCAAACCGAACCACGAGGACATTCCCATGCGCACGTTGCTGTTCTGCCTGGCCTTCGCCAGCCCCCTGGCCATCGCCGGGCCCCAGTGCACCACTGCCGACAAGGCCCAGTGGCAGGACCAGACCAAGTTCCAGGAGGCCCTCAAGGCCCAGGGCTACGAGATCAAGAAGTTCAAGGTCACCAGCGGCAACTGCTACGAGATCTATGGCTGGGACAAGGACAAGCGCAAGGTCGAGATCTATTACGACCCGGTCTCCGGCAAGGCCGTGAAGGAAAACGTCGAAGGCTGACATGACCGACGCCCGCATCCGCCTCTGGGACCCGCTGGTACGCATCGGCCACTGGACCCTGGTGACCGCCTTCGTGGCCAACTACTTCTTCACCGAGGCGGGCGAGGACTGGCACCGCTGGCTCGGCTACAGCGCCCTGGTGGCGGTGCTGGTGCGCCTGGTGTGGGGCTTCGTCGGCCCCACGCCGGCACGCTGGTCGGACTTCTGGCCCTGGCCCTCGCGGCTGGCCGAGCACGCTCGGGCGCTGGTTAGCGGGCGTCCCTACCACCGCCTGGGGCACTCGCCCATCGGCGCGCTGGTGATGGTGCTCATGCTGCTGCTGATGTTCGGCCTGGGCGTGAGCGGCTTCCTGATGGAGGAGGTGGACTACTTCTGGGGCGAGGACCTGCCCAAGGAGATCCACGAACTCATGGCCAACACCCTGGCCGGCCTGGTCTGCGTGCACCTGCTGGCGGCCGTGGTGGAAAGCGTGCGGCTGCGGGAGAACCTGCCGCTGTCGATGATCACCGGCCGCCGCCGCGCGCCCCACGACTGACGCCCGCCAGGTCGGCGACGGGCCCCCGCAGGTCGTATCCAGCCAATCGCCGCGCCGACCCTCCCTCCCATACTCGTGGCGGACACCGCACCGAGCCGCGAGGGACACCGCATGCACGCACCCGGATACACCGCCGCCGAGCGCCTGGAGCGCTTGCCCATCAGCGGTTACCACCGCCTCATCTTCCTGATCATCGCCCTGGCGTTCTTCTTCGACTCCATGGACCTGGCGATGATGACCTTCCTGCTCGGCTCGATCCGCACCGAGTTCGGCCTCAGCAGCGCCCAGGCCGGGATGCTCGCCAGCGCCAGCTTCGTCGGCATGGTGGTGGGGGCCTCGCTGTCGGGGATGCTCGCCGACCGCTTCGGCCGCAAGCCGGTGTTCCAGGGCAGCATCGTGCTCTGGGGGCTGGCCAGCTACCTGTGTTCCACCGCCCAGGACGTGGAGAGCCTGACGCTGTTCCGCATCCTCCTGGGGATCGGCATGGGCATGGAGTTCCCCATCGCCCAGTCGCTGCTTTCGGAGATGATTCCGGCCTCGCGGCGCGGTCGCTACATCGCCCTCATGGACGGCTTCTGGCCGCTGGGGTTCGTCAGCGCCGGGGTGCTCTCCTACCTGCTGCTGGAGCGTATCGGCTGGCGCGACATCTTCCTGGTACTGGCCCTGCCGGCGGTGTTCGTGCTGGTGATCCGCTTCTTCATCCCCGAATCGCCCCGCTGGCTGGAGCAGGTGGGCCGGCTCAAGGACGCCGACCGCGTGTTGCGCGACATCGAGCGGTGGGTGGCCGCTTCCCTGGGCCTGGCGCAGTTGCCCGAGCCCGCGCGGCTGCCGCGCCAGGCGGTGCGTGCGCCGAGCCTGTTCGCGGCCTTCGGCGAGTTGTGGTCGCCGCGCTTCCGCCACCGCACGCTGATGATCTGGAGCCTGTGGTTCCTCGCCCTGCTGGGCTTCTACGGCCTCACCTCCTGGCTCAGCGCCTTGCTGCAGCAGTCGGGGTTCGCGGTGACCCAGTCGGTCTACTACACGGTGCTGATCTCCCTCGGCGGCATCCCCGGCTTCTTCGTCGCCGCCTGGCTGGTGGAGCGCTGGGGGCGTAAGCCCACCTGCGTGATGACGCTGCTGGGCGGCGGCGTCATGGCCTTCTGCTACGGGCAGAGCGCGGTGTTCGGCGGCAACCAGGCGCTGCTGATCGGCACCGGCCTGGCCATGCAGTTCTTCCTCTTCGGCATGTGGGCGGTGCTCTACACCTGGACCCCGGAGCTGTACCCCACCTCGGCACGGGCCACCGGCTCGGGCTTCGCCTCGGCCGTGGGGCGCATCGGCTCGCTGCTGGGGCCGACCCTGGGTGGGCTGCTGATCCCGCTGGCGGGGCAGGTCGGGGTGTTCGCCCTCGGGGCACTGTGCTTCGGCCTGGCCGCGCTGGTGGTGGCGCTGTTCGGTGTGGAGACCCGTGGGCAGACCCTGGAGGCGCTGTCCGGGGAGGGCGGCTGAGCAGACGAAGCGCCTTTTGTTGACGCGCGGGTCAAGTTAGAATGCGCGCCGCTGTGGCATAGGGCCATGGCATGGGTTCCCTCACCCCATCAGCCAAAAAGGATGACCTCCATGTCCGTCGCGTTTCCCGCGGCCTGGCGCCCTGCGCTGGCCGGCCTGATCGTTTTCCACATCCTCATCATCATCGCCAGCAACTACCTGGTGCAGCTGCCCATGACGCTGTTCGGCTGGCAGACCACCTGGGGCGCCTTCAGCTTCCCGTTCATCTTCCTCGCCACCGACCTCACGGTGCGGCTGATGGGCAAGCAGGCGGCGCGGCGGGTCATCGCCCGGGTCATGGTGCCGGCGCTGGCGGCCTCCTACGTCGTCTCGGTGCTGTTCCAGGATGCAGCGTTCCAGGGCTTCGGCGCCCTGGGCGAATTCAACCTGTTCGTCGCCCGCATCTCCCTGGCGAGCTTCCTCGCCTACGTCCTCGGGCAGGTGCTGGACATCCAGGTGTTCGACCGCCTGCGCAAGATGCGCCAGTGGTGGATCGCCCCGGTGGTCTCCACCATCGCCGGCAACCTGCTGGACACCTTTACCTTCTTCTCCGTCGCCTTCTGGCAGAGCGACAACCCCTTCATGGCCGAGCACTGGGTGGAGATCGCCACCGTCGACTACGGCGTGAAGCTCAGCGTCAGCCTGCTGCTGTTCGTACCGCTGTACGGCGTGCTGCTGGCCGGCATCCTCCGCGCCATCACCCCCCGCAGCGAACGCACCGCCTGATATCCCCTGCCGGTGCATCGGTGGAGACTCACCAGAGTTTTGCCGGCGGTCCGCTTCAGCCCACCGCTCTGCCATGTCCACTCGCAAGAAGGGCCGCTTCGCGGCCCTTTTCGTTCACTTCACCAGCCGTGCATCCAGGCTGTTCTGCGCTAGGCGCTGGGCCTGGTCCTGGGTCATGCCCAGGTGTTCGTGCAGGGCGAAGAAGTTCTCGGTGACGTAGCCGCCGAAGTAGGCCGGGTCGTCGGAGTTCACCGTGACCTTCACGCCGCGTTCGAGCATGTCGAGGATGTTGTGCTGGCTCATGTGGTCGAACACGCACAGCTTGGTGTTGGACAGCGGGCAGACGGTCAGCGGGATCTGCTCGTCGATGATGCGCTGCATCAGGCGTTCGTCCTCGATGGCGCGCACGCCGTGGTCGATGCGCTGGATCTTCAGCAGGTCCAGGGCTTCCCAGATGTATTCCGGCGGGCCTTCCTCGCCGGCATGGGCGACGGTGAGGAAGCCTTCGGCGCGGGCGCGGTCGAACACGCGCTGGAACTTGCTCGGCGGGTGGCCTTGCTCGGAGCTGTCCAGGCCCACAGCAACGAAGGCGTCACGGAAGGGCAGGGCCTGGTCGAGGGTCTTCTGCGCTTCGTCCTCGGAGAGGTGGCGCAGGAAGCTGAGGATCAGCCCGGAGCTGATGCCGAGCTGCTTGCGGCCGTCGTCCAGGGCGTGGCGGATGCCGTTCAGCACCACCTCGAAGGGGATGCCGCGATCGGTGTGGGTCTGCGGGTCGAAGAAGGGCTCGGTGTGGATCACGTTCTGCGCCTTGCAGCGCTGCAGGTAGGCCCAGGTCAGGTCGTAGAAGTCCTGCTCGGTGCGCAGCACGTCGGCGCCCTGGTAGTACAGGTCGAGGAACTCCTGCAGGTTGTTGAAGGCGTAGGCGCTGCGCAGGCTCTCCACGTCGCCCCAGGGCAGGGCGACCTTGTTGCGTTCGGCCAGGGCGAACAGCAGCTCGGGCTCCAGGGAACCCTCCAGGTGCAGGTGCAGTTCGGCCTTGGGCAGGGCGTTGAGCCAGTCGTACATGGTGTTTTCTCGTGATCAGGCGGGGGTGTGGCGGGCAAGTTTAACTTCCCGGACAGGTTTTCGCCGTACCCGCGCCCGAACGCCTGGGCCGTGCGGCACGGCCCCTGACGAATGGCCCTGTTCCGCCGAGGGCCGGCCACTGGTCAGGCCGTTTCCTCCCGTCGGTAGGCGTAGGTGTCGGCGAAGCGCGAGAGCAGGTACTCGGCGCTGGTCACCGGTGGGTACTTCGGCGGGTTGTCGGTGCTGGAGCAGTTGGGCAGGCAGCTGATCTCGGTGTCCGGGTGCGGTTCGGCGAAGAAGGGCATGGAGTAGCGGTGCACCCCCAGCGGGCTGATGACCCGGTGCGGGGTGGAGGTGTAACGGTCGTTGCTCCAGCGCGCCATCATGTCGCCGATGTTGACCACGAAGCTGCCGGGGATCGGTGGCGCGTCGATCCATTCCCCGTGGACGTTGCGCACCTGCAGGCCGCCGGCGTCGTCCTGGTACAGCAGGGTGACGCAGCCGTAGTCGGTGTGCGCACCGGCGCCCTGTTGTTCGGCGGAGCTGGCGGTGTGGCGCGGCGGGTAGTGGATCATGCGGAACACGCTGATGGGCTCGGCGAAGCGCGCATCGAAGAAGTCGCGCTCGATGCCCAGGGCCAGGGCGATGGCTCGCAGCAGGGTCTGCGCCAGGGCCTGCATGTCGGCGTAGTGCTGCTCCATGAGGGCCGCCCAGCCGGGCAGGTCGGGGTGGCGGTTGGGCCCGCGCAGGGGCTTGCCGGCCAGCACCTCGGGGTGGTCGGCGGCCATGTGAAAGCCCATGTCGAAGGTTTCCTTCAGGTCGCTGGGCTGGGTCGGGTCGAGCTGTTCGGTGGCGATGGCGCCGTAGCCGCGGTGGTGGGCGGTGCGGGTGATGTCGATCTTCAGCTTCTCGGCCTCGGGCTGGGCGAAGAAGGTCTTGGCCGCTGCCAGCAGCGCGTCGATGCGCTCGGGCGGGATGCCGTGTCCGGTGATGTAGAAGAAGCCCCAGTCGCGGCAGGCGGCGTCGATCTGGGTGGCGACATCGCGCCAGGCTGCATTGTCTGTGCCATAGAGCGGGGCGATGTCGATGAGGGGAAGCGTGTTCATCGGGGTGTCCTTCGGGTATGCGGGTCAGCACCCTCTCCTCGCGCACGGGGAGAGGGCGGGGCTTACTTCGGCAGTTCCGCCTTGATGCCTTCGACGTAGTAGTTCATGCCCGCCAGGTCGGCGTTGGTGGCGACCACGCCGTCGGCCAGCTTGAGGGTGCCGCTCTGGTCCTTGATCGGGCCGGTGAAGGGGTGGAACTCGCCGCTCTTGATGCGGGCGATGATTTTCTCCGCCTCGGCCTTCACGTCGGCCGGCACCAGGTCGCTGATGGGCAGCTGGATGGTGTCCTCGGCCAGGCCGCCCCAGTAGTCCTGGGATTTCCAGGTGCCGGCCATCACGCCTTCGGCGGCCTGGATGTAGTGCGGCCCCCAGTTGTTGACGATGGAGGTGAGCACGGCCTTGGGCCCGAAGTGCGCCATGTCCGAGGCGTAGCCCACGGAGTACACGCCACGGCGCTCGGCGGCCTGGATCGGCGCCGGGCTGTCGGTGTGCTGGAAGACCACGTCGACGCCCTGGTCGATCAGCGCGTTGGCGGCGTCGGCTTCCTTGCCCGGGTCGAACCAGGAGTTGACCCAGACCACCTTGATCTCGGCCTGCGGGTCGTACTTGTTCAGCGCCAGCTGGATGGCGTTGATGTCGCGGATCACCTCGGGGATGGGGAAGGAGGCGATGTAGCCGATCTTGTGGCTCTTGGTCATCTTCGCGGCGAGGAAGCCGCCGACGTAGCGGCCCTCATAGGAGCGCGACAGGTAGGTGCCGAGGTTCTTGTCCTGCTTGTAGCCGGTGGCGTGCTCGAAGGTGACCTTGGGGAACTGCTTGGCCACCTTGGCGGTGGGGTTCATGTAGCCGAAGGAGGTGGTGAAGATCAGGTCGTAGCCGCCCTTGGCCATGTTGCGGATGACCCGCTCGGCGTCGGCGCCCTCGGCGACGTTTTCCACGTAGGTGGTCTCCACCTTGTCGCCCAGCTTGGCCACCAGGGCCTTGCGGCCTTCCTCGTGCTGGTAGGTCCAGCCGTGGTCGCCGATGGGGCCGACGTAGACGAAGCCGACCTTCAGCGGGTCGGCGGCGGAGGCGCCGAGGGTGGCGCTGAAGCCGATGGCGGCGACGAGGGTGCGCAGCAGGTTCTTCTTGGAATGGAACATGGGGGATGGGGCTCCTGGTCTGTTGTTCTGTGCTGTGCCCTGTGGGCTGACCAGGCGATTGCAAAAAATTGACCAACTGGACAGGCGGCGCGCAAAGCCCCGTGCCAGGCCGGTTGGTGCAGGCGGGCGGCGCCGTCCGCGAGCGCGGATGGTGCACGGCGGTGCCGCCGCGCCGCCTGCTGGTGCGTCACCAGGGCAGGGCCTGGCCCTTGTAGTCGAGGTAATGCTGGCCGCCGCGCCCGGCGTGGGCTTCGATCTGGCGCAGGAGGCCGGCGGTGCTGGTTTCCACGTCGATGTCGGCAGCGTCGCCGCCCATGTCGGTCTTCACCCAGCCCGGGTGCAGGTTGAGCAGGGTGGGGCGCGGGCCCTGCCATTCCGCCAGCAGGCTGCGGGTGAGGGAGTTGAGCGCGGCCTTGCTGGCGCGGTAGAGCGCCAGGCCGCCGCTGTCGTTGCCGGCCACGCTGCCGAGGGTGGAACTCATGAAGGCCAGGGTGCCGCCGTCGCGCAGCTGGCCCTTGAGGCGTTCGGCCAGGCGCACCGGGGCGACGGCGTTGGTCATGAACAGCTGGGCCACCTCGGCTTCGCTGGCCTGGCTGGCCGACTGGTGGGCGGGGCCGTAGATGCCGGCGTTGACCAGGATGAGGTCGAAGCGGCGGCCTTCCAGCTGGCGGGCCAGGGCGTCCTGGCTGTCGGCCTGGGTCAGCTCTAGGGTGGCCAGTTCGACGCCGGGCAGGGCGGCCAGTTCACTGGCGCGGGCCGGGTCGCGCACGGTGGCGGTGACCTGCCAGCCGGCGCCGAGCAGCTGGCGCACCAGGCCCAGGCCGATGCCGCGGGATGCCCCGATGACCAGGGCGGAGTGTGGGGTGCTCATGGGCGGTCCTCCTTGGGATGAGGGGGCCAGCCTACTCGCTTCCGCCGTCGCCCGCGCGTCTCAGCTGGTGCCGGCCAGGGCGTCGAGGAAGCTCTCCAGCACCAGGTGCGGGCGCCGGCCCTTGCGGGTCACGGTGGCCAGGCTGAGGTCGTAGAAGCGGCTCGCCGGCTTGAGGGCGCGCAGGCGGCCCTGCTGCACCCAGAAGGTGGCGTAGTGGTCCGGCAGGTAGCCGATGTAGCGCCCGGTGAGGATGAGGAAGGCCATGCCTTCGCGGTCCGACGCGCTGGCGGTGCAGTTCAGCGCCTGGTACAGGGCCTGGATCTCGGCCGGCAGGCGGAAGGTGGGGGCGATGGCTTCCTGGTCGTTCAGGCGGGCATCGTCCAGCTGGGTGTCGTCGACGTAGAACAGCGGGTGCCCGACCGCGCAGTAGAGCAGCGAGCGCTCCTCATACAGCGGCTGGTATTCCAGGCCGGACAGCGCCGCTGTCTGCGGCACCACGCCGACGTGCACGCGGCCGTCCAGCACCCCTTGCTCCACCTCGCTGGGGGGCGTCATGCGGATGTTGATCACCACGTCCGGCCCGCGCTCCTTGAGCCGCGCCAGGGCGTGGGTGATGCGCATGTGCGGCAGGGTGACGAGGTTGTCGGTGAGGCCGATGTTCAGCTCGCCGCGCAGGTGCTGGTGCAGGCCGTTGACCTCGGTGCGGAAGGTCTCCAGCGAGGCCAGCAGCTGCTGGGTGGACTGGTAGACCTCGCGGCCCTCCTCGGTCAGCGCGAAGCCGGCCCGGCCGCGCTGGCACAGGCGCAGGCCGAGGCGCTGCTCCAGGTCGCTCATCTGCTGGCTGATGGCCGAGCGGCCGATGCCCAGCACCGTTTCCGCAGCGGAGAAACCGCCGCACTCGACCACGCTGCGGAAGATCCGCAGCAGGCGGATATCGAAGTCACTGACCTGGCCGAGAGGCTCTGGGCGGCGGGTGCTCATTGTTTAGTGAACCCTGAAGTGAAGTTTTCAAAAGTTGGATTTTCCTGACTTTATGCCCGTGGCAATGTCGACTGCAAGAACCCCTCGGTTCCACCCATGACCTGAATTGCGAGGCAGACAGGAATGAACATGCCGCAGACCACCACCCCGTCCCTGGCCAGCCAGCTGAAGCTGGATGCCCACTGGATGCCCTTCTCCGCCAACCGCAACTTCCAGCGCGATCCCCGCCTGATCGTGGCCGCCGAAGGCAGCTGGCTGATCGATGACCAGGGCCGTCGCGTGTACGACAGCCTGTCGGGCCTGTGGACCTGCGGCGCCGGTCACTCCCGCAAGGAAATCCAGGAAGCCGTGGCCAAGCAGCTCGGCACCCTCGACTACTCCCCCGGCTTCCAGTTCGGCCACCCGCTGTCCTTCAAGCTGGCCGAGAAGATCGCCAGCCTGACCCCCGGCGAGCTGAACCACGTGTTCTTCACCGGCTCCGGCTCCGAGTGCGCCGACACCGCCATCAAGATGGCCCGCGCCTACTGGCGCCTGAAAGGCCAGCCGCAGAAGACCAAGCTGATCGGCCGTGCCCGTGGCTACCACGGCGTGAACGTCGCCGGCACCGCCCTGGGCGGCATCGGCGGCAACCGCAAGATGTTCGGCCAGCTGATGGACGTCGACCACCTGCCCCACACCCTGCAGCCGGGCATGGCCTTCACCAAGGGCATGGCCGCCACCGGTGGCGTGGAGCTGGCCAACGAACTGCTCAAGCTGATCGAACTGCACGACGCCTCCAACATCGCCGCCGTGATCGTCGAGCCGATGTCCGGTTCCGCCGGGGCCATCGTCCCGCCGGTGGGCTACCTGCCGCGCCTGCGCGAGATCTGCGACCAGCACAACATCCTGCTGATCTTCGACGAAGTGATCACCGGCTTCGGCCGCATGGGCAAGTGGACCGGCGCCGAGTACTTCGGTGTGACCCCGGACCTGATGAACGTCGCCAAGCAGATCACCAACGGTGCCATCCCGCTGGGCGCGGTGATCGCCAGCCGCGAGATCTACGAGACCTTCATGAACCAGGCCACCCCGGAATACGCGGTGGAGTTCACCCACGGCTACACCTACTCCGGTCACCCGGTCGCCTGCGCCGCCGGCCTGGCCGCCCTGGAGGTGCTGGAGAAGGAGAACCTCATCCAGCAGTCCGCCGAGCTGGCTCCGCACTTCGAGAAGGCCCTGCACGGCCTGAAGGGCGCCAAGCACGTGGTCGACATCCGCAACTGCGGCCTGGCCGGTGCCCTGCAGATCGCCCCGCGTGACGGCGACGCCATCGTCCGTCCGTTCGAGGCCGGCATGGCCCTGTGGAAGGCCGGCTTCTACGTCCGCTTCGGCGGCGACACCCTGCAGTTCGGACCCACCTTCAACGCCAAGCCGGAAGACCTCGACCGCGTGTTCGACGCCGTCGGCCAGGCCCTGCAAGGCGTCGCCTGATGAGCGGGCGCCCGCAGGCCGTGCCCACCGTGCAGGTGGACAACGCCGAGGTGATCGTCACCGAGTGGCGCTTCGCCCCGGGCGCCGAGACCGGTCGCCATCGGCATGGCTACGATTACGTGGTCGTGCCCATGACCGACGGCACCCTGCTGCTGGAAACCCCGGAGGGCGAGAAGCTCGCCCCCCTGGTGGCCGGGCAGGCCTACTTCCGCAAGGCCGGCGTCGAGCACAACGTGATCAACGCCAGCGACCACGACGTGGTCTTCGTGGAAACCGAACTCAAGTAATGCACGGTCCGCAGCGCCCGCTGCGGACCCACCGGACAAGAACCTGCAAGAGACCCTACCCATGAGCCTCATCCCGCACCTGATCAACGGCGAACGCGTCGCCGACCAAGGCCGCACCGCCGACGTGTTCAACCCGTCCACCGGCGAAGCCATCCACAAGGTCGGCCTGGCCAGCCGCGAAACCCTGCAGAAGGCCATCGACGCCGCCAAGGCCGCCTTCCCCGCCTGGCGCAACACCCCGCCGGCCAAGCGCGCCCAGGTGCTGTTCCGCTTCAAGCAACTGCTGGAGCAGAACGAGGCCGAGATTTCCCGCCTGATCAGCCAGGAGCACGGCAAGACCCTCGAAGACGCCGCCGGTGAACTCAAGCGCGGCATCGAGAACGTCGAATACGCCTGCGCCGCCCCCGAGATCCTCAAGGGCGAGTACAGCCGCAACGTTGGCCCGAACATCGACGCCTGGAGCGACTTCCAGCCGGTGGGCGTGGTCGCCGGCATCACCCCGTTCAACTTCCCGGCCATGGTGCCGCTGTGGATGTACCCGCTGGCCATCGCCTGCGGCAACACCTTCATCCTCAAGCCCTCCGAGCGTGACCCCAGCTCCACCCTGTTCATCGCCGAACTGTTCGAGCAGGCCGGCCTGCCCAAGGGCGTGCTGAACGTGGTGAACGGCGACAAGGAGGCCGTGGACGGCCTGATCGAAGCGCCGGAAGTGAAGGCCATCAGCTTCGTCGGCTCCACCCCCATTGCCGAATACATCTACAGCGAAGGCACCAAGCGCGGTAAGCGCGTCCAGGCCCTGGGCGGCGCCAAGAACCACGCCGTGCTGATGCCCGATGCCGACCTCGACAACGCCGTCAGCGCACTGATGGGCGCCGCCTACGGCTCCTGCGGCGAGCGCTGCATGGCCATCTCCGTGGCCGTGTGCGTGGGCGACCAGATCGCCGATGCGCTGGTGGAGAAGATCGTTCCGCAGATCAAGGGCCTGAAGATCGGCGCCGGCACCACCTGCGGCCTGGACATGGGCCCGCTGGTCACCGCCGCCGCCCGCGACAAGGTGGTCGGCTACATCGACGACGGCGTCGCTGCCGGCGCCAAGCTGGTGGTGGACGGCCGTGGCTACCGCGTCGTCGGTCATGAAGACGGCTACTTCGTCGGTGGCACCCTGTTCGACAACGTCACCGCCGACATGCGCATCTACCAGGAAGAGATCTTCGGCCCGGTGCTCTGCATCGTTCGCGTCGGCAGCCTGGAAGAAGCCATGCAGCTGATCAACGACCACGAGTACGGCAACGGCACCTGCATCTTCACCCGCGACGGTGAAGCCGCCCGCCTGTTCTGCGACGAGATCGAAGTGGGCATGGTCGGCGTCAACGTGCCGCTGCCGGTCCCGGTCAGCTACCACAGCTTCGGTGGCTGGAAGCGTTCGCTGTTCGGCGACCTGCACGCCTACGGCCCGGACGGCGTGCGCTTCTACACCCGCCGCAAGGCCATCACCCAGCGCTGGCCGCAGCGCGCCAGCCACGAGGCCGCGCAGTTCGCGTTCCCCAGCAACGGCTGATCCGCACAGGCAAGGGGCATGACCGGTGACGGTCATGCCCCTTTTTCTTTTACCCACGTCCAGAGGTCCCGCTCCGCTCGTCCCCGCTGTTGAACCGCACCACGTGCGCTCGACTCGAACCGACTGTCATCGCCCTTCCAGATGGCAGCGCCACCAAGAACAATCGAGAAGGAATCGCCCATGCCCTCTTCACCGCTCCTCGCCTCGCAACTGCCCCGCGACACCTCCGCGGCCCTCGCGCCCGGTCTCAAGCAACGCCACGTGACCATGCTCTCCATCGCCGGGGTGATCGGCGCCGGCCTGTTCGTCGGCTCCGGCCACGCCATCGCCGCCGCCGGCCCCGCCGTGCTCCTGGCCTACCTGTTCGCCGGCACCCTGGTGGTGCTGGTGATGCGCATGCTCGGGGAGATGGCCGTCGCCTCGCCCGACACCGGCTCCTTCTCCACCTACGCCGACCGCGCCATCGGGCGCTGGGCCGGCTTCACTATCGGCTGGCTCTACTGGTGGTTCTGGGTGCTGGTCATCCCGCTGGAGGCCATCGCCGCGGCGGCCATCCTCAACGCCTGGTTCCCCGCCATCGACACCTGGATGTTCGCCTTGCTGGTGACCCTGGCGCTGACCGTCACCAACCTGTTCAGCGTGGCGCGCTACGGCGAGTTCGAGTTCTGGTTCGCCCTGCTCAAGGTGCTGGCGATCATCGCCTTCATCGTGCTGGGCGCCGTGGCCCTCGCCGGTGGGCTGCCGGAACGCGAGGTGAGCGGCCTGGGACAGCTGATGGCGACCCACGGCGGTTTCCTGCCCAACGGCTATGGCGCCGTGGTCGGGGCCCTGCTCACCACCATGTTCAGCTTCATGGGCACCGAGATCGTCACCATCGCCGCCGCCGAGTCGCAGAACCCGGCTCGGCAGATCACCCGCGCCACCCGCTCGGTGATCTGGCGCATCGGCCTGTTCTACCTGGTGTCGATCTTCCTCGTCGTTTCCATCGTGCCGTGGAACGACCCGCAGCTCGCCGAAGTGGGCTCCTACCAGCGCGCCCTGGAGCTGTTGGCCATCCCCCACGCCAAGCTGATCGTCGACCTCGTCGTGCTGGTGGCCGTCGCCAGCTGCCTCAACTCGGCGATCTACACCGCCTCGCGCATGGTCTTCTCCCTGGCGCGCCGGGGTGACGCGCCCGAGCGCCTGCAGCGCACCAACGCCAGCCAGGTGCCCCGTGCCGCCGTCCTGGCCAGCACCGCCGTGGGCTTCCTCACCACGGTGCTGAACTACTTCGCGCCGGAGAAGGTGTTCGCCTTCCTCCTCGCCTCCTCGGGGGCGGTGGCGCTGCTGGTCTACCTGGTCATCGCCGTGTCCCAGCTGCGCATGCGCCGCCAGTTGCAGCAGGCCGGGGACTCGCCGGAGTTCCGCATGTGGCTGTACCCCTGGCTGACCTGGGCGGTGATCCTGTTCATCAGCGCCGCCCTCATCACCATGCTGGCCATGCCCGCCCACCGGCAGGAAGTGCTGGCCACGGCCCTGCTCAGCGTCCTCATCGTCTGCCTCGGGCTGCTCAATGCCCGGCGCAAGCGGCGCATCGAGGCCGGCATCCCCGCCAGCGCCTGACGGGCCCCGCGTGCAACCCAAAAGCCCCGGCATGGCCGGGGCTTTTGCATGGAGCGGTATCGGATTACACGGCGGGAATCACGGCCTGGGCCTCGATCTCGATCAGCCATTCCGGCTCGGACAGGCCGCTCACCACGACCCAGGACGAGGCCGGTGGCTGATGGGGGAAGAAGGCCTTGAGTGCGTCGACGATCACCCCCTGATCCTGCCTGGCCCTCTCGACCAGATAGAGGCGAAGCATCACCACGTGGCCCAGCTCGCCGCCTGCCGCCTCCAGCACCAGGCGGACATTCTCCAGGGCGGCCCGCGTCTGGCTGGCGAGATTGTGGCCGGCCAGGCGCTCCTGGGCGTCCACGCCGACCTGGCCGGAGAGGTTGACCAGTCGCCCCCCTTCGCTGACCACGGCCTGGCTGAAACCGTATTGCAGCGTATTGAACACGCTGTCCGGATTGATGGATTGCCTTTCCATGCATCGACTCCCTCGTTGGCTGGAGCGCGCAGTCTAGAGAGGGCGAAAGGCCTTGTGGCCGGCGGGGTGTTGCAGATTGTTTGGCCGGGGGCGCCGGTGTCACCTGGCGCGCGCTGGCTCAACGCTCTCCGGTTGAAGGCTCCAGCGTGTCCTCGCCGCCCGCCCAGTCCCGTGGCAGCGTGCCGCTCTCCACATAGCGATGGAAGGACGACCACGGCCAGTCCACCACCCGCGCTACGTGGCCATGCTTGCGCGGGTTGTGGTGGATGTAGTCCACGTGTCGGGCGAAGTCGGCATCGTCGCGGATGCGGTGCTCCCAGAAACGGCGTTGCCAGATGCCGCGCTCCCGGCGTTTTTGACGGCTGGCCGAGAGGGGCTCTTCCGGCATCAGGGCGCGGGAGAAGTGCGCCTTGATCATGCCCCAGCGCAGCCCGTAGCCGGCATCACCCGGCGGCAGGGTACAGAGCGCATGCAGGTGATCGGGCAGCACGACGATGGCGTCGATCCGCCAGGGGTGGCGGCGCATCACCGCGCGGAAGCTTTCGCGCAGCAGGTCGATCTGCTCCACCAGCAGGCGGCTGCGGCGGTCGGCGAGGTTGACGGTGAAGAACCAGGTCGAGCCCGGCGTGAGGTCGCGTCGGTAGGCGGTCATGGGCAGGCATCCGTGCCAGGAGGGAACGCAGACCCTAGGGACCGTCCCCCCTGTCGACAAGGCCAGGCCAGTGAAGTCGGACCTTTCCACCGCAAAAGACGCAACACCCGTAGGATGGGCTGAGCTGTGCGAAGCCCATCGCTGGCGTGGCGCGGAGGTGGGGCTTGATGCGGTTCGCGGAGCTCACCGCATCCTACGGGTGCAGCCCATGACTGGCGGACCGGGTGTTGTGCATGGGCTCATCGATACGTAAATCGTGCGGCCCGTAGTATGGGCTGAGCTGTGCGAAGCCCATCGCTGGCATGGCGTGGAGTGGGGCTTGATGCGGTTCGCGTAGCTCACCGCATCCTACGGGTGCAGCCCATGGCTGGCGGCCTGGGTGTTGTGCATGGGCTCATCGATACGTGAATCGTGCAGGGGGTCAGGTGCCTATATAGCGGGGCACTTTTTCCCAAGGCATCCACAATTCGCCCTGCCACTCCAGCAACGACAGCCTCTGGTTCTGCCAGCCGATCACGACGCGGCGAGGCGTGTAGGTGCTGGTTGCCACTTGGTCACGCAACGTGGGGATGACTTCGCGGGTCAGCCATTCATCAAGGTGAAGGCATTCCGGATGACCGAAGCGAATGAGGGCCTTGTAGAGGCCGGCTTCGTTGAGGAGATGAACGTCCTCTTCGTTGCCAGTGGCATAGACGAAGCGAGTGGTCCGTGTCTCGAAGGGGCGCAGGCGCCGATGTAACGCTTGAGGATGATGCAGCCCTAGCAGGCGAGCGAAATCGTAAGTGGAGAACCAGGGTTGGTTGTCGATCATCACCCCGCGCAGGGGGCGCTTGTGGCGGATGAAGGTGAAGGGAACATGTACGTCAGGCATCGTCTCTACCCGTAACCAGCAAGTGAATGCAGTGCCGTTGTCTGTTAACGGCAGTTCGTCGCGTGCGTATCAAACGCATGCGCGCATGGTTCAGGTCGTCAAGCCCGGTCGCGGGATTGACCGCGACCGGGCGAAGTTAGGGAGCGTGGCGGCGGCGAACAAGGTTGCGCGGGCGGTTTCGGACATTTCTTCGTCGGCGCGAGGCGTTTCACGTTGGCACGTGCGCTTGGCATGGTCAGTTCAGCCTTGGAGTGCCCACAGAATCTGTGGGTGGGGCTGTGGATAACGTTGGGAGAAGCGCTGGCAATGCCCGCCAAGCTTGGCCTGCTGGGCATTGTTCGCTTTTTCGCCAGCCAATCGTCGATGACAGTGGGGAGGCGGTGCGGCCCGTAGGATGGGCTGAGCTGTGCGAAGCCCATCGCTGGCGTGGCGCGGAGGTGGGGCTTGATGCGGTTCGCGTAGCTCACCGCATCCTACGGGGACGGCGTTTTCGTCAATCCGCTGGGGACTGGGTGCGGGCGAAGTCGATGATGGCCTGGATGGCGGCGCGGGCCTGGGGGCTGTTGTGCCAGCAGGTGGAGCCCATCATGCGGGCGATCTGCAGGGTCAGGTCGGCGGCTTCGCAGCGGGCCAGTTGCGCCAGGTCGCGGAAGCCGATCTGTTCCAGGCGGTTGACCACGGTGGGGCCGACGCCCTTGAGGGCTACCAGCTGGGCGCGGGTCTCGGGGGTGAAGCCTTGGGATTCGCTCATGGTCGGGCCTCAGCTTTCTGGTTGCTGTGTGGGCGCGTCTTCCATCTCGGCGATGCGCTTGCGTACGGCAGGGATGTCGCTGACCGGGACGACGAAGGTGAAGGCCCACATATCGCCCAGGCGCTGTGCATGGCTGGAGCACAGGACGGCGATGGCGGCAGGGATGGCGCCGATGACGAAGGGGTTGACCTCCACCAGGCGGAAAACGCTGCGAATCAGGACCTGGTTCAGGCTGGGCGGCTCGCCATTGGGGGCGATGACGCGGATGCGGCAGATCCACTTGCCGGGGGTGAAACCGCGCAGCAGCCACTCGCACAGCGGGAAGTACAGGACCATCGGTACGAGGAACATGAGCAGGTTCTGTGTCCACGTGATTAGCACGATGGACAAGGCGTAGATCGCTGCGCCGTCGAGGCCAGTAGCGATGGCACGCAGGATGAGCATGTGGATGCGGGAAACGTCCATGTTGGGTACCACGGTTGGAACTGAAGGTGCGCCAGTTTAAACGAGCCCCCTCGTTTCGACTGTGATCCGACCGAAAAGACGGCGTTGTGCTGCCCACAATTTCTGTGGGGCAAGCTGTGGATAACATTGGGGCGGATCGCTGCGGCCCCGGCCGCCCGTGGGGTTCAGGCGGCTGGTGGTTTTTCCGTCAGGCGCTGTATTCGCGGCACCAGGTTTCGCCGTATTCCGCGAGCAGGGCCTGGACCAGGCCGTTGGCCTTTGCGGCGTCGGCGAAGCGGAACAGCACCCAGACCAGGCTGCGCACCTGTTCGTCGCGGGTCTTGTAGTGGGGGATGTCCTGCAGGGCGTCGGTGGCCTGCTTGAACCAGGCGAACAGCAGGCGCTGGTCGGCGTCGTCGGCCCCGAGCAGGAAGATGAACAGCACGCCGATGAAGGCGAGGCTGAAATCCAGGTTGTCGCGGTCGAAGGCCAGCCGGGCGAACGGCACCGCCTGCAGCACGCGGGTGATTTCGCTGTGCAGCCAGGCGTCCTCGCCGAATTCGGCCTTGAGCTTGGCGGCCTTGGCCAGCATGCCGGGCTGGTGGGCGAAGCGGCCAACCTGGGCGAGCAGGGCCAGGCGGCGGGCGTGGGCCTCCAGGGTCATCTCGCCGCCGAACAGCAGGACCATCTCCCAGCGTTTGAGACGGCAGCGCGGGTAGCCGTGTTCGGCCAGCACACGGGCCGCGTCCGTCGCTGCGGCGGTGAGCAGGTCGAGGTGGCGCTGACTCTCAACGGGCGGTGTGCCGCCGTTCAACAGCAGGTAGTAGTAGAAGGCCTGCAAGGTGGCGTCATCGAGCTCCTTCGGCGGCTTCTTCACCAGCGGGGTGATGCTCGGGTGGTGGCTGCAGTAGTAGGCGTTGGAGCTGTTGGCGGCGGCGAAGTCGGCTTCGCCGGAGGCGATGAACTGCTGGATGATTTCCGTCTTGCTGGACATGGGCATTCCCCGGTTGGCGGCGCCTCGCAGCATAGAGGGCCGGGCGGGACATTTCTGCGGGGGCGGTGGCGTTCCCGGCAGGTGGTGGCCCGGCGGCGCTGGTTTTTCCCCGGACGCTGTGCGCAAATGCCCGCCGGTTTCCCTTTCACGACGACCCCTGTCATGCGCAAGGCCGATCGCCTGTTCCAGGTGGTGAACCTGATCCGTGCCCACCAGCCCATCAGCGCCCGACGCCTGGCGGAGCGCCTGGGCGTGTCGGTGCGGACCATCTACCGCTACGTGGACGATTTGTCCCTGAGTGGCATCCCGATCTACGGCGAGGCCGGTGTGGGCTATGCGCTGGACGAGCACTTCGAGTTGCCGCCGCTGGCGCTCAATGCCGATGAGCTGGATGCGTTGCTGCTGGGCGTCGAGCTGCTGTCGCGCACGGTGGGCGCGGAGATGGCCGGGGCAGCGCGCTCGTTGCTGAGCAAGATCCAGGCGGCGGTGCCGGCCCATGGGCTGGACCCGCAAGCGGCGCCGGTGCGGGCCTTCGTCAGCCCCTTCACCCAGGAGCAGATGCGCCACTGGGATGCACTGCGCCGGGCGATCCGCGACCGTGCGGCGCTGCGCATCGAGTACCTGAGCCTGGACGAGCGCGCCTCCCAGCGGGTGATCCAGCCGGTGGGGTTGTTCTACTGGGTGGGCAAGTGGACGGTGGCGGCCTGGTGCGACCTGCGTGGGGAATACCGCGACTTCCGCGTGGACCGCATCCAGGCACTGGCGCGCCTGCCCGCTGCCGCGCCCGCTGGCGAGGCGCCGAGCCTGGAGGCCTACATGCGCCAGCGCTGCGCGCCGGAGCCGGCCACTGACAGCACGCTGTCAGCAGGGGGCCTCTAGGCTGCGTCGTCCCACCCAGCGGAAGGCGATCAACATGCAAGAGTCATCGGTTCTGGAACTGGTGCTGTTCACCACCAAGCCCGGTCGCGAGGCGCGGGTGGCGGAGCTGCGCGAACAGGTGCGCGAGGCACTGCGGGATTTCGAGGGCTTCATCGGCCTGCGCGGCCTGGCCGCTGTCGAGGGCGCGCCGGTCTACGCCGACCTGGTGGAGTGGACCTCCCACGAGCAGGCCCTGGCTGCCGCGCGGGCCTTCAGCGAGCGGGACCTGCGCTTCCAGCCCTACCTGCGGGAGATCCAGGAAGTGATCTTCATGGGGCACTTCAGCCCGGCGTAGCCGCCAGCAGGCCGACCAGGCGCTGGCGCAGGGCGGCCAGGTCATCGTCACGCAGGGCCAGGCGGAATTCGTGCTGCAGCACCTCCAGCACCGCGTCCGGGTCGGTGAGGGTGCGTTGGTGTGCCTGGCCATCGGGCGTGCGGCGGGTGAACAGGCCGTTGCGCAGGGTCAGGCGCTGCCCGGGCTCGGTGCGGGCGGCCACCAGCATCTGGCAGAACAGGCTGTCCGGGTGGGTGGAGGTGTACCAGTTGCGCGGGGTGTAATCGATCCAGGGCTGGGGCTGCAGGTTGAAGTGGTAGACCGGCAGCCAGGCCTCGCCGATGCGGGTCTCCAGGTGGAAGTCGTCCTGCGTTTCGCTCGGCGGCAGCAGCCGGAAGGGCAGGTCGCCCAGGCCCTCGCGGCCTTCCAGGGGCAGGGCGCGGGTCGGGTTGGCGGAGCCGAAGCCGACATCGGCGAGGTAGGCGCCGCCGGCCAGGTCGATGCGCAGCATCAGGTGCGAGGTGAGGGTCAGCGGCGCCTCGGCGGGCAGCCCCCAGCGCACCCGTGCCACCAGCGGCGTGACGCGGAAACCCAGGCTCATCAGCAGCCGGCCGAACAGGCCGTTGAGTTCGAAGCAGTAGCCGCCCCGGCCGCGTTCCACCACCTTGGCGAAGACCCGCTCGGCGTCGATGTGGATGGGCCGCGCCAGCAGCACGTCGAGGTTCTCGAAGGCCACCCGCGCCAGGTGCGCGCCGATCAGGGCATCCAGGGCCTCCCGATCCAGGCGTTGCGGTGCGGGAAGGCCGAGGTGGGCGAGGTAGGCGTGGGTCTGGTCGGGGGTGAGCGGGTGCATGCCGGGCTCCATGGGCGTGACCCGAGGATGCTAGCAGAGCGCCGTGAACCTGCCGCTTGTTCTGGTTATGAAACGGGGCTGTGAAATATACGCAACGTCGCCCGCCAAATTGTCTGACAAATTCCTGATTTATCAATTGCTTGTGTCGCGCCTACGGCTATCGTTTGTCGCTTTTTGCGATCACCAGGCGTGTATCTGTTTGACATATTTGACGGGTTTGGCAGACTGCTCGCCCGTTGCGGCAGGTGGCCACGACCCCGGCAAGGCCTGCGCCTTCAGGGGGAGCACTCGCCGGTCGTGACGCGCCACGAAAACAAAAATTCTGTCAGTCCCGGCGGCCTAGCGGGCCCAGCCCACGCCGGATGACGGGCGAGCCACTGGTATTCATCCCATGCTGATCTGGTTTGTTGCGGTCTACCTGCTGATCACCGTCGGTGTCGGCTTCTACGCATCCACTCGCGTCAAGAACTCCAAGGATTTCGCCGCCGGCGGCAGGAGCATGTCCTTCCCCCTGGTCGCGGCGATGGTGTTCGCCACCTGGTTCGGTTCCGAGGCCCTGCTGGGCATCCCCGCCACCTTCATCGAGGAAGGCTTCGCCGGCATCATCGAGGACCCGTTCGGTTCCTTCGGCTGCCTGATGCTGGTGGGCCTGATCTTCGCGCGTCCGCTGTACCGCATGAACCTGCTGACCATCGGCGACTTCTTCCGCAAGCGCTACGGCCCGCACGTCGAGATCTTCACCAGCCTGGTGATCATCGGCTCCTACCTGGGCTGGGTGGCAGCGCAGCTGACCGCGCTGGGCGTGGTGTTCAACGTGCTCTCCGACGGCTCCATCAGCACCACCCAGGGCATGCTGATCGGCACCGGCATCGTGCTGCTCTACACCCTGTTCGGCGGCATGTGGTCGGTGGCGCTGACCGACTTCATGCAGATGATCATCATCGTGGTCGGCCTGGTGTACCTGACCTGGCTGATCGGCGGCATGGCCGGCGGTGCTGATGTGGTCATCAGCCACGCCGCAGCCGAGGGCAAGTTCACCTTCATCCACGGTTTCGAGCCACGGGACATCGTGGCCTTCATCGCGGCGGCGGTGACCCTGATGCTGGGCTCCATCCCGCAGCAGGACGTCTACGCCCGCGTCATGTCGGCCAAGACCGAGAACATCGCCGCCCGCGCCTCCATGGCCGGTGCGGTGTTCTACCTGTCGTTCTGCATGCTGCCGATCTTCCTCACCTACGCGGCCTCGCTGATCGATCCGGCGATGGTGCAGAAGTGGCTGGCCGAGGATTCGCAGATGATCCTGCCGCACCTGATCATGGAGCGGACCCCGCTGTTCGCCCAGGTGATGTTCTTCGGCGCGCTGCTGTCGGCGATCATGTCCACCGCCTCCGGCACCCTGCTGGCGCCGTCGGTGACCTTCACCGAGAACATCCTGAAGAACTTCGTGCCGGCCATGAGCGACCGTCAGTTCCTGCTGGCCATGCGCGTGAGTGTGGTGCTGATGACCATCGCCACCTCGGTGTTCGCGCTGAACTCCAACGCCAGCATCTACGAGATGGTTGGCAACGCCTACAAGGTCACCCTGGTGGCCGCCGTGGTGCCGCTGTTCGCTGGCCTGTTCTGGAAGCGGGCGACCACCCAGGGCGCGCTGTTCGCCATTGCCTTCGGCCTGCTGAGCTGGGTGTCCCTGGAGCTGACCTACCAGGAAACCGACTTCTGGCCGCCGCAACTGGCCGGCCTGCTGATGAGCCTGCTGGGCATGGTGATCGGCTCGCTGATCCCGCAGTTCAGCCGTGACCGTGGCCAGAGCGTGCAGGGCATCACCGCCTCTGCATCGGCCCGCGCCTGACCCCGGGCGCCCTCCCCGGACAGGGGAGGGCGCTTTGCCTGCCCGCCCGCGTTACCCCTTCCTCTTCGTACTGACTGACTCCGCGCGCCAGGCGGCGGCCCTGTGCTGCCCGATGTGCAGCCGTGCCGAATCCGTGCCCTGGACGGGCCGGCGGGTGTGCGTGGGGAGTGTGGTGGGGGAGGTGAAGAGCAGGGAGGGCGGGTGCCGGGACCCGAGGCGCGCCGGCAGGACGCCGGCGCGCGGATGGATCAGAAGTGCACCTTGACCAGCAGGCTGGCGGTGTTCTGGTCGGTGCCGCCGAGGATCTTGTCACCCAGGAAGCTGTTGTCGTCGATGCCGTACTTGTTGCTCCAGTAGTCGTACTCGACACCCACGTAGAGCTGCTTGGCGCCCAGGTCCAGGGCCTTGCCCAGGTCGTACTTGATCTGCGGGTTGAAGTGCAGGTTGGCGTGCAGGTCGTTGGGGCGGTTGGTGGTGGCGTCCTTGTTGTTCCAGACCCAGTCCATGAAGCCGTCGATGAGGATGTCGGACTTGCCCACCGGCACGGTGTAGGACCACACCGGGGTGACCTGCCACTGGCCGGACGGGTTCTTGGTGATGCCGTCGGGCTTGCGGTAGTAGAAGTTCAGCTGGAAGTAGTCGAAGCCGGGCAGGGCCAGGTCGAAGCCCGGGCCGAGCAGGTAGTTCTGGTTGCGGTTCTCGCCACGCTCGTAGGTGGCGGCCAGCAGCACGTCGGTCACGGGGCCGAAGGCGATCTTCTGGTCGAACAGCTTGCCGAAGGACAGGCGCGGGGAAATCTCGCCGTAGTAGGTGTTGTTGCCGGCGTTGGCGTCGGCCTTGCCGTTGTAGTTGATCTGGTCGACGAAGAGGAACAGGTCGCCCCAGGTCCAGCCGCTGGCGTGCTCGAAGGTGAAGGTCTGCTGGATCTCGGGGTTGACCTTGAAGTCCTGCCCGTAGAGGTAGGTGATGCTGTTGTTCTGCCACAGCAGGGGACCGTCGGCCAGGGCTTGGCCAGCGGTCAGCAGGCCGCCGGCGAGCGCGAGAGCGGAGAGGGTACGGTTCATTCGGGATGGGCTCCTGGTGCTGGTTTTATTGGCTTCCCTCTGTGTGGAAGCTGTCTGATTGGTCAGGCTTGCCTGCCAGAGCAAGAAAGGAGCCAGTTTTTCGCGACGCCTTCCCCGGGCGCGGGATTATCGGGATAGGCCCCGATGTTTCAAGGGGTTATCGGTGTTTCGAGGTCAAATTCCGACTTGCGGAGGGGCAGGGGCTGCACGGTTATGGGCGGCCGGAGCTGACCGATCGAACAGGCCTGCATCAGTTTGGGGCGACCCTCCGACGACCTCCGTCACCCCGCAGGGTGGGCTTCAGCCCACGCGGGCAGAGGCATCGCGGTGGATCGTGCTCCACCGATCCACCAAGCCCTGGCACCCAGGCCTTGGGGATAACCCCCTGGCTCGATGCTCACCGGATGGCGCCGAGGCACCCGTAGGATGGGCTGAGCTGTGCGAAGCCCATCATGGTGGGCCGGGCCTGGATTGATGCGGTTCGCCGAGCTCACCGCATCCTACGGACTCACACCGTTCCGGCGTCGAGACGGTGGATCGGTGGAGCGCGACCCACCCTACGGGGCAGCGGCGACGCAGGGGGGATGACGCTCTTTTCATCCACCAACTCCCGGCACCCAGGCCTTGGGGATAACCCCCTGGCTCGATGCTCACCGGATGGCGCCGAGGCACTCGTAGGATGGGCTGAGCTGTGCGAAGCCCATCATGGTGGGCCGGGCCTGGATTGATGCGGTTCGCCGAGCTCACCGCATCCTACGGACTCCACCGATCCACCAATGGAGTCCGGCATGGCACCGCTGGTGGATGTGAGAACCGCCATCAGGGCCGTTTCCACCACGCCACCGACGTGACCCGCCGTGGCGCTTCCGGTGAACGGGAAACGTGGCTTCCGTGCGCGCATAAAAAAGCCCCCGCCATGGGGCGGGGGCATCGCGCAGCAAGGGTGGCCGCTTCCGTCGGCCGATACACGCGAATCAGGATTTCGGTGCCGCCGGGGTGGTGCTGGCGGTGCGCTCGTTCCAGCCGCCGCCGAGGGCCTTGTACAGGTTGACCTCGCTGGTGAGCTGTTTGAGGCGGGCGCTGATCAGCTGCTGGCGCGCGCTGAACAGCTGGCGCTGGGCGTCGAGCAGGGTCAGGTAGCTGTCCACGCCGGTGCGGTAGCGGCGTTCGGCCAGGCCGTAGTACTCCTCGGAGGTGCGCACCAGGTTGCGCTGGGCGTCCAGTTCCTGTTCGTAGGTGGTGCGGGCGGCGAGGCCGTCGGCGACTTCCTGGAACGCGGTCTGGATGGCCTTCTCGTACTGCGCCACCTGGATGTTCTTCTGCACCTCGGCGTAGTCGAGGCTGGCCTTCAGCCGGCCGGCGTTGAAGATCGGCAGGCTGATCTGCGGCTGGAACAGCCAGCTGCCGGAGCCGGCGTCGAACAGCCCGGACAGCTCGGCGCTGCGGCTGCCGGCGTTGGCGGTGAGGGTGATGCGCGGGAAGAACGCCGCCCGTGCCGCGCCGATGCTGGCATTGGCGGCCTTCAGCTGGTGCTCGGCCTGGAGCAGGTCGGGGCGCCGCTGGAGAATCTCCGAGGGCAGGCCGGCGGGCACTTCGGCCAACTGGTCGTCGCTCAGCACTTCGCCCTGGGGCAGGTCGTTGGGCAGCGGGCCGCCCACCAGCAGGGTGAGGGCGTTGCGGTCCTGGGCCACCTGGCGGGTGTACTGCGCCAGGGTCACCTGGGCGCTTTCCACGGCGGTACGGGCCTGGCTGAGGGACAGCGCGTCGGCCACGCCCACGTCGAAGCTGCGCTGGGTGAGGGCGTAGCTTTCCTGGTAGGTCTTCAGGGTGTCGCGGGTCAGCCGCAACTGGGCCTGGTCGGCCTGCAGGGTGAGGTAGGCGTTGGCGACGCTGGCCAGCAGGCTGATCTGCGCGCTGCGCTGGGCTTCCTCGGTGGCCAGGTACTGTTCGAGCGTCTGCTCGGTCAGGCTGCGCACGCGGCCGAAGAAGTCCAGCTCCCAGGCGCTGACGCCCAGGGTGGCGGCGTAGGAGCCACTGGTGGTGGCGCGGCCGCTGCTGGAGAGGTCCGCCGGCATGCGCTGGCGGGTGCCGCTGCCATCGGCGCTGACGCTGGGGAACAGGTCGGCACGCTGGATGCTGTACTGGGCGCGGTAGGCCTCGACGTTGAGGGCTGCCACGCGCAGGTCGCGGTTGTTGGCCAGGGCGCTTTCCAGCAGGCGTTGCAGGGCCGGGTCCTGGAAGAACTCGCGCCAGCCGAGATCGGCGGCGGCCACCCGGGCCTGGGCGCCGCTGTCGCTGGCGGTGTACGCCTCGCCCTGGGGCCAGGCGGCGTCCACCGGGGCTTCGGGGCGCTGGTAGTCGGGGATCAGGGAGCAGCCGCCGAGCAGGATGCCGGCGACCGCGAGGGACAGCAGGGACGGCCTCATTCGGCGGCCTCCTTGGTCAGTTCGTCTTTGCTGCGCTTGTCCTTGAACAGCGAGCAGACCAGTACATAGAAGAGCGGCACCCAGAAGATCGCCAGGATGGTCGCGGTGAGCATGCCGCCGATCACGCCGGTACCGATGGCGTGCTGGCTGCCCGAACCGGCGCCGCTGGAGATGGCCATGGGCACCACGCCGAGGATGAACGCCAGCGAGGTCATGATGATCGGGCGCAGGCGCATGCGGCAGGCTTCCACGGCGGCGTCGAACAGGCTCTTGCCCTGTTCGTGCAGCTCCTTGGCGAACTCCACGATGAGGATGGCGTTCTTCGCCGAGAGGCCGATGGTGGTGAGCAGGCCGACCTGGAAGAACACGTCGTTGGACAGGCCGCGCAGGCTGGTGAACAGCAGCGCACCGATCACCCCGAGCGGGACCACCAGCATCACCGAGAACGGGATCGACCAGCTCTCGTAGAGCGCCGCCAGGCAGAGGAACACCACCAGCAGCGAGAGGGCGTACAGCGCCGGGGCCTGGGAGCCGGAGAGGCGCTCCTCGTAGGAGAGGCCGGTCCAGGAGTAGCCGACGCCGGCCGGCAGCTGCTTGGCGATGCGCTCGACCGCGGCCATGGCTTCACCGGAGCTGTGGCCCGGGGACGCCTCGCCGAGGATCTCCACCGCCGACACGCCGTTGTAGCGGGCCAGCTTGGGCGCACCGTAGGTCCACTCGCCGCTGGCGAAGGCGCTGAACGGCACCATCTGGCCCTGGTCGTTGCGCACGTACCACTTGTTCAGGTCCTCGGGGTTCATCCGCGCGTCGGCTTCGCCCTGCAGGTAGACCTTCTTCACCCGGCCACGGTCGATGAAGTCGTTGACGTAGCTGGCGCCCCAGGCGATGGACACGGTGTTGTTGATGTCGGAGAGGGAGACGCCGTGGGCACGGGCCTTCTCGTCGTCGATCAGCAACTGGTACTGCGGCTCGTCGCGCAGGCCGTTGGCCCGCACGCGGGTGAGCACCGGGTCCTTCGAGGCGAGGGCGAGGAACTGGTCGCGGGCGGCGTTGAGGGTTTCATGGCCGACGCCGGCACGGTCCTGGAGGAAGAAGTTGAAGCCGGTGGCGTTGCCCAGCTCCATCACCGCCGGCGGGGCGAAGGCGAACACCATGGCGTCGCGGAAGCTGAAGAAGTGCATCTGCGCGCGGTTGGCCAGGGAGAACACGCTGTGCTCGGCACCCGGGCGCTCGTTCCACGGCTTGAGCATGATGAAGGCCATGCCCGAGCTCTGGCCGCGACCGGCGAAGTTGAAGCCGGTGACGGTGAACACCGATTTGACCGTGTCCTTCTCCTGGGTCAGCAGGTACTCGCGCATCTGGTCGACCACCACCTGGGTGCGCTCGGCACTGGCGCCGGACGGGGTCTGCACCTGGGCGAAGAGCACGCCCTGGTCTTCCTCGGGGAGGAAGGCGGTGGGGATGCGGGTGAACAGCCAGGCCATGACGCCGAGGATCACCACGTACATCAGCAGGTACGGCAGCTTGCGGGTGAGGATGCTGCGCACGCCGCGCTCGTAGCCGCGCACGCTGCGGTCGAAGGTGCGGTTGAACCAGCCGAAGAAGCCGCGCTTCTCGTGGTGGCCGCCGTGCACCGGCTTGAGCAGGGTGGCGCACAGCGCCGGGGTGAACACCAGGGCCACCAGCACCGACAGGGCCATGGCCGAGACGATGGTGATGGAGAACTGCCGGTAGATCACGCCAGTGGAGCCGCCGAAGAAGGCCATCGGCAGGAACACCGCCGAGAGCACCAGGGCGATGCCCACCAGGGCACCCTGGATCTGGCCCATGGACTTGCGGGTGGCTTCCAGCGGCGAGAGGCCTTCCTCGGCCATCACCCGCTCGACGTTCTCCACCACGACGATGGCATCGTCCACCAGCAGGCCGATGGCCAGGACCATGGCGAACATGGTCAGGGTGTTGATGGTGAAGCCGAACGCGGCGAGCACGCCGAAGGTGCCCAGCAACACCACCGGCACCGCGAGGGTGGGGATGATGGTGGCGCGGAAGTTCTGCAGGAACAGGAACATCACCAGGAACACCAGGACGATGGCTTCGCCCAGGGTGTGGATCACGCCCTCGATGGAGGCGCTGACCACCGGGGTGGTGTCGTAGGGGAACACCACCTTCATGCCCGGCGGGAAGAACGGCTCCAGCTCGGAGATGGTCTGGCGGATGGCCTTGGCGGTGTCCAGTGCGTTGGCGCCGGTGGCCAGCTTGATGGCCATGCCGGAGGCGGGGTTGCCGTTGAACTGGGCGCTGATGCTGTAGTTCTCGCCGCCCAGCTCCACGGTGGCGACGTCACGCAGGCGCACCTGGGAGCCGTCGCGGTTGACCTTGAGGAGGATCTCGCGGAACTGCTCGGGGGTCTGCAGGCGGGTCTTGCCGACGATGGTGGCGTTGAGCTGCTGGCCGGGGGAGGCGGGCAGGCCGCCGAGCTGGCCGGAGGAGATCTGCACGTTCTGCGCCTGGATGGCGGTCTTCACGTCCACCGGGGTCAGCTGGTAGTTGTTCAGCTTGGCCGGGTCGAGCCAGATGCGCATGGCGTACTGGGCTCCGAACACCTGGAAGTCGCCCACGCCCTTGGTCCGCGAGATCGGGTCCTGCATGTTGGAGACGATGTAGTTGGCCAGGTCGTTCTTGTCCATGGAGCCGTCTTCGGAGACGACGCCGATCACCAGCAGGAAGTTCTTCACCGCCTTGGTGACGCGGATGCCCTGTTGCTGGACCTCCTGTGGCAGCAGCGGGGTGGCCAGCTGCAGCTTGTTCTGCACCTGCACCTGGGCGATGTCGGGGTTGGTGCCCTGCTCGAAGGTGGCGGTGATGGTCATGCTGCCGTCGGAGTTGCTCTCCGAGGCGATGTAGCGCAGACCGTCGATGCCGTTGAGCTGTTGCTCGATGACCTGCACCACGGTGTCCTGCACCGTCTGCGCCGAGGCGCCGGGGTAGCTGACCTGGATCGCCACGGCGGGTGCGGCGATGCTCGGGTACTGGTTGATCGGCAGCTTGAGGATGGACAGGCCGCCGGCCAGCATGATCACCAGCGCGATCACCCAGGCGAAGATCGGCCGGTCGATGAAGAATTTCGACATGGAACGGGCTCCTTATGAGCGCTTGGCCGGCTCGGCTTCGGCGGGCTTGGCCTGGGCCACGTTGGTCGCCGGGGCGGTCTTGACCTCGATGCCGGGCTGGACGAACTGCAGGCCTTCGGTGATCAGGCGATCACCCGGGTTCAGGCCTTTGGTCACCAGCCAGCGGTCACCCACGGCACGGTCGGCTTCCAGCGGGCGCATCTCCACCTTGTTCTCGGCATTCACCACCATGGCCACGGCCTGGCCCTTGAGGTCGCGGGTCACGCCCTGCTGGGGCGCGAGGATGGCCTGCTGGTTGACGCCGGAGCTGAGCTGGGCGTGCACGAACATGCCCGGCAGCAGGGTGTGCTCGGGGTTGGGGAACATGGCGCGCAGGGTCACCGAGCCGGTGCCTTCGTCCACCGACACCTCGGAGAACTCCAGGGTGCCTTCGTGCTCGTAGGTGCTGCCGTCTTCCAGGGTCAGGCGCACCTTGGCGGCGTTGTCGCCGGCCTTCTGCAGCTGGCCGCTCTCCAGGTCACGGCGCAGGCGCAGCAGCTCCTTGGTGGACTGGGTGACGTCGACGTAGATCGGGTCGAGCTGCTGGATGGTGGCCATGGCAGTGGTCTGGCCGTTGTTGACCAGCGCGCCTTCGGTCACGGCGGAACGGCCGATGCGGCCGCTGATGGGGGCCAGCACCTTGGTGTAGCGCAGGTCGATGCGGGCCTTCTCCAGTGCCGCTTCGGCGGTCAGCTGGGCGGCGCGGGCCTCGTCGTAGGACTGGCGGCTCACGGCCTGGTCGCTCACCAGGGCCTTGTAGCGGTCGGCCAGGGAGCGGGCGGAGGCGAGGGTCGCCTCGGCGCTCTTCAGCGATGCCTGATAGACGGACGGGTCGATCTGGTACAGCTGCTGGCCGGCCTTCACCTCGGTGCCTTCCTGGAACAGGCGCTTCTGGATGATGCCGTCCACCTGCGGGCGCACCTCGGCGATGCGGAAGGCGCTGGTGCGGCCCGGCAGTTCGGTGGTCAGCGTGTAGGGCTCGGCCTGCAGGGTCACGATGCCCACCTGGGGCGTCTGCTGAGGCGGCGGTGCCGAGGCCTCCTGGCACCCTACGAGCGTGAACGTAGCCAGAGCGACGGCGGAAACCATGGCGGCGAAGGCTGGCTTCTTCTGCATCTGTGTAAGACCTCGTTGTGAGAATTCGTGTGCCCGAACGGGCGAAACCCTCACTGGGAGTGAGGGTAGATTCTTTAGGTTGCTAACGAATATACTTACATGCGTGAACGTTTGTAAATGATTCTTCCTGTATCTCTGTCAGAGAATGTGTCGATAGAGATGTGGGATTTCTCCTATTCGCCCTTTTCATGTGAAGCACCTGTAGGCATGGCCAGACGAACCAAGGAAGAAGCCGAGGAAACCCGCATCCAGATCCTGGATGCCGCCGAGCGCGTCTTTTATGACAAGGGCGTCTCCCGCGCCTCGCTGGCGGAGATTGCCTCGGATGCGGGTGTGTCGCGGGGCGCCATCTATTGGCACTTCGAGAACAAGGTCGACCTGTTCCAGGCCCTCTGCGAGCGCCTGCGCAGCCCGCTTGAGGAGCTGGCCCGCGCCAGCGAGAGCGAGCGCGAGAGCGACCCCCTCGGGCGCATGCGCCAGCTGCTGGTGCGCCTGCTGCTGCGCCTGGTGGATGACCCGCAGAGCCGTCGCATCACCGAAATCCTCCAGCACAAGTGCGAATACACCGACGACCTGGGCGACCTTCGGCGCCGGATGCAGGCCTTCGGCATCGAGTGCGACCAGCGCATCGCCCGCACCCTGGCCAATGCCGTCGGCAAGGGCCAGTTGCCGGCCGACCTCGACTGCCCGCGTGCCGCCGTGGCGGTGCATGCCTACATCGACGGGCTGCAGGCCAACTGGCTGCTGGTGCCGGAAGGCCTCGACCTGGAGCACCAGGCCGAAGCCATGGTGGATGCCCTGCTGGACATGCTCCGCTTCAGCCCCGCCCTGCGCCGCTGAGCCTCAGCCGGCCAGGCGCGCCTGGAGGAAGTCGAGGAAGCACTGGATGCGCAGGGCCAGCTGGGTGTTGCGGTAGTACACCGCGTGGATCGGCTGGCGGTAGTCGCTCATGGCCTCCCCCAGCAGCTTCACCAGCCGCCCCTCGGCCAGGTCCCGATCACTCATGAAGCTCGCCAGGCAGGCGATGCCCTCGCCGGCCAGGGCCAGCTGGCGCAGCGTCTCGCCGCTGGAGGCGCTGAGGCTCGGGGTGATCCGCCACTGCTCGCCCCCCGCGTGCCGCAGCGGCCACAGGTTCAGGCTCTCCGGCTGGGTGAAGCCCAGCAGGCTGTGCCCGGCCAGGTCCTCCACCCGCTCGGGCCGGCCCTGGCGGGCCAGGTAGTCGGGGCTGGCCAGCAGGTGCAGGCGGCTGGCCCCCAGCGGGCGGGCGTGGAGGCTGGAATCCCCCAGCGGGCCGATGCGGATGGCCACGTCGGTGCGCTGTTCCAGCAGGTCGATGATCTGGTCGTTGGTGTTCAGCTCCAGCTGGATGTCCGGGTACAGCGCGCGGAAGGCGCCGACGTGGGGCACCACCGCGTGCAGCATGAAGGGCGAGGCCGCGTTGACCCGCAGGCGCCCGGCGGGGCGTTGGCGGCGAAGGGCCAGGCGCTCTTCGAGGCTGTCCATCCGCTGCAGGATGTCCCGCGCCTGGTCGAGGAAGAAGCGCCCCTCCTCGGTCAGCTCCATGCGCCGGGTGGTGCGGTTGAGCAGGGTGGTTGCGAGCTTGCCCTCCAGCCGCGCGAGGCTGCGGCTGATGGCCGAGGGCGTCAGGTGCAACTGTTCGGCAGCGGCGCTGATGGAACCGCAGTCGACGACCGCGACAAAGTGCAGGAGCTCATCGGAAGTGGCTTTCATGGCGGCTCATTCGTGAACGGGGCGCAAATGCCGGGCAAGCATAGCGCCCCTTCGGGCACGAATGAGCGGCTGTCAGGGCGAGCGCCGGGGCAGGTGCGCCACGCACGGGTGGTGCGGCGCCGGCTCCTGCAGGCTGTCCGGCGCCAGGGCTTTCAGCGCCTGGTACTGGCTGAGGAACACCTGCCCGCCGAAGGTGCGCAGGAAGGTGCTGCGACCGAGCTGGTCCATCACCGGGCCCTTCACCTCGGACAGGTGCAACTGCACGTCGCTGGCCCGCAGGCGCTCGACGATGGCCTCCAGGGAATCCAGCGCACTGGCGTCGATCAGGTTCACCCCCGAGCACATCAGCACCAGGTGGCGCACCTGGGGCCGTTGGGCGATCAGCTCGACGATGCGCTCCTCCAGGTAGCGGGCGTTGGGGAAGTACAGGCTCTCGTCCACCCGCAGGGACAGCACCGTCGGGCTCTCGTTGACCGCATGGCGCTCGACGTTGCGGAAGTGTTCGCTGCCCGGCACCTGGCCCACCACCGCCATGTGCGGCCGGCTGGTGCGCCAGAGGAACAGCAGCAGCGACAGGCCCACACCCAGCAGGATGCCGCTCTCCACCCCCATCAGCAGCACGCCGGCCATGGTGGCCAGCTGCGCAGCACCGTCCTGCCAGGCATAGCGCCAGGTGCGCAGCAGCGAGCCCAGGTCCACCAGGCTGAGCACCGCGACGATGATGGTGGCGGCCAGCACCGCCTGGGGCAGTTCGTGCAGCAGCGGCGTCAGCAGCAGGGTGCCGAGGGCGATGCCGCTGGCGGTCATCACCCCGGCCAGGGGCGTCTGCGCGCCGGCGTCGTGGTTCACCACCGAGCGGGCGAAGCCGCCGGTGACCGGGAAGCCGCCGCTGAAGGCCGCCGCCACGTTGGCCGCACCGAGGCCGAGCAGCTCGTTGTCCGGGCCGATGCGCTGGCGCCGGGTGGCGGCCAGGGTCTGCGCCACCGACACCGATTCGACGAAGCCCACCAGGCTGATCAGCAGGGCGGAAGGCAGCAGCTTGGCCGCCAGCGCCGGGTCCAGGCTGGGCAGGGTGAAGCCGGGCAACCCCGAGGGAATGTCCCCCACCACCTTCACCCCGTGGGCACCGAGGCCCAGCAGGCTGACGGCGAGGATCGCCACCACGATGGCCAGGGCCGGCGCCGCCCGTGCCAGGGCGCTGGCCAGGCCGGCGGGCAGGCCGAGGCGGAGCAGGGTGGCCTTGGCCCGGCTGCGCGCCCACCACAGCCACAGTAGGCTGAGCCCGCCGATCAGCAGCGTGGTGGGGTTCAGCGAGGGCAGGTGCTGGAGCAGCGAGGGCAGCAGCTCCGGCAGGGTGTCGCCGCCGGCGTGCACACCGAGGAGGTGCTTGAGCTGGCCGCAGGCGATCAGCAGCCCGGAGGCGCTGATGAAGCCGGAGATCACCGGGTGGCTGAGGAAGTTGGCGAGAAACCCCAGGCGCAGCACCGCCATGCCCGCCAGCAGCAGGCCGCTGAGCAGCGCCAGCAGCAGGGCCGCGCTGGCGTATTCGGCACTGCCGGCGGGGAACAGCGGCTGCAGGGTGCTGGCGGTCATCAGCGACACCACCGCCACCGGCCCCACCGCCAGGGTGCGGCTGGAGCCGAACAGCGCATAGGCCAGCAACGGCAGGATGCTGGCGTAGAGCCCGGCGATGGGGGGCAGCCCGGCGAGCATGGCGTAGGCCAGGCTCTGGGGCACCAGCATCAGGGTCACGATCACCGCGGCGAGGGCGTCCTGGCCGGCGGCGGCGCGGTCGTAGCCACGCAGCCAGTCGGTGCAGGGCAGCCAGTGCTTGAGGCTCACTTCTGTTCCCGCTCGAAGTCGCAGGCGGCCGGGGCCTCCACCGCCAGGGGTTCATGGGGCAGGTGCCTGGGCTCGGCCAGCCACTCGCGGCCCCGCAGCATCATGTCGAAGTAGATGCCGGGCATGGCCCGCACCTTCAGGTCCCAGGCCAGGCGGCGCGGCACCCGTGGGTCGAGGGGGAAGGTGGGCAGCAGCTTGCCGCCGTAGCCGAACTCGGCCAGCACCACCTTGCCGCGCTCCACGGTGAGCGGGCAGGCGCCGTAGCCGTCGTAGAGCGCCCGTGGCCCACGGCCGGCCAGCACCGCCAGGAGGTTCTCCGCCACCACCGGGGCCTGCTTGCGCACGGCGGCGGCGGTCTTGGCATTGGGCGCGGCGCAGACGTCACCCAGGCTGAAGATGTTGCCGAAGCGCGGGTGGCGCAGGGTCTCGTGGTCGGCCTCGACCCAGCCCTCGGCGTTGGCCAGGGCGCTGTCGCGGATGAAGCGCGGGGCCTTCTGCGGCGGCACCACATGGAGCAGGTCGAAGGTCTTCTCCAGCTCATGGACCTGGCCGTCCTTGTCGGTCTGGCGGAACCAGGCGCGCCGCGCCGGGCCGTCCACCTTCACCAGTTGCGTGGTCAGCTGCAGGTTCACGCCGTAGCGCTCGATGTAGCCCATCAGCGTCGGGACGAAGTCGGCCACGCCGAACAGCGCGGCACCGGCGCTGCAGAACTCGGGCTGGATGGCGCCCAGCCGGCCCTCACGCTGCCACCAGTCGCAGGACAGGTAGAGCGCCTTCTGCGGTGCGCCGGCGCATTTGATCGGCATCGGCGGCTGGGTGAACAGGGCGCGCCCTTCGCGCAGTTCCTGCACCAGGCGCCAGGTGTAGGGCGCCAGCTCGAAGCGGTAGTTGGAGGTGACGCCGTTGCGGCCGAGGGTTTCCTCCAGGCCGTCGATGGCGCCCCAGTCCAGGCTCAGCCCAGGGCACACCACCAGGGCTCGGTAGGCCAGGCGGGTACCGTCTTCCAGCACCACGCACTGCTGCTCCGGCTCGAAGGCGGCCACGGCGGCGTGCACCCACTGCGCCTGGGGTGGGATGCACTGGGCCATGGGGCGTTCGGTGCGGGCGCGGTCGAACACGCCGGCGCCCACCAGGGTCCAGCCGGGCTGGTAGTGGTGCTGGTCACGGGGCTCCACCACGGCGATGCGCAAGCCGGGCTGGCGCTTGAGCAGGCTGGCGGTCACCGCGCAGCCGGCGGCACCGCCGCCCACCACCACCACGTCGTAGCGCTGGCCGGGGCTGGCGTGGCTGGGCTCGGCACGCGGTGCGTCCTGCCAGCGCTGTTCCAGGCGCGGGGCCAGGCCGCTGAGGTCGTAGCCGGCCTCGCGGGCGGTGGCCAGCAGGGCCAACGGATCAAGGTGATGAGCTTCGCTCAGGGCCCACAGGCTGCAGGAACGGGTGCCGGTCCGGCAGTAGGCCAGCACCGGGCCACGCACCTGGGCGAGGAGGGCGTTGAAGGCCTCGACGTCGGCATCGCGGATCTGCCCGGACACCACCGGCAGGTGGTGGTAGTCCAGGCCGTTGGCCTGGGCGGCGGCCTGCATCTCGGCGGAGCTGGGCTGCTGCTCGCCCTCGTTGTCCGGGCGGTTGTTGATCACGCAGCGGTAGCCCGCGGCGGCCAGGGTGCCCATGTCCGCCGGCTGCAGCTGGGTGGAGACGGCGATGAAGGGGGTGAGGCGCTTGATGCTGTCCATGGTCGGCCTCTCAGAGTGCGTTCAGGGGAATCTTCAGGTAGCGGGTGCCGTTGGCCTCGGCCGGCGGCAACTGCCCGGCGCGCATGTTCACCTGCACCGAGGGCAGGATCAGGGCGGGCATGCCGAGGGTAGCGTCGCGGGCCTGGCGCATGGCGACGAACTCGTCTTCGCTGATGCCTTCGTGCACGTGCACGTTGTGGGCACGTTCCTCGCCCACGCTGGTCTGGTAGAGGAAGTGCTCGCGCCCCGGGGCCTTGTAGTCGTGGCACATGAACAGGCGGGTGGCGTCCGGCAGGGCGAACAGCCGGCGGATGGAGCGGTACAGGGTGCGCGCGTCGCCGCCGGGGAAGTCGCAGCGGGCGGTGCCGTAGTCGGGCATGAACAGGGTGTCGCCGACGAACGCGGCGTCGCCGATCAGGTAGGTCATGCAGGCCGGGGTGTGGCCGGGGGTGTGCAGCGCCTGGGCCTGGATGCCGCCGACGCTGAAGCGGTCGCCGTCCTTGAGCAGGTGGTCGAACTGGCTGCCGTCGGTGGCGAAGCCGCTCTCGGCGTTGAACAGCGTGCCGAAGGTCCGCTGCACCACGGTGATGTGCTCGCCGATGGCCAGCCTGCCGCCCAGCTGGCGCTGGATGTAGGGCGCGGCGGAGAGGTGGTCGGCGTGGACATGGGTCTCCAGGATCCACTCCAGGGTCAACCCCTGTTCGCGCACGTAGGCGATCAGGCGGTCGGCGCTGGCGGTGCGGGTGCGCCCGGCGGCGGGGTCGTAGTCGAGCACCGAGTCCACCACGGCGCAGCGCCGGGAGGCCGGGTCGCTCACCACGTAGCTGTAGGTGAAGGTGGCGGGGTCGAAGAAGGGTTCAACGTGGGCATTCATGGTTCAGCTCTCCTTAAATACCCCTTGGGGTATTTTATGGTGCTGAGCATAGCTGCCACTCAGTTATATATTTATATTTTTTTGACATATGCGGCGGCGCGCTGAAACCTTCGGGTATTCAACCCAGGTCGGCGCGATAGCGATTGGGCGACATGCCGAACCAGCGCAGGCAGGCCTTGTGGAAACTGCTCTGGTCGTTGAAGCCGAGGGTGGTGGCGATGTACTTGATGCTCCGCGTGGAGCGCCTCAGGTAGTCGTGGGCCAGGCGCAGGCGGCAATCGTCGGCGATGGCCTTGAAGTGGGTGTCCTCGCGGTCCAGCGCGTTCTGCAGGCTGCGCGGGCTGAGGCCCAGGCGCTCGGCGATGTCCGGCAGTGTGGGGCGGGCCTGGGCGGCGATCAGCTCCATCAGCAGGCGGCGCACCCGGGCCGCCACCGAACCGTTGAGGATCTCGTGGGCCATGTGCTGGGCGCGCTCGGCGTGCAGGGCGTCCAGCGCCTCGTCGGCGGTGGGCAGCGGCAGCTCGGCGATGGACGGGCAGAACACCAGGGCATTGGTGCGCGCGGAGAACACCAGGTCCGGGCCGAACAGGCGCGCCAGGCGGGCGGTGTTCTCCGGCTCGGGGTAGGTGAACTCCACGCGGATCGGCATCGGCCGGTGATAGGGCTCCAGCCAGTGGATCAACGCCAGCACCAGCGCCGCGCCGGCATCGAGGAAGGCCCGGGGGGCGCTCAGCTGGCCCAGTTCGCGCCCGTGCAGCACCAGGTTGCCGGCGCTGTCCCGGTCGAGGAACAGCTGCGAGCCGCTGCTGATCAGCGGGTGGTACTCCACCACCCGTTCCAGCGCGTTGCCCAGGGTCGGGGCGGACATGATGCTGTAGGTGAACGGGCTCCACACCGAGGGATGGGCGTAGTGGTAGGCCAGCAGGCCCAGGTCCGGGTTGCCGGTCTGCCGCAGGGCCTCGTCGAACAGGCCGTAGATCACTGCCGTCCGGATCGGCGCGCCACTGGCCAGCGCGGCTTCGATCTCCTGCGCGGGGATCGCCAGGCTGTCCGGGTCGACTCCTGACTTGACCAGGGCCTTCCACAGGACCTTCGAACAGGCGGCGGTAATCGCGTACATGAATCTATCCAGGCCGGGTCATTGAGTTCTTGGAAGTGGGGTCGCCTTGTACTTCAGGACAAGGAAAAGGTGTCCCCGGACACTTACCGCGCATTTCTTCGCAATAGGATAATTTCCGTGAAAAACTTCACAAAGTTTTATGTGCGTGCATGTTCCCGCGCATGCCGGTTCTTTGTGGATTTAAAACATTCATCGAGGTCGTCCTTGTGTGCGCGCATGTCCCAATCCAGTGATCTTGCCTGTGAGTTCTACGATGCATTGAACGACGGGAAGTTGGGCCTGGCCTTTCAACCGGTGGTTCATTCCCGGCACCCCCATCGTGTTCTCTATTACGAAGGCCTGCTGCGCAGCCTGGCCGAACCGTTTCCCTGCAACCCCATCGCCCTGCTGGAGCGCCTGGGGCGCATCCGCCTGCTGGACGCCTCGGTGGTGTCCAACGTCGTGCGCCTGCTGGACCGCAACCCAGCCCTCACCCTCGGCTGCAACATCTCCGCCCTGAGCGCCGCCCTCGACCCCGGCTGGGAGGCTCTAGGCGGCCTGTTCGAGGACCGTCCGGAACTGGCCGGTCGGCTGGTCATCGAGATCACCGAGAGCGCCCGCTTCGGCAGCCACGCCGATGCCCTGGCGTTCTTCCAGCGCTTCTCCCACCTGGGTTGCAAGGTGGCGGTGGACGACCTCGGCGCCGGCTGCTTCACCCTGGATTTCGTCGCCGAGGCGCGCCCCGGCATCATCAAGATCGACCGCAGCTACCTGGTGGAAGCACGGGAGGGGGGCTCGGCACTCAGGCGTCTGGAACAGGTCGTCGAAACCTGCCGGGATATATCCCCGGTGGTGGTACTCGAAGGCATCGAAACCCCGGCCGACCATCAACTTGCCTGCGCGGTAAATGTCGAATGGCTGCAAGGCTTCTTGTTCGGCGTGCCGCGTGTCGATCACCCGGATATACCGGGCAATGGATCACTGAAGTTCTGATGGGTATGCGCGAGAGTTGCGCAGCTTAACCGTCTGGTGAATGCACTGGCGTGGCGTTGATAACACTTTCGAACATGGGCGAAGTGCAATTTGAAGTTGACCAAGTCGACAACTTCACAACTGCCGATACCCCCCGCCTTGCGCGAGGGGGCGTTCAGAAACCTTGTGCCCGGGCCAGCAGCGCGTAGCCCAGCACCAGCAGCGGCCAGGCGCACCAGGGGCTGAACAGCAGGCGCCAGGGCAGGGCGCGCGGGACGAAGCCCACGCCGTGGACGAAGCCGCCGCTGATGCCGAGCATGGTCAGCATCAGCAGGCCGTGGGAGTAGGCGCCCGCGTCGTCGACGAAGGCACCGGGGTGGATCAGCAACAGCAGCGCCAGCGGCGCCGCCAGCAGCAGCGAGAGCGCTCGCCCCAGCGGGGCGGCGCTCAGGGCGCGGGGCTCAGTCACTGGCGTCCTCATCCAGGTTCTGCGTGGTTTCCAGCCACAGCGCGTTGATGATCCCGAAGCTGCAGGCCAGCAGCACACCGAGTATCCAGGCGAAGTACCACATGGTCGGGCTCCTTCAGTAGAGGCGATGGGTGTTTTCGTCGATGTGCGCGGTGGTCACCCGGCCCCACATCTTCGCGTAGCCCCAGAGGGTGTAGATCAGGATCAGCGGCACGAAGAGGCAGGCCACCACGAACATGATCCCCAGGGTCTTGTGGCTGGACACCGCGTCCCACACCGTCAGGCTCGACATCGGGTCCAGCGAGGACGGCATGACGAAGGGGAACAGCGCGAAGCCGGCGGTGCACAGGGTGCCGACGATGGCCAGGCTCGACCCGAGGAAGGCCAGCCCGCCGCGCCGCGCCGAGGCACCGGCCAGAGCCAGCAGCGCGCCGAGTACGCCGAGCACCGGCGCCAGCATGGTCCACGTGTAGGCCGCGTAGTTGCCCAGCCAGCCGGGGTTGCCGGCGGCCACTTGCTTGGCCAGCGGGCTCAGCGCCTTGCCGGTCTCCAGCGGTGCGGCGATCACCTGCCCGTTGATGCCGCCCAGCCACAGCCAGGCCCCCGCAGCGAGGAAGGCCGCCAGGTACACCAGCGCCGTCACCTGCGCCGCGCGCCGGCTGCGCAGGGCGACATCGCCCTCGGTGCGCATCATCAGCCAGGTAGCGCCGTGCAGCATCAGCATCGACAGGCTGGTCACCCCGGCCACCAGGCCGAAGGGGTTGAGCAGTTGCCAGAAGCTGCCGTGGTAGCTCACCCGCAGGTCCCCGTCGAACTGGAAGGGCACGCCCAGCAGCAGGTTGCCGAAGGCCACGCCGAACACCAGCGAGGGCACCAGCGCCCCGGCGAACAGCCCCCAGTCCCAGGTCTGCCGCCAGCGGGTGTTGGCCAGCTTGCTGCGGTAGTCGAAGCCCACCGGGCGCACGAACAGGGCGAAGAGCACCAGCAGCATCGCCCAGTAGAAGCCCGAGAAGGCGGCGGCGTAGACCAGCGGCCAGGCGGCGAACAGCGCGCCGCCGGCGGTGATCAGCCAGACCTGGTTGCCGTCCCAGTGCGGCGCGATGGTGTTGATCACCACCCGGCGTTCACTGTCGGTGCGGCCGACGATCGGCAGCAGCGCCGCCGCCCCCAGGTCGAAGCCGTCGGTCAGGGCGAAGCCGATCAGCAGCACGCCCACCAGGACCCACCAGATCAGCTTGAGGCTTTCGTAATCCAGCATGGCGGTCTCCTCAGGCAGCGGCCGGTTGTTGCTCGAAGTGGTAGCGCCCGGTGTGCAGGCTGGAGGGCCCGAGCCGCGCGAAGCGGATCATCAGGTACATCTCCACCACCAGCAGCAGGCTGTAGAAGGCGATCAGCGCGGTCAGCGAACCCCACACATCGCCGGTGCTCAGGCTCGAGGTGGACAGGTGCGTCGGCAGCACCTCGCCGATGGACCAGGGCTGGCGGCCATGCTCGGCCACGTACCAGCCGGTCTGCGCGGCGAGCCACGGCAGCGGCAGGCTCCACAGCGCCCACTTCAGCAGCCAGGGCTTACGCTCCTCGTTCTTGCGCGCTGAGGCCCAGAAGGCACAGGCGAACAGCGCCAGCATGAGGAAGCCGGCGGCCACCATGATGCGGAAGCTGAAGAACAGCGAAAGCACGTCGGGGATGGTGTCCAGGCTGGCCTGGCGCACCTGCTCGTCGGTCGCGTCCACCACCTTGTCGGTGTACTTCTTCAGCAGCAGGCCGTAGCCCAGGTCCAGCTTCACCGCGTTGAAGGCCGCCAGGGTGGCCTCGCTGCGGTCACCGCCGCGCAGTTGCTCCAGCAGCGCGTAGGCCTTCATGCCATTGCGGATGCGTGCCTCGTGCTGCACCAGCAGGTCCTTGATGCCGGTGACCTCCTTGTCCAGCGAGCGGGTGGCGATCAGGCCCAGTACGTAGGGGATCTTGATGGCGTAGTCGGTACGCATGGCCGCCTGGTCGGGGATGCCGAACAGGGTGAAGCCCGCCGGTGCCGGGTGGGTGTCCCACTCGGCCTCGATGGCCGCCAGCTTGGTCTTCTGCACGTCGCCGATCTCGTAGCCGGACTCGTCGCCCAGCACGATCACCGAGAGGATCGACGCCAGGCCGAAGGCCGAGGCGATGGCGAAGGAGCGGCGGGCGAAGCCCTGGTCACGCTTCTTCAGCAGGTACCAGCTGGAGATGGCCAGCACGAAGATCGCGCCGGTCACGTAGCCGGCCGCCACGGTGTGGACGAACTTGACCTGGGCCACCGGGTTGAACAGCAGGGCGCCGAAGTCGGTCAGCTCCATGCGCATGGTCTCGAAGTTGAACTCCGCACCCACCGGGTTCTGCATCCAGCCGTTGGCGATCAGGATCCACAGCGCCGAGAGGTTCGAGCCCAGCGCCACCAGCCAGGTCACGGTCAGGTGCTGCACGCGGGTGAGGCGGTCCCAGCCGAAGAAGAACAGGCCGATGAAGGTGGATTCGAGGAAGAACGCCATCAGGCCCTCGATGGCCAGCGGCGCGCCGAAGATGTCCCCCACGTAGTGGCTGTAGTAGGCCCAGTTGGTGCCGAACTGGAACTCCATGGTCAGCCCGGTGGTGACGCCGAGGGCGAAGTTGATGCCGAACAGCTTGCCCCAGAACTGCGTCATGTCCTTGTACACCTGCTTGCCGGTCATCACGTACACCGACTCCATGATCGCCAGCAGGAACGACAGGCCGAGCGTCAGGGGCACGAACAGGAAGTGGTACATCGCAGTCAGGGCGAACTGCAGGCGCGATAGATCGACGACTGCTTCCGTGATCATCTCGGGCTCTCCTCAGTGGATGGTTGGGGGGATGCGGAAGGGGGCGTGGGCGCATCGAGCAGGCGGGCGGCGGTGCGTGATGCGCCGTCACGGGGGACCGTGGGGGCGTCGAACCAGAGCGTCTTGATGCCCCAGAGCAGCAGGAGCTTGATCAGCAGGATGCAGGTGATTTCCCTGACCAGGGTGCGCGAGGACGTGAGCGTACGACGTGTGTGCATGCCAGATACCCCTTGGGGTATGAATGGTCCCTATTCTTGATCCTGGCCATCTCCCTGCACAAGGTGTGGGTAATGCGGCTGGGTGTCGCAGCGCAAGCTTAGCCAGTTCTCGCGCATGTCAAGGTTGGCGAGGGCTGCAGCCGAGGTCGGGATGATCGCCGGCACGCCTGGCGTGTCGAGATGTCGCAGCCGTTCACGGACCGCGGAGACGCCGATGGGGTAGGCTGCACCCCCATCCACCCCTGGCGTGACGGACCATGCGAACCCTCATCACCGCACTCACCTGCCTGGCCCTGAGCGGCTGCGGCACCTTGCTCGGCCGCGCCGACGACCATACCCCGAGCGGGCTGATCGGCCACGACTACTACAAGGGCGTGAAGGCCGACGTCATGCTGCTCAGCTTCGACCTGTACCCCGGCTACGGCGGCTATGCCTCGCTGTTCTGCTGGCTCAGCGTGGTCTGCCCGGTGGCCACCGTCGTCTCCATGCCGGTGGACGCCACCGTGGACACCGTGCTGCTGCCCTGGGACGCCTACTCGGCCTCGCACTTCTAGCCTTACAGCGCGCACGCCATCGGTCGGCGGCTTAATCCGACAGTACCCACCGTCGCCGGTATCTGGACGGAGGCGCCCCCGAGGCGCAGCATCGACGGCCTTCACGGACGACAGGAAGACCCCATGAACGGATACCTGGACCTCAATCGCGCCAACTGGGATGACCGCGCCCCCCTGCACGCCGCCTCGGCGGACTACCAGGTGGAGCGCTTCGTCAGAGACCCCGGCCACCTCTCCGACGTGGTGCGCTTCGACCAGCCGCGCCTCGGCGACATCGTCGGCCTGCGCGGCGTGCACCTGCAGTGCCACATCGGCACCGATACCCTTTCCCTGGCGCGCCTCGGCGCCCGCATGACCGGCCTCGACTTCTCCCCCGCGTCCCTCGAGCAGGCCCGCGAACTGGCGCGGCGCTGCGACGCCCCGCTGGAGTTCGTCGAGGCCGAGGTCTGTGCCGCCGACCAGGCCCTGCCGCGCGCCAGCTTCGACTTCGTCTACACCGGCATCGGCGCCCTCTGCTGGCTGCCCAGCATCCGCGACTGGGCGCGTACCGTTGCGGCCCTGCTCAAGCCCGGCGGCTGGCTGTTCATCCGCGACGGGCATCCCATGCTCGGTGCCGTGAACGAAGCACGCCTGGACGGCCTGGTGATCGAATACCCCTACTTCGAACGCCCCGAGCCGATGGTCTGGGACGACGCCAGCAGCTACGTCGAGACCGACCGCCCCCTCACCGCCACCCGCACCCACGAGTGGAACCACGGCCTCGGCGAGATCATCACCGCGCTGCTGGAGAACGGCATGACCCTCACCGGGCTGGAAGAACACCGCAGCCTGCCCTGGGAGGCCCTGCCCGGGCGTATGCACCGCGTCAGCGGCGGCGAATGGCGCCTCAGCGAAGCCCCCGACCGCCTGCCCCTCAGCTACACCCTTCAGGCCGTCAAGCGCGGCTGAACCTGCCTCGGGAGCCCTCCGGGGCTCCGCCTTTCTCCTCGACCGTTCATCCGCTGCGGCGAAATGGCCGCTTGCCGGCACGTTTGCGCTGTAGCTAAATACCCCTATGGGTATATTGGCGAGCGAAAACGCTGCGCCCGATGCTCAACGAGGAGACCCCATGCACATCAACTGGATGGCCTTCACCCCCGGCTCCGCCTTGGCCGGTGGCGTGCTGATCGGCCTGGCGGCGGGCGCCTTCGCCGCCTTCAACGGGCGCATCGCCGGCATCAGCGGCCTGCTGGGCGCGCTGCTGCAACCGGGCAGCGAAGGGCGGGGCGAGAAGGCCCTGTTCCTCCTTGGCCTGCTGCTCGCCCCGCTGCTCTGGGGGCTGCTGGGCCACTGGCCGCAACCGCAATTCCACACCGGCGCCCTCGGCCTGGTGGCGGCCGGCCTGCTGGTGGGGCTGGGCACCCGCTATGGCGCCGGCTGCACCAGCGGCCACGGCGTCTGCGGCCTGTCGCGGCTGTCACCGCGCTCCCTGGTGGCGGTGGCCTGCTTCATGGCCAGCGGCTTTGCCAGCGTCTTCGTCATCCGCCATCTGCTCGGAGCCTGACATGAACCGACTGAGCGCATTCCTCGCCGGCCTGGTGTTCGGCCTCGGCCTGCTGCTGGCCGGCATGGCCGACCCGGCCAAGGTCCTCGGCTTCCTCGACCTGGCCGGCGCCTGGGACCCGTCCCTGGCCCTGGTGATGGCCGGCGCCATCGGCGCCGCCCTGCTGCCCATGGCCTGGGCCCGGCGCCACGACCGCTCGCTGCTGGGCGAGCCCATGCGCCTGCCCGAGCGCCGCGACCTCGACCGCCGGCTGATCGGCGGCAGCCTGCTGTTCGGCATCGGCTGGGGCATCGCCGGCATCTGCCCCGGCCCGGCGGTGGCGCTGCTGCTGACCGGCCACTGGCAGGTGCTGCTGTTCGTTGCCGCCATGCTTGCCGGCATGGCGCTGTTCACCGTGCTGGATCGCCCGCGCGGCCACTGAAGGAGACCCGCCATGACTGCCAACGTTGGAACCCTCGACCGCACCCTGCGCCTCATCGTCGGCCTGCTGCTGATCGCCCTCGCGGTGTTCGGCGTGATCGGCGCCTGGGGGTATATCGGCATCGTCCCGCTGCTCACCGGGCTGTTCCGTTTCTGCCCGGCCTACCCGCTGCTGGGCATCAACACCTGCACGCGCCGCTGAGCGGTTGCGTCCTTTCACCACCGCCGCGAAGGATCGCCGTTGCGACGCGGCCAAGGAGTTCGTCATGCGTTACCCCCTGCTCGCCGCCTGCCTGGGGCTGTGCGTCAGCGCCCAGGCCGAGAGCCTCGACGCCCGCGTCGCCGAAGGCGCCGCACTGATCCCGGCCTTCCAGAAGCACCTGCTGGAGACCGTCCAGGGCGCCATGCGCCAGGGCGGCCCGGCCCAGGCCGTGGCGGCCTGCCAGACCCTCGCCCCCGGTATCTCCGAGGCCCACGGGCAGGACGGCTGGCGCGTCGGCCGCACCGCCCTCAAGGTGCGCAACCCGGCCAACGCCACGGATACCTGGGAGCGCGAGGTGCTGGAGGACTTCGCCCGCCGCGCCCAGGCCGGCGAACCCCTGGCCGGCATGCAGCGCGCCGAGGTGGTCGACGGCGAAGTGCGGGTGATGAAGCCCATCGCCACCGGGGCGCCGTGCCTCGCTTGCCACGGCACCCAGGTCGAGCCGCAGCTGGCCCGCCTGATCCGCGAGCGCTACCCCGACGACCAGGCCACCGGCTTCCGCGAAGGCGAACTGCGCGGCGCCTTCACCCTGCGCCGCCCCGTCGACGACGAAGGTTGACCTGCCCGCTCCGTGCCCCGCCCCGATGGGCTTCGCACAGCTCAGCCCATCCCACGACCGCTCCGTGCCACCCGTAGGATGCGGTGAGCTCGGCGAACCGCATCGCCCCACGCCGCCCCCGCCCCGATGGGCTTCGCACAGCTCAGCCCATCCTACGGCGCTCCGTGCCCCCGTAGGATGCGGTGAGCTCGGCGAACCGCATCGCCCCACGCCGCCCCCCACCCCGATGGGCTTCGCACAGCACAGCCCATCCCACGGCCGCTCCGTGCCCCCGTAGGATGCGGTGAGCTACGCGAACCGCATCAAGCACGCCCCGCGCCGCCGCTCCCAACCCCGCGCCGTTGCCGAGTTTTTTCATGGGCAGCGAGCATATTTTTAATAATTTTCCTGGCCTGGAAGCTGGCGCACCATCTGCCCGACCCGAACGAAAGCCAGACCGCACAGACGGTCGAGCCGGGGTGCAGCGTGCGTGATTCCAGCCTCCAACGGCCTCGTGCCCGTCTGCCCGGTTCATCCCTCTGCGCCTTGTCCGTCGTTCTCCGCCGGCCCTGAGCGGCCTGCAATTCCAAGAGCCGAAAACCGCCCAGCAGAAGGACACCGACCATGACCGTTGGACAGACTGAAATCGATACCCTGATCGTCGGCGCGGGCCAGGCCGGCATCGCCATGAGCGAGCACCTGACCCGGCTCGGCGTGCCCCACCTGGTGCTGGAGCGCGACCGCATCGCCGAGCGCTGGCGCTCCCAGCGCTGGGACTCCCTGGTGGCCAACGGCCCGGTCTGGCACGACCGCTTCCCCGGCATGGAATTCGAGGGCATGTCCCCCGACGCCTTCGCCTCCAAGGAGCAGGTGGCGGACTACTTCGAAGCCTACGTGCAGCGTTTCGAAGTGCCGGTGCGCACCGGCGTCGAAGTCACCCGCGTGGTGCGCAACGTCGGCCAGCCGGGGTTCCGCGTGGAGACCTCCGACGGCGTGATCCAGGCCCGTCATGTCGTGGCCGCCACCGGCCCCTTCCAGCGCCCGGTGATCCCCGCCATCGCCCCGCGCAGCGAGACCCTGGTGCAGCTGCACTCCGCCGACTACCGCAACCCCGGCCAACTGCCCGCAGGCGCCGTGCTGGTGGTGGGTGCCGGCTCCTCCGGCGTGCAGATCGCCGATGAACTACAACGCGCCGGCAAGCAGGTCTACCTCTCCGTCGGTGCCCACGACCGCCCGCCGCGCAGCTACCGCGGCCGCGATTTCTGCTGGTGGCTGGGTGTGCTCGGCGAGTGGGACCAGCAGGCCATGAAGCCCGGCCGCGAGCACGTCACCATCGCCGTCAGCGGCGCCCGGGGCGGCCACACCGTGGACTTCCGCGCCCTCGCCGAGCAGGGCATCACCCTGGTGGGGCTGACCCAGGCCTTCGACGGCGGCAGCGTCCGCTTCGCCAACGACCTGGCCGACAACCTCGCCCGGGGCGACGAGAACTACCTGTCCCTGCTGGACGCCGCCGATGCCTACATCGAGCGCAACGGCCTGGACCTGCCCGCCGAGCCCGAAGCCCGCCGCATGCGCCCCGACCCGGCCTGTGTGCGCGAGCCGATCCTCGAACTGGACCTGGCCGCCGCCGGCATCGGCGCCATCATCTGGGCCACCGGCTTCGCCACCGACTACAGCTGGCTGCAGGTGGACGCCTTCGACGCCCAGGGCAAGCCCCGCCACCAGCGCGGCGTGTCCAGCGAACCGGGGGTCTACTTCCTCGGCCTGCCGTGGCTGTCGCGCCGGGGCTCCTCGTTCATCTGGGGCGTCTGGCACGACGCCAAGCACGTGGCCGACCAGATCGCCACCCAGCGCAAGTACCTCGCCTACCACGACGCCGCCCAGCGCCGTCAGGGCTGAGCCCCGAACCCGACGCCAAGGACACCGCCATGCCGACCCATACCCGCATCCGCATGTTCAACACCCGCGACACCTACCCCAACCAGACCCTGGACAACGACCTCTGCCAGGCCGTCCGCGCCGGCAACACCGTCTACGTGCGCGGCCAGGTGGGCACCGATTTCGACGGCAACCTGGTGGGCCTGGGCGACCCCCGGGCCCAGGCCGAGCAGGCCATGAAGAACGTCAAGCAACTGCTCGAAGAGGCCGGCAGCGACCTCTCCCACATCGTCAAGACCACCACCTACCTGATCGACCCGCGCTACCGCGAGCCGGTCTACCAGGAGGTGGGCAAGTGGCTCAAGGGCGTGTTCCCCATCTCCACCGGCCTGGTGGTCTCGGCCCTCGGCCAGCCCCAGTGGCTGATGGAGATCGACGTGATCGCCGTGATCCCCGATGACTGGCAGGCCACCCGCTAAGGAGCTCCCATGACCTTTTCCATCGTCGGCCGTTGCGCGGAAACCGGGCAGCTGGGCATCGCCATCAGTTCCTCCAGCATCGCCGTCGGCGCGCGCTGCCCCTGGGTGCGTGCCGGGGTGGGGGCGGTGGCCACGCAGAACGTCACCCTGCCGGCCCTGGGGCCGCAGATCCTCGACCTGCTGGACAGCCAGCACCTCACGCCCCAGGCCGCCCTCGACCGGGCCCTGGGCGCCAACGGCTGGAGCCAGTACCGCCAGGTGACGGTCATCGACGGCCAGGGCCGCACCGCGCTGTTCAGCGGCAGCGAAGCACTCGGCGTGCACAACGCCGTGGCCGGCGAGCAGTGCGTGGCCGCCGGCAACCTGCTGTCCGACCAGGCGGTGATCGACGCCATGGTGCGCGCCTTCGAAACCTCCGAAGGGCAACTGGCCGAGCGCCTGCTCAGCGCCATGCAGGCGGCCATGGCCGCCGGGGGCGAAGCCGGCCCGGTGCACTCGGCAGCGCTCAAGGTGATGGGCGACCTCACCTGGCCCATCGTCGACCTGCGGGTGGACTGGGCCGAGCACGACCCCATCGGCGTGCTCGCCGGGCTCTGGCAGGCCTATGCCCCGCAGCAGCAGGACTACATCACCCGCGCCCTGGACCCGACGGCGGCGCCCAGCTACGGAGTGCCCGGGGATGAGTGACGCCACCAGCCTCGACCTGCTGGAGCGGCTGGTGGCCTTCCCCACCGTCAGCCGCGACTCCAACCTGGCGCTGATCGGCTTCATCCGCGACTACCTCGCCGGCCACGGCGTGGCCAGCGAGCTGTTCCTCAATGCCGAGGGCACCAAGGCCAACCTCTTCGCCACCCTCGGCCCCACCGACCGGGGCGGGGTGGTGCTGTCCGGGCACACCGACGTGGTCCCGGTGGACGGCCAGGCCTGGACCCGCGACCCGTTCCGCCTCAGCGAAAGCGAGGGCCGCCTCTACGGGCGCGGCACCGCCGACATGAAGGGCTTCATCGCCTCGGTACTGGCCGCCGTGCCGGCCTTCCTCGCCCAGCCGCTGCGCCTGCCGGTGCACCTGGCGTTCTCCTACGACGAGGAAGTGGGCTGCCTGGGCGTGCGCTCCCTGCTCGACGCCCTCGCCCAGCGGCCCAACCGGCCGCGCCTGTGCCTGATCGGCGAGCCCACCGAACTGCGCCCGGTGCTCGGCCACAAGGGCAAGCTGGCCATGCGCTGCCAGGTGCACGGCGCCGCCTGCCATTCCGCCTACGCGCCACAGGGGGTCAATGCCATCGAATACGCCGCGCGGCTGATCGGCCACCTCGGCGAGATCGGCGAGGAGCTGGCCCGCCCCGAGCACCACGACCCGCGTTTCGACCCGCCGTACTCCACCGTGCAGACCGGGCTGATCGAGGGCGGCCGGGCGCTGAACATCGTCCCCGCCGAGTGCCGCTTCGACTTCGAGGTGCGCGCCCTGCCGGGCTTCGACGCCCAGCAGGTGGCGACGCGCCTGGACCGTTACGCCCAGGCCGAGCTGGTGCCGCGCATGCAGGCCGTGCAGCCGGGCACCGGCATCCGCTTCGAGCCCCTGGGCAGCTACCCGGGCCTGGCCACCGATGCCGCCAGCGAGGCGGCCGAACTGGTGGCGCTGATCAGCGGCTCGCGGGACTTCGGCACCGTGGCCTTCGGCACCGAAGGCGGGCTGTTCCACGAGGCCGGCATCCCCACCGTGGTCTGCGGCCCCGGCAGCATGGACCAGGGCCACAAGCCCGACGAGTTCGTCACCCTCGCCCAGCTGGAAGCCTGCGACGCCATGCTGCTGCGCCTGGCCGAGCACCTGCGGGCCTGAATCACCGCGCCCTCAGTGCCCGCCCTTCCAGGGCTGGCCGAGGGACACCGGGGCGAACAGGCGGGTGCGCACGGCATCGCGGGAGAGCAGCACCAGCACCAGGATGGTCGCCACGTAGGGCAGCATCGCCAGCAGGTTGGCCGGGATGGCGAGCCCCACGCCCTGGGCCACCAGGTGCAGGATGCTGGCCAGGCCGAACAGGTAGGCGCCCAGCAGCACGCGGAACACCCGCCAGCTGGCGAACACCACCAGCGCCAGGGCGATCCAGCCGCGCCCGGCGGTCATGTTCTCCGCCCACATCGGCGTGTACGCCAGGGACAGGTAGGCCCCGGCCATGCCCGCCATCGCCCCGCCGAACAGCACCGCCAGGGTGCGCACCCGCAGCACCGGCAGGCCCATGGCGCTGGCCGCGTCGGGGTTCTCGCCCACCGCCTGCAGCACCAGGCCGATGCGGCTCTTCAACAGGGCCCAGGCGATCAGCGCGAACAGCGCGAAGGACAGGTAGACCATCAGGTCCTGGCTGAACAGCACCTTGCCCAGCACCGGCAGCGCACCCAGCAGCGGGATCGCCACCGGCTCGAAGCCTGCCAGCGGCTTGCCCACCCAGGCCGCGCCGACGAAGGACGACAGGCCGATGCCGAAGATGGTCAGCGCCAGCCCGGTGGCCACCTGGTTGGCGTTGCAGCCCAGCGCCACCAGGGCGAACAGCGCCGACAGCAGCACCCCGGCGGCCATCGCCGCCAGCACCCCGAGCCAGAGGCTGCCGGTGCCGATGGCGGCGATGAAGCCCACCACCGCGCCGAACAGCATCATTCCCTCCTGGCCGAGGTTGAGCACGCCGCTCTTTTCACACACCAGCTCGCCCAGGGCCACCAGCAGTAGGGGCGTGCCGCAGCGGACCATGGCGAAGAGGATGTTGGTCAGCAGATCGAGATCCATGGGTCAGAAGCCTTGGGCGGCGAGCCGCGCGTCAGGAAGAGGGGAGAGGGTCATGCCAGGGCCCCGCGTGCGCGGGCCGTCGTGCGCAGCGTCCAGCGGGCCGCCAGGCGCGGGCGGTAGAGGATCAGCACGTCACAGGCGAGCAGGAAGAACAGCATCATTCCCTGGAACAGCTGGGTGATGGACTGCGGCAGGTTCAGCGCCATCTGCGCGTTCTCGCCGCCCAGGTAGAGCAGCGCCATCAGCAGGCCGGCGGCGAGGATGCCGAACGGGTTCAGGCGACCGAGGAAGGCCACGGTGATGGCGGCGTAGCCGTAGCCCGGCGACACCTGTGGCACCAACTGGCCGATGGGCCCGGTGACCTCGCCGACCCCGGCCAGGCCTGCCAGGCCGCCGCTGAGCAGCAGCACCAGCCACACCAGGCGCCGCTCGCGGAAGCCGACGAAGCCGGCCGCGCGCTTGTCCAGGCCGAGCACCTTGATCTGGAAGCCGAGGAAGCTCCTGTGCAGCAGCACCCACACCGCCACCAGCGCCAGCAGGGCGAAGTACAGGCCGATGTGCAGGCGCAGGTCCTCGAACACCGGCGGCAGGCGGGTGGCGTCGCCGAACATGGCCGACTCGGGGAAGTTGAAGCCGCCCGGGTCCTTCAGTGGGCCGTGCACCGCATACAGCAGCAGGTTCAGCGCCACGTAGTTGAGCATGATGGTGGTGAGGATCTCGTTGGCGTTGAAGCGCGTGCGCAGCCAGGCCGCCAGCGCGCCCCAGGCGGCCCCGGCGAGGGTGCCGGCGGCCAGCACCAGCACCAGCGCCCAGCGGCTCTCCCAGTCGATGACGTGGACCGCCAGCGCGCTGCCGGCCAGGGCACCGACCAGCAACTGGCCCTCGGCGCCGATGTTCCACACCCGCGCCTGGTAGGCCACGGCCAGGCCCAGGGCGCAGAGCAGGATGGGCAGCGCCTTCACCAGCAGCTCGGAGACGCCGTAGAGGTCGCTTACCGGGGCGATCAGCAGGGTGTGCAGGGTTTCCAGCGGGTCCTTGCCCAGGGCCAGGAACAGCAGCGAGCCGCAGGCCAGGGTCAGCAGGCCGGCCAGCACCGGGGAGAGCACCAGCATCGCCCGCGAGGGCTGGGTGCGGGGAACGAGGGATAACAGCATGGGGGCTCCGGGTCAGGCGGCTTGGGGCGAATCGAAGCGGCCGGCCATCCAGCGGCCGACCTCCTGGGCGGTGGTGTCCGGCACCGGCTTGAGCGCCGATAGCTCGCCGCTGCACAGCGCACCGATGCGGTCGCTGATCTGGAACAGCTCGTCCAGGTCCTCGGAAATCACCAGGATCGCCGCGCCGGCATCCCGCAGCGCGATCAGCGCGCGGTGGATGGCCGCCGCCGCGCCCACGTCCACGCCCCAGGTGGGGTGCGCGGCCACCAGCAGCCTGGGTTGCTGGAGGATCTCGCGGCCGAGGATGAACTTCTGCAGGTTGCCGCCGGAGAGGCTGCGGGCGGCGGTGTGGGCGTCCGGGGTCTTCACCGCGAAGCGGCGGATCACCTCCTCGGCGAAGGCCAGCACCCGGCCCCGGCGCACCAGGCCGTGGCGCAGCAGGCCCTGGCGCGAGGCGGTGAGCAGCGCGTTGTCCGCCAGGGACAGCTCCGGCACCGCGCCGTGCCCCAGGCGCTCGGCCGGCACGAAGGCCAGGCCCCGGGCGCGCCGCGCATCCGGCGGCAACTGGCCCACCGCCTGCCCGGCGAAACGCACCGCCGCCGCCTTGGCCGGCGGCAGCCGGGCCTCACCGGAGAGCAGCGCCAGCAGCTCATCCTGGCCGTTGCCGGCCACCCCGGCGATGCCGACGATCTCGCCGCTGCGCACCTCCAGGCCGATGGCTTTCAGCGACACGCCGAACGGGTCGGGGTTGTGCCAGTCGAGGCCCTCCAGGTGCAGGAAGGGCGCGCCGCCGCTGACCTTGGGGTACTGCGCCACCAGCCCCTCGGCATCGCCCACCATCAGCCGCGCCAGCTCCAGGTCGCTGCACGCGGCCGGGATGCACTGGCCGGAGACACGGCCGCCGCGCAGCACCGTGGCGCTGTGGCAGAGCGCCCGCACCTCGGCCAGCTTGTGGCTGATGAAGAGGATGCTGCAGCCCTCGGCCGCCAGCCGGCGCAGGGTGACGAACAGCTCCTCGGCCTCCTGCGGGGTCAGTACCGAGGTGGGTTCGTCGAGGATCAGCAGGCGGATGTCCTGCATCAGGCAGCGGACGATCTCCACCCGCTGGCGCTCGCCGATGGACAGCGCATGCACCAGCCGCCCCGGTTCCAGGGCCATGCCATAGCGCTGCGACACCTCGCGGATGCGCGCCTCCAGCTGCCTGGGTGTGCCCGCCTCGCGGCCCAGCGCCAGGGCGATGTTCTCGGCCACGGTGAGGGTCTCGAACAGCGAGAAGTGCTGGAACACCATGCCGATGCCCAGGGCGCGGGCCTGGGCCGGGTCTCGCACCCGCCGCGTCTCGCCCTGCCAGCGGATCTCGCCGGCATCGGGCTGCACCACGCCGTAGATGATCTTCATCAGCGTGCTCTTGCCGGCACCGTTCTCGCCCAGCAGGGCATGGATCTCCCCGGGGGCGATGGCCAGGTCGACACGGTCGTTGGCCAGGCAGCCGGGGTAGCGCTTGGTGATGCCCAGGAGTTCCAGGCGGGGAGGGGAGGCGGTCATGGGGCTTCACTCGATCAATCAGCTGGCCCTGCCAAAGCAAAAAGCTGGCCACCGGGTCAGAAAGCGCGCGGGCCTTGGGACAGCGAGACGACGGGGTGCCAGGGCCGCGCGGAGGCTGCACGCAAATGGGGCGTGGACGGTGGGGTGGCGCACCGTTGTGGCGGTTTTTCGATCAGGGCGGCGCAGGCCTTGGCGCAGCAGGGCTGGCGCGGTTATTCCCAAGGTTATCCACAGGTCTGTCCACGGTTATTGTGGGCGAGCACGGGGCACCTCGACGGGATGCTGGCGCGGTGCCTTATTTCCCAGCGAAATTAATCCATGCCTGTCAAGCCCTTGCGTGCGCCATTTGGGCGCAGGGCAGGGTGGTCGTTATTTGATCAGCTCGCGGCAGGCACCACGGCACGCAGCCCGGCGCCACCTTTGCAAAGGTTATCCACAGGCTTGTCCCCGGCTTTTGTGGGCGGTTCCGGACCACCGGAAGTGACAGGGCGGCACCCGTAGCCTGGGCTTCAGCCCAGGGACTGGCTGGCGAAGGACTCCCAGGTTGAAGCTCAGGGCCTGGTGTGCGGAATCCCCGGACTGAAGTCCGGGCTACGGCCTATGCCACGGCGTGAGGAAGGCACCCGTAGCCTGGGCTTCAGCCCAGGGATGGGCTGGCGAAGGATTCCAAGGTTGAAGCGCAGGGTCTGGTGTGCGGAATCCCCGGACTGAAGTCCGGGCTACGGCCTATGCCACGGCGTTGCGGACGGTACCCGTAGCCTGGGCTTCAGCCCAGGGATGGGCTGGCGAAGGATTCTCAGGTTGAAGCTCAGGGCCGGGTGTGTGGAATCCCCGGACTGAAGTCCGGGCTACACCCCGTGCCACGGCGTTGCGGAGGGCACCCGTAGCCCGGGCTTCAGCCCGGGGCATGGCCGGCGAAGGCGCCCCGGGTTGAAGCCCGAGCCACGGGGCCGGGTAGGGCTCAGAAGCTGAGTTCGAGGTTGAGGGTCGGGGTGGAGGTGCGGCTGCCACGTCCGCCGTCCACGCCGAACTTGTTGTGCCAGTACTCGTAGCCGACGCCGAACCACAGGTTGGGCTGCACCCGGTCGCCCGGGCGGGCGGCCACCATCAGGGCGGTGCGCATGAGGGTTTCCGGGGCGGTGTCGCGGTTGTTGTAGTCCTCGCCCTTCTCCCCGATGTGGTTGACGAAACCCTGGAACTTGGCCGCGTGGTCGCCCACCTTGAACGGCCGCAGCCAGGTCAGGTTGAGGTTGTAGGTGCCGTCGAAGGTGAGGTTCTCGTGGCGCACACCGGGGATGCCGCTGTGGTTGCGCTCGCGGTAGTAGAGCAGGCTCAGGTCGAGCACGCCGACGGTGTTGAACTTGAGGGTCGGGCCGAACACCAGGGCGCGCTTCTTGGCCGAGGCGCGGTTGTTGTTGCGGCTGGCGTCGAAGCCGGCAGTGAAGGCGTAGTCCTTGATCAGGCCGGTGCCCAGGGGCTGGTCGAACACCCGCGAGGCGAACAGTTGGTGGCGGTAGGTGGCGTAGACCTCGCTGCCGCCGTCGTCGGTGCCCTTGCGCGGGTCGCGGTTGTCGGAGAGGAACACGTCGAGGTTGAAGAAGTTGCTGCCGTACTGGTAGCCGCTGGCGTGGGTGAAGCTGTAGATGCGCTTGGCGAACTTGTCCGGGTTGTTGGGGTTGGTGAACTGCTGGCCATAGCGGAAGCCCAGGCTGTTGTTCATCCATTCCAGTGCGCTGGCCTCCCCGGCCATGACGAAGGCCAGTGCCAACGACGCTCCCTGCAGTGCTTTTTTCATTGTTGTGGCTCCTGTGGAGTGGGGTATCGACAGTTCGGTACGGACACCGAGCGACGCAGTATCGGCACAAGCCCGGTGTGCGCCAAAGAACAGTATTTCGCTCGGGCTGATGCCGGAACGGCAGCGCTGAATTGACCTGGAAGTCAGTATTTTCGCGGCCTCCAGCCCGGCGGGCGTTCCGCGCGCTCAAGGGCGCAGGCTGGCGTGAAGGGCAGAAATCGAGCGGGTGGGCAGAGGGCATTGGCTGACGCCGAAAGCCGGCGCCGGCACCCGTTCGACGCGGTGCCGACCGAGGTGCGACTCAGAGCCGCGGGGGTTCCTCGCCCTCGCGGCGGGCGATCTCCTCGGCCATCAGCCGGGCGAAGGCGTCCACCGCCACCGGCAGGTGACGCCCGGCGCGCATGTACAGGCCGAGGTCGCTGTGCAGGCCGCCCTGGTCGGTCAGCGGCAGGTGCAGCAGCTCGCCGCTGGCGAGGTCGGCCTCCAGGCCGATGCGGGTCTGGAAGGCGATGCCCAGGCCGCGCCTGACCATCTGCCGGGCCAGCTCCAGGGAGCTGCTTTCCAGCACCGGCAGGCCCGGCTGGCGCAGGCGGCGGAACAGCGGGCCGATCTGGTGGTGCAGGGACAGCTCGCGCTTGGCGAGGATCAGCCCGTGCTCGGCGCAGGCGGCGAAGGCCACCTCCTGGCGCTGGGCCAGGGGATGGCCGGCGGGGACGATGGCCCCCAGGCGGAAGTGCCCCAGGCACAGCTGCTGCAGCTCGGCGCTGCGTTGCAGGCCGAAGGCCAGGCCCAGGTCGGCGTCGCCGCTGAGCACCGCCTCGGGGATGGCCTGGGAGCCGAGGGTGGTGACGCCCACGGTGATGCGCGGATAGCGCGTGTGCATGGCGTCGAGCACGCGGGGCAGCAGGTCGAGGGTGACGCCTTCGACGGTGGCGATCTCCACGTGGCCGGTGCTCAGGCCCTGCATGGCGTCCAGTTCCGAGCGCACCCGCTCCAGGTCCTGCAGCACCACGGTGACGTGGCGCGACAGGGTCTCGCCGGCCGGGGTCAGGCGCAGGCCGCCGGGCAGGCGTTCGAACAGCGGCGTGCCCAGTTCGTCCTCCAGCTTGAGGATCTGCCGGTTCACCGCCGACGAGGCGACGTTGAGCCGGCGCGCCGCCTCGCGGATGGAGTGGCAGCGCCGGACCATGTCGAAGTAGAGGATGGCCGGGGAGTGGATGCGCAGGCGGCCGCTCACGGCGCCACCTCCTCCACCGGTTGCAGCTGGCTGCGGCCCCGGCTGAGGTCGGCCAGCACCTGCTGCAGGGCTGCCTGGCGTTCCGCCGGCAGGGCCAGCTCCAGCCAGGCGCCCTCGGTGTCGTAGGCCTCGTCTTCCAGCCGTGCCTGGTGCTCGGCCAGGCGCGCCTTGAACGGGGCCAGCTCGGCGAAGGCCACGTGCCCGCGCAGGCGCTGCAGGGCCAGCAACTCGGTGCGCTCGCCGCCCTGCAGGCACTTCGCGGCGCTGCCGCCGTAGGCCCGCGCCAGGCCGCCGGTGCCGAGCTGGATGCCGCCGTACCAGCGGATCACCAGCACCGCCACGCGGTCCATGTCCTGGCCCTCGATGGCGGCGAGCATCGGCCGCCCGGCGGTGCCACCGGGTTCGCCGTCGTCGCTGAAGCGGTACTGCGTGCCCACCTTCCAGGCCCAGCAGTTGTGGCTGGCGGCGGGGTCGCTGTGGGTGGCGATGAAGGCCTGGGCCTCTGCCGCGCTGGTGACCGGCGCGGCCAGGGCGATGAAGCGGCTCTTGCGGATTTCCTCGCGGTACTCGCAGGGCCCGGCCAGGGTGAAGGGCATCAGGCGCTGGCCGGCGGCGTCAGGCCGCAGCCCTTGAGGATGATGTGGGTGAGGGTCTGGGCGGCGACTTCGTAGTCGTCCTTGGTCAGGCGCTTGCGGCCGCTGACGCGGCAGATCTGCGAGCCGAAGTCGGCGTAGTGCTGGGTGCTGCCCCAGAGCAGGAAGATCAGGTGCATCGGGTCCACCGGGTCCAGCTTGCCGGCGGCCACCCAGGCCTCGAACACGGCGGCGCGGCCGCGGAACCAGTCGCGGTAGTCCTGGTTGAAATGCTTGTCGAGGCAGCTGCCGCCGCTGATCACTTCCATGGCGAAGATCTTCGAGGCCAGCGGGTAGCGGCGGGAGAACTCCAGCTTGGCGCGGATGTAGCGGGCCAGCGCTTCGGCCGGGTCGTCCTCGGCGGTGAGGGTGTTGAAGGTGCTGTCCCACAGCTCGAGGATGTTGCTCAGCACCGCCACGTAGAGCCCCAGCTTGTTGCTGAAGTAGTAGTGCAGGTTGGCCTTGGGCAGGTCGGCGCGCAGCGCGATGGCGTTCATGCTGGTGCCTTTGAAACCGTGCTTGGCGAACTCCTCCTCGGCGGCGGCGAGGATGATCTCTTCGTTCTTCTGGCGGATGCGGCCGGCGGGTTTGCCGGTGGCGGCGGGGCTGTGGGCGGGAACCAGGACAGTCATGGTGTTTCCAGGGAATTCAGGGGCGGGCGAATGCACTGATACCGCAAGCGCGGGCCCGCCGACAAGCCGCACGACGGGATCGGTGCCAGTTTTGTCGCCGCTGCACCAGCCCGGTGCGCAATGGTCCCGCCCGGAGGTCAGTCGCAGCCTTTCAGGCGGTTGCAGGAGAGCCGTATGCGGTCGCCGGCGGAGGTGGAGAGGCGGTTCATCACGTTCCAGCCCATGCGCCGGCCAAAGCCGAACCACACGGTGCCGTCGCTGCTGATGCCGCTGAGCAGCAGCAGGCGGCCGAAGCGTGTGCTGGTCTGGGCCCAGCCGAGGCCGGTCTGGCCGTCGTGGCCGCGCAGGTGGAGGTCGTTGCCCTGGATGGCCATGCCGTAGAAGCCGCCCTGGCCGTCGTTGCAGTGCATCAGGGTGGCGCTGCGGGTGCAGTGGGGGAGTGGGCCCAGGGGGATGGGGAGGGCGGCTTGGGACAGGGGCGGCAGCAGGAGGAGGGGGAGGGTGGTCAGGAGGGCGAGACGCGGGATGTTCATGGATAGAGCGTTCCCGGGGGTTGAGTGAGCGCGGAGCCAGGTTGGTTATCGAGTTCTGTCGATGTTTTCTGTTTCGCCCCGCCGGGCGAGTCACTTTTCTCAATCGCCCAGAAAAGTAACCAAAAGGGCTCGCCCCTGCATCCGGGTCCCGCTTCGCGGGACTCCCCTCGCTCCATCGTTGCTTCGGGGGCCGGCGCGATGGGCCATCCGTGGCCTGGCGCGCCTCTCGCGGCATCCATGCCGCTCGTCCCCCTGCGCAACGACTGCGCTCGGCCTCCTGAAGGGGCGCTGCCCCGCTCCAACGCTTGAGCCAGATGTCGTTTCGGGATGCGCACTGGGGTCTTGCTCCTGAGAGAAGCTGACGAGTGGGTTATGGCTAGCACAGCGAGATATTGAAAATCATTCTCGACAAGCGCAGGATGCGTAACTTTATAACATTTGCATCGGAGGCTCCATGAAACCCGGCATTCACCCCGACTACCGGCCTGTGCTGTTCCACGACACCTCGGCCAATGCGTTCTTCCTGATCGGTTCCACCGTGGAAACCGACCGCACCTACGTGCACAGCGATGGCCAGACCTACCCCTACGTGGCGCTGGACGTGTCCAGCGCGTCGCACCCGGTCTACACCGGCCAGCAGCGCCAGGTGGCGGCGGAGGGGCGCATTGCCCACTTCAACAAGCGCTTCGCTGCTTTCGGTGGGCGCGGGACTCAGGGCTGAGGCGTGGCCTCGCGGGCCTGGGCCAGTTGGCCCAGGCGTTCGCGGCAGAAGTCCACGAACAGTTGGGCCGGCTTGGTCAGCTGGGCGCGTTTGAGGCGTGCGGCCACCAGGCCGGAGGTGGCCACCGGTTCGGTGATGTCCACGCACACCACCCGCTGGCCGTCGTAGGTGCACTCGGAATGGGGGCGGGTGACCAGCAGGGAGAAGCCGAAACCCTGGCCCACCATGCCGCGCACCATCTCGATGGAGGGCGAGCTGAAGACGATGTTGGGCGTCAGCCCCAGCTCGTGGAACAGGCTGACGAAGTAGGTGCGGCTCGGCTGCACGTCCAGCAGGATCATCGGCTCCAGGCACAGGTCGCGCAGCGACACCTGGGCCTGGCGGGCGAAGCGGTGGTGTTCCGGCAGAAGCGCATAGGGCTTCTGCGGGGCCATCAGCGGCTCGGTGGCGATGGTGCTGTCCAGCTCGTGGTCGTAGAGGAAGGCCAGGTCGAAGGTGCCGGCGGTCAGCCCCTGCACCAGCTCCTGCTGCTCGCCGTCGCGGATGCGGATGTCCACCCCCGGGTACAGCGCGCGGAACCCCGCGATCAGTTGCGGCAGGTAGAGCGGCGCCACCGTCTCGAAGCAGCCGATGTCGATCTGCCCGGCGACGATGTCGTTGTCCGCCAGGGCGTTCTGCTCGAACTCCCGCGCCACCCGCAACAGCTCCAGGGCCTTCTCGTAGAAGCGCGTGCCGCTGGGGGTCAGCGACACGCCCTGGGCGTGGTGGCGGATGAACAGCTGCACGCCGAAGCTCTCCTCCAGCCCCTTGATGGCCGTGGAGATGGACGGCTGGGCGATGTAGAGCTTGCGGGACGCCTCGGCCACGCTGCCGGATTCCACCGTGGTCACGAAGTACCTCAGTTGCCGCAGGGTGTAGGTCGCCATGGGACTCCTCCTCGTTTCAACAGCCTGATCTCAGCAGCCCGGTCTCGACGGCCTGTGCCACCTGTGCCGGCCGCGCCTCGCCCGTGGAGCGGAAGGCCAGCACCATACCCCAGGCCGCAGCGGGTGGGCCGATCGGCTGGTGAGCTTTTTCATGGCTAGCGAGCATATTTTTAATAATTTTCCTCATGCCCCCGCTGGCGCACCATCTGCCCCGACCCGAACGACAACCAGACCGCGAAGACGGTCGACAGGGGGTGCAGCGTGTACGACCTCGGCTATTGGCAGCAGCGAGCCGCCCGGCAATCCATCATCGACAAGGCCCTGATCGGCGGCCGCCTGGTGAGTGCCGCTTCCGGCGCCACCTTCGATTCCATCAACCCCGCGACCAACCAGCTGCTGGCCCGCGTCGCCGCCTGCGACACGGCGGACGTCGACCTCGCCGTGCGCAGCGCCCGCCAGGCCTTCGAGCATGGCCCCTGGGCACGCATGGCGCCGGCCGAGCGCAAGAAGATCCTGCTGCGCCTCGCCGAGCTGATGCTGGCCCACCGCGAGGAGCTGGCCCTGCTGGACTCGCTGGACATGGGCAAGCCGGTGATGGACGCCTACACCATCGACGTGCCCGGCGCCGCCAACGTCTTCGCCTGGTACGCCGAATCCCTCGACAAGCTCTACGACCAGGTGGCGCCCACCGCGCCCAACGCCCTGGCCACCATCACCCGCGAAGCGCTGGGCGTGGTCGCCGCTGTGGTGCCCTGGAACTTCCCCCTCGACATGGCCGCCTGGAAGCTGGCCCCGGCCCTGGCCGTCGGCAACAGCGTGGTGCTCAAGCCTGCCGAACAGTCCCCCGCCTCGGCCCTGCGCCTGGGCGAGCTGGCCCTGGAGGCGGGCATCCCCGAAGGCGTGCTGAACGTGGTGCCCGGCCTCGGCGAGCAGGCCGGCCGCGCCCTGGGCCTGCACCCGGACGTGGACTGCCTGGTGTTCACCGGCTCCACCCAGGTGGGCAAGTACTTCATGGGCTATTCGGCCCAGTCCAACCTCAAGCAGGTCTGGCTGGAGTGCGGTGGCAAGAGCCCCAACCTGGTGTTCGACGACTGCCGCGACCTCGACCTCGCCGCCGAGAAGGCCGCCTTCGGCATCTTCTTCAACCAGGGCGAAGTGTGCTCGGCCAACTCGCGCCTCTACGTGCAGCGCAGCATCCGCGACGAGTTCATCGAACGCCTGCTGGCCAGGGCCCGCGACTGGATGCCCGGCGACCCGCTGGACCCGGCCAGCCGCGCCGGCGCCATCGTCGACAGCAGCCAGACCCGGCGCATCATGGGCTTCATCGAACAGGCCCAGGGCCAGGGCGCCCGGCTGCTCGCCGGCGGCCGGCAACTGACCTTCAACGGCTCCAGCAACTTCATCGAACCGACCCTGTTCGCCGACGTCGGCCCCGACACCGTCCTCGCCCGCGAGGAAGTCTTCGGCCCGGTGCTGGCCATCAGCACCTTCGACCACGAAGACGAAGCCATCCGCCTGGCCAACGACAGCGTCTACGGCCTCGCCGCCTCGGTCTGGAGCGACGACCTGCACCGCGCCCACCGCGTGGCCCGCGCCCTCAAGGCCGGCACCGTGTCGGTGAACACCGTCGACGCCCTCGACGTCAGCGTGCCCTTCGGCGGTGGCCGCCAGTCCGGCTTCGGCCGCGACCTGTCGCTGCACGCCTTCGACAAGTACTGCCAGCTGAAGACCACCTGGTTCCAGCTGCGCCCCGGCCCCGCGTAGGCCTCGCCCGCGCGGGGACCAAGGTCGCCCCAGACGACCGGCCCCGATCCACCCCGCGTTCGCGCGGGGTCATGACTGCCTCCGTAACTGACAACAACCCAACAAGCAGTGAGGGAGTTCCCATGCGCATGTCCTTGCGTCGTACCGCTTTTGCCCTGAGCGCCCTGGCCGGCCTCAGCGGTTCCGTGCTGGCCGCCCCGGCCAGCCTCACCGTCATCTCCTTCGGCGGCGCCACCAAGGCCGCCCAGGACGCGGCCTACTTCCGCCCCTTCGAAGCCAGCGGCGCCGCGCGCGTGGTGGCCGGCGAATACAACGGCGAACTGTCCAAGGTGAAGGCCATGGTCGACATCGGCCAGGTCACCTGGGACGTGGTCGAAGTGGAGTCCCCCGAGCTGCTTCGCGGCTGCGAGGAAGGCCTGTTCGAGCGCCTCGACCCGGCGGTGATCGGCGACCCCGGCCAGTACATCCCCAACACCGTCAGCGAGTGCGGCGTGGCCAGCTACGTCTGGTCCATGGTGCTGGCCTACGACGCCAGCCGGCTGAGCAGCGCCCCCACCTCCTGGGCCGACTTCTGGGACCTGCAGCGCTTCCCCGGCAAGCGCGGCCTGCGCAAGGGCGCCAAGTACACCCTGGAAGCCGCGCTGCTGGCCGACGGCGTCAAGCCCGCCGACCTCTACCGCGTGCTGGAGACCCCCGAAGGCGTCGCCCGCGCCTTCCGCAAGCTCGACCAGATCAAGCCCAGCATCCAGTGGTGGGAAGCCGGCGCCCAGCCGCCGCAATGGCTGGTGGCCGGCGACGTGGTGATGTCCGCCGCCTACAACGGGCGCATCGCCGCCGCCCAGCAGGAAGGCTCGAAGCTGTCCATCGTCTGGGCCGGCAACCTCTACGACCCGGACCACTGGGCCATCGTCCGCGGCAGCCCGAACAAGGCCGCTGCCGAACGCTTCATCGCCTTCGCCAGCCAGGCGCCGAACCAGCAGGCGTTCTCCACCCGCATCCCCTACGGCCCGGTGAACAAGGCCGCCCTGGATGCCCTGCCGGAGGCCACCCGCGCCCAGCTGCCCACCGCCCCGGCCAACCTGGCCGACGCCCAGCTGGTGAGCGCCGAGTTCTGGGTCAACCACGGCGAGGAGCTGGAGGAGCGCTTCAACGCCTGGGCCGCGCGCTGAGATCACAAGGGCGCGGCCGGCCCGCGCCCTGCATCACCGACCCGCCGGCCGGCGGGCGCATAACAACGACAAGATCGGAGGGTGTCATGAGTGCAAGTGTGTCCATGCCCGTGCAGGGGCAGGAGGAAGTCGGCGGGTTCCGCCGGGTGCTGGGGCTCGGCGCGTTGCTCGCCGTGGCCATCGGCCTGGTGGTGTCCCAGGGCGTGATGGTGCTGATGCTGCAAGGCGCCGGCCTCTCCGGCCTGGGCTTCCTGGTGCCGCTGGGGCTGGCCTGGCTGCTGGCGCTGAGCTACGCCTTCTCGTTCTCCGAACTGGCGCTGATGATCCCCCGCGCCGGCGGCCTGTCCAGCTACACCGAAGTGGCCCTGGGGCACTTCCCGGCCATCCTCGCCACCTTCTCCGGCTACGTGGTGGTGGCGATGTTCGCCCTCTCCGCCGAGCTGCTGCTGCTCGACCTGATCATCGGCAAGGTCTACCCCGACGTGTTCCCGCCCTTCAGCGTCGCCTTCGGCGTGCTCGGCCTGTTCACCGTGCTCAACCTCCTGGGCATCGACATCTTCGCCAGGCTGCAGACCGCCCTGGCGGTGGTGATGGTCATCGTCCTGCTGGTGCTGGGCATCGCCGCCATCGCCAAGGGCGCCCCGGGCACCACCGCCAGCAGCGTGCTGCACGGTGACTGGAACCCCATGGGCGCCGGCGTGCTGACCCTCACCGCCATGGCCGTGTGGGGCTTCGTCGGCGCCGAGTTCGTCTGCCCGCTGGTGGAGGAGACCAAGCGCCCCGAACGCAACATCCCGCGCTCGATGATCATCGGCCTCACCGTCATCTTCCTCACCATCGCCCTGTACTGCCTGGGCGCGCTGTTCATGCTGCCGGCCGAGGCGCTGACCACCGATGCCCTGCCGCACTACCTGTTCGCCACCACGGTGTTCGGCGAGTCCGGCGAAGTGTTCCTGGTGATCGCCGCCGTCACCGCCACCTGCAGCACCCTCAACACCTCGCTGGCGGCCATCCCGCGCATGCTCTACGGCATGGCCCAGAACGGCCAGGCGTTCCCGCAGTTCAAACGGCTCAGCCCGCGTGCCCGCACCCCCTGGGTGGCGGTGCTGTTCGTCGCCGCCATCACCGGCCTGCCGATCCTCGCCATGGGCCAGGACGCCGCCTCCATCAACCTGCTGCTGCTGGCCGCCGCACTGGCCTGGCTGCTGGCGTACATCATCGTCCACCTCGACGTGATCGCCCTGCGCCGCCGCTACCCGGCCATCGCCCGGCCGTTCCGCACGCCGTTCTACCCGCTGCCGCAGCTGTTCGGCATCGGCGGCATGCTCTATGCAATCGCCTACGCCTCGCCGAGCCCGGACATGACCGGGAAGATCTTCGGCATCGCCGGCGTGGTGCTGGGCCTGGTGTCGCTGATCGCCGTGGCCTGGATCAAATGGGTGATGGGCAAGCCGCTGTTCCGCCCCGAGCCCCTGCCTGCCGCCCAGTGAGCCGCATCAACACGAACCCGCAACGCCCCCGCAAGGGGAGAAAGGAGACACCGACATGAACGCCCCATTCCAGGCCCAACGTGATACCCGCGACTACCAGGCGGCTGACGCGGCCCACCACATCCACGCCTTCCTCGACCAGAAGGCGCTCAACGCCGAAGGGCCGCGCGTGATCGTCGGCGGCGACCGCCTGCACCTCTGGGACAACGACGGCAAGCGCTACCTGGATGGCATGTCCGGCCTGTGGTGCACCAACCTCGGCTACGGCCGCAAGGACCTCGCCGCCGCCGCCTCGCAGCAGCTGGAGCAGCTGCCGTACTACAACATGTTCTTCCACACCACCCACCCGGCGGTGATCGAACTCTCCGAGCTGCTCTTCAGCCTGCTGCCCGGCCACTACAGCCACGCCGTCTACACCAACTCCGGCTCCGAGGCCAACGAGGTGCTGATCCGCACCGTGCGCCGTTACTGGCAGATCCTCGGCAAGCCCGAGAAGCGCATCATGATCGGGCGCTGGAACGGCTACCACGGCTCCACCCTCGGCTCCACCGCCCTCGGCGGCATGAAGTTCATGCACGAAATGGGTGGCATGCTGCCGGACTTCGAACACATCGACGAACCCTACTGGTACGCCCAGGGCGGCGACCTCAGCCCCGAGGAATTCGGCCTGCGCGCCGCCCGCCAGCTGGAAGAGAAGATCCTCGAACTGGGCGCCGACAAGGTCGCTGCCTTCGTCGCCGAACCCTTCCAGGGCGCCGGCGGCATGATCTTCCCGCCGGAGTCCTACTGGCCCGAGATCCAGCGCATCTGCCGGAAGTACGACGTGCTGCTGTGCGCCGACGAAGTGATCGGTGGCTTCGGCCGCACCGGCGAATGGTTCGCCCACCAGCACTTCGGCTTCCAGCCGGACACCCTCTCCATCGCCAAGGGCCTCACCAGCGGCTACATCCCCATGGGCGGCCTGGTGCTGAGCAAGCGCATGGCCGAAGTCCTGGTGGAGCAGGGCGGCGTCTTCGCCCACGGCCTGACCTACTCCGGCCACCCGGTGGCCGCCGCCGTGGCCATCGCCAACCTCAAGGCCTTGCGTGACGAAGGCGTGGTCCGCCAGGTCAAGGCCGACACCGGCCCCTACCTGCAGCAGTGCCTGCGCGAAGTGTTCGGCAACCACCCGCTGGTGGGCGACATCCAGGGCACCGGCCTGGTCGCCGCCCTGCAGCTCGCCGAAGACAAGGCCACCCGCAAGCGCTTCGACAACGAGAACGACATCGCCTGGCGCTGCCGCACCCTCGGCTTCGAAGAAGGCGTGATCATCCGCTCCACCCTCGGCCGCATGATCATGGCCCCCGCCCTGGTGGCCACCCGCGCCGAACTGGACGAGCTGGTGGAAAAGACCCGCAAGGCCCTCGACCGCACCGCCCAGGAACTCGGCCGGCTCTGACACCGCCCCACCGAAACGCCCCGGGTCATCACCCGGGGCGTTTTCGTGCCTCGGCGCGATGCGCTCGTAGCCCTGGCAGGTCCGTAGGATGCGGTGAGCTCGGCGAACCGCATCGGTCCCCGCACGGGGGCATTGCCTGCGTAACGTGATGCGCTTCGTACCTCAGCACATCCTACGGACCACGTGGCAACGCCCATGTAGCCTGGGCGGGCCCGTAGGATGCGGTGAGCTCGGCGAACCGCATCGGTCCCCGCACAGGAGCACGGCCTGCGCAGCGCGATGCGCTTCGTTCCTCAGCACATCCTACGGACCACGTGGCAATGCCCTCATAGCCCAGGCGGGCCCGTAGGATGCGGTGAGCTCGGCGAACCGCATCGGTTCCCGCACAGGAGCACGGCCTGCGCAGCGTGATGCGCTTCGTACCTCAGCACATCCTACGGACCACGTGGCGATGCCCGCGTATTCCGGGCGGGCCCGTAGGATGCGGTGAGCTCAGCGAACCGCATCGCTCCCAGCACGGAATCACTGCCCCGGCACGCTCACCCCTGGCGGCTGCCGCCGCCGATCTGCCACACGTAGGGCGGTTCGGTGCCGTTGACGTGCCAGTCGCCGACGATGCGCTCCTTGTAGATCACCGGGTTGTGGGAGGCCGCCGTGCGGGCGTTGCGCCAGTGGCGGTCGAGCTGACGGCTGACGCTGGTGGCCGAGGCGCCGAGGGCGTTGAACAGGTCGCTGGTGGCGCGCAGCACCAGCTCCACAGCGGCCACCTGGGCCTGGGCCGACTCCAGTTCGGCATGCACGTTGGCCAGGCGCTCGGCCTCGTCGTCCCCGGCGAAGTGCGCCAGGTAGGCCCGCTGGGCGGCCTCCGCCGCGCGCAGGGTGGCCGCCTCGGCGGCGTAGACCTGGCCGGAGGCCTTGCCGATCACCTGCTGCACCTGCGGGTCCTCGCTCACCGCCGAGGCGTTGCCGTGGCTGAACACCCGGGTGCGGCGACTCACCTCGTCAGCGAAGTCCCGCAGGGCGCCACGCCCGGAGCCGGCCAGCACCGCCAGCAGCACCAGCTGGTAGAACGCCGTCTGGTAACGGAAGCGCTCGGCGAAGTCGATCAGGTTGGCTTCCTCCACCACCGCATCCTTGAACACCGAAGTGCCGCTGCCGGTGGTGCGCTGGCCGAAACCGTCCCAGTCGTCCTGCTGCTGCACACCGGCCTGGTGGGTGCTGATGGCTGCGATCACGTCGCGGCCGTTGTCGTCGCGGCGGGCGAACAGGTCGATCCAGTCGGAGAACAGGCTGCCGGTGCTGTAGTACTTGGTGCCGTTGACCACCCACTGGTCGCCCTTGCGGCTGACCCGGGTGATCACGTCGCCGATCTTCACCGCGCCCACCTCGGTCCAGGCGCAGCCCACCAGGTCACCGGCGACGAAGCGCTCGAACCACAGGGCCTGGGACGCATGGGCCTGGGCGTTGAGGCGGTCCTCGACGAAGGCGAAATGGCCGCGCAGCGCCTGGGGCACGTTGGAGTCCGCCTCGGCCAGCTCGATCAGCAACTGGAACAGCTGTGGCAGCGAAGCCCCCGCACCGCCGAAGGCCACCGGGATGCGCACCGCGCCGAAGCCGGCCTCCTTCAGCCAGCGGATGGGTTCGTAGGGCAGGGTGCGCTCGCGCTCGCGGGCCACCGCGCCCTCGGCGATGCGCGCGAAGATCGGGCGGAAGCGCTGGGCCAGCGCCTCGTAGTCGGTACCGGTGGACAGGGCGGCGGGCAGGGTCTTTTGCTGGGCAGTCATGGAAGGGCTCCTGGGTGTGAAAGGGACCGTAGCGGTCGTCTCCCACCCTTTTGCAGGGGCCGTGCCGCAGGCTCCAGAGCCCCGTGTTCCGTGGCGATCAGGGTGTTTTCCACAGCTCCGCCGTGGTCACCGGCCTGTTGCCCCGCAGTGCAGGCTGTTGATCGGCTGTTCCACAGCAGGCAGGTGGACGGAACACCGCCATCACGCCCCAGACACAGGCGGATCCGGTCCCCGCGAGACCCAAGCGCGGAGACGTGTTGTGGAGGGCGGATCAGCGATGGCGCGGAAAGGTGCAACGGTTCCGCTGTGACGGCCAGCGAGCGTGATAGTGTCGCGACCTTCAGGGAAGCCGTTGGAGCAAGGGATATGCAATGTAAGACCTGGTGTCGACGTGTCGCGCGCCTGTCATGGCGGCTGGTTCTGGGAGGCCTCCTGGGAGCTGGGCTGCTGGCCTGTAGCGAACCCGTGGACCCGTCCTTCATCCAGACATTCATCGATGTGAACAAGCGTGGAGATGACTCCGCCTCGACCGCTCAGTTCGATGCGCAGCTCGGGGTGTTGGCTGTAGGGCGTGAGAGCGGGCGTGTGGAAATCTGGAGCACTCGCGAATCCGGTCGCCGCATTGCCGTGCAGGGGCATCCGGCGCGTCCGGAGTTCCTGGCCTTTGGCCATGACGATGGCATCGTGCTGAGTGCCTCGCGCTTCGATAACAATGCCATTGACCCGAGCTCCGGCGTTCGTATCTGGGATGCCGCCACCGGAGAGCTGCGTGCAACCGTGTCGGGCCTATGGGCGCCAGGCCCGTTGGCTGCGCTGCCGCAGAAGCACCTCTTCCTGATCAGCGACACGTCCGACCTACTTCTCTATGACTTCGCTCAGCGGAAAGGAGTGGGTACCCGCTTGTCGTTGAAAACCAGCCTGATCACGGCACTGGCCGTCAACGCCACAAACGGCTTGATCGCGGTGGGTGGTGGCGACGGCAAGGTATTCACCTTGCGTCTGGTCGTGGGCGAAGACGAAGTGCCCAGGCTGGAAGTCGTCAAGCAGGCTGACCCCTACAACAGTGCGCCTCGCAGCGACGTGCTCGACCTGGCGTGGTTCGATGACGACCGGCGCTTGGTGGCAGCGAACCGTATCCCGGAAGGTGCCGGGCGTGACGTATTGGGTGAGGTGGTGGAATGGGACCCTCAGGAGCTGAAGCCTCTGCGTCGGTTCCCCATTTCCCTGCAGACCCTCAACTGGGCCTCCCATACCCCTGGGGAGCCCTGGATGGTGCTGGCAGGAACCGAGTCGACACGGGGTCGTATCGAGCTGGTAGACCTCCGCAACGGCGTTGCCTGGCGCTACAAGGCCAACACTGAGCGCTCCCGCGCAGTCCTGCTTCCGGATGTTCGCGCGGGCCTCATTCTGCAAAGCGGAGGCGCTACGCGGATTGCCTACCTCGATCAGGAGTGAGCGGCCCGTGCGCAGGCTCGCAGGGTGCCGCCCATGACTTCCTTACTGGAGGACTGGTGCGCCTTCTGCGAAGGGCGGGCGTCGTTCGACAAGAGCCACTTTCTCGGCTTGCTCAAGGCATGCCGTGACCCCGAGGCCATTCGCCAGGTATTTCGCTACTTCCCCGACGCGGACGAAATGAGCCGAAGAGCCTGGGACGTCATCTCGTCAGGGGCGCTGGAGAATGCGCTCTACCTGCTGCCCCGAAAGGAGTGCGGCCTGGCCGAACGCCTGACACTCGGAGAGGCTTGGCTGCGCGAGCTGGCGCGGGTATGCGAGGCCTTTGGAGACGAGGAGCTGGCGGCGATCTGCCGTACCGCGAAGGTTGTTGCCGCCACCCGCGACGAGGTTCATGCCGCACGAATGCAGGACATTCCCGAGCTTTGGGTGTTCGACCGGCTCGGGGACGAAATCCGTGCACGAAAGACGCTGCATACCGAGGCGGCCTATGGGCTGCATGAAGCGCTTTATGGGTTGGCCGCCGATTACTACCTGGCCTGGTATATCGTCCAACCCCTTTTCGACCTGGACATCGACCTGGCTCGCTACTTGCGGCTCTGGCGAGCCGGCGGTGTTTGCGCGCTGATGCCAACCCGGCTGCTGGTGAGTTGAAGCCTGTAATCCGGACCGGGAGCCATCGCGGTATCAGTGCGTACCTTGGCGTGATGCGCTTCGTGCCTCAGCACATCCTACGAACCACGTGGCAATGCCCACGTAGCCCTAGGCGGGCCCGTAGGATGCGGTGAGCTTGGCGAACCGCATCGGTCCCGCGCGGGTGAGCGAGCTGGTGCGCCTCAAACCCCGTGGTGACGCCCCGTAGCCTGGGCTTCAGCCCAGGGAAGCGGCGGATCGATGAAGCGCGATCCCCCCTACGCCAGCCCGGCGATCGGCCGGCTCAAAGCCGGCCGATGCGGTCGAGTTCGGCTTGCAGGGCGGGGCGGTCGAGTTGGGCGAAGGGCAGGGCGAAGAAGGCGCGGCAGCGGGCTTCGATGCGTTGCAGGGTGGCGTCGAAGGCGGCGTCCACCTCGGCGTCGCTGCCCTGCACGTCGGACGGGTCGGCCAGGCCCCAGTGGGTCTTCAGCGCCGGGCCGAAGTAGACCGGGCAGGCTTCGCCGGCGGCGTTGTCGCACACGGTCACCACGATGTCCGGCGGGTTGTGTTCGAAGGCGTCGTTGCCCTTGCTGCTCAAGCCGTCGGTGGCGATGCCGGCACGGGCGAGGGTGGTCAGGCTGCGCGGCAGGACCTGGCCCTTGGGGTGGCTGCCGGCGCTCACCGCTTCGAAGCCGTCCGGGGCGAGGTGGTTGAACAGCGCCTCGGAGAGGATGCTGCGGCAGCTGTTGGCGGTGCACATGAACAGGACACGCATGGCGGGTTCTCGCAAGGTCAGAGCCCCAGGCGCAGGGCCAGGGCGGAGAGGGTGATGAGCAGCACCGGCAGGGTCAGCAGGATGCCCACGCGGAAGTAGTAGCCCCAGGTGATGCGCACGCCCTTGCGCGCCAGCACGTGGAGCCAGAGCAGGGTGGCGAGGCTGCCGATGGGGGTGATCTTCGGCCCCAGGTCGCAGCCGATGACGTTGGCGTAGATCATCGCCTCGCGCACCACGCCCTCGCTGGCGCTGGCCTGGATCGACAGCGCCCCCACCAGCACGCTGGGCATGTTGTTCATCACCGACGACAAGCCCGCCGAGAGCAGCCCGGTGCCCAGCGCCGCGCCCCACACGCCGTGCTCGGCGAAGCGGTCGAGCAGGGCGGTGAGGCCGTCGGTGAGGCCGGCGTTCTTCAGCCCGTAGACCACCAGGTACATGCCCAGGGAGAACACCACCACCTGCCAGGGCGCCTCGCGCAGCACCTTGCGCGTGGCGATCACATGGCTCCGCGCGGCGACGATGAACAGCAGCACCGCACAGGCCGCCGCCACCGCGCTGATGGGCACGCCGAGCGGCTCCAGGGCGAACAGCCCGATCAGCAGCACCAGCAGCATCCAGCCGCCGGTGACGAAGGTGGCGCGGTCGCGGATGGCCGCCTCGGGGGCCTTCAGCGCCTCCACCGGGTAGCGCGCCGGGATGTCACGGCGGAAGAACAGGTACAGCACCGCCAGGGTCGCCGCCACGCTGGCCAGGTTCACCGGCACCATCACCGAGGCGTATTCGGCGAAGCCCAGGCCGAAGTAGTCGGCCGAGACGATGTTCACCAGGTTCGACACCACCAGCGGCAGGCTCGCAGTGTCGGCGATGAAGCCCGCCGCCATCACGAAGGCCAGGGTGGTGGCCGGGGAGAAACGCAGCGCCAGCAGCATCGACATGACGATGGGGGTGAGGATCAGCGCCGCGCCGTCGTTGGCGAACAGCGCCGACACCGCCGCCCCCAGCAGGATGCAGTAGGCGAACAGCCGCGCCCCGCTGCCCTTGGCCCAGCGCGCCACGTGCAGCGCCGCCCACTCGAAGAAGCCGGCCTCGTCCAGCAGCAGGCTGATGACGATCACCGCGATGAAGGTGGCCGTGGCGTTCCAGACGATGGCCCACACGGTGGGGATGTCCTGCAGCGACACCGCGCCCACCGCCAGTGCGATCAGCGCACCCAGGCTCGCGCTCCAGCCCACGCCCAGCCCGCGCGGCTGCCAGATGACCAGCAGCAGGGTGAAGAGAAAGACCGCCAAGGCAATCAGCATGGCCACCTCCTCAGCACGCCGGGCAGCAGGCGGCGGCCTGCCCCGGGCGCCCTTCCATGCCGTGCAGCCGCACCGCGTCCGCCGCCAGCCACTCGGCCGCGCCGCGCAGCGCCACCTGCAGCAGCTCGCCCACCCAGGCGGGCAGGGCCGGGTTCAGCCGGTAGTACACCCACTGGCCCTGGCGGCGATCCAGCAGCAGCCCGGCGGCGCGCAGTTGCGCCAGGTGGCGGCTGATCTTCGGCTGGCTGTCCCCCAGCGCGCACACCAGCTCGCACACGCACAGCTCGCCCTCCTGGGCGATGAGCAGCGTCGCGCGGGCCCGCGTCGGGTCGGCCAGGCACTTGAACAGGTCGGGTGGAGCGATCATGGCGGCAGGGTCCGGATATATGGGAAAGCGAATATATGGAAATCCATATGTCCGTTCAAGCACTGCTGCTTTCGTCAGCCGATTATCGGCATGCATCACGCTCGTGGAGGCTTTGGCCGATGGTGCGAGGCGCCGCCGTAGCCGGCGCTTTCAGGCCCGTTCGACGCGATCCCGGCCGTTGCGCTTGGCCAGGTACAGCGCCGTGTCGGCACGCTCCAGGGCCGCAGCATGGCTTTCGCCGGTGCCGGCCAGGGTGGCCCCGAAGCTGGCGGTCTGGGTCAGGTACGTGGCCTTGTGTGCCATGGGGGTGGCACTCACGGCCTGGCGCAGGCGTTCGGCAACCTGGGCGAGTTCTTCGCCGTCGAGCACGCAGACGAGCACGACGAACTCTTCGCCGCCGATCCGCGCGAGCACATCATCGGGACGCAGCTGGGATTTCAGCCGGCGTGCGCTTTCCCACAGGACGACGTCGCCCATGGCGTGGCCGTGCCGGTCATTGACGTGCTTGAAATGGTCAAGGTCGCCGTAGATGACGCCGAGTGACTGGCCCCTGGCTGCCGCACGGTGGTGCAGCAGGGGGTAGAAATGCTCCAGCCCCCGGCGGTTCCACAACTGCGTCAAGGGGTCGAGCATGGCCTTGCGCTGCTCACGCCCGATGGCCTCTCTCAGGGTGTGGGTGTGCTCGCTGAGGCTGCGCAGCTGGATGTAGCCCTCGGCAAGCACCGCAAGCTCCTTGAGCCGTCTGATCTCGGTTTCGTCGAGGTGGCGCGGCTTGATGTCGGTGATGCACAAGGCACCAACCGCCTGGCCGTTTGCCGCATGGATGGGGTAGCCGGCGTAGAAGCGCAGGTACGGCGGGCCGATCACCATCGGGTTGTCGGCGAAGCGTTCGTCGCAGGTGGTGTCCGGCACCTGGAACGCCTCCGACAGCAGGATGGTGTGCCCGCAGAACGACGTGCTCCTGGGGGTTTCGCAGTTCAGGTGGCCCGCCCGCGCCTTGAACCACTGCCGCTCCTGGTCAATCAGGGTGATGGAGGCCGCGTCGGCATTGAACAGCTCGCGGGCCAGGCGCGTCAGCGTATCCAGGTAGTGGTCGGCGGGGGTGTCGAGGATCTCCAGGTGGTGGAGGGCGTCCAGGCGCAGGGATTCGTCGGGTGCGTAAGGCGCGGCAAGCATGTCGAATCCCTTTTCCGTGCAGCATCTCGTTGCGCTGCGTTGTGGTTGAGAGGCGGCGCCCCTTGTGGGGGCGCCCGGGGTCAGGAGAAAGAACTGCGAGGACCTTGTGGGTCGGTGCAGGTGCGACGCATCGGGGCTACTTCAGCAACCCCAGCAGGAGCGTCGCGAGGATGACGGTGGCAGCACCGCCGATGCGTGTGGAGATCTGGGCGAACGGCATGAGCTGCATGCGGTTGGAGGCCGAGAGGATGGCCACATCGCCAGTGCCGCCCAGGCCGCTGTGGCAGCAGGTGACGATGGCGGACTCCACGGGAAACATCTTCAGCAGGTTGCCGATCACGAAGCCGGCGAAGGTCATGCTGATCACCACCGCTGCGCAGACCGCGACATAGCCGACCGAGAACACCTTGACCACGCTGTCGAGCGGGACGTAGAGCAGGCCGAGGCCGATCATCACGGGCCAGATGAAGGCGGTGGAAATCAGCTTGTAGAACGCACGGCTGCCTTCTTCGAGCGGCTGCGGCAAGACCTGCAAGTACTTGAACAGCACCGCGATGAGGATCATCAGCACCGGGCCGGGGATGTGCACGACCTTCTCCAGCAAGCCGCCCAGGATGAAGAAGGTGCAGATCAGCAGAACGCCGGCCCCCATGTAGCGGAAGTCCAGGTTGTGTGGCGCCTCGTTGACCAGAAACAGATCGTTCTCGGCCTTGGCGCGGATCAGCATCCCGTTACCGCTCAGCTCAGGGCGCTTCAGGCCGATGCGTGCCATCACCCCGGCGCAGATGATCGCGACGATGTTGCCGACCACCGCAGCGGGCACCAGCTGCGCGACATACTGCTCGGGCGTGCCCCCCAGCAGGCTGGAATAGGCCAGGGACAGCGGCAGGATGCCCTCGCCGATGCCCCCGCCAATGATCGGCACGATGATGAAGAAAAAGGTGTGGTACGGGCTGTAGCCGAACAGTGCTCCCACTGCCAGCCCACAGCCGACCGACACCAGCGTGCCGAATACAAGAGGCACGAACATGCGCAGCATCCCCTGCACCAGGATGACCCGGTGCATGCCCAGGATGCTGCCGACCACCAGGCTGGCGATGACGAAGTAGAGGAAGTTCGCGTCCTTCATGAGGACCCGGGCGGCGTCCAGGGTGGGCGCGCCGAAGAAGCCGTAGTAGACCAGCACCGACGGCAGCAGCAGGCAGAGGATGGCCCCGCCGCCGATGTCGCGGAGGATCGGGATGCGTTGCCCCAACTGACCCAGCAGCATGCCCATGGTCATGATGACCGCCAGCCCGCCGATCATGGTTTTCGGCAGGAGCCCGTAATGGGCAGAGAGGAACACGATCAGCGAGATGCCGAGGAAATAAGGAAATGGAATAACGCCAACTTCGTAGTTGGCAACACGCGCCAGGAGTGGAACTTCAATAGTTGAGGGCAGGGGCTGCTCAGGTAGTTCTGGAAGTTGGGGTGGTGTATTCATTGGTGTCGACCCATGCTTGTTCTTGTTAGTGAGTGTCTTGGCAATGTTTGCAGTTGCACATGTGAATGATGCTATCGTTCGCCCCCCGGCGAGATAAACCAGCGGACCATGAAGGCTATGGACACAAACCGTGTTGAATTACCGCTACCTGAAGACCTGCGGGTCTTCCTCATGGTCATTCGCAAGGGGAGTTTCGCCGGCGCGGCAGACCAGCTGGGGCAGTCTCCGGCCTATGTCAGCAAGCGCATCCGCGTGCTGGAAGAGGCGCTGCACGCGCGCCTGCTGCACCGCACGACACGCCGGGTGGCACTCACGGATGCCGGTGAGCGCACCCGACGTTGGGCCATTCGCATCCTGAATGACATGGACGAGTTCATGGATGAACTGTCCGACGCGCGAAGTGCTCCACAAGGGGCACTCAATATCTGCAGTAGTTTCGGATTCGGGCGAAATCATGTGGCGCCCGCAATTGCAGAGTTGACGGCCCGCTATCCCAAGTTGGAAGTGAAGTTGGATGTTTTTGACCGGGTCGTCGACATTATCAGCGAAGGTTTCGATTTGGAAATTCGTGTCGGGGACGATATTCCGGGGCAGCATATATGCCGTCAATTGGCGAGTAATGAACGGGTGCTGTGCGCCACGCCGGATTACCTTGCCCGGCATGGCGTGCCAGGCAGCATTGCGGAGTTGGAGCACCACGATTGCCTGATCCTGAAGGAGCGCAACAACCCCTTCGGCATCTGGCAGCTCAAGCGTGGGGACGAGGCCGTGTCCGTACGGGTCAGCGGGCCGCTCTCTTCGAACAACGGCGAAATCGTCCTGCAGTGGGCCCTGAGCGGAAAGGGCATCCTGCTCCGCTCGCAGTGGGACGTCCGGCCCCTGATTGCCCAGGGCCGGCTCGTGCAGGTGCTGCATGGCTACACCCAGAGTGCGAATGTCTGGGCCGTGTACCCAACCCGGCTCTCGGACTCCGCCAAGCTCCGGGTCTGTGTGGAGTTTCTTGAGACCTACCTGAAACGCCTCCTGGGTCAGTGAAGCCTGGCGTTCAAACCGGGCAACCCTTGCTTTTCAACAGCGTGTCGAAACGGCTCGAATCGTAGGTACCGCTCTCGATGGAGGCCATGATGGCTCTTTCGCGGTCGAGTAGTTGGTAGCAAGCCCGGTGCATACGTGCCAGTTCTTCGCGCGGTATGGCCACGACACCGTCCAGGTCGCCGATCACCAGGTCACCCGGGTTCACCAGCATGCCGGCGCACAGGATGGGGACGTTGATTTCCCCGTTCCCCTCGCTGCTGGGGCCGCGATGGGCGCTCTCCAGCGCAAAGACGGGCAGCTCTCCTCCCCGCCATTCGGCCAGGTCACGAATCGCCCCGGCGACGACAAACCCGACGACGCCCGCCCGCAGGGCCAGCGCGCGCATGATGCCGCCCACCACGGCGCGAGTCGTGTCGCCGCTGCCATCGATCACGATCACATCGCCAGGGCGCGCCATCAGGATGGCCTTCAGCACCATCAGGTTGTCGCCCGGTCGGGTGCGCACCGTGAGCGCGGTTCCCAGCAGCGGCCTTTCACCGTGGAAGGGCTTCAGGCCTAGGGCCCCACAGTTGCGCCCCAGGCAATCGCTGACGATGGCACTCGGGATGTGGGCGAAGGCCTCCAGCCAACGGCGTTCCACGGAGGGGGCGCAGGGGTGGATCGCGTAGCCCGTTGGCCACGTCCGTCTCGAGTTGATTTCCAGCATGTCGGCTCCGAATGGCAGGGCGGTTCAGGCCAGCCAGGGGTGACGGCGGTGGTGTTCCTGCTCGAAGGCCTCGATCAGCGGCGCGCGTTGCAGGGTGGCGCCGATGGCATCCAGCCCGAGCAGCAGGTACTCCTTGCGCAGCGGGTCGATGTCGAAGCTGATGTAGAGGCCGTTCTCGAAACTGATGCGCTGGGTAGGCAGGTCGATGGTGACCTTGGTGCAGCCCTGCTTGGTCAGCACGCTGGCGATCAGGTCGACCTGCGCCGGGGTGAGCTGGATCAGGAGCAAGCCATTGCGCTGACAGTTGTCGAAGAAGATCCCCGCGAAACTGGTGCCGATGATCGCCCGTATCCCGAGTTGCTTCAGGCCCCACACGGCATGTTCACGGCTGGAGCCGCAGCCGAAGTTGGGGCCCACCAGCAGAAAGCTGGCCCCCTGGAACGGGCTGCGGTTGAGGATGAACTCCGGGTTTGGCACGCCATCCGGCAGGAAGCGGAGGTCGAAGAAGACCCCCCGCTCCAACCCATTGCGATCGATGCCCTTGAGAAACTGCTTGGGCATGATCACGTCGGTGTCGATATTGGCAGCCAGAAGCGGGGCGGCAGTACCGCGGACTTTCACAAACGGCTCCATGCTCAGGCCTCCAGCGAGAATGTACGGACGTCGACCAGGTGCCCCGTCACAGCGGCGGCGGCGACCATGGCCGGGCTCATCAGGTGGGTGCGCGCACCGGCGCCCTGACGCCCCTCGAAGTTGCGGTTGGTGCTGGACGCACAACGGTCACCCGGCGCGAGGACGTCATCGTTCATCGCCAGGCACATCGAACAGCCGGACTGCCGCCACTCGAAACCCGCCGCCTGAAACAGCGCCGCCAACCCCTCGCGTTCGGCCTGCTCACGGACTTGCGTGGACCCCGGGACGATGATCGCGCGCACGTGCTTCGCGACCTGGCGCCCCGCCACCACCCGTGCCGCGTCTCGCAGGTCCTCGATGCGGGCGTTGGTGCAGGAGCCGATGAACGCATGGGTGATCGGGATCTCGCTCAGCCGTGTACCGGGCTCCAGGCCCATGTAGCGCAGGGCGCGCTGCAGGTCTTGCCGTCGGATCAGGTCGGGCTCCTGCTCCGGGTCCGGTACCCGCTCATGGATGGCCGCCGCCTGGTCCGGGCTGGTGCCCCAGGTCACCATCGGCTCGATCTCGCTGGCGTCCAGGTAGACCTCCGAATCGAAGCGTGCGCCTGGGTCGGTGCGCAGCTGCTTCCAGTGCTCCACGGCGACTTCCCATTGCTCGCCCTTGGGCGCGCGAGGCCGGTCCTGCAGGTACGCATAGACCTTCTCATCGGGCGCCATGAAGGCCCCGCGAGCCCCAGCCTCCACCGCCATGTTGCAGATCGTCATGCGGGCTTCGACGCTCAGTTCGCCGATGACCTGGCCCGTGAACTCGATGGCATAGCCCGTCGCCCCCGCCGCGCCGATCTGGCGGATCAGCGCCATGATGATGTCCTTCGAGGTGACGCCCAGGCCCAGTGTCCCCTCCACCGTGACCCGCATGGTCTTGAGGCGTTTGTAGACCAGCGTCTGCGTAGCCAGCAGGTGCTCGATCTCCGACGTGCCGATGCCGAAACCGAACGCCCCCAGGGCCCCGTAGGTGGTGGTATGGCTGTCGCCTGCCGCCACCACCATGCCCGGCAGGATGAAGCCCTGCTCGGGCGCGACCACGTGCTCGATGCCCTGGCGCTTGTCGAGCACATCGAACAGCTCGATGCCAAAGTCCCGGCAGTTCTGTTCCAGGTAGGACACCTGCAACGCCCCGCCCTCGTCGGGCATGGCCGCCACCCGCTGGGGGGCGGTGGGATTCACGTGGTCCACCACCGCCAGGGTCGCCTGGGGGCGCCATACCTGCCGGTCGGCCTCGCGCAGGCCGCTGAAGGCCTGGGGGCTGGTGTATTCATTGGCGACCTGGCGGTCGATGTAGAGCAGGACGTGGCCGCTGTCATCGAGCGTGCAGATGGTGTGCGAGTCGATGTGCTTGTCGTACAGGGTCTTGGGGGCATGCATGGGCGTTCTCGCGGTTAATTGTTGTGCGAGTCGGAAAATCACGGTGTGGCCACCGGAGCGGTGGGCCCTTGCAAGAATATGGAGCGCCGGATGCGCATCAAGGCGGCCTTGGTGAAGGCTCGATTTCCGAAACGTGTTCAATCGGCCGCTCATTCCGCCGCGCTTATGCCCCGTGATTCCCCGCGTTCCTTGAAATTGACGGCACCCGGGGCCGCGCCTAGCGTCTGGGGTTTCCCTCCCGTACAAGGACACCGCGATGAAAAAGACGGCTGAGTTCGACCTGATTGTCTTCGGCGCCTCCGGCTACACCGGCCGGCTGGTGGCCGAATACCTCGTGCAGGCCTACGGCAACGACAGCGCCCTGCGCTGGGCCATGGCCGGGCGTGACCTGGCCAAGCTGGCGGCGGTGCGGGACGAGATCGGCGCCCCGGCCGACACCCCCCTGGTGGTGGCGGACACCAACGACGCCGCCAGCCTGCGCGCCCTGGTGGCACGCACCCGCGCCGTGCTCACCACCGTCGGCCCCTACCAGCTCTACGGCGAGCCCCTGGTGGCGGCCTGCGCCGAGGCCGGGGTGGACTACGTCGACCTCTGCGGCGAGCCGGCCTGGATGCGCCGCATGATCGACGCCCACAGCGCCGCCGCGCAGCAGAGCGGGGCGCGCATCGTGTTCTCCTGCGGGTTCGACTCCATCCCCTTCGACCTCGGCGTGTTCTTCCTCCAGCAGGCCGCCAAGGCGCGCTTCGGCGTTCCGCTGCAACGCATCAAGGGCCGCGTGCGCCAGCTCAAGGGCACCTTCTCCGGCGGCACCGCCGCCAGCCTCAAGGCCACCCTGGCCGCCGCCAAGGCCGACCCCTCGGTGCTGCAGCTGCTGGTCAACCCCTTCGCCCTGGCCCCCGGCTTCAACGGCCCGGCACAACCGGCCGGGGACCGCCCCGCCTACGACGAAGCCCTCGGCAGCTGGGCCGCGCCCTTCATCATGGCGGCCATCAACACCCGCAACGTGCACCGCTCCAACTTCCTCCTCGGGCACGCCTACGGCGCCGACTTCGTCTACGACGAAATGCTCCTCACCGGCCCCGGCGACAAGGGCAAGGCCATCGCCGAAGCCGTGGCGGCGGACCGTTCCCTGGCCAGCGACAGCGCCCCCAAACCCGGCGAAGGCCCGACCCGCGAGGAGCGCGAGAGCGGCTATTACGACCTGCTGTTCGTCGGCGAAACGGCGGACGGGCGCACCCTGCGCGCCGGCGTCACCGGCCAGCGCGACCCCGGCTACGGCTCCACCTCGCGGATGATCACCGAGAGCGCCCTGTGCCTGCTGCGCGACGCCACCCAGACCCCCGGCGGCATCTGGACCGCCGCCCCGGCCATGGGCGAGGCGCTGATCCGGCGGCTCACCGCCCACGCCGGCCTCACCTTCCGCCTCGAGGACTGACCATGGCCGAGCAACTCGACTTCCTCGTCGACCGCCACGACCTCACCCGCTGCCAGTGCCAGGCCAGCCCGCTGACCGAAGCCCTGGCGCCGGGGCAGGTGCGCCTGCGCCTCGACCACTTCGCCTTCACCGCCAACAACGTCACCTACGCCGCCATGGGCGAGAGCCTGCACTACTGGCGCTTCTTCCCCGCCGCCGAGGGCTGGGGCAAGGTCCCGGTGTGGGGCTTCGCCGAGGTGGAGGCCAGCGCCTGCGACGGCATCGCCGTGGGCGAGCGCGTCTACGGCTACTTCCCCATGTCCAGCCACCTGGTGGTGGAGCCGGCCCAGGTGCGCGAGGGCGGCTTCCTCGACGGCGCCGAGCACCGCCGGCCGCTGCCGGTGATCTACAACCAGTACCTGCGCTGCGCCCGCGACCCGCTCTACGCCACCGGCAGCGAAGCGCTGCAGATGCTGCTGCGCCCGCTGTTCACCACCTCCTTCCTGCTGGACGACTTCCTCGCCGACAACCAGCTGTTCGGCGCCCGTCGCGTGGTGCTCACCAGCGCCTCCAGCAAGACCGCCATCGGCCTGGCCGAGCTGCTGCACCGCCAGCGCGAGGCCCGTGGCGGCTACGAAGTGGTGGGGCTGACCTCTGCCGGCAACCGCGCCTTCGTCGAAGGCCTGGGCTGCTACGACCGGGTCATCGGCTATGACGAGGTGGCCGATCTGGGCGCCGAGGCCCCGACCCTGACCGTGGATTTCGCCGGCAACGGCGAACTGCTCGGCCACCTGCACCGCCTGCTGGGCGAGCAGCTGCGCTACAGCTGCCTGGTGGGCGCCGCCCACTGGGACCAGCGCGGCGGCCTGCCCCGCGAACTGCCCGGCCCCCGGCCGACGCTGTTCTTCGCCCCCAGCCAGGCCGAGAAGCGCCTCAAGGAATGGGGCGGCCCCGGCTTCCAGGCACGCCTGGCGGATTGCTGGACGCAGTTCCTCACCTTCGCCGGACACTGGCTGCAGGTGCAGGAAGGCTCCGGCGCCGAGGCGGTGGAGCAGGTCTACCGCGACGTGCTAGCCGGCCACGCCGACCCGCGCATCGGCCACGTGCTGGCGCTGCCGGCACGCTGAGCCCGGCGGGCCGGCCCTTGTCGCCGGCCCGTCGTTTCAACCGCGATTCAGCCCGCCGCCTCCAGCAGCCCCTCGTAGGTCACCAGCGGCCCCAGCAGCGGCAACGAGAAGGCCACATGGAAGCGGTAGCGACCGGCCTCGATGCGCTTGTAGGCATCGGTGCGCGGCAGCAGCGCGCGGGGCACTGGCAGGCCTCACAGGCGAATGCCCAGGCAGCGCCAGAACCAGCCCCCGTCGATCACGTCCACCGTCAGCAGCAGGCGCAGCGGCCCGGTGGACTCCACCCAATGACCGCCCTCGGCCAGGCAGCCCACCGGCGCGAAGTGGGACGTGAGCGGCGCCTGCCCGTCGAAGCTGCGGGACCACAGCAGCGCCGCGTCCTGGTGGGCGATGGTCACCTCCAGGCGGTGCGCGCCGGGGCCGGGGAAGCGCATCTTCTTCGCCAGACGTCGCCCCAGCACCCCCGCCAGCCCGTGGCCGTAGGTGATGGTCACCTCGCCCAGCAGGCGCCCGCCGTGGCTGTGCAGGTGCTGGAGTTGGGGATGCAGCTCACTGAAACGGTCGCCGAACCAGCGGCGGGTCGCGGTGGTGGACATGGCAGGGCCTGGAGAGGGGAGAGGCGTGCAGTCTGGCAGGCCCGTCGCGGCCATGCAGTCGGTTTTTCCTCAGCCTGTTAACGGGCCCGCAGCGGCCACGCCGCCCGTTTCCACAGGGTTTTGAAAAACGTAGGCGAGGCAGGCGATGCAAGGCGAAAACGGCCTAAAAAGCGCAGTTTACGTTTGTAAATGAGCATTTTTAGGACGTTTTCAACGCCGCAGCGGCCACGCAGCCAGTTTTTCACCGGGCGAAGCGCCGCGCCCCGGCTACACAGAAGATCACCGCCACCGTCACCCCCAGCATCGCCGGGCTCACCGCCTCCCCCAGCAGGCCAGCCGCCAGGGCCAGGCCGAAAAAGGGCTGCAGCAGCTGCAACTGCCCCACCGCCGCGATGCCGCCCTGGGCCAGGCCCCGGTACCAGAACACGAAGCCGATCAGCATGCTGAACAGCGACACATAGCCCAGGCTCAGCCAGGCCGGCAGCGTGATGCCGGCAACGCCCGCCGGCAGGCGGTACAGGGCCAGCGCCAGCATCACCGGCAGCGCCAGCACCAGCGCCCAGCAGATCACCTGCCAGCCGCCCAGGCTGCGCGACAGCCGCGCGCCCTCGGCGTAGCCCAGCCCGCACACCACGATGGCCAGCAGCATCAGCAGGTCGCCACGGGGCGAGGCCGTCAGCCCCTGGGCCACGGCGAAGCCCACCACCAGCAGGCTGCCCAGCACCGAGAAACCCCAGAACGCCGGGCGCGGCCGCTCGCCGCCGCGCAGCACGCCGAAGGCCGCCGTGGCCAGCGGCAGCAGGCCGAGAAAGACGATGGAGTGCGCCGAGGTCACCGTTTGCAGCGCCAGCGCCGTGAGCAGCGGAAAGCCCACCACCACGCCCATCGCCACCACCGCCAGCGGCAGCAGCTGGCTACGGGAAGGGCGCGGTGCCCCGGCTGCCAGCAGCAACGCCAGCGCCAGCAGCCCGGCCAGGCTGGCCCGCGCCACGGTGAGGAACAGCGGGTCGAACTCCAGCACCGCCACGCGGGTGGCCGGCAGCGAACCGCTGAAGATCAGCACGCCGATCAGGCCGTTCAGCCAGCCGCTGCCGGCCAGGGAACGGGTGGGGGTAGAGGGGGTGACGGTGCGTTCCACGACGGGCTCCTCGCTGTTTGGGCGCCGTCACCGTACGATCCAGCGGTTGATACGCTCAAATAATTGTCATGGATACAGTGCCCATGCCCCGCTCCCGCTACAAGGCCGTCGTCGATGCCCTGGCCCGGCAGATCCGCAGCGGCGAGTTACCGCCCGGCGCCCGCCTGCCCACCCACCGCGAGCTGGCCCGCCGCGAAGGCGTCGCCCTGGCCACCGCCACGCGCATCTACGCCGAGCTGGAACAGATGGGCCTGGTGAGCGGCGAGACCGGGCGCGGCACCTTCGTCCGCGAACTGGCCCTGCCGCCGGGGCACGGGGTGGACCAGCCCGGCGTCTCGGCCGGCGTGGCCGACCTCAACTTCAACTACCCCACGCTCCCCGGCCAGGCCGAACTGCTGCGCACCGCCCTGCGGCAGCTGGCGCTCTCCGGCGACCTGGAGGCGCTGTTGCGCTACCAGCCCCACGCCGGTCGCCCCCATGAGCGCGCGGTGGTGGCGCGGCACCTGCGGCAGCGCGGGCTGAGCGTGGAGGCCGCCCAGGTGCTGCTGGTGAGCGGCGCCCAGCACGGCCTGGCGATCAGCCTCATGGCCCGGCTGCGGCCCGGCGACGTGGTGGCGGCGGATGCGCTGACCTACCCCGGCTTCAAGGTGCTGGCCGAAGCCCTGCACCTGGAGGTGGTGGCCGTACCCGCCAAGCCCGACGGGCCGGACCTGGACGCCCTGGCGCAGCTGTGCCGGCGCCGGCCGGTGCGTGCGCTCTACAGCATGCCGACCCTGCACAACCCCCTGGGTTGGGTGCTGCCGCTGGCCACCCGGCAGCGCCTGGTGGCCCTGGCCGAGGCCCATGACCTGCTGCTGATCGAAGACGCCGCCTACGCCTACCTGGCCGAGGACCCGCCGCCGCCCCTGGCCGCGCTCGCCCCGGCGCGCACCCTGTACGTCTCGGGCCTGTCCAAGAGCCTCGCCACCGGGCTGCGCATCGGCTTCGTCGCCGCCCCCGAAGGCTGGGTGCCGAGCCTGGAGCGCAGCCTGCGTGCCACCACCTGGAACACCCCGGGGCTGATCACCGCCCTGGCCTGCGCCTGGCTGGAAGACGGCACCGTGGCCCGCCTGGAGGCGCAGAAGCGCGACGACGCCCGCGCCCGCCAGGCCCTCGCGGCCCAGGCGCTGGCCGGCATCGAGCACCTCGGCCACCCCGCCTCCTACTTCCGCTGGCTGCCGCTGCCGGAAGCGGCACGGGCCGACCGCATCACCCAGGCCCTGCTGGAGGAGGGCATTGCCGTCTCCACCGCCGAACCCTTCTGCACCGCGCCCCACGTGCCCCACGCCCTGCGCGTGGCCCTCGGCTCGGTGGACCTGGCGACCCTGGAGCGCGCCCTGCGCCGGGTCGCCTGGGTGGTCAGCGCAGCGGGATGAGGCGCGCTCAGCGCTTCACGCAGACGAACAGCGCATTGCCGGAGCGGCCGTCCCAGGGGGTGATGCGCTCGTAGTCGTGCTCGAACATCTGCACCTCGAAGCGCGGCGCCAGCAGCTGCTGCAACTCGTCGAAGCCGGTGGCGACCATCGGGTGCTCGTCCTCCCAGCGCTGGGTGACGCCGTCGGTGGTCTTCTCGATGCACAGGCGCAGCGCCTGCTGCTCCCCCTCGCCCCGGTAGAACCAGCCGGAGCCGAAGGTGAAGGCGCTGCCCTCGTGCTCCACCGAATGGCGCACGAAGGACTGGTTGTCGATCTGCCGCTTGTCCACCGTGTTGAAGCAGAACACCCCGCCCGCCGCCAGTGCCCCGTGCACCCGCTCCAGGCAGGCCTGCAACGGCGCCAGGCCGGGGTTGTAGTGCAGGGAATAGAGAAAGCAGGTGATCAGGTCCTGGGGCGCGTCCACCGTGAAGCTGGCCATGTCCTGCCGGCTGAACTGCGCCTCGGGGCAGCGCAGCCGGGCCAGGTCCAGCATCGGCTGGTTGATGTCCAGGCCGGCGCTGGCATAGCCGAAGTCGAGGAAGTGCCGCACATGGGGCCCCGTCCCGCAGGCCAGGTCCAGGTGCCGCCGCCCGGAGGTGCCGAACAGCTGGTGCAGGCGCCGCACGCAATGGCTCTGGGCCTGGTAGTCGATGTCCGCGCACATCAGGTCGTAGTAGGCGGAGAGGTCGGTGTAGAGCGCGTTGGAAGACATAGGGGCCAGCCGCCAGCAGAACGAAAAGGCGCGCATGGTAACCCAGCGCCGTGCGCAGCCTGTCGGATGGCGCAACGGCGCAGGAGGAGGAGGGGGGATTACTCGGCGGGGTCGGCAGCCTGGGCGTCGTGGGCCGGGCTGGTCTGGCCCTTCTCGGGGATGATCTCGCCGCTGGCGAGCCACAGCGCGTACTGCGGGTAGAGCTGCACCAGCACGTCGATCTCTTCGCTGCTGACGCGCACCGCGCCTTTGCTGACGTTGAGCCAACGGCTGTGCTCGGTGCCGCTCAATACGCTGAGTTTCTTGGGGCCGATCTGCTTGATGAGCAGACGGGCCCGGTCGGCGGAGCGGGTCAATGGAGCACGTTGGGTTGATGTTGCGCGTCGTAGGCCGGGCTGGTCTGGCCCTTCTCGGGGATGATCTCGCCACTGGCGAGCCACAGGGCGTACTGCGGGTAGAGCTGCACGAGGGCTGTCATTTCCTGGGTGCTGATGCGGGTGCGCTTATCGTAGCGAACCGTTCTCCAGCGGGTGCCGCTGATGTCTGTCGTTCTCACCAGCTCATCCAGGCCGGCGATGTCGATGAGTGCTCGGATGCGAGCGTCGATAGAGGGCATTTTGGGCTTACTCCATGTTTTCGGCGGGGGGTGTATCCAGAGGTGGGCTGATCTGGCCAATGTCCGGCAGAACTTCGCCCGTGGAGAGCCACCAGCGGTACTGGGGATACACCGTGCCCAGAATCTCGACTTCATCGGCGCCCACTCGCGCCCGTCCGCGCTTGATGCTTACCCAACGGGGGTAGTTCGTATCTCCTGCGTTCGCCAGGTCCTTCAGGCTGGACATGCCAATCAATAGCAGTGCTCTATCGGAAATCGACATACATATCCGTAATTTCAATCAATTTGAACTATGTTCAAAATTCCGACTGTGATACTTTGCACATAGTGCAAAGTTGTCGGTGCGTGAGGTCGACAAGCGCCCGGCATAGTGCAGCAAAGCCATTCCCTGGGAAAGGAAGCCCGCGCCTGTCTGGGTGACGGCCCGCCTGGGCACGTATGCAAGGAGGAATCCCACATGCAGGCACCCCGCGTTCCCGACGCCGCCGCCGCGTTCGATTACTTGGGCCAGACCGTGGTCATGGAATTGCGCTGGGACGACCAGCCCGAATCCATCTGGCGCATCTATCACGTGCTTGGCTTGGTGGCCCCTATGGCCGGTGTCTACGAAACAGGGCACTTCCTCGTCATGGACGCCGTCAACGGCGGCGACTTCCCGGACGAAATCTTCTGGGACACCATCCGCACCCTGCTGCCCCTGAACCCGAGCGACTGAAGCGCCGGGCGCCCCACGCATTTGTGGCGGCCTGCACGCCGGGCGAAAGCGGGAGCGCATATCCTGCCCTCCCGACCCGGCGCATCCCGCGCCCAAGGACAGCCCCCATGAAACGCGCCTGGTGCCTCGCACTGCTGATGCTGGCCAGCCACCCCCTGCTGGCCGCCACCCTGCACGAAGCCGAAACCAAGAACCTCGCCTACTCCATCAGCGGCGAGCAGACGACTGTTATTACGTTCATCAACCACAGCCGCGCCACCCGCAAGCTCTACTGGCTCAACTACGAAGGCCAACGCGTCCTCTACAAGGAACTGCGCGCCGGCCAACGCCAGCGCTTCGACACCTACCTCACCCACCCCTGGCTGGTCACCGACGCCGACGACAACGCCCTGACGATCTACTACCCGGATAGCGAGGCGAGGGTGGTGGAGTTGAGGTAGGGCTACTACTCAATGAGCCTTTGCCGCTTTAGATAGGTAATACTGTCTAATTCAGAAAGCTGTTTTGCTTCGGCTTTCGAATCTGCCGTCTCTATATCAAAATACCAAATGGCATCATTGTCTTTTTTAAAAGCGCATGCCCTATGTTTCTCTTTGTCTTTAACCATTTCTACCCAGTTGCATGTCTTGATGAATTTTATAGCTAATGCCTCACCTTTTTCTGCTCCTTTGTTGAAGGCGGAAAAAGTGAGGAACATAAAATACGCTATGCCAATTAGTCCTGTTGGTATGTGATTTATTGTGAGGCTAATTAGCTTTTTAGCTTGAGGGAGTTTGTTTCTAAAGGCAGCTGCTAGGATTGCTGCCCCCAGAGCTAGTAGAGCCAAAATGGTTATTGTGATGCCGGATTTTGCAAAATTGGCCACAGCTAGAATGTGATCATAGAAAGTTTCAAAAGTTACTATTCCTCCGTCATAAAGTGCTTTTTCAACACTTGGTTGGCTAAACTCAGGATCTATGCCGAACTTCCTCATGAAAGCATTGTTGTGGCTAATTCCGGCGGCATATGCACATGCAGTAATGAAAACTGAGCTGCTTATTGGTTCAATTACTTTCATTTTTGTTTCTGAACTCAATTACGTTTATGCCAAATTTAAAATTTTCGAGTCTGTTCGTGTTTACCTCTGTTATCCCGAGTTCTAGATTTTCATTTATTTCTTTGGTGCGAAGGTCTTTTCCAATTTCTTCTATTTTATTTTTGCTGATTTGCGCTTTTTTTGTGATTTCTTTGAGGAGCGGAGAAGCCTCTGGCTCTTTCAACTTGTCGCTGAATATGCTGGCGTCTGCTTCCTCCCGTTTTAAAGTCACTGATATTTCAGAGGGGTCCAGGATCATTGGGTCGAATTGAACGGCTTCTGCTTGTCCGGTCAATATAAGTACTGCAAATATTCCAGCATACAGTTGGCCCGTGAAGTCTGTGCTATCAATTAGAGGGATCTTGCACCAGAAATCTCCAGGAGACATAAATGCAGCTTGGCAAGTAACTGCTGACTCGTGGTCGAAGGCAACATTTCTTGCTAGCTCTAGGAGTTGTGTTTCGCTAATCGGCGAGTTACCTAGCAGCTGGCGAATTAGACCTTCAGATAGAGAAACGTTCTGAAAAAGGTTGCCGATGGCCAGTGCTCCAATACTGCCTTGGCGCCTTATTTTGCTGGAAAAGTAGAGCGATTCACCGTCGGTAAAGAACGGATATATAAGGTGGAATACTTTTTCTTTATGGGGGGATAGGTCAGTTATGGTGTGCCTTCCCCTTGTGGCTTTTTTTATGGCGCCCGGGAGTTCTGTGGGGCTGATAGATGGTCCCCAGGTTACTTTTTTTCTTAGTTTATGTTTAAGGACAATGTTGTCTCTGACTGTGCGTTTGGCTTCGTCGGGTATCGCCAGTTCTATAGGGGTATGCTCTATATATGCCGTGCTTTCGGTGCATATACCGATGCTGTAACCATTTATTTCATTTTTTGTTACTACTAGGTCACCTTGTTTTATTTCATTCACAAAGCGTTTGGTTTGGGTTAGGAGCTGGCTTCCTTTTCGGTTTAAGTACTTTGTCTCTCGTCCTTCTTTATTTTTCTTGAAGTGTGAGTAGTTCTCATTGGTAAGGAGGGCTTTTCTAATTTCTTCCTCGGTAGGTATTTCGCTTCCTATAACTCCACCAAAAATATCCTCAAGGTGGCCTATGGCAATTATGTTGGCGGAGCGGAAGTGTCGCGCATGGTCTCCTGCACTTGATCGAATAAACCAGACTTTCTGATCAGGGTTTACAAGTGCTACTTTGAGTGAGTTTTTCTGCATAATAAGTCCGTTTTATTTTGCTTGGTTTATTTTGCGCTGCTGCAAATTATGCGATTTAGATTAATTTGCCATGGGTTGTATTGTGGTTTGTGTTTTTTTGGGTTTTTGTCTATATGCCGAAAAATAATTTTAAAACCAGGCCTCCGATAATTGCGGTAACTATCGGTGCAATATAAAGTTGATGTGCTTGCGAAAATATGCTGCTGCTTGGGAGGGCTATTGAGTCCTCAATTTCTTTGCGGCTGCGCTTCATATTTCCTTTAATTGAGTCAGTCATGATTTGCTCTTCGATCTGATCTCTTATTTTTTTTAGTTTTTTGAAGACCTGCTTTGCTGAGGTAATGAAAGCAGCTCCTACGAAGATTGAAATATAGATCGAAAGGAACCAAATATTCTCTCGGGTCCACAGCTGCATGAAGTCAGGTGTGGGGCTGTGATTCCAAAAGGGTAGAAGTAGGCTCGTGTGCTGATAAATAAGGCTGACTAGGTTCTTAATAGGTTGAACCGTAATGGCTGCCAGCGGTGTACTGTCGTCCATCCTGAAGTAGAGCATTTTAAGTAAAGATACAACACTAGATATAAGTGCCGGCAGTATTATCGCTACGCCAATAGATAGCTTAATAAGTGCTTGTTTTTTTGCGCTGTTGAAAGTCATTAGCACGTTCTCTGTGATATTGAATGGCTACTATACGTCATACTTCAAATGCAAAAAATGGCCGTCAGAAGCAGCTTTGCCGCATCTGATTGAGTCGCTCCAGCTTGTACTTCTCTAGTTTTAATCAGTTTTATATAGAAAAATCATATGCTTACGTGTGCTGTGAGGGATGGCGCAAGAGATAGGATTCTGTACCGCCCTAGACTACCCCCCTGTCGCACTCGTCTCATTGAAACGCCACCATCCCCGCCGGTATAACGGCGTCCCCACCCAGGTAGCATTGTGTCGATGTTCAACGGCCGGATTCTCGTAGTAGAGGACGCGCCCGAGCTAGGCGAAATGCGGAAGCTGTAGAGGTGAGTGGCCTGCGGTTGTTGAAGTAGGGCCTGCCGTCGCCGTCGCCGACGACAATGCCCTGACGATCTACTACCCGGATAGCGAGGCGAGGGTGGTGGAGTTGAGGTAGGGGGCGGGCTACTGGAATAGCCCTTCGAGCGTCCGCAGCGCACTGAGGATCGGAGGGGTTGCAAGATCGGACGTCGAGCCCAACTCGGGCATGGCCTCCCGCACGTATGCCAGCGGAATGACCGGCCCGAATCCCGCCAGGACCTGGGCAGCAGCCGGGAACACCGCCGGGTGCAGCGCGAGCACCGACTCATCGATACCTACCCACACACCCGGCCCGAGCCATTCCCACTGGCGAAGGCTCTCGGCCAATGTGTGCTGCCCAATCGCCGCCGCTCCCTGTTCGAGCAGGTGACGGACCAACACGACGTCCACGTCATGCAGGCGAAGGGTGCGGTTGGCGAATTCGAAGAGGTGGTGGGCCATGGATACCTGTTGGGCGGGTGAGCGCGTCTATGCGTATACGCAAGCGTATAGAACCGCATAGACGCGCATAGAAAGACGTATATCGCCGTGTATCAATCTGCGCCGGGCAAGGTATAGAAACTCCACCGCCGCTCGCCATGCTTGACCAGCTTTTCCCCCACCATCAGGCGCTTCAGTAACTGCCACGCCTGATCCTCGGAAAGTCGACAAAGCTCCATTACCTCCGCCCGCTTGATCTGCCCATGTTGTTGCACATAGCTCAACACCATCTGTTCCTGCTGAATCGGTGTGAAGCCTACCTGGCGGGTATAGGCGGCCTTGTTTCCCGCAGCTTGTTGGCGGAGACACGGGAAAGGCCGTTTGCTGAGGCAGAGTTTTCGAGCGGGTATTTCGCTTCGGGTTTCGGCGTGCAATCTTGCAATGCTTCGGCGCTAGGGTGGGCGTCGGCGAACCGTTCGCGTTGTTCGAACACGGCCGGGCCGTGGCGCTCGGTCTTGCTGGTGTTGGCCTGCAACGCGTCGCTATCCGCTTCAACCGGGGCCGGCCTTTCAGTGCCGGCCCTGTGGTCGCCACCCTTCAAGGACGTGGTGCCGGATCTGGCTGCGGGCAGCCGCTGGCCCGGTTGGCACTGCATTGAGTGATGCAACGGAGATACCCATGACCACCCTGCTGCTCTACAAGGACATCCAGGCCCTCAACCGCGAGGAGCACAAGGCGCTCAAGCTGCGTGCCGTCGAGGATTGCGGTTTTGCCGGTTCCACCCACCTGGTCCCCCTGGCCGGCCTGGAATTCTTCCAGGCGGCGCCGCACTACCCGATCCTGTTCATCGGCGAAGGCGAGCGCCTGGTGCCCATCGCCCTGCTCGGCCTGAAGGAAGGCACCAACAGCTACCTCGACGCGCAGCAGCGCTGGCAGGCGGACACCTACATCCCGGCCTTCGTGCGGCGCTACCCGTTCGTGCTGGCCCAGGACGATGCCCACAATTTCACCGTGTGCTTCGACGCGGCCTACGAAGGCTGGAACGAGGGCGAGGGCCGTGAGCTGTTCGTGGAGGAGGGCGGCAACAGCGCGTTCCTCGACGAGATGATCGACTTCCTGCAGAACTTCTCCGCCGAGATGGAGCGCACCCGGCTGTTCGTCCTCAAGCTCGAGGAACTGGGCCTGCTGGCCAAGCGCACCCTGCAACTGACCCACTCCAGTGGGGAGACCTTCGTGCTGTCGGACTTCCTGGCGGTGGACGAGGCGAAGTTCCTTGCCCTGGACGATGCCCAGGTGCTGGAGCTGCACAAGACCGGCTTCCTCGGCTGGATCTATGCCCACCTGATGTCCCTGGGCAACGCCAACCGCCTGTTCACCCGCATGGTCACTTCCCGTGGCGAGGCGGCCCTGCACTGAGTGCCGGCGGGCGGGGCTCCGCGCCCCGTCCGTGCTGGCGGGTGCGGGCATGAAAAAAGACGTCCTCGGACGTCTTTTTTTGTGGGCGGGCAGGGGAGGCTGTGGTCAGGCTTGCGCCTGGGCTGCGCGCCTCGAGGCCGTCTCCCGGGCTACGGCCTTCCAGGTCTTCTGCTCCGGCTCCAGCTCGGGATAGGCCTTCACCGCCGGGTTGATGAGGTCCATGACGATCATGCCCATGGCTTTGCCGGTGATCCGGGTCAGGTCGTCCTGCTGCGCCTCCGTCAGGTGCGGGAGTGCCTCCTGGAGCAGGTCGTTCAGCGCCGCCAGCGCATCGATCCCGCCGTCCCGTATGGCCTTGGCGGCATCCAACGTCAGTGTCATGGGGCTTCTCCATCCTGGGAATTGGGAGCGGCAGTATGGCAAAAGCCAGTCGAGGGCCCAAAGAAAAAGCCGGATCAGTGCAAGCGCAGTAGCGGCACTTTAATGCGCTCTGCGCAGATTGGCTGACGTTGCTAAGGCTCTATCACCAAGTAGGGCCAACGCTCTTGGTAGCTGTTCGCTTTTTGCAGAAAGAGGTCGGGTTGGGGGTTCAAGGGGTTGATTCGCAATATTCCGCGATCCAGGTCATCCAGCCCATGGGTGCAGTACAGGTCCCCCGTGCTGATGTTTATCCCGATGCACGTTGCTTTTATGAGGTACCTATCGATGCCATCTGTCACCGTCTGCAGAGGTGGGTAGATGACGCCGAACCTGCTTTCGTACCAAAGGTGAACTCGGGCCTGATTGCGAACCTCTATGTTGGCCTTCAGCGAGGAGCAAGCTCGGCGAACATGTTGGATGACTCGGTCTTCGGCCTCCCAAGACAGGTCATCGTCGTAATAAATGACGTCGTAATCCTTCACTCCCCACCCTGCTGGTTGGCCGCATTGTTTATTCCAGACCGCTTGAAAAAGGCATCCAGCCGTCAACATGCAGTTTGGTAGGTCCAGCGTTGCCAGCCGCTCAAGAAGCATTTGGTTGATGGGGTTCTCCATGGCCAACGTCATTACGCGCTGGCTGTTCAATGACACCATCTGGCCGCTCCTTGGATCTTTCGTTATCGGGGACTCTAAGTTTGGTGGCGACTTACGGAAACCAAAGGGTGGTTAGTTTTCCTTTCGTTGCCCTGGGTTTCGGTAAGAGGCTCTGCTGATTTCGTGACACTCAAATGAATAGCCTCAGGACGGTCAAGAGTGCGGCGATGCTGAGGCTTGATGCGGTTTGTAGGCCCTTGCCGGTACGCGAAGATCGCGTTCCGCTGGTGCCGCGCTGCGGATAAAGCGAGTGTGAGGAGTCAGGACCAATGGGCGTGATGCAATGCAGTTGGCCTTGCTGGAAAGGTCCATGCCCACGAATCAGTGCGTCGGATCGGTGGGTCGACACTTTTTCGACACCCAAAGAAAAACCCCTGAATTTCTCTAGGAAAATCAGGGGTTTATTTGGTGGAGCCGGGGGGATTTGAACCCCCGTCCGCCAGTTCTCCGCTTTCGGGACTACATGCTTAGCCTGGTCTACTGAGTTAGCTCATTGCCGCCCGACAGGCAGGGTGCTTTGAGCGAGCTGTATAAGTTTTAGCCGTTACGTCTACAGCGAACTTGGCGGCGATCCTGTTCTATCTGACAGTCGTTTCGGGTTTACAGGCATCCCCTAGCGACTGCTGGCGCATTAAGCAGCCAGAGCGTAGTTGTCGTCGTTGGCAACTATTAAAGTGCAGCAACTGATTTACGAGGTCTGCTGCCAGCTCGGCATGCCCCTAGAGTTTTGTTACCGGCGTCGAATCCTAATCGGCCCCGATGCTCGCTCTAGAGCAGGGGCGCATCGTACGCCAAAACCCGGGCAACGTCGACAGCCCCGCGATAATTGGGGGTGGGCTGGCCGCATGACATATGATTGCCAGCTATCGTCAGGGTGTCCCTTACAGAGAGCGTCCCATGCTGCGTTCACGTCATCCCCTTCGCCAGTGGATCTGGCGGGCGTTCGTGCAGAGCGCGCTGATTCCGCTGATCCTCGTGGAGTCGGTGCTGATCGCCGTCTACCTGCTGACCAACGGCGCCATCCGCGATGCGCAGGTGGACTACCTGCAGCGCAGCGCGCTGGAGGACCTGAGCAGCGCGGTGGTGCGCGAGGGCAAGATCATCGACGGGCGCCTGCAAAGCATCGAGGTGCTGACGCGGATGTACCGCGACGCGACCCATCGCGCGCTGCACCACGAGGACTTCCGCCCCGACGCCCTGGAGCGCCAGCGCCACGCGCAGACCCCGGACGGGGTGTTCTACACCCGCAGCGACGACGGCCGTGCCGCCTCCTTCTATGCCAACAGCACCCCGCCGGCGCAGCAGGACCGCGAGAAGGTGATGCGCCTGTCGCAGCTGGACCCGCTGATGAAGTCCATCCGCGAATCCGACCCGCTGATGGCGGCGGTCTACTTCAACACCTGGGACAGCTACAACCGTATCTACCCCTTCTTCATGACCCCCGAGCAGTATCCCCATGACATGGTGATACCCGACTACAACTTCTATTACCTCGCCGACGCCACCCATAACCCGCAGCGCCGCGTGGTCTGGACCGACGTCTACCTGGACCCGGCCGGGCAGGGCTGGATGATGTCCGCCATCGCCCCGGTGTACACCGGCGACTTCCTCGATGGCGTGGTGGGCCTCGACATCACCGTCGACAAGATGCTCAAGGAGATCGGCGGCCTCAAGGTGCCGTGGCAGGGCTACGCCATGCTGGTGAGCCGCGACAACAGCATCATGGCGCTGCCCGAGGCCGGCGAGCGCGACTTCAGCCTGCGCGAGCTCACCAGCTACTCCTACGAGGAGGCGGTGCGCCGCGAGATGCTCAAGCCCGAGGACTTCAAGCTCGACCGCTTCCCCGAGATGCGCCCGCTGCTGGCGGCCATGAGCGGTGACAAGGGCAACGTGCAGGAAGTGGTGCTGGGCGGGCGCAAGCAGATGGTCGCCTGGGCCGAGATCCCGCAGACCGGCTGGCGCCTGATGATGGTGGTGGACGAGGCCAACATCTTCAGCGAGACCAACCGCCTGGCCGAGCGCTACCAGCAGATCGGCTACCTGCTGATCGCCGGCTTGGCCTTCTTCTACGCGCTGTTCTTCGCCTGGATGTGGTCGCGCTCGCGGCGCCTGTCCAACGAGCTGTCGGTGCCCATGTCCGGCATCGTCGGGATGATGAGCAGCCTGGGCCGGGGCGATTACCACCCCGCCGCGCCGCAGAGCGGCATCCAGGAGCTGGCCGACATGGCCGAGGCGGTGCAGCACACCGGCGCCCAGTTGCAGGCCAGCGAGCAGGAGCGCTTCCAGGCCCAGCGCAACCTGGAGCTGGTGCTGGAGAGCACCACCGAGAGCATCTGGGAGACCGACCCGCAGGCCCACACCATCCGCATCAGCGGGCGCTTCGCCCGGCGCTTCGGGCTGCCCAGCGACCACCTCAGCCTGGCCGACTTCAACAAGCGCGTGCACCCCGACGACATCGAGCGGCTGCGCCAGCTGCGCACCCAGTTCTCCGCCGGCGAGCAGGAGAACTTCGACGCCGAGTACCGCTTCGCCGACGCCAATGGGCAATACGCCTGGCTGCTCAGCCGCGGCAAGGTGCTGGAGCGGGATGCCGATGGCCACGCCAAGCTGGTGGCCGGCACCCACGTGGACATCACCCGCCTCAAGGAGGTGGAAGAGGAGCTGCGCCGCGCCACCCGCGAGGCCCAGGCCGCCAGCCAGGCCAAGAGCCGCTTCCTATCCAGCATGAGCCACGAGCTGCGCACTCCGCTCAACGCCATCCACGGCTTCGCCCAGCTCATCACCCTGGATGCCGAAGGCCGCGAGGAGCGCCGGGAGGAGGGCGAGTACGCCCAGGAGATCGTCAACGCCAGCCGGCACCTCACCTCGCTGGTGGACGACATCCTCGACCTCTCCAGCATCGAGAGCCGCCGTCAGCAGCTGCAGCTCAAGCCGGTGGACATCGGCCCGCTGCTGACCAGTTGCGCCGAGCTGATCCAGCCCGAGCTGCAGTCACGCCAGCTGCAACTGCAGATGATGGCCTCGCCCGAATCGGCGCTGTTCGTCATGGCCGATGCCCGGCGCCTACGGCAGGTGCTGCTCAACTTGCTGTCCAACGCGGTCAAGTACAACAGCCCCCAGGGCATGGTCAGCCTTGGCTACGAAGTGCGCGCCACCGGCGTGCGCCTGTGGGTGGCCGACACCGGCTCGGGCCTCAGCGAAGAGCAGCAGGCCATGCTGTTCCAGCCGTTCCAGCGCCTGGGCCGGGAGAACTCAACCATCCCCGGGACCGGCATCGGCCTGGTGCTGTGCCGCGAATTGGCGGAGCTGATGGGCGGGCAGATCGGCTTCAGCAGCACCCCCGGCGTCGGCAGCCGCTTCTGGATCGACCTGCCCAGCGCCGCCGCGCCCCAGCCCCAGGGCTCGCTCAACGAGCACATCGGTGCGATCACCCTGCCGGAAGTGCTCTGCGTCGAGGACCACCCGGCCTGCCTCAAGGTGCTCAAGGAAGGGCTGCGAGAAGTGGCCGACGTGCGCGGGGTCGGCTCCATTGGGCGCGCCCTCGCCACCCTCGACCAGATGACCCCGGCGCTGCTGGTGCTGGACCTGGACCTGCCCGACGGCGACGGCTTGCAGGTGCTCGACCAGGTGCGCCGCTCCGCCCACCTGCAGGGCATGCCGGTGATGGTGGTCAGCGCTGCGGCCGACGACGCCCTGCTGGCCGAGGCACGCCGCCGGGGCGCCGATGCCTGCATGACCAAACCGGTGGACCTGCAGCAGCTGCGGCAGCTCGCCGTGTCCCTGCTGGAACGCGCCGCCCGCACCAACGAGTAAGCCCCGCGCGGGCGGGGCCTTACCGTCTCTGCGGCCCGGCTTATTGCCGGGCCGCCTTGTCGCGATCTTTCTACCTGCCGCTACTGCGACGCGCCGGCGCTGCCGCCGTCGGTGTTGGGACGCTGCAGGCGTTGCAGGGCCATGTTCGAGGCGCTGATGCAGCCTTCGGTGTCGCCGTGGGTCTTGGCCTGTTCGGCCTTGGCGCGCAGGTCCTGGACTTCCTGCTTGAGCGGATCGCCGAGGGTGGTGGCGGTGGCGAGCTGGTCGCTGATCTTCTGCAGGTTGAGGGTGCAGAGGTCGTCGGCGAAGGCCAGGGGGGACGCCAGCAGGGTGGCGCCGAGCAGCAGGGCAGTGCGTTTCATGGGGGTGGTCCTCTCTTCGTTCTGTGGCACTCGGAGTGGGCCTCGCGGGAAGGCCGGGTGGAGCACGGATGTCCGAGATGGGCGAGCCGGCGCGAAGCGGGCTCATGAAGGTGGACAGGGTGGCGGGGAGGGCGGTTCAGGTTTTCTGCTGGGGGACCTGTCGCCGCCCCACCGTCCCACGCTTGGCAACACTGCAGCGTGCGCACACACGTTGCTGTCGGGAATCGCAGTTGCAGGGCTGTGAAGAACCATAAAAAAGCCCCGCTCGAGGCGGGGCGCAATCCGTGCCGGGCACGGCTCTTGAGGTTCAGTCCGCGCGGGGGCGGGTGACCCGGTCCACCAGGTAGACCAGGCCGTGGTAGTCGATGCCGCTGTGGTGGCTGAGGCCGATCTCGCAGGTGCGGCTGGTGGAGACGCCTTCCTCGCAGATCTGCACGGCGTCCTTCAGGCTGCGCAGGGCGTGGCCGTTGAGCTCCGGGGTGGTGAAGCCCTTGTCGCCGGCGAAGCCGCAGCAGTGGATGCCTTCGGGGACGACCACCTGACGGGTGCAGCGGCTGACCAGGTCGATCAGCGCCTGGGATTCGCCCAGGTGCTGGGTGCTGCAGGTGACGTGGACGGCCACCGGCTGCTCCTGGGGGGTGAACTCCAGGCGGTCGAGCAGGTGGGTGCGGATGAACTTAACCGGGTCGTGGATCTTCAGCCGGGGGTCGTCCAGGTCCTGCACCAGGCGCAGGGTGCAGGGGCTGGTGTCGCAGTAGATCGGGTCGAGGCCGCCGCGGCTGGCGCGCAGCAGTTCGGCCAGCAGTTCGTCGCGCTTGTCGTCGGCCTGGCGGGCGTAGCCCTTGGAGGCGAAGGGTTGGCCGCAGCAGAGGTTGTCGGCGTTGTCGGGGAAGACCACCTGGTAGCCGGCCTTCTCCAGCAGCTGGCGGGTCTTGTCCATCAGCGGCATCTGTTCGTCGGCACCGGCGGCCGGGCCCATGGCGCGGGAGACGCAGGCGGTGAGGTAGACCACGCGTGGGCGCTCGCCCACGGGGCTGGCGGCCGGTGGGGCGAAGCGCACCGGTTGCGGCATGGCCGGGGTCCACTGGGGCAGGCGTTCGCCACTGGCGCGGTGCAGGGCACCGCTGAGGCGCGCCAGGCGCGGGGCGCCGAGCACGGCTCGGGTGAGGTTGGCGGTGGCCAGCAGCAGGCGCGCGCCCTTGAGGGTGGTGGCGAAGTTGCGCGCGAGCCAGGTGGCGGTGCCGGGGCGGTGGGCGTGTTCGCCACGCAGCTTGCGCACCAGGTCGCCGGTGTTGATGCCGACGGGGCAGCGCTGGGCGCAGAGGCCGGTGGCGGCGCAGGTGTCGATGCCCTGGTAGGCGAAGGCCTCTTCCAGCTCGCGGGTGTCGATGCCGGCGCGCTTGCGGGCCTGGATGTCACGCCAGATCACGATGCGCTGGCGTGGGCTGAGGGTCAGGCCCTTGGAGGGGCAGACCGGCTCGCAGAAGCCGCATTCGATGCACTTGTCGACGATCTCGTCGGCGGCGGGCAGCGGTTTGAGGTTCTTCAGGTGCAGTTCGCGGTCGTCGCTGAGGATGACGCCGGGGTTGAGGATGCCGGTGGGGTCGAGCAGGCGCTTGAGCTGCCACATCAGCTGGTAGGCGTCGTGTCCCCATTCCAGTTCGACGAAGGGCGCCATGTTGCGGCCGGTGCCGTGTTCGGCCTTTAGGGCGCCGCCGAATTCGACGGCGACCAGTTGGGCGACGTCCTGCATGAAGGCGTCGTAGCGGGCGACCTGTTCGGGGCTGTCGAAGCCCTGGGTGAAGACGAAGTGCAGGTTCCCTTCCAGGGCGTGGCCGAAGAGGATCGCTTCGTCGTAGCGGTGCTTGTCGAACAGTTCGATGAGGCGGTTGACGCCGGCGGCGAGCTGTTCGACGGGGAAGGTGACGTCTTCGATGATCACCGTGGTGCCGGTCTGGCGCACGGCGCCGACGGCGGGGAAGGTGTCTTTGCGGATCTTCCACAGCTGGTTGTAGACGACCGGGTCTTCGCTGAAGTCGACCTTCTGCTCCACCGGGAAGTCGGCGATGGAGGCGGTGATGCGGGCGAGCTGTTCGTGCAGCAGGCTGGCGCTGGCGGCGCGGGATTCGATGAGCAGGGCGCAGGCGCTGGCGGAGAGGCCCTTGACCCAGGTGGGCATGCCGGGCTTGTCCTGCACGGAGCGCAGGCTGCGGCGGTCCAGCAGTTCGACGGCGGAGACCGGTTGCTGCTTGAGCACGGGGACGGCGCGGCAGCAGGTTTCCACGTCGGGGAAGACGATCAGCGCGGAGGCCTTGTGCGGGTGCTCGGGCACGGTGTCGTAGGTGACGGCGCTGATGAAGCCGAGAGTGCCTTCGGAGCCCACCAGCAGGTGGGTGAGGATGTCCAGCGGCTGGTCGTAGTCCACCAGGGCGTTGAGGGACAGGCCGGTGGTGTTCTTCAGGCGGTACTTGTGGCGGATCTTCGCGGCCAGTTCGGTGTTGGCGCGGGTCTGCCGGCCGAGTTCGGCCAGGCGCTCCAGCAGCTCGCCGTGGCTGGCCTGGAAGGCGGCGACGCTGGCCGGGTCTTCGCTGTCCAGCAGGGTGCCGTCGGCCAGCACCAGGCGCAGGCCGGCGAGGGTGTGGTAGCTGTTCTGGGCGGTGCCGCAGCACATGCCGCTGGCGTTGTTGGCGACGATGCCGCCGATCTTGCAGGCGTTGATGGAGGCCGGGTCGGGGCCGATCTTGCGGCCGTAGGGGGCGAGCCAGGCATTGGCCTGGGCGCCGATGACGCCGGGCTGCAGGCGGATCTGTGCGCCGCCCTGGCGGATGTCGCGGCCGTTCCAGTTGTCACCGAGGACGATCAGTACCGAGTCGCTGATGGCCTGGCCGGAGAGGCTGGTGCCGGCGGCGCGGAAGGTGACGGGCACCTGTTCGGCGTGGGCGGCCTTGAGCAGGGTGATGACTTCGGCTTCGCTCTCGACCCGCACCACCAGCTTGGGGATGAGGCGGTAGAAGCTGGCGTCGGTGCCGAAGGCGAGGGTGGAGAGCGCATCGTCGAAGCGCCGGTCGCGGGGGATCAGGCGCTCGACGGTGTGCAGGAAGGCGGCGGGCAGGCTCATCGGTCAGGTCCTGTCATCAACGGTGGGGTGCGGGCCGCTTGGGCGGCCTCGTCTTGGATGGACGCCGTTCAGCGGGGCAGGTCGCGCACCAGTGAGTCGGCGTTGATCTCGGCGATGGACTTGGCACCGGTGAGCACCATGGCCACGCGCATTTCCTTTTCGATCAGGTCCAGCAGGTTGCTCACGCCGGCGCCGCCGGCGGCGGCCAGGGCGTAGACGAAGGCGCGGCCGAGCATGACGGTGTCGGCGCCGAGGGCGAGCATGCGCACGACGTCGAGGCCGGTGCGGATGCCGGAGTCGGCGAGGATCTTCAGCTCGCCCTTGACGGCGTCGGCGATGGCGGGCAGGGCGCGGGCGCTGGAGAGCACGCCGTCGAGCTGCCGGCCGCCGTGGTTGGAGACGATGATGCCGTCGGCGCCGAAGGTGACGGCGTCACGGGCGTCCTCGGGGTCGAGGATGCCCTTGATGACCATGGGGCCTTGCCAGAAGTCGCGGATCCATTCGAGGTCCTTCCAGGAAATGGAGGGGTCGAAGTTGGCGCCGAGCCAGCCGATGTAGTCGGCTAGGCCGGTGGGGTTGCCGCGGTAGGTGGAGATGTTGCCGAGGTCGTGGGGCTTGCCCAGCAGGCCGACGTCCCAGGCCCAGGCGGGGTGGGTCATGGCTTGCAGCACGCGGCGCAGCGGGGCGTTGGGGCCGCTCATGCCGGAGTGGGCGTCGCGGTAGCGGGCGCCGGGCACGGGCATGTCGACGGTGAAGACGAGGGTGGTGACGCCGGCGGCCTTGGCGCGCTCCAGGGCGTTGCGCATGAAGCCGCGGTCCTTGAGCACGTAGAGCTGGAACCACATGGGCCGGTCGATGGCCGGGGCGACTTCTTCGATCGGGCACACCGAGACGGTGGAGAGGGTGAAGGGGATGCCCTTGGCCGCTGCGGCCTTGGCGGCCTGCACTTCGCCGCGCCGGGCGTACATGCCGGTGAGGCCGACGGGGGCGAGGGCGACGGGCATGGCGAGGGTTTCGCCGAACAGTTGGGTTTCGAGGCTCAGCTCGGACATGTTCCGCAGCACGCGCTGGCGCAGGGCGATGTCGGCCAGGTCCTGCACGTTTCGGCGTAGGGTGTGCTCGGCGTAGGCGCCGCCGTCGATGTAGTGGAACAGGAAGGGCGGCAGCTTGCGTTGGGCGGCGGCGCGGTAGTCGGTGGAGGCGGAGATGATCATGGGCTCTTCCGTTTTGGCAGAAAACGTGGATCGGGCGCGCTGGAGCGATACAGGGCGGAAATGGCCGGGGGAGCCGAGCCTACCTATGTAGGCGAGCCTCCCCGAGGCCATTCCCTTGCTGCATCACCGACGCGCAGCCGGCCCTGGTCAGTGAACCAGCATGCCGGTGAACACATAGGCCTGCGCCAGGGTGATCAGACCGACCATGGCGGCGAACAGCAGGCTGTGCTTCAGGGTGAAGCGGAACAGGTCCGATTCCTTGCCGACCATGCCGGTGGCGGCGCAGGCCACGGCGATGGACTGCGGGGAGATCATCTTGCCGGTGACGCCACCGCTGGTGTTGGCGGCGACCAGGAGGGTGTCGTTGACGCCGATCTGGTGGGCGGTGGTGGCCTGCAGCGAGCCGAACAGGGCGTTGGAGGAGGTGTCGGAACCGGTCAGGAACACGCCCAGCCAGCCGAGGAACGGCGAGAAGAACGGGAAGGCCGCGCCAGTGCCGGCCAGCACCAGCGCCAGGGTAGTGGACATGCCGGAGAAGTTGGTGACGAAGGCGAAGGCCAGCACCATGCCGATGGAGAGGATCGGCAGTTTCAGCTCGACGAAGGTTTCACCAAGACTGGTCAGACCATTTTTAAAGTTGATCTTCAGGACCAGCATGGAGACCACGGCGGAGAGGAAGATCGCGGTGCCGGTGGCGGAGATCGGGTCGAACTTGTAGACGGCCGGAATCGCGGTGGCGGTGGCGACGATGGGGGCGCCTTTCATCACCAACTGGTCCAGGTGCGGGATGGCGAACATGAAGACGAAGTGCTCCAGCGCGCCACCCGGGGCGAACAGGGCCTTGAACGGCTTCAGGGTCCAGATGGTCACCAGCACGGTGAGGATCAGGAAGGGCGACCAGGCCTTGAGGATCTCGCCGAAGCTGTAGGGCGACGGGGTGGTGCTGCGCGGGCCGCCGAAGCCGCCCATGACGGCTGCACCGCCGGAGACGCCGACCACTTCACGGTCTTCGGCGCGCTTGGGTTGCCACACCTTGAGGAACAGGGTCAGGGATACCAGGCTCACCAGGGCAGAGGTGATGTCGGGCAGTTCCGGGCCGATGAAGTTGGAGGTGAAGTACTGGGTGATGGCGAAGCTGGCACCGGCGACGAGGGCGGCCGGCCAGGTTTCCTTGATGCCGCGCCAGCCATCCATCATGGCCACCAGCCAGAACGGCACGATGATCGACAGGAAGGGCAGTTGGCGGCCGGTCATGGCGCCGATCTTGAAGGCGTCGATGCCGGTGACCTGGCCCGCGACGATGATCGGGATGCCGAGGGCGCCGAAGGCCACCGGTGCGGTGTTGGCGATCAGGCACAGGCCGGCGGCGTAGAGCGGGTTGAAGCCCAGGCCCACTAGCAGCGCGGCGGTGATGGCCACGGGGGCGCCGAAGCCGGCGGCTCCTTCGAGGAAGGCGCCGAAGGAGAAGCCGATCAGCAGCACCTGCAGGCGCTGGTCGTCGGTGATGGACAGCACGGAGCTGCGAATCACTTCGAACTGGCCGCTCTTGACGGTGAGTTTGTAGAGGAACACTGCGGCGACGATGATCCAGGCGATGGGCCAGAGGCCGTAGGCGAAGCCGTAGCCGGCGGCGGCGAAGGCCATGTCGACCGGCATCTTGAAGGCGAAGATCGCGACCGCGAGGGACAGGGCCAGGGTGATGGTGCCTGCGATGTAGCCCTTCATGCGGAACACGGCGAGGGCGAGGAAGAAGAACACGATGGGGATCAAGGCGACCAGCGCGGACAGGCCGAGGCTGCCGAGCGGGGTGTAGATCTGTTGCCAAGCTTGCATTCGGGTGGCTCCCTGATTGTTTTTGGAGTGCCTGTTGGCCTTCCGGAGTCGTTGCGCTCGTGGCGCAGCAGCAGGCAATTGCTCTCCGTTCGGCGTTTTCGTCGAATTGGTATTACCAATTTACAAAGTCGACGGCTCAGGGTAAAAGCCCTCCTATTGACCTGTCAATTTCGTGTCCTACAACTTTGGTCGAGCGCATGGGGCTCATCTGCGCCTTGTGGATGGCGATGGCGCTGGTTAGGCTGCCGCGCTGAATGAGCTGGGCTGCCATGGCAGGCGGCTGGAACGGGAACGGAACGGTGGTTCGGGAGGGGTATGGGATTCGGTCAGGTGCGTCAGCGCCGTCTGTCGGATGACATCGTCGATCACCTCGAGGCGATGATCCTCGAGGGGACCCTGAAAGCAGGCGAGCGGCTGCCGGCGGAGCGTGTGCTGGCCGAGCAGTTCGGGGTGTCGCGCCCGTCCCTGCGGGAGGCGATCCAGAAGCTGGTGGCCAAGGGGCTGCTGGTGAGCCGGCAGGGCGGTGGCAACTACGTGTCGGCGGAGCTGGGGTCGACCTTCAGCGATCCGCTGCTGAAGCTGCTGGAGGGCAACCCCGACGCGCAGCGCGATCTGCTGGAGTTCCGCCATACGCTGGAAGGTTCCTGCGCCTACTACGCGGCGTTGCGGGCGACGGCGGTTGACCATGAGCGCCTGGGCGAGGCTTTCGAGGCGCTGCAGGCCTGCTATTCGCCGGGCAGCCAGGCGACCCGGGAGGAGGAGGGCGCCGCCGATGCGCGCTTCCACCTGGCGATTGCCGAGGCCAGCCACAATGCGGTGCTGCTGCACACCATCCGTGGGCTGTTCGATCTGCTCAAGCACAACGTGGTGACCAACATCGGCGGGATGTACCTGCAGCGCAGCGAGACCCGCGACATGCTGATGGCCCAGCATCGGGCGCTGTACGAGGCGATCATCGAGCGGCGTGCGGAGGAGGCGCGGGAGGTGTCCCATCGCCACATCGACTACGTGCAGGAAGTGCTGGCCGAGGGGCGGCTGGAAGCGGTGCGCCTGGAGCGGGCGCAGCGGCGCCAGGGCATCTGAGTCGTCAGTGCGCGCAAACGAAAACGCCGGGCAATGCCCGGCGTTTCTGTCTGGCGAGGATCACTCCTTGCCTTTGGTGCGCATGGCGCGCTCGATCTCGCGGTCGGAGTCGCGTTCCTTCTCCGTGGCGCGCTTGTCGAATTCCTTCTTGCCCTTCACCAGGGCGATCTCGCACTTGATCAGGTGGGCCTTCCAGTACAGCGAGAGGGCGACGCAGGTGTAGCCCTTCTGCTGGACGGCGCCGAACAGCTTGCCCAGTTCGCGCTTGTGCAGCAGCAGCTTGCGGGTGCGCACGGGGTCGGCGATGACGTGGGTGCTGGCGGTCTTCAGCGGGGTGATGTGGCTACCGAGCAGCCAGGCCTCGCCGTCCTTCAGCAGTACGTAGCTGTCCACCAGTTGGGCCTTGCCGGCACGGAGGCTCTTGACCTCCCAGCCTGCCAGCGCGAGGCCTGCCTCGAAGCGCTGCTCGACGAAGTAGTCGTGCAGGGCCTTCTTGTTCTGTGCGATGGAGCCTTGGGATTGTTTCTTTTGCTTAGCCATAGGCGCGGCATTATAGGGAGTCGCTCGCCAGCCCGCTACGGCGGCGTAGGCTTGAGCGCGTTGGGCGAATCCCCGACAATGCGCGCTCTTTTTTTGACCAGCCGTGTTGCCCCTGCTGCAGCCGACTGACTGACGTTCAGAGGCTCCGATGTCCACGCATATCCAGCGTTCCGCGCTGCTCCCCTATCCCGCCAAGGCGCTCTACGACCTGGTCAACGATGTGGTGCGCTACCCCGAATTCCTGCCCTGGTGCGCGAGCAGCGAGGTGCTGGAGTCGAGCGAGTCGCACATGGTGGCCAGCCTGGGCGTGGCCAAGGGCGGGATCAGTCAGCGCTTCGTCACCCGCAATGTGCTGGTGGAGGGGGCGAGCATCGAGATGAACCTGGAGGAAGGGCCGTTCACCGAGCTGCATGGGGTCTGGCACTTCAAGGCGCTGGGGGAGAAGGCCTGCAAGATCAGCCTGGACCTGTCCTTCGACTACGCCGGGCCGATCGTCAAGGCGACCCTGGGGCCGTTGTTCAACCAGGCGGCGAATACCTTGGTGGATGCTTTCTGCCAGCGGGCCAAGCAGCTGTATGGCTGAGTCGCTGATCACCGTCGAGGTGGCGTGCGCGCTGCCTGATCGTCAGCGCCTGGTGCGGCTGGATGTGCCGGCCGGCACGACGTTGCGCCAGGCCGTGTTGATGGCGGGGCTGGCGGATGCGTTTCCCGACCTGGACCTGGCGGCTGCGCCGCTGGGCATCTTCGGCAAGGCGGCGCAGGACGCCGAGGCTCGGCAGGTCGAGGCGGGGGATCGCATCGAGGTCTATCGCCCCCTGGTGGCCGATCCGAAGGAGGTGCGCAAGGCGCGTGCCGCGCGTGCGGCTCAGGCCAGGGGAGAGGGTCGGGGCGATTGATCGGCGTCTGAGGACGCTGCGGCTGTCGGCCCTTCTCGATCAGGCAGGTACAAAAAAGCCCGGAACCAGTCCGGGCTTTTTCATGGGTGCTGCAGTTACTGCGGCGTGGTGTCCAGGGGTTCCGGGATCGGGACCGGTACGGTTTCCACCTGGTCCACTTCCTTCTGGATCTGCTCCAGCAGCGAACCAGGCTTGGCTTTCTCTTCCGGCTTCTGCTGGGTGGGTTTGTTCGGGGTGACCTGGTTGTTGCCGTCGCTGCCGAGGATCGCCTCGTCGCGGCTGACGCCAGGCATGAAGTCACCGCCCAGGCCGATCAACTGGTCGTTGCCGTCGAACAGCAGGGTGACGCGCTCCTGCTGACGCTGGCCGCCGCCGGGCTGGATGCTGTAGAGGTAATCCCAGCGATTGGCGTGGAAGGTATCGAGAATCAAGGGGTTGCCCATGATAAACCGCACTTGGCGCCGGGTCATTCCGGGCTTCAACTGGTCTATCATGTCCTGCGTTACGACGTTGCCTTGCTGGATGTCGATCTTGTAGACACCGGGAAACGAACAACCGGCGAGTGCGAGCAGGCCTGCAAATGAGAGGCTGGTCAGCAGGAGCTTGGTGTTTTGCATCGGTGGGTGACTTCCACTATCTTGGCTGGGCAACGAAAATCCGATCATACCCGCATTGAGGGAAGCTGCGAAGCAGCATCCACGAGAAAGCTGACCATGGTTGAAAATAACGAACTTCGCAAAGCCGGTCTGAAGGTCACCCTGCCTCGGGTGAAGATCCTTCAGATGCTCGACTCCGCCGATCAGCGTCACATGAGTGCCGAGGATGTGTACAAGGCACTGATGGAAGCCGGCGAGGACGTAGGCCTTGCGACGGTCTACCGCGTGCTTACCCAGTTCGAGGCTGCCGGCCTCGTCGTCCGCCACAACTTCGATGGCGGCCATGCCGTGTTCGAACTGGCTGACAGCGGCCACCACGACCACATGGTCTGCGTGGACTCCGGTGAGGTCATCGAATTCATCGACGCCGAAATCGAAAAGCGGCAGAAAGAGATCGTGAAAGAGCACGGCTTCGAGCTCGTCGATCACAATCTGGTGCTGTACGTGCGCAAGAAGAAGTGATTTCCGCCCCATGAAAAAGGCGACCTCGGGTCGCCTTTTTCATGCCTGCGCGAATCAGTGGCGGGCGCTGGTGACCATCTTGCGGGCGTGGGCGATGGACTCTTCGGTGAGATCGACGCCGCCCAGCATGCGGGCGATCTCCTCCACGCGCGCCGCGTCGTCGAGGTTGGCGACGGCGGTGCGGGTTTCCTTGCTGCCGCGCTTCTTGTGCACGAAGAGGTGGTGATGGCCCTGGGCGGCCACCTGGGGCAGGTGGGTGACGGTGAGGACCTGGCCGCGTTCGCCCAGGCGCCGCAGCAACTGGCCGACCACTTCTGCAGTGGGGCCGCCGATGCCCACGTCCACTTCATCGAACACCAGGGTCGGTACCCGCGAGGTCTGTGCGGTGATGACCTGGATGGCCAGGCTGATCCGGGACAGCTCGCCGCCCGAGGCGACCTTGGCCAGGCCCTTGAGGGGCTGGCCCGGGTTGGCGCTGACCAGGAACTCCACCTGTTCCTGTCCGTTCGGCTGGGGTTCGTCGCTTTCGATACTGCGCAGCTCAATGCTGAAACGCCCGCCGGGCATGCCCAGGCGTTGCATCTCCGTCTCCACGGCCTTGGCCAGCTTGCCGGCCGCTTTGCCGCGCAACTGGCTCAGCTCGGCGGCTTTTGCTTGGTAGTGGCGAGCATAGGCCGCCAGTTCGTCCCCGAGGCGCTCCACCGCCTCGTCATCGGCATTGAGCGCTTCGATCTCCTCCAGCAGCGTGTGCTGCAGGTGAGGCAGTTCGCTGGGATGGATGCGGTGCTTGCGGGCCAGGGTGTAGAGCGTATCGAGGCGTTCTTCGACCTCCTGCTGGCGGTGCGGGTCGGCATCGAAATGGTCGATGAAGCGGTTGATCTCGCCGACCGCTTCTTCCACCTGGATCTGGGCGCTGGCCAGCAGGTTGACGGCTTCGGCAATGGGGCCCTGCTGGGCGTTGAAGGCCGTCAGGCGGTTGAGGCTGGAGGTGAGGGCGCTGAGGACGTTGCCGGCATCGCTCTCGCTGCACATGTCCAGTACCTGGCGGCAGCCGGCCAGCAGGCCTTCGGCGTTGGACAGGGTCTTGTGCTCGGCTTCCAGTTGCTCCAGTTCGTTGTCGCCGAGGGCCAGTTGTTCCAGTTCTTCCAACTGGTAGCTGAGCAATTGGTGGCGGGCGCGCTGCTCCTCGCTGTTGCGGGACAGGCGCTGGAGCTCCTGGCGGGTCTGGCGCCAGCGCTGGGCGGCGAGCTGGACCTGGCGGGCCAGGTCGCTGGCGCCGGCAAATTCGTCCAGCAGGCGCCGATGGGTGTCCGGCTTGAGCAGCGACTGATGCTCATGCTGGCTGTGGATGTCGATCAGCAGTTCGCCCAGTGCCTTGAGATCGCCCTGGGGGCAGGGCGTGCCGTTTATATAGGCACGGGAGCGGCCTTCTGCAGTGATGACCCGGCGCAGGATGCACGGGCCGTCGGTTTCCAGGTCCCGCTCGGCGAGCCAGGCGCGGGCTTCGGGGATGTCGCTCAGGTCGAAGCTGGCGAGGATGTCGGCCTTCTCCGCGCCGGGGCGGACGGCGCCGCTGTCGGCGCGGTCGCCCAGAGTCAGGCCGAGGGCGTCGAGCATGATCGACTTGCCCGCGCCGGTCTCGCCGGTGATCACGGTCATGCCGCCTTCGAGCTCAAGATCCAGATGCTCGACGATGGCGTAGTTGTGGACTGAGAGGTGGACCAGCATGGCGGGGACTCCCCTGGGCTTAGGCTGGCTATTTATACAGTGTTTGTTTTCCGGCTGACAATCGCCTGCTGCCCTTGAAGCGACAAATTGCGACCCCATATAGGCGGACAGATCGGCGGGTCATTCCCCGCCACCGTTTCAGTAAGGAGGAAGGCATGGCAGACGAACAGAACCTGGATACCCAGAACCCCGAGGTGAGCGCACCGGCTGACGTGGCGGGCGAGGACCTCGTGGCCCGCGTCCAGGCGCTGGAGGAGCAGCTGGCTGCGGCCCAGGACCAGTCCCTGCGTACCGCCGCCGAGCTGCAGAACATCCGCCGCCGTGCGGAGCAGGATGTCGAGAAGGCGCACAAGTTCGCCCTGGAGAAGTTCGCCAACGACCTGCTGCCGGTGGTCGACAGCCTGGAGCGTGGCCTGGAGCTGACCAGTGCCGAGGACGAGGCCGTTCGCCCTGTACGTGAAGGCGTCGAGCTGACCCTGAAGCTGTTCCACGACACCCTGAAGCGCTTCCAGGTCGAGGCCGTCGACCCCCATGGCGCTCCGTTCAACCCGGAGCACCACCAGGCGATGGCAATGGAAGAGAGCACCCATGTCGAGCCGGGTAGCGTCCTGAAGGTCTTCCAGAAGGGCTATCTGCTCAACGGCCGCCTGCTGCGCCCGGCTATGGTCGTAGTCAGCAAGGCCCCGGCCGAAGCGCCGCCGTCCATCGACGAGCAGGCTTGAAATCCGGCTCAGGGCCCCCATCTGGTAGTCCAAGCGTTCACATGCTGATGCGGCCCCCAAGCGAGCGGGGCCCTAAAGAAATCAAAGTTTCGGGAGAGAGAATATGGGCAAGATCATCGGTATCGACCTGGGTACCACCAACTCCTGCGTTTCCATTCTTGAGAATGGCAACGTCAAGGTGATCGAGAACGCCGAAGGCGCGCGTACCACCCCCTCGATCATCGCCTACACCAATGACGGCGAGATCCTGGTCGGTCAGTCCGCCAAGCGCCAGGCCGTCACCAACCCGCACAACACCCTGTACGCCGTGAAGCGCCTGATCGGTCGTCGCTTCGAAGAAGACGTCGTGCAGAAAGACATCAAGATGGTCCCCTACAAGATCGCCAAGGCCGACAACGGTGACGCCTGGGTCGAAGTGAAGGGCCAGAAGATGGCGCCTCCGCAAATCTCTGCGGAAGTGCTGAAGAAGATGAAGAAGACCGCCGAAGACTACCTCGGCGAGCCGGTGACCGAAGCCGTCATCACCGTTCCGGCCTACTTCAACGACAGCCAGCGCCAGGCCACCAAGGACGCCGGTCGTATCGCCGGCCTGGACGTCAAGCGCATCATCAACGAGCCTACCGCGGCAGCGCTGGCCTACGGCATGGACAAGGCCAAGGGCGACCACACCGTGATCGTCTATGACCTGGGTGGCGGTACCTTCGACGTGTCGGTCATCGAGATCGCCGAAGTGGACGGCGAGCACCAGTTCGAAGTGCTGGCCACCAACGGCGACACCTTCCTGGGTGGTGAGGACTTCGACATCCGCCTGATCGACTACCTCGTCGACGAGTTCAAGAAAGAGTCCGGCATGGACCTGAAGGGCGACCCGCTGGCCATGCAGCGCCTGAAAGAGGCTGCCGAGAAGGCCAAGATCGAGCTGTCCTCCAGCCAGCAGACCGACGTCAACCTGCCGTACATCACTGCAGACCAGACCGGTCCGAAGCACCTGAACGTGAAGATTTCCCGCGCCAAGCTGGAAGCCCTGGTGGAAGACCTGGTTGCTCGCACCATCGAGCCGTGCCGCATCGCGCTGAAAGATGCTGGCCTGGACGTGGGGGACATCCACGAAGTCATCCTGGTCGGTGGTCAGACCCGCATGCCGCTGGTGCAGAAGCAAGTTGCCGACTTCTTCGGCAAGGAAGCGCGCAAGGACGTCAACCCGGACGAAGCCGTCGCCATCGGTGCGGCCATCCAGGGTGCCGTACTGGCCGGTGACGTGAAGGACGTGCTGCTGCTCGACGTGAGCCCGCTGACCCTGGGCATCGAGACCCTGGGCGGCGTGATGACTCCGCTGATCGAGAAGAACACCACCATCCCGACCAAGAAGTCCCAGGTGTTCTCCACTGCCGACGACAACCAGTCCGCCGTGACCATTCACGTGCTGCAGGGTGAGCGCAAGCAGGCCGGCCAGAACAAGTCCCTGGGCAAGTTCGACCTGGCCGAGATCCCGCCGGCTCCGCGTGGCGTGCCGCAGATCGAAGTGACCTTCGACATCGACGCCAACGGCATCCTGCACGTGTCCGCCAAGGACAAGGCCACCGGCAAGCAGCAGTCCATCGTGATCAAGGCCAACTCCGGCCTGTCCGAGGAAGAAATCCAGCAGATGGTGCGTGACGCCGAAGCCAACGCCGAGGAAGACCGCAAGTTCGAAGAGCTGGCCGGTGCCCGTAACCAGGGCGATGCGCTGGTTCACGCCACCCGCAAGATGATCACTGAAGCGGGCGACAAGGCCACTGCTGAAGAGAAAGCGGCCATCGAGAAAGCCGTAGGCGAGCTGGAAGTTGCCGTGAAGGGCGATGACAAGGTCGAGATCGAAGCCAAGATGAACGCGCTGTCCCAGGCTTCCGCTCCGCTGGCGCAGAAGATGTACGCCGAGCAGGCCAAGGCCGGCGAGGGTGCTCCCGCAGGCGACGACAAGGCTGCCGACGATGCCGTCGACGCCGAGTTCGAAGAGGTCAAGGACAACAAGTAAGCGCCACGCTTGCTTGCGCTCCTGCCCCGGGCCGCTCGGCTCGGGGTGATTCGCCACGCGGGGGCTTGCTCCCGCGTCGGCGTGTCTGGAGGGCGCGAAACTTTCAGAGTGCAGAGAACCAATGGCTAAACGTGACTTTTACGAAATCCTCGGTGTGGAGCGTGGCGCCAGCGAGGCCGAGCTGAAGAAGGCCTATCGTCGCCTGGCCATGAAGTACCACCCGGACCGCAACCCGGGGGACAAGGAGTCCGAGGAGAAATTCAAGGAGGCCAACGAGGCCTACGAAATCCTCTCGGATGCCAGCAAGCGCGCGGCCTACGATCAGTACGGCCATGCCGGCGTCGATCCGCAGATGGGCGGCGGCGGTGGGGCGGGATTCGGTGGAGCCAGCTTCTCCGACATCTTCGGCGACGTGTTCAGCGACTTCTTCGGTGGCCAGCGTGGTGGCCAGCGTGGCGGTGCCCAGCGCGGCAGCGACCTGCGCTACACCCTTGAGCTGGATCTCGAAGAGGCGGTTCGCGGCACGACCGTGACCATCCGTGTGCCGACCCTGGTCAACTGCAAGACCTGCGATGGCTCCGGTGCGAAGAAAGGCACCAGCCCCGTCACCTGCACCACCTGCGGTGGTATTGGTCAGGTGCGCATGCAGCAGGGCTTCTTCTCCGTCCAGCAGACCTGCCCGCGCTGCCACGGCACCGGCAAGATGATCAGCGACCCGTGCGGCAGCTGCCATGGCCAGGGGCGTGTGGAAGAGCACAAGACCCTGTCGGTGAAGGTGCCGTCCGGCGTGGACACCGGCGACCGCATCCGCCTGTCCGGCGAAGGCGAGGCGGGTGTGATGGGCGGGCCGCCCGGCGACCTCTACGTGGTGGTCAACGTGCGCGAGCACCCGATCTTCCAGCGTGACGGCAAGCACCTGTACTGCGAGGTGCCGATCAGCTTCGCCGATGCGGCGCTGGGCGGTGAGCTGGAGGTGCCGACCCTGGACGGCCGCGTCAAACTGAAGATCCCCGAGGCGACCCAGACCGGCAAGCTGTTCCGTCTGCGTGGCAAGGGCGTTGCCCCTGTGCGGGGCGGTGGCGCGGGCGACCTGATGTGCCGCGTGGTGGTCGAGACGCCGGTGAACCTGGACAAGCGCCAGCGGGAACTACTGGAAGAGTTCCGCAAGAGCCTGCAGAGTGACGGCTCCCATTCGCCCAAGGCCAGCACCTGGTTCGAAGGCATGAAGCGCTTCTTTGGTGATCTTTGACGCAGGGCGCCAGGCGGCGCACGGCAGGCTTGGCCTGGTCGTGCGCGGGGCCTGGCGCTTCTAGCTTGGAGCTTTGTTCGTTATGCGACGTATTGCAGTGATGGGCGCCGCCGGGCGCATGGGCAAGACCCTGATCGAAGCGGTCCAGCAGAACCCGGGTGCCGGCCTGACCGCCGCCATCGATCGACCCGACAGCACCCTGGTGGGGGCTGATGCAGGTGAGCTGGCCGCCCTGGGGCGTATCGGCGTGCCGCTCTCGGGCGACCTGGCCAAGGTGGTGGACGAGTTCGACGTGCTGATCGACTTCACCCACCCGTCGGTGACCCTGAAGAACCTGGAGGTCTGTCGCCAGGCGGGCAAGGCCATGGTCATCGGCACCACCGGTTTCACCGCCGAGGAGAAGGCGCTGCTGGCTGATGCGGCCAAGCAGATCCCCATCGTCTTTGCCGCCAACTTCAGTGTCGGGGTGAATCTCTGCCTCAAGCTGCTGGACACCGCTGCGCGGGTGCTCGGCGACGAAGTGGACATCGAGATCATCGAAGCCCATCACCGCCACAAGGTGGATGCCCCCTCCGGCACCGCGCTGCGCATGGGTGAGGTGGTGGCCGAGGCCCTGGGGCGCGACCTGTCGAAGGTGGCGGTCTATGGGCGTGAAGGTCAGACGGGCGCTCGCGAGCGCGAAACCATCGGCTTTGCCACCGTGCGTGCAGGTGATGTGGTCGGCGACCATACCGTCCTGTTCGCGGCCGATGGCGAGCGCGTCGAGATCACCCACAAGGCGTCCAGTCGCATGACGTTCGCCCGTGGCGCCGTACGTGCCGCGCTGTGGCTGGATGGCCAGGGTGCCGGCCTGTACGACATGCAGGATGTGCTGGGTCTGCGCTGATTATTGGTCGCGGAATGCAGTTTGGTGATGTCTTTCCTGTGGACCGAAATGACGCATTCCTGTAAGCTGCAGCTTTAGTGTGTCCACTAAAAGTTACGCAGAAATGGCTCAGATAAAAAAGCGGGGTGACGGTATCAACGTCATCCCGCTTTTTTACAATCTGCGTTTGCTTCAGCCTTAGATACGGGAGGTCTTCTTGACTAAGCCAGCCATACTCGCGCTTGCCGACGGCAGCATTTTCCGCGGCGAGTCCATCGGGGCCGACGGCCAGACCATCGGAGAGGTGGTGTTCAACACTGCCATGACCGGCTACCAGGAAATCCTCACCGATCCTTCCTATGCGCAGCAGATCGTCACCCTGACCTATCCCCACATCGGCAACACCGGCATCACGCCGGAAGATGCCGAGTCCGACCGCGTCTGGGCCGCCGGCCTGATCATTCGCGACCTGCCGCTGCTGGCCAGCAACTGGCGCAGCAAGCAGTCCCTGCCGGAATACCTGCAGGCGACCGGTACCGTTGCGATCGCCGGGCTTGATACCCGTCGCCTGACCCGCATCCTGCGTGAGAAGGGCTCCCAGAACGGCTGCATCCTGGTCGGCGCCGATGCCACCGAGGAAAAGGCACTGGAACTGGCACGCAGCTTCCCGGGCCTGAAGGGCATGGACCTGGCCAAGGAAGTGACCTGCGAGAAGCCTTATGAATGGCGCTCCAGTGTCTGGAACCTGGAAAGCGACAGCCACCCCGAGATCGCTGCTGCTGAGCTGCCCTACCACGTGGTGGCCTATGACTACGGCGTGAAGCTGAACATCCTGCGCATGCTCGTCGCACGTGGCTGCCGCCTGACCGTGGTGCCGGCCAAGACTCCGGCCAAAGACGTGCTCGCCCTGAATCCGGACGGCGTCTTCCTGTCCAACGGCCCGGGTGACCCGGAGCCTTGCGACTACGCCATTGCCGCCATCAAGGAAATCCTCGAGACCGACATCCCGGTGTTCGGTATCTGCCTGGGCCACCAGTTGCTGGCCCTGGCCTCCGGTGCCCGCACCATGAAGATGGGCCACGGCCACCACGGTGCCAACCACCCGGTGCAGGACTTGGATTCCGGCGTGGTGATGATCACCAGCCAGAACCACGGTTTCGCCGTGGACGAGTCCAGCATGCCGGCCAACCTGCGTGCCACCCACAAGTCGCTGTTCGACGGCACCCTGCAGGGCATCGAGCGTACCGACAAGGTGGCCTTCAGCTTCCAGGGGCACCCCGAGGCGAGCCCCGGTCCGCACGATGTGGCTCCGCTGTTCGATCGCTTCATCGAAACCATGGCCAAGCGCCGCTGATCCTCGCCGACTGACCCAAGGATTCGAGTAAGACCATGCCAAAACGTACAGATATCAAAAGCATCCTGATCCTCGGCGCCGGCCCCATCGTCATCGGCCAGGCCTGCGAGTTCGACTACTCGGGCGCCCAGGCCTGCAAGGCCCTGAAGGAAGAAGGTTTCCGCGTCATTCTGGTGAACTCCAACCCGGCCACCATCATGACCGACCCGGCCATGGCCGACGCCACCTACATCGAGCCGATCAAGTGGCAGACCGTTGCCAAGATCATCGAGAAGGAGCGTCCTGACGCCCTCCTGCCCACCATGGGCGGCCAGACCGCGCTGAACTGCGCCCTGGACCTGGAGCGCCATGGCGTCCTGGAGAAGTTCGGCGTCGAGATGATCGGTGCCAACGCCGACACCATCGACAAGGCCGAGGACCGTTCGCGCTTCGACAAGGCCATGAAGGACATCGGCCTGGCCTGCCCGCGCTCCGGCATCGCCCACAGCATGGAAGAGGCCTATGGCGTCCTCGAGATGGTCGGTTTCCCTTGCATCATCCGTCCGTCCTTCACCATGGGCGGCACCGGTGGCGGCATCGCCTACAACCGTGAAGAGTTCGAAGAGATCTGCGCCCGTGGCCTGGACCTGTCCCCGACCAACGAGCTGCTGATCGACGAGTCCCTGATCGGCTGGAAGGAATACGAGATGGAGGTTGTCCGCGACAAGAAGGACAACTGCATCATCGTCTGCGCCATCGAGAACTTCGACCCGATGGGCGTGCACACCGGTGACTCCATCACCGTGGCGCCCGCGCAGACCCTGACCGACAAGGAATACCAGATCCTGCGCAACGCCTCCCTGGCGGTGCTGCGCGAGATCGGCGTGGAGACCGGCGGTTCCAACGTGCAGTTCGGCATCTGCCCGAACACCGGCCGCATGGTCGTGATCGAGATGAACCCGCGCGTATCCCGCTCCTCCGCCCTGGCCTCCAAGGCCACCGGCTTCCCGATCGCCAAGATCGCCGCCAAGCTGGCTGTCGGCTACACGCTGGACGAACTGCAGAACGACATCACCGGCGGTCGTACCCCGGCGTCCTTCGAGCCGGCCATCGATTACGTGGTGACCAAGGTTCCGCGCTTTGCCTTCGAGAAGTTCCCCAAGGCTGACGCCCGCCTGACCACCCAGATGAAGTCCGTGGGCGAAGTGATGGCCATCGGTCGCACCTTCCAGGAGTCCGTGCAGAAGGCCCTGCGTGGTCTGGAAGTCGGCGTTGCCGGCTTCGATCCCAAGCTGGACCTGGCCGACCCCGAGGCCGAGAGTATCCTCAAGCGCGAGCTGACCGTGCCGGGAGCCGAGCGTATCTGGTACGTGGCCGACGCATTCCGCGCCGGCAAGACGGTCGACGAAGTGTTCGACCTCACTCGCATTGACGAGTGGTTCCTGATCCAGATCGAAGACTTGGTGAAGGAAGAGCAGCAGGTGCAGACCCTGGGCCTGTCCGGGATCGACTACGAGCTGATGCGCCGCCTCAAGCGCAAGGGCTTCTCCGATGCGCGCCTCGCCAAGCTGCTGGGTGTCACCGAGAAGAACCTGCGGGCCCATCGCCACAAGCTGAAAGTGCTACCGGTTTACAAGCGCGTCGACACCTGTGCTGCCGAATTCGCCACCGACACCGCCTACATGTACTCGACCTACGAGGAAGAGTGCGAGGCGAACCCGTCCGGTCGCGACAAGATCATGATCCTGGGTGGCGGCCCCAACCGCATCGGCCAAGGCATCGAGTTCGACTACTGCTGCGTGCACGCCGCGTTGGCGATGCGCGAAGACGGCTACGAGACCATCATGGTCAACTGCAACCCGGAGACCGTCTCCACCGACTACGACACCTCGGATCGCCTGTATTTCGAGCCGGTGACCCTGGAAGACGTACTGGAGATCGTCCGCGTCGAGCAGCCCAAGGGCGTCATCGTGCAGTACGGCGGCCAAACCCCGCTGAAGCTGTGCCGCGCCCTCGAAGAGGCCGGCGTACCGATCATCGGCACCAGCCCGGATGCCATCGACCGTGCCGAAGACCGCGAGCGCTTCCAGCAGATGGTCCAGCGTCTCAACCTGCGCCAACCGGCCAACGCCACGGCCCGTAGCGAAGACGAAGCCCTGGCCCTGTCCAAGGGCATCGGCTACCCGATGGTGGTGCGTCCGTCCTACGTGCTGGGCGGCCGCGCGATGGAAATCGTCTACCAGGAAGAAGAGCTCAAGCGCTACATGCGTGAGGCCGTGAAGGTCTCCAACGACAGCCCGGTGCTGCTGGATCGCTTCCTCAACTGCGCCATCGAGGTGGACGTGGATGCGGTGTGCGACGGCGAAACCGTCGTGATCGGCGCGATCATGCAGCATATCGAGCAGGCTGGCGTGCACTCCGGTGACTCCGCGTGCTCGCTGCCGCCGTACTCGCTGCCGAAGCACATCCAGGACGAGATCCGCGAGCAGGTCAAGAAGATGGCCTTGGAGTTGGGCGTCGTCGGCCTGATGAACGTGCAGATGGCCGTGCAGGGCGAGGACATCTACGTGATCGAGGTGAACCCGCGCGCGTCCCGTACCGTGCCGTTCGTCTCCAAGTGCATCGGCGAGTCCCTGGCCAAGGTGGCCGCACGCGTCATGGCAGGCAAGAGCCTGGCTGAGGTCGGCTTCACCCAGGAGATCATTCCGCCGTTCTTCAGCGTCAAGGAGGCGGTGTTCCCCTTCGCCAAGTTCCCGGGCGTCGACCCGATCCTCGGCCCGGAAATGAAGTCCACTGGCGAGGTCATGGGCGTGGGTGATACCTTCGGCGAGGCCTTTGCCAAGGCCCAGCTCGGTGCCAGCGAGATCCTCCCGAACTCCGGTACTGCCTTCATCAGCGTGCGCGAAGACGACAAGGCCGAGGCCGTTCAAGTCGCTCGTGACCTGGTGGCGCTGGGCTTCGAGGTCGTGGCGACTGCCGGTACCGCGCGTGTCATCGAGGCCGCCGGCCTGCCGGTACGCCGGGTGAACAAGGTGACCGAAGGTCGTCCCCATGTGGTCGACATGATCAAGAACGACGAGGTCACCCTGATCATCAATACCACCGAGGGGCGTCAGTCCATTGCCGACTCCTACTCGATCCGTCGTAACGCCCTGCAGCACAAGATCTACTGCACCACCACCATCGCGGCGGGGCAGGCGGTCTGTGAGGCGCTCAAGTTCGGTCCCGAGAAGACCGTGCGCCGCTTGCAGGATCTCCATGCAGGAATCAACGCATGACCAAGTTTCCGATGACCATCCAGGGCGCTCAGGCCCTGGAAGACGAACTCAAGGCGCTCAAGATCGAGCGCCCGAAGATCAGCCAGGCCATTGCCGAGGCGCGTGAGCTGGGCGATCTCAAGGAGAACGCCGAGTACCATGCTGCTCGTGAGCAGCAGGGCCTGGCCGAGGCGCGCATCCGCGACATCGAGGCCAAGCTGTCCAACGCCCACATCATCGACATCACCACCATCCCCCACAGTGGCAAGGTGATCTTCGGTGCGACCGTGGACATCGCCAACGTCGAGACCGACGAAACCGTGACCTACCAGATCGTGGGTGACGACGAGGCCGACATCAAGCGTGGCAAGCTCTCGGTCAGCTCCCCCATCGCGCGAGCGCTGGTGGGCAAGGTCGAGGGTGATGTGGTGGTGGTGAAGACGCCCAGCGGTCTGGTCGAGTACGAGATCGTCGAGGTTCGCCATATCTGATCGACGCTCGTCCCGTGCAGCGGTAGCCGGGTGGCAGCTAGCCCAGACATTCTGGGTCGGCGGCCTCTGGCTGCTGCACTTCGTGGTTCTGCCAGCCTTGGAGCGAGTGGGATTCGCGCCATTGTTGGTGGAAGAGCTGTCTCGCAGCCTGTCCCCGCTGTTGGTGGGGTTTGCGGCGTTCTGTGGCGTGCTTCAGTTGGGGCTGCTGGCCTGGCTGGAGGGCGCGCGCAGCGTGTTGCGGGATTCGCGAGGGCAGTTGCTGTTGGTCATCCTGCTGGCGGCAACGATCTTTCTGGTCGTCAGCTTCTGGAAAGCCGAGTTCGCTCGCCTGTTGGCATTCAGCTACATGGTGTTGACGCTATGTGGTGCGTTGCTGGTCGTGCAGCCCGTGCCGGGCAGTGATCGCCGCAGGGCGCGCTAAGTGGCGCCCCGTCGGCTTCAAGGCATCAAAGGCCGCTGAAGCGGCTGATGTTGGAGAGGTTGCGGTTGGGCTTGGGATTGCGGCGGTAGATCAGCGCCATCTTGCCGATGACCTGAACCAGTTCGCACTTGCCGGCTTCGCAAAGCTCGTCAATCAGTGCGCGCCGATCCTCGCGTTCGGTGATGCGGAACTGCACCTTGATCAGTTCGTGATCGTTGAGCGCACGATCCAGTTCGGCCAGGACCCCTTCGGTCAGGCCGTTCTCGGCCACGATCAATACCGGTTTCAGGTGGTGGCCGATAGATTTGTATTGCTTCTTGTGCTCCTGAGAGAGCGCCATAATCAGACCCCTGCGAAAAAAGGCTGCTAGTTTACCCGAGTGACTTCGGGGCGCACAGCCGAACACGAGGTATCCCGTGGCCCGTTCCAAGACTAGCCATCGTTGGCTGAAAGAACATTTCGATGACCCCTACGTCAAGATGGCGCAGAAGGATGGTTATCGTTCGCGTGCCAGCTACAAGCTGCTGGAGATTCAGGAGAAGGACCGCATTCTTCGACCCGGCATGACCGTGGTCGACCTCGGGGCTGCGCCGGGCGGCTGGTCCCAGGTCACCAGTCGGGTGATCGGCGACCGAGGGCGGCTCATCGCGTCGGACATCCTTGAAATGGACAGCATCCCGGACGTCACCTTCATTCAGGGGGACTTCACCGACGATGCGGTCTTTGCCCGGATCCTCGAGGCGATCGGCGAGCACCCGGTCGACCTTGTGATTTCCGACATGGCCCCCAATATGAGTGGTGTCAGGGCGGCCGATCAGCCGCGTGCCATGTACCTGTGCGAGCTGGCGCTCGATCTTGCGGCGCGAGTCCTGACTCCGGGTGGCGATTTCCTGATCAAGATATTCCAGGGTGAGGGATTCGATCTCTACCACAAGCAGGTCAAGGAAATGTTCGACAAGGTGCTGATGCGCAAACCGCTTTCGTCGCGTGATCGCTCCCGTGAGCAATACCTGCTCGCGCGCGGCTTCCGCGGGGAATAGACTGCGACAGACAGGTGGTTCGCGGGTCTCATGGAGTGGGACCGCCGTCACGGCGAGCGCCAGGCATCATAAAGGGTTACAGACGGCGCCTGCCGGCCGGCAGGGGTTGTGGTGTAAGTTAGGCCGGTTGATAACCAGCCGTCATGCGGGGCACGTTCCGTGACGGAGCCTGCTCCAGAGGGTAGCTAATTGAACGACATGGCAAAGAACCTGATCCTGTGGCTGATCATCGCCGCCGTACTGGTCACGGTGATGAACAACTTCTCCAGCCCCAGCGAACCGCAGACGCTGAACTATTCCGACTTCATCCAGCAGGTGAAGGACGGCAAGGTCGAGCGCGTCACCGTCGATGGCTATGTCATCACCGGCAAGCGCAATGACGGCGATACCTTCAAGACCATTCGGCCTGCCATCCAGGACAACGGCCTGATCGGTGACCTGGTCAACAACAACGTGGTCATCGAGGGGCGCCAGCCCGAGCAGCAGAGCATCTGGACCCAGTTGCTCGTAGCAAGCTTCCCCATCCTGGTGATCATCGCGGTGTTCATGTTCTTCATGCGTCAGATGCAGGGCGGTGGCGGTGGCCGTGGTGGCCCGATGAGCTTTGGCAAGAGCAAGGCTCGACTGCTGTCCGAGGACCAGGTGAAGACCACCCTGGCCGATGTCGCGGGTTGCGACGAAGCCAAGGAAGAAGTCGGCGAGCTTGTCGAGTTCCTGCGTGACCCGGGCAAGTTCCAGCGCCTGGGCGGCCGCATTCCCCGTGGCGTGCTGATGGTCGGCCCGCCCGGTACCGGCAAGACCCTGCTCGCCAAGGCGATTGCGGGCGAAGCCAAGGTTCCGTTCTTCACCATTTCCGGTTCTGATTTTGTCGAGATGTTCGTTGGCGTGGGTGCCTCACGCGTACGTGACATGTTCGACCAGGCCAAGAAACACGCTCCCTGCATCATCTTCATCGACGAGATCGACGCCGTCGGTCGCCATCGCGGCGCTGGCCTGGGTGGCGGTCACGACGAACGCGAGCAGACCCTCAACCAGTTGCTGGTGGAGATGGACGGTTTCGAAATGAACGACGGCATCATCGTGATCGCCGCCACCAACCGCCCGGATGTGCTCGATCCGGCGCTGCTCCGCCCGGGCCGCTTCGATCGCCAGGTGGTTGTAGGCCTGCCGGACATCCGTGGGCGCGAGCAGATTCTCAAGGTGCACATGCGCAAGGTGCCGGTTGGCGACGATGTGGATCCTGCTGTCATCGCCCGTGGCACGCCCGGTTTCTCGGGGGCTGACCTGGCGAACCTGGTCAACGAGGCTTCGCTGTTCGCTGCCCGTGTCAACAAGCGCATCGTCGAGATGCGTGAGTTCGAACTGGCCAAGGACAAGATCATGATGGGTGCCGAGCGCAAGACCATGGTCATGTCCGAGAAGGAGAAGCTCAATACCGCCTACCACGAGGCCGGTCACGCGATCGTGGGTCGCATCGTTCCGGAGCATGATCCGGTCTACAAGGTTTCGATCATTCCGCGTGGCCGCGCGCTGGGCGTCACCATGTTCCTTCCGGAGGAGGATCGCTACAGCCTGTCCAAGCGCGCGCTGATCAGCCAGGTCTGCTCGCTGTTCGGCGGACGGATCGCCGAGGAAATGACCCTGGGCTTCGACGGCGTGACCACGGGCGCGTCCAACGACATCATGCGTGCGACACAGATCGCGCGGAACATGGTGACCAAGTGGGGCTTGTCCGAGAAGCTCGGTCCGCTGATGTATGCGGAAGAAGAGGGCGAGGTCTTCCTGGGGCGTAGCGCTGGCAGCCAGCACTCGAATGTATCGGCGCAGACCGCGCAGCTCATCGATCAGGAAGTGCGCAGCATCATCGATCACTGCTATGCCACCGCCAAGCAGATCCTGGTGGATCACCGCGACAAGCTCGACATGATGGCCGAGGCGTTGATGAAATTCGAAACCATCGATGCCGACCAGATCGACGACATCATGGCGGGGCGCCAGCCTCGCGAGCCCAAGGATTGGCAAGGTGGCTCGGGTACCTCCGGCAAGTCCGCTCCGCGTGAGGAGTCGCCTCGCCCGGAGAATCCGATCGGTGGGCCCGCTGGCGAGCACTAAGGATTCTTGATGAGTTCCATGCAGTACCCGACCCGGTTGCCTTGCGGCAACCGGGTTCTTGATTTGGGGCGCCCGCATGTCATGGGCATCCTTAACGTAACTCCCGACTCCTTTTCCGATGGTGGTCGTTTCAGTCAGCGCGATGCCGCGCTGCGTCACGCCAGCGCCATGGTGGCGTCCGGAGCGACGCTCATCGATGTCGGCGGAGAGTCGACTCGGCCTGGCGCTCGCCCGGTCTCGCCTGCCGAGGAGCTGGAGCGTGTCGCGCCAGTGGTCGAGGCGATTGCGCGCGAGCTGGATGTCATTATTTCCCTGGATACGTCCACCCCTGCCGTGATGCGGGAAGGCGCCAGGTTAGGCGCGGGCCTCATCAACGATGTGCGAGCCTTGCGCCGGGATGGAGCGCTGGATGCTGCCGCGGACAGTGGACTTCCCGTGTGCCTGATGCACATGCGTGGAGAGCCCGGCAACATGCAGGATGCGCCTGCCTACGACGATGTCGTCCGGGAAGTCGGTGAGTTCCTGCAGGAGCGCATGAGAGCCTGCAGCGAAGCCGGTATTCCTGAAGAGCGAATCGTGCTCGATCCCGGGTTCGGCTTTGCCAAGAGTCTTCAGCACAATCTCGTGCTGTTTCGTCATCTGGCTGAGCTGGGGCGTCTTGGTCGTCCCCTGTTGGTCGGTGTGTCGCGGAAAAGCATGATCGGTCAGGTGTTGGGGCGTGATGTCGACCAGCGCCTGTACGGCAGTCTTGGGCTGGCAGCCCTGGCCGTCTCAAAGGGTGCGTGCATCCTGCGGGTGCACGATGTGGCCGAGACGGTTGATGTCATCAGAATGATCGCCGCAGTCGAAGCGGCGGAGTAGGAATCGCGGAGCAGTAGATGAGCAGAAAGTACTTTGGCACCGACGGCATTCGTGGGCACGTTGGGCAATTCCCGATCACTCCGGATTTCATGCTCAAGCTCGGCTGGGCGGCGGGCATGGCGTTCCGCAAGCAGGGCAAGTGCCGAATCCTCATCGGCAAGGACACGCGGATCTCCGGCTACATGTTCGAGTCCGCCCTGGAGGCTGGTCTCTCTGCCGCCGGTGCCGACGTGATGCTGCTGGGGCCCATGCCCACGCCTGCGATTGCCTACCTGACGCGCACCTTCCTGGCGGATGCGGGCATCGTGATCAGCGCATCCCACAACCCCCACAGCGACAACGGCATCAAGTTCTTCTCCGGCCAGGGTGTGAAGCTCTCTGATGAAGTCGAATTGATGATCGAGGAGTTGCTCGACCAGCCGATGCAGGTGGTGGAGTCGGCCAACCTCGGCAAGGTTTCCCGGATCAACGACGCGGCGGGGCGCTACATCGAGTTCTGCAAGAGCACGGTGCCGATGAGCACGGACCTGGGCGGCATGAAGATCGTCGTCGACTGTGCCCATGGTGCTACCTACAAGGTGGCGCCGAGTGTGTTCCGTGAGTTGGGAGGCAACGTTTCGGTGCTTGCGGCGCAGCCCAACGGCCTGAACATCAACGACAAATGCGGCTCCACCCACATGCAGGCCTTGCAGGCCGAGGTCGTGGCCCAGCATGCGGACATCGGTATTGCCTTCGACGGCGACGGCGACCGCGTGCTGATGGTCGACCACACGGGCGCCATCGTGGACGGGGATGAGCTGCTCTACATCATTGCCCGCGACCTCCAGGAGCGGGGCAAGCTCAGCAATGATGGCGTCGTGGGTACGCTCATGACCAATCTTGGTCTGGAGCTGGCGCTTGCCGAGATGGGGATTCCCTTTACTCGTGCCAAGGTCGGCGATCGCTATGTGATTGCCGAGATGCATGAGCGTGGCTGGACCCTGGGCGGGGAAAATTCCGGACACATCCTTTGCAGCTACTTCACCACCACCGGCGATGCCTTGATTGCGGCGCTGCAGGTGCTGCTGGCCCTGCAGCGCCGTGGCCAGTCGCTGGCGGAGGCTCGCCAGGGCATGCGCAAGTGCCCGCAGGTTCTTCTCAATGTCCGCTACAGCGGGGAAGGTCTGGATCCTGTCGAGCACCCGGCCGTTAAAGATGCTTGTGCCAGGGTCACCGAACGCATGGCGGGGCGCGGGCGAGTACTGCTGCGCAAGTCCGGGACCGAGCCGCTGGTGCGTGTGATGGTGGAAGGGGACGACGAAAAGCAGGTTCGCACTTACGCCGAGGAGCTCGTGAAGGTTGTTTCCGAGGTATGTGCTTGATTTCGCTTGCTAGTTGGAAAAACCTCGGATAACATCTGCGCCCACTTTGATCGACGAGGTACGGCATGCGTCGCCCTTTGGTAGCTGGTAACTGGAAAATGCACGGTACCCGCGCCAGCGTCGCAGAGCTGATCAAAGGTCTTCATCAGCAGGTTGTGCCGGCTGATGTCGATGTGGTGGTCATCCCGCCTTCCCTGTACATCGCCCAGGTTGCTCAAGTGCTCGATGGTGGCTCTATTTCCATCGGTGCCCAGGATTGCGCGATAGAGCCCATGCAGGCTGCCCTTACCGGGGAGATTGCTGCGGTTCAACTGGCGGATGCAGGTTGCAAGTGGGTCCTCGTTGGTCACTCCGAGCGTCGTTTGATTCTTGGTGAGCGTAATGATGTGGTGAGTCGCAAGTTTGCTGCGGCTCAGGCGTGCGGTCTGGTTCCGATTCTCTGTGTCGGCGAGACCCGCGAGCAGCGTGAGGCAGGCGAAACCCTGCGTGTGGTTGGTGAGCAGATTGGTGGCGTCATCGAAGAGTTGGGTGTTGGTGCCTTCTCTTCTGCGGTAATCGCGTATGAGCCTGTCTGGGCCATCGGTACCGGGTTGACGGCTTCTCCTGTTCAGGCGCAAGAAGTTCATGCTGCGATCCGTTCGCAATTGTCGGTCGAGAGTGTCGAGATAGCGGCGGGTGTGAGAATTCTGTACGGCGGCAGTGTGAAGGCTGCCAGTGCGGCTGAGTTGTTCGGGATGCCGGATATTGATGGGGGGCTTGTGGGTGGAGCCTCCCTGAATGCAGATGAGTTCGGTGCGATTTGTCGTGCCGCAGGAAGCTGACGAGATGCTTGAAACTGTCGTTATCGTGGTGCACCTGCTCGTCGCCATCGGCGTTGTGGTTCTGGTGTTGCTGCAACATGGTAAAGGCGCGGATGCAGGCGCTTCGTTTGGTGCAGGTGCTTCGGGTACTGTTTTTGGAAGCCAAGGTTCTGCTACCTTTCTGAGTCGCTTTACTGGTATACTCGCCGCGGTTTTTTTCATTACTAGTCTGGGTTTAGCGTTCTTTGCTAAGCAAAAGGCTGAAGCTCTGAGTCACGTTGGTCTGCCGGATCCGGCCGCCATCGAGGTTCAGCAGCAAAAGCCGGCATCTGATGATGTGCCGGTGCTCGAAGAGCAGAAGCCCGCAGGATCTGCAGGTGACGTTCCGCAAGCTCCAGAGCAGAAGTAAGGCAAGTTTTGCCGAGGTGGTGGAATTGGTAGACACGCTACCTTGAGGTGGTAGTGGCCATAGGCTGTAGGGGTTCGAGTCCCCTCCTCGGTACCATGCAAGACAAGGAAGCCCGCAGTAGCGGGTTTTCTTGCTGGAGGAGTGTCAGGTTGACCGGGCGTCTGTCTGGTCGTATACTCCGGGCCCAGCTTTGACGCGGGGTGGAGCAGTCTGGTAGCTCGTCGGGCTCATAACCCGAAGGTCGTTGGTTCAAATCCAGCCCCCGCAACCAGTTCAAGCAGAGCCCCTTTTAAGGGGCTTTTTGCTAGCTGGATTACTTTGCCATCGGTTCCGGATGGCTTTCATGATGGGCGTTACGCCCATTTTTTATTTCTACGGCATGCGAGGGCAAACAGGTGTCGAGCAAGCTAGAACAGTTGCAGGCCTTGCTGGCCCCGGTGGTCGAGGCGCTCGGCTATCAGTGCTGGGGTATCGAGTTCCTGTCCCAGGGGCGCCATTCGCTCCTGCGCGTCTACATCGATCATGAGAACGGCATCCTCATCGACGACTGCGAAAAGGTCAGTCGTCAGATCAGTGGCGTTCTCGATGTGGAAGATCCCATCTCCAGCGAATACACCCTTGAGGTGTCCTCGCCCGGCATGGATCGTCCCTTATTCAGACTCGAGCAGTTCGCGGCCCATGCCGGAGAGCTCGTGAAAATCAAGTTGCGTTCTCCCTACGAGGGCCGGCGCAACTTCCAGGGTCTCCTCCGCGGGGTGGAGGAACAGGATGTGGTGGTTCTCGTCGAGGATCACGAGTACCTGTTGCCGATCGACCTGATCGACAAGGCCAACATCATTCCCCGTTTTGACTGAGACGCGGATCCCGCGGGTCCAATGGATTGCGAAAGGCGAGGCGTACGATGAGCAAAGAAGTACTGCTGGTTGTAGAGTCGGTATCCAACGAGAAAGGGGTGCCGGCAGGTGTGATTTTCGAAGCGCTGGAGCTGGCACTGGCCACCGCTACCAAGAAGCGCTTCGAGGACGAGGTTGACCTGCGTGTGTCCATCAACCGGCACACCGGTAGCTATGACACTTTCCGCCGCTGGGCGGTGGTGGACGACGAGAACTTCGAGGATCCGGCCATCCAGCTGACCCTCGACCAGGCCCAGGCCCGTGACGAGAATGCCAAGATCGGCGACGTCATCGAAGAGAAGATCGAATCCATCGAGTTCGGCCGCATCGCTGCCCAGACCGCCAAGCAGGTCATCGTGCAGAAGGTGCGCGAAGCCGAGCGTGCACAGGTGGTCGAGGCCTATCGCGAGAAGCTGGGCGACATCATTTCCGGTACGGTCAAGAAGGTCACCCGTGACAACGTGATCGTCGACCTGGGCAACAACGCCGAGGCGTTGCTGGCCCGTGAGGACATCATCCCCCGTGAGACCTTCCGCGTCGGCGCCCGTGTCCGGGCCCTGCTGAAGGAAATCCGCACCGAGAACCGTGGTCCGCAACTGATCCTCTCGCGCACCGCGCCGCAGATGCTGATCGAGCTGTTCCGCATTGAAGTGCCGGAAATCGCCGAAGAGCTGATCGAAGTGATGGCCGCCTCCCGTGACCCGGGTTCGCGCGCCAAGATCGCCGTTCGCTCCAAGGACAAGCGCATCGACCCGCAGGGCGCCTGCATCGGCATGCGTGGCTCCCGCGTCCAGGCTGTTTCTGGCGAGCTGGGCGGTGAGCGTGTCGATATCGTCCTGTGGGACGACAACCCCGCTCAGTTCGTCATCAACGCCATGGCTCCGGCCGAAGTGGCGGCGATCATCGTCGACGAAGATGCCCATGCCATGGACATCGCCGTTGCCGAGGACAACCTCGCCCAGGCCATCGGCCGTGGCGGCCAGAACGTTCGCCTGGCCAGCCAGCTGACCGGCTGGACCCTGAACGTGATGACCGAGGCGGACATCCAGGCCAAGCAGCAGGCCGAGACCGGCGACATCATGCAGTCCTTCGTCGATGAACTCGGCGTGGATGAAGAGCTGGCTCAGGTGCTGGTGGAGGAAGGTTTCACCAGCCTCGAAGAGATCGCCTACGTGCCCATGGAAGAGATGCTGAGCATCGATGGGTTCGACGAGGACATCGTCAACGAGCTGCGCGCCCGCGCCAAGGATCGCCTGCTGACCAAGGCGATCGCGACCGAAGAGAAGCTGGCCGATGCCCAGCCCGCCGAGGACCTGCTGGAACTCGAGGGCATGGACAAGGAGCTGGCGGTCGAACTGGCAGTGCGTGGCGTAATCAATCGCGAAGACCTGGCCGAGCAGTCGATCGACGACCTGCTCGACATCGACGGCATGGACGAAGAGCGTGCCGGCAAGCTGATCATGGCCGCCCGAGCCCATTGGTTCGAGTAAGCAGTGCGGCCTGAGGAGAGAAGTGCATGACGCAAGTCACGGTGAAAGAACTGGCCAAGGTGGTCGATACACCGGTGGAGCGCCTGCTGCAGCAGATGCGTGAGGCAGGCCTGCCTCACAGCAGCGCCGACCAGGTGGTGACCGACAGTGAAAAACAGGCGCTGCTCGCGCACCTGAAGAGCAGCCATGGCGAGCGCCTGGAAGAACCCCGCAAGATCACGCTGCAGCGCAAGACCACGACCACCCTGAAGGTGGCGGGCAGCAAGACCATCAGCGTCGAAGTGCGCAAGAAGAAGACCTACGTCAAGCGCAGCCCTGACGAGATCGAAGCCGAGAAGCAGCGCGAGCTGGAAGAGCAGCGTGCCGCCGAAGAGGCCGCACGCGCCAAGGCCGAGGAAGAGGCCAAGCGCCGCGCTGAGGAAGAGGCCCGCCGTGAGGCGGACGCCCGTGCCAAGGACGCTGCTCGCAGCCCCGAGGCCCCAGCAGCAGTGGCTGCTGCTCCCGCAGCCCAGGCGGCTCCGGCTGCCGGCGCCGCTGCTGCGGCACCCGCCGCAGCAGGCGCTGCCGACGATCGCCGTCGCGAAGAGCCTCGCCGTCCGGAACGCGCCCGTGACGAAGACGACCGTCGCGACCGCAAGCAAGCCCAGCACCGTCCCTCCGCCAAGGAGAAGGAAAAGGTGCCGTCGCCGCGTATTGCTCCGCGCAGCACCGAGGAAGAGAGCGACAGCTACCGTCGCGGTGGCCGTGGCAAGTCCAAGCTCAAGAAGCGCAACCAGCACGGGTTCCAGAGCCCGACGGGGCCGATCGTGCGAGAAGTCAGCATCGGTGAGACCATCACCGTGGCAGAGCTGGCGGCCCAGATGGCCGTCAAGGGCGCCGAAGTGGTCAAGTTCATGTTCAAGATGGGCAGTCCTGTCACCATCAACCAGGTGCTCGATCGCGAGACCGCGCAGCTGGTCGTCGAGGAGATGGGCCACAAGGTCAAGCTCGTCAACGAGAACGCCCTGGAAGACCAACTGGCCGAATCGCTGAAGTACGAAGGCGAGTCGTTCTCCCGTGCACCGGTCGTGACCGTCATGGGTCACGTCGACCACGGCAAGACCTCGCTGCTCGACTACATCCGTCGCGCCAAGGTGGCATCGGGCGAAGCCGGTGGCATCACCCAGCACATCGGTGCCTACCACGTGGAAACCCCGCGCGGCATGGTCACCTTCCTCGACACCCCCGGTCACGCCGCGTTCACCGCCATGCGTGCCCGTGGTGCCAAGGCCACTGACATCGTCATCCTCGTGGTGGCGGCTGATGACGGCGTGATGCCGCAGACCCAGGAAGCGGTCCAGCACGCGAAAGCTGCTGGCGTGCCGATCGTGGTCGCCATCAACAAGATGGACAAGCCGGAAGCCAACCCGGACAACATCAAGAACGGCCTGGCCGCTCTGGATGTGATCCCCGAGGAGTGGGGCGGCGACACCCAGTTCGTGCCCGTTTCGGCCAAGGCCGGTACCGGCGTCGACGAGCTGCTGGAAGCTGTCCTGCTGCAGGCCGAGGTACTCGAACTCACCGCTACCCCGTCCGCTCCCGGTCGTGGTGTCGTGGTCGAGTCCCGCCTGGACAAGGGCCGTGGCCCGGTGGCCACCCTGCTGGTCCAGGACGGTACCCTGCGTCAGGGCGACATGGTCCTGGTGGGCGTCAACTACGGTCGCGTTCGCGCCATGCTCGACGAGAACGGCAAGTCCATCAAGGAAGCCGGTCCGTCGATCCCCGTGGAAATCCTCGGCCTCGACGGCACCCCGGATGCGGGTGACGATATGACCGTGGTGGCCGACGAGAAGAAGGCCCGTGAAGTGGCCCTGTTCCGTCAAGGCAAGTTCCGCGAGGTCAAGCTGGCCCGTCAGCACAGCTCGAAGCTGGAGAACATCTTCGAGACCATGGGCCAGGACGAGAAGAAGACCCTCAACATCGTGCTCAAGTCCGATGTGCGTGGTTCTCTGGAAGCCCTGCAGGGTGCCCTGTCCGACCTCGGCAACGACGAAGTCCAGGTACGTGTGGTCGGTGGTGGCGTCGGTGGTATCACCGAGTCCGATGCCAACCTGGCACTGGCCTCCAACGCCGTTCTGTTCGGCTTCAACGTGCGTGCCGACGCCGGTGCGCGCAAGATCGTCGAGCAGGAAGGCATCGACCTGCGTTACTACAACGTCATCTACGACATCATCGAGGACGTCAAGAAGGCCCTCACCGGCATGCTTGGCAGCGATGTGCGCGAGAACATCCTGGGTACCGCCGAGGTACGCGACGTGTTCCGCTCGCCGAAGTTCGGCGCCATCGCCGGCTGCATGGTCATCGAGGGTACTGTCCATCGGAACCGTCCGATCCGCGTACTGCGCGACGACGTGGTGATCTTCGAAGGCGAACTGGAATCCCTGCGCCGCTTCAAGGACGACGTGTCCGAAGTGCGGAACGGCATGGAGTGCGGTATCGGCGTGAAGAGCTACAACGACGTGAAGGTCGGCGACAAGATCGAGGTCTTCGAGAAGGTCCAGGTGGCCCGCTCGCTCTGAGTGGCCACTGACCAGAAGCTGGGAGCCGGGTGCTGCGCGGGGTGATTGACACCGCCAGTTCCAGCTCCCGGCTTTTTGGTTTTTGAGTGAGTACCGATTTATGCCAAAAGAATACAGCCGCACCCAGCGCATCGGTGACCAGATGCAGCGCGAACTGGCCCTGCTGATCCAGCGTGAGGTCAAGGACCCGCGCCTGGGCATGGTCACCATCACCGGCGTCGAAGTGGCGCGGGATCTCGGCCATGCCAAGATCTTCATCACCGTGATGGGCCAGGACGACAACGCCGAGGTCATCCGTCTCAACACCGAGATCCTCAACGACGCCGCCGGCTACCTGCGCATGCTGCTGGGCAAGTCCATGAAGCTGCGGAGCGTGCCCCAGCTGCACTTCCACTACGATGCCAGCATCCGCCGTGGCGCCGAGCTGTCCGCGCTGATCGAGCGTGCGGTCGCCGAAGACCGTCGGCATCAGGGTGACGAGGACTGACGGTGGCCCAAGTCAAGCGTATCCGCCGTGATGTGAGCGGCATCCTCATCCTCGACAAGCCCCGTGGCATGAGCTCCAACCAGGCCCTGCAGAAGGTCCGCTGGCTGCTCAATGCGGAGAAGGCCGGCCACACCGGCAGCCTCGATCCCCTGGCCACGGGCGTGCTGCCCCTGTGCTTCGGTGAAGCCACCAAGTTTTCCCAGTACCTCCTGGATGCCGACAAGGGCTACGAGACCGTTGCCCAGCTGGGCGTCACCACCACCACCGGCGATGCCGAGGGCGAGGTGATCGAACGGCGCGACGTGACCGTTGGTCGCGACGAGCTGGAGGCGGCCCTGGGGCGCTTCCGTGGTGAAATCCAGCAGGTGCCGCCGATGTACTCGGCCCTGAAGAAGGACGGGCAGCCCCTCTACAAGCTGGCACGTGCCGGCGAAGTAGTGGAGCGCGAGGCGCGTTCTGTTACTATTGCGCGCCTGGAACTGCTGGCCTTCGATTCCACCAAGGCCACGCTTTCCGTCAGTTGCAGCAAAGGCACCTACATTCGCACCCTGGTCGAGGACCTTGGCCAGGTGCTGGGGTGTGGTGGCCACGTCGCTGAACTGCGTCGCACCCAGGCCGGCCCCTTCAACCTGTCCCAGGCCATCAGCCTCGAGGAACTGGAGAAGGCCCACGCCGAAGGTGGCAACGAAGCGCTCGACCGCTTCCTGCTCCCCTCCGACAGTGGCCTGGAGCACTGGCCCCTGGTGCAACTGAGCGAACACAGTGCCTATTACTGGCTGCATGGGCAGCCGGTAAGGGCTCCCGAAGCGCCGAAGTTCGGCATGCTGCGGGTGCAGGATCACACCGGTCGCTTCATCGGCATCGGTGAAGTGAGCGATGACGGGCGCATAGCGCCACGTCGACTGATTCGGTCGGAATGACCGATTCGAGGGTGGCTGTTAATAGGCACGGTCACACCTCTTTTTAAAACACGGGATTCGTTCCCGGCCTATTACTCTCAGAGGAAGCCCATCATGGCACTGAGCGTTGCTGAAAAAGCCCAGATCGTTAACGAGTACAAGCAAGCTGAAGGCGATACCGGTTCTCCGGAAGTGCAGATCGCACTGCTGACCGCCAACATCAACAAGCTGCAGGATCACTTCAAGGCCAACGGCAAAGACCACCACTCCCGTCGTGGTCTGATCCGCATGGTTAACCAGCGTCGCAAGCTGCTGGACTACCTGAAGGGTAAGGACACCACTCGTTACAGCGCCCTGATCGGTCGTCTGGGTCTGCGTCGCTAAGACGCATTCGAGCTGGAAGCTGGAAGCCGGAAGCTGGAAGCAGGACATCGCGCTTGCTTCCAGCTTCTGGTTTCCAGCTTCAGGCTTTTTGAGGAAGACGGCGGGTCCGACTCCCGCGCCTTTCGCAGATTTCCCCCAAGGCAACAAAAGAGAAGGAAAACACCGTGAACCCGGTAATCAAGAAGTTCCAATTCGGTCAATCGACCGTCACCCTCGAGACTGGCCGTATCGCCCGTCAAGCCAGCGGCGCCGTTCTGGTCACCGTTGATAACGATGTCACCGTCCTGGTGACCGTGGTTGGTGCCAAGCAGGCCGACCCGGGCAAGGGTTTCTTCCCGCTGTCCGTGCACTACCAGGAAAAGACCTACGCCGCCGGCCGCATCCCCGGTGGTTTCTTCAAGCGTGAAGGCCGGCCCTCCGAGAAAGAGACCCTGACCTCCCGCCTGATCGACCGCCCGATCCGCCCGCTGTTCCCCGAAGGTTTCCTCAACGAAGTGCAGGTCATCTGCACCGTCGTCTCCACCAACAAGAAGACTGATCCGGACATCGCCTCCATGATCGGTACTTCCGCTGCCCTGGCCATCTCCGGCATTCCGTTCGCCGGCCCGATCGGCGCGGCCCGCGTGGCTTACCACGAGAGCACCGGCTACCTGCTGAACCCCAACTACGAGCAGCTCAAGGCCTCCAGCCTCGACATGGTCGTGGCCGGTACCCAGGACGCCGTGCTGATGGTCGAATCCGAAGCCGACGAGCTGACCGAAGACCAGATGCTGGGCGCCGTGCTGTTCGCCCACCAGGAATTCCAGGCCGTGATCAATGCCGTCAAGGAATTCGCCGCCGAAGCGGGCAAGCCGACCTGGAACTGGACCGCTCCCGCCGAGAACACCGCCCTGCTCAGCGCCATCAAGGCCGAGTTCGGCGAGGCCATCTCCCAGGCCTACACCATCACCATCAAGCAGGACCGCTACAACCGCCTCGACGAGCTGCGCGACCAGGTCGTCGCCCGCTTCGCTGGCGAGGAAGCCGGCCAGTTCCCGGCGGGTGAAGTGAAGGATGCCTTCGGCCTGCTGGAATACCGCACCGTTCGCGAGAACATCGTCAACGGCAAGCCGCGCATCGACGGCCGTGACACCCGCACCGTCCGCCCGCTGAAGATCGAAGTCGGCGTGCTGGACAAGACCCATGGTTCCGCCCTGTTCACCCGTGGCGAAACCCAGGCCCTGGTCGTTGCCACCCTCGGCACCGCCCGTGACGCCCAGCTGCTGGACACCCTGGAAGGCGAGCGCAAGGACGCCTTCATGCTGCACTACAACTTCCCGCCCTTCTCGGTCGGTGAGTGCGGTCGCATGGGCAGCGCCGGTCGCCGCGAAATCGGCCACGGTCGCCTGGCCCGTCGTGGCGTCGCCGCCATGCTGCCGAAGGGCGACGAGTTCCCCTATACCATCCGCGTGGTGTCCGAGATCACCGAATCCAACGGCTCCAGCTCCATGGCTTCTGTCTGCGGCGCCTCCCTGGCCCTGATGGACGCCGGCGTGCCGATGCGCGCTCCGGTGGCCGGTATCGCCATGGGCCTGGTGAAGGAAGGTGACAAGTTCGCCGTCCTGACCGACATCCTGGGTGACGAAGACCACCTGGGCGACATGGACTTCAAGGTGGCCGGTACTGCCAAGGGCGTTACCGCCCTGCAGATGGACATCAAGATCAACGGCATCACCGAAGAGATCATGGAGATCGCCCTGGAGCAGGCACTGGAAGCACGCCTGAACATCCTCGGCCAGATGAACCAGGTCATCGCCGAGTCCCGCAGCGAGCTGTCCGAAAACGCCCCGACCATGCTGGCCATGAAGATCGACTCGGACAAGATCCGCGACGTCATCGGCAAGGGCGGCGCCACCATCCGCGGCATCTGCGAAGAGACCAAGGCCTCCATCGACATCGAAGACGATGGCAGCGTGAAGATCTTCGGCGAGACCAAGGAAGCCGCCGAGGCCGCCAGGCAGCGCGTTCTGGCCATCACCGCAGAAGCGGAGATCGGCAAGGTCTACGTCGGCAAGGTCGAGCGCATCGTTGATTTCGGTGCCTTCGTCAACATCCTTCCCGGCAAGGATGGCCTGGTGCACATCTCGCAGATCAGCGACAAGCGCATCGACAAGGTCACCGACGTCCTGCAGGAAGGCCAGGAAGTGAAGGTCCTGGTGCTGGACGTGGACAACCGCGGTCGCATCAAGCTGTCCATGAAGGATGTCGAGGCTGCTGAAGCTTCCGGCGTCTGATAACCGGTCGGCTGTATGAAAGAGGGCCCCTTGCGGGCCCTCTTTCGTTTCTCGGAGAATGACGCGCCGCCAGTCGCCGACAAGGATTCCAGGTCATGGAAAAGACCTACTGCAAGTACCACCAGGCCCAACCCGCCACCTGGCACTGCCCGGCCTGCGACCGTCACTTCGGTGACTGCTGCATCCCCCTCAACGCCGAACGCCCGGATGAATCCCCCGCCTGCCCGCTGTGCCGCGCGCAACTGCACTTCCTGGGGGCCGCCAACACCGCCCAACCCTTCTGGGAACGCATTCCGCAGTTCTTCCGCTACGGCCTGCAGACCGGCCCCCTGGCCTTTGCCGCCGTGCTCGGCCTGGCCAGCCTGTTCATGCCGCGCTCGATCATCCTCTGGGTCGCGCTGTTCAGCATCGCCACCAAGTACTTCCACAGCGTCATCGAAGCGGCCAGCGAAGGTTCCCGCGAGGCCCCCGGGCTGGCCACTGCCTTCGTCGGCGAAGGCTTCCTGCTGTTCATCAAGCAGCTGGTGGTTTTCCTGGTGGCCTTTGCCGTGCTCTGGCTGGCCGCCGATTTCCACAGCGAGGCCCTGTTCTGGGCCGTGAACATCGGCCTCATGCTGCTGATGCCGGCGAGCATCATCCGCCTGGCCCTGAACAAGGAGCTCGGTGCCGCGCTGAGCCCCGAACAGCTCGGCGACGTGATCAAGGCCATGGGCTGGCGCTACCTGATCCTCTGCGTGTTCCTGTTCATCCTCTGGCAGTCGCCCGGCTACGTCACTGTGTTGCTGGCCCACGGCCTGCCGCGCGTGGTGCTGATGCCCATCGCCGCCTTCCTGTTCGGTTATTTCGGCGTGGTCATGTGCGCCATGATGGGCTACGCAGTGTTCCAGTATCAGGGCGCCCTGGGCTTCGCGATTGCCGAAGAGGGCGGGCACGAAGGCTACCCCGAGCCGGAGTGGCGCCGCCGCCGCGCCCTCGCCGAAGCCGAAGTGCGGGTCAAGGAAGGACAGACTGCCGCCGCGCTGGAAACCCTCACCGCCGCCCTGGAGCGGGACCCGAACGACCTGCGCCTCAACGAGCGCTTCCACCAGCTGCTGTTCGGCCTCAACGAAACCGCCCGCTGCCTGCGCCACCTTGCCCACTACCTGCCCATCGCCGCCCGCGAGAACCCGGCGCTGGGGGCCACCGCACTGCTCAATGCCCGCCGGTTGAAGGCCGACTACCTGCCGGAGGACCCGCAGGTCTGCGAGCGTATCGCCGCGGCCCTGGTGGATCGCCACAAGGCCAAGGAAGCCATCAGCCTGTTGCGCAACCTGCACCAGCGCTTCCCGGACTACCCCAACGTCCCCCGTGCCTATTTGCTGGCAGCCCGGGCCCTGGCCGAACAGCTCGGCCAGGTGGAGCAGGCCGGCAAGCTGCTCGCCTTCATCCGGGCCCGCTACCCGGCCACGCCGTTGCTCGGCGAAGTGACTGCGCTGGAGTCCACCCTGGCCCGCCTGGCGGGCTGAGTGGTCGTGCAAAGTGCACGCGCCGCTTGGCTGCATCCTGCAATCTGCAAGCCGAGCGGTGCTGTGATTAATTTATAAGTAATTGATTTAAAAGGATTAATTCTTTTGCTCAAGGCTGGCACAGGCCTTGCGATACCTACAGTGACTGCAGACAGGACAAGGCTGCAGAACATTGTGAGTAACAGGAGAATCCTCATGAAACAGTCCTTCCACAGCGTCACCCTTGCCGCCGTAGCTGCCGCCGCCCTCAGCCTGCCCCTGGCCGGCAACGTATTCGCCGCCCAGGCCGCCCCGACCCAACTGGCTGCCAATACCGTCGACAAGGCTGAAGAAGCCGTGTCCGACACTTGGATCACCAGCAAGGTGAAATCCAGCTTCCTGGCCGACAAGAACCTCAGCGCCCTGGACATCAAGGTCGAGACCAACAAAGGCGTGGTCGCCCTGTCCGGCGTGGTTTCCAGCGATGCCGAGCGCGACCTGGCCATCAGCACCGCCAAGTCCATCAAGGGCGTGACCGCTGTCGCCGCCGACGGCCTGAAGTCCGCCGAATGATCCCTGGCGCCGCCCTGCGGGGCGGCGCCCACCCGAGGAGGCAATGCCATGAACGCTGACATCATCAAAGGCAAGTGGAAGCAACTCAGCGGCCGCATCAAGGAGCGCTGGGGCAACCTGACCGACGACGACCTGGATGTCGCCGAAGGCCACAGCGAATACCTGGTGGGCAAGCTCCAGGAGCGCTACGGCTGGAGCAAGGAGCGCGCGCAGGACGAACTGCGTGACTTCAGCAGCCGCCTCTGAGCCTGACCCGTACACCTCGATCCCCGCTTCGGCGGGGATCGTCGTTTCCGGGGTCAGCGGGCCAGGTGCGCGCGGTAGAGGCCAAGCTGCCGGGTCTGCTCGGCGTCGGGGTAGGCCTTGTTGAGGAAGGCGGCCAGCTCCGCCACACCCCGCAGGTCCTGGCGTTGCCCCAGTTGCTTGGCCAGCGCCAGGGTCATCACCGGCAGTTGTGCAGGGGCCGGCGCCTGCCGGGCGATCACTCGCCACACCCCCAGGGCGGCCGGGCCTTCGCCCAGCTTGAGCAGTCGCTGGAGCAGGTTGGCCAGCACGGCCGGGTGTTGCAGCCACTGCTGTTCGGGAGCGCTGAGGTCCGTGGCCATCTGCAGCAGCAGGCCCCGTGCAGGCGTCGGGTCCGGCAGGGCGAAGACCTGCTTGAGCACGGCACTGGCCAGGGGCTTGTCCTTGCGGGTGCGGGCAACCGGGTAGAGGCGCTCCAGCAACGCCACCCGCCCCGGGTAGCGGGCCAGCAGGTCCAGCCCGCGCTCTGGCACCTGGTCCAGGGCGAAACGCCCGATCAGGGCTTCCAGCGCGGCCAGTTCGCGCTTGAACGGCGCGTCCGGGTCTTCCTTGGCCAGGTACTGCTCGTCCACCTTAAGCGCGCCGATGCGCCGGGGCAGCCAGGTGCCGAGGAAGCCGGAGGCGAGGCCCCCCAGGTGGGCGTAGTAGTTGACGTGGTCGTTGGCCAGCAGCAGCCCGTAGAGTTCCTTGCCCATCCAGATGGGCAGGATCCACAGGGCGGGGGCCTTGAAGTAGCCCATCATCGGGCCGAGCCAGTAGAAGAAGTTGATCCGCCGCAGGGCGTAGACGCCGATGTACATCCCCATCAGCCCCGCCACCGCGCCCGAGGCGCCGATGCCGGGCACCCAGCCCGGGTCCATCGCCCACCACAGCAGGTGCGAGGCCAGGCCGCTGGCCAGGTACAGCCCCAGGTAGGCCGCTGCGCCCAGCGCACGCTCCAGGGCGAAGCCGCAGATGAACAGGAAGATCATGTTGCCCAGCAGGTGATCGAAGCTGCCGTGGAGGAACATCGCCCCGAACAGCCCCTCCACCGTGAAGCGCTTGGGGATGAAGCCGAAGCGGTAGCTGCTCAGGCTGTCCCGCGCGGCCTCGGCGGGAGCCCGCGCGCGCTGCCAGGCCGGGTCTGCCTGGTAGGCGGCCGAACGGTGCAGTTCGTCTTCGAACTCCAGGTCCCGCAGGGCGTAGAGCGCCAGGTCGTTCCGGCGGGCGGAGTCGAGGGCGCGGCGTTCCTCCGGGTCCAGTTCATGGCGCTTGCTCAGGCTCTCGACGAACAGCGCACGCTCGCGGTTGAGCAGGCCGGCATCGAGATACGCCCGCACCGCCTCCTCGGAGCGCGCCGCATCGCCGCCCTGGTAGACGAAATAGATCAGCGCGTTGAGCACGACGAGGAACAGCGTGACGACCGGCGGGCGTTTCCAGTCCAGGGGGTGTTCGGCGGGGAGGATGACCAAGCGTGACGTCCTTGTCGCGTAGAGGGTTCAGCCGAGCGGGTCAGTTCCGCTTGCTTTCGACGGTGCTGAGGCGGCCGCCGATGAAGTCGAGGTAGTAGTACATGCCGTTCACGGGGCCATAGACCCATTCCTCCACCTGCATTTCCTGACGGCCGTTGCGGGTCTCGGAGTAGCCGATGAGGTTGCGCGCGGCGGGCTCGCCGCACTTGCGCAGCACCTCCACGGCGCGGTCGCCTTCGCTGACCAGGGCGCTGCCGCAGCGGAAGGTCGCTGCCGAGGCATCGAGGCTCGCCACGGCAAAGGGCAGGGCGAGCAGGGGGAGCAGACGTCGAATCATGGTTGGGCATCCTGTCCGGTTGAAAAGGGCGGCAGAGCCTAGCACTGCCGGTTCTGGGCTGTCAGTCGCCGCGCTTGCTCTCGATCTTGCGCAGCTTGTTCCCCTCGAAACGCAGGAACTGGTACATGCCGTTGCGCGGCCCGTAGACCCATTCCTCCACCAGGACTTCGCTCTCCTGGCCATAGCGGTCCACCACGTTGCGGTAGCCGAGGCTGTTGCGGCTGGCGGGGTCGCCGCACTTGCGCAGGACCTGGGAGGTGCTGTCCTCCAGGCTGACCAGCCCGCCGTTGCCGCAGCGGAGGGTGGAGGAGGCGTTGGCATGGGCTGCGCTCAGCAGCAGAAGGGGCAGGGCAAGCAGGTATCGGGCTTTCACGAAGGGTTCCATCCAGTTGAACGGGGTCCAGCCTACGCCGCCCCAGTGTGCCTGTCAGCAGGGCGGCGTGTACGCAGGGTCACGCCTGGCCGTTGGACTGCGCAGGCGGGACCGAATTCCGCGTCATTCGGTGCCCAGTTGCAGCGGAGTGTCCACGCGGCCGTCCTGGCCGGCTTCGCCGAGGCTGACGTCGAGCAGGTAGACCCGTTCGTCCTGCAGGCCACCACGGTCCACCAGGTAGGCCTTGATGGCCGCCGCGCGTGCCTGGGCCAGTTGGCGCAGCAGCAGTTCGCTCTGGGCCCAGGAACCGACCACTGCGTCGCGCATCTTCGCGGTGCGCTCGTCGTTGCCCAGCTGGGCCCATTCGGCCGGTGGCTGCTGCTTGAGGCGGGCGCGGTAGATACCTTCGAGCATCGGCGGCTTCTCGCTGTCCGGCACCTCCATCAGCGAGGCGTCGGCGGGCACCTTGTCGCCGCGGCGCTGGGCGATCTTGTAGTAGGTGCTCTGGTACTCGCGCTCCAGTCGGGCAGCGGCCAGCAGCGGCCCGTCCACGGCGGTGGCGCTCATGCCTTCGATCTCCAGGCGCAGGGCGGGGCGCTCCTGCAGGGCCTGGGCGAGGGTGTCCAGGCCCTTCTGCGCGTCGGCGGACAGCTCGGCGCTGCCAGCGTCGAAGGGCACGTTGCTGAGGTCGTGCTCGCCGCCGCCGGTGACCAGCCCGGCGACGAACTTGAAGGGGGCCTGGGCGGCACGCAGCACCAGGTTGCGCAGGGTCTGCCAGACGATGGGCGCGACGCTGAATTGCGGGTCGTTGAGGTTGCCGGCCACCGGCAGCTGGATGTCGATCTTGCCTTCGGTGTCCTTCAGCAGGGCCACCGCCAGGCGGATCGGCAGGTCCACCGCATCGGGGCTGTCGACCCGCTCGCCGAGCTGCAGGTTTTCCAGCACCAGGTGGTTGTCGGCCTTCAGCTGGCCCTTCTCGATCTGGTAGTGCAGGTCCAGGTTGAGGCGGCCCTTGCGGATGCGGTAGCCGGCGAACTTGCCGGAATAGGGGGTCAGGGTGGTCAGCTCGACGCGCTTGAAGCTGGTGGCAATGTCCAGGGAGTCCAGCGGGTCGAAGGGGGTCAGCGCGCCCTTGATGGTCACCGGCGCATAGCGATCCACCTTGCCGTCGATGCTCACCTTGGCGGGGGTGCGGGTACGGGTGTCGAGTGTGCTGATCTCACCGTTGAGCTGCTGGATGGCAGTGGCGAAGTTGGGGGTCAGGCTGAAGTCGGCGAAGTTGGCCGAGCCGTTGCTGATGCTCACCGCGCCGATGTGGATGTCCAGCGGCTTGCCGGCCGGTTCGGCCTTGGCCTTGGGATCGGCAGGCTGCTTGATCACCAGGTCGCTGACGTTGGTGGTGAGGTCCTCGTTGATGATGAAGCGCGCATAGGGCTGGCTGATGCCCACCTTGGCGATGCTCAGGCTGCTGCCATGGCGGTAGTCGAGGCCTTCCACCAGCAGCTGTTGCCACTTCACGAAGTCGCGCTGCTTGAGGGTGTCCAGGGTGTGCAGCTGGTTGACCAGGGCACGTCCGGTGATGGTCAGGGCCAGTGGCTCGGTACTGGTGAGGGCGACGTCCAGGTTGCTGTCGAGCATGCCGCTGCGCAGTTCCAGGCGGACGAAGGGAGCCAGGTAGGCCTGGGCCACCCGCAGGTCGATGTCGCGGGTCTCCACCTTCAGCTTGGCGGTGGTCGGGGTCAGTTGCACCTGGCCTTCGGCCTTGAGCTTGCCCTGCTTGCCGATGCCGGTGTCCAGGGCCAGCTGGAAGGGTGACTGCCCCAGGCTGTCGAAGTCCTTGAGGTCGAGGTTGAGCGGGCCGACGTCGATCTGCACGGCATCCTTCTGCGCGCGGTCGGCGAGGTGGACCTTGTAGCCGCGCAGCTGGGTGTCACGCAGGAGCACCTGCCAGGGCTTGGCAGGCGCGGCAGCAGGGGCCGGCGTGGCCGCCGCGTCGGCCGGTTTCGCGTCCGGGGCGGCAGGGGATTTCGTCGGGGCCTTGGCTTCGCTGGCGAACAGCTTCTGCCAGTCGAGCTGGCCGTCGGCTTCGCGGGCGGCCCAGGTCTCCAGGTTCTGGCTGCGGATCTTGCCGACCACCACCTGCTGCTTGGCCAGGTCCAGTGCGCTGTCGCTGACTTCCAGGCTTTCCAGGTTCACCAGCGGTCGGCCGTCCGGCGCCTTGATGGCGAAGGGCGCCACCTTGATGGCCGTCTGCTCCAGCTTCAGCGCGGTGCCTTCGGCCAGGCTCAGGTGGTAGCGGGTGGACAGGCTGACGGTGCCCTTGTCCAGCACCAGCGGCACCGCGTCCCGCACGTAGGGCCAGAAGCCCTTCATGTTGCCGTCGGTGACTTTCAGTTCGCCTTCCGAGGTCAGCGGCAGCAGGCTCAGGCTGCCCTTCCAGTCGATGCGCCCGCCGTAGGGCCCGGTGGCCACCAGCAGCATGTCGGCGTTGTCGTCGCGCAGGGTGCTGAGGTTCTTCAGCTCCAGGTCGAGGGCGTCGTAGACGAATTCGATGGGCTCGCTCGGGCGCAGATCCTGGAAGCGCACGTCGCCCTTGGCCAGGCGGATGCTGTCGATGCGCACCGGGAACGGATCGCCGGCAGGCGGTTCGTCGGCCTTGGGTTCGCTGGGGGGCAGCTGGAACAGCTGGGTCAGGTTCAGCGTGCCGTCCTTGGCGAACAGCACCTCGGTGGTGGGCTTGTCGAGGTCGACGGCGGCCAGGTGCAGGGCGCCGGTCCAGAGGCTGTCCAGCTCCAGGTTGACGTACAGGCGCTCGAAACCCACCTGGCGCTTGTCGGGCTCGCCGATCTCGAGGCCCCAGAGGGTCAGTTCGAGGCTGAAGGGGTTGAGCTGCAGCCGCTCCAGGTGTGCCGGAACCTTGGCATAGGTGGCCAACTGCTGGTTGACGACGCGCAGGGCGATTCCCGGGAGGATCAGGAAGCCGAGCAGGGCGTAGAAGGCGAGGACGATCAGCAAGGCGCACGTGGCGCGTTTCAATCCTTTGTACATGGTGCGGCGTCGACTATCCCGGCGGAGGTGGGTTGGAGTATGGCACGCCCTTAAGGTTCCGACAGACGGCGCCGACTGGAATCGTCGGCGGTGTCTCGATTCAGAATCGCAGCACCAGGGTCTTCAGCGGCGGGCGCCCGTCCTGGGAGGGGAAGTCGGCGGCCGGCAGCAGCTGCTCGCAGTCGCGCACCGGGCGCCCGAGCTTGCTGGCGCAGCGCAGCACCTGGTCGCGCCATTCCTCGATTCCCACCTTCGCCAGGTTGTTGCAGCACACCAGCACGCCGTCGTCCGCCGTGGCCATCAGGGCGGGCTTGAGCAGGCTCTGGTAGTCCCGCAGCAGGTCGACGGTGCCGAAGGCGCTCTTGGCCCAGGCTGGCGGGTCGAGGAACACCAGGTCGAAGCGGCGTGCTTCCAGGCGCGGGTAGCTGGGCAGCCGCTGCCCATGGCGCCGGGCGATGGGCAGGCCGGCCAGTTGGCGGATGGCCGGGAAGTAGTCCGATTGCACGAACTGCATGGGCACCAGGCCGGGGTTGAGGGCGGCGTTCTCCCGGCCCACGGCCAGGTTGCCTTCGGCGAAGTCCAGGTTGCACACCTCGCGGGCGCCGCCGGCAGCGGCGGCCAGGCCGACCCCGCAGGTGTAGGCGAACAGGTTGAGCACCGACTTGCCGGCGCTGTTGGCCTTCACCCAGCCCCGGGCGTTGCGCAGGTCAAGGAACAGCAGCGGGTCCTGGCCGGGGTGACGGCCACGCACCCGGTAGGCCAGGCCCCATTCATGGCCGACCTGGTCCGCCAGGGCCGCGTCGTCGGCCTGGTACACCGGGTCGCTGCGGTCGACGCGGGAGTTGCTGCCGGAGCGGTCGTTGTAGACCGGCAGCAGCGCCTCGCCCAGGTGGGCGTTGACCGTCTCGACCAGTGCCAGCAGGGCGTCGCGCTGCAGGGGCTGGTGGAAGCTCTGCACCATCAGCTGGGGGCCGTAGCGGTCCACGGTGAGGCCGGGAGCGCCTTCCTGGCTGCCGTGGAACAGCCGGTAGCAGTCGGTGCCCTGAGCTTTCAGTTCGGCCAGCAGCGGTTGGCGGGCGTCGAGGGCGGCGCGCAGCGCCGGGAGGAGAACGGAGGGCATGCGCGGCGTCTCGTGTAAGGGGCGCGCAGTTTAGCAAAAGGCGGGAGGGCGTCGCGTTGGCGATGGGGCCTTGGGAGGGCGAAGCCGCTCCCTGGGGAGCGGCTTCGTGGCGATCAGCGCTCGATGGCCAGGGCCACGCCCTGCCCGCCGCCGATGCACAGGGTTGCCAGGCCCTTCTTCGCATCGCGCTTGATCATCTCGTGCAGCAGGGTCACCAGCACGCGGCAGCCGGAGGCGCCGATGGGGTGGCCGAGGGCGATGGCGCCGCCGTTGACGTTGACCTTGCTCGCATCCCAGCCCAGCTCCTGGCCCACGGACAGGGCCTGGGCGGCGAAGGCTTCGTTGGCTTCGATCAGGTCCAGCTCGCCGAGGTTCCAGCCGGCTTTCTCCAGGCAGCGGCGGGTCGCCGAGACCGGGCCGATGCCCATGATCGCCGGGTCGACACCGGCGCTGGCGTAGCTGGCGATGCGCGCCAGCACCGGCAGGCCGAGGGCCTTGGCCTTGTCGGCGCTCATCAGCAGCACGGCGGCGGCGCCGTCGTTGAGGCTGGAGGCGTTGCCGGCGGTGACGCTGCCGTCCTTCTTGAACGCCGGCTTGAGCTTGGCCAGGGACTCGGCGGTGGTGCCGGCGCGGGGCTGCTCGTCGGTGGCGAAGGCGATGGGCTCGCCTTTCTTCTGCGGGATCAGGATGGGGGTGATCTCGTCCTTGAAGCGCCCACCCTCGATGGCCGCACAGGCCTTCTGCTGGGAGGCGGCGGCGAAGGCGTCCTGGGCTTCGCGGCTGATGCCGTACTTTTCCACCAGGTTCTCGGCGGTGATGCCCATGTGGTAGTCGTTGAAGGCGTCCCACAGGCCGTCCTGGATCATGGTATCCACCAGCTTGGCGTGGCCCATGCGCAGGCCGGTGCGGGCACCGGGCATCACGTAGGGGGCGAGGCTCATGTTCTCCTGGCCGCCGGCGATCACCACCTCGGCATCGCCGCAGCGGATGGCCTGGGCCGCGAGGTGCAGGGCCTTGAGGCCGGAGCCGCAGACCTTGTTCAGGGTCAGGGCCGGTACGGCGTGGGGCAGCCCGGCGAGGACGGCGGCCTGGCGGGCGGGGTTCTGGCCGGAGCCTGCGGTGAGCACCTGGCCGAGGATGACCTCGTCGACCTGGGCCCCGTCGAGGCCGGTCTGGGCCAGCAACTGGCGGATCACAGCGGCGCCCAGCTCCGGCGCGGGGATGTTGGCCAGCGAGCCCTGGAAGCTGCCGACGGCGGTACGGGTGGCGGCAACGATGACGACGTCTTGCATGTTTCAAGTCCTCGAATCAGCGGAGCAGATCAGTCTGTGACCGGAAGGGTCGCAATGGTCGCACAGCGAACGTGCGCCAACCAGTCACTCAGTACGTGGGCAGCCCCATGCGCCGACGGGCTTTGAGCGCGGCGCTGTCGCGCATGGCCCAGCGCACCATGGAGGCGGTGCGTTGCACGCCGCTGTGCACCAGCGGTCGCTGCCAGGCGGGCAGTTCCAGGCCCAGCAGCCTTTGTGCCCAGTCGGGCAGCAGGGCGATCCCGCCCTGCATCATCAGGTGGCCGACCGGCTTGGCCAGGGCGCTGGGGGCCGGGGCGTTGCGCAGCAGGCGGACCACCTCGCGGGTGCGGTCGTCGCACAGCAGCTGCGGGCGCATCCGCTCCAGGTAGGCGGCGATGGCCTGGCGCGAGCGCGGCACGTCGCGGGCGCCCAGACGCTCGGCCACCAGGGCGATCTCGTCGTAGTAGCGGTCCTGGTCGGCTGGGGAGAGGGTCGGGTCGAGGTAGGCCAGGTAGCCCTGTAGGAAACAGCTGACTTCCGCCACGTGCACCCAGGTCAGCAGGTCGGGATCGCTGGCGGCATAGGGCCGGCCATCCGGGGCGGTACCCGTTACCTGCAGGTGGATGGTCTTCACCTTCTCGATCAGCCGCTCGGCGTCCTCGCGGCCGGCATAGGTGGTACCGGAGATGAACAGGCTGGTGCGGCGCAGGCGGCCGAGCATGTCCTCGCGGAAGTTGGAGTGGTCCCACACGCCGGCCAGCGCCAGGGGGTGCAGCATCTGCAGCAGCAGGGCACTGATGCCGCCGGTCATCATCGAGGTGAAGTCGCCGTGTACCCGCCAGACCACGGATTCGGGGCCGAACAGGCCGGGGTCGCCCCTGGGGTTCTCCAGGTCGAGCAGGCCCAGGGAGGCGCCGGTGAGGCTGTGGATCTGGCGTTCGATGCGGGTGCGTATGAGGTTCATGGCGGGCAACGCTACAGCGTACTCGCGCTCCGCTACAAGCAGCGGCATGTCGCAGGCCTGGTGCCTGGAATGAAAACGCCCGGCCGCCTCGCGACGGCCGGGCGCGGGTGGCGTGGGGTCAGCGGTTGAGGCGGGCGTCGATCAGGTTCTGCACCACCGAAGGGTCGGCCAGGGTCGAAGTGTCGCCCAGGTTCTCCAGCTCGTTGCAGGCGATCTTGCGCAGGATGCGCCGCATGATTTTGCCGGAGCGGGTCTTGGGCAGGCCGGGGGCCCACTGGATCAGTTCGGGCTTGGCGAAGCTGCCGATCTCCTTGCTGACCAGGGCGAGCAGTTCCTTCTTCAACTCCTCGCTGGGCTCCAGCCCCTTCATCGGGGTGACGAAGGCATAGATGCCCTGGCCCTTGAGGTCGTGGGGGTAACCCACCACGGCGGCCTCGGCCACGGCGTCGTGCAGCACCAGGGCGCTTTCCACTTCGGCGGTGCCGATGCGGTGGCCGGAGACGTTGATCACGTCGTCGACGCGGCCGGTGATCCAGTAGTAGCCGTCCTCGTCGCGGCGGGCGCCGTCGCCGGTGAAGTAGTAGCCGGGGTAGGCGGAGAAGTAGGTCTCGATCATCCGCTTGTGGTCGCCGTAGACGGTGCGGATCTGGCTCGGCCAGCTGGCCTTGATGGCCAGGACGCCGGAGCCGGGGCCTTCGATCTCGTGGCCCTTCTCATCCAGCAGCACCGGCTGCACGCCGAAGAACGGCCGGGTGGCGGAACCGGGCTTGAGGGCGGTGGCGCCGGGCAGGGGGGTGATGAGGATGCTGCCGGTCTCGGTCTGCCACCAGGTGTCGACGATGGGGCAGCGGCGCTCGCCGACCACGTTGTAGTACCACTCCCAGGCTTCCGGGTTGATCGGCTCGCCGACGCTGCCGAGCAGGCGCAGGCTGCTGCGGTCGGTGCGGCGCACCGGCTCCTCGCCTTCGCGCATGAGGGCGCGCAGGGCAGTGGGCGCGGTGTAGAAGATGTTGACCTTGTGCTTGTCGATCACCTGCCAGAAGCGCGAGGCATCCGGGTAGCTGGGCACGCCCTCGAACACCAGGGTGGTGGCGCCGTTGGCCAGCGGGCCGTAGACGATGTAGCTGTGGCCGGTGACCCAGCCGACGTCGGCGGTGCACCAGTAGATGTCACCCTCGTGGTAGTCGAACACGTACTTGTGGGTCATTGCCGCGCCCAGCAGGTAGCCGCCGGTGGTGTGCAGCACGCCCTTGGGTTTGCCGGTGGAGCCGGAGGTGTAGAGGATGAACAGCGGGTCTTCGGCGTCCATCCATTCCGGTTCGCAGGCCTCGGCGGCGCCTTGCAGGGCTTCGTGGTACCAGAGGTCGCGGCCTTCCACCCAGCCCACCTCGCCCTGGGTGCGTTGCACCACGACCACGGTGGACACGTCCGGGCACTCCTTCAGCGCCTTGTCGACGTTCTGCTTCAGCGGCACGTACTTGCCGCCGCGCACGCCTTCGTCGGCGGTGATCACGGCACGGCAGTCGGCATCGAGGATGCGGTCGCGCAGGGAATCCGGGGAGAAGCCGCCGAACACCACCGAATGCACGGCACCGATGCGGGCGCAGGCCAGCATGGCGTAGGCGGCCTCGGGCACCATCGGCATGTAGATGCACACCCGGTCCCCCTTCTTCACGCCCCGCGCCTTGAGCACGTTGGCCAGGCGGCAGACGTTGCTGTGCAGCTTGCGGTAGGTGATGTGGGCGGATTCGGTGGGGTTGTCGCCTTCCCAGATGATCGCGATCTGCTCGGCGCGGGTGTCCAGGTGGCGGTCGATGCAGTTGTAGGCGACGTTCAGCTTGCCGCCCTTGAACCAGCGCGCTTCGCCCTTGGCGAGGTCGCTGTGGTGCAGCTCGTCCCAGGGTTTGAACCAGTGGAGGAAGCGGGTGGCCTGCTCGCTCCAGAAGGCCTGGGGCTCGTCCACGGACTGGCGGTAGAGGCGCTGGTAGGTGTCGTTGTCGATATGGGCGCGTTGGCGCACGTCTTCAGGCACGGGGTGAAGGCTGATCTCGTACATGGCGAATTCCTTGTTGTTGTTTGCCGAGATGGCGACAAGGTTGCCTGCAACGCCGGGCCGCCTTCAAGGGGCGCGAAGGGGCTTGTAGGGATATTCCAGCTGGGCTGCGACCAGGTCTGCAGTGGCGCTGCCGTAGCGTGCGTCGATGGCCTGCAGGGCTTCGTCCAGTACGGCGCCGGGCAGGGCCTGGGGGGCAGGCAGTTCGACGGTGTCCTCGGCTTCGGCGGTATCAGGCAGCAGTTCCAGGCCGTGGAGACTGGTGACGGGCGTGCCGGCGCTGCCCACCACGCGGGTGCGGAAGGTCCGGGCCCAGGCATCCACCTGCAGCGCCAGGGTCGCCTCGTCCATCCCGGGGGCCAGCGTCACGGCCAGGGTCTCCTGGCGCCAGGGCAGCAGCCAGTTGCCGGCGGCGGTCAGGTAGCCCCGGGTGCCGAGGGCGAAGCCGAGGCTGTGGTGCTCGGCGGACCAGCGCTCCACACCGATCTCGCGGCCGACGGCGTGGGCCTTTTCGTCCCCGGCGATGGCTGCCACCAGGGCCAGGGAGGCGGGTAGTGCGGCGCTGACGCCTGAGGTGGTGACGAGGTTGCCGTCGGCCAGGTAGCGGCGGTCCTCCTGCCACTGGGTGCGCGGGAAGTCGGCCTGCCGTTCGTCGCGGGAGTACCAGTGCCCGGTGGCTCTACGGCCCTCCAGCAGGCCGGCCTGGCCTAGCACCAGCACGCCATCGCAGATGCCGACGACGGTGGCGCCCCGTGCCGCCTGTTCGGTGACGAAGCGGGTGAGGCGCGGGTCGTCGCTGTGGTGCACGGCAGGGACGATGAGGTAGTCCGCCCCGTCCGGGTAGCGCTGTTCGAAGGCATCGACGGTGGCCTGGGCGCGCATCCGCAGTGCCGGCATCAGCTGCACGGGGCCGGGCTGGGTGGACAGGACGATCACCTCGCCCACCTGGGCGCGGCTGAGTACCGAGAAGGGCACGAGGAGATCCACCAGTTCGGTCATGCCGTTCTCGGCGACCACGACGATCACCGGCTGCGTACGCCCGAAGCGGGGGTGGTAGGGCGGCAGGGCGTCGTCCGCCAGGGCCGGGGTGGGTAACAGCAGGCTCGCGAGGATGAGCAGCAGGGTGCGCATGGGCGTTCTCCGTCAGTGGGTCACAGTCTGCGGATCGGCGGGCTGTCGTGAATGACGTCGATGGGTGAATATCTGCCAACTTTTTCTGTCTGTTCCGAGGTGTGTGACATGGCCGGCCATCAGGTGGCGCTCGTGGTGTTTCCGGACTTTCAGCTGCTCGATGCGACCGGGCCGGCAGAGGTGTTCGCGGCGGCCAGCGAGGCGCTGCCCAAGGGCGAGGGCTATGCCCTCAGGCTGCTGTCGCCCGAGGGCGGGCTGGTGCGCTCCAGCACGGGCCTGGCGCTGATGACGGAGCCCCTGCCGGCGGCCGATGAGCTGGCCGGGGCAACGCTGCTGGTGGCGGGTGGGCATGGCGTGCAGCGCGCGATGGGTGGGGGCGCGCTGGCGCGCTGGCTGGCCGCTGTGGCGCCTGCCGCCGCGCGTTGCGGCTCGGTGTGCACCGGGGCCTTCCTCTTGGCCCAGGCAGGCTTGCTGGACGGGCGGCCGGTGGTGACCCACTGGCGCTATGCCGAGCTGCTGCAGCGCCTGTTCCCTCGGTTGCAGGTGCTGCAGGAGTCTCTCTTCGTGGAGGCGGGCCGCATCTACAGCTCGGCCGGCGTCACGGCGGGCATGGACCTGTGCCTGGCCCTGGTGGAGGCGGATCACGGCCGTGAGCTGTCATTGCAGGTGGCCAAGGGGCTGGTGATGTACCTGCGGCGCCCGGGTGGCCAGCGCCAGTTCAGTGCGGAGCTGCTGGCCCAGCAAGCCCGGCAGGGCAGACTGGCGGAGCGGCTGGCGGACTGGGTGCGGGGGCACCTGCGGGAGGCGCTGGATGTGGAGACGCTGGCGGCGCAGATGGCGGTGTCGTCCCGCACGCTGCACCGGCATTGTCTGGATGAGCTGGGGATAACGCCGGCGCGGCTGGTGCTGCAGCTGCGGCTGGAGAAGGCCTGTCGGTTGCTGGAGGCGGGGGAGGGGGCGTTGAAGCGGGTGGCGCTGGAAACCGGCTTCGGCAGTGAGTACAACCTGCGCCGCGCCTTCGTCCAGGCCCTGGGGGTAACGCCCAGCGAGTACCGCGAGCGCTTTTGCCGCTGACACCCCGCCGCGCTGGGCGGCGGGGTGCTTCGATCAACCGCGGTGACGGCCGCGGAAGAAGTCGATCAGGCCCTGGGTGGAGCCGTCCTCGGCGGGGTTCTCTTCGCTGCCCACCAGGCGCGAGTAGACCGCCTTGCCCAGCTCCTTGCCCAGTTCCACGCCCCACTGGTCGAAGGCGTTGATGCCCCACAGCACGCTCTGCACGTACACCTTGTGCTCGTACATGGCGATCAGCGCGCCCAGGCGACGGGGGCTGATGCGCTCCATCACCAGGGTGTTGCTGGGGCGGTTGCCGGGGATGACCTTGTGCGGCGCGAGGCGCTGCACTTCGGCTTCGTCCAGGCCCTTGGCGCGCAGTTCGTTCTCGGCCTCCTCTCGGGATTTGCCGAGCATCATCGCCTGGCTCTGAGACAGGCAGTTGGCGAACAGCCACTGGTGGTGGTCGGCCACCGGGTTGTAGCTGGACACCGGGACGATGAAGTCCGCCGGGATCAGGTGGGTGCCCTGGTGCAGCAGCTGGTGGTAGGCGTGCTGGCCGTTGCAGCCGACGCCGCCCCAGATCACCGGGCCGGTGCCGGCGGTCACCGGGGTGCCGTCCTGGCGCACGCTCTTGCCGTTGGACTCCATGTCCAGCTGCTGCAGGTGGTCGGTGAAGTTGCGCAGGTAGTAGTCATAGGGCAGGACCGCATGGCTGCGGGCGCCCCAGAAGTCGTTGTACCAGACGCCGAGCAGGCCGAGGATGACCGGGATGTTGCGTTCGAAGGGGGCGGTCTGGAAGTGCTGGTCCATGCTGTAGGCGCCGGACAGCAGCTCCTTGAAGTTGGAGATGCCGATGGACATGGCGATCGGCAGGCCGATGGCCGACCACAGCGAGTAGCGCCCGCCGACCCAGTCCCACATCGGGAAGATGTTCTCTTCGCGGATGCCGAAGGCCAGCGCGGCCTCCTTGTTGCTGGAGACGGCGATGAAGTGGCGGTACAGCTCCTGCTCACTGCCGCCCTGGGCCAGGTACCAGGCGCGGGCGGCCTGGGCGTTCTTCAGGGTCTCCAGGGTGCCGAAGGACTTGCTGGAGACGATGAACAGGGTGGTCTCGGCGTTGAGCTTGCAGGCCAGCTCGCGGAATTCGCTGCCGTCGACGTTGGCCAGGTAGTGGCAGCGCACGCCCTTCTGGGCGAACGGCAGCAGCGCTTCGGACACCAGCTGCGGGCCGAGGAAGGAGCCACCGATGCCGATGTTCACCACGTCGGTGATGGGCTTCTCGGTGTAGCCGCGCCACAGGCCGTTGTGCACGTAGCCGACCAGCTCGGTCATCTGGTGCAGCACGCGGTGCACCTCGGGCATCACGTCCTTGCCGTCCACCCGCACCTTGTCGCCGATGGGCCGGCGCAGCGCGGTGTGCAGCACCGGGCGTCGCTCGGAGGCGTTGATCATCTCGCCGCGGAACATGGCCTGGATGGCTTCGCCCAGCTGGGCTTCCTCGGCGAGCTTCACCAGCAGGGCGAGGGTGTCGGGGCGCACCAGGTTCTTCGAGTAGTCCAGCAGCAGGCCGCAGGCGCTGAGGCTGAAGCGCTTGAAGCGCTCGGCATCATCTTGGAAGGCCTGGCGCATGCTGAACCCGGCGAGTTCCTCGCGGTGCGCGCGCAGGGCGCTCCAGCTGTCCAGGCGGGTGACGTCGAGCGGTGTCAGGTGGTGGTTCATGAGGTGCCTTTCAAACAGTGATCGAGGGTATGAACACTAAAAAGCCCGGAGTGTTCCGGGCTTGGAGTCTAGCGTGTGGGCGTCAGGCCACCTGGACGGGAATCGCATTGCTGGTGTGGCTGAGCTCGTTGCCCGGGGCCATGTACAGCATGCGCGGCTTGAAGTTGGCCAGCTCGGCCTCGCTGTAATGGGCGTAGGCGCAGATGATGACGCGGTCGCCCACCTTAGCCTTGTGCGCGGCGGCGCCGTTGACCGAGATCATCCGCGAGCCGTTCTCGCCACGGATGGCGTAGGTGGTGAAGCGCTCGCCGTTGTCGACGTTGTAGATCTGGATCTGCTCGTACTCGCGGATGCCGGCGAGGTCGAGCCACTCGCCGTCGATGGCGCAGGAGCCTTCGTAGTCGAGGACGGCATGGGTGACTTCGGCACGGTGCAGCTTGGCCTTGAGCATGATGGCGTGCATGGCGTTTTCCTTGTTTATCCGGTGGGCCCTCGGACGGGGCCCTGCACGGGTCAGGCGTTGTCGTCGAGGTTGAAGGCGAGGTTGTCGATCAGCCGGGTGTTACCGAGGTAGGCCGCGGCGAGGAGCACCAGGTGACGGTCGCCGGGCTGGGCGGTGCGCAGGGTATGCGATTCGCGCAGCTCCAGGTAGTCGGGACGCAGACCGGCGCCGGCGAGGGCGCCAAGGCCTTCCTCCAGCAGAGCGGCATGGTCGCTGCGACCGGCGCGGACGCCCTCGGCCAGCTGGCGCAGGGTGGCGTAGAGGGTCGGGGCGATGGCGCGCTGGGCAGCGTCCAGGTAGCCGTTGCGGGAGGACAGCGCGAGGCCGTCTTCGGCACGGACGGTGGGCTCGCCGATGATCTGGATGGGCATGTTCAGGTCGCGCACCAGCTTGCGGATCACCGCCAGCTGCTGGAAGTCCTTCTCGCCGAACACGGCCAGGTCCGGCTGGACCATGTTGAACAGCTTGCTGACCACCGTGGCGACGCCTTCGAAGTGGCCCGGGCGACTGGCGCCACACAGGCCCTCGGAAACGAGGGGGACGTTGACGCGGGTCTGGCCGTCCATGCCGTCGGGGTACATCTCTTCCACGTCGGGGTGGAACAGCAGGTGGCAACCGGCGGCCACCAGCTTCTCCTGGTCGGCGGCGAGGGTGCGCGGGTATTTGGCGAGGTCTTCGCTGGGGCCGAACTGCAGCGGGTTGACGAAGATGCTGGCGATCACGAAGTCGGCGCGCTGGCTGGCCTTCTCCACCAGGGCGACATGGCCCGAGTGCAGGTTGCCCATGGTGGGCACGAAGCCGATGCGCTTGCCTTCGCTGCGGGCACGGGCGACGGCCGCGCGCAGTTCACGGACGGTCTTGACGGTGATCATGCGGCGAATCCGTGCTCGGCGGCGGGGAAGGTGACGTCCTTGACGGCGCGGACGTAGGCGGCGAGGGCGCCCTGGATGCTGGTCTGGCCTTCCATGAAATTCTTCACGAACTTGGGCGTGCGGCCGGTGAGGGACAGGCCGAGCATGTCGTGCAGGACCAGCACCTGGCCGTCGGTGGCGCTGCCGGCGCCGATGCCGATGACCGGGATCTTCACCGACTGGGTGATTTCAGCGGCCAGTTCGCTGGGCACGCATTCCAGCAGCAGCATGGCGGCACCGGCCTGTTCCAGGGCCATGGCGTCGGCACGCAGCTGGCGCGCCTGGGCTTCCTGGCGGCCCTGCACCTTGTAGCCACCGAGGATGTTCACCGCCTGGGGGGTGAGGCCGAGGTGGGCGCAGACCGGGATGCCGCGTTCGGACAGCAGGCGGATGGGCTCGGCGAGCCAGGCAGCGCCTTCGAGCTTGACCATGTGCGCACCGGCCTGCATCAGCGCGGCGCAGTTGGCGAAGGTCTGCTCCAGGGTGGCGTAGGCCATGAACGGCAGGTCGGTGATGATCAGCGAACCCTGGTTGCCACGCTTCACGGCGGCGGTGTGGTAGGCCATGTCGGCGACGCTGACGGGCAGGGTGCTGTCATGGCCCTGGAGGACCATGCCGAGGGAATCGCCCACCAGCAGGACGTCGGCGCCCGCCTGGCTGGCGGCCTGGGCGAAGGTCGCGTCGTAGGCCGTGAGCATGGCGATTTTCTCGCCTTTCTGCTTCAGCTCTTGAAGGGTGGTCAGGGTCACATCAGGCATGAAAACGTCCTCATCGGTACCGATTCTGCACCGGTACGGGGCAACGGGACGCTTATAGTCCCGATGGGGGGGCATGGTGTCAATTGCAGGTGTTACCGAGCTGTTACGGCGTTACCGCCAGCGCGGAAAGGCCCTCGATGCGCTCCAGCCCGGCGTAGGGGCAGGCGTCCAGCAGGGCCTGGAGCGGCCGGCCGTCGGGCAGTTGCAGGTCGGGTGCGATCTCGGCCAGGGGATACAGCACGAAGGCGCGGGCGTGCATGTGGTAGTGGGGGACCTGCAGGCGCGGCTCGTCGATCTGCCGCTGGCCGAACAGCAGGATGTCCAGGTCGAGGGTGCGCGGGCCCCAGCGCTCGTCCTTGCGTACCCGCCCCTGGGACAGTTCGATGGCCTGCAGGGCGTCGAGCAGGTCCAGGGGGGCGAGGTCGGTGTCCAGCGCGGCAACGGCATTGCTGTAGCGGGGCTGGTCCGGTGGCCCGAGGGGGTCGCTGCTGTAGAGGGACGAGACGGCGCTGAGCTGCGTGCCGGGGAGGGCGGCCAGGGCCGCCAGGGCATTGCGCAGCTGGCTGGCCGGGTCCGACAGGTTGCTGCCCAGCCCGATGTAGACGCGCTCCATCTTATTCGCCAGCCGGGGCGCTGCCTTCGCTGCGGGGGCCGCGCTTGCGACGACCGCCGCCACGGCGACGCTTGCGCGGTGCGGCACCGCCTTCGTCGCGGCTGCTGAGGTCGCGGATCATGGCGCGGCGTTCGCTGTCGCTGGCGTCCTGGTAGTCGGTCCACCAGTCGCCCAGGCCGCCGGTTTCCTCGCCCGCGCTTTCACGCAGCAGGAGGAAGTCGTAGCCGGCGCGGAAGCGGGGGTTCTCCAGCAGCAGGTCGGCACGCTTGCCGCTGCGGCGGGGCAGGCGTTCCTGCATGTCCCAGATCTCGCGGATCGGGATGGTGAAGCGCTTGGGAATGGCGGTGCGCTGGCACTGTTCGAGGATCAGGCCGTGGGCGGCTTCCTGGATCGCCGGGATCGGCGGCATGCCCTTTTCCTGCAGCAAGGCGGCACGGACGGGCAGGGCCGGCCAGAGCAGGGCGGCGAAGAGGAAGGCCGGGGTGACCGGCTTGCCGAGGCGGATGCGCTCGTCGGTGTTGGCCAGGGCCTGGCGGATCAGGGCGCCAGCGTACTCGGGGTCGCGCTCCAGGGAGGCGGCTGCCGCCGGGAACAGCGGGGCGAAGAGGTCGTACTCCAGCAGCAGTTCGAAGGTGCGCTCGGCCTTGCCGCCGAGGAACAGCTTGAGGACTTCGTCGAACAGGCGTGCGGAGGGGATGTCCCGCAGCATGGGGGCCAGGCGGCGGATCGGTGCGGCGCTGTGCTTCTCGATCTCGAAGCCCAGCTTGGCGGCGAAGCGCACGGCTCGCAGCATGCGCACCGGGTCTTCCAGGTAGCGCTGCTCGGGGTCGCCGATCAGGCGGATCAGGCGGTTGCGGATGTCGTGCACGCCGTGGGCGTAGTCGAGCACGCGCTCGGTGACCGGGTCGTAATAGAGGGCATTGATGGTGAAGTCGCGGCGTTGCGCGTCTTCTTCCTGGTTGCCGTAGACGTTGTCACGCAGGATGCGGCCGCTTTCGTTGCGCGAGGACTGGTTGCTGTCTTCGTCATCACCCTGGGGGTGGTTGGCGCGGAAGGTCGCGGTCTCGATGATTTCCCGGCCGAAATGCACATGGACCAGCTTGAAGCGGCGGCCGATCACCCGGGCATTGCGGAACTCGGCACGCACCTGCTCGGGGGTCGCGTTGGTGGCGACGTCGAAGTCTTTCGGGTCCAGGCCCAGCATGAGGTCACGGACGCAGCCGCCGACCAGGTAGGCCTGGTAGCCCGCCTTCTGCAGGCGTTCCACGACGTTCACCGCGTTACGGCTGATGTCCGCGCGGTCCAGCGCGTGCTGGCGGTTGCTCAGGACTTCAGGTGTGCTGCGGGGATGCTGGGTGCGGCGCAGGGGAGAGCGAAAGGACTGGATCAGCTTCTTCAGCATGGGAGGCACTGTGTGTGGGATGGGCGGCCGGAACGAATGAGAGACCGCACGATGGGCGCGGATTCTAGCACTGGGCGGGGGGATGGTGAAGGAAGCGGCGGGAGTGTGTCAAAGCTACTGGGGGAGCCGAAGCTCCCCCCCAAACTGGTGCGTGCTTTGTTTTTATTATTGAGCCGGGCTTGCTGTTCTTGTTGTTTGACCCGTACCAGCAGATTCGCGATCTCTGGATATGCCCTCGAATCGAGGGTCAAGAGCAAACGGATTGCTTTGGATGCTGATGGTGCCGTGATCATTCGATCCAACCAGTTCGGGTGCTGCCTGAGTAAGCAGTTTTATTGTTCTCAGCCTGGTCGTGGGGCGAGCCCCAATGGCAACTCCTCTCCAAAAGAATCAGTTAGCTGCGCCTCCGCGGTTTTGTTCTTGTTGTGCTGGAGTCGGTGCGTATTGTTCTTGTTGTGGGGTTACTACGGTTTTTATTGTTGTTGTGCCAGAGATAAAGCAGTTGCCGTGCCAACTTTTGAAAACCCTTTAAAATCAACGACTTGCGTAAAAATGGGTATGGCGGTGAGGTACAAAAAAGCCGGGTTTCCGTTACCGACTCACCCGGCTTTTGTTACGAGAGGTTTTTGCGGTAACAGCCTGGGGAACTCCTAACCGTTCCCACGGTCACGCGCAACCTCGGGCGGTCAGGAGGTGGCAGCCCCCGATTTGCGCCGGGGGATGCCCAGGCGCTGGCGGCGTTCCCACAGGCATTTGCGGCTGATGCCCAGCTTGCGGGCCAGTTCGGTCTCGGTCATGTGGTCCTGGTGCTCAAGGACGAAATGCTGGAAGTAGTCCTCGAGGGACAGGTCTTCCGTGGGTTCGTGGGTGCTGGCGGCCGTGGCCTGGGCGGGGCCGTCGAGGAAGTCGTCGTCCTCCAGGTCGGCCAGCTCGATGTCGATGCCCAGCAGGTCTGCCGAGATATCCGGGCTCTCGCAGAGGATCACCGCACGCTCGATGGCGTTCTCCAGTTCACGCACGTTACCGGGCCACGAGTAGTGGCGGATGGCTTGTTCGGCATCGTGGGCGAAGCGCAGTTCTTCGCGCCCCATGCGGGTGCACTGGCGCGCCAGGAAGGCGCGGGCGATCTCGATCACGTCGTTACCGCGTTCGCGCAGGGCGGGCAGCTTCAGGGAGATGACGTGGAGGCGGTAATAGAGGTCTTCGCGGAACTGGCCGGTCTTGGCCAGCGTCTTGAGGTCGCGGTGGGTGGCGGCAATCAGGCGCACATCCACCTTCTGCGACTGGACCGAGCCGACACGGCGGATCTCGCCTTCCTGCAACACTCGCAGCAGGCGCGCCTGGGCTTCCAGGGGCAGCTCGCCGATTTCGTCGAGGAACAGCGTGCCGCCGTCGGCCGCTTCCACCAGGCCGGCGCGGCCGGCGGTGGCGCCGGTGAAGGCGCCTTTCTCGTGACCGAAGAGTTCGGACTCGATCAGGGTTTCCGGAATGGCTGCGCAGTTCACCGAGATCATCGGCGCCTTGGCGCGGCGGGAGAGGTTGTGCAGGGCACGGGCCACCAGTTCCTTGCCGGTCCCGGATTCGCCCTGGATGAGCACCGTGGAGTCGGTGGGGGCGACCTTGCGGATCTTGCTGTAGAGCTCCTGCATGGCGGAGCAGGAGCCGATGATGCCGATTTCGCCATCGGCCTGGGGTGCGCTGCTCTTCTCCTGGGTGCGGGCCGGGGCACGTTCGGCAGGGGCCGCCTTGTTCTCCTGGCGGTCCTTGATGATGCGGGCGACGGCCTGGAGCATCTCGTCGTGGTCGAAGGGCTTGGCGATGTAGTCCACCGCGCCCATCTTCATCGAGTCCACCGCCGAGCGCAGGCTGGCGTAGCTGGTCATGATCAGCACCGGGGTGCCCTGGGCCAGCTTGATCAGTTCGGTACCGGGGGCGCCGGGCAGGCGCAGGTCGCTGACGATGAGGTCGAAACCGGGGATGCTGTAACGCTCCTGGGCCTCCTGGACAGACCCGGCTTCACTGACCTGGTACTGGTTGCGCTCGAGCAGGCGGCGCAAGGCGGAACGGATGATGGTTTCGTCTTCGACGATCAGGATATGTGGCATTCGGTTCAGCTCTCTCGACAGTCTCAGATGGCAGCGCTGGGCGCTTCGGCGAAGCGTGGCAGTGTCACCCTGAAACGGGTGCCGCGCTGCTGCTCGGGGTCGGCCGGGCTTTCTATGGTGATGTGGCCATAATGCTCTTCCACGATTGAATAGACCAGCGCAAGCCCCAGCCCGGTCCCCTTGCCGGGGTCCTTGGTGGTGAAGAAGGGCTCGAACAGCCGGTCCATGATCGCCTTGGGAATCCCGCTGCCTTCGTCCTCCACGATCAGCTCCACGGCATGGTCGGAGATGGCGCTGCGCACGCGGATCGCACCACCCTCGGGCGAGGCGTCGCGGGCGTTGGACAGCAGGTTGATCAGCACCTGGGCCAGGCGCTGCGGGTCACCCTCGACGATGTGGTGCGGGTCGCAGAGGTTGAAGAACTGCACATCGACGCTGCGCCTGTTCAGGGACAGCAGGCCGATGGCTTCCTGGGCGACGTCCGCCAGGCACACCGGTTCCGTGGCCTGCTGGCGGGCGCCGGCGTGGGCGAAGCTCATGAGCGACTGCACGATGCGCGACACCCGTTTGGTTTGCTCGAGGATCTGCCCGCTGATCTCGGTCAGCTCGGCGTCGCCCTCGCGCTCTTCCCGCAGGTTCTGCGCCAGGCAGGCGATGCCGGTGATGGGGTTGCCGATCTCATGGGCGACCCCGGCGGCCAGGCGGCCGATGGACGCCAGCCGCTCGGAGTGCACCAGCTTGTCTTCCAGCAGCAGCGTGTCGGTCACGTCTTCCACCAGTACCACCAGGCCACTGTTACCGGGTGCCAGTGGCTCGTCGATGGCGGCCTTGTGCAGGTTCAGCGAGCGCACCTGGCCTTCCAGCGGCAGGCGCTGCTTATGCAGGTGTTCGTCGGGCTGGCTGATGAAGCTTTCCAGCAGGCCCCGCCAGGGATCGCTGATGGCGGAGAGCCGCGAGCCGACCACGCGCTGCGCGGGAATCTCGGTCAGCTCCTCCATGGCGCGGTTCCACATGAGGATCTCCTGGTCCTTGGCCAGCGAGCACACCCCCATCGGCAGTTCCTGCAGCGTGCGGCGGTGGTAGCGGCGCAAGGCGTCGAGCTCGGCGGCCAGGCCGGTGAGCCGGGAGTGGTAGTCCTCCAGGCGGCTCTCGATGAAGTGGATGTCCTCGGTGACGTAGCCCTCGCTGCCGGATTTGTACGGGAGGAAGGTCTCCACGATGTCCTGGGCCACGCTCGGCCCCATCAGCCCGGAGAGGTTGGCTTCGATGCGGTCGCGCAGGCGGCGCAGGGCGTAGGGGCGGCGCTCGTCGAACGGCAGGTGGAGGTCGCGCAGGGCCTGCTCCACCTCCTTCTGCGCGGTCTTCGCACCCAGCGGCTTGGCCAGTTGCTCGGAGAATTCCTGGGGCGAGGCCGCCACCAGTTCGCGGCGTTGCGGCCGGCGCACGTTGTCCACGGCGCAGGCCTCGGCGGCCCCGCGTTCCTCGGGGCTGGCCTCGGTGAACAGCGAGACCAGGGTGAACACCAGCACGTTGGCCGCCAGCGAGGCGATGGCCGCGATGTGCCAGCTGGTGTCGTCGAGCACGTAGATGGCGTTGAACAGCGGCACGTAGATGCCCTGCAGGTTGCCCAGCAGGGGCAGCAGCATGGAGAACATCCACACGCCGATGCCGGCCATCAGACCGGCGATGAAGCCCCGGCGGTTTGCCGTCGGCCAGTACAGCACCGAGAGCGCGCCAGGAAGGAACTGCAGGGTGGCGACGAAGGCGACGATGCCCAGGTTCGACAGGTCCTGCTCGGCGCCGAGCAATAGATAGAAGCCGTAGCCGGCCATGATGATGGCGACGATCAGCGCCCGGCGGGTCCACTTCAGCCAGCGGTAGATGTTGCCTTCCGACGGCGGTTGGTAGAGCGGCAGCACCAGGTGGTTCAGTGCCATGCCGGAGAGCGCCAGGGTCAGCACGATGATCAGGCCACTGGCGGCAGAGAGCCCGCCGATGTAGGCCAGCAAGGCGAGGGCATCGCTGTTAACCGCAATGCCCAGGCCCAGGGTGAAGTATTCCGGGTTGGTGGTGGCGCCCAGCTTGAGGCCGGCCCAGAGGATCAGCGGTACCGCCAGGCTCATCAGCAGCAGGAACAGTGGCAGCCCCCAGCTGGCGCTGACCATGGCGCGGGGGTTGAGATTCTCCGTGAAGGTCATGTGATACATGTGCGGCATGACGATGGCCGAGGCGAAGAACACCAGCAGCAGCGTGCGCCACGGGCCTTCCTGCAGCGGTGTGTGCAGCGTCGAGAGCGCCGCCTGGTTCTGCAGCAGCCACAGCTCCAGTTCGTGAGGTCCGCCGAACACGCCGTAGAGCGCATAGAGGCCGATGCCACCGAGGGCGGTCAGCTTCACCAGCGACTCGAAGGCGATGGCGAACACCAGCCCCTCGTGCTTCTCCCGCGTGGCGATGTGGCGCGCGCCGAAGAGGATGGTGAACAGCGTGATCAGCGCGCAGAAGCCCAGGGCGACCCTGTCGTGCACCGGCTCGCGGGTGAGGATGCCGATGGAGTCGGCCACCGCCTGGATCTGCAGGGCCAGCAGGGGCAGTACGCCGATGAGCATGAACAGGGTGGTCAGCGCCCCGGCCCAGGTGCTGCGGAAGCGGAAGGCGAACAGGTCGGCCAGGGAGGAGAGCTGGTAGGTGCGGGTGATCCGCAGGATCGGGTAGAGCAGCACCGGCGCCAGCAGGAAGGCCCCGGAGATGCCCAGATAGCTGGCCAGGAAGCCGTAGCCGTACTGGTAGGCCAGCCCCACCGTGCCGTAGAAGGCCCAGGCACTGGCGTACACGCCGAGGGACAGGGTGTAGGTGAGCGGGTGGCGGACGATGCGACGCGGAACGAAACCGCGATCGCTCAACCAGGCGACTCCGAACAGGGCAAAGAGGTAGGCCGCGCTGATGAGGATCAGCTGGCTCAGGCTAAAGCTCGTCAGCATCGCGTTGACTCTGCAGGATGAAGGTCACCACGATCAGGATCAGCCAGAGCAGGTAGGGGCGATACCAGGCCCCGTTGGGGTCGATCCACCAGTCCATGATGGCCGGGGAAAACAGGTAGATCCCCACCACCAGGAGCAGTACCAGTCGGTAGATATACATGCCGCATCTCACATCGAGGGTGCGGCGATGGTAGCGAATGCCCCGTGCCGGTGCGAGTGCGCTCAGCGCAGCTGGGCTTCGGCCAGGGTGCGGGTGCGGGGGATGCGCGTGGCGTCCCAGTGGGCGATGCCCCAGTCCAGGGCTTCGCGGGGCGTGCCGCCGGCGAGGTCTTCCGGTGGCTGCTGGCCGAGGGCACGCAGGGCGCGGGCCAGCAGCGGCGTGGCACGGTCGGCCGGCAGGGGCGGCGAGCGGTAGGATTTGCCGAGCTTGTGGCCGTCCGGCTGGATGATCAGCGGCACGTGCAGGTAGCGCGGCTGCGACAGGCCCAGCAGCTCCTGCAGGTACAGTTGGCGCGGCGTTGAGTCCAGCAGGTCGGCGCCGCGCACCACGTCGGTGATGCCTTGCCAGGCATCGTCCAGCACCACGGCCAACTGGTAGGCATAGAGCCCGTCGCGACGGCGGATGACGAAGTCCCCCACCTCGCGGCCCAGGTGCTGCTGGTACAGGCCCTGTACCCGGTCGGTGAAGCGGTAGACCAGCTCCGGCACGCGCAGGCGGATGGCCGCATCGGCCTGGGGGTGGCAGGCGTTGCGGCAGAAACCGGGGTAGATGCCGTGATGGCCTTCGAGCTGCTTGCGCGAGCAGGTGCAGGCGTAGGCCAGCCCCTGGGCGAAGAGCCGGTCGATCACCTGGGCGTAGGCGTCGTGGCGGTCGCTTTGGCGCACCAACTCACCGTCCCATTCGAAACCGTAGGCCTCCAGCGTGGAGAGGATTGCCGCCTGGGCACCCGGCATCTCGCGGGGCGGGTCCAGGTCTTCCATGCGCAGCAGCCAGCGACCGCCGACAGCGCGGGCATCGAGGTAGGAGGCGAGGGCGGCAACCAGGGAGCCGAAGTGCAGGTAGCCGCTGGGGGTGGGCGCGAAGCGGCCGACGTAGGAAGACGGAGGCATGCGGGCGTGAGCCTGTTGAAACGAAACGGGGCGCCGTAGCGCCCCGTTCTGGGATCAGGAACCGAGTTGCTTTTCCTTGATTTCCGCCAGGGTCTTGCAATCGATGCAGAGGGTGGCGGTGGGGCGCGCTTCGAGGCGGCGGATGCCGATCTCGACGCCGCAGGAATCGCACCAGCCGTACTCGTTGTCTTCGATCAGCTGGAGGGTCTCGTCGATCTTCTTGATCAGCTTGCGCTCGCGGTCACGGGCACGCAGTTCCAGGCTGAATTCTTCTTCCTGGCTGGCGCGGTCGGCCGGATCGGGGAAGTTGGCCGCTTCGTCCTGCATGTGGTGGACGGTGCGGTCGACCTCTTCCATCAACTCGACCTTCCACCTGTTGAGGATGTTGGTGAAGTGAGCGCGCATGCGGTCGCTCATGTACTCCTCACCCTTGGTTTCCTGATAGGGCTCGAAACCACGGATCAGTTGGCTGCTCGTTTGCTTAGCTTTGGTGGGCATGAATGGCCGCCTCTCACTTTCTCTAATCCATTTCGCAGGAAGCTGGTCCGTCGCCGACACTGCCGGCCCTGCGGCTGCAAGCGGGCGAACTTACCAGAACGATTCAGGCCACGCCACTCCCAGTTATCGCGGTTGCTGCGGGCGTCCCGAAGCATTGGTTAGAATCCGCGCTTTGTGTCGATGAGGGAAGGCCGATGGCCCAGTCATACAGTGCACGCAGCCGTGCCATAGAACCCTTCCACGTCATGGCGCTGCTGGCCCGCGCCAACGAGTTGCAGGCCGAAGGGCACGACGTGATCCACCTGGAGATCGGCGAGCCGGACTTCACCACCGCCGCCCCCATCGTCGAGGCCGGGCAGGCCGCGCTGGCCGCCGGGCATACCCGCTACACCGCGGCCCGTGGCCTGCCGGAGCTGCGCCGTGCCATCGCTGGCTTCTACGGGCAGCGCTACGGGCTGGACATCGACCCCGAGCGCATCCTCATCACCCCCGGCGGCTCGGGCGCGCTGCTGCTGGCGTCGAGCCTGCTGGTCGACCCGGGCCGGCACTGGCTGCTGGCCGACCCCGGCTACCCCTGCAACCGGCACTTCCTGCGCCTGGTGGAGGGCGCGGCCCAGCTGGTGCCGGTGGGCCCCGAGACCCGTTACCAACTGACCCCGCACCTGGTGGAGCGCCACTGGGATGCCCAGAGCGTCGGCGCCCTGGTGGCCTCGCCGGCCAACCCCACCGGCACCCTGCTGCACCGGGACGAGCTGGCGGCACTGTCCGACAGCCTCCGGGGATTGGGCGGACACCTCGTGGTGGACGAGATCTACCACGGCCTCACCTATGGCGTGGACGCCGCCAGCGTGCTGGAGGTGGATGACGACGCCTTCGTGCTCAACAGCTTCTCCAAGTACTTCGGCATGACCGGTTGGCGCCTGGGCTGGCTGGTCGCCCCGCGGGAAGCGGTGCCGGAGCTGGAAAAGCTGGCGCAGAACCTCTACATCAGTGCGCCCTCGATGGCCCAGCACGCCGCGCTGGCCTGCTTCCGCGAGGACACCCTGGCGATCCTGGAGGCGCGTCGCGCCGAGTTCGCCTGCCGCCGCGACTACCTGCTGCCCGCCCTGCGCGAGCTGGGCTTCGGGATCGCCGTCGAGCCGGAAGGTGCCTTCTATTTATATGCAGACGTTTCGGCCTTCACCCAGGACGCCTATGCGTTCTGCCAGCACTTCATCGAGACCGAGCACGTCGCCTTCACCCCCGGCCTGGATTTCGGCCGGCACCTGGCCGGCCAGCACGTGCGCTTCGCCTACACCCAGAGCCTGCCGCGTCTGGAAGAGGCGGTCGCGCGCATCGCCCGTGGCCTGCAGAGCTGGGCGGCGCGAGCGTGAGGTTCGATCCGCCGCTTGAAGAGGGCCGGTTGCTGCGGCGCTACAAGCGCTTCCTGGCCGACATCGAGACCGCCCAGGGGGAGCAGTTGACTATCCACTGTCCGAACACCGGTTCGATGCTCAACTGCATGAGCGAAGGCTGTCGGGTGTGGTTCAGCCGTTCCAACGATCCCCGACGCAAGTTGCCCGGTACCTGGGAGTTGGTGGAGACGCCCCAGGGCCGCCTGGCCTGCATCAACACCGCGCGGGCCAACCCGCTGGTGGAGGAGGCCTTGCTGGCGGGGCGGATCCCCGAACTGGCGGGGTTCACTGCGCTGAAGCGGGAAGTCGCTTATGGCGTGGAGAACAGCCGTGCCGACTTCCGCCTCGACTACCCCACGGGTGCGCTCTACGTCGAGGTGAAGAGCGTCACCCTCGGCTTCGAGGGCACGCCCGTCGCGGCCTTCCCCGATGCAGTCACCACCCGTGGTGCCAAGCACCTGCGGGAGCTGGCGCACCTGGCGCGGGAGGGGACCCGTGCCGTGCAGCTGTATTGCGTGAACCTCTCCGGCATCGACGCCGTGCGGCCGGCACGGGAGATCGACCCGCACTATGCCCAGGCCCTGGCTGATGCCCACGAGGCCGGGGTGGAGGTACTGGCCTACGGCGCGGAGTTGAGCCCCGAAGGCATGGTGTTGACCCGCCGCCTCAGCCTGCAGCTGTAGGCGCAGCCTCCAGCCAGATGCCCTGTCCGTCCTCCCGGCAGGGCAGGGCGCGCAACGCCTGGCCCACGCAGGGGCCGGTAACGCATTCACCGGTCTCGATCAGGAACAGCGCACCGTGGGTGGCGCACTGGATCAGGCTGCCGCTGGCATCGAGGAACTGGTCCGTCTGCCATTCCAGCGGGATGCCCCGATGCGGGCAGCGATTCTCGTAGGCGTAGACCTGCCCGTCCCGGCGGACCAGCAGCAGCTTCCTATCGTCCACCGTCATCCCGCGGCTCTGGCCTTCCGCCAGGGCGCCGGGTTCGCACAGCCATTTCATCAAGGGCACCTCCATCACGGGGAGGCATTATCCCGCACCGCCGGAAGTCGCCAAGAGGGGAGCGCGTCCTTGCGCTTGAAAGGAAAGGGACACGGATTCTTTACCGTCGGCAGCCTGCTCGTTCGTCATGTCACTGCAGAAGGCGTCGAAGTCCGGTCGGGGCGCACCTTACGTCCCTTGACTTGCAAATGCAAATAATTATCAATTTGCACGCAGTGCCCATCCTTCGCCGCCCGGTTGATCCGTGACTAGAGGAGCCCTTCGATGATGCCGTCCGTTGCCCCCACGCGTTCTCCCCTCTACCAGGCCTGGCAGGCGCTGCGCGGGGAGCAGCCCCACCTGCGCGCCCGCGATGCCGCTCGCCAGCTGGGCGTCAGCGAAGCCGAACTGGTCGCCGCGCGCCTGGGTGTCGACGCGGTGCGCCTGCGCCCGGATTGGCCGGTGTTGCTGCCGGCCCTGGAAGCCTTGGGTCCGGTGATGGCGCTGACCCGCAATGAGCATTGCGTCCACGAGCGCCATGGCCCGTACCGCGAGGTGACGATCAGCGGCAATGGCCAGATGGGGCTGGTGGTGTCGCCCGACATCGACCTGCGGCTGTTCCTGTCGGGCTGGGCCAGTGTGTTCGCCATCGCCGAGGACACCCCGCGCGGCACCCAGCGCAGCCTGCAGGTGTTCGACAGGCAGGGCATGGCGGTACACAAGGTCTTCCTGACCGAGCACAGCGATGTTTCTGCCTGGGCGCCGCTGGTGGAGCGCTTCCGTGCCGAGGCGCAGTGCGCCGAGCTGGAGTTGCAGCCGCTGCCGGAGGCCGAGCCGCCCCGGCCCGATGCGGCGATCGACGTCGCCAGCCTGCAGGCGGGCTGGGCCAACCTGAAGGACACCCATCACTTCTTCGCCCTGCTCAAGCAGCACGGCGTCGCGCGCACCCAGGCCCTGCGCCTGGCGGGCGCCGAATGGGCCGAGCCGCTGGTCCCGGCCGAGTTGCCGCGCCTGCTGGAGCGGGTCGCCGAGCAGGCGGTACCGGTGATGGTGTTCGTCGGCAACCGCCACTGCATCCAGATCCACACCGGCCCGGTGCAGAACCTGCGCTGGATGGACAGCTGGTTCAACGTCCTCGACGCGGATTTCAACCTGCACCTGCAAACCACCGGTGTCATCGAGCTGTGGCGGGTGCGCAAGCCCAGCAGCGACGGTGTGATTACCAGTTGGGAGGCCTTCGACGCCGAGGGCGAGCTGGTGCTGCAACTGTTCGGCGCCCGCAAGCCGGGCCAGCCCGAGCGCCCGGACTGGCGCGCCCTCGCCGAGTCGGTGCCGGCGCGCTGACCCGGCCCTCTTTCATGACGCCCCGGGTCCGGGGCCTGCACTGCTACACAAGGAGTCGATATGCCCGCCCCGAGACACCTCGCCGGCCTTTGTGCCGGCCTGCTTTTCTGTTCCCTGGCGTCGGCCGAGGCCCTGCCCCAGCGCTGGGTGAGCGCGGGAGGTGCGGTCAGCGAATGGGTGGTGGCGCTGGGGGGCGAACCGCGGCTGGTTGGCGTCGACACCACCAGCCAGCACCCGGAGAGCCTCAAGCGTCTGCCCAGCGTCGGCTACCAGCGGCAGCTGGCGGCGGAAGGGCTGCTGTCCCTGCGCCCCGAGCTGCTGGTGGGCACCGAAGAAATGGGGCCGCCGCCGGTGCTGGCGCAGGTGAAGGCGGCCGGGGTGCAGGTGGAGCAGCTGTCCTCGCAGCCGGACCTGGCGGCTCTGGCCCACACCCTCGAACGCCTGGGCGCGTTGCTCGGTGACCCTGCACGGGCTGAGCAAGCCCGGATCGACTATGTGGCGCGGCTGGACAGCCTGGCGACCCATGTCCGCGAGGCTCAGGGCAAGCAGGCTGCGCCTCGCGTGCTGCTGCTGGTGGGGCATGCCGGCAGCAACCCGCTGGCGGCCGGCAAGGGCACGTCGGGCGCCTGGATGATCGAGCGCGCCGGTGGCCTCAACGTGGCCGATCATTCCGGCTACAAGGCCCTGTCCAACGAGGCCCTGGCTGCCCTCGACCCGGAGGTGGTCGTCGTGGCCGACCGGGCGCTGGTGGGCGAGGCCGCGCGGGAGGCGCTGCTGCGCCAGAACCCCACCCTGGCACTCACCCGGGCCGGGCGCGCGGGCCGCTTCCTGGTGCTGGACCCGACCTTGCTGGTGGGCGGACTGGGCCCCCGGCTGCCGGATGCGCTGGCGGCGTTGTCCGCCGGCTTTTATCCTCAGGCCCCCGCCCCGGATGCTGAGCACCGAGCCACCCCATGAAGCCCGTGTTGTCGCCACGCCTGCTGTTCATCGGCCTGTCCCTGCTGCTGCTGGTGGCGCTGTGGCTGTCCCTCGCCCTAGGGCCGGTGAGCCTGCCGCTGGATGCGACCCTGCGGGCGCTGCTGCGCCTGGTGGGCGTGCCGCTGGACGGTGACGGGCTGGAGCAGGCCGAACTGATCCTGGCGCAGATCCGTCTGCCGCGAACCCTGCTGGGGCTGGCGGTGGGGGCCGTCCTGGCGGTGTCCGGGGTGGCGATGCAGGGGCTGTTCCGCAACCCCCTGGCCGACCCGGGCCTGGTGGGCGTTTCCAGTGGCGCGGGGCTGGGTGCGGCCGTGGCCATTGTCGGTGGCGCGGCGGTGGGCGGTCTGCCGGAGGCTCTGGCGCCGTACCTGCTGTCCATCAGTGCGTTCGCCGGCGGTTTCCTCATCACCGCCCTGGTCTATCGCCTCGGTCGGCGCGACGGGCAGACCAGCGTGGTCACCATGCTGCTGGCCGGCATCGCCCTCAACGCCCTGGCTTTCGCCACCATCGGCCTGTTCACCTACCTGGCCGACGACGCCACCCTGCGCACGCTCACGTTCTGGAACCTGGGCAGCCTGAACGGCGCCAGTTACGCACGCTTGTGGCCGCTGCTGGTGGTGGTGCTGGCGGTGATCGCCTGGCTGCCGCGCCGGGCCAGCGCGTTGAATGCGTTACTGCTGGGCGAGTCGGAGACGCGGCACCTGGGGTTCGATGTGGAGCGCCTCAAGGGCGAGCTGGTGTTCTGCACCGCGCTGGGCGTCGGTGCGGCCGTGGCCGCCTCGGGGCTGATCGGTTTCATCGGGCTGGTCGTGCCGCACCTGGTGCGCCTGCTGGCCGGGCCGGACCATCGTGTGCTGCTGCCGGCTTCGGCCCTGGCGGGAGCGAGCCTGATCCTGTTCTCCGACCTGGCCGCGCGACTGGTGCTGTCGCCGGCGGAGCTGCCCATCGGCATCGTCACGGCCCTGGTGGGGGCGCCGTTCTTCCTTTATTTGCTGCTGCGAGGGCGCGCGTGATGCTTCGTGCCGAAGGGCTGTCGATCCGGCGAGGCCACACGGTGGTGCTGGAGGGGGTGGAGCTGGCCGTCCGGCCGGGCGAGGTGCTGGGTGTGCTCGGCCCCAACGGAGCGGGCAAGAGCACCCTGCTTGGCGCGTTGTGCGGCGAACTGGCGCCGGCGAGCGGGCAGGTGCTGCTGGCGGGCCGCCCGCTGGCGGGCTGGAACGGCCCCGAGCGGGCTCGTCAGCTGGCGGTATTGCCGCAGAGTTCCAGCCTGGGCTTTGCCTTCTCCGTCGAGGACGTGGTGGCCATGGGGCGCCTGCCCCACGCCACCGGCCGCGCGCGGGATGCGGAAATCGTCGGTGAGACCCTGCACGCGGTGGATGCCGCTCACCTGGCGGGGCGCAGCTACCTGGCCCTGTCCGGCGGTGAGCGCCAGCGTGTGCACCTGGCCCGGGTGCTGGCGCAGCTCTGGCCGGGCGGAGAGGGGCAGGTGCTGTTGCTGGACGAGCCGACCTCGGCGCTCGACCCTCTGCACCAGCACACCACCCTGCAGGCGGCCTGGGCATTCGCCCGGCGCGGCGTGGCGGTGCTGGTGATCCTGCATGACCTCAACCTGGCGGCGCGCTACTGTGATCGCCTGTTGCTGCTGGCCGAAGGGCGTCCCCAGGCGCTGGGAACCCCGGAGGAGGTGCTTCGGGCCGACACGCTGGAGGCGGTGTTCGGGCTGGAGGTGCTGGTGCAGCGTCACCCGGAGCGCGGGCATCCCCTGATCGTCGCGCGCTGAGCATGCTTGCGAGGTCGACATGAGGTTCATCCTGGTCTGCGGTTTTCTTCTGCTGGCGGCCTGCCAGTCGCTCCCTCCCGTGCCGGCCTGGCAGAGCCCGGAGGGGCGGCAGCACCCGGACCTGGGCGTCATCCTCGACCTGCGTGACGGGCGCCGCCTCTCCCCGGACGAACTGGTGGACGCGCTGGCGCCGGTGCCCCGGGTGCTGGTGGGTGAGCAGCACGACAACCCGGACCACCACGCCCTGGAGCTGTGGCTGTTGCAGGCGCTGGAGCAGCGTCGGTCCCAGGGCAGTCTGCTGATGGAGATGCTCACGCCGTCGCAGCAGGCCAGGGTCGATGCCGTTCGCGGTCAGTCGGTGGCGGACCTGCCCAAGGCCCTGGACTGGGAGGGCGGATGGGACTGGTCGCTCTACGGGCCGCTGGTACGCCATGGGTTGGCCCAGCCCTATCCCCTGCTGGCAGCCAATCTGGACCGTGATGAGATCCTCGCCATCTACCGGCAGCCGCCGCGCCTCGAGGGCGCTGCTGCGACGGCGCCGGCCGTGCAGGCCAAGCTGACGGAGCAGGTGCGCCAGTCCCATTGCGGGTTGCTGCCGGAGAGCCAGTTCCCGCCCATGGTGGCGGTGCAGCAGCAGCGGGACCGGCGCATGGCCGAGCGCCTGCTGGCCGCCCCGGCGCCGGCGCTGCTGGTGGCCGGCAGCTACCATGCGCGGCGCGACCTGGGGGCGCCGCTGCACCTGGCGGACCTCGGGCTGGAGCCTGACCAGGCGCGGGTGGTGATCCTCGCCGAGGCCGGCAAGGCCGTTGATGCCGCCGAGGCGGATTTCGTCTGGTACACCGCTGCCGTCACCCCGGTGGACCACTGTGCCGAGATGCGCAAGCAGATGCACACGCGCCCTTGAATCCACCCTGTTGGCGATCCCGGAGCCCGTATGGCTGAACTGAACGACCCTGAGCTGGCCACCCTGGCGGTCCGCCTGCTCGACCTGACCTCCCTCAACGACACGGATGACGAGGCGACCATCGCGGCTCTTTGCGCCCGTGCGCTGACGCCCGTTGGGGCGGTGGCTGCCGTCTGCATCTACCCGCGCTTCATCGGCTTCGCCCGGCGGCGCCTCGATGCGCTGGGTGCCGAAGCCGTGCGTGTGGCCACCGTGGCCAACTTTCCCCAGGGTGGCGTCGATGTACGGCGAGCGCTGGAGGAAACCCGAGCGGCCGTGGCCGATGGGGCGGACGAGGTGGACCTGGTCTATCCCTATGCCGCATTGCTGGCGGGCGATGCCCAGCCGGGGCGCGATCTGGTGGCGGCGTGTCGGGAGGCCTGCGGGGATCGGGCGTTGCTCAAGGTGATTCTCGAGACCGGGGCGCTGGCGCGACCGGAGCTGATCCGCCAGGCCAGCCACGATGCGATCACAGCGGGTGCCCAGTTCATCAAGACCAGCACCGGCAAGGTGCCGGTCAACGCCACGCCGGAAGCGGCATCGCTGATGCTCGGGGTCATTGCCGAGCACGGCGGTATGGTGGGCTTCAAGGCGGCCGGCGGCTTGCGGACCCTGGCGGATGCGCGCTGTTACATCGAGCTGGCACGGGCGACGCTCGGCGCGCAGTGGGTGACGCCCGGGCATTTGCGGCTCGGCGCCTCGGGTCTGCTGGCCGAGTTGCTGAAGACCCTGGGTGAAGCGGGCGAAGCCGGAACAGGCACTGGCTACTGATTCATCCCCACCTTCCCAACGTTCCCGAACGAGGCTGTCATGACCACACCCCACATCAACGCCCGTCCGGGTGACTTTGCCGAGACCGTGCTCATGCCCGGTGACCCGCTGCGGGCCCGGGCCATCGCCGAAACCTTTCTGGAAGACGTGCGAGAGGTGAACGCGGTGCGCAACATGCTCGGCTATACCGGCCGCTACCGAGGGCAGCGTGTTTCGGTGATGGGGTCGGGCATGGGCATCCCCTCCATCTCGCTCTACGCCCATGAGCTGTTCAGCCAGTTCGGCGTGCAGCGCATCATCCGAGTGGGCAGTTGCGGGGCCTTGCAGCCGGACGTCCACCTGCACGACCTGGTGATTGCTCAGGGCGCGTCCACCGATTCCGGCGTCAACCGCAAACGCTTCGGCGGCTTCGACTTCGCCGCGCTGGCGGATTACCGACTGTTGGCGCGTGTCGTGAATCGAGCCGATGAAATGGGGATGACGGTGCACGTGGGCAATGTGTTTTCCGCCGACCTGTTCTACGAGCCGGCGGCCGACTGGATGGTGCCCATGAGCCGGATGGGCATCCTTGCCGTGGAGATGGAGGCGGCGGGCTTGTATGGCGTGGCCGCGGAACTGGGGCGTGAGGCCTTGGCCGTGCTGACGGTGAGCGACCAGCTGCTGACGGGGGAGCGCCTCGGGGCTCAAGCGCGCCAGGAAGGGCTCCACGACATGGCCCGGCTGGTGCTTGAAAGCGTGATCGTCTGAGGGCGGTAAACCCAGGTGGTGCGAGGCTTTCAGCGGTTTTCTGCAGGCAAAAAAAGACCCGGCAAACTGCCGGGTCAATAACCGTGATTAGCCTGATGAGGAGATAATCTGAAGAGTCCGACTGCTTGGTCTCTCAGCTTACCGGCTGATCTCGCGACCAGTTGTGGTAATAATAACAATTCTCATTTCGTGGTCAAGCGCAGGATGTAAAAAAATTCGTCAGAACAGGATGAACGGTCATCAGCCATGAAAAAGCCCGGCATGTGCCGGGCTTTTTGTAGGGCTCTGTGGATCAGCCTTCCGGGTTCGCCTGGCGCTGCTGGGTGATTTCCTTGTTCAGCAGGTCGATGCGCCGGGCCATGCTCTCGATGAGGCTGTGGGCGATGCGCGGGTTGCTCTGCATCAGGCTGAGGAACTGGTCCTTGGGGATCACCATCACGGTGCAGGGCTCGCTGGCAATGACGGTGGCGCTGCGCTTCTCGCGGGTGAACACCGCCATGGCGCCGAAGATCTCGTCCTTCTGCACGTCGCCGACCTTCTGGCCGTCGACGAAGGCTTCGGCATGGCCTTCGATGATGATGAAGACGTGGTCGGCTTCATCGCCCTGGTGGATCAGCTCCTCGCCGGCGGCGAAGTGCTGGAAGCCGGTGGAGGGGCGGATTTCCGGCTGCTTCAGTCGGGCCAGTGCATCCGAAAGCAGGGCGGTGTGACCGATCAGGTACTGGATGAACTGTTCCTGGCGCTGCTCATCGGCATAGATGTGCTTGAACACAGCGCTGCGGGAATAGGGAATGAGGCTGACGGGCTCGTCGCTGCGGTAGCGGCAGCTGGGCAGTTCGATGCCCTGGCGCAGACCCACCAGATCGCCCTCCTGGAGGTAGAACAGCGGACGTTCGTCGACCAGGGCGTGCAGCAGGCCATTCTCGATGATGAACAGCTGATTGCCGGGCAGCTCCCGGTTCAGGTCCTCGACCGACTCGAAGGAGAGCGGGGGGCCGGAAGGTTCAAGCCCGTCGAGCAGCTGGCTGGGAATGCTTTGCAGTCGGTTGATCAGCTGGTCGGCGTAAGCAGGTTGCTCCCCGAGTAGGTACATGTCGGTAAATTCCTTGGACTGACTGGGCTTGGACGCACGAACGTCCCTGAAACAATAGGGCGCATCGGTACGAACGTAAATCACCGAACGCCGGTGTTGTGAGCTAGCTCCTGTTGTTTTGCGGGAAAGACTCGAGCTCTCCGTTGAGCTGGGCCTTGTGGCCCGGGGGCAGCTCGTTCCAGTGCACGTCCAGCAGGGCCCCTTCAATGGCGTAGAGAAGCACTTTGGAGGCGCGGAAGCCACGGGCCTTTACCGCCCGATAGGCGCCCACGGCACCCAGGCGGCGAAGGTCGGACGCGTTATGGATGCCTACCGCGTGCAGCCACTGCGCCGAGGTCTTGCCCAGGTTCTTCAGGTTCTGCAATTCATCGTTCATCGAGCCTCCTTGCAATGGGTGCGCGAGAGGACAGGTTTCCCGGTGTCGCGCCCAAGAGTGTAGCGGGCGGTCAGGCGGACGTGGCCGCATGACATCACCCGCTCGACGGTTGGTCAGCGGTGGGTGTTGTAGCGCAGGCGGGTGCCGAAATTCACCGACATGAGCAGCTCGTCCGCCGCCAGTTCGGTGGGGAAGTAGGCGCCCGAGATCTGTGCGTGGGCGATGCTGGCGCCCTGCAGCTGGGACTCGCGGAAGTCGATGCCGCGTAGGTCGGCACCTCGGAAGTAGGCGTCGGTGAAGTCGACGCCACGGGCATCCAGGCCGCGCAGGTCGACGCCGCGGAAGTCACCGCCGCGCAGGTCGACGGTGCCGTCGGCTGGTTTCTGGGCGTTGAAGCCCGCGATGTCGTCGTTGCGGAGGAGGAGGTAGAGAGGCGAGTCGAGCTGATGGGGAAGTGTCATGGCGGGGCTCGTCCGTTGAGGGTTCCCCGGGAGTATAGAAGGTGCGGCAGGAATTCCCTGCCGCACCTTGGGAGGGGCTCAGAGCCCCGGCAGGAACTGGCGGATGCGCTCGACGAGGGTGTCCAGGCTCTTGGCCTGGTGGGTGTCGACGCGGGTGCTGTGGGCTTGCTCTTCGCTGTCGAGGGCCTCGCGACTGGCGTGCTGCGCCTGTACCACCTCCAGGGTCGCGTCGGACGGGTCGGTGCCCTGCTGGCGACGCTGCTCCAGCCAGCCGCCAATGACCGCGTCCGGGGCCTGGCAGTCGAGGATCAGGAACGCGGTGCCGGCCTTCTCGGCCACGGCGCGAGCGCCCTGGCGCTGGGCGCGCTTGAGGTAGGCGGCATCGAGCACCACCGGGAAGCCGGCGCTCAGCACCTGCTCGGCCAGCTCGTGCAGGCGCTGGTAGGTGGCCTCGGTGGATTCGGGGCTGTAGATGCCGCTGTTCAGTTCGCCGGTTTTCCCCGGCTGCTCGCCGAACAGACGCTTGCGCTCCACGTCCGAACGCAGGCGGATGGCGCCCAGGGCTTCTACCAGGCGCAGGGCGACGTGGCTCTTGCCGACCGCAGAGACGCCGTGGGTGATGGCGAGGAAGCGCAGCGGGATGGCGCTGTAGCTTTCTGCCAGGTTGGCGTAGTTGCGGTACTGGCGCAGGGTGGCGGCGCGCTGCACGGCATCGGTCTGGTGGGCGAGGCTGAACAGGGCGACCTTGGCACGCACCAGGGCGCGGTAGGCCTTGTAGAAGTTGAGCAGGGCCAGGCCGCGGTAGTCGCCGGTTTCCTCGAGGTAGCGGCTGACCAGGCGGCGGGAGAGCGACTTGAGGCCACGGTCTTCGAGGTCCATCGCCAGGAAGCCGATGTCGGCGTAGACGTCGGTGAAGCGGAAGGGCTCGTTGAACTCGATGCAGTCGAACAGCACCACTTCGCCATTGATGAGGGTGGCATTGCCCAGGTGGATATCGCCGTGGCACTCACGGATGAAGCCGTCGCGCTTGCGCTCGGCCAGCAGCGGCTTGAGGCGCTCGAAGCTGCTCTGCGCCCAGGCTTCCAGGGCGTCGAGTTGCTGCAGGTCGGCCTTGGCTTCGAGCATCGGGCGGATCTGGTCGAAGTTCTGCTGCACCGGCTGCATCACGGCTTCGGGCGTGCCCAGCGGGTGCTTCTCGTCCACGCGCGGGGCTTCGAGGTGGAACCGGGCGATCTGCGCGGCCAGGGCGTCGACGTGGGCCGGGCTCAGTTCACCGCGGGACTGGATCTCGCTCAGCAGGTTGCTCTGCGGGAACTGCGCCATGCGGATGGCGTACTCGATCACCGGGCCTTCGCCTCCCAGGCGGGGGGCGGACTCGCTGCCGGTGATGGGCACTACATCCAGGTAAAGGTCATGGGTAAGGCGCTGGTTGAGGCGGACTTCCTCGGTGCAGAAGTGCTGGCGGTCTTCCAGGCGGGTGAAGTCGAGGAAGCCGAAATTCACCGGCTTCTTGATCTTGTAGACGTAGGGACCGGTGAGCAGCACCCAGGAGATATGGGTTTCGATGACGCTGAAGGCTTCCACCGGATGGGGGTAGAGGCTCGGGTCCTGAAGGGCTTGGATCAATTGTTGGCTCACGGTCGTTCCTTGTTCTGGCACGTGCAGAGGCGGGCATTATGGGTGCTGTGCGCCACTCTGCAAACCGTCAGGGGGCGCCTTCTGGCGCTGGGCAAAGTGCGTATAATGCGCCGCCATGACTCGTTCCCGATCCCCCCGCTCCCGTAAGAAACCCCGTTCCAGTGGCTTGCGCAGGCTCTTCGGCTGGGCTTTCAAGCTCAGCCTGGTGGGCCTGGTCGTCCTGGCGGGCTTCGCCGTCTATCTGGATGCCATCGTCCAGGAAAAATTCTCCGGCAAGCGCTGGACCGTGCCGGCGAAGGTCTATGCACGGCCCCTCGAGTTGTTCGTCGGGCTGAAGCTGGCCAAGGACGACTTCCTCAAGGAGCTCGACGCCCTCGGCTACCGTCGGGAGAGCGCCTCCAACGGGCCGGGTTCGGCCTCGGTGGCCGGCTCGACGGTGGAGTTGAACACCCGTGGCTTCCAGTTCTACGAAGGGGCTGAGCCGGCGCGGCTGATCAAGGTGCGCTTCTCCGGTGACTACGTGGCAGGGCTCAGCCAGGGCAGCGGTGCCAACCTGGCGGTCGCGCGCTTGGAGCCGCTGCTGATCGGTGGCCTCTACCCCGCCCACCACGAAGACCGGATTCTCATCAAGCTGGACCAGGCGCCGCCCTACCTGGTGGATACGCTGGTCGCGGTGGAGGACCGAGAATTCTTCAACCACTGGGGCGTCTCGCTGAAGTCCATCGCGCGGGCCATCTGGGTCAACGCCACCGCCGGCCAATTGCGTCAGGGCGGCAGCACCCTGACCCAGCAGTTGGTGAAGAACTTCTACCTGACCAACGAGCGCAGCATCACCCGCAAGGCCACCGAGGCGATGATGGCCGTGTTGCTGGAGATGCACTACGACAAGCGCGAGATCCTCGAGGCCTACCTGAACGAGGTGTTCCTCGGCCAGGACGGCCAGCGTGCTGTGCACGGTTTCGGTCTCGCCAGCCAGTATTTCTTCAGTCAGCCGCTTTCCGAACTCAAGCTGCACCAGGTGGCGCTGCTGGTGGGGATGGTCAAGGGCCCGTCCCAGTTCAACCCGCGCCGCAACCCCGAGCGCGCGCTCGAGCGCCGGAACCTGGTGCTGGACCTGCTCGCCGAGCAGGGCGTGGTCACGGCCGAGGAGGCTGCAGCGGCGAAGGCCAAGCCCCTGGGCGTGACGCCGCGCGGTAGCATGGCCGACAGCTCCTATCCGGCGTTCCTCGATCTGGTCAAGCGCCAGCTGCGGGAGGACTACCGAGACGAGGACCTGACCGAGGAAGGGCTGCGCATCTTCACCAGCTTCGACCCCATCCTCCAGTCCAAGGCCGAGACGGCGCTGGAGGAGACGCTCAAGCGCCTGGCAGGCCGCAAGGGCGTGGACGAGGTGGAGTCCGCGATGGTGGTGAGCAATCCGGAGACCGGCGAAATCCAGGCCCTGATCGGCAGCCGCCAGCCCCGCTTCGCCGGCTTCAACCGGGCCATCGATGCGGTGCGCCCGGTCGGTTCCCTGATCAAGCCCGCTGTCTACCTGACGGCGCTGGAACGGCCCAGCCAGTACACCCTGACCAGCTGGGTGCAGGATGAACCCTTCTCGGTGAAGGGGCAGGATGGCCAGGTCTGGACGCCGCAGAACTACGATCGCCAGGCCCACGGCACGATCTTCCTCTACCAGGGGCTGGCCAACTCCTACAACCTCTCCACCGCCAAGCTCGGCCTGGACATCGGTGTGCCGAATGTCCTGAAGACCCTGGAGCGCCTGGGCGTGTCCCGCGAGTGGCCGGCGTATCCGTCCATGCTGCTGGGCGCTGGTGCGCTCAGCCCGATGGAAGTAGCGACGATGTACCAGACCCTGGCCAGCGGTGGTTTCAACACCCCGCTGCGGGGCATTCGCAGTGTGCTGACGGCGGAGGGTGAACCGCTCAAGCGCTACCCCTTCCAGATTCAGCAACGCTTCGATCCGGGTGCCATCTACCTGGTGCAGAACGCCATGCAGCGCGTGATGCGCGAAGGTACGGGGCGCTCCGTCTACAGCCAGTTGCCGGCGTCCCTGACCCTGGCGGGCAAGACCGGCACCACCAACGATTCGCGTGACAGCTGGTTCGCCGGTTTCAGCCAGGACCTGCTGGCAGTGGTCTGGCTTGGCCGCGATGACAACGGCAAGACGCCGCTGACCGGTGCCACGGGTGCGCTGCAGGTGTGGACCAGCTTTATGCGCAAGGCCGATCCGCTGCCGCTCGACATGCCCATGCCGGAGAACGTCGTCCAGGCATGGATCGATCCGCGTACCGGCCAAGGCTCCGATTCGAGCTGCCCGGGTGCGGTGCAGATGCCTTATATTCGCGGCAGTGAGCCCGCCCCTGGCCAGGCCTGTGGAGCGGGTGCGCCGGTGGACTCGGTGATGGACTGGGTCCGCGGCTGGATGCAATGAACCAAGAGGACCTGATGTGAACAAAGGCTGGATTCCTGCGGTTACCGTCGCACTCATGCTCGGTGGTTGCGCCACCCCTCAGCGCAATGCCATTCCTGTCGTCGACTCCGGTGGCCCGATGTCCGAGCAGGAAGAGGGCGCGGGCGGTTACCGGGCGCCCGTACAGGCTGCCCAGCCTCGCTATGAGCCGCAGGATGCGGGTGTCGTGGTGATGGTTCCAGGGGCCGCTTCCGGCTCGTCCGCACAGGCCATGCCGGCACCGAGTGCGCCCATCAGTGGTTCGGTGACCTCTGGCCCGATCACTCCGGGACCGCTCGTCACCGGCCCTGCAGCAGGCGTTTCGGCACCTGCCGCCAGCCCCAATTACGGCAGCACCTATTCCGCCCCGAGCGCGCCGTCCATGCCGAGCGGCATCCCCTCCAGTGGTGGCCTGGCTGCCGACGAGCAGCTGGATGGCCCGGTGCTGGCCTTGCTGACCACTGCCCAGCAGCAGCAGGGTGGCGGTGATCTCAACGGTGCTGCGTCCAGTCTCGAACGTGCACAGCGCATCGCTCCTCGTGAGCCTCAGGTGCTCTACCGCCTGGCGGAGGTCCGCCTCGCCCAGGGGGATGCTGCCCAGGCCGAGCAACTGGCCCGGCGTGGTCTGAGCCTGTCCAACGGACGTCCCTCCCTCCAGGCGGGTCTTTGGGAGTTGGTGGCCAAGTCTCGCGAGCGTCAGGGTGATCCGGCAGGTGCTGCCCAGGCACGTCAGCGCGCTCGGGTCAGCTCCTGATGGACGTGCGCCTGGCCGAGGTGGCTGATCAGCTGCTACTGATCGAGCGTGAGCTCCGCTTGCTCGGCTGGTGGGCAGAGCAGCCGCCCAGTGCCGAGGCGCTTGCGAGCCAGGCGCCGTTCTGCGTGGACACGATGACGTTCGAAGAGTGGTTGCAGTGGATCTTCCTGCCGAGGATGAAGGTGATCCTCGAGGCCGGTGCCGAGTTGCCTCGGGTATCCGGCATCCTGCCCATGGCCGAGATGGCCTATCAGGAACGTGCAGGGAACGTGCGGGGGCTTCTGGAAGCGCTCGGCGCTTTCGATCGGTTGATCGGCAGCGCCGGCTGAGCAGGTCGGGCGTGCGTTACTGGCAATTCTCGGCGATGGCCTTCTGGGTTTCCTTGAGTCGGGACTGACGCTCGTCTTCGGTCAGGCGGCGAACTTCTCCCTTGTCTTCCACGCGCAGGCGCGGGTTGTTCTGCATCTGTGCCAGGTTGGTGCGCAGCTGGGTGCAGTATTCCTTGCGCTCGGCTTCCTGCTTGGCGACGTCCTTCTTCACTTTCTCGTCGATGGCCTTTTGCTCGTCCTCACTGGCGGGCTTGGCCTGGGCGGGCGCCTTGGCTGGCTCTTCGGCTTTGTTCAGAACGGGATAGGGGTTCTCGAAGCTCGCCTTCGGCTCCTTGGGCTCGGCCTTGCCGGTGGAGACCTGGGTCGAATCCTGGCCCTGCGGCGGTTGTGCGCCGAAATGCGTGACACCCTGGGCATCGACCCACTTGTAGACCTGGCCGGCCATGGCCGAGGTGCTGAGGGCGAGAACCAGGCCTGCGAAAATCATGCGATGCATGGGGGTTCCTTAATAAGAAGGGGAGTCCGGCGGTAACTATAACCAAAGTCCCGTGGCTGTGATCCAGCGTGTGTCACAGCATTTCGCGCGATATTCCGTTAGGGATGACTTGACTTGAAGGGCTCTAATCCGAAGAATCCAGGGTTCGCTGTTCCAGTGGGCCGGCCGCAAGTCGGAAGCTGTAGCAGTCGATGAGGTGCACACCCGCGCCGACCCGCATCACCCTGCAACGCGTTACCTCGCGCTGGGTGGGAAAGCCCCGCAACAACTCTCAGGGGCCGCCCCAATGCTTGTTCTGCCAGTGGCTGACGTAGTCGGCGACCACCAGTCGCTCATGCCCTGTAGACGAGCAATCCTTTCAGGCTGTCCGGTCGCGGGCAGTATTCTGGCGTTCTAGAGGTGATAAACGTGGAGCTCTTATCTGGCGCTGAAATGGTCGTCCGCTCCCTGCGTGACGAAGGCGTTAAGTACATTTACGGGTACCCGGGCGGTGCCCTCCTGCATATCTACGATGCCCTGTTCAAGGAAAGCGACGTGACCCACATCCTGGTCCGTCACGAGCAGGCTGCTACCCATATGGCTGACGGTTACGCCCGTGCCACCGGCAAGGCCGGTGTGGTGCTGGTGACTTCCGGCCCCGGTGCCACCAACGCCGTTACCGGCATCGCCACCGCGTACATGGACTCCATCCCGATGGTGATCCTGTCCGGCCAGGTGCCAAGCAACATGGTGGGTACCGACGCGTTCCAGGAGACCGACATGGTCGGTATCTCCCGCCCGATCGTGAAGCACAGCTTCATCATCAAGCACCCGTCCGAAATCCCCGAGGTGATCAAGAAGGCGTTCTACATCGCCCAGTCGGGTCGTCCGGGACCTGTAGTGGTCGATATTCCCAAGGACATGGGCGACCCGACCCAGAAGTTCGAGTACAGCTACCCGAAGAAAGTGAAGCTGCGCTCCTACAGCCCGGCCGTTCGGGGGCACTCGGGGCAGATCCGCAAGGCTGCCGAGCTGCTGCTGGCTGCCAAGCGCCCGATCCTGTATTCGGGCGGCGGCGTCATCATGGGCGGCGCATCCGAGCCGCTGACCGAGCTGGCCAAGATGCTCAACCTGCCGGTTACCAACACCCTGATGGGACTGGGCGCGTTCCCGGGCATGGATAGTCAGTTCGTCGGCATGCTCGGCATGCACGGCAGCTACACCGCGAACCTGGCGATGCACCATGCAGACGTCATCCTGGCCGTGGGCGCCCGCTTCGATGATCGCGTGATCAACGGTGCGAGCAAGTTCTGCCCGAACGCCAAGATCATTCACATCGACATCGATCCGGCGTCCATCTCCAAGACCATCAAGGCCGACATCCCGATCGTGGGGCCGGTCGACAGCGTGCTGACCGAGATGGTCGCGATCCTCAAGGAAATCGGCGAGACGCCGAACCGCGAGACCGTTGCCAGCTGGTGGAAGCAGATCGACGAGTGGCGTGGTGATCGTGGCCTGTTCCCCTATGACAAGGGCGACGGCAGCATCATCAAGCCGCAGACCGTCATCGAGACGCTGTGCGAAGTCACCAAGGGCGATGCCTACGTTGCATCCGACGTGGGGCAGCACCAGATGTTTGCGGCCCAGTACTACCGCTTCAACAAGCCCAACCGCTGGATCAACTCCGGTGGCCTCGGCACCATGGGCTTCGGCTTCCCTGCTGCGATGGGCGTGAAGCTGAACTTCCCGGATGCCGACGTGGCGTGCGTGACCGGTGAGGGCAGCATCCAGATGAACATCCAGGAGCTGTCGACCTGCCTGCAGTACGACCTGCCGGTGAAGATCGTCAACCTCAACAACGGTGCGCTGGGCATGGTCCGCCAATGGCAGGACATGCAGTACAACAGCCGCTATTCCCATTCCTACATGGAATCGCTGCCTGACTTCGTCAAGCTGGTCGAGGCCTACGGTCACGTGGGCATGCGCATCACCGATCTCAAGGACCTGAAACCGAAGATGGAAGAGGCGTTCGCACTGAAGAACCGCCTGGTGTTCCTCGATATCCAGGTGGATCCGAGCGAGCACGTCTATCCGATGCAGATCCGGGATGGCGCCATGCGCGATATGTGGCTGAGCAAGACGGAGCGGACCTGACCATGCGACACATCATTTCCCTGTTGCTTGAGAACGAACCCGGAGCCCTGTCCCGCGTCGTCGGTCTGTTCTCCCAGCGCAACTACAACATCGAAAGCCTGACCGTAGCGCCGACCGAAGACCCGACCCTGTCTCGTCTGACCCTGACGACCGTGGGCCAGGACGACGTGATCGAGCAGATCACCAAGAACCTCAACAAACTGATCGAGGTGGTGAAGCTGGTCGACCTGTCGGAGAGCGCGCACATCGAGCGCGAGCTGATGTTGGTTAAGGTGAAGGCCACTGGCGCCCAGCGCGCCGAGGTCAAGCGCACCACCGATATCTTCCGTGGGCAGATCGTCGATGTGACCAGCAGCGTCTACACGATCCAGCTCGCCGGTACCAGCGACAAGCTCGATAGCTTCATCCAGGCAATCGGCACCAGTTCGATCCTCGAAACCGTGCGCAGTGGCGTGACCGGCATTGCCCGCGGCGACAAGGTGCTGAGCATCTGATTGCTGTTGAATGGAAAACCCCGCCTTGTGCGGGGTTTTTTATTGCCTGGATTTATTGGCGGCGATTCCAGAAGGCGGCGATAAGCGGATCCTTCAGGCGCTTTTCCAGGGCGAAGAGGCCGATGTCGTAGGCGGCCAAGGGCGGTTGGATATCGTAGAGGCGTATGCGTCCGGCCAAAGGGCTGTTGTCGAGGACGATCTGCGGGACCACGCCAATCCCGAACCCAAGGCTCACCATGCTGACGATGGCTTCGTTGCCGCTGACCTGGGCATAGATGTTGGGCTTGATGCCGTGACTTTTCAGCCAGCGGTCGGTACGGGTCCGGGCAAGGCCTTCTTCCGAGAGAATCATCGGCACGTCCTTCCAGTTTTGCGCCGTAGGCTGATGCAGTTGTTCCTCAGTCAGCAATTGGGGTGATTGCGGGCCGATGAAGCGCAACTCGGAGCGGGTGATCGACTGGAAGTCGATGCCGACTGGCAGGTTGTCGGGCCGGGCGCCGATGGCGAGGTCTTCCAGCCCCTGTTGCACCCGTTCGACTGCTTTTGCCGGGTCGCCGGTGTGCAGCTTCATCTCGATGCGCGGGTAGTCCTGGCGGAAGCTGCTGAGGATGTCGTAGAGGAAGCTGTAGCTCGCCGTCACCGAGCAATACAACGACAGCTCGCCGTGCAGGTCCTGCTGGTCCTGCATGAGACGTTGGCGGATGGCATGCCAGCCGCTCATGACCTCGCTGGCGTACTCGCGGAACTGCTGGCCCTCGCGAGTCAGCTGCACCGAACGGCTGTCGCGCACGAACAGGGGGGCACCCAGTTCATCTTCGAGTTGCTTGATGCTGCGGCTGAGTGCAGAGGGGCTGACATGCTGCTCCCGGCTGGTCTTGCCGAAGTGCAGGTTGTCTGCCAGGGAGAGAAAGAGCCTGAGCGCGTGGCTGTCCATGTGTATTTCATTTATCGGCACGTTGCGTTGCGAATATATCATTTTACGCAACGAGACGGATCGCTTAATGTGCCCTTGTCGCGGTGTGCGCACCCCATCCCTTTCGTTATAAGAGCCAGAAACATGAAAGTTTATTACGACAAAGATTGCGATCTCTCCATCATCCAGGGCAAGAAAGTCGCCATCATCGGTTACGGCTCCCAGGGCCATGCCCAGGCCTGCAACCTGAAAGACTCCGGCGTCGATGTCACCATCGGCCTGCGCAAGGGTTCCGCCACCGTTGCCAAGGCCGAAGCCCATGGCCTGAAGGTCACCGACGTTGCCAGCGCTGTTGCTGCGGCCGACCTGGTGATGATCCTGACCCCGGACGAATTCCAGGGCCAGCTGTACAAGAACGAGATCGAGCCGAACATCAAGAAAGGCGCCACCCTGGCCTTCTCCCACGGCTTCGCCATCCACTACAACCAAGTCGTACCGCGTGCCGACCTCGACGTGATCATGATCGCGCCGAAAGCTCCGGGTCACACCGTGCGTTCCGAGTTCGTGAAGGGCGGCGGTATCCCTGACCTGATCGCCATCTACCAGGACGCTTCCGGCAATGCCAAGAACGTTGCCCTGTCCTACGCCTGTGGCGTGGGCGGCGGCCGCACCGGCATCATCGAAACCACCTTCAAGGACGAAACCGAAACCGACCTGTTCGGTGAGCAGGCCGTTCTGTGCGGTGGCTGCGTCGAGCTGGTCAAGGCCGGCTTCGAAACCCTCGTCGAGGCAGGCTATGCCCCTGAGATGGCCTACTTCGAGTGCCTGCACGAGCTGAAGCTGATCGTTGACCTCATGTACGAAGGCGGTATCGCCAACATGAACTACTCGATCTCCAACAACGCCGAATACGGTGAGTACGTGACCGGTCCGGAGGTCATCAACGCCGAATCCCGTGCGGCCATGCGCAACGCTCTGAAGCGCATCCAGAACGGCGAATACGCGAAGATGTTCATCCAGGAAGGCGCATCCAACTACGCCTCCATGACGGCCTACCGCCGTAACAACGCTGCTCACCCCATCGAGCAGGTTGGCGAGCGTCTGCGCGCAATGATGCCGTGGATCGCCTCCAACAAGATCGTCGACAAGGCCAAGAACTGAGTTCCGGTCCATGCATGAAGAAACGCGGCCTTGGCCGCGTTTTTTCATTGGGGCGCCCGCATCTGGTATAAAGCGACATCGCTGGGTCCGGTAGTTTCTGCCTTCGGCCCGGCTAAATTCATCTGCATATCTGCAAGGATGTTGTTCATGAGTGACCGTCCCGAAGAGCCCGGCAAGGCTCCAGAACCTGAAAGCCTCCTGCCCATCGACGAGCATGTCGAGGAAGGGCACGACGACCAGGGGCGCAAGGTTCGCCATCGCGGTATCTACCTGCTTCCCAACCTGTTCACCACGGCCAACCTGTTCGCCGGCTTCTACGCCATCATCAATGCCATGAGCGGTAATTTCTCCGTTGCAGCGGCGACCATTTTCGTGGCGATGGTCCTCGATAGCCTGGATGGGCGAGTGGCACGCCTGACCAACACGCAAAGTGCTTTCGGTGCCGAGTACGACTCGCTGTCGGACATGGTGGCCTTCGGTGTGGCTCCGGCATTGCTGGCGTTCGAGTGGGCCTTGAGTGGCCTCAACAGCGTCGGACTTACCGTTGCCTTCATATATGTCGCCGGAGCTGCGCTCCGCCTGGCCCGTTTCAATACCCAGATCGGCAAGACCGACAAGCGCTACTTCATCGGCCTCGCCAGTCCGGCGGCGGCGGGGGTCGTGGCCGGCACGGTGTGGGCGTTCAGTGACTTCGGTATCAAGGGCTCCAACATGTCCTTCATCGTCGCCATGCTGGTGGCGGCTGCGGGCATGCTGATGGTCAGCAATATCAAGTACTACAGCTTCAAGGACCTGGATCTGAAAGGGCGTGTACCTTTCGTGGCGATCCTCGTGGTGGTGTTGGCCTTTGCCGTGGTCTTCAGTGATCCGCCGCGTATCCTGCTGTTGATCTTCCTGGCCTACGCTGCTTCCGGTCCGGTGCAATACTTGCTCCAGATGCGCCGCCGCCAACACGTCGAGTGATGTAATTTTCCCGCGGCTCCGCAGTCTACTGGCCAAACCGAAGCCGTACTGCGGAGTCCCCGATGCTTATCAAGGTTTCACCTCCCTCTATCTCTATTGCTCGCGAAAGCGAGGTCACTCCTGAATCCGTCTATCTGTCCCGTCGCACCTTCATGGCAGGTGTGGGGGCTGCCGCTGCACTTGTTGGCTTGCCTGTGCGCGCAGATGGGCCAGGCGACTATCCCGATGTAGAGCCTGCGCCGACTCCCGCCTGGTTAGAGGAGAAGTTGTCGGCTGCTCGTTGGCGGGCAAGCGTGCCGGGCAATGAGCCTATTACCCCGTTCGCCGACGCTACCCACTACAACAACTTCTATGAGTTCGGCACCAACAAAGGTGATCCTGCCCGCTATGCGGGCGCGCTTGCTGTCGAGCCATGGACAGTCAAGGTGGATGGCGAAGTCGGAAAACCGGGCAGCTTCGGCTTGGAGGACCTGGTCAATCCCTATCAGTTGGAGGAGCGCATCTACCGGCTCCGCTGCGTAGAAGGGTGGTCCATGGTCATTCCCTGGCTTGGCTTTCCGTTGGGGGAGCTGTTGAAACGGGTCGAGCCCACCTCCAGGGCGCGCTTCGTCCGTTTCGAGACGCGAGTAGAGCCCGAGCAAATGGCGGGTGTGCGTTCGGGGTTGTCCCTTATCGACTGGCCATACGTTGAAGGCTTGCGCATCGACGAGGCGATGCATCCGCTTACCTTGATGGCTGTTGGTATGTATGGGCGAGTACTGCCCAACCAGAACGGGGCGCCGTTGCGTCTGGTGGTGCCTTGGAAGTATGGCTTCAAGAGCATCAAGTCCATCGTCCGCATCAGTCTGACGGAGGAGCAGCCTTCGACGACTTGGCAGCTGATTGCGCCGAACGAGTACGGCTTCTATTCGAATGTGAACCCGAATGTGGACCATCCCCGCTGGAGCCAGGCGCATGAGCGGCGCCTGCCGAGTGGCCTGTTCAATCCCAATGTGATTCCGACACGGCTTTTCAATGGCTATGAGGAGGTCGCTGGCCTCTACGCCGGGCTCGATCTGCGGAAGAACTACTGATGCGTTATTGGCAATGGAGGTTCGTTGTCTTCCTCGGAGCTCTGGTGCCTCCGGTGTTATGGCTATATCAGGCGTGGATCTTCGCCCTGGGTCCTGATCCGGGAAAGGCGCTCGTCGACAGGTTGGGCTTGGGTGTTCTCTGGCTATTGCTGATTACCCTCAGCATGACCCCTCTGCAGAAGATGACCGGGTGGGGTGGATGGATTGCAGTCAGACGCCAGCTTGGTTTGTGGTCCTTTTTCTATCTATGCCTACACATAACGGCTTATGCCGTCTTTCTTCTGGGGCTCGATCTGCAGCAGTTGGCGAGCGATCTGGGGAAGCGCCCTTATATCTTCGTGGGGGCAGTAGCCTTTACAGGGCTTCTGATTCTGTCGCTGACGTCCAACCGCTACAGCATCCGGCGGCTTGGGAGGCGCTGGAAGCTGATTCACCGGAGCGTCTATGGAATCCTGGGGCTTGGCCTGCTCCATATGCTCTGGGTCGTGAGGGCTGACATGACCGAATGGGCAGCGTATGCGTTGGTGGGGGCTGTGCTTATGGGGTTGCGGCTACCTGGTGTTGCGAAGCTTCTGCCAAGGATCTTCCGGGGTGCGTTGAGAGTTGATGGAAATATTTCAAAATAGGTGTTGACGTCGTGGCTGAGGTCTCTATAATGCGCACCACTCCCACGGCAGACAACGAAAACTCCTTGAAAATCAATGAGTTGAGTGTTCGAGGTGGAGTGCGGTTCCGGAGTGGTTGCGGATTCGCGGTGATTGTCCTGCTACCCAGGTTGATTGCTGAATAGGGGTGTTGACAGCGAGTTTGAATGCTGTATGATTCGCCTCCCGCTGATGTTGAAGAGTGTTTCGACGGATGCGCAAGTTGTTGAGTAGAAAGAAAAAATTCTTCGAAAAACAGCTTGACAGAAAGAAAGGCTGCTGTAGAATGCGCGGCCTCGGTTGAGACGAAAGACTTGATCGAAACGCTCTTTAAAAATTTGAATCAAGCAATTCGTGTGGGTGCTTGTGATGTAAGACTGGTAGTCGACTGATTATCAGCAACACAAGTAACACTCGTGAATTCGAGAGTTTATTTGCGATTGCTGAGCCAAGTTTAGGGTTTTCTCAAAACCCAAGCAGTATTGAACTGAAGAGTTTGATCATGGCTCAGATTGAACGCTGGCGGCAGGCCTAACACATGCAAGTCGAGCGGATGAGTGGAGCTTGCTCCATGATTCAGCGGCGGACGGGTGAGTAATGCCTAGGAATCTGCCTGGTAGTGGGGGATAACGTTTCGAAAGGAACGCTAATACCGCATACGTCCTACGGGAGAAAGTGGGGGATCTTCGGACCTCACGCTATCAGATGAGCCTAGGTCGGATTAGCTAGTTGGTGGGGTAATGGCCCACCAAGGCGACGATCCGTAACTGGTCTGAGAGGATGATCAGTCACACTGGAACTGAGACACGGTCCAGACTCCTACGGGAGGCAGCAGTGGGGAATATTGGACAATGGGCGAAAGCCTGATCCAGCCATGCCGCGTGTGTGAAGAAGGTCTTCGGATTGTAAAGCACTTTAAGTTGGGAGGAAGGGCAGTAAGTTAATACCTTGCTGTTTTGACGTTACCAACAGAATAAGCACCGGCTAACTTCGTGCCAGCAGCCGCGGTAATACGAAGGGTGCAAGCGTTAATCGGAATTACTGGGCGTAAAGCGCGCGTAGGTGGTTCAGCAAGTTGGATGTGAAAGCCCCGGGCTCAACCTGGGAATTGCATCCAAAACTACTGAGCTAGAGTACGGTAGAGGGTGGTGGAATTTCCTGTGTAGCGGTGAAATGCGTAGATATAGGAAGGAACACCAGTGGCGAAGGCGACCACCTGGACTGATACTGACACTGAGGTGCGAAAGCGTGGGGAGCAAACAGGATTAGATACCCTGGTAGTCCACGCCGTAAACGATGTCGACTAGCCGTTGGGATCCTTGAGATCTTAGTGGCGCAGCTAACGCGATAAGTCGACCGCCTGGGGAGTACGGCCGCAAGGTTAAAACTCAAATGAATTGACGGGGGCCCGCACAAGCGGTGGAGCATGTGGTTTAATTCGAAGCAACGCGAAGAACCTTACCTGGCCTTGACATGCAGAGAACTTTCCAGAGATGGATTGGTGCCTTCGGGAACTCTGACACAGGTGCTGCATGGCTGTCGTCAGCTCGTGTCGTGAGATGTTGGGTTAAGTCCCGTAACGAGCGCAACCCTTGTCCTTAGTTACCAGCACCTCGGGTGGGCACTCTAAGGAGACTGCCGGTGACAAACCGGAGGAAGGTGGGGATGACGTCAAGTCATCATGGCCCTTACGGCCAGGGCTACACACGTGCTACAATGGTCGGTACAAAGGGTTGCCAAGCCGCGAGGTGGAGCTAATCCCATAAAACCGATCGTAGTCCGGATCGCAGTCTGCAACTCGACTGCGTGAAGTCGGAATCGCTAGTAATCGTGAATCAGAATGTCACGGTGAATACGTTCCCGGGCCTTGTACACACCGCCCGTCACACCATGGGAGTGGGTTGCTCCAGAAGTAGCTAGTCTAACCGCAAGGAGGACGGTTACCACGGAGTGATTCATGACTGGGGTGAAGTCGTAACAAGGTAGCCGTAGGGGAACCTGCGGCTGGATCACCTCCTTAATCGAAGACATCAGCTTCTTCATAAGCTCCCACACGAATTGCTTGATTCACTTGCGAAAAGCGATTGGGTTTAGACCCGAAAGTGTGACGATTGGGTCTGTAGCTCAGTTGGTTAGAGCGCACCCCTGATAAGGGTGAGGTCGGCAGTTCGAATCTGCCCAGACCCACCAATTGTCGAGGGCGCAGCAGGTCTGAAGGGGCCATAGCTCAGCTGGGAGAGCGCCTGCTTTGCACGCAGGAGGTCAGGAGTTCGATCCTCCTTGGCTCCACCATCCACACAATCGCTGAAAGTTCAGAAATGAGTACCTGGTTCAGGTATTGATTTCTGGTCTTTGCGCCAGAACGTTCTTTAAAAATTTGGGTATGTGATAGAAGTGACTTGTTGAGTGTTTCACTGCACTCAGCAACTCAAGGCAAAATTTGCGAGTTCAAGCGCGAATTTTCGGCGAATGTCGTCTTCACACCATGGCCACTGGCAGATTGCTTGGGGTTATATGGTCAAGTGAAGAAGCGCATACGGTGGATGCCTTGGCAGTCAGAGGCGATGAAAGACGTGGTAGCCTGCGATAAGCTTCGGGGAGTCGGCAAACAGACTTTGATCCGGAGATCTCTGAATGGGGGAACCCACCTAGGATAACCTAGGTATCTTGTACTGAATCCATAGGTGCAAGAGGCGAACCAGGGGAACTGAAACATCTAAGTACCCTGAGGAAAAGAAATCAACCGAGATTCCCTTAGTAGTGGCGAGCGAACGGGGATTAGCCCTTAAGCTTCTTGGATTTTAGCGGAACGCTCTGGAAAGTGCGGCCATAGTGGGTGATAGCCCCGTACGCGAAAAGGTCCTTGAAGTGAAATCGAGTAGGACGGAGCACGTGAAACTTTGTCTGAACATGGGGGGACCATCCTCCAAGGCTAAATACTACTGACTGACCGATAGTGAACCAGTACCGTGAGGGAAAGGCGAAAAGAACCCCGGAGAGGGGAGTGAAATAGAACCTGAAACCGTATGCGTACAAGCAGTGGGAGCCTACTTTGTTAGGTGACTGCGTACCTTTTGTATAATGGGTCAGCGACTTATATTCAGTGGCGAGCTTAACCGAATAGGGGAGGCGTAGCGAAAGCGAGTCTTAATAGGGCGTTTAGTCGCTGGGTATAGACCCGAAACCGGGCGATCTATCCATGAGCAGGTTGAAGGTTAGGTAACACTGACTGGAGGACCGAACCGACTCCCGTTGAAAAGGTAGCGGATGACTTGTGGATCGGAGTGAAAGGCTAATCAAGCTCGGAGATAGCTGGTTCTCCTCGAAAGCTATTTAGGTAGCGCCTCACGTATCACTCCAGGGGGTAGAGCACTGTTTCGGCTAGGGGGTCATCCCGACTTACCAAACCGATGCAAACTCCGAATACCTGGAAGTGCCGAGCGTGGGAGACACACGGCGGGTGCTAACGTCCGTCGTGAAAAGGGAAACAACCCAGACCGCCAGCTAAGGTCCCAAAGTTGTGGTTAAGTGGGAAACGATGTGGGAAGGCTTAGACAGCTAGGAGGTTGGCTTAGAAGCAGCCATCCTTTAAAGAAAGCGTAATAGCTCACTAGTCGAGTCGGCCTGCGCGGAAGATGTAACGGGGCTCAAACCACACACCGAAGCTGCGGGTGTCACGTAAGTGACGCGGTAGAGGAGCGTTCTGTAAGCCTGTGAAGGTGAGTTGAGAAGCTCGCTGGAGGTATCAGAAGTGCGAATGCTGACATGAGTAACGACAATGGGTGTGAAAAACACCCACGCCGAAAGACCAAGGGTTCCTGCGCAACGTTAATCGACGCAGGGTGAGTCGGCCCCTAAGGCGAGGCTGAAAAGCGTAGTCGATGGGAAACGGGTTAATATTCCCGTACTTCTAGTTACTGCGATGGAGGGACGGAGAAGGCTAGGCCAGCTTGGCGTTGGTTGTCCAAGTTTAAGGTGGTAGGCAGGGTGCTTAGGAAAATCCGGGCGCTCAATGCCGAGAGCTGATGACGAGTTATCTTTTAGATGACGAAGTGGTCGATGCCATGCTTCCAGGAAAAGCTTCTAAGCTTCAGGTAACTAGGAACCGTACCCCAAACCGACACAGGTGGTTGGGTAGAGAATACCAAGGCGCTTGAGAGAACTCGGGTGAAGGAACTAGGCAAAATGGCACCGTAACTTCGGGAGAAGGTGCGCCGGTGAGGGTGAAGGATTTACTCCGTAAGCCCATGCCGGTCGAAGATACCAGGCCGCTGCGACTGTTTATTAAAAACACAGCACTCTGCAAACACGAAAGTGGACGTATAGGGTGTGACGCCTGCCCGGTGCCGGAAGGTTAATTGATGGGGTTAGCGCAAGCGAAGCTCTTGATCGAAGCCCCGGTAAACGGCGGCCGTAACTATAACGGTCCTAAGGTAGCGAAATTCCTTGTCGGGTAAGTTCCGACCTGCACGAATGGCGTAACGATGGCGGCGCTGTCTCCACCCGAGACTCAGTGAAATTGAAATCGCTGTGAAGATGCAGTGTATCCGCGGCTAGACGGAAAGACCCCGTGAACCTTTACTGTAGCTTTGCACTGGACTTTGAGCCTGCTTGTGTAGGATAGGTGGGAGGCTTTGAAGCGAGGACGCCAGTTCTCGTGGAGCCATCCTTGAAATACCACCCTGGCATGCTTGAGGTTCTAACTCTGGTCCGTCATCCGGATCGAGGACAGTGTATGGTGGGCAGTTTGACTGGGGCGGTCTCCTCCCAAAGAGTAACGGAGGAGTACGAAGGTGCGCTCAGACCGGTCGGAAATCGGTCGCAGAGTATAAAGGCAAAAGCGCGCTTGACTGCGAGACAGACACGTCGAGCAGGTACGAAAGTAGGTCTTAGTGATCCGGTGGTTCTGTATGGAAGGGCCATCGCTCAACGGATAAAAGGTACTCCGGGGATAACAGGCTGATACCGCCCAAGAGTTCATATCGACGGCGGTGTTTGGCACCTCGATGTCGGCTCATCACATCCTGGGGCTGAAGCCGGTCCCAAGGGTATGGCTGTTCGCCATTTAAAGTGGTACGCGAGCTGGGTTTAGAACGTCGTGAGACAGTTCGGTCCCTATCTGCCGTGGACGTTTGAGATTTGAGAGGGGCTGCTCCTAGTACGAGAGGACCGGAGTGGACGAACCTCTGGTGTTCCGGTTGTCACGCCAGTGGCACTGCCGGGTAGCTATGTTCGGAAGAGATAACCGCTGAAAGCATCTAAGCGGGAAACTCGCCTCAAGATGAGATCTCACTGGGATCTTGAATCCCCTAAAGGGCCGTCGAAGACTACGACGTTGATAGGTTGGGTGTGTAAGCGCTGTGAGGCGTTGAGCTAACCAATACTAATTGCCCGTGAGGCTTGACCATATAACACCCAAACAATCTGGTGTTGTTGGTGAAGTCGACAAACCGAAAGTTCGATTGAACCGCAAAGTACTGTCACATACCCGAATTCGGGTGAGCGTCTCGACGATCACCCTAAAGAATTGCTTGACGACCATAGAGCGTTGGAACCACCTGATCCCATCCCGAACTCAGTAGTGAAACGATGCATCGCCGATGGTAGTGTGGGGTTTCCCCATGTGAGAGTAGGTCATCGTCAAGCACCTATACCAAACCCCCGATCATCGAAAGGTGATCGGGGGTTTGACTTTGCGCGGATGAAAATCGCACTGAACTCCGACGCGCATATAGCCGGCTTGAACGCTGTTGCAGTGCATGAGCGCTCCAGGTGCAGGCCTTGGAACAGGGCGAGAAATGAACCTCGCCCAGCCAGATGCAGTCACACTCAGGCAGTCTCTTTTGAGGCTGTGCTCGTCTAGAATAAGCGCGAATCTTCGTGAGCTCCCCGTATGCCTGACTCGGCTGAAGTCCGCCCGTTGTCCGAATACCCCCTGGAGGAATTGCTCGCCTGCCCCGAATGCGACCTGCTGATGCATCGCCAGCATGTCGAAGAGGAGCAGAAAGCCTGCTGCCCCCGTTGTGGCTACGAGCTGATCGTCCACCGTGCGCACATGGAGCGACGGGCCATGGCCCTCGTACTCACCGCCTTGCTGCTGTTCGTACCGGCGAACTTCCTGCCCATCATGAAGCTCAACCTGCTCGGGCAGACCACCCAGGACACCATCTGGACCGGCGTGCTCGGCCTCTACGACAGCGGCATGCAGGGCGTCGCCGTGCTGGTGTTCCTCTGCAGCATGGTCATCCCCCTCCTCAAGCTCGTCTGCCAGTTGCTGGTCCTGCTGTGCATACGCTGGCAGCGCTACCAGGTGGTGGGCCTGCACCTGTACCGCCTGTATCACCACCTGCGTGAGTGGGGGATGCTCGAGGTCTACCTCATGGGCATCCTCGTCAGCATCGTCAAACTGATCGACCTCGCCGACCTGCACCTCGGCATCGGCCTGGCCTGCTTCATCGGCCTGCTGCTTTCCCAGGTCTGGCTCGAAGTCACCATGTCGCCCCATCAGGTCTGGGACGCATTGGACGAAGGAGGGCACGCCAGTGAGAGCGCTTGATGCCGGCATCCTCGTCTGTGGCGAATGCCATCAGCTCAACCGGCCGGACCCTGATGACGAAGCCCCCAACTGCACCCGCTGTGGTTCCCGGCTTCACGCCCGCCGGCCCGACAGCCTGGTACGCACCTGGGCCCTGCTGCTGACTGCCACCATCCTCTACATCCCGGCCAACGTGCTGCCGATCATGACGGTCAACTTCTTCGGCAAGGGCTCGCCCTCCACCATCATGGAAGGCGTCATCGAGCTGATCCACGCCGACATGCTGCCCATTGCCCTGGTCGTCTTCACCGCCAGCATCCTCGTGCCCACCTTCAAGCTCGTGGGCATCGCCCTGCTGCTTTACTCCGTACAACGCCACCAACCGATGTCCGCCCGCCAGCGCATCCTCATGTACCGATTCATCGAATGGATCGGCCGCTGGTCCATGCTGGACATCTTCGTGATCGCCATCCTCGTGGCGTTGGTCAACTTCGGGAACCTCGCCAGCATCGAGGCCAATATCGGCGCCGCGGCCTTCGCCAGCGTCGTGGTCCTCACCATGGTGGCGGCAGTGACCTTCGACCCCCGACTCATCTGGGACAACACCGATATGGACGACGAGCATGGCTGACCTGCCCAAGCCCACGAAGAAGAAAACCACCAACTGGTCCGCCATCTGGGTCCTGCCCCTGATCGCCCTCGCGATCGGCCTCTGGCTGGGCTGGAAGTCCATGAACGAAGCCGGGATCAACATCACCATCTACTTCGAGAACGGCGAAGGCATCCAGGTCGGCAAGACCCAGCTCATGTACAAGGGCATCCAGGTCGGCAAGGTCACCGACCTGCATGTCAGCGACGACATCAAGGGCGTGGTCGCCACCGTCGAAGTGCTCAAGGAGGCCGAGCCCTACCTGAGCAAGGAAACCCGCTTCTGGCTGGTCCGCCCCCGCGTCTCCCTCGCCGGTGTCACCGGGCTGGAAACCCTCGTCTCCGGCATCTACATCGCCATCGACCCGGTCAAAGGCGAGCCCGAGCGCAAGTACCACGCCCTCGCCGAACCGCCGCCGCTCTCCGACTCGCTGCCCGGCCTGCACATCACCCTCAAGGCCGAGCGCCTCGGCTCGCTGGAACAGGGCAGCCCCGTCTACTACCGGCAGATCCAGGTCGGCCAGGTGAAGAGCTACCAGCTCGCCGCCGACCAGCGCACCGTCGAGATCAAGGTACTGATCGAACAGCCCTACGCCCACCTCGTGCGCAAGCACACCCGCTTCTGGAACGCCAGCGGCCTCAACGTCACCGCCGGACTCTCCGGGGTCAAGATCCGCACCGAATCGCTGCTCAGCATGGCCGCCGGCGGCATCGCCTTCGCCACGCCCGAGAACCGCCAGGACAGCCCACCCACCGACTCCACCATCCCTTTCCGCCTCTACGACGGCTTCGAGGCGGCCGAGGCGGGCCTCAAGGTCCTGCTGCGGATGGAAGACGTCAGCGGCCTCAACCCCGGCAACACCCCCGTCATGTACAACGGCGTCCAGGTCGGCACCCTCAAGAAGCTCGACATGGACAAGAACTTCGCCGGCGCCACCGCCGAACTGACCATGGAGCCCCGCACCGAAGACTTCCTCGTCGAAGGCACCGAGTTCTGGACGGTCAAACCCTCCATCTCCCTCGCCGGCATCAGCGGCATCGAAGCGCTGGTGAAGGGCAACTACATCGCCGTGCGCTTCGCCAAGAGCGGCACCCCCACCCGTGAGTTCACCGCCCGGCCCAAGGCCCCGCCGCTCAACACCGACGCCCCCGGCCTGCACCTGGTGCTCACCAGCGACAAACTCGGCTCCCTCGATGTCGGCAGCCCCATCCTCTACAAACAGATGCGCGTCGGCAGCATCCAGAGCTACCAGCTCTCCCGCGACCACCAGCGCGTCGTGGTCGGCGTGCACATCGAGCCCGAGTTCGCCTCCCTGGTGAACGAATCCACCCGCTTCTGGAACGTCAGCGGCGTCAGCATCAAGGGCGGACTCTCCGGCGTCGAAGTGAAGAGCGAGTCCTTGCAGACCCTGCTCGCCGGCGGCATCGCCTTCGCCACCCCCGACGCCAAGGCCACCCCCGTCACCAAGCCGCGGCGCTTCACCCTCTACGACAACGAGAACCTCGCCCTCGGCAAAGGCACCCTGGTGGAGATCCTCATGCCCCAGGCCGACGGCCTGCGCGAGGGCACACCGGTCCGCTACAAGGGCCTGGACGTCGGCAGTGTCGAGCGCATCTCCCTGGCGGACGACCTCAGCCGCGTCGTCGTGGTCGCCCGCATCACCGAGTCCGCCGAGCGCATCGCCCGCGAAGGCACCCAGTTCTGGGTGGTCAAGCCCGAGCTCGGCCTGGTGCGCACCGCCAACCTCGACACCCTGGTCAGCGGCCAGTACCTCGAAGTCCAGCCGTCCTCCCGCAAGGGCGCCAGCCAGACGCGCTTCACCGCCCTGGCCCAGCCGCCGTCCACCATCGCCCGGGAAGAGGGCCTGCGCGTCACCCTCAGCACCGCCCGCCGGGGTTCCATCAAGCCCGGCGTCGTGGTCAGCTACCGCGAAGTGCCGGTGGGCAAGGTGGAGAGCTTCGAACTCGGCAGCTCCGCCGACCGGGTGCTGATCCACATCCTCATCGAGCCCCGCTACGCGCCCCTGGTCCGCAGCGGCACGCGCTTCTGGAATGCCAGCGGCGTTGGTATCGACGCCGGCCTGTTCAAGGGCGTGAAGGTGCGCACCGAGTCCCTCGAAGCGCTGCTGGAAGGCGGCATCGCCTTCGCCACCCCGGACAACGCCCAGATGGGCAGCCCGGCCATCCCCGGCCAGACCTTCGCCCTGCACGACGAACTCAACGAAGAGTGGTTGAAGTGGGCACCGAAGATCGAACTCGGCAAATGACCCCACCCCGATAACAAAAAGGGCCGCGAAGCGGCCCTTTTTGTTGTCAGCGAAACAGCATCCCGGTCAGGCGGGCTCCACCTCGGAGCCCGTCGCCTCGGCGGTGGCCGGGCTGGCCGCCTTCTCGCGGGGTTTGATGAACTTCCAGTCCGCCTCGTCGATGTAGATGCCGTTCGGGCCGCTGCCGCCCTCCAGGTCGATGGCCACGTGGGCCGAAACCTGCGGCTTCACCGACGCCAGGATGGGCGTGAAGCCCAACTGCGCGCTGGTCTCGATCAGCGCCTGCTGGTTGCGCTCGTCGATGTCCGCCGCCTCGTCCAGGTAGTAGGGCAGGCGGATGCGCCCGGCCTGCTCGCGGTCCATCAGGTGCAGCAGCAGGTACATGTTGGTCAGCGCCTTGATGGTCATGGTCGTACCGTTGGACGCCGCGCCATCGATGTCCGTGTGGATAACCGGCTGGCCATGCACCTTGGTGATCTCGAACGCCAGCTCGAACAGGTCCTTCAGGCCCAGCTGGTTGCCGTTGGCCGCCACCAGGCGTGCCAGGTACTCCTTGGCCTCCTCGTTCTTCGCGTCCTGCTCGGCGGACTGGGTCAGGTCGAACACCGACAGGGTCTCGCCTTCCTCGTACTGGCCGGCGCTGTGGATGATCTGGTCGATGTGGCGCAGCGCATCCTTGTTCGGCGCCAGCACGATGCGGAAGCTCGCCAGGTTCGACACCTGCCGCTTGTTGATCTCGCGGTTGAACAGCGCCAGCTGGTGTTCCAGGTTGTCGTAGTCGCTGCGGATGTTGCGCAGGGTCCGGGCGATGTCGGTCACCGCCGCGCGACGGGCCTTGGCCAGGGTCAGCGCCTCGTCCTGGCGGTGGGCGTAGGCGTTGATCAGCAGTTGCAGGCGACGCTCGGCATCTTCCTCGCTGTCGAACTTCGCCACGCCCTTCAGGCGGACCTGGGCATAGAGCGCGTCGATCTGGCCGTCGATGCGTTGCAGCGCCTGCCAGGTGTCCTGGTAGTCGTTGAGCAGCGGCAGCAGGTTATCGAGGCTGTCGTCCACCGGGTCGGTGAACGGCGTACCGAAGGGCAGGTCGGCCGGCAGCAGCTGGCGACGACGCAGGGCGTCTTCCAGAGTGCGTTCCTTGGCTTCCAGGTCGGCCAGCTGACGGCCCACCAGCTGCAGCTTGGCGGACAGCTGCTGGACGCGCTCGGTGAAGGCATCGCTGGAGCGCTTCAGCTCGTCCTGCGAGGCTTCCAGCACCGCCAGCTTCTCCAGCTTGGCGGGCTCCTCGGCGGTCAGGGTCTGGGTCTTGCGGAAGTCCTCCAGGGCCTTCTGCGCATCCAGCACCGCCTGGTACAGCTGCTCGGCCTGGGCCTTGCTCGCGGAACGGTCGGCGGCCACGGACTGCTGGGTCTTCAGTTGCTTCAGCTCGCGCTCCAGACGGTCCTTCTGGTCGCGCAGCGCCGCCCGGTCGGCCAGGGCCTGCAGGGCCGGCGGCTCGATGTGGGAAAGGTCCACCTCCAGGCCGGGGACGATGAAGTGATCGCCCTTGAAGCCATCCAGCACCGCCTCCAGGGTCTTCACCCAGGCGTCCGCGTCATCCAGCTGGATGCCTTTCTCGCCCAGCGGCAGGCTGAACAGCTGGCCGTTGAACAGGCGCATCAGGCGATCCACGTCGGCCTGGGAGAACTCCTCGCGCAGGCGCGAGTAGCTGTTGTTGTCGGCATGGTCGAGCTGCTGCTTCACCGCCTTCAGGCGCTTCTCCAGGTCGCGCACGCGCTCGTCCAGGTCCTCGGTGGAGAACTGGCGGGACTGCGCCAGCGCACCGGCCAGCTCGTCGTGGGCGTCTTTCGCGGCCAGCAGTTGCTGCTCCAGCACCTTGGCGTCTTCCACCAGCGCGAAGCGGTTCTTCAGCACCGCCAGCTCGCCCAGCCAGCGCTGGGTCTCGGTGATCTCGCGCTCCAGGCGCATCAGCTCGGTGGTGCCACCGCGCTGCTCGTTCTGCAGGCCGTCCTGCTCGCTGCGGTAGTGCTCGGCCTGGATCACCAGCTCCTCGCGGCGCGCACCCGAATAGTCGTGCCAGGTGCCCAGCAGCGAATCCAGCAGGGGCGACAGGCGATGCAGCTTGCCGCGCAGGATCTCGCGCTGGGTCACGCCGTTGGCCAGCGCCTCCACCAGCGGGCCGGCGGCCACCAGTGCCTGGTAGTCCTGCTCCATGCGGCGCACATCGCGGAAGGCCTCTTCGGTGGCCGCGATGTAGTCCACGCTGCCCGAGCGCAGGCTGTGCTCGAACGCATCGAGGAACAGCTGCTTGAGCTTGGCCGCGGTGATCTCGCGCATGTGCAGCAGGTTGATGAACAGCGCACGGAAGGTCTTCAGGCTGTGCTCGCTGGTGGAGCGCAGCGGGATCAGCGTCAGGTCCAGCGGGATCGAGGTATGCCCGCCCACCAGCAGACGGCGAAGCTCATCGGGCTTCAGCTCGTAGGCCTTGATGCCCTCGCGCTCCAGGTTGGCGAACAGCTCGCGCTGGCGCAGGCAGGTGCCGTTCTTCTGGTAGTGATCCAGGTCCAGGCTGCCCTGGTAGGCGAAGAACTGATGACCGAAACCGCCACCCGGGCCGCGACCGGCCACGCCGATCACGTGTGGGCCGTGGGGCAGGGACACCTCCACGAGGATGTAGCTGGTGTCGGTGGCGAAGTAGAACTTGCGCGACTGCTCCAGGCTGTACTTGCCGAAGCTCATGTCCGACATGCGCGCCAGGATGGGGAACTGCAGCGCGTTGATCGACGCGGACTTGCCCAGGTTGTTGGCGCCGTAGACCGACAGCGGGTTCTCCAGCGGGAACAGGCCCAGGCTGTAGCCGGCGGTGTTCAGCAGGGCGAAGCGGCGGATGCCGTAGCGTTCCTGGCTCATGCGTCGATCTCCTGTGCAGCGCGCTCTTCGGCCATGGCGCGGGCCAGGGCGTCTTCTTCGGACTCATCCACAGGGCTCTCCTGCGGATCGAGGCTGACGATGGGCTCGTCGCCGTCGTCGTCCATCAGCACCGGCGCCTGCAGCGGCAGGTCGGTGCTGTGCAGGCTGGCCGCCAGGTCGCGGTCGTGCTGCACCGACAGGCACACATCGAGGAAGCGGTGCATCGGCGGCAGGAAGCGGTACACACCGTTGCTGTCCTCGGCGAAGCCCAACTGGGTGAGGCGGCGGATGATCTTCTCCTCCAGCTCCTCATGGGTGGTCACCTCGGCCTGCAGGAACAGGTCGCGGTACTTGTCCAGCAGGGCCGGCAGCTCGTCACGGCCGATGCTGCCGCCATCGAGCACCGCCAGCGGGTCGCGGCCCTGGTCGGCCAGGTGCTCCACCAGGATGAAGGTGAACAGTGCCAGGCGCTGCGCCGTCTTGTTCACCTGTGCGCCCATCTGCTCGGGCACGAAGTAGTAGAAGCCGCGCGGGTCGCACACCAGCTCGAAGCCCAGGGCCTTGAACAGCGCCCGGTACTGGTCCTGCATGGTGGACAGCTGGGCGTAGCACTCCGGCTCGCTGCGGGAGAGGTGATAGCCCTTGAACAGCTCGCGGAAGATCGCTTGGAGCTGGGTCATTTCGGAAAGATCAAGTTGCATGGTTTTCGCTCTTGATGAGGGCGAAGGAGCTCAGGCTGACCTGATGCTCGGCGGTGAGGTAGTCGCGGCGCTCGAGGCGTTCGCGCTGGAAGCGGCCATCCCGCGACAGGCGGGAGAACCAGTACAGCAATTCGTCGGTGGCGCCGTCCGGCTCCTGCTCCAGCAGCCAGGCCATCAGGTCCGGCAGCGGCAGGGCCTGCTCGCAGCGCTCGATCATCTCCCGTGCCGTGCGCGGGGCCTTGGGCGGCGCGCCCTTGCGGCCAACGCCGGCCTTGGGGAAGTGCGCCGGCTTGGGCTCGAAGCGCGCCAGGGCGTAGACGTAGGCCTCCACCTGGGACGCGCTGCCGAGGAAGGTGCTCTGCGGCCGGGTGAACAGCGGCATCGCCGCCTGGGGCACCCCGTCCAGGCCCTTCTTGCGGATCACCGAGAGCGCCAGGGCCGCGCCACGGGTCACGGCGTTGTGCCGGCGCGCTTCCTCGCGCAGCGGCAGCAGCAGCTCACGGGCCTTGCGCAGGGTCAGCTGGGCCGTGGTCTGCATCTCCAGGATGCGCGCATGGGTGCGCAGCAGCAGATCGTCGTCCACCAGCTGGCCCAGGCGCTGCTGCTCACCGAGCAGCTTGAGCAGCACCTGTTCCACACGGCGCACGCCCTGCTCGAAGGCGCCATCGGCGGACACCAGCTGGATCATCGGCTCGACGTACTCGTCCCAGGTCGCCAGGACCTCGGCATAACGCTGGCGCAGCGGAATCTGCCGGTCGCTGGTCTTGGCCCGCTCGGCCACGCCCACCAGCGCCTGCTCGTCGTTGTCGAGCTTCTTCAGCACGTCACGCACACGCATGTCCAGCAGGCGCAGCTGGCGTGCCAGGTCGTTGCCGTCGCGGATCTCGAAGGCTTCCTGAATGTGCCCGGCCAGGCGCTCCAGGTGGCGCAGGTAGGCCTCGATCTCCAGGCACAGGCCAAGGCGGTGCTCGCGGCGCAGGTAGGCGAGGAAGTCGTGGATCTGGGCGTTCAGCTCGAAGCGGTTGGGGCTCTTGGCCACCGGCACCAGGATATCCAGGCGGATCCACTGGTCGAGCAACGCGGTGATATCGGTGGGCGTGCCCGCCGGCAACTGGGCGCCGACCTGCATGCGCAGCTCCGACAGGCTCAGGGTGCCCGTATCGAAGCGCTCGCACAGCGGCTCCAGCAGCGACCAGTGTTCGGCGAGGGCGCGCAAGACGCGCTTGGGTTCGATCATCGTGGGAGACGGTCCCTGCCAGGAAAAAGGGGGCGATTGTACTGCATGAGGGGGGCGACGAATCAGCCCGAAGCGATCAAAGGATCGCGTGCCGCACCCGGTCAGGCGTGGCGGAAGAGTCCGATCAGGTGGTCCGCGATGGCGGCCTTGATGGTGTTGACCTCCAGCTGCGACAGGTGGCCCAGGCGCGTGGTGTCGACGCGGTGCAGGTGCAGCGACGGCATGCGCGCCTCGTACTCGCGCAGGTCACCCTTGGCCAGCACCGGCAGGAAGTGGTCGTGCTTGGCCTGGTAGCGCTGGATCAGCAGCTTCAGCCCCTCCTGGAAGGGCACCTCGCGGGAGGCGGCCAGGCGATGCTCGCCGGGGATCTTCAGGTACAGGCCGGTGTGGCCCATGGTCTCGCCAGGAAGGATGTGGATGCCCGTGGGCTGCACCGCCTCCGGCGGGATCTCGTGGAAGGTGTCATGCCAGGCCTGCTCGTCGGGCAGGATGGTGATGCTGCCGTGGGCCTCATCCGGCACCACGAAGCTGTAGTTGCTGTAGAGCTTCTCCACGTAGCTGGAGTAGACGCACAGGCGGTTCTCGAAGCGCAGCAGGAAGTCGATGGCCTGCTGGCGGTCGGTGATGGCGTCGAGGTCCCAGGCCAGGTCGTTCTGGTTCTTCAGTTCGTCCCAGCGGGCGTCGGCGTAATCCGGGTCTGTGGTCATGAGAGAGAGGAGGGCGGCCATGGCAGGGTGGGAGCAGAAAACATGCCAGGCCGTGAAGGCACGGCCTGGCATGGCCTGGGCTGATTCTACGCCCCCGGCCCCCCTCCTGCGCCAGTCGCAAACTGACGCAGTGCGTCACCTGGGCGATCAGGGCACCAGCGTCACCGGGACCGAGGCGCCGTTGGGGTAGGTGCTGTTGAAGGATTCGAAGGTGGTGCAGAAGGCGTGCTGCGCAATGATTTGCTGAAAGCCTGGACCGTTCTGTGGGACCGCCACGTATTCGTGGTAATTCACGCCATTGATTACTGAGGTAGTCGAGAGCGTGAGGGGAAAGTACTGATCGCCAATGCTTACGCCTGATATTTCATTGCGCGTACTCAGCGCCAGATTGCATATCAAATCGGCTTCCGGAATTGGAGTTACCCCGAACACTTTAACCATCCGGGTCATAACGAGTGCGCGCAGTTCCGGTAGCGCTTCTGATACGCCTATTTGCGGCACGTCGGATGAATATCCGGCGAACACTGCGTTAAAAACGTTCATGTCCGCAGTTGCACCGTTGTATGGGCTGTAGTTGCTGGCGTCATACGTTATGACTTTCCCGACCGTTATGGCGCCATGTGTGTTCTCTGCGCGTTTATTTGGTGGCTGCACACTTTCTTTAGTGAGCAGTATCTGTTGCGTCAGGATCGAGGTTGTCTGCGCTGGCGATGCCGAGTTGGCAAGAGTTGGAAGCGATACAGCCAGGGCGAGCAGAACAGTTTCAAAGCGCATTAAACGACTCCGTGTTTGTGAGCGACAGGAACTTAATTGCGTTGGCAGTTCACCAGTGCATGACCTCATCGCCCACCTAACCAAGGTCGGGACGGGGAGTGTGGCGTTGGGTAACAACCGCAACGGCCGCTCGGTACGGGGCCCATGCAATTCCGCCCTTTTCCCGCCTATGGGTCGGGCCTAAATGGCGGGGGCGCCCCTATAGTGGCAACACGGAATCGTGCCGCCCCCGGAGCGGCCCCGGATAACAAGAAAAGTGAGGGAACCCGCCATGCGTCCGTCTCGCAGTCCCTTCAGGGGCGCTGTCTTCCTGCTCGCCGCCAGCTTGCTGGCCACCGCTGCCCAGGCCCAGATGCAGGCCCTGGATGACGCTGAACTCTCGACCATCACCGGCCAGGCCTTCATCAACCTGACCACCGACGCTAACGCCGGCATCAACTACACCCGCGTCAACTTCGGGGTGGACGTCGACACCCAGCTCAACATCAAGAAGCTCCAGCTCGGCCAGTACGATCGCGCCGGTGAGGCGGCCGGCTCGTCGGACATCCTGATCAACAATTTCGCCCTCGGCACCGTCAATGCTGACAACACCATCAACCCCTTCAAGGTCTCCAACCCCTTCGTCGAGTTCGCCTACTCGGGCAACCAGGTGGTGGGGGTGCGCATCGGCTTTGGCGAGGCCAAGGGGGTTCTTTCTGGGGATATCCAGAGCCTGACCGGGAACATCCCGGTGCATATCAGTGGCAACGCCAAACCGATCAGGGACGCTGCATCGGGCATCGACAGGTTCCTGTTAGGCGCGGCAGGTATCCGAGACGAAACCAAGCTTGAAGCGGACGCTACGCTGGTTAACTCCAGCGGCAACGCGGACCCCGTGCGCGGAACCATGGCGGGTTTGACCAATGGCACCGCACTCAACTGCGTCAGCGGTTGTACCTGGGGCGGACTCTCCGATGGCCTTCTGAGCCTGTTCAAGTCCAGCGGCTGCGGCATTCTCTCGTTGACCACCTGCTTCAACCTCTCCCAGTTCCAGTCCCTGCCCGTGGGCAACACCAGCAACATGGCGGGCATGGATGGCGCGGCCAAGGGCTTCTTCATCTCCCTGCAGACCCAGGATGTGGCCTGGCGCGACATGGACAGCAACGCCTTCATGACCGCCCTCAAGGGCGCCTTCATGAACATGCCCAAGTACCGGGACGCCAACGGCAATATGGTGTCGCCGATCAACATCGACTTCGAGCAGGCGTTCAACGGCATCCCCCGCCAGGACACCTGCCTCGGCTCCGCCACCAAGGGGTGCTGACCATGCGCACCCTGGCCCTGTTGTCGTGCCTGCTGCCGGCCCTGGCAAACGCCGAGATGCAGGCCATGGACGATTCCGAGCTGTCCGCCGTGGACGGCGCCGGCATCGGCTTCGTGCTGGACAAGGTGATGCTCGACGCCAGCGGCGCCACCATCACCCTCAATGACATCACCAACGGCAGCGGGCAGAACGTGCCCATCGCCGTGAAGGAGTTCTACCTGGGGGCCACCGGGAGCAACAACGGCGCCAGCCTCAACCCGGTGACCATCGGCCGGCTCGACCACCCCTTCACCCTCAACTTCGCCCGGGGCGAGTCGATGCGCACCCTCAACGATGCCGGGCAGTGGGTGCAGACCACCCCCAGCGGCATCTCGGTGCTGGAGTTCACCTTCCCCGAGCGCCTCACCAGCGGCGGGTCGGCCTGCATCAGCGGCTACAGCACCGGCGGCAACACCTGCTCCAGCCGGGCCAGCGAGAAGGTCGACCTGGGCATCCGCTTCGACTTCCAGGTTGCCGCCGGGCGCACCGACGTGATCAACCTCGACATCGCCGAACTGGCCATGGACGGTTCCTACCTGCGCCTCTGGGGCGACAAGGTGAAGAACCAGATGGTCGGCGAACTGCGCCTGAACGTCTTCGCCAAGAGCATCCAGCTCATGTCCTGCGCCGCCGGCACCACCAACTGCACCACCGCCCAACAGCAGCGCGACCGCACGCTCTTCATGAGCGGCGCCTACGCCACCGTGGCGCTGGGCTACGGCAAGAGCCAGCCGCTGCTGTTCGACGTCAGCAGCAACGGCCAGTTCGTGCTGGAGCTGCAGAACCCCACCGTTTCCGGCACCACCGCCGCGCAGAAGCAGGCCCTGGCCGACGACTTCTACGCCAACGCCCCGCGCACCAGCATCATCATCAACAACCTCAAGTCCGGCACCGGCGACCCCGCCACCGGCGGCTACAACTTCGGCTACAACGAGATCGGCGGCCTCAGCATCAACTACCTGAAGGTGACCAGCCATGACCTCTAGGACCCGTCTGCTCACCCTGGCCCTGCTGCTTGCCAGCGCTGGCGCCCGGGCCGAACTCAAGCCCCTGGACGACGCCGACCTCAGCGCCACCAGCGGCCAGGGCGGGGTGTACCTCTCCGGCGAGTTCAGCATCAACAAGGCCGGCGGCGTGCTGTGGAACACCCCCGCCGGCAACAACCCCGCGCAGTGGACGGTCAACGAACGCAGCTGCGCCACCGCCGGTGCCAGCACCCCCGAAGCCTGCGGCATGCGCGTCGCCATCCGTACCGAAGCCAACGGCGGCTGGTACGTGCTGGACAACCTCAAAGGCGTGTTCAGTTTCGAGGGGCTGACCCTGCGCACCCGCGCCATCAACGACGCCAGCGCCGGCTTCAACCAGGACGTGATCGAACTGGGCCTGCCCAACAACGTGCGCTTCAAGGACGGCAGCTTCGCCTTCGCCGTCGCCAACCAGGGCGGCTGGCGCAACAAGGCCGGCACCGTCGCCAACGGCGGCGACGCCACCTACCAGCAGACCAACATCTTTTCCGCCCGGATCGACGGCAGCATCCGCATGCAAGGCAGCGTGCTGGTGTTCCCCAAATAGAAGAAGGAGCAGGCGATGCGTGCAGTGGCGTTGTTCGCGATCCTCCTCAGCCCCCTGGCCCAGGCCATGCAGGCGCTGGACGACTCCGCGCTCTCCGATGTCAGCGGCCGGGACGGCATTACCCTGGAAACCACCACCGGCACCTGGTCCGCCAGCTCCATCAGCTACCAGGAGGACGGCCAGAGCCTCAACCTCAAGGGCGTCAGCAACCAGGCCCGCACCGGCGCCACCACCACCTCCACCACCCAGGTGGACGTCACCGGCGGCCGCCTGCAGGTGCAGCACCAGGGCGGCGCCCGGGTCATGAACGTCAACAGCGTCGAAATGGGCGGTAGCACCCGCAGCTTCGGCGGCCTGCGCGCCTTCTACACCCTCGGCGGCGTGCTCAAGCTCAAGGGCGGGGGCGCCAGCGGCGTCACCGGCATCTCGGTGGACGACAGCCGCCTGTCGCTCTCCGACGTCACCTTCTATTACCGCGACAACGGCTACGACCTGGTGGTGAAGGGCATGAGCCTGGACGCCTACCTGAACAACGCCTACCTCGACATCGTCAGCGGAGGCGACGGCCAGGCCGTCAAGCTCGACCTCGGCAACTCGCGCGTCGTCGCCGCCATCGGCGGCATCGGGCTCGACCTGGCCAGCGGCGACCCCAGCGCCAGCCCCGTCACCCCGGATGCCCCCGACCTGCGCGGCCCCGGCGCCGACAAGAGCTTCGGCAAGCTCAACATGGACCTGCGCCTGGGCGGCACCGTCAGCGTCTCCAGCGGCGGCGCCAGCGGCTCCGGCCTGCGGGTGCGCACCGACGTCAGCATCAGCAACAGCCTGTTCCAGTACCAGGACGAAGGCATCCTCCGCGCCGAGAACTTCTCCGGCACCCTGCGCAGCCTCAACGGCCTCACCCTCGACCTGGTGCAGGACGCCAACGGCAGCTTCGTCCAGATCGCCTTCGCCGACCTCAAGCTCAACGCCACCCTCGGCGGGCTGATCCTCGGCAACCCCACCAACCAGAAGCTCGGCAGCCTCGGCATCGACCTCAACTTCGTCGACGACGGCAGCCGCCGCAACAGCATCGCCCTGCGCCCGGGCGGCGACCCCAACTCCGGGCTGACCCGCCTCACCGCCGACCTCAGCTGGAACATGGCCAACAGCGCGGTCTCGCTCACCGATAACGGCAACAGCATGTGGTTCAGCGGCCTGCGCACCTACGGCAGCGGCCAGCTCACCCTCGACATCACCCGCAGCTGCGCCGGCGGCGCCGCCACCGGGTGCTACGCCGGCACCCAGAGCGACATGAGCAAGGGCAACTACAACGGCCACTTCGACGGCCTGCGCCTGGGGCTCAACAACCTCAAGGGCAGCTACAGCTTCGACGGCCTGCGGGTCGGCAGCGCCAACGCACCCCTGCAGGGCGGCACCGAGTTGCTGGTGCTGATGGAAATCTTCCCGGCCTACGACTTCACCCTCAACGGCCAGATCACCCTCAAGCCCGGCGGCCTGGTGGGCGACGGCATCGGCTACAACGCCGACTTCGTGGTCAGCGACGCCCGCGCCGCCATCACCGTGGACGAAACCGGCAAGGGCCTGTGGCTGTCCGGCACCCGCTACGACATGCACTTCCGCGACGGCACCGTGGACGTCACCAACAACGGCGTCGAGCTGCGCAAAGGCACCTACTGGTCCAACCTCGACGTCTCCGACCTGCGCTGGGGCGACCGCGCCACCGGCGCCAGCCTCGGCCGGCTGGTGCTCAAACGCTACGAACAGGGCTCCACCCTCGCCCTCAGCTCCGGCGGGGCCGGCGCCCTCTGCGTGGGCGGCAGCGGTTCCACCGCCAGCGCCTGTTCCGCCAGCGGCGGCCGCTGGGAAGACCGGGGCAACGAAGGCGTCTCGGTCAAGCTGAAGAACGTCTTCGTCCGCGACACCGCCATCGACAGCTCCGTCAACGGCGTCGCCACCGACGAGAAGCGCAACCAGATCATCCTCGAAACCGACCGCGTCAACGGCGTGAACGGCAGCGGCGCCCAGCTGGTTGTGGATAACTTCTACACCTCCGATGGCGACCCCAAGAACCCCAACGCCAACACCTACGGCTTCAACGCCGACCTCAACCTGGACGTCGCGCCCACCAAGGTCTGCACCAAGAACGGCAGCAGCTGCACCCCCGTCACCCCCGACCCGCTGGGCTTCGCGGTGAACGGGCGCGTCCACTTCAAGGAAGTGGACATCGACCGCGTCCAGCACGTACACCCCACCGGCGGGGCCGTCACCTCCATGTACGGCGTCAAGCTGCAGAACGCTGACATCCGCGCCAACCTCACTGCCACGCCGATCAACTGAGCCTGTACGGCGGCGCCCCTGCGCGCCGCCCGCGCCTTCCCGCCCCGCGCGTTTCGCGCCACAATCCGCCATCCGTCGTCGCGGCCACGAGCCGCGGCGTCATTAGCCAGCGCTCGGCCGCACCCCCGGCGGGACAAGAGGAGAGTGACCACAATGAACAACAACGATCGCGTCATCATTTTCGACACCACCCTGCGTGACGGCGAGCAGAGCCCCGGCGCCTCCATGACCCGGGAAGAGAAACTGCGCATCGCCAAGGCCCTCGAGCGCCTGCGGGTGGACGTGATCGAAGCCGGCTTCGCCATCGCCAGCCCCGGCGACTTCGAGGCGGTCAAGGCCATCGCCGACAGCATCAAGGACAGCACCGTGTGCAGCCTGGCCCGCGCCGTCGAAGCCGACATCGAGCGCGCCGCCGAAGCCCTCAAGGGCGCCAACGCCGGGCGCATCCACACCTTCATCGCCACCAGCCCCATCCACATGCAGTACAAGCTGCGCATGCAGCCGGACCAGGTGGTGGAGCAGGCCGTGCGCGCCGTGCGCCATGCCCGCAACCTCTGCGCCGACGTGGAGTTCTCCTGCGAGGACGCCGGCCGCTCCGAGATCGACTTCCTCTGCCGCATCATCGAAGCCGCCATTGACGCCGGCGCCCGCACCATCAACATCCCCGACACCGTCGGCTACGCCATCCCGCACCAGTACGCCGAGACCATCCGCCAGTTGCTGGCGCGCATCCCCAACGCCGACAAGGCCGTGTTCTCCGTGCACTGCCACAACGACCTTGGCCTGGCTGTCGCCAACTCCCTGGCCGCCGTCGCCGCCGGAGCCCGCCAGGTGGAATGCACCATCAACGGCCTCGGCGAGCGTGCCGGCAACGCCGCGCTGGAAGAGATCGTCATGGCCATCAAGACCCGCGCCGACGTCCTCGGGGTGCACACCGGCATCGACACCCCGCACATCCTCAGCACCTCGCGCCTGGTCTCCAGCATCACCGGCTTCCCGGTGCAGCCGAACAAGGCCATCGTCGGCGCCAACGCCTTCGCCCACGAGTCCGGCATCCACCAGGACGGCGTGCTCAAGCACCGCGAAACCTACGAGATCATGTCCGCCCAGTCGGTGGGCTGGCACACCAACAAGCTCTCCCTCGGCAAGCTCTCCGGCCGCAACGCCTTCCGCACCCGCCTGGAAGAGCTGGGCATCCACCTGCCCGGCGAGACCGAGCTGAACGAGGCCTTCGCCCGCTTCAAGGCCCTGGCCGACAAGAAGCACGAGATCTTCGACGAAGACCTCCAGGCCCTGGTCTCCGACACCCTCGGCGAAGAAGCCCCCGAGCACTTCCGCCTGGCCTTCCTTGAAGTCACCTCGCGCACCGGGCAGATCCCCGAAGCCCGCGTGGTGCTCAGCATCGACGGCCAGGACCACGAAGCCCGCGCCCAGGGTTCCGGCCCGGTGGACGCCGCCTTCAAGGCCATCGAGAGCCTGGCCCGCTCCAGCGCCAGCCTGCAGCTGTACTCCGTCAACGCCATCACCCAGGGCACCGACTCCCAGGGCGAAGTGACCGTGCGCCTGGAAAAAGCCGGACGAATCGTCAACGGCAACGGCGCCGATACGGATATAGTGCTCGCCTCCGCCAAGGCCTATCTCAACGCGCTGAACCTCATGCAGGCCGGCGTACGCAAAGCCCATCCACAGGTAGCTGACGTTTGATCCCAGAGCTTCGCCGCCGCGCATACCTCGACGCCATGCAGGTCGCCACCTGGCTGCCGCGCACGGCGCTGCCCTTCGCCGCCCCCTCGCGCCCCGAACTGCTGGTGCTGCCCGAGCCCCTGCCCACGCCGGAACCGGTCCGCCCCGCGCGCCCGGAACCGGCGGCCGCAGCCGTCGTGGCCGAACGCACCGAAGCCCCGGCAGCGCCCCGGCCGAAGATCGAAGTACCGCGCCCGGGCAGCACGCCCCGCGTGGCCGTGCCCGAGCCGGCGGCGGAGCCCGAGGTGGATGCACCCCAGCCGGTGAAGGCCGCCCCGGTGGCCCCGCCGCGCTTCGCCCTCCAGCTGCTGCGGGCCGGTGCCTGCCTGCTGCTGGTGGAGCTGCCCACCGGGGAAGGCTTCCAGAGCCGCGACCCGGCCTACCTGCTGCTCAAGGACCTGCTGCGTGCCGCCGGCCTGCCGGACGCGCCGCAGCTCATCGGCGAGCCGATCCGCTGGCCGCTGCTGGCCCGCGGCAACATGGACCAGGGCCCCGACGCCGCCCGCGACTTCCTCCAGGGCTTCCTCGCTGCCCGCCTGGAAGAAGGCCCGGCCTGCGCCTGCCTCTGGCTGGTGGGGCTGCCCGCCGTGCGTTTTGCCGGCGAAGCCGACGCCGAGGCCTTTGGCCGCGAACTGCAGATCGAAGGGCTCTGTGCCGCCTGGGCCGTGCCCGGCCTGGAACTGCTGATGGACGAACCGCACCGCAAGGCGGACCTCTGGCGCGCCATGCGCCGGGTCATGCGCCGCTGGAACAACGCTGAATGACCGATGCCGTAACCTTCCGCCCCATGACCGAGGCGGACCTCGACGCCGTACTCAAGATCGAATACGCCGCCTTCAGCCACCCCTGGACGCGCGGCATCTTCGCCGACGGCATCAAGTCCTATGACTGCTGGCTGATGTTCGAAGGCTCCCAGCAGGTCGGCCACGGCGTGATCAACGTGATCATCGACGAAGCGCACCTGCTCAACATCACCGTCAAGCCGGAAAGCCAGGGGCGCGGCCTCGGCCTGCGCCTGCTGGAACACCTGATGGACCGCGCCCGCGCGCTCAACGCCCGCGAATGCTTCCTCGAAGTGCGTGCCAGCAACGAATCGGCCTACCGCCTCTACGAGCGCTACGGCTTCAACGAAGTCGGCCGCCGCCGTGGCTACTACCCCGCCGTTGGCGGCCGTGAAGACGCCCTCGTCATGGCCTGCACCCTGCTCGACTGACCGCGCGCCCACCCTTCCCAGCCGCCACGCCCCCGGGCCGGCCGACTCGGCATCCAGCCTTGTCAAAGCCGGCCCCCCTCCGTAAGGTGCGCCGGCCAACGGAGGAAAAGCACCATGAGCGACCTGCAGCAGCTGCTGGACAACAACGCCCGCTGGGCTGAACGCATCAAGGAAGACGACCCCCAGTTCTTCGAGAAACTGGCCAAGCAGCAAGCGCCCGAATACCTGTGGATCGGTTGCTCCGACGCCCGCGTACCGGCCAACGAGATCGTCGGCATGTTGCCCGGCGACCTGTTCGTCCACCGCAATGTCGCCAACGTCGTCCTGCACACCGACCTTAACTGCCTGTCGGTCGTCCAGTACGCCGTGGACGTGCTGCGGGTGAAGCACATCCTCGTCACCGGTCATTACGGCTGCGGCGGCGTGCGCGCCGCCATGCAGGATGCCCAGTTCGGCCTGATCGACGGCTGGCTGCGCAGCATCCGCGACCTCTATTACGAACACCGCGACCACATCGCCCAGTTCCCCACCGACGAAGCGCGGGTCGACCGCCTCTGCGAGCTGAACGTCATGCAGCAGGTGGCCAACGTCAGCCACACCACCATCGTCCAGAACGCCTGGCACCGCGGCCAGTCGCTGTCCGTGCACGGCTGCATCTACGGCATCAAGGACGGCCTCTGGAAAGACCTCAACGTCACCGTCAGCGGCATCGACCAGTTGCCGCCGCAGTACCGCCTGCGCCCCCAGGGCGTGCGCTGACCCATGAACCGCACACACGCCCCGGCGCTCGCCTGGGCCGGCCTGGTATTGGCCAGCGCCTGCTGGGCCGGTAACGCCCTGGTGGCCCGCGCCTTCCATGATGACATCCCGCCCTTTGCCCTGACCTTCTGGCGCTGGAGCGTCGCCCTGGTGCTGCTCCTGCCCTTCATCGCCAAGCCCCTGTGGCAGCACCGTGCCGCCCTGCGCCGCGCCGGCTGGCGCCTGCTGGTGGTGGCCGCGCTGGGCATCTGCACCTTCAGCGTGCTGATGTACTTCGCCGCGCGCACCACCGTGGCCATCAACCTCACCCTGCTCAACACCTGCCTGCCCCTGGCCACCTTCATCGGCGCCGGGGTGCTGCTGGGGGAATGGCCGGCCCGGCGCGCCTGGGGCGGCATGGCCGTCGCCATCCTCGGCCTGCTGGTGCTGATCGGCCAGGGCAGCCTGGCCACCCTGGCCGGCCTGCGCTTCAACCCCGGCGACCTGATCATGCTGCTCGGCGTGCTCGACTGGGCGCTCTACACCCTGCTGCAACGGCGCTGGGCCGCCTGGTTCCAGGGCATCCCCCCGCTGGTGTTCCTCGGCGCGCTGATCCTCTGCGGCGTGCCCATGCTGCTGCCGCTGTACCTGCTGGAGATCGCCAGCGGCCAGGGCTTCGCCCCCAGCCCGGCCAACCTCGCCGCCATCGGCTACACCGGCACCTTCGCCTCGCTGATCGCCTACCTGCTGTGGAACCGGGGCATCGCCGTGCTCGGCGTGGCCAAGGTGTCGCTGACCAACTACCTCATGCCGGTGTTCACCGCGCTGCTGGGCTACCTGGTGCTCGGCGAGTCCCTGCAGGGCTACCACTGGCTCGGCGGCGCGATGATCTTCGCCGGCCTCTTGCTGGGCACCCGGCCCAAGCTGCGCTGACCCGTGCACCGGCCTGCGACACCACAACGCAGGCCGGGCAGGGGCTTCCTGGCGAAACGGCCAGGAATCGCGGCTTCCCCGTCGATCCCGGGTCAGAACGGGCGTACCAGCCGCGCTATTCCTGTCAATTCGTCGTATCGAAGACATTTTCACTGCGCTGTATAGTCCGCGCAGCAGATTCAGCTGTTTTAACCCGGAAGCCGATTGGCAAGTTGCCCCCCGGCACACCCCCCTATACAACAGCCGGCCGTCCGAGCCTGGCCGACAGGCATGCCCTGTGGCCCCGGACGTCCTCTGCTCCCGCCCGCCCAAACCGGGCCCGCGGGAAACGAGAGCGCCCGCCGGGTTACCCCCTGGCGGGTGTCAGCCCTTTTACAAAAATAAGAGGTTCTTCATGTCCAGCAGCGATCAACTGCACCGCGGTTTGGGTGAACGACACATACGGCTCATGGCGCTCGGCGCCTGCATCGGTGTCGGTCTGTTCCTGGGATCGGCCAAGGCCATCCAGATGGCCGGCCCCGCCATCATGCTCTCCTACATCATCGGCGGCCTCGCCATCCTGGTGATCATGCGCGCCCTCGGCGAGATGGCCGTGCACAACCCCGTGGCCGGCTCCTTCAGCCGCTACGCCCAGGATTACCTCGGCCCGCTGGCCGGCTTTCTCACCGGTTGGAACTACTGGTTCCTCTGGCTGGTGACCTGCGTCGCGGAGATCACCGCCGTCGCCATCTACATGCAGATCTGGTTCCCCGACGTGGACCGCTGGATCTGGGCCCTCCTGGCCCTGGCGAGCATGGGCACCGTCAACCTCATCACCGTGCGCGCCTTCGGCGAGTTCGAGTTCTGGTTCGCCCTCATCAAGATCGTCACCATCATCGCCCTCGTGGTGGCCGGCGCCGGCATGATCCTCTTCGGGATCGGCAACGGCGGCATCGCCACCGGCATCAGCAACCTCTGGACCCACGGCGGCTTCATGCCCAACGGCGTGCAGGGCGTGCTCATGTCCCTGCAGATGGTCATGTTCGCCTACCTTGGCGTGGAGATGATCGGCCTCACCGCCGGTGAAGCGCGCAACCCGCAGAAAACCATCCCCGACGCCATCAACTCCGTGTTCTGGCGCATCCTGCTGTTCTACGTCGGCGCGCTGTTCGTGATCATGTCCATCTACCCGTGGAACGAGATCGGCACCCAGGGCAGCCCCTTCGTCATGACCTTCGAGCGCCTGGGCATCAAGACCGCCGCCGGCATCATCAACTTCGTGGTCATCACCGCCGCCCTCAGCTCCTGCAACGGCGGCATCTTCAGCACCGGCCGCATGCTCTACAGCCTCGCCCAGCACGGCCAGGCCCCGCGCGCCTTCGGCCGCACCTCCGGCAATGGCGTCCCGCGCAACGCCCTGCTGCTGTCCATCTTCGCCCTGCTGCTGGGCGTGCTGCTGAACTACCTGGTGCCGGAGAAGGTGTTCGTCTGGGTCACCTCCATCGCCACCTTCGGCGCCATCTGGACCTGGGCCATGATCCTGCTCGCCCAGATGAAGTTCCGCCGCAGCCTCAGCCCCGCCGAACAGGGCAAGCTGCAGTTCAAGATGTGGCTGTTCCCCATCAGCTCCTACCTCGCCCTGGCCTTCCTGGTACTGGTGGTGGCGCTCATGGCCTTCTTCGAAGACACCCGCATCGCCCTCTACATCGGCCCGGCCTTCCTCGTACTGCTGACTGTGCTGTTCAAGGTGTTCAAGCTCGGCAACCAACCCGACGCCCACCTGACCAGCAACACCGCCTCCTGACGGCACCCCCACAAACACCCCGCCCCGGCGGGGTGTTTTTGTTTGCCCACACGTCACCCAACGCGCACCCCGTAGGATGCGGTGAGCTCAGCGAACCGCATCAATTCCCTCCCGATCCCAGGGCACATGCCCTGCAGGGTGGGCCGGGCGGCGTTCCGCTTCAGCCCACCAGCGGCAGACAGCGTGGGCTGAAGCCCACCCTACGGCTCCGTGCCGTACCCCGTGGGAGCGAATTCATTCGCGATGCTTTTCCTGCCCACCATGGGCATCCGGCATGGCTCCGCCGGTGGATCGATGAAGCGCGATCCACCCTACGGGGTGTGCCTTCACCCATGGGCGCGGCCCGATCACTCCCCGACCAATCGCAAATAATTTCGCCCCCACAAACCGGCACATCGCCTCTCGGGGCGTAGGGTGGATGGCGCTCTTTCCATCCACCAATGGCGTTCGACACGGCCCCATGACGCACCCCATGGGAGCGAACTCATTCGCGATGCTTTTCCTGCCCACCATGGGCATCCGGTATGACTCCGTCGGTGGATCGATGAAGCGCGATCCACCACGGTGTGTGCCTGTACGAATGGCAGTGGGCCGGCACGTTGTCACTCGTAGCCCGGGCTTCAGCCCGGGAACGGCGCTGACCATTCCCGCCCCATCGCGACCGAACTCGCCCCCACAAACCGGCACGTCACCTGCTCGTAGGATGCGGTGAGCTCGGCGAACCGCATCGGTCCCGGTCGGTGTCGGCCGGTGGGCTGAAACCCGCCCTACGACGGTCCCAGCCGGCCCACGGGCCGACCAAATTCCGGGCAAAAAAAAACCGGCAATCAAAAAAGGGAGGGATTGCCGGCGTGCGCATACGGAGGGGGAGGGTTGGCTATGCGGCGAACTCGTCCTCGTTGAACGCCATCAGGGATGCTTTGCCTGCCATCACCTCGGCCAGCAGGCCGTCGGTCTCGGTCAGGGTTCGGGTCATGTAGAAGTCGGCGGACTTCAGCTTGGCGCCGTAGAAGGTCTTCTCCTCACTGCCGGCGTCCAGCTTGGCCTGGGCCACCTGAGCCATGCGGGCCCACAGCCAGGCCAGCGCGGTCAGCGCGAACAGCCGCAGGTAGGGCGTGGCTGCAGCGCCGGCCTGTTCCGGGTCCTTCATGCCTTCGGTGGCCAGCCACATCGTCGCCTGCTGCAACTGGCGCAGCGCCTTGTCCACCTTGGCCACGTGGGCCGCCTCGGGGTTGGCCTTGAGCCACTCACCCACCAACTGGAAGAAGCCACGCACCGCACGGCCGCCGCCCAGGGCCAGCTTGCGGCCCACCAGGTCCAGCGCCTGGATGCCATTGGTGCCCTCGTAGATACGGGTGATGCGGCAGTCCCGCACCAGCTGCTCGATACCCCAGTCCTCGGTGAAGCCCGAGCCGCCCATCACCTGCAGGCCCTCGTTGGCGCAGGCGAAACCCTCGTCGGTGAGGAAGGCCTTCACCACCGGCGTCAGCAGCTGCACCAGATCGTCCGCCTGCTGGCGCACCTCGGCGTCCGGGTGGTCGTGGGCGATGTCCTGATGCAGGCCGGTGAAGTAGGCCAGCGCGCGGCTGCCCTCGATCATCACCTTCTGGCGCAGCAGCATGCGCCGCACATCCGGGTGCACCAGGATCGGGTCGGCCGGCTTGTCCTGCGCCTTCGGCCCGCTCAGGGAGCGGCTCTGCAGGCGCTCGCGGGCGAAGCCCAGGCTGATCTGGTAAGCGTTCTCGGCAATGCCCAGGCCTTGCATGCCGACCATCAGGCGTGCCGAGTTCATCATCGTGAACATGCAGCGCAGGCCCTTGTGGGGCTCGCCGATCAGCCAGCCCTTGGCCCCCTCGAAATTCATCACACAGGTGGCTGAACCCTTGATGCCCATCTTGTGCTCCAGCCCCCCGCAGAACGCCGGGTTGCGGCTGCCATCGGCGAGGAACTTGGGCACCAGGAACAGCGAAATCCCCTTCACCCCGGCCGGCGCGTCGGGCAGGCGGGCCAGCACCAGGTGGACGATGTTCTCCACCAGATCGTGCTCGCCGCCGGTGATCCAGATCTTCGTGCCGCTCAGCGCGTAGCTGCCGTCCGCCTGGGGTTCGGCGCGGGTGCGGATCAGCCCCAGGTCCGTGCCGCACTGCGGCTCGGTCAGGCACATGGTGCCGGTCCACTCACCGCTTATCAGCTTCGGCAGGTAGGCCTCCTGCTGCTCGCGGGTGCCGTGGGCGGAGAGCGCATTGATGGCGCCGTGGGTCAGGCCCGGGTACATGCCCAGCGACAGGTTCGCCGAGCACACCATCTCCTCCACCATCATGTTCAGCACGTGGGGCAGGCCCTGGCCGCCGAACTCGGTGGGGCAGGCCAGCGCCGTCCAGCCGCCTTCGGCGAACTGGCGGTAGCCCTCGCGGAACCCGGCGGGCGTCTTCACCGCGCGGGTCGCCGGGTCGTAATGACAGCCTTCCTTGTCGCCCGAACTGTTCAGCGGGGCCAGCACGCCCTCAGCCAGGCGCGCCGCCTCTTCGAGGATCGCGCTGCCCAGGTCCGCGCCGAATTCCCCTTGGGACGGCAGCGCCTGCAGGTGCGAATAGGCGTCGAGTACTTCATCGAACACAAAGCGCATGTCGCGGAGCGGCGCGCGGTAGGCCGGCATGGTCGAGTCCTCTAAAGCTGTACATTCAGTAAATTTGTATAGCTTTTCTACTGCTGCGTATAAGTTTGCGCAAGAGGCTTGTACAATTTTTTCCCACCGGGGGGATGACCGGCCAGTTCCGCTTTCAGCGCCCCGGCAAGCCGCCATGGCCCGCCAGGCCTCGCGCCCTGTAGGCTTCGCCCACCCGCAAGGAGGCCTCGATGAAACGCGCATCAGGGATCACCTCACTCACCCTGGCACTCGCCGCCAGTGCCGCAGCCGCCGGCTACCTCTACCTCACCCAGGTGCCCCGCCTGGCCTACCCCCTCCAGCGCCTCGACGGCTGGGCCCTGAGCGATGGCGGCTCGTACGGGCTGGAGGTGGTGGATGCCGAGGGCCGTATCGTCCTGCTGGGCATCCAGGCCACCGCCCTCGATGGGCCGGTGGAGCGCTACCCCGCCTTCATCGGGCGGCCGTTGTTCGGCCTGCCCCTCACCGTCACCGCCGGCCTGGGCAGCACCCTCGAACGGCAGATCGAAGCACTCGCCCACGAAATCGCCCGCAGCGGGCTGGATGAAGCGCGCTGGCACCAGGCCGGGGCCACCTTCAGCCGGCGCGAACAGCCCTACGCCGTCGCGTGGTCCCTGCATGAGCAGTTGGCCGCGCGCAGCGGGGGAGGGCAGGAATGAAGCCGGGGGATCAGGAGAGGGAAGGGCCCGGCGCGCATAGCGTGGGCACCGGGCGGGGAAGGTGAAAGGCGGCGCTAGGCCTGGGAGGGCGGAGTGATCAAGCCGTCGTGTTCGGGGCTGCTCTGCCCCATTTCTGGCGCAATTTCCCCGGTGATTAGCCACCAGCGGTAGGCCGGGAAGAGCTTGCAGAGCTCTTCTACCTCAACCGTGCTGACCCGAATGTCCTTGTTGTACAGCACGGTTCGCCACCGGTTTGAGCCGATGGGCGTCTCACGGACCAGGCGATCCATGCCAATGATTGAAGCTAGTGTCCTGACGCGCTCGGCAATATTACTCATTTGTTACAAATAAATAGATCAAATAATTTGAAAAGCGCGAATTCTCGCCCTATGGTTATTTCAAATAGTTTGAAATGAACTATTTGATAGAAAATCTTGAGGAGTATAGGGCAAGAACTATGGAACAGTCTGGAATAGTGGGGCTTTCCTATGAAGGGAACCCCATGCGTATCACCACCTTCCGCGATGCACCGTTCTGCACGCAGCTCGTCCTGGCTGAAATGTTGGGTCTCGGAGAGATCACCGAGGACGTGGTGCGCGGCTGGGTTGAGAGCAACACCATCCCCACCGTGAAGATCGGCCGGCGCCGCGTCATCAACCTGCACCGCATCCGCCTCGACCTGGAGAGCGGCAAAACAGTGTTCAGCGCGGGGGACTACGCCCAATGAAAGCCATCAACGTTCAACTGCGCCTGCTCCTCAAGGCCATTCGCTATTCCGACTCGGAACGCGCGCTCGCCTACTACATCCGCATGGGCGGCTACCTCGACGCCCTGCAGGACACAAACACCTTCGACACCACCGAAATAAAGCGCCTCGACCGCCTCGCCTTCAACGCCTACAACCAGCGCACCAACCGCCATAACCGGGAGCTCATATGAACAAGGCAGTTCACCCCCAGCAGGCGCGCCCCGCATTGCGCCTGCTTTAGGTACTCAGCGAGAGACGTACGCCATGTCCACTTCGTCCCTAGCGGTCAAAAAGGCCTACTTCGCCAAAGTTCGCCAATCCAACTACATCGCCAGCCTTCGTCTGGAGGGACTTGATGTAACCCAGGCTGAAATCAAGCGCCTCGACCGCCTCGCTTTCAACGCCTACAACCAGCGCACCAACCGCCATAACCGGGAGCTCATATGAACAAGGCTGTTCACCCCCAGCAGGCGCGCCCCGCACTGCGCCTGCTCTGCATCCTCACCCCCACGCCCTACGGCCAATGGCGCCCCGTCCCAGCCGCCACCCGCCGCCCCCGCGCACCCCGCGCCGATATCCGGGGGCGCTGGGGCTATGTGCTGCCGGAGGAGCTGTATATGCGGGAGGTGTGGATAAGGGCGTGGGCCACCCAGCCCGAGGCAGACCGGGCTACAGGCTCACTGTGCACGGCTTCCCGTGGTTCCAGATCACCTTGTTCCCTTCCTTGGCTACAAAGGTGAACACTCGCTCGGAGGCACCTTCATAAGCGCTTTCGAGCGGAATCACGACCTTGTCTTTCGAGATTCTGGGCTTTACGAACTGCCTTGCTACCGGGTCACCCCCCACGTATCTGGTCCAAAGCATCTCCTCTTCGCCGTAGAGATGTAAGGAGTCGAAAGAGCCATCAGCCTCTACGCATTTGAAGGGGACGGAATCACCTTTCTGGTACGCACTGTCCACGTACGACTTCATGTCGAAGTCCTCGGCATGAGCGGTCGTTGCCAAGAGTGCGAGTGCCAGCATCACTTTTTTCATACTGCTTCCTTTGCAATTTTTTCTTTGCCCTTCTGAGGCGCTTGGCCATTAGCCTCGGGCGCCCATCATGTGTGCCTGCCAGCCAGACGCCAGGGCGAATTTATCGAGTTGTGGTTCGTATTGCGATGGCTTTTGGAGGCTCCTTCTGAGCGGAGACGAACCAAAGCTTTGAGTTGGCAAACGAAGACAGTTGAGGAGGGGGCGCGGCCAAGGTGCTTGTTGGCAATAAAAGTGAAGCCCCCGCTTGCAAGCTGCTTACAAATAAAAGCGCCTATCGACTGTAAGACCGTGTTTTGTATGACGGTTGTGCAGTCGCTTGAGCCTAGTGTCCAGCAATGCGAATTATCTGATATTGACCTATCTCCAGCTCGGTGACTCATGGATTGGGAGAGGCGACCGCTACAGCACCCGGAACAGGTTTGCACAGAGAAAGCTGGTGATGTGTTGCCTAGATCTTTACGTCGCTGCTACTGGCCAATTAGCATCGAAAACCTTACGGAGTACAGGGATGTGCCATGACGGTTTTCGTAGCGGGTGTTCACGGGGTTGGAAAAACCCACCTTTGCCAGCAGTACGCTAGCGCCTTTCCGGTCCTCCACGAGAGTGCTAGTAGTTTGATTCAGCGGGAGCGCACTCAGACGGCTTGGAGCCTCGATAAGCGAGTCGTTGATGTCAACGATAATCAGAACGCACTGTTCCGAGCCGTTAGACGTATAGCCTTAGAGGGCGACTCACTTCTTTTGGACGGGCACTTCGTTCTCATAAGCGAAAGTGCGGAGTTTATAAAACTTGATGTGCAGGTTTTTGAAAGCCTAGGCCTTCGAGGCGTCGTGCTATTAGAGGCAAGTCCGGAAGTCATTGTTAGTCGACTTGAAAAGCGTGATTATTCAAAAAGCGCAGTAAATATAGAGGGCTTTATAAAGGCAGAGAGAAATAATGCTGAGAATATATGTGGCGCCCTCGGCTTGAATCTTGAAATTTTATATGAGCCGGACTTTGAGGAGTTTTCTCGGGCTGTGCTTTCTATGTTTAATTCTGTCAATAGGGAGTGGTAGTTTGTGGAGCTGGAGCTGAAAAAATTTAGTGACATAAATCTGAGTGATCCATTTTTTGATTCTCTGAAGCGTTCATATGAAGAGTTTACGGATTGGTTTAGGCGTAAGGCTAATGAAAAAGCCTATGTCTTTTTTCGAGGCAACGGAGCCTTGGATGGTTTCCTGTATCTAAAAATTGAGAATGGTGCTGTAGATGATGTATCGCCTCCACTGCCCGCCGCGAAGCGGTTGAAAGTTGGGACGATGAAGATCAATGCTCATGGTACAAAAATGGGTGAAAGGTTCATCAAAAAGATAATCGATCATGCCATTTCAGCTGATGTTGATGAGGTGTATGTAACAGTTTTTAAGGAGCACGAAGGGCTAATTCAATTACTTAAGAAATACGGTTTTATGCAGCAAGGTACTAAAACGACGTGTAATGGCGTCGAGTTGGTATTGGTGAAAAGTGTTGTCTCAAACTATGTGTCTCAATTTCAAAGTTATCCGCTAGTCAGTTTAAGAGGGGTCCGATGCTATGTTGTTGCCATTGATCCCAAGTGGCACACTCGTCTATTGCCCGACTCTATGTTGAGTAATGAAAGTCCTGATATTGTTGAAGATATATCTTCGGCAAATAGTATTCACAAGATATACATGGCCGGTATGCGAGGCATGGAAAGTCTTCGCGCTGGAGATGTTATCGTTATTTATCGTAAAGGTGATGGGCAGGGACCGGCCCACTATAGATCCGTTGCTACTTCTATTGGAGTGGTTGAAGAGTATCGCCATATATCTAAATTTTCTTGCAAAGAAGAATTTTTTAGATATTGTGGGCCGCATAGTGTTTTTACGCCTTCAGAGCTAGAGCGGTTGTGGGTTAAAGGGAACTATCCTCACATTTTTAAGTTTTCTTATAACTTGGCTTTTAAGAAAAAAGTAACGCGACAGGTCCTTATTGAGGAACTTGGTTTTCCGGACGGATCGCAGTATTGGGGGTTTTTTGAGATTCCCTCATCTCACGTAAAAGCTGTAGCCAGAAGAGGGATGGTTCATGAAGGTCTTATTGTCGATTAAGCCAGAGTATGCTGAAAAGATACTTCAAGGCGTTAAGAGGTATGAGTTCAGAAAAAATATATTTAAGAATAAAGATGTTAGGACTGTTGTTATTTATGCCACGATGCCTGTGGGAAAAGTTGTGGGTGAATTTGATTTTGATGTAGTGCTTTCTGGTCCCCCGAATGCTATATGGTCTGCGACTCATGAGTTCTCTGGGATATCTAGAAAATTCTTTAATTCATATTTTAAGGGGCGGGAAACTGCTCATGCAATAAAGGTAAGTGTTGTTCGCCGGTATTGCACACCTTTGGCACTGACTCATTTCGTCCCGAGTGGGAACGCGCCACAATCCTATCGCTATATTAGTGAGGAGCAGGGAAGGTTGGATTTAGAATGTTTGGATTCTTGAGGGAAATGAATGAATATTATTTTTCATAAGCAGTCAGGTGGTGTTACCGGTCCCAAAAAGACAGCTGCCTACTTGAGAGTTAATAACTGGGATGATTATGGTTTTAAAACATTATTCTTCCTGACTGTCTATGACGAGCTAGGGGTTGAACATGAGATTGGAAACGTAAAAATTGGGTATGTAAACCAGCAGCATGGGTGGACCGAGGAGTCTTTGTCTCCGAGTTTTGAGTTTTTGCCTGAAGGTTATTTTTCTTTAGGGCAAGATGTTGGTTACTACGCGAGTTTGCAGAAAAATTTGACGGCAGAGCTATTTGAAAAAATTCTTGCCAGTCTGTGTGATGTTGCGTACGACCAGAAAATATTATCTATAGCAAAAGAGGAAAAAGTCTTTAAAGATTCATTGACGCGTGGCGTCAGTGTGGCTGCTATCAGTAATCAGTATCGAAGAGTTATAGCCGGCGGGGCTGTATTAACCCCATTTGATTTTAGCTATAAGCGAGCCGCTACAAGCACAATAGGCGGTGCGGATTTAAGCTTCAAGGTAATTCCTGGCTCGAAGCCTCCTACAAATATGCATGTGCTAATCGGGCGTAATGGCGTCGGGAAAACGACCCTTTTAAATGGGATGATTCGGTCGATAGTTCAAGGGGTAGGTGCGGAGAGTGGGGGGGGAGTATTTATTGATAACGATCCTTGGGATGGTGGAGGGCCCATTACTTCGGATTATTTTAGTAGTGTTGTTTCTGTTTCATTTAGCGCGTTTGACCCATTTATCCCCCCCAGGGATCGCATAAATAAGGCTGAAGGTACTTGTTATTACTATGTAGGTCTTAAAGATTCTCTATCTATAAAGGCAGACGGCTCATACAGTCTTAAGACAATGGTGGAGCTTTCTCGGGAGTTTGTAAAAAGTTTAGAAAATTGTTTTAGTTTGGAGAGAAAGCGTTCGCAGTGGGTGACAGCCATTAAAAGGCTAGAGTCAGACCTGAATTTCCAGAGTATGGACCTCCCTGCTTTGGCTGCCGGAACAGATTCCTCTGCTTTCGATAGAGCAGAATATCTGTTTGCTAAAATGAGTTCTGGGCATGCAATAGTTTTGTTAACTGTTACGCGCTTGGTTGAAACTGTCGAAGAAAAAACTTTAGTTCTGCTTGATGAGCCGGAAAGTCATCTTCATCCGCCATTATTGTCCGCGTTTACTCGCGCGATTTCTGATTTGCTTACTGATAGAAATGGTGTGGCAATCATTGCTACGCATTCTCCTGTTGTTTTGCAAGAGGTTCCCAGTTCCTGTGTGTGGAAAGTTAGGCGTTCAAATTTATTAACTTATGCTGAGAGGCCTGAGTCAGAGACCTTTGCAGAAAATGTTGGTTTTTTAACGCGAGAAGTTTTTGGTTTAGAGGTTTCTAAGTCGGGCTTCTATGACCTGCTTGAGCAATCTATTCGCGAGGGGAAAAGTTATCAAGAGGTCTTTTCAGAGTACGAAGGGCAGCTTGGATTCGAAGGGCAAGCCTTGCTGAGAGCTCTTAAGAAGGCACAAGGGGATGATGGTTTGTGAGAGCGCTTCCTAAACCGTTAGAGAATTTTAGCGATGTTTTTGATTTATGTGTCGCAGGTGTCGGGGATGCGACACTCCAACAGCGATACAATGAAATTCTTGCTGATCTTACACTAGACGCGAATGCCTATGACGCACATGGGGTACACGCCAGCTGGTGGACAATTCCACAAAATAATCAACGGAAAAATGATGTCGTAGTTGGTAGAGTTCAGAAAGGCGAGTTGAAAGCACTCTACTCAAATTATCTGGCGGCGCAAGGTAAGCCAGCTAGAGGTATATATGACAAGCTGATGGGAGCTGCTCCAGGCGAAAAGTGCCCCTACTGTGGCATTGGTCGTGTTGCCACATTAGATCATTATCTTCCAAAATCTAAATTCCCTCGCTTATCTATTCTTGTCACAAATTTAGTGCCATCGTGCAGGGACTGTAATTTGGGAGGGAAGGGGGTCGCTGTAGCTACTTCTGAGGGTGACCAACCTATTCATCCGTATTTTGATGCTGATACTTTTAATTCAGTGCAGTGGTTGTTCTGTGAGATACATGAAACACGGCCAGCAACAGTTTCATTTTATGCTGGAGCGCCTAAGTCGTGGTCCAGTTCTGCTATAGCAAGAGTTAACTCACATTTGAGAGCATTTGATCTGAATGCCCGATTCTCAGTTGAGGCGGCAGAGGAGCTCTCGAATATTCGTCAGACTTTCATTTGTTATTTTAATAATGCTTCCGCTAATGAGCGAAGCCAGCAATTGAAGAGAATGGAGTTGATAGAGAGCCGGCTCCACATGAACTCATGGAAGAGAGCGTTGTATCAAGCGCTAGCGAATAGTGGATGGTTCTGCGATGAGGGTTTTTTATAGCTTGCTTAAACTAAATTTCCGCCGAAGAGAATTGCTTTTGGAGGGCAATTAGAACTCTCCATTCATAATGTTAGAGCGCTGTGGTTAGGTGCTGGCGGAGGAGTCATGGAGGCCTCTCAAGCGTTGAGGCGAAGGGGGCGTTTGGCCCCGAAGCATATCCGCAACCAAACTGGCCAAGCGATTAGGGGAGTGATCGAGGCAGGGGAGGCGTCAAGAAATTAACACCCCAGAAAGCACAAAGGGTTAGCCGAAGCTAACCCTTTGTTTTGTATGGTGGCTACGCAGGGACTTGAACCCCGGACCCCAGCATTATGAATGCTATGCTCTAACCAGCTGAGCTACGTAGCCAACGTGGCGCGCATTATTCTCTCGCTTCCTGCCTCTGTCAACCCCACTTTTCAGAATTTTTCGAAGGGCGATCAACCGCTTAGCGGTGGGTGCCGGTTGGCGTTCGGGTTGGAAAAGGGGAGGGGGCGTGCGCGGGGAAATGGGTTGTGAAGCGTGATTTGTTACTTTATAACATTTGCGTTTTCCTACAGCCCTTTCTCCCACGCCCTGGACCTGACGATGCTTCAGTTCGATGCCTTGCAATGGGGGCCGCCTGCGCGGCCGTTGGCGCCTCCGCTTTCCCTGGCGTTGCCGGCCGGCAGCCTTACGGCGGTGGTGGGGCGCAACGGGTGCGGCAAGAGCAGCCTGCTGCGGGTGATCGCCGGTTTGCAGCGCCCTTTGGCGGGGCGGGTGAGCGTCGGGGCGGCGGGTTTGGGAGCAGTGGGCTTTTTGCAGCAGCAACAGGCGCTGGACCGGCAGTTCCCCCTCAGCCTGGGGGAGCTGGCGATGGCGGGGCTGTGGCGCAGCCGCTTGAGCCGGGTGGAGCGGCGCAGGCGCTGCGAGGCGGCCCTGGCGGATTGGCAGCTGGAGGCGCTGGCCGACCAGCCGTTGCTGGCGCTTTCCGGTGGGGAATTGCAGCGAGCCCTGCTGGCGCGGCTGGAGCTGATGGATGCGCCGCTGCTGTTGCTGGACGAACCCGACGCGGCGCTGGACGTGGAGGGCCAGGCGATTCTCTGGCAGCGCATCGCCCGCTGGCAGCGGGAGGGGCGCACGCAGCTGGTGGTCTGCCATGACCTGGAGGCGGTGCGTGAGCGCCTGCCACGCTGCCTGCTGATCCGCGCCGACGGCTGCCGTCATGGCGCCAGCCGGGTGCTGCTGCCGGCGCCCACCCGCCAGCAGGTGGCCTGATGCTCGCGGCGCTCTGGCAACCCTTTGCGGAGTTCGCCTTCTTGCAGCGGGCGCTGCTGGGCGGGGTGGCGCTGGCGTGCAGCGCGGGGCCGCTCGGGGTGTTTTTGATGTTGCGGCGCATGAGCCTGATCGGCGATGCCATTTCCCATGGGGTGTTGCCCGGTGCGGCGCTGGCGTTCTGGTTCTTCGGCCTGAGCCTGCCGGCGCTGACCTTTGGCGGCCTGGTGGCGGGGCTGGGCATGGCCGGGCTGGCCGCGTGGATCACCCGCCGCACCGGCCTGCGGGAGGATGCGAGCCTGGCGGCCATCTACCCCATTTCCCTGGCGGGCGGCGTGCTGTTGCTGGGGCTGGCCGGGCGCCGGATCGACCTGCTGCACCTGCTGTTCGGCTCGGCCCTGGCGGTGGACGGCGAGACGCTGCGCAGCATGCTGACGGTGGCCGGCACCAGCCTGGCGCTGTTGGCGCTGATCTACCGCCCGCTTCTGTGGGACAGCTTCGACCCGGTGTTCCTGCGCGGGGTGAGCCGCTTCGGGGCGCCGGCCTATGCGCTGTTCCTGGCGCTGGTGGTGCTCAACCTGGTGACCGGCTTCCACGCCATCGGTGCGCTGATGGTGGTGGGGCTGATGATGCTGCCGGCCGCTGCGGCGCGCTTCTGGAGCCGGCGCCTGCCGGTGCTGCTGCTGACGGCGGCGGGCATCGGCGCGAGCTGCGTGTGGCTGGGGCTGTTGCTGTCGTTCCACGCCAACCTGCCCAGCGGCCCCTGCATCGTGTTGCTGGCGGGGCTGGCCTACCTGATTTCGGTGTTCGTCGGGCCGGTCCACGGCTTGCTGCGACGCGCGCCCCTTCCCGTGCCCTGTTGAGGAGCCCCCGCATGTTCATGCGCCTGTGCGTTGTGCTGTTGCTGTGCCTGCCCGTTTCACTGTCCGCTGCGGAGAAGGCGAGGGTGGTGACCACCTTCAGCATCCTGGCGGACATCACCCGCGAGATCGGCGGGGACGATATCCAGCTCACCAACCTGGTGGGGGCGGATGCCGATGCCCACGTCTTCGAGCCCGCTCCGGCCCAGGTGCGCGCGGTGCTGGAGGCGGACCTGGTGATCGCCAACGGGCTGGGCTTCGAGCCCTGGCTGGAGCGCCTGCTGGCCAACGGCGAGGCGCGCGGCACGCGTATCGACGCGAGCAAGGGCGTGGTGCCGATGACGGTGCTGGAGGACGACCAGCGCCTGGTGGACCCCCACGCCTGGCAGAGCCTGGGCAATGCGGAGATCTACGCGCGCAACATCACCCAGGCGCTGGTGCAGCTGGTGCCGGCCCGCGCGGCGGCCTTCGAGGCGCGGCGGGACTCCTGGCTGGGCCGCCTGGGGGCGTTGCGCCAGAGCATCGCCCCGCGCCTGATGGCGCTGCCGCCGGAGCGGCGTCGGGTGCTGACCAGCCACGATGCCTTCGGTTACTTCGCCCAGGAGTGGCGCCTGCAGTTCCTCGCGGCCCAGGGCGTGAGCGATGCGGCCGAGCCTTCCGCTGCCGAGGTGGCGGGGTTGATCCGCCAGCTGCGGGCGGAGGGCGTGCGGGCCATCTTCGTGGAGAACATCCGCGATGCGCGGCTGGTGAAGCAGATCGCCGAGGAGGCCGGCGCGCGGGTGGGCGGTACGTTGTATTCCGATGCGCTGGCGGCCGAGGGCCCGGCCAGCACGTACCTCGGCATGTACCGGCAGAACGTCGAGCGGCTGCTGCAGGCGCTGGCGCCATGAGCTTCTGGCTGCAACTGGAGCGGAGCCCGGCCGGCACCGGGCGGGATCTGGAGGCGGTGATGGCGGCCATTCCCTGGAGTGCCGATGGGCTGATCCCCGCCGTGGCGCAGCAGTACGACAGCGGCGAGGTGCTGATGCTGGCGTGGATGAACCCCGAGTCCCTGCGGGCCACGCTGGAGGAGGGGCGGGCGTGCTACTGGTCGCGCTCGCGCCGCTGCCTGTGGCGCAAGGGCGACACTTCCGGGCATGTGCAGCACCTGGTGAGCGCCCACCTGGATTGCGACGGCGATGCGCTGCTGCTGCAGGTGGACCAGGCCGGCCCGGCCTGCCACACCGGGCGCCGTTCGTGCTTCTACAACCAGCTTTCCGGCGCGGGGCTGCGGGTGACGTGCACGTCGCCCGAGCCTGGCGCGCCGGCCCACCCGCCAGAACAGGTGGCCCTTGTCCCCATCGACCTGGGGCCCGGTTACCAGGCCCTGCAGAATGAGTTCCAGCCATGCACAACCTGCTGATCCGCAACGCCCGTCTGGTCAATGAGGGCTGCGAGTGGGAGGCCGACCTGCTGGTGCACAACGGCCGTATCGAACGCATCGACCGCAGCATCAGCGCCCGGCCGGACGTGCGGGTGATCGACGCCAACGGCCAGTACCTGCTGCCGGGGATGATCGATGACCAGGTGCACTTCCGTGACCCGGGCGCGCCCCACAAGGGCACCTTCCTCAGCGAGTCCCGTGCGGCGCTGGCCGGGGGCGTGACCAGCGTGATGGACATGCCCAACACCCAGCCGCCGACCCTGGACCTGGAGGCGCTGGCGGCGAAGGAGCGCCGCGCGGCGGCCTGTTCCTCGGTGAACTACGGCTTTCACTTCGGTGTGAGCCGGGACAACCTCGACACCGTGGCCCGGCTCGACCCGGAGCGGGTGGCGGGGGTGAAGGTGTTCATGGGCGCCTCCACCGGCAACCTGCTGGTGGACGATGAAGCCTCCCTGGAGCGGCTGTTCCGCGATTGCCCGACGCTGCTGCTGGCCCACTGCGAAGACACGCCGCGCATCCGCGAGCGCGAGGCGCAATGGGCTGCGGGCTACGGCGACGCCATCCCGGCCGACGCGCACCCGCTGATCCGCGATGCGGAGGCCTGCTACCGCTCCTCCAGCCGGGCGGTGGCGCTGGCCCGTCGCTTCGACACCGACCTGCATGTGCTGCACATAACCACGGCGCGGGAGCTGGAGCTGTTCATCCCCGGGCCGCTGCCGGGCAAACGCATCACCGCCGAGGTGTGCGTGCACCACCTGCTGTTCGATGACCGCGACTACCCGCGCCTGGGCCACCTGATCAAGTGCAATCCGGCGATCAAGGCGCCCTCCGACCGCGATGCCCTGCGCCGGGCCTTGCTGGACGGGCGGCTGGACGTGATCGGCAGCGACCACGCGCCCCACACCCGGGAGGAGAAGGCCCGGCCCTACGCCCAGGCGCCCGCCGGGTTGCCGCTGGTGCAGCACAGCCTGCCGGCGCTGCTGGAGCTGGTGGCCGACGGGCTGCTGCCGCTGACGCTGCTGGTGCACAAGACCAGCCACGCGGTGGCGGAGCGCTTCGCCATCGAGCGGCGCGGCTACCTGCGCGAGGGCTACTGGGCGGACCTGGTGCTGGTGGAGCGCCTGGCCGAGCCCCGGCCGGTGGAGGCGGACCCGATCCACGCGCAATGCGGCTGGACGCCGTTCCAGGGCCGCACCTTCCGCCACGCGGTGCGTACCACGCTGGTGTCGGGCCAACTGGGTTGGCACCAGGGGCGTTTCGGGGAGGATTGCCAGGGGTTGCCCCTGCGTTTTCGCCGGCGCTGAGGGCGGGCTTGACGTGGCGCCGGCAAAGGGTTGACTTAGAGCGCGCTCGAACTTCTAGGATCGCCCCATGGAACCTCATCTCAGCATCGACGAAGTCGCCCGGCGCACCGGGCTCACGGCTCACACGCTGCGTTATTACGAGCGCATCGGGCTCATCGCCCCGGTGGGCCGGGCGCCGGGTGGGCAGCGGCGCTACGCGGCTTCGGAAATGGCTTGGATCGAGTTCCTGCTGCGCTTGCGCACGACCCGCATGCCCATCGGCAAGATGCAGGCGTTCGCAGCGCTGAGGAGCGCTGGGGACCCGACGGTGCCGGCGCGTCGCCAGATGCTGGAGGGCCACCTTGCGGAGGTCCTGGCCGAGATCGAGGCGATGCGCCAGGCCGCCGATGCGCTGCACGCGAAGATCGAGCATTACCGCGCGTGCGAGCAGGCCCTGGCGCTGGAGCCATCAACCGAGAAGGGCAACGCAGATGAATGACGAGAGCCGCTACCAGCGTGGGCTGGCGAAACTGAAGGAGATCGACGGCGAGGCCGGTGAGCGGGTGGTGGAGAGCCTGGCGGGCATCGCCCCGGACTTTGCGCGCTACCTGGTGGAGTTCCCCTTCGGCGACATCTATTCCCGCCCGGGGCTGGACCTGAAGAGCCGGGAGATCGCCGTGGTGGCGGCACTGACCGCCCTGGGCAACGCCGCCCCGCAACTGAAGGTCCACGTGCACGGTGCGCTGAACGTCGGCGCCAGCCGCACGGAGATCGTCGAGACGATCATGCAGATGGCCGTCTACGCCGGCTTCCCGGCCGCGCTGAACGGCCTGGCGGTGGCGCGGGAGGTGTTCGAGCAGCGGGGTGAGGCGGCCTGAAGCACGAAGCCCCCGGCGGCGTGAATCCGCAGGGGGCTTCGGGTAAAGCGGGGAGGGCTTAGACGTTGAAGCGGAAGTGCATCACGTCGCCGTCCTTGACGATGTATTCCTTGCCTTCCAGGCGCCATTTGCCGGCTTCCTTGGCGCCGGCTTCGCCCTTGTACTGGATGAAGTCGTCATAGGCGACCACTTCGGCGCGGATGAAGCCTTTCTCGAAGTCGGTGTGGATGACGGCTGCCGCCTGCGGGGCGGTGGCGCCGATGCGCACGGTCCAGGCGCGGACTTCCTTCACGCCAGCGGTGAAGTAGGTCTGCAGGTTGAGCAGGTTGTAGCCGGCGCGGATCACGCGGTTCAGGCCCGGCTCTTCCATGCCCATGGACTCGAGGAACATGAGTTTCTCTTCGTCGTCGTCCAGCTCGGCGATCTCGGCTTCGATCTTGTTGCACACCGGTACGACCACGGCGCCTTCTTCGGCGGCGATGGCCTTGACCACGTCCAGGTGCGGGTTGTTCTCGAAGCCGTCCTCGGCGACGTTGGCGATGTACATCACCGGCTTGCTGGTGAGCAGGTGGAAGCCGCGGATCACGCGCTTCTGCTCGTCGTCCATGTTCTTCATCAGGCTGCGCGCGGGCTTGCCTTCGGTGAAGTGGGCGATCAGTTGTTCCAGCAGGGCCTTCTGGGCGATGGCGTCCTTGTCGCCGCCCTTGGCGTTGCGGACCACTTTCTGCAGTTGCTTCTCGCAGCTGTCGAGGTCGGCAAAGATCAGTTCGAGGTCGATGATCTCGATGTCGCGCTTGGGGTCGACGCTGTTGGAGACGTGGATGACGTTGTCGTCTTCGAAGCAGCGCACGACGTGGGCGATGGCGTCGGTCTCGCGGATGTTGGCGAGGAACTTGTTGCCCAGGCCTTCACCCTTGGAGGCTCCGGCGACCAGGCCGGCGATGTCGACGAACTCCATGGTGGTGGGCAGGACCCGCTCCGGCTTGACGATCTCGGCCAGGGCTTCCAGGCGTGCGTCGGGCATGGGAACGATGCCGCTGTTCGGCTCGATGGTGCAGAAGGGGAAGTTTTCCGCCGCGATGCCGGATTTGGTCAGGGCGTTGAACAGGGTGGACTTGCCGACGTTGGGCAGGCCGACGATGCCGCAATTGAATCCCATGCTATGTCCCTCGCGCCAATGGGGCGATTAAGAGGTGTGGATCAGGCCTTCTGGCTGTGCAGTTTCTGCATCGCGCGGGTGAAGTCCCCCGCGAGGATGTCGGGCAGCACGCCGAGGGCGAAGTCGATGCTGGTGTCGAGCAGTTCCTGCTCGCTGCGCGGTGCGCGGCCGAGGACGTAGCCGGATACCAGGCTGGCGTGCCCGGGATGGCCGATGCCGAGGCGCAGGCGATGGAAGCCGTTCTGGTTGCCGAGCTGGGCGATGATGTCGCGCAACCCGTTGTGCCCGCCATGGCCACCGCCCTGCTTGAGCTTGGCGACGCCGGGGGGCATGTCGAGTTCGTCGTGGGCCACCAGGATCGCGTCGACCGGGATGCGGAAGAAACCGGCGAGCGCCGCCACGGACTGGCCGCTGCGGTTCATGTAGGTGGTGGGGATGAGCAGACGAACGTCGCGGCCCTGGTGGCTGAATTTGCCAACGAGGCCGAAATACTTCTTGTCGAGAGACAGGTTGACGCGCTGGCTGTCTGCCACGCGCTCAACGAAAAGGGCCCCTGCGTTATGCCGGGTCTGGTCGTATTCGGGGCCTGGATTTCCCAGGCCGACGATCAGTTGTACGGCGGTCACGACAGGGGCCCTTCCTTTTCAGGCTGCGCGAATTACTCGGCGGAGCCTTCTTCCTTCGCTACGCGAGCAGCGTGGATGTTGGCAACTGCCAGGTCGTTGCCGTGGGCCAGGGCCACCAGCTCGACGCCTTTCGGCAGCTTGAGGTCAGACAGGTGAACGGTCTGACCCACTTCGACCTTGGCCAGGTCGACTTCGATGAATTCCGGCAGGTCTTTCGGCAGGCAGGAAACTTCGACTTCGGAGATGGTGTGGGAGATCTCGCCACCACCAGTCTTCACGCCAACAGCAGTGGCTTCGTTCAGGAAGTGCAGCGGTACGTGAGCGGTCAGCTTCTGGCCGGCAACGACGCGCTGGAAGTCAGCGTGTACGACGAAGCCTTTGGACGGGTGACGCTGCAGGGCCTTGATCAGAACGGTCTCGGTGGCACCGGCGACGTTCAGGGCGATCACGTGGCTGAAGGCAGCCTCGTTTTCCAGCAGCTTGGCCAGTTCTTTGGCCAGCAGACCGATGGATTGCGGAGCCTTGTCGCCACCGTAGACAACGGCGGGAACTTGGGCTTCGTTACGACGCAGGCGGCGGCTCGCACCTTTCCCCAGGTCGGAACGTACGGAAGCGTTCAGGGCGAATTCAGTCATTGCAGTTCTCCAAAATAGCCAAACCGCCCCGAGTGCTTGCGACCAGCATCTTGGGCGGTTAGGCAAAAAAGCCCCGCCGGAGCGGGGCGTTTTCGTCAGGCGCGTTCCTTAGCGGAACATCGCGCTGATCGATTCCTCATTGCTGATGCGGCGGACCGCTTCAGCCACGACCGGCGCGATATCCAGTTGACGGATACGGGAGCAGGCCTGTGCCGCGGCAGACAGCGGGATGGTGTTGGTCACCACCAGCTCGTCCAGCACGGAGTTTTCAATGTTCTCGATGGCACGACCGGACAGCACCGGGTGGGTGCAGTAGGCGTAGACCTTGGCAGCGCCGTGGTCCTTCAGGGCCTTGGCGGCGTGGCCGAGGGTGCCGGCGGTGTCGACCATGTCGTCGACCAGGACGCAGGTCCGGCCGTCCACATCACCGATGATGTGCATGACTTCGGACTGGTTGGCCTTGGGACGGCGCTTGTCGATGATCGCCAGATCGACACCCAGGGACTTGGCGACGGCACGGGCACGTACCACGCCACCGATGTCCGGGGAGACGATCATGAGGTTGTCGAAACGCTGGTCTTCGATGTCATCCACCAGGACGGGGGAGCCGTAGATGTTGTCCACGGGGATATCGAAGAAACCCTGGATCTGGTCGGCATGCAGGTCGACGGTCAGCACGCGGTCGATACCGACCACGGTGAGCATGTCGGCCACGACCTTGGCGCTGATCGCCACGCGAGCGGAACGCGGGCGGCGGTCCTGGCGGGCATAGCCGAAGTAGGGGATCACAGCGGTGATACGGGACGCCGAGGAGCGGCGGAAGGCGTCAGCCATCACCACCAGCTCCATCAGGTTGTCGTTGGTGGGCGCGCACGTGGGCTGGATCAGGAAGACGTCCTTACCGCGGACATTTTCGTTGATTTCCGCGCTGATTTCGCCGTCGGAGAACTTGCCTACAGAGGCATCACCGAGGGGGATATGCAGTTGACGTACGACGCGACGCGCCAGATCGGGGTTGGCGTTCCCCGTGAAGACCATCATCTTGGACACGCGCAGTACCTGCCGGCTGAGGGTGGACCTGATGAATTAAAAAGCTGTTCAAACGCCGAGGCTTTTGAACAGCTTCTTCGTGTATGGCAGGGGCGGCTGGATTCGAACCAACGCATGGCAGGATCAAAACCTGCTGCCTTACCGCTTGGCGACGCCCCTATATCGTTTAACTACCGTTGCAAGACCTGTTCTACCGAGGACCCTGGGAAGGGTTATGGCAGGGGCGGCTGGATTCGAACCAACGCATGGCAGGATCAAAACCTGCTGCCTTACCGCTTGGCGACGCCCCTGTATCGGTATAACCGGAGGACTTGCACACTTCTTTCAAGCCAGGCTTTCGAGGCGTCGATGCAGCATCGAGATGTTGCTGCCCTTGGCGACGAAACTTGGCAGAGTGGCCGGAAGTTGGCGGGCGACTTTATCAGCATCGTCCCGGTTTGGGAAGCTCCCAAACACACAAGCTCCGGTGCCGGTCAGTCGGGCCGATGTGAATTTGTTCAACCACATCAGTGCGTTACGAACTTCGGGGTAACGCTTCTCGACCACTGGCTGACAGTCGTTACGACTGCCCCCCTCAAGAAGGCTGCGAAGATTAATGGGCGCCGAATTCCGTGTCAACTCGGGATCGGTGAAAACTTCTGCTGTGCTGACAAAGACTTGCGGTACGGCGACGAGGAACCACGGCTCCTCCAGGGTGACCGGTTGCAGGCGCTCGCCGACGCCTTCGGCGAAGGCCGCGCGACCGCGTACGAACACCGGCACGTCGGCACCCAGTGCCAGCCCCAGCTCGGCCAGGCGCTCTTCGCCGAGGCGCGTCTGCCAGAGGTGGTCGAGGCCGAGGAGGGTGGTGGCGGCGTCGGAACTGCCGCCGCCGATGCCGCCGCCCATGGGCAGGCGCTTGTCGAGCCAGATGTCGGCGCCCAGGCGGGTGCCGGACGCCTGCTGCAGGCTGCGCGCGGCGCGGACGATCAGGTTGCTGTCATGGGGGACGCCGGGCATCTCGGTGCGCAGGTGGATCGCGCCATCCTCGCGGAGCGAGAAGCCCAGTTCGTCGCCGTGGTCGAGGAACTGGAACAGCGTCTGCAGCTCGTGGTAGCCGTCGGGACGGCGCCCGAGGATGTGCAGCATGAGGTTGAGCTTGGCCGGCGCCGGCAGGATCAGCTGGGCGTCTTGCATGGCGGAACTCACTGGCCGAGCTGGCGCGGCTGCCAGTCCTTGATCACCAGGGTGACGTCGAGGTCGGCGCCCTTGAGCTTGATGCGCTCGGGCAGGGTGAAGCCGTTCTGCTCGACGTAGCTGAGGTAGTTCACCTCCCAGCCGTCCTGCTCCAGGCGGGAGAGGTGGCTGTCGCTGTCGAGGGTCAGGCGGCTGCGGCTGTCAGGGGCGGGCAGGCCGCGCACCCACCATTGCAGGTGGGAGACGGGCAGGCGCCAGCCGAGCTGTTCTTCCAGCAGGGCTTCGGGGGATTCGGCTTCGTAGCGGCCCTGGTTGGCCACTTCCAGCACGATGGCGCCGGGGTGGCCGGTGAGGCGGGCGGCGCCACGGCCCAGCGGGCCGGAGAGGCGGATGTCGTAGTAGTCGCGGCGTTGCAGCCAGAACAGGGTGCCGCTGCCGGAGTCCTTCGGTGCGCGGATGCCGACCTTGCCGGCGATCTGCCAGCCATCGAGGGCGGCGACCTGCTGCTTGTGGGCTTTCCAGAGGGTGGCGTCGCCCTTGCCTTCAACCGATTCACGGGAGGTGAGGCCGGCGCAGCCGGTGAGCAGGAGCAGCGCCCCTGCAGCCAGTAGATGACGTAGACGCATGGATCAGAGGGTCTCGGAACCGGTCAGGCGCTTCAGGGTGCTGCGCAGGATGGGGCTGTCGGGCTGGTTCTTCAGGGCTTCGGCCCACACCTTGCGGGCTTCGCTCTGCTTGCCGTTGGCCCACAGCACTTCGCCCAGGTGGGCGGCCACTTCATGGTCGGGGAAGGCTTCCAGGGCCTGGCGCAGCAGACTCTCGGCTTCGTCCAGCTTGCCCAGGCGGAAGTTGATCCAGCCGAGGCTGTCGAGGATGGCCGGATCATCCGGCTTGAGCTGGTGCGCCTGTTCCACCAGGGCGCGGGCTTCCTCGTAGCGGGTGGTGCGGTCGGCCAGGGTGTAGCCCAGCGCGTTCAGCGCCATGGCGTTCTCGGGCTCGCGCTCGATGATGAAGCGCAGGTCGCGCTCCAGCTGGGCCAGGTCGCCGCGTTTCTCGGCCAGCATGGCGCGGGTGTAGAGCAGGTTGAGGTCGCCCGGGAACTGCTTCAGGCCCTGGGCGATGGTGGCCCAGGCGTGGTCGATCTGCTGGCGCTCGGCGAAGTTCTCCGCCTCGATCAGGTACAGCTGGATGGCGTAGTCGGGCTGTGCCTCGCGGGCCTTGGCCAGGTGACTGGCGGCTTCGTCGCCGCGCTTGGCGTCCAGCAGCAGCTCGGTGTAGCGCAGTTGCGCGGGCAGGTAGTCGTTGCCGGCGCCCACCAGGCCGTATTCGATCAGCGCGCTTTCGAGGTCGTTGCGCTTCTCGTAGACCTGGCCGAGGTTGAAGTGGGCGGAGTCCACGTGGCTGCCGCGTTCCACCAGTTCCTGCAGGTAGACCTGGGCTTCGTCCCAGGCTTCGCCTTCCATGCACACCAGGGCGAGGGAGAAGCGCAGGTCGTCGTCATCGGGGAAACGCTGCACCAGCCCGGCGAACTCGGACTTGGCTTCGTCCAGCCGGCCAGCCTCCACCAGCAGGCGGGCGTAGGTCAGGCGCAGGCGCTTGTCGTCCGGATGCTGCTTGATGGCGCGTTCCAGCAGCGGGAGCGCGTCGTCGGTGCGGTCCAGACTCTGCAGCAGGCGCGCACGCAGGAGGATCGGCGGGATCTGTTTGTCACTGGAGGGCAGGTCTTCCAGCAGGGCCAGGGCGTCCTCGGTGCGGCCGTCCTGTTGCAGCAGCACGGCCTTGCCGAACACCAGCTGGCTGTTGTCCGGGTACTTGGCCAGCAGGCGGTCGAAGCTCTGCAGCAGGCCGGCGCGGGTGTCCGGGTCGGTCTCGGCGGCGGAGAGGGCGAGGAAGTCGAAATGGGTGTCGCCCTGCTTCTGCAGCACCTTCTCCATGTAGGTCATGGATTCGTCGTAGCGACCGCCACGGGCCAGCTGGATGGCGGCGGCGCGCTGGGCATCGAGGTTTTCGGGGGCGTTGGTGGCCCAGATCAGCGCGGTGTCCAGCGCGGCCTGGTCGGCGCCCAGGTACTCGGCGATGCGGAAGGCGCGTTCGGCGACGGCGGGGTCCTGGGTGGCGTTGGCCTGCTGGACGTAGTTGCCGAGGGCGATGTCGAAGCGGTTGCGCTGCCCGGCCAGCTCGGCGGTGAGCAGGGCGAACAGCGTGTCGCGGCTGAAGGACGCATAGACCTGGGGTTTGGCTTCGGGTGCCTGGGCACTGTCTTCCACCGGCGGGGTGCCGTCCGGGGATGAAGGGGCCAGGGTCTGGCATCCGCCAAGGAACAGGAAGGCGGTCAGCAACGCGAGGGATTTATTCATAAGGGGGAAAGGGCGACTAACCTGCGGTCGGAGCATCATGACACAAGCCGCCAGGCAAGCCCATGGGGCCGGGCCCTATAGATTGCATGGCGCGTATACAGGCCTGTGACAATGGCAAGCGGTGGTTGTTCTCACTGAATCGAAGTAGGACAATTGCGCGCCTTCCGTATCCGTTAGCGACCCTGCATGGCCTTTCTAGCCCTCGGTATCAACCACAAAACCGCCTCCGTGGATGTGCGCGAGCGCGTGGCTTTTACTCCCGAGCAGCTGGTCGAGGCCCTGCAGCAGCTGTGCAGCCTCACTCCCAGCCGCGAGGCGGCGATCCTCTCCACCTGCAACCGCAGCGAGCTCTACCTGGAGCAGGACGAAATCTGCGCCGACGAGGTGCTGACCTGGCTGGCCGGCTATCACAACCTCAGCCTCGAAGAGTTGCGCGCCTGCGCCTACGTGCACCATGACGCCGCCGCCGTGCGCCACATGATGCGCGTGGCCTCGGGCCTGGACTCCATGGTCCTCGGCGAGCCGCAGATCCTCGGGCAGATGAAATCCGCCTACGCCGTGGCGCGTGAGGCCGGCACTGTCGGGCCGCTGCTGGGGCGCCTGTTCCAGGCCACCTTCAGCACCGCCAAGACCGTGCGCACCGACACTGCCATCGGCGAGAACCCCGTCTCCGTGGCCTTCGCCGCCGTCAGCCTGGCCCGGCAGATCTTCTCCAGCCTGAGCCGCAGCCAGGCGCTGCTGATCGGTGCCGGCGAGACCATCACCCTGGTCGCCCGCCACCTGCACGAGCAGGGCGTCAAACGCATCGTCGTCGCCAACCGCACCCTGGAGCGTGCCAGCCTGCTGGCCGAACAGTTCGGTGCCCACGCGGTGCTGCTGGCCGACATCCCGGGCGAACTGGTCAACAGCGACATCGTCATCAGCTCCACCGCCAGCCAGTTGCCGATCCTCGGCAAGGGCGCCGTGGAGCGCGCGCTGAAGCAGCGCAAGCACAAGCCGATCTTCATGGTCGACATCGCCGTCCCCCGCGACATCGAGCCCGAAGTGGGCGAGCTGGACGACGTCTACCTCTACACCGTCGATGACCTCCACGACGTGGTCGAGGAGAACCTCAAGAGCCGCCAGGGCGCTGCCCAGGCCGCCGAGGAACTGGTCAGCGGCGGTGTCGACGAGTTCATGCAGCGCCTGCGCGAGCTGGCTGCGGTGGACGTGCTGCGCGCCTACCGCCAGCAGGCCGAGCGGCTGCGCGACGAGGAACTGGCCAAGGCCCAGCGCATGCTGGTCAACGGCGCCGCCCCGGAGGATGTCCTCGCCCAGCTGGCCCGTGGCCTCACCAACAAGCTGCTGCACGCCCCCAGCGTGCAGCTGAAGAAACTCTCCGCCGACGGCCGCTTCGATGCGCTGGCCGTGGCCCAGGAACTCTTCGCCCTCGACGAGGGCCCGGACAAGCACCCTCAATGAAAGCGTCACTGCTCAAGAAGCTCGACATCCTCCAGGATCGTTACGAGGAGCTCACCGCATTGCTCGGCGATGCCGAGGTCATCAGCGACCAGACCCGCTTCCGCGCCTACTCCAAGGAGTACGCCGAGGTCGAGCCGGTCATCCTCGCCTTCCGCGAGTTCCGCAAGGTGCAGGACGACCTCGAAGGCGCCCAGGCGCTGCTCAAGGACAGCGACCCGGACCTGCGCGAGATGGCCGAAGAGGAAGTCGCCCAGGCCCGCGAGCAACTGGTGGGGCTGGAGGCACGCCTGCAGCGCATGCTGCTGCCCAAGGACCCCAACGACGGCCGCAACGTGTTCCTCGAGATCCGTGCCGGCACCGGCGGCGACGAGGCGGCGATCTTCTCCGGCGACCTGTTCCGCATGTACTCGCGCTATGCCGAACGCCAGGGCTGGCGCGTGGAGATCCTCTCCGAGAACGAAGGCGAGCACGGTGGCTATAAAGAGGTGATCGCCCGCGTCGAGGGCGACAACGTCTACGCCAAGCTCAAGTTCGAATCCGGCGCCCACCGCGTGCAGCGCGTGCCGGAGACCGAGTCCCAGGGCCGCATCCACACCTCCGCCTGCACCGTCGCCGTGCTCCCCGAGCCGGACGAGCAGGCCGCCATCGAGATCAACCCGGCGGACCTGCGCATCGACACCTACCGCTCCTCCGGCGCCGGCGGCCAGCACGTCAACAAGACCGACTCCGCCGTGCGCATCACCCACATCCCCAGCGGGATCGTGGTCGAGTGCCAGGAAGAGCGCTCCCAGCACAAGAACCGCGCCAAGGCCATGGCCTGGCTCGCGGCCAAGCTGAACGACCAGCAGGAAGCCGCCGCCCACAAGGAAATCTCCGAGACCCGCAAGCTGCTGGTGGGCTCCGGGGACCGTTCCGAGCGCATCCGCACCTACAACTACCCCCAGGGCCGGGTCACCGACCACCGCATCAACCTGACCCTCTACGCCCTGGACGACGTGCTCGCCGGCAGCGTGGAAGCCGTCATCGAACCGCTGCTGGCGGAATACCAGGCCGACCAGTTGGCCGCCCTCGGAGACTGACCGTGAGCATCATCGCCAGCCTGCTGAGCGACCCCCGCCTGCCGGACTCGCCCAGCCCCCGCCTGGACGCCGAACTGCTGCTCGCCGCCGCCCTCGGCAAGCCGCGCAGCTTCCTGCACACCTGGCCCGAACGGGTGGTCAGCGGCGAGGCCGCCGAGCGCTACGCCAGCTACCTCGAACGCCGCCGCCAGGGCGAGCCGGTGGCCTACATCCTCGGCCACCAGGGCTTCTGGAGCCTGGACCTGGAAGTCGCCCCGCACACCCTGATTCCCCGCCCCGACACCGAGCTGCTGGTGGAAACCGCCCTGGCCCTGGTCACGCTGCCCCAGGCCCGCGTGCTCGACCTCGGCACCGGCACCGGGGCCATCGCCCTGGCGCTGGCCTGCGAGCGCCTCGGCTGGCAGGTCACCGGCGTCGACCGCATCAGCGAGGCCGTGGCCCTGGCCGAGCGCAACCGCGAGCGCCTCGGGCTGGGCAATGCCGCCTTCCGCGAAAGCCACTGGTTCAGCGCCCTGGGCGCTGAGCGCTATGACCTGATCGTCAGCAACCCGCCCTACATCGCCGCCCAGGACCCGCACCTGGCCCAGGGCGACGTGCGCTTCGAGCCCAGCAGCGCCCTGGTGGCCGGGGCCGACGGGCTGGACGACATCCGCCTGATCGTCAGCCAGGCCCCCGCACACCTGAATGCCGGCGGCTGGCTGCTGCTTGAACACGGCTACGACCAGGCCGCCGCGGTGCGCGAACTGCTCGCCCGCGAAGGCTTCGAATCCGTGGAAAGCCGCCGCGACCTGGGCGGCCACGAACGCATCAGCCTGGGCCGCCGGCCATGCTGAGCGACGAGGAACTGCTCCGCTACAGCCGGCAGATCCTCCTGCCGCAGATCGACGTCGACGGGCAGCTTCGGCTCAAGCAGGGCCGCGTGCTCATCGTCGGCCTTGGCGGCCTCGGGTCGCCCGTCGCCCTCTACCTGGCCGCCGCCGGTGTCGGCGAGCTGCACCTGGCCGACTTCGACAGCGTCGACCTGACCAACCTGCAACGCCAGGTGATCCATGACAGCGCCAGCGTCGGCGTGCTCAAGGTGGAGTCGGCCATGACCCGCCTGGCCGCCCTCAACCCCGGCGTGCGCCTGGTGCCGATCACCCGCGCGCTGGACGAGGACAGCCTGGCGGCTGCCGTGGCCCAGGTGGACGTGGTGCTCGACTGCACCGACAACTTCGGCACCCGCGAGGCGGTCAACGCCGCCTGCATGGCGGCCGGCAAGCCGCTGGTGTCCGGCGCCGCCATCCGCCTCGACGGCCAGCTCTCGGTGTTCGACCCGCGCCGCGACGACAGCCCCTGCTACCACTGCCTCTACGGCCACGGCAGCGAAGCCGAGCTGACCTGCAGCGAGGCCGGCGTGGTCGGCCCACTGGTGGGCCTGGTGGGCAGCCTGCAGGCCCTGGAGGCGCTCAAGCTGCTGGCTGGTTTCGGCGAGCCGATGGTGGGCCGGCTGCTGCTGGTGGATGCCCTCGGCACCCGCTTCCGCGAGCTGCGGGTCAAGCGCGACCCGGCCTGCAGCGTCTGTGGCGAGCGCCATGCCTGATCGGGCGCCGATCGGGGTCTTCGACTCCGGCGTGGGCGGCCTCTCGGTGCTGCGCGAGATCCGCGCGCTGCTGCCGGCCGAATCCCTGCTCTACGTGGCCGACAGCGGCCACGTGCCCTATGGCGAAAAGAGCCCCGACTTCATCCGCGAGCGCAGCCAGCGCATCGCCGACTTCCTCCTCGGCCAGGGCGCCAAGGCCCTGGTCCTGGCCTGCAACACTGCCACCGCCGCTGCCGTGGCCGACCTGCGGGCGCGCCATCCGCACCTGCCCATCGTCGGCATGGAGCCGGCGGTCAAGCCGGCGGCCCGTGCCACCCGCAGCGGCGTGGTGGGCGTGCTGGCCACCACCGGCACCCTCAGGAGCGCCAAGTTCGCTGCCTTGCTCGACCGCTTCGCCGGGGATGTGAAGGTGGTGACCCAGCCCTGCCCGGGTCTGGTGGAGCGCATCGAGGCCGGCGACCTGGCCGGACCGGCGACCCGCGCGCTGTTGCAGGGCTACGTCCAGCCCCTGCTGGAGGCGGGTTGCGACACGCTGATCCTCGGCTGCACCCATTACCCCTTCCTGCGCCCGTTGCTGCGGGAGCTGGTGCCGGAGTCGGTGAGCCTGGTGGACACCGGCGCCGCCGTGGCGCGCCAGCTGCAGCGCCTGCTGCAGGCTGGCAATGCCCTCGCCGAAGGCGAAGCAGCACCCTGCCGTTTCTGGAGCTCCGGGGATGCCGGCGCGTTGCAGGCGGTATTGCCGGTGTTGTGGGGGGAATGCGGCGAAGACGTGCAGCCGCTGCCGGTGTAAAAAAACTCTGAACTCTCCGTTCGTCGCCTTTCTCTTAGAACCAGCCACTCTATAATTCGCGCAATTCCTAGCGTGGTATCCCCTCCTGATCAGCCTTTTTAATAAGGAAGTTTCCATCATGAAGAAACTGTTTTCCCTGGCTGCCCTCGCAGCCCTGTGCGTGGGTCCCGTCATCAGCGCCCAGGCCGCCGACGTCTCCCTCGACATCGGCCAGACCGGTGACTCCACCATGGTCTACCGCCTGGGTACGCAGTTCGACTTCGGCACCCGCTGGCTGGAAAGCAGCGTCGGCCATGTCACCGGCTACTGGGATGCGGGCTACACCTACTGGGACGGCGACGACACCGCCAGCAACCACAGCATTTCCTTCGCCCCGGTGTTCGTCTACGAATTCGCCGGCGAGACCGTGAAGCCCTACGTCGAGGCCGGCATCGGCGTGGCGCTGTTCTCCAGCACCGAGCTGGAAGACAACAAGCTGGGCTCCTCCTTCCAGTTCGAGGACCGCATCGGCGCGGGCCTGCGCTTCAACGGCCAGGAAGTCGGCGTGCGCGCCATCCACTACTCCAACGCGGGCATCAAGCAGCCCAACGACGGCGTAGAGGCCTACACCCTGCACTACCGCGTCGCCTTCTAAGGGCCTGCCTGTCATCGGCTGCGCGTCTCCGGGGCGCGCAGCCACAGGCACGACAAGCGCCCGCTCCCCCAATGGGGAGCGGGCGTTCTGTTTCTTCATCGATCGATTTCCAGCGCCGCGAGCACCGGTCACCCCGTGTCGCACCTCAGCGCGCGGGCACCAGCCGGGCTGCCAGTGCGTGCAGCAGCGGGAACACCAGCGCCCAGATCACCGCCAGCAGCGCCAGGCTCGTCACCTGGCCCAGTGGCAGGCCCACGTCCGCCAGACGCGCGCCGGCGTAGTAGGAGAGCGGTCCGCCGAGGGCGCCGAGCAGCGCCGACAGCCACAGCGGGCGCGCGCTCCAGGCCAGGCAGTGGCGCAGGGTGGTGGCCAGCAGGGCCCAGAGCAGGATCAGCCAGGCCGGTGCCCAGCGACTCTCACCGGCGAAGTCAAACAGCCCCAGGTTGAGCAGCAGGCTGTCCAGCGCCGCACCCAGCAGGGCGACGGCCGCCACCAGCGGCAGCTCCTGGCGCCAGTGGGCGACGAGGCCCAGGTGCAGCGCCAGCGCAGCCAGCGGCACCAGCAGCAGGAGCGGGTGCTGGCTGGCGAACACGCAGGCGAACCACCCGGCCTGGAAGGCCAGGGCGTTCAGCCCGTTCGCCAGCAGCGGCGGCAGCTCACGCATCCAGCTGGCCGAGCAGCGGGGCGTGGCGGGCGCCGGGCTTGGCCAGCAGCAGCTGGGCGGTGCCGATGGCGCGCTCCAGGAAGCCACCTTCGCAGTAGCACAGGTAGAACTCCCATAGCCGGTAGAAGTAGGCGTCGTAGCCGAGGCCTTCCAGCTCGCTGCGGGCGCGGGCGAGGTTCTCGTGCCAGGCGCGCAGGGTGCGGGCGTAGTCGGTGCCGAAGTCTTCCATGTGCACCAGGTTCAGGTCGCTGGCCTCGGTGGCCACCTGCAGCATGCGGGTGACCGAGGGCAGGGCACCGCCCGGGAAGATGTAGCGCTGGATGAAGTCCACGCTGCGCTTGGCCTGCTCGTAGCGCTGGTCGCGGATGGTGATGGCCTGCAGCAGCATCAGGCCGTCGTCCTTCAGCAGGCGCGCGCACTGGGCGAAGTAGGTGGGCAGGAAGCGGTGGCCCACGGCCTCGATCATCTCGATGGAGACCAGCTTGTCGAAGCGGCCCTCCAGGTCGCGGTAGTCCTTCAGCAGCACCTCCACCCGGTCCTGCAGGCCCAGTTCGGCGATGCGCTTCTGGCAGTGGGCGTGCTGCTCGTGGGAGAGGGTCACGCTGGTGACCTTGCAGCCGAAGCGGGTGGCGGCGTGGATGGCCATGCCACCCCAGCCGCTGCCGATCTCCAGCAGGTGGTCGTCGGGAGTCAGGCGCAGTTTCTGGCAGATGCGCTCCAGCTTGTTCAGCTGCGCGGCCTCCAGGGACTGCTCCGGGTGCTCGTACTGGGCCGCCGAGTACATCATCGTCGGGTCCAGCATGCGCTCGAACAGGTCGTTGCCGAGGTCGTAGTGGGCGGAGATGTTGCGCTGGGAGCCGGCGCGGGTGTTGCGGTTGAGCCAGTGCAGGCCGTGCAGCAGCGGACGGCCGAGCAGCGCCAGGCCGCCCTCCATGTCGTCCAGCACGTCGAGGTTGGCGACGAACACGCGGATCACTGCCGTCAGGTCCGGGGTGGTCCAGTAGCCGTGGACGTAGGCTTCGCCGGAGCCGATGGAGCCGTTGCTGGCCACCAGCGCCCAGGCTGCCGGGTCGAGGATCTCGATGCGTGCCCGCAGGGTGGCGCGCGGGTCGCCGTAGACGTGCTCCTCGCCGTCTTCCAGCACGGTGAGCTGGCCGTGGCGCAGCTGCGCCAGGCGCGAGGTCACCAGCCGCCTCAGCAGGCCGCTGGCCAGGCCGTTGCCGCCGAACAGTCCGGTCCGGGCGAGGCTAGGGTTTTTCATGGTCATGCTCCTGGGAAAGCGGGACGGCGACGCGGTAAGCGTCCGCCGCCACCTGATGGTTGAAAATGGGCGTGCGTTTGATCAGCAGGCGCAGGGCCTGCCAGTAGATGGCCAGGCCGGTCTTGGCGGTCATCCAGGGGAAGCGTGCGAGGTAGCGGTGCAGGCTGCCCCGGTCCAGCGGCTCGCGGGTCAGGTCGAGGGTGGCGTCGAAGGCGCGCTGACCCTCGCGCCAGTTCTCGATGTGCACCCCCAGGCGCTGGCTCACCGGGGTGAAGGCCATTCGGTAGGTCATGTCGCGGGGCATGAAGGGCGAGACGTGGAAGGCCTTGTCCACCTGGATGCGCTGGGCGCCGTCACCCTGGGCCGGCACTACATAGTGGTAGCGCTCGCGCCAGGGGGTGTTGGTCACCTCGCAGAGGATGGCCGCCAGGCGGCCGTCGGCGTGGTGGCAGTAGTAGAAGCTCGCCGGGTTGAAGGCCAGGCCCCAGCTGCGCACCTGGGTGAGCAGGCACACCGGGCCCTCCGGCCGCTCGCCGAGGGCCTCGGCCACCAGCTGGCGGGCCGCTTCGGCCAGGGGGTGGCCGTTGGCGGTGTAGGCGCACAGGTAGTCCCGCTCGCGGAAGGAGAAGGGCGCGAAGCGCCCGCTGCCGGCCAGGGGCGACAGGCCGAGTACCGCCTCGCGTTCGTCCAGGTCCAGGTACAGCAGGCCGATGCGGTAGCGGAAGGCATGGGCCCGCGGGCTGTGCCTACGGTGCTGCACCCAGCCGCTGTAGAGGGCGCTGTTCACAGGTTTTCCCCGAATGCACGGGCCACGCGCAGGGCGCTGACCACGCCGTCCTCATGGAAGCCGTTGGCCCAGTAGGCGCCACAGAAATGGCTGTGCTGCTGGCCACTGATTTCCCCCCAACGCGCCTGGGCCTGCATGCCGGCCAGGCTGTACTGAGGATGAGCGTAGGTGAAGCGCGCAAGGATGCGTGCCGGGTCGATGGCGTCGGTCTGGTTGAGGCTGACGCAGAAGGTCTCCGGCGCCTCGATGCCTTGCAGGCGGTTCATGTCGTAGGTCACGGCCGCCGGCTGGTGCGCCGGGCCGCCGAGGCGGTAGTTCCAGCTGGCCCAGGCCAGCTTGCGGCGGGGCAGCAGGCGGGCATCGGTGTGCAGCACCACCTCGTTGTCGGCGTAGGGCAGGGCGCCGAGGATCTCGCGCTCGGCCTGGCTCGGCTCGGCCAGCAGGGTCAGGGCCTGGTCGCTGTGGCAGGCGAACACCACCTGGTCGAAGCGTTCTGCGCCGGCGGCGCTGTGCACGGTCACCCCGTCGGCATCGCGCTCCACGCGGCTGACCGGGCAGGCCAGGCGGATGCGCTCGGCGAAGCTCTCCGTCAGGGGCGCCACGTAGCTGCGCGAGCCGCCGCTGATGACCCGCCACTGCGGGCGGTCGTTGACCGAGAGCAGCCCGTGGTTCTTGAAGAAGCGCACGAAGAACGCCAGGGGGAAGGCCAGCATGTCCTCCAGGGAGGTGGACCAGATGGCCGCGCCCATGGGCACCAGGTAGTGGTCGCGGAAGCGCTGGCCGTAGCCGCGCTCGCGCAGGTAGTCGCCGAGGGTGGCGCTGGTGGGGACGCGGCCGCTGTCGAGGTCGGCCAGGGACTCGCGGTTGAAGCGCAGGATGTCCCGCAGCATGCCCCAGAACCCCGGGGAGAGCAGGTTGCTGCGCTGGGCGAACAGGCTGTTGAGGTTGTTGCCGTTGTATTCCAGGCCGCTGGCCGGGTCGCACACGGAGAAGCTCATCTCGGTGGGCTGGTGGGCCACGCCGAGCTGCTCCATGAGGCGGATGAAGTTCGGGTAGGTCCAGTCGTTGAACACGATGAACCCGGTGTCCACCGCGTAGCTGCGCCCGTGCAGGGTGACGTCCACGGTGTGGGTGTGGCCGCCGATCCAGTCGCTGGCCTCGAACACCTGGATGTCGTGGCGGCGGTTCAGCAGGTAGGCCGTGGTGAGGCCGGCGATGCCGCTGCCGATGATGGCGATCTTCATGAAGGGGCTCCGTTGCGCGACAGGCGTTTGCCGATGGCCAGTCGCAGCCGCGCGGGCAGGCTCCCGAGCAGGCCGAGGGTGAGGATGAAGGGGCGCGGGAAGGCGATATCCAGCGGGCGGCGTTCCAGGCGCTCGGCGATGTAGCGGGCGGCCCGCTCCACCGGCCAGCGCATGGGCATGGGGAAGTCGTTGCGCTGGGTCAGCGGGGTGTCGACGAAGCCGGGGCTGACCACGGTGACGTCGATGCCTTCGCTGGCCAGGTCCACCCGCAGCGATTGCAGCAGGTAGCGCAGGCCGGCCTTGGAGGCGCCATAGGCTTCGGCGCGGGGCAGTTCGAACAGGGTCACGGCGCTGGCCACGCCCACCAGGTGGGGATCGCGGCCGGCCCGCAGCAGCGGCAGGGCCGCCTCGATGCAGCGGGCGCTGCCCACCAGGTTGAGGTTGACCACCCGTTCCACCATGTCGGCGTCGAACTGGCGGGCGTCGAGGTATTCGCAGGTGCCGGCGTTGAGGATGGCGGTATCCAGCGCGCCCCAGTGCGCCTTGATGTGCTCGGCGATGTCGGCCGCCACGCCGCGGGCGCCGAGGTCACCGGGCAAGGCCAGTACCTGGCCGGGGTAGCGTTGCTCGAAGGCTTGCAGCGCGGCCAGCGAGCGCGCGGTGAGGGCCAGGTGGTGGCCCTGATCCAGCAGGCACTCGGCCAGCGCGGCGCCGATGCCGCTGCTGGCACCGGTGAGCCAGATGCGTCGGGTGCTCATGCCAATCTCCCTTTCAGCCAGTGGATGACCCGCCCCATCAGCGGCAGGTGTTCGTAGAGCAGTGCGCCCGCGTCGAAATAGTCACGGTGGTGGTACACGCGGCCGTCGCGCCAGCGCAGGTGCGAGCAGCCTTCCACGGAGATCTCGCGGCCACCGGCCAGGCGCGGGTGGCGGTAGCGCATGGTCCAGCGCAGGTAGCCCTCGCCCTCCCCGACGCTGTCGTGGCCGTGGAACTGGAAGGCCAGGGCCTCGACGTTCTCGTACAGCTCGGCGAAGTAGCGGCGCAGGGCGGCCAGGCCTTCGATGCGGTGCAGCGGGTCCTGGAACACCACGTCGTCGCTGTAGAGCTGGCCCAGGCGGTCCAGGCTGTCGCGGCCGATGGCGGCGAAGTCCTCGGCGAAACGCGGCAGGAAGGCGTCCATCAGCGGGGCTCCTTGGGCAGGTCGCGGAAGGCGGCTATGGCGCGGTCACGGCTGGCCGCCAGGTCCACCAGCGGGCGCGGGTAGCCCTGCACGCCGAACAGCCCGCCAAGGGCGGACGGGTCGTGCACGGCGTCGTCGTCCAGGCGGCCCAGCTCCGGCAGCCACTGGCGCAGGAAGCGTGCCTTGGGATCAAAGCGACGGGATTGGGTGACCGGGTTAAACACGCGGAAGTAGGGCACGGAGTCGGTGCCGGTGGAGGCGCTCCATTGCCAGCCGCCGTTGTTGGCGGCCAGGTCACCGTCGATCAGGTGGCGCATGAACCAGCGCTCGCCCTCGCGCCAGTCGATGAGCAGGTTCTTCGTCAGGTACATGGCGGTGATCATGCGCAGGCGGTTGTGCATCCAGCCGGTGGCCAGTAACTGGCGCATCGCGGCGTCGACGATGGGCACGCCGGTGCGGCCCTGCTGCCAGGCCTCCAGGTCGGCCGGGGCATCGCGCCAGGGCAGCGCTTCGGTCTCCGGGCGGAAGGCGCGGTGCCGGCTGACGCGGGGGTAGCCCACCAGGATGTGCTTGTAGAACTCGCGCCAGAGCAGTTCGTTTATCCAGGTCACGGCACCTTCGCTGCCGCTGTCGAACTCGCCGCGGTTCTGCGTCAGGGCGGCGTGCAGGCATTGGCGCGGGGAGACCACGCCGGCCGCGAGGTAGGGCGAGAGCTGGCTGGTGCCGGGCTCGGCGGGCAGGTCGCGGCGGTCACGGTAGCCGTGCAGGTCGTCTTCGGCGAAGGCCGCCAGGCGGGCCAGGGCCGCGCGTTCACCGGCGGGCCACAGCTCGCGCAGGCTCTGCGGCGGGGTCGGGAAGCCGTCCACGGCTTCCGGCAGCGGGTCGCTGGGCACAGTCAGCGGCGCCTGGGCGGCGGGCAGCGGCAGGCACGGAGGCAGGGCGCTGTGCAGGCGCTCGTAGCAGACCTTGCGGAACTGGCTGTAGACCTGGAAGTAGCCGCCGGTACGGGTCAGCACGCTGCCGGGGCGGAACAGCAACTGGTCGAGGTGGCTGTGCAGGGTGATGCCGTCGCGGGCCAGGCGGGCGCGCACGGCCTCGTCCCGGCGCTGCTCGTGGATGCCGTATTCCTCGTTGACCTGGACGCCGCCCACGGCGTGCTCGCGGCACAGTCGGGCGATGGTCTCGGGGGCTTCGTCCCAGTGGTCGATGTGGCGCACCAGCAGCGGTACGTTCAGGGCCTGCAGTTCGCGTTGCAGTTCGACGAGGTTGCGCAGCCAGAAGTCGACCTTGGCCGCTGCGTCGTCGTGGGCCTGCCACTGGCCGGGGCTGACCAGGAACAGGGCGAGGGTCGGGCCGGCCTGGAGGGCGGCGGTCAGGGCGGTGTTGTCGTGGACCCGCAGGTCGCACCGGAACCAGATCAGTTGCTGCATGGGAACCTCAGGAGCCGGCCAGCAGGCCGAGCCCGTACAGGGTGTTCAGGGCCGCGACCGGGTCGTCGGCCAGGTGGATGTCGGGGTGGTCGTGTTCCAGCGGTGCCAGCGCTTCGCGGTGGATGCGCACGGCGGCGCCGCTGAGCAGCACCGGGCAGGCGTGGCCCATCAGCAGGCGCGGCAACTGCCCGTTCAATGCGTGGTCGGCGTGGAAGGCCAGGGCGCGGGGCTCCATGCGGGCCAGGGCCAGGGGCAGCTCGGCCACCGGCACCGGCCACTCCAGCACCTCCACCGGGCAGCCGGTGTTGCTCGCCAGCCAGGCGGTGAGCCAGAGGCCGGGGTTCATCGGCTGCTCGCAGGGGTTGATCAGCAGCAGCGGCGCGCCGCTGTTCTGGCGGTTGTTGTGGTGGATGCGGGTGCCCAGCTTGCTGCGCAGCCAGGCATTGAAGAAGACCCGCTCCAGCCGTGCGCCGTACTGGTCGCGCCAGCGGCTTTCCAGCTGGGTGAGCAGGGGCAGCAGCAGCTGCTGGCACAGGGTGTGGGGCGGGTAGAGCGACAGGGCGGCGTTGAAGCGCTCGTCCAGGCGCCGGTCGGCGAGGGCGTCGATGGCTTCCAGCAGCTTGGCGCGCTGTTCGTCCCACTGGGAGGTGATGTCGATGTCCGGGCTCTGGCCGCCGCGCAGCAGCGCCTTGACCTGGCTCACCGGCACGCCGCGGTCCAGCCAGGCGAGCACGGCGCGGATGCGCGCCAGGTGCCCGGCGTCGTAGAGGCGGTGGCCCTTGGCGGTGCGGTGGGGCAGCACCAGGCCGTAGCGCCGTTCCCAGGCGCGCAGGGTCACGGCGTTGACACCGGTGAGCCGCGACACGTCGCGAATCGGCAGCAGGCCGCGTTCCAGGGCTGCCTGGCACTCGGCGTCGAGGGGGAGGTCGTCCTGTTCGTCCATGGTCAGATGGCGTTGCGCAGGCTGAGGTCTTCGGGATGCGGTTGCAGGTAGGCCTGCTGCGCGATGTAGGGGTGCGGGTGGCGGGCGAAGTGGTGCTTGAGCAGGGTCATTGGCACCACCAGCGGCACGATGCCGGCGCGGTATTTGTCGATCAGGGCCTGCATTTCGGCCTTCTCCTCGCGGGACAGGGCGTCCTTCAGGTAACCCGATAGGTGCTGCAGGACGTTGCTGTGGGTGCCCCGGGTGGCGCAGCGGCTGAGGCCCTTCATCAGCTCGCTGAAGTAGCGCGGCGCCAGTTCCTCGGGGTGGTGTTCGCCGATGCCGCCGAGCATCCGCCCCAGGGCGCGGTAGCGCGCGGGGTCGCTGGCCATCAGCTGGTACTTGTAGCGGGCGTGGAATTCGAGGATGCCGCGCCGGGTCAGCCCCTCGGCCTGCAGGGCGCGCCATTCGGCGTGGGCGTAGACGCGGGTGAGGAAGTTCTCCCGCAGCACCGGGTCGCACAGGCGGCCTTCTTCCTCCACCGGCAGGTCGGGGCGGGCGGCGCAGAAGGTCTCGGCGAACAGGCCGCGTCCGCCGCCTTCGGCGGGGTAGCCGTTGTCCTGGTAGACCTTGACCCGGTAGAGGCCGCAGGAGGGCGACTTCTGCATGAAGATGAAGCCGTCCAGGTCGTCCAGGCGCTCGGCGGTCTGCCGGCCGTAGTCGCGCAGGGCATCGCTGACGTCACGCTCGTCGCGGCTGCCCACGGCGCGCGGGGCGGCGGGGTCGCCCACCAGGCGCAGGGTCGGGCGTGGTGTGCCGAGGCCGATGCCGACCTCCGGGCAGACGCGGACGAATTCCAGGTGGCGGGCGAGGAACTGGCTGCACAGGCGGGATTCCTTGTGCCCGCCATTGAAGCGGACTTCCTCGCCCATCAGGCAGGCGCTGATGCCGATCTTGGGGGGCTGGGCAGTGGGGGCGCTGGACATGCGGTGCCTCGGATGAACTTGTACAGGTTCTGTGGTTTGTACAACCTGTGTTCATCATAGGCGTGCCGTTGTACAAATCAATAGCCTTGTACAACTTTCCCGGCGACCTGTCCGGGGTCGCCGGTGGGACGGTGCGCGACCGTCAGAGGTGTTCGAGCAGGCGGCGGGCGGCGTCCTGCCCGCTCAGCCAGGCGCCTTCCACGCGGCCGGAGCTGCACCAGTCGCCGCAGGCGTAGAGCCCCAGGTCGGCATCGGCCAGGGCGCCCCATTCGTGGGCCTGGGCCGGGCGCGCGTAGAGCCAGCGGTGGGCCAGGGTGAAGGCCGGCGGCGGCACGGCGCAGCCGATCAGCTCGGCGAAGGCGCCGTAGAGCTGCTCGATCACCGCTTCCTTGGGCAGGTCCAGATGCTGGCGGCTCCAGGTGCTGGTGGCGTGCAGCACCCAGGTGTCCTGGCTGTTGTCGCGACCCGGCTTGGTGCGGTTGCGCGCCACCCAGTCGAGCCCGCTGCCTTGCACGAAGCAGCCCTCGACGGGCGTCTCCAGCGGCTTCTCGAAGGCCAGGGCCACGGCCCAGGTGGGCTCCATGGCGACGCTGGCGGCGACCCCGGCGAGCTTGGGGGCGGCGGCCAGCAGGGTGGTGGCCTGGGGCGCGGGGGTGGCGATGATGACGTGGCTGAAGGGGCCGTGGCTCTGGCCCTCGGCGTCCAGCAGGCTCCAGTGCTGCTCGCCGCGGAACACCTCGGTGATGCGGCAGCTGAAGTTCACCGGCAGCGCGCCCATCAGGGCCCGGGTGATGGCGCTCATGCGTGGGGTGCCGACCCAGCGCACCTGCTCGTCCGGGGAGGGCGCGAGGGTGCCGTTGCGGAAGTTGTAGAGGGTGGGCGTCCACTCGGCGACCCAGCCGCGTTCGCGCCATTGCTGGACGACTTCGTTGAAGCGGCGGTCACGGGCGGTGAAGTACTGCGCGCCCAGGTCCAGGGAGCCGGCGTCGCTGCGCTTGCTGGCCATGCGTCCGCCACTGCCGCGGCTCTTGTCGAAGAGCTGCACGGCATGCCCGGCGGCGCTGAGCGCCTGGGCGGCGGAGAGGCCCGCGAGGCCGGTCCCGATGATTGCGATGGGTGTGTTCATGGTCTACCTCGATACCTTTGTGCGTGACTGCAGGTCGGGCTGACAAACCTGTACAGATTGCTTGAATTGTACAGGGATGATCGGTTCCAATCGCGATGCCTTCAAGGGGTGTGACCGTGATGGAGCCAACCTGTGCCCCGTCATGATTCAGACTAGGGCGATATTTCCAGTTGGTGCCATGCGAGGAGGATGCCATGCACATATTGCTGACCGGCGGTACTGGGCTGATTGGAAGCGCCCTGTGCCGGCGCTGGGTTGCCGAAGGCCACCAACTGACGGTCTTGAGCCGTCGGCCCCAGGATGTACCGCGCCTGTGCACCGCTTCGGTGCGTGGCATCGCCCGGCTGGAAGACTACGGGGACGGCCCGCTGGACGCGGTGGTGAACCTTGCTGGCCAACCCGTTGCCGACCGCCCCTGGACCCGCGCCCGCAAGGCCAGCCTGCTGGCCAGCCGCGTGGCGCTGACCGAGCGCCTGGTGGCCTGGCTGGGTACCCGCAGCCAGCGCCCGGCGCTGCTGCTCAACGGCTCGGCGGTGGGCTGGTACGGCGACGGCGGCGAGCGTGAGCTGCGCGAGGACGCCCCACCCGGACAAGGCGATTTCGCCAGCGAGCTGTGCCAGGCCTGGGAAGACGCCGCCCGTGACGCCGAAGCCCTGGGCATCCGCGTGGTGCTGCTGCGCATCGGCCTGGTGATGTCGCCCCGTGGCGGCTTTTTGTCGCGCCTGCTGCCGCAGTTCCGCTTCGGCCTCGGCGGCACCATGGGCAGCGGACGCCAGTGGTGGCCGTGGATTCATCTGGAAGATCAAATCGCCGCGATGGATTTTCTTTTGCGGCTGGACGGCGCGAGCGGTCCCTATAATGCGTGCGCGCCGCAGCCGGCCCGCAACGCCGACTTCGCCCGCAGCCTGGGCCGTGCCCTCGGGCGGCCGGTCTGGCTGCCGACGCCGGCCGCGGTGCTGCGGCTTCTGCTGGGGGAAATGTCGATCCTGATGATCGGCGGCCAGCGTGCCCTGCCCAGCCGATTGCTGGAGGCCGGCTTCACCTTTCGTTTCAACGACCTCGACCGGGCGCTGGCTGACCTGGTCGGGCCCAAGAAGGATGTTCCATGACCGATCACGCGCTGTTGCTGGTGAACCTGGGTTCGCCGTCGTCCACCTCGGTGGAGGACGTGCGCCGCTACCTCAACCAGTTCCTCATGGACCCCTACGTCATCGACCTGCCCTGGCCGCTGCGCCGCCTGCTGGTGTCGCTGATCCTGATCAAGCGGCCGGCGCAGTCGGCCCACGCCTACGCCTCCATCTGGTGGCCCGAAGGCTCGCCACTGGTGACCCTCAGCCGCCGCCTGCAAGAGGCCACCCGGCCGTTCTGGCCCCACGGGCCGGTGGCCCTGGCGATGCGCTACGGCGAGCCCTCCATCGAGAACACCCTGCAGGAGCTGGTACGCCAGGGCGTGAAGCGCGTGACGCTGGCGCCGCTGTACCCGCAGTTCGCCGACAGCACCACCACCACCGTCGAGCAGGAGACGCGCCGGGTCATCGCGGCCCACGGCCTCAAGCTCCAGGTGCAGGTGCTCGACCCCTTCTATGACCAGCCCGAGTACCTCGACGCCCTGGTGGCCAGTGCCCGCCCGCACCTGGAGCAGGGCTTCGACCACCTGCTGATGAGCTACCACGGGCTGCCCGAGCGTCACCTGCACAAGGCCGATACCAGCGGCAGCCACTGCCTGAAGGGCGCGGACTGCTGCCAGCGCGCCGAGGGCCAGGTGCTCGCCCGCTGCTACCGCGCCCAGTGCTACCGCACCAGCGAAGGCTTCGCCGCACGCATGGGGCTGCAGCCGGGGCAGTGGTCGGTGTCCTTCCAGTCGCGCCTGGGCCGCGCCAAGTGGATCGAGCCCTACACCGAAAGCCGCCTCGACGAACTGGCGGCCCAGGGGGTGAAGAAACTGCTGGTGATGTGCCCGGCCTTCGTCGCCGACTGCATCGAGACCCTGGAGGAGATCGGCGACCGTGGGCGCGAGCAGTTCATCGCCGCCGGCGGCGAGGACCTGGTGCTGGTGCCCTGCATGAACGACCACCCGCAATGGGCCCAGGCCCTGGCCAGCCTTTCCGGCAAGGCCCAGCGCCTGCTCTGAGCATCAGCCCGGGGGCAGCCCGGGCATTCGCCTGGCCTATAAGGCCGCTGCCCCATCCCGCCTGCACCTAAGCTGGGCGCTCCTTCCACCCGTCGTGCGCCGCACCGGCGGCGCCGAGGAGAGCCCATGCAGAACAACAACAACGGCTATCCCTCGGGCCTGCGAGCCTGGACCACCGTCGCCATCCTGATGGTGGCGTACGTGCTGTCGTTCATCGACCGGCAGATCCTCAACCTGCTGGTGGGCCCCATCCGCCGCGACCTGGTCATCAGCGACACCCAGATGAGCCTGCTCATGGGGCTGTCTTTCGCGCTGTTCTACACCGTGTGCGGCATCCCCCTCGGGCGCCTGGCCGATACCCGCAGCCGACGCGGGCTGATCGCCATCGGCGTGCTGTTCTGGAGCGCCGCCACCGCCGCCTGCGGGCTGGCCAAGCTCTACTGGCAGTTCCTCGTCTGCCGCATCGGCGTGGGCGTCGGCGAGGCGGCCCTGTCGCCGGCGGCCTATTCGCTGATCGCCGACAGCTTCCCCCGGGAGCGCCGTGCCACCGCCATCAGCGTCTATTCCATGGGGGTGTACCTGGGCTCGGGGCTGGCCTTCCTGGTGGGCGGGCTGGTGATCAAGTTCGCCTCGGCCCAGGGCGACGTGCACCTGCCGCTGCTGGGAGACGTGCGGCCCTGGCAGCTGATCTTCCTCATCCTCGGCGCCGCCGGGGTGCTGTTCACCTTGTTGATGCTGGCGGTGCGCGAGCCCGAGCGGCGGGGCGTCGGCTCCGGCGTCGCGGTGCCGCTGTCGGAGGTCGGCCGCTACCTGCGCAGCAACCGCCGCACGGTGCTGTGCCACAACCTCGGCTTCGCCGGGCTGTCCTTTGCCGGCTACGGCAGTGCGGCCTGGATTCCCACCTACTACATCCGCACCCACGGCTGGGATGCCGGGCACGTCGGCGTCGTCTACGGCTCCCTGGTGGCGGTATTCGGCTGCCTGGGCGTGGTGTTCGGCGGGCGCCTGGCGGACTGGATGGCCAAGCGCGGCCGCAGCGACGCCAACATGCGCGTCGGCCTGCTCGCCGCCCTGGGCGCGTTGCCGCTGGTGATCCTGTTCCCGCTCCTCGACGATGCCGCCTGGGTGACCGTGGTGATGGCGCCGACGGTGTTCTGCCTGAGCATGCCCTTCGGCGTGGCGCCGGCAGCGATCCAGGAGATCATGCCCAACACCATGCGCGGCCAGGCTTCGGCCATCTACCTGTTCGTCATTACCCTCATCGGCCTCGGGCTCGGCCCCACGGCGGTGGCGCTGGTCACCGACTTCGTTTTCGCTGATGACCTGGCCCTGCGCTGGTCGCTGCTGATCGTCACCACCCTGGCGGTGGGCAGCTCCGTGGTGTTGCTGTGGATGGGCCTCAAGCCATATCGGGAGAGCGTCGAGCGGCTGAAGCAATGGGTGGCGCCGAGCGTGATGCCGGCGGCGAAGCTGGCGGATGCTTGATCCGGGGAGGGGGGATGAAATGGTGGGCTGAAGCCCACCCTGCGCGTTGTCGCTTGGCCCGTATGGCGTTGCACGAGCCCCCAATAAAAAGCCCCGCGATGGCGGGGCTCTTTATTGGGGCAGGACTCAGATGTCCGGTGTGTCGTCCGCAGCCTTGTGCTTCCAGGTCTGGTGACCGGGCAGGATCAGGTTCAGGGCGATGGCGACGATGGCGCAGAGGGCGATGCCCTTGAGGCCGAAGTCGTCCTGGCCGGTACCGGTGCCCACCAGCATGCCGCCGATGCCGAACACCAGGGTGACGGAGACGATCACCAGGTTGCGCGCTTCGGCCAGGTCCACCTGGTGGCGAATCATGGTGTTCAGGCCCACGGCGGCGATGGAGCCGAACAGCAGGCAGAGGATGCCGCCCATGACCGGCACCGGGATGCTCTGCAGGATGGCGCCGAACTTGCCGATGAAGGCCAGGCCGATGGCGAACACCGCCGCCCAGGTCATGATCTTCGGGTTGTAGTTCTTGGTCAGCATCACCGCGCCGGTCACTTCCGCGTAGGTGGTGTTGGGCGGGCCGCCGAACAGGCCGGCGGCCGAGGTGGCCAGGCCGTCGCCCAGCAGGGTGCGGTGCAGGCCCGGGGTCTTCAGGTAGTTCTTGCCGGTCACGCTGCCCACGGCGATGACGCCGCCGATGTGTTCGATCGCCGGGGCCAGGGCCACCGGTACGATGAACAGGATGGCCTGCCAGTTGAACTCGGGGGCGACGAAGTTGGGCAGCTCCAGCCAGGGCGCCGCCGCGATCTTGGCGGTGTCCACCACGCCGAACCAGAAGGACAGGACGAAGCCCACCAGCACGCCGGCGATGATCGGCACCAGGCGGAAGATGCCCTTGCCGAAGACCGCGACGATGAGGGTGGTGAGCAGTGCCGGCATGGAGATCCACATGGCGGTGCCGTAGGGGATCAGCTGGGTACCGTCACCGCCCTTGCCCATGGCCATGTTGGCGGCGATGGGGGCCATGGCCAGGCCGATGGAGATCACCACCGGGCCGATCACCACCGGCGGCAGCAGGCGGTCGATGAAGCCGGTGCCTTTGATCTTCACCGCCAGGCCCAGGAAGGTGTAGACGAAGCCCGCCGCCACCACGCCGCCCATGGTCGCGGCGAGGCCGAACTGGCCCTTGGCGAGGATGATGGGGGTGATGAAGGCGAAGCTCGATGCCAGGAACACCGGCACCTGGCGCCCGGTCACCAACTGGAACAGCAGGGTGCCCATGCCGGCGGTGAACAGTGCGACGTTCGGGTCCAGGCCGGTGATCAGCGGCATCAGCACCAGGGCGCCGAAGGCCACGAAGAGCATCTGCGCGCCGGACAGCACCTGGCGCCAGAGCGGATCGTTGTAGTCGTCGCTCATGGATCAGGTGTCCTTCTGCTTGGTGCCGAAGATCTTGTCACCGGCATCGCCCAGGCCCGGGATGATGTAGCCATGTTCGTTGAGCTTCTGGTCGATGGAAGCGGTGTAGATCATCACGTCCGGGTGGGCGTCGTTGACCACCTTGATGCCCTCCGGCGCGGCCACCAGCACCATCGCGCGGATTTCCTTGCAGCCGGCACGCTTGAGCAGGTCGATGGTGGCGACCATGGAGCCGCCGGTGGCCAGCATCGGGTCGATGATCAGCGCCAGGCGCTCGTTGATCTCCGGCGCCAGCTTCTCCAGGTAGGTGTGGGCTTCGAGGGTTTCCTCGTTGCGCGCCACGCCCACGGCGCTGACCTTGGCCCCCGGCACCAGGCTGAGCACGCCGTCCAGCATGCCGATGCCGGCGCGCAGGATGGGCACCACGGTGATCTTCTTGCCGGCGATCTTCTCCACCTGCACCGGGCCGGCCCAGCCCTGGATCTCGTAGTTCTCCAGGGGCAGGTCGTTGGTGGCTTCGTAGGTGAGCAGGGCGCCGATTTCCTGGGCCAGTTCGCGGAAGTTCTTGGTGCTGATGTCGGCGCGGCGCATGAGGCCGATCTTGTGGCGGATCAGCGGGTGGCGGATCTCTCGAATGGGCATGTGGAATCACTCCGGCGGGCTGGCAAAAAAATCGCGATAGATTAAAGCATTGCCCGTGCCATGTCGTGAGATGACTCATGGGTCACAGGGCCGCGGGCTTCCCCTGTGGGCGCGCTTGGCGCACCATCGCTCACTCGTCCGGCAGGGCTTGCCGGGAGGAGGGCGGATGGGTAACGTTGCGCCCTTTTTTTATTGACGCCCCGGACAGCTTCCGTCGGAAGCGGGGCCCGACCAGCCGACCTGAGGAACCCTCGCCATGCCCGTCGATCTCGCCCACATCCGCCAGGTAATGGCCGAAGCCGATTGCCTGTTCACCGATGCCCAAGTCGAGGCCGCCATCGACCAGGTCGCCGCCGCGATCAACGTCGACCTGGCCGAACGCAACCCGGTGGTGTTCTGCGTGATGAACGGCGGCCTGATCTTCGCCGGCAAGCTGCTGCCCAAGCTGGCCTTCCCCCTGGAGCTGTCCTACCTGCACGCCACCCGCTACCGCAATGAAACCAGCGGCGGCGAGCTGTTCTGGAAGGCCAAGCCGGAAATCTCCTTCATCGACCGTGACGTGCTGATCATTGACGACATCCTCGACGAGGGGCACACCCTCGCCGCCATCATCGACTTCTGCAAACACGCCGGTGCCGCACGTGTGCACACCGCCGTGCTGATGGACAAGACCCACGACCGCAAGGCCCGCCCAGACCTGAAGGCCGACTACAAGGGCCTGGACTGCGAAGACCGCTACATCTTCGGCTACGGCATGGACTACAAGGGCTACTGGCGCAACGCCGCCGGCATCTTCGCCGTCAAGGGCATGTGACCCCCGTGGCCGCGCGCTTCCTCGACCAGGCGCTGTTCGATGGCCTGGCCGCAGGCGCCGCGGCCAGTCCGCGCCTGCGCCAGCACCACAACCTGCACGACATGGAGGAGCCCTGCCACCGCCTGGCGGTGGGCCTCCAGCCCGGCACCTACATCGCCCCCCGGGAAGGGGAGCCGGGTGTCGCCGACTACCTGGCCTGGATGCGCGCGCAGTTCCCCTGACTCACCCCGCCGGCTCACCCACCCAGCGCAGCGCCTTGGCCCGCGCCTGTTCCAGGGTCTGCACATAGGCCAGGCGGCCCTCCTCGCGGCGGATGCCGGCGCGGCGCAGCTTGAGGCGCACGCGCGGCGTGGTGCCCACCAGCACCAGGCCGATGCCCTGCCGGCGGTAGTCCTCCAGCAGGCTTTCGAGGGCCGCCAGGGCCGTCATGTCCAGCAGCGGCACGGCGCTGATCTCCACCACCACCACACGCACCTGCGGGTTGAGCATGCGCAGCACGCTCAGCGCCTTGTCGGCTGCACCGAAGAACAGCGGGCCGCTGATCACGTAGGGCACCACGCTGGCCGGCAGTTCCCCCAACGCGCGCTGGGCATGGCCGGGCATGGGCTGGGTGTCGGTCAGCTCGCTCATGCGCTTGATGAACAGGCCCGCCGCCAGCAGCAGGCCAACGCCAACCGCCAGCACCATGTCGAACAGCACCGTCAGCACCAGGCACACCAGCAGCACCACCACGTCGTTGCGCGGGGCGATGCGCAGGGTGTGCAGCACATGGCGTGCCTCGCTCATGTTCCACGCCACCATCACCAGCAGCGCGGCCAGGGCCGCCATCGGCAGGTAGCTGAACAGCGGGGCGAGCAGCAGCATGGCCGTCAGCACCACCCCTGCGTGGATGATGGCCGCCAGGGGCGAGAAGGCCCCGGCGCGGACGTTGGCCGCCGTGCGGGCGATGGCGGCGGTGGCGGTGATGCCACCGAACAGCGGCGCCACTAGGTTGCCCAGGCCCTGGCCGACCAGTTCGGCGTTGGGGTCGTGGCGAGTGCCGGCCATGCCGTCGGCCACCACGGCGCAGAGCAGGGACTCGATGGCGCCGAGCATGGCGATGGCGAAGGCCGGCGCGAGCAGCTGGCGGATCAGCTCGAAGGACAGCCGCAGCGGCTGGCCATCGGCACCGGGCAGGTTCCACGGCCAGGCGAAGTCCGGCAGGAAGGGCGGGATGCCGGGGTGGCTCACGCCGTCCAGGGTGTAGCTGAAGCGCTCGCCCAGGGTCGCCACCGGCAGGCCGAGGGTGTCCAGCAGCAGGCCCAGCAGGGCGCCCACCGCCAGGGCCACCAGGTGCCCCGGCACCTTGGGCACGAAGCGCGGCCAGACCAGCAGCACCGCCAGGCACACCATTGCCACCAGGGTGTCGCCCAGGTGCGCGCCGGGCAGTGCCAGGGCCAGCAGCTCCACCTGCTCCAGGTAGTGCTGCGGCGTGTGCGGCAGGCTCAGGCCGAACAGGTCCTTCACCTGCAGGGTGGCGATGACGATGCCGATGCCGGCGGTGAAGCCGAGGATCACCGGGTAGGGGATGAACTGGATCAGCCGCCCGAGTCGGCCCAGGCCCATGGCCAGGAGGATCAACCCGGCCATCAGCGTGCACAGCAGCAGGCCGCCGGGACCGTACTGCTGGGTGATCGGCAGCAGGATCACCACGAAGGCGGCCGTGGGGCCGGAGATGTTGAAGCGCGAGCCGCCGGTGAGGGCGATCAGCGGCGCCGCCACCAGTACGGTGTAGAGCCCGTGCTGCGGTGCCACGCCCACGGCGATGGCCAGCGCCATGGCCAGGGGGATGGCGATGATGCCGACGGTGACCCCGGCGCCGAGGTCGCCACGCAGGCGCTCCCACGAATAGCCCGCACGCAGGGTCTGGCGCAGGGCGGCGAACAGCGGCACGTTGGGCGTCATGGCGGCTCCTTGGCTGAAGGCCGGATTATAGGGCGGTCAGCACTGAGCGGTGTTGATCGGGCGGCTTGCGTCAGGGAAGCGACAGCCCCTAGAGTGCCCCGCTTGACCCAGCCGGGAGTTGCCGATGTCTCGCCGTACCCGCTTTGCCTGTGCCCTGCTGCTGCTGACCAGCCTGCCGCTGGCCGCCGCGCCGGCTCCGACCGCTCCCGCCGCCCCGCCCCACGCGGCCTTCCTGCCGCCCGACGATGCCGGCCTGCGCAGCGAACAGCCGGACCAGCAGGTGCTGCTGCAGGTGGTGGACTTCAGCGTCACCCTCGGCAACCAGCGCCAGTCCAGCCAGCAGCCGATCCCGATCACCACGCCGACCCTGGTCAAGCTGCGCGCCAAACCGGTGAGCAAGGCGGCCAAGGCCGGTGACCTGAGCACGGTGCTGATCCACTTCGAGGCGGACGGCAAGAGCCTGAAGAAGGCCGCCTACGACGCCGAGTCGCGCACCCTCACGCTGAACTACCCGCTGTCCCAGTACCGCCCGGTGCTCGACCTGCTGCGCAACGGCGGGCCGATCTACTGCCAGTTCCTCAGCTACCCCAACGGCCACGTGTGGGCCGACCTGCACCTGGGGCCGGTGCGGGTGCGTTGAGCCCCGGCCCGGCCCGGGGGTACACTGCCGGCCCCCAACGTGCGGCCAGAGAGAGCGAACGATGCGCAAAGACAAGAAGCAGGTGATTGGCGAAGAGATGAGCGACGACGCGATCAAGCTGTTCCTCGACTTCGAGCCCGCCGACGGCACTCCGTCCTCCCTGCACAAGCTGGTCAAGGCCTACCGTGGCCTGCGCATCGACGACTTCGAGCGCTTCCTCGGCTTCTTCCGCGAAGCGGGCCTGGACCTCGATGCCCGCGACGCCCAGGGCCAGGATTTCATCGCGCTGATCCGCGACCAGCGCCAGGCCGAGCCCTACATCGAAGCCGTCCAGGCGGCCCGTGGCTGACGCGCTACGACCTGTCCACCGGAAACCCGCCCTCGTGCGGGTTTCTGCATATATGGGCCGCGGAAAAACCGTGACCCAGCACACGAACCCCCGAACCGAAAGGAGTGAGCCATGACCAGGGACGACGCCCAGCGCCAGTGGCAGCAACAGACCCTCGCCTACGCCCAGGCGATCAACGCCTATGTGGAGCGTGGCCTGCGCGACGGCTGGGACAACGCCGGCAAGGAGCCCAGCGCCGAGGGGCGCGAGGTGCTGGTGCCGCACCTGCTGGAAGCGTTGCGCGACGCCAACCGCAATGGGCAGGTGGAGGCACTGCGCGACGCCTGGCCGCCGGCCCACGAGCCGCTGTTCGGGCACGTCAACGAGGAAGGCCAGTGCATCGCCCAGCTGGCGCTGCTGGACGACGGTTCGGTGCTCGCCCGCGTCGGAGCCACCTGGGAAGCCGGCCGGGTGGTGCGCATCCACGCCGATCGGGTGGAGGAGCTGCCGGGGCTGGAGTACTTCGGTGCCTGCCCGAACCGCCGGTTCTACGCCACCGCCGATGCCGCCGGCGTGGTGGTGCGTGAGGGCTGGGAGGGCCGCGAGGTGCTGCGCTGTGCCTGGCCCCGTGGCACCGAGGATGCCCCGGAGGGCGTGGAGCTGCAGCCCATCGAGGGCTTCCCCCGGCCGACGCGCCTGCAGCCGTTCCCGGATGGCCGGCGCGTGTTGCTGGTCAGTGCCGACGGCATCTTCGTGCTGGCGGCCGACGGTGCTCGGCGGCTGTACCCGGACAACGCCATGCTGCTGGAGTCCGCCGAGCCGGACGAGCCCCAGGGCACCGGCCTGTCCATGGAGCACGGCGCGGTGTCGGCGGATGGCCGCTGGATCGCCTTCGGCGCGCAGGACGGTCGGCACCAGTTGTTCGACGGCGAGCTGAACCCCGTCGCCCAGATCGGCCCCCACGGCGAGTACCCGCATTTCGCGCTGTTCAGCGGCGATGGCCGCAGCGTGGCCTTCAATGCCTGCCACTTCTACAACGGCGGCACCATCGCCGTGGACCTGGCGCGGGCGCCGGGCCTGGATTCCGACTACTACGAGGACGTCGAGGGCGTGACCCTGATCGAACCGGGCGCGCGGGTGTATGCCGGGGTGTCCATGGGCGACCGCTTCGTCCTCGGCGATGCCTATGGCTACCTGCGCTGCGTGGATGCGTCGGGCAATGCGGTGTGGCAGCACTACCTGGGCTCGACCCTGAGCGCCATGGACCTGTCCGCCGACGGCCGCACCCTGGTGGCGGCCAGCTACGCGGGGGTGGTGTCGATCATCGACCTGGAAGCCGGGCGCCCGGCGTGGCAGATCGGCACCGGCAATCACCGGGAGCGGCGGCGGTGGCTGTTCTGGAAGAGTGAGGAGCGCCCGCTGGCCTGGTAAGCAGCGGTCGTAACGGAGAGTCGGCATGGCCATAAAAAAACCGCCCATAAAGGGCGGTTTTTTCATTGGCACCCGGCTCAGCCGGCGGAAGCGGTGGCTTCCGGTGCCTGGGCGTCGATCAGGCCAAGGCGGGCGTCGGACTGGCGGCTGATCTGCCGGTAAAGTTCGGCGTCGTCCTGCAGCGCCTTTTCACGGGCCGGGAAGATCTCCTTCAGCTTGCTGCTCCACTCGGCAGAGCGGGCCTGTTCGCCGAAGCAGCGCTCGATCAGGTTGAGCATGATCGACACGGTGACCGAAGCACCCGGGGAAGCGCCCAGCAGGGCGGCGATGCTGCCGTCCTCGGCCGAGACCAGCTCGGTGCCGAACTGCAGGATGCCGCCTTTCTTGGCGTCCTTCTTGATGATCTGCACGCGCTGGCCGGCGATCTCCAGGCGCCAGTCCGCCGGATCCAGGTCCGGGTAGAACTTGCGCAGGGCGTCCAGGCGCTGCTCCTGGGACTGCATCACTTCCTTGATCAGGTAGCGGGTCAGGTCCATGTTGTCGCGGGCCACGGCCAGCATCGGGCCGAGGTTGCCGGGACGTACCGAGAGCGGCAGGTCGAGGAAGGAGCCGTGCTTGAGGAACTTGGTGGTGAAGCCGGCGTAGGGCCCGAACAGCAGGGATTTCTTGCCATCTACCACGCGGGTGTCCAGGTGCGGTACGGACATCGGCGGGGCGCCCACTTCGGCCTGGCTGTAGACCTTGGCCTGGTGGCGCTTGACCACCTCGGGGTTATCGCAGCGCAGCCACTGGCCGCTGACCGGGAAGCCGCCGAAGCCCTTGCCTTCCTGGATGCCGGACATCTGCAGCAGCGGCAGGGCGCCGCCGCCGGCTCCGAGGAAGACGAAACGTGCGGACACCTCACGGGTGCTGCCGTTCTGGGTGTTGCGGATGCTGACCGACCAGCCGCTGTCGGTGCGCTTCAGGCTGGTGACCTTTTGGAAGTAGCTGACCGCAGTACCCGGGAGGGTGGTCAGGTAGGCCAGCAACTTGTTGGTCAGGGCGCCGAAGTTCACGTCGGTGCCGTTTTCGGCACGGGTCGCGGCCACGGCTTCGTCGGCCGGGCGGGCCTGCATCATCAGCGGCATCCACTTGGCCAGGGTCTCGCGCTCTTCGGAATACTCCATGTGCGAGAAGGCGTGGTGCTGGCTGATCACCTCGAAGCGCTTGCGCAGGAACGGGATGTCCTTGCCGCGCACGAAGGACAGATGCGGAACCGGGTTGATGAAGTCACGGGCGCTGCCGAAGGCCGGCTTCCCGCTCATGTAGGCCCAGAACTGCTTGGACACTTCGAACTGGGTGTTGATGAGCACCGCTTTCTTGATGTCGATGGAGCCGTCGGCTGCCTGGGGGGTGTAGTTCAGTTCGCACAGCCCGGCATGGCCGGTACCGGCGTTGTTCCACGGGTTGGAGCTCTCCACGGCACCGGATTCGCGGAGTTCCGCGATTTCCAGCTTGATGCCCGGATCGAGTTCCTTCAGCAGTGTCGCCAGGGTGGCGCTCATGATGCCGGCCCCGACCAGCAACACGTCCACTGCTTCGTTCTCGTTTTGCGCCATTGCTCGCCACTCTCTCGTGAAGTAGTGAAAAACCGTCATCTCACGCTCTTTTGGAGACGTGAACCTCAAAAGAATCGCCTGCCTGGAGGCAGGCCGCTTCCATCGCGCGATGACACGCTACGTCCATGCAAAAGCGTTTGCATATCGGGCGGAAACAGCAGCAGGCCAGTAGTTGGCAGCGCGAATAGTGGGCGGCTCTCTGTGGGGCTGTGTGAAGTGCCGGCGCGAGGCGCGGCGGGTGTTGCGGGGCCCGATCAGGAGTCGACCTTATAATCGGGGGGCGATTGTAGCGGAGAAAGCGGGCGTGTTGAGCGTTTCCCGTGACTTTTATTCATCCATCGGTCAGGCCGCCAACGCGCGGGGCCTGCGGGCGTCCCGAGTGGCCTGGGAGAGGCGTGCACGCACCGGTAGGGGCTGGCCGATCCAGGACGGGGAGGGCTCCTCTACCTCGACCCAGTGACCGCGTGCCGGGGCCTGGGTGGCCTGGTGCAGGCCGCGGCAGATACCGGCCTCGTCCAGCAGGGCGAAGTGGCGGGTTTTGGCGCGGGGGGCCAGCAGGGACCAGAGGGACATCATCGTCGGGCTCTCCTTGGGTTCGGCACCGTTATCCCACCAGGGCGTGACAGGGTCATGACAGGAACCGAGCGGCCCCGGGCGCTGTCAGAACGCCATCGGCGTGTGCTCTGTCGGCGGGCCCGCCGGCTCGCTTATACTGCCGGCCTTTCGTTTCCGAACCTGGAGAATCAAGCATGCTGAACCGCGCGTTGCTCGGCCTGCTGGCCGCCCTCAGCCTGACCCTGGTCGGCTGTGCCCTCAGCCCGCAACAACTCAGCCCGCAACCCAAGCTCACCGGCCCGCTGACTCCGGTCGGCCAGGGCCAGCCGGTGGTGGTGCGGGTCGCCGATGGTCGTCCTTCCCCGGTGCTGGGCACCCGTGGCGGCCTGTACGCCGACACCAGCAACGTGACCGTGCAGGGCCAGGACATCCTGCCGCGCCTGCAGGCCGAAGCCGAGGCCGCCGTGCGTCTGCTGGGCTTCACCCCGTCGCCCAACGCCTACAACGCTCCCCAGCTGACCCTGACCCTGGCCGAGCTGAAGTACCAGTCGCCGAAGGAAGGCATGTACGTGACCGAGGCGGACATCAGTGCCACCTTCCGCGTCGACGTGCAGAACGCCACCCGTCGCTACAGCGGCCGCTACGGTGCTTCGCTGAACCAGCGCTTCGGCACCGCGCCGAACCAGGAGACCAACACCAAGCTGGTGAGCAATGTCCTGAGCGATGCGCTGACCCGCGCTTTCAAGGACCCGACCATCGGCCAGCTGCTGCTGCAGTAAGCAAGTCGATGACGAAAAACCCGGCCTTGAGCCGGGTTTTTTGTGCCTGCGATTCGCCCTAGGCCGGGGTCAGGCACTCGGGGCCATCGAGCTTCGGGTCGTTGACCAGGGTGGCCAGGGCGCGCTCGCGCAGGGGCGGGGTGGGGCCGTCGAGCAGGGCGTGGATCGTTTCCTGCGGGGTGTCGGCGTCCAGCCAGGCGCGCTGGCCGTCGGCGTCCAGCACCAGGGGGCGGCGCAGGTCGGCGGCCGGGCGGGTGATCAGGGCCAGGCTGAGGTACTCGGTGTCGCCGACCGGGAAAGGCTCCCAGAGTGCGGCGAAATGCAGCAGGGAGGTCTCGCCGCTGACCCAGTAGGGGCGCTTGCGCACCCCGCGCCATTCATAGAAGCCGTTGGCCGGTACCAGGCAGCGGCGGCGGCGCAGGGCGTCGCGGAACATCGGCTGTTCGGCCACCGTCTCGGCCCGGGCGTGGGCGGGGGTGCGCGACAGGTCGGTCAGCCAGGCCGGGGTCAGGCCCCAGCGGGCCAGGTCCAGCCGCTGGATGCCGTCCTGCTGGCGCAGCATCAGCACCTGCATGTTCGGCGCGAGGTTCCAGTGCGGGCGCTGGTCGGCGGGGAAGCCGGGCAGGGCGGCGAAGTCGGGGGACCAGCGGAACAGGGCGAAACGTCCGGACATGGGCTTCTCGGTTCAGCACAACAGGGTGCCGGGGCAGCCTTCCGGCTCGTCCCCGGGCACGGGCGAGGCGGCATTGTACGTGGCGATCAGGCACCGTGCCTGTTCGGCATCCGCCTCGTCCACCATCAGCCCCAGCAGCCCGGCACCGGGCAGTTCGCCAACGCCGCCGAGCAGGTGGGCACCGGCCAGGTGGGCGGTGATGCCCTCGCTGGCGAGCATGCCCAGCAGCAGCTGGGCCTCGATCAGGTCGCGGGGCTCGTAGATGCGCTGCATCACTCGTCCTCCCGGCGCACGTCCAGGCTCCAGTCGAGCCCGTCGGTGCGCAGGTCGAAGACGATCGGCCGGCAGCACACCGGGCAGTCCTCGATGTACTGCTGGTCGCCGCCGGACAGGTCGAGCAGGGTGTCCACCGCTTCGCCGCAATATGGGCAGTCGTACGCTTGTGTCTCCAGCATGTCGCCATATTCCCCTGTGACTTGAAGGTATAATCGCCGGTCTACTTCTGGCCCCGGATTGCGGGGCACATCCTTATCCACAGCCGCAGCAGAACAAGAGAACACGATGGGCGAATTCGAAGCCATCCGACCCTATGACGACGCCGAGGTGCCCGCGGTTCTGGCACGCCTGTTCGCCGACCCGGCCTTCATCGGGACGCTCACCCGCTACCGCTTCCCCCGGCTGGCGGGTCCGCTGGGCTGGCTGCTGAGGCCTGTTATAGCCCATCGGCTGCGCCGTGAGTTCCAGGGCATCGAGTCCGTGCATGCGCTGCAGGACAAGATCGAGCCCTACGTGGACACCACCATCGAGCGTGCCACCGATGGCGTCACCTACTCCGGAGTGGACCGGCTCAAGCCCGGCGGGGCCTACCTGTTCGTCGCCAACCACCGCGACATCGTGATGGACCCGGCCTTCGTCAACTACGCGGTCTACCACGCCGGCATCCCCACGCCGCGCATCGCCATCGGCGACAACCTGCTGCAGAAGCCCTTCGTCAGCGACCTGATGCGCCTGAACAAGAGCTTCATCGTCCACCGCAACCTGGCCGGGCGCCGCGAGAAGCTGGCGGCCTACCAGTTGCTGTCCGCCTACATCAACCATTCGATCCGCGAGGACGGCCAGTCGATCTGGATCGCCCAGGCGGAGGGCCGCGCCAAGGATGGGGATGACCGCACCGATTCGGCGATCCTCAAGATGTTCCACATGAGCCGCAAGGACGAGGCGTTCGCCGACGTGGTCCGCGACCTGCACATCGTCCCGGTGTCCATCAGCTACGAATACGACCCCTGCGACCAGGCCAAGGCCCGCGAGCTGTACATCCGCGCCACCACCGGCGGCTACGAGAAGGCGCCGGGCGAGGATGACGCGAGCATCGCCCTCGGCATCACCGGCTACAAGGGCCGGGTGCATGTGGCCTTCGGTGGCGAGATCGTCGACGAGGCGGCGGATGCCAAGCAGCTGGCGGCGGAGATGGACCGGCGCATCCTCACTGGCTACCGGCTGTTCCCGGTGCACTACCTGGCCTACGCGATGTGGGAGGGGCGTGACAAGGCGCTGGGCGTACCGGCGCTGGAAAGCCTGTTTGGGGCCGAGGAGATTGCCCGTGCGCGGGCCGAGTGGCAGCGCCACCTGAACGCCTGCCCCGAGGCGCACCGCCCGTGGCTGGTGCTGCAGTACGCCAACCCGGTGCGCAACCAGTACCGTACCCAGGCGGGCCTGCCGCTCTGAGGGCGAACAGGCCACAGCAAAACGGCGACCCTCGGGTCGCCGTTTTTCGTTCTGCAGCGGGCTGCGCGGTCAGAGCTGGGTGCTGGCCCAGGACACGCCGAGGGCCACGGCCAGGGTGAAGCTGCCGAAGGTGTAGAAGAAGCGGTTGATCTTCTGGCTGCGTTCGTCGACTGGGGCGTCCTGCTCCAGTTCTTCCAGATCGCTCTCCACCACCAGGCGGGCCGAGGCGCGTTGCTCGCGCAGCCGGGTGGCCATGAGCAGCCAGCTGCCGATGACGGCGAAGAACAGGGCCAGGCCGTTGACCGCCTGGTGCGGGTGGGCCTGGTAGAGGGACCAGAGTGCCTGCAGGGACATCATCAACTCCGCGGCAGGCACAGCCTGCGACTACGACCAGCGGGCCCGGGGCGGGCCACGAAAACGGCGGCGAGTCTAACGGAGGGGCGGTGCGGGGGCGGGGCGTTTCCGACGAAGTGCCGGGCCGTTCATCTTCCGGAAACCTCCCCGGCCCTGTGGGCCGGGGAGGTGACGTGGGTCAGACCTTGAACTGGTTGATCAGCCGGCGCTGCTGCTCGGCCAGCTTGGTCAGCTCGGCGCTGGCGGCGGAGGCTTCATCGGCGCCACCGGCCACCTCGTTGGCTACCTGGCCGATGTTGGTGACGTTGCGGTTGATGTCCTCGGCCACGGCGCTCTGCTCTTCGGCGGCGCTGGCGATCTGGGTGTTCATGTCGTTGATCACCGACACCGCCTGGGTGATGGACTCCAGCGCCTGGGCCGCCTCGCTGGCGGACTGCACGCTGGTATCGGTCTTGGTCTGGCTGTCCTGCATGACCCGCACCACGTCGCGCGTCCCCTGCTGGAGCTGCTGGATCATGGTCTGGATTTCCTCGGTGGCCTGCTGGGTCTTCTGCGCCAGGTTGCGCACCTCGTCGGCCACCACGGCGAAGCCGCGGCCCTGCTCGCCGGCGCGGGCCGCCTCGATGGCGGCGTTGAGGGCCAGCAGGTTGGTCTGCTCGGCGATGCCGCGGATGGCCACCAGGATGGCGTTGATGTTCTCGCTGTCCTTGGCCAGGTTCTGCACCACGCCCACGGCGCGGGCGATCTCCTCGGCCAGGGCGCTGATGGCGCCGGTGGTGCTCTGGACGATGCGCTTGCCGTCGTTGGCGGCCTGGTCGGCGTTGTTGGCCGCCTCGGCGGCCAGGGTGGCGTTGCGCGCCACGTCCTGGGCGGTGGCGGTCATCTCGTGGACGGCGGTGGCCACCAGTTCGATCTCGGCCAGCTGCTTCTGCACGCCCTGGTTGGTGCGGATGGCGATGTCGGCGGTGTGCTCGGAGGAGTCGCTGACCTTCTGCACCGAGGTCACCACCTGGCTGATCATCGCCTGCAGCTTGGCGAGGAAGGTGTTGAAGCCGTTGGCGATGGCACCCAGTTCGTCGGCGCGGTCGGAATGCAGGCGGCGGGTGAGGTCGCCCTCGCCCTTGGCGATGTCGTCGAGCATGGCCACCATCTGCCGCAGCGGGCTGGCGATGCCGTAGCCGACGAACCAGATGATCACCAGGCCCAGGGCGGCGATCAGCAGGCCCACCAGGCTCATGCCGAGGATGTCGCTGTCGCGCTGGGCAGTGAGGTCGCCTTCGAGCTTTTGCAGGTCGGCCATCACCGTTTCCAGCGGCAGGTTGAGGCTGAGCATCCAGCGCGAATCGGTGCCGGCGACCTTGAACGGCACCAGCAGGAAGATGCGGCCGTTCTCGCGGTCGATCTCGTAGGCCGGCTGGTCACCGCTGAGGTTGCGCAGGTTGTCGGCGATCACGCTGCCCAGCACCTGGTCGGCCGGCTCGCCCAGCTTGGCGGCGTTGGCGGTGTAGGCCACCAGGCGCTTGTTGTTGGCCAGCAGGGCCAGCTCGCCGGCACCGTTGTAGAGCTTCTTGTTGGCCTCGACCAGCAGTTGCTGGATGAAGTCCAGGGACAGGTCCGCACCCACTGCGCCCTTGAACTGGCCGTTGACCAGGATCGGCGCGTTGAAGCTGGAGAGCATCACCATCTTGCCGGCGAACTCGTAGGGGGCCGGGTCCACCACGCAGGGCTTGAGGGTTTCGCGCGGGCACAGGTAGTACTGGCCCTCGCGCACGCCGGTGGGGAGGAGCTTCTCGCTTTCTAGGGTGGCGCCCAGCGGGTCGACCTTCAGGGCGTTGCCGTCGCGGTAGAACCAGGGCATGAAGCGGCCGGTCTCGTCGTGGCCAGGGGTGCCGATGTTGTCGGCGTCGTTGCCGAAGGCATTGGGTTGCCAGCCGATGTAGAGGTCGATCAGCTTGGGGTTGCTCGACAGCAGGTGGCGCAGCAGGTTGAGCAGCTCCTTGCGGGAGGCGCTGAGCGCCGGGCTGCCGTCCTCGGCGGTCTGCCCCAGCAGGGCGTTGGTCTGGGCGACGGTGGCGGCGATGCTCATGGGCGCGGCCAGCTCGCGCTGGATGTCCGAGACCTGGGCGGCGGCCAGCGACTGCAGGCGCTCGGCGATGGCCTGCTCCAGCAACGTTTCGGTCCGGGACTGCACCAGCTCCTGGGTCCGGGCGCCGGCGAAGAGGGCGTAGAGCACCAGGGCGACTACCACGGCGAGCACGCTGGCACCGGCCAGGGTGGCTACCGAAAACTGGATCGATCTGAATTTCATGGGAACTCCGTTCGCGTCTTTATTCAGCCAGCGCTGGGTTTATCGGCCGGACCGGGCGGGAGCATGAGCCCGTTGTCACAACAAAAGATAGTCACCTGGCCACTAGTCCGCTTCCTGGTTGCCTGGTATCGGTCCGGTCCTTACAGTACCGCGCAGTTCAAGCAGGAGAATGACAAGTGGCCAAGCCCCTTATCCTCGGCAGCCTCGCGCTGTCCGTCCTTCTGGCAGGATGCCAGGCCGTGAATACCACCAGCGGCGGCGCCGTCGGTGTCGAGCGCAAGCAGTACATGTTCAGCATGCTGTCCGAGCAGCAGGTGAACCAGATGTATGCCCAGTCCTACCAGGAAACCCTGAACGAGGCCTCCCAGGCCGGCGTGCTGGACAAGAGCAGCGCCAACGCCAAGCGCGTCTCGGCCATTGCCAAGCGGCTGATCGCGCAGGTGTCCGTGTTCCGTCCCGACGCGGCCCAGTGGGCCTGGGACGCCAACGTGATCGACAGCGACGAGCTGAACGCCAACTGCGGCCCGGGCGGCAAGATCATCGTCTACAGCGGGCTGATCGATCAGCTCAAGCTCACCGACGACGAACTGGCGGCGGTGATGGGCCACGAGATCGCCCACGCCCTGCGCGAGCACGGCCGTGAAGCCATGTCCAAGGCCTATGCCGTGCAGATGGGCACCCAGCTGGGTTCGCTGCTGGGGGCGGGCAACGATAGCCTGCAACTGGCCAATACCGGCGTGGAATACCTGATGACGCTGCCCAACAGCCGCGCCAACGAGAACGAGGCCGACCTGATCGGCCTCGAGCTGTCGGCCCGCGCCGGCTACAACCCCAACGCGGCCATCAGCCTGTGGCAGAAGATGAGCAAGGCCAGCGAAGGGGCTCCGCCGGAGTTCATGAGCACCCACCCCTCGTCCAGCTCGCGGATCGCTTCCCTGCAGGCGGCGATTCCGAAGGTCATGCCCTTCTACAAGCAGGCCAAGGGCGGCTGATCGCTCCATCGATACCGCCGGCTCGTCGAGCCGGCGGTTCCCATTGCCTCAGGGCAGCGCTTTCTCCGCATAGGCGCGGCTGGCCAACCCCAGCTGGGCACGGAAGCTTTCCATGTCGAACATGGTGCACAGCTCCTGCACCTCCCCCAGGCTGTTGAAGGTCCAGAACGCCATGGCCGAGATGCTCAGCACCCGGTCACTGGGCGGGTAGCCCAGGGCGGGCTTCTGGATGCTGCCGATCAGGGTGCTCCAGGTGAACACCTTGTGGCCTTCGGCGATGCATTCCTCCACCACCACTTCCAGGTCGGGCATGGCCTCGCGGATCTCCTGCACCATCCCGGCGTAGCCGGCGCTGTCCAGCGTCCGTCCGAGGAAGGAGCTCTTGTAGAGGAAGTCCTTGCTCTGCAATTGCTCGGCCAGTGCCAGGCGGCCCTTGTTCCAGGTGAGGTCGATGTGCTGGCGCACGACGCGTTTCAGGTCTTCGGTCGACATCCGCTGTCTCCTTCGCCGGTTCTGCAGATCGGCGGGAATCTACCAGTTGCCAACCGCCTGCCATTGGCCGAAACGCCGGCGTTCCGGCGTCAGCCAAGTGGCGAATCAGCTGGCGGTGGTCAGCATCCAGGCCTGCCACGCGGCGTAGACGGCGAGGACGCCGAAAGCGACGGCAGCGAGGCGGCGGATCAGGGCCAGGGGCAGGCGATCAGCGGCGAAGTTACCGGCCAGCACCACGGGGACGTTGGCGATCAGCATGCCCAGGGTGGTGCCGGCGACCACCAGCACGAAGTGCGGGTACTGGGCGGCCAGCATCACGGTGGCGACCTGGGTCTTGTCGCCCATCTCGGCGAGGAAGAAGGCGATCAGCGTGGTGAGGAAGGGACCGTATTTCTTCAGGCCGGAGGCTTCGTCGTCGTCCAGCTTGTCCGGCACCAGGGTCCACAGGGCCACGGCGGCGAAGGAGGCGGCGAGGATCCAGCCCAGGGTGGCGGGAGAGAAGAAGCCGGCGACCCAACTGCCCACCGCACCGGCCGCGAAGTGGTTGGCAAGGGTGGCGGCGATGATGCCCCAGATGATCGGCCAGGGTTTGCGGAAGCGCGCAGCCAGGAGCAGGGCGAGCAATTGCGTCTTGTCGCCGATCTCGGCCAGGGCAACGATCAGGGTGGGGACGAACAGGGATTCCAGCATCAGGGTTCCTACGGGGGCGGGTCGACTAATCACCATGACACACGCAATCTGCCCGCCCCGGGTCAGGTTGTGTGTGTCATAGGTCTTGTCAAACCGCTGGCCTGTCTGTGCAGGCTCGGGGTCGTCCGCGCCATGGTCTGTGGACCAAGTGTGTTGACGCGGACCGGGCGAGCAGGGCGCTCGCGGGAGACTACTCCCCTAGGACGGGGCGCATTTTGCACAAGGCGGGCTCGCTGGGCAAGCCCGCCGCCGGGTCAGTCGAGGGTGGGGCGTACGTCCATCTCGGCGTAGCGCACGAAGCGGCTGCCCTTGCGCAGGCGGTAGCCCAGCCAGATCACCAGGAACAGCGGCAGGCTGATGTAGGTGGCCGCCAGGCCCACCCAGTTGATCTGCTCGCCCACCAGCGCCTCGTAGTTCTGCCCGAGGGTGATCGCCAGGCACAGGGCGAAGGCGAACAGCGGGCCGAAGGGGAACAGCTTGGCGCGGTAGGGCAGGTCTTCCAGGCGGCCGCCCTGCAGCAGGTAGCCCTTGCGGAAGCGGTAGTGGGAGATGGCGATGCCCAGCCAGGCGATGAAGCCGCACATGCCGGAGGTGTTCAGCAGCCAGGTGTAGAGGGTGCTGTCGCCGACGATGGAGGTGAAGAAGCACAGCGCGCCCACCAGGGTGGTGGCGTACAGCGCGTTGCGCGGCACGCCGCTGTCGGAAAGGCGGGCGAACAGCTTCGGCGCCTTGCCCTGGAGGGCCAGGGTGTAGAGCATCCGCGTCGAGGCGTACATGCCCGAGTTGCCCGCCGAGAGGATGGCCGTGAGGATCACCGCGTTCATCACGCTGGCGGCGGCAGCGAAGCCGGCCCGCTCGAACAGCAGGGTGAAGGGCGACACGCTGATGTCGCTGGCCTCGTTCTGCAGCAGGCTGGGCTCGGTGTAGGGGATCAGCATGCCGATCACGAAGATCGCCAGGATGTAGAACATCAGGATTCGCCAGAACACCTGGCGGATGGCGATGGGGATGTTCTTGCGCGGGTTCTCCGATTCGCCGGCGGCGATGCCGATCAGCTCGGTGCCCTGGAACGAGAAGCCGGCGATCATCGCCACGCCGACCATGGCCTGCAGGCCGCCGACGAAGGGCGCCTCGCCCTGGGTGAAGTTGCTGAAGCCCGGGGACTGCATGCCGCTCATCAGGCCGAAGATGGTGGCCAGGCCGACGCCGATGAAGATCACCACCGTCACCACCTTGATCAGCGCGAACCAGAACTCGCTCTCGCCGAAGCCCTTAACCGAGACCACGTTCAGCGCGAACATCAGCGCCAGGAACAGTCCGCTCCAGTAGATGCCGGGCACGTCCGGGAACCAGAAATTCATGATCAATTGGGCCGCCACCAGTTCGGCGGCGATGGTCACCGCCCAGTTGTACCAGTAGTTCCAGCCCAGGGCGAAACCGAAGCCATCGTCGACGAACCGGCTGCCATAGGTGCTGAACGAGCCGGAAACCGGCATGTAGGCAGCCATCTCCCCCAGGCTGGTCATGAGGAAGTAGACCATCAGGCCGATCAGGGCGTAGGCCAGCAGGGCGCCGCCGGGGCCGGCCGTGGCGACGGTGGCGCCGGAGGCGACGAACAGGCCGGTGCCAATGGAGCCGCCGATGGCGATCATGTTCAGGTGACGGGGCTTCAGCGCCCGGTGCAGGCCGTGGGCGGCCGGCGGGTTGGCAGTGTGGTCGGTCAAGGTAGAACTCCAGGGGTCCGGTCTCATGCCGGATGGGCGCGGCGGCCGGGGCCGCTCGTCGTGGGTAGATGCAGGAACGCCCGCCGCTCAGCGGCGGGCACGGTAGACGCGGAAGCCGTCGCCCTCCGCCAGGGTCTGGCAATTGCCGAGGGCCTGTTCGATGAGGGGCGGATAGCGCAGGAAACTGTTGGCCACCAGGCGCAGCTCGCCGCCGGGGCGCAGGTGCTGGCCGGCGGCCCGCAGCAGGGTTTCGCTGGCCTGGTAGTCGGTGTGCACGCCCTGGTGGAAGGGCGGGTTGCTGACGATGGCGGCCAGCCCCTTGGGCGCGGCGTGGATGCCGTCGCCGGCGATCACTTCGGCAGCGAGGCCGTTGGCGGCCAGGGTCAGGCGGCTGCTGGCGACGGCGAAGGCGTCCACGTCCAGCAGCAGCAGTTCGCTGGCCGGGTAGCGGCGCTTGAGGCTGGCGCCGATGACGCCGGCTCCGCAGCCGAAATCCAGCACCGGGCCAACGGGCAGGTTGTCGAGGTGCGGCAGCAGCAGGGCGGTGCCCCGGTCCAGGCGACCGTGGCTGAACACGCCGGGCAGGCTGACTACCTGCAGCGGCCCATCGGGCAACTCCAGGCTGTAGCGCTGGGCCAGGCTGTCCAGGTCGGGGCGTTCGGGGGCCTGGTCGACGCGCACCTGCCACAGCTGGCAATGGCGCGCGCTGTCCAGCTTGCGCGGGGTGCCGAAGGCGGCCAGCTGCTTGGCGGCACGCTCGATGCCGCCGCGCTTCTCGCCCACCAGGAACAGCTGACGGCCGGGCAGGCGGGCGGCCAGGGCGGTCAGCAGGTAATCGGTCAGTTCGCGGGACTTGGGCAGGAACAGCAGGGCTTGTTCGAAGGGCTCGTCCGGCACCTGCACCCCGAAGGTGGTGCGGCCGGCGAAGCGGGCTTCCAGGCTGGCGTGCTCGCCCGCGTGCCAGCTCCAGCCCCGGGCCTGGGGCAGGGTGCCGAGCAGGTCGTCGGCGGGAAGACCCGCTGCCAGCAGCGGGCCCTGGAACAGTTCGGCCTGTCGAAGCACGACTTCGCTGCGCGGGTCCATGGGTCGGTCCTGATAAAAGCGGCGAACTTTACCAGAAACTCACCCGCCCTAGACGACCGTACGGCACGGGGTGCCCGCCAGCCAGGCCTCGGTGTTCTCGGTCATCTGCTCCACCATGCGCTGGCGCGCCTCGCGGCTGCCCCAGGCGTTGTGCGGGGTGACGATCAGGCGCGGGATGTCCACCGCCAGCAGCGGGTTGCCGTCCTTCGGTGGTTCCTGGGTCAGCACGTCGGTGGCGGCGCCCCCCAGGTGGCCGCTGCGCAGGGCGTCGGCCAGGGCGTGTTCGTCCACCAGGCCGCCCCGGGCCGTGTTGACCAGGAAGGCGCCGCGCTTCATCCGCGCCAGCGCGTGGGCGTCGATCAGGTGGTGGGTGTGTTCGGTCAGCGGGCAGTGCAGGCTGAGGAAGTCCACCTGCGGCAGCAGGTCCTCCAGGGGCAGGCGATCGGCCCGGTCGGGGCGGCCGGGCAGCGCCCCCAGCAGCACGCGCATGCCAAAGGCTTCGGCCAGGCGCGCCACCGCGCCGCCCAGTTCGCCATGGCCGAGCAGGCCGAGGGTCTTGCCTTCCAGTTCGACGATGGGGTGATCCAGCAGGCAGAACTGGCTCGCCTTCTGCCAGCGGTCCTGGCGCACGTCGCGCTGGTAGTCGAGGAAGGCCGTGGCCAGGTTGAGCATCAGCATCAGGGTGTGCTGGGCCACGGAGGGCGTGCCATAGCCCCGGCAGTTGCTGACGGTGATGCCGTGCTGGCGGGCGGCCGCGAGGTCGACGTTGTTGGTGCCGGTGGCGCTGACCAGGATCAGCCGCAGGTCGGGCAGGGCGGCGATGGCGTCGGCGTCGATCACCACCTTGTTGGTGATCGCCACCGGCGCACCCCGGAGGCGCTCCACCACGTCGGTCTGGGCGCTCTGCTCGTGCAGCACCAGTTCGCCGAAGAGCTGGCGCAGGGGTGTCAGGTCGAGGTCACCGAGGTCGAGGGAGGCGTGGTCGAGGAACACGGCGCGGAGGCTGTTGGTCATCAGCTGTACCTTTTTCCGAAGCTTGGGGAGGCGTAAGGTGGCCAGCCTAACAGACCCTTGGCTCGAATCTGGAGGCGCCATGTACTGGACGGAATTCCTCACCGTTGCCCTGATCCACCTGCTGGCCGTGGCCAGCCCGGGACCGGACTTCGCCATCGTGGTGCGCGAGAGCGTGGCCCATGGGCGGCGCGCCGGGACCTGGACGGCGATCGGCGTGGGCACGGGGATCTTCGTCCACGTGGCTTACTCGCTGCTGGGCATCGGCCTGATCGTTTCCCAGTCCATCGTGCTGTTCAACGCGCTGAAATGGCTGGCGGCGGCCTACCTGCTGTACATCGGCATCAAGGCCCTGCGGGCGCGCCCGGCCGACCCGGCGGCGGCCGAGGCGGAACTCACCCGCGAGGTGCGCAGTCCGCGCGGTGCCTTCGTCACCGGCTTCGTCACCAACGGGCTGAACCCCAAGGCGACGCTGTTCTTCCTCTCGCTGTTCACCGTGGTCATCAACCCCCACACCCCGCTGACGGTGCAGGCCGGCTACGGCCTCTACCTGGCCTGTGCCACTGCCGTGTGGTTCTGCCTGGTGGCGATGCTGTTCAGCCAGGAGCGTGTGCGCAGCGGCTTTGCCCGCCTGGGCCACTGGTTCGACCGCCTGATGGGCGCCGTGCTGGTGGGCCTGGGGATCAAGCTGGCGTTCACCTCGATGAAGTAAGCGCTCCACCTCGCAATGATGGGCTTCGCGTAGCTCAGCCCATCCTACGGAGCCGTGATGTGCATCCCGTTGGATGCGGTGAGCTCGGCGGACCGCATCACTGCCACCTGCGCCCCACCAGGCGGTATCTGGCACATCAGCCTTTCTCCAGCGTCGCCAGCAACCCCAGGCTGGCCACGTACTCCCTCGGGTTTTCCCCCAGCAGGCGGCGGAACATGGCGCTGAAGGCGCGGCCGCTGCCGTAGCCGAGGTCATGGGCGACCTGCTGCACGCTGTGCCCGGCCAGCAGGCGCGGCAGGGCTTCGGTGAGACGCAGCTGCTGGCGCCAGTCGTTGAAGCTCATGCCCAGCTCCTGGGCGAACAGCCGGCTCAGGGTGCGGGTGCTGGCGCCCACCTCCAGGCTCCAGTCGTCGAGGGTGCGGGTGCTCTCCGGGGTTTCCAGCAGGGCCAGGCAGATGGCTTGCAGGCGTCGGTCCTGGGGCATCGGCAGGTGCAGGGGCATGCGCTCCAGGGCGGCGATCTCGTGGAGGATCAGACGCTGCACCAGGCTGCGGTGTTCGTCATCGGTATCCCCGGCCTCCAGCGCCACCAGGCGCAGGATCAGTTCGCGCAGCAGCGGCGGTACCGCCAGCACGCAGCAGGCATCGAGGTTCGGTGGTGCGGCGTCGGCGGCGATGAACAGGGTGCGCATCTGCACCTGCCCGGACATGAAGATCTGGTGCTCGATACCCGGTGGGATCCACACCGCGCGGGTCGGCGGGATGACCCAGGCGCCGGCCTCGGTGACCAGGCGCATCAGCCCCTGCGCCGCGTAGAGGAATTGCGCCTGGTTGTGCAGGTGCAGGTCGACATGGGCGCCGTCGGGGTAGTCGAGGGCGACGGCGCCGATCCGGCCCTGGGGCAGATGGTCGATGAACATGGCTGTTCCGATGATCTTTTTGGCAGAACGTTGCTGGGCGGCCAACCTAGCATGGCGGTCCACAACAACCAAACAGCAGCGAAACTGCCATGAACCGACCGCGTACCGTCATCCGCTTCATCAACGCCGCCCACATCATCGACCACATGTTCATGCTCATCTTCCCCGCCGCCGTGCTGGGCATGACCGCCACCTTCGAGCTGTCGTACGCCGAACTGATCGGGCTGTCCCTCGGCGGCTTCATCGCCTTCGGGGCCTGCTCGCTACCGGCCGGCTGGCTGGGGGATAAATGGAGCCGCCGCCACATGATGCTGGTGTTCTTTCTCGGCATCGGCGGCGCGGCGATCTTCACCGGGCTGAGCCGCAGTACGCCGATGCTGGTGCTGGGGCTGACGCTGATGGGCGTGTTCGCCGCCATCTACCACCCGGTGGGCACAGCGATGCTGGTGGCCCATGCGCAGAACCGCGGTCGCGAGATCGGCATCAACGGCATGTGGGGCAACCTGGGCGTGGCGTTCTCGGCGCTGGTCACGGGCTTTCTCACCGCTCATTTCGGCTGGCGCGCGGCGTTCATCCTGCCGGGCGCTCTGTCGGTGGCCATTGGCGTGTGGTTCGCCCTCTGCGTGCGTGACGAGGCGTCTCCCGTCGCAGCGGCCGGCACTCATCGGGGTGGCGGGGCGGGGCAGGTGTCGATGCGCCTGGTGTTCGGTGTGCTGGCGTTGGTGACGGCCACCGGCGGGGTGATCTTCAACGCCTCGACCATGACCTACCCGAAGCTGTTCCAGGAGCGTCTGGTGGACCTGTTCGCCTCGCCGGAAAGCCTCGGCATCGTCGTCAGCATCGCCTACGCCTTCGGTGCCGTGGCGCAGTTGCTGATGGGCCGTGTGCTGGATCGCTACAGCCTGAAGCTGCCGTTCGTGGTGATGACCCTCTGCCAGGGGCCGTTGCTGGTGGCCATGGCCTATGCCGATGGCTGGGCGGTGATCGCCCTGGGCGCCGCCTTCATGTTCGCGGTGTTCGGCCAGGTGACGGTGAACGATGCGATGGTGGCGAACTTCGTCGCGCCGCAGTGGCAGGCGCGGGTCTTCGCGTTGCGCTACTTCCTGTCCTTCGGCGCCAGTGCGGCGGCCATCCCGATGATCGCCTTCATCGAACCGCGCCATGGGCTGGTGGGGCTGTACCTGGTGCTGGCGGTGTTCGGTGCGCTGACCTTCGCGGCGGCGCTGGTCTTCCCGAGGACGCCGGCCCACGCGCCCAGGGCGGTGCCCGCCTGAGGCGCGCCCGGGCGGAATGAAAAGGGGCTCCCGGACGTTGGTCCGGGAGCCCCTTTTGGTTGGCCGCGCGGGCGGGTTACAGCAGTTCCACCGCCACGGCAGTGGCTTCGCCGCCGCCGATGCACAGCGAGGCGACGCCGCGCTTGCCGCCCTTGTTACGCAGGGCGTTGATCAGGGTGAGGATGATGCGCGAGCCGGTGGAGCCCACCGGGTGGCCCTGGGCGCAGGCGCCGCCGTAGACGTTGACCTTGGCGTGGTCGAGGCCGTGCTCGCGCATGGCGAGCATGGTGACCATGGCGAAGGCTTCGTTGATCTCGAACAGGTCCACGTCGTCCTTGCTCCAGCCGGTCTTCCTGAACAGGTTGGTCATGGCGCCGATGGGGGCGAGGGTGAATTCGCTCGGGTCCTGGCTCTGGGTGGCGTGGCCGACGATCTTCGCCAGGGGCTTGAGGCCACGGCGCTGGGCTTCCTCGGCGGTCATCAGCACCAGGGCGCTGGCGCCGTCGGAGATGGAGCTGGCGTTGGCGGCGGTGATGGTGCCGTCCTTGCGGAAGGCCGGGCGCAGGGTCGGGATCTTGTCGAGGTTGGCGGTCAGCGGCTGCTCGTCGTCCTTCACCAGGGTCTCGCCCTTGCGGGTGGTGACGGTGACCGGGACGATCTCGGCGGCGAGGGCACCCTCGGCGATGGCGGCCTGGGCACGCTTGAGGGACTCGATGGCGTAGGCGTCCATCTCCTCGCGGGTGATGTTGTACGTGTCGGCGGTCTCCTGGGCGAAGGAGCCCATCAGGCGACCGGTGCGGGCGTCTTCCAGGCCGTCGAGGAACATGTGGTCCTTGATCTCGCCGTGGCCCATGCGCAGGCCGGTGCGGGCCTTCTCCAGCACGTAGGGGGCGTTGGACATGCTCTCCATGCCGCCGGCGACCATGACGCTGTTGGTGCCGGCCTTGAGCAGGTCGTGGGCCAGCATCACGGCCTTCATGCCGGAGCCGCAGAGCTTGTTGATGGTGGTGCAGCCGGTGGCGGCGGGCAGGCCGGCGTTCAGGGACGCCTGGCGGGCCGGGCCCTGCTTGAGGCCGGCGGGCAGCACGCAACCCATGATCACTTCCTGCACGTCGGCGGCGTCGATACCGGCGCGGGCCACGGCTTCACGGATGGCCAGGGCGCCCAGGTCGACGGCGGACACACCGGCGAGGCTGCCCTGGAAACCGCCCATGGGGGTGCGGGCGCCGCTGACGATTACGATCTCGGACATCTTCTTGATTCCTCTGTGGAGACAGGCCGCGACCGGCCGGGTGGGGCGATTCTATCTCGTGACCGGAAGTGGCCAAAGGGTCACGTGGCAAATCATTCTTTTGACTGATTGAGGCCTCGACGGAGGGCTCTAGAGTGCGCATGACTACATGAAACCCCTTTGTACGCAGGTGCTTTCCCATGGTGCAGACCCGAGTCATCAAACCGGCCGACAACGCCTACACCTACCCCTTGCTGATCAAGCGTCTGCTGCTCTCCGGCAGCCGCTACGAGAAGACCCGGGAAATCGTTTACCGCGACCAGGTGCGCTACAGCTACGCCACCTTCGTCGAGCGCGTGGCGCGCCTGGCCAACGTGCTGGCCGAGGCCGGTGTGAAGGCCGGCGACACCGTGGCGGTGATGGACTGGGACAGCCACCGCTACCTGGAGTGCATGTTCGCCATCCCGATGATCGGCGCGGTGCTGCACACCATCAACATCCGCCTCTCGCCTGACCAGATCCTCTACACCATGAACCACGCGGAGGACCGCTTCGTGCTGGTCAACAGCGAGTTCGTGCCGATCTACAAGGCCATCGAGGGCCAGCTGACCACGGTGGAGAAGACCCTGCTGCTGACCGACGCGGCCGACAAGCGCGCCGACCTGCCGAACCTCGTCGGCGAGTACGAGACGCTGATGGCCGCCGCCAGCCCCCGCTACGCCTTCCCGGATTTCGACGAGGATTCCGTCGCCACCACCTTCTATACCACCGGCACCACCGGCAACCCGAAGGGGGTGTACTTCACCCACCGGCAACTGGTACTGCACACCCTGTCCATGGCCTCCACCATCGGCGCGCTGGACAGCATCCGCCTGATGGGCACCGACGACGTCTACATGCCCATCACCCCGATGTTCCACGTTCACGCCTGGGGCGTGCCCTACGTGGCCACCATGCTGGGAGTGAAGCAGGTCTACCCGGGGCGCTACGAGCCGGAGATGCTCTGCCGGCTGATCCGCGAGGAGAAGGTGACCTTCTCCCACTGCGTGCCCACCATTCTGCAGATGATGCTCAACACCCCGAGCGCCCAGGGCCATGACTTCGGCGGGCTCAAGGTGATCATCGGTGGCAGCGCGCTGAACCGCGCCCTGTACGAAGCTGCCAAGGCCCGGGGCATCCAGCTTACGGCGGCCTACGGCATGTCCGAGACCTGCCCGCTGATCTCCGTTGCCCACCTCAACGAGGAACTGCGTGCTGGCAGCGAAGACGAGCGCACCACCTACCGCATCAAGGCCGGTGTGCCGGTGCCGCTGGTGGAGGCGGCCATCATGGACGCCGAGGGCCACCTGCTGCCGGTGGATGGCGAGACCCAGGGCGAGCTGGTGCTGCGCGCCCCCTGGCTGACCCAGGGCTACTTCAACGAGCCGCAGAAGAGCGAGGAGTTGTGGGAGCACGGCTGGCTGCACACCGGTGACGTGGCGACCCTGGACGGCATGGGCTTCATCGACATCCGTGACCGCATCAAGGACGTGATCAAGACCGGGGGCGAGTGGATCTCCTCCCTGGAGCTGGAGGACCTGGTCAGCCGCCATCCGGCGGTGCGCGAGGTGGCGGTGGTCGGGGTGCCCGATCCGCAGTGGGGCGAGCGCCCGTTCGCGCTGCTGGTGGTCCGCGACGGCTGCACCCTGGATGCGAAGGAACTGAAGGAGCACCTCAAGCCCTTCGTGGAGCAGGGCCACATCAACAAGTGGGCCATTCCCAGCCAGATCGCCGTTGTTACTGAAATTCCCAAGACCAGCGTGGGCAAACTGGACAAGAAACGTATCCGCGCCGACATCGCCCAATGGCAGGCCTCCGGCAGCGCTTTCCTCTCCGCCCTCTGACCCACCCTTGGGTCGGGCCGAAAGGCCCGGCCCAGCCACCAAGCAAACGCTTGGCCCAGTGATTGCGGCCTCTTGCCGCGTCACCCCCCGCCTTTACCTATCGCTACTTCGGTCTAGTCTCCAAACCTGCGAGCCAGAGCGAGTCGGGCCGTACGCAGGGCAGCAAATCACACTTTAGAGGGATCAAGCGGTATAGCCCGCTGGCTATAGTCCGCTCATTCCATAACAAAAAACACACATGGAGTAGCGTCGATGACAACAACTAGAAAACCCATCTGGCGACTGGCGCGGCTGCCCGTAGCCGTCAGCCTCGCATCCACCCTCGCCGCCCCGGCATTCGGCGTGACTTTCAACATCGGTGAGATCGAGGGGCAGTTCGACTCGTCGCTGTCCGTGGGGGCCAGCTGGTCCATGGCCAGCCCGGATAAGGACCTGATCGGCGTGAACAATGGCGGTCGCGGCCTGTCGCAGACCTCCGACGACTCGCACCTGAACTTCAAGAAGGGCGAGACCTTTTCGAAGATCTTCAAGGGCATCCACGACCTGGAGCTGAAGTATGGGGATACCGGCGTCTTTGTTCGTGGCAAGTACTGGTACGACTTCGAACTGAAGGACGAGAGTCGCCTGTTCAAGGACATCGACGACAGCAACCGCAAGGAAGGCGCCCAGTCCTCCGGCGGCCAGATCCTCGACGCCTTCATCTACCACAACTACAACATCGCCGACCTGCCGGGCTCCGTGCGCCTGGGCAAGCAGGTGGTGAGCTGGGGTGAGAGCACCTTCATCCAGAACGGCATCAACTCGATCAACCCGATCGACGTTTCCGCCTTCCGCCGTCCCGGCGCCGAAGTGAAGGAGGGCCTGATTCCGGTCAACATGTTCTATGTGTCCCAGAGCCTGACCGAGAACCTGTCGGTTGAGGCGTTCTATCAACTGGAATGGGACCAAACCGTCACCGACAACTGCGGTACGTTCTTCGCGCAACCGGACATCGTTGCAGACGGTTGCACAAACAATCTTGCTGTACTTTCCAATAACCCCCTAGCTGCTGCTGGGGTGAATGCGCGTCCTCAGATGGCCAACTATCGGGTAAGGCAGACTTCTGAAGGCATTGTTGTACCTCGTGGCGGTGACCGCGATGCGCGTGACGATGGCCAGTGGGGCACTGCATTCCGCTACTTCTCGGATGCCTTGGATACCGAGTTTGGCGCCTACTTCATGAACTACCACAGCCGTACGCCGATCTTCAGTGGTACGGGGGCCAGCCCGGCGGCTTTCAATGCGATCCGCAGTGCTGTGCTTGCGGGGATGCCGGCATCCCTGGCACCTGTTGCCGTCGCAGGCAATAGCCAGTACTTCATGGAGTACCCTGAGGACATTCGTCTCTACGGTCTGAGTTTCTCCACCACCCTACCCACGGGAACAGCGTGGAGTGGCGAGTTGAGCTATCGCCCCAATGCGCCTGTGCAGCTCAACTCCACGGACGTGCTCTATGCCGGCCTCAAACCACTGGGTGATCTGGCAACCATCGGCGGCGCCTTCACCGCTGCGGGCATCAAGAACATCTCGGTATTGAATGGTGCTCCTGGACAGGATCTGCACGGTTACCGCCGTAAGGAAATCACCCAGTTCCAGACCACCTTCACCCACTTCTTTGATCAGGTAATGGGTGCCGAGCGCCTGACCCTTGTTGGCGAAGTAGGCGTGGTGCACGTAGGTGGGCTGGAGAGCACCAGCAAGGCCCGTTATGGGCGTGATCCGATATACGGCCCCGGGCCGCTGCCTGGCAATTACACCGTCACCACGCCGGGTATCGCTGGCACGTATCCCGCCTGCCAAGGCCTGAACGTGAGCACGCTGGGGTCTACCAGTGCTGCCAACGTCAGCAAGTACTGCGAGAACGATGGTTTCGTGACCAGCACTGCGTGGGGTTATCGCGCTCGTGCCATCTGGGATTACAACGACGTTTTCGCCGGTATCAACCTGAAGCCCAACGTGGCCTGGTCTCACGACGTGCATGGCTATGGTCCGAACGGCTCCTTCACCGAAGGCGCCAAGGCCGTGAGCCTGGGCCTGGACGCCGAGTACCAGAACACCTACACCGCCAGCCTCAGCTACACCGACTTCTTCGGCGGCAAGTACAACACCCTGACTGACCGCGACTTCCTCGCGCTCAGCTTCGGCATGAACTTCTAAGCGGCTCCGGAAGACAAGGACTCACCATGAAAACAACAAAGACTCTTCTGCAAACCGGTGCCCTGGCGCTGTCGCTGCTGGCCTCCGCCGTCATGGCGGCGGTGCCGGCCGACGAGGCGGCCAAGCTGGGCACCAGCCTGACCCCGCTGGGCGCGGAGAAGGCCGGCAATGCCGATGGCAGCATCCCCGAGTGGACCGGCGGCCTGCCGCAGAACGCCGGTGCGGTGGACGACAAGGGCTTCCTCGCCGACCCCTTCGCCAGCGAGAAGCCGCTGTTCACCATCACCGCGCAGAACGTGGACCAGTACAAGGACAAGCTGACCCCCGGCCAGTACGCCATGTTCAAGCGCTACCCGGACTCCTACAAGATGCCGGTGTTCCCCTCCCACCGTTCGGCCACCGTGCCGGCTGACGTGATCGCCGCCGCCAAGGCCAACGCGTCCGCCACCAAGCTGGTGGAAGGCGGTAACGGCCTGGAGAACTTCAAGACCGCCAACCCGTTCCCGATCCCGCAGAACGGCCTGGAAGCGATCTGGAACCACATCACCCGCTACCGGGGCGGCAGCGTGCGTCGCCTGGTGACCCAGGCCACCCCGCAGCCCAACGGCTCCTACAGCCTGGTGTACTTCCAGGACGAGTTCACCTTCCGCGACAAGCTGAAGGACTACGACCCGAGCAAGCCCAGCAACGTGCTGTTCTACTTCAAGCAGCGCGTGACGGCGCCCTCGCGCCTGGCCGGTAACGTGCTGCTGGTGCACGAGACCCTCAACCAGGTGAAGGAGCCGCGCCTGGCGTGGCTGTACAACGCCGGCCAGCGCCGCGTCCGTCGTGCACCGCAGGTGTCCTACGACGGCCCGGGTACCGCTGCCGACGGCCTGCGTACGTCCGACAACTTCGACATGTACAACGGCGCGCCCGACCGCTACGACTGGAAGCTGGAAGGCAAGAAGGAGATCTACATCCCCTACAACAGCTACCGCCTCGACTCGCCGAAGCTGAAGTACGACGACATCATCAAGGCCGGCCACATCAACCAGGACCTGGCTCGCTACGAGCTGCACCGCGTGTGGCACGTCGTCGCCACCCTGAAGCCGGGCGAGCGCCACATCTACGCCAAGCGTGACTTCTACATCGACGAAGACACCTGGCAAGCCGCTGCCATCGACCACTACGACGGCCGTGGCACCCTGTGGCGCGTCGCCGAGGCCCATGCCGAGTACTACTACGACAAGCAAGTGCCCTGGTACGCTGTGGAAACCCTGTACGACCTGCTCTCCGGCCGCTACCTGGCCCTGGGCATGAAGAACGAGGAGAAACAGTCCTACGACTTCAACTACAGCGCTTCCGAGAGCGACTACACCCCGGCTGCCCTGCGTCAGGCAGGCGTGCGCTGATCCTGTAGGACGTTGTAAAAAAGCCGGCCCTCGGGCCGGCTTTTTCTTGTCCATGATTTCCCCGGGTACTTCAAATGAATCGGCCGAGGGGATAGGCTGCCACCACGTCCACGCCCCCGCGGCATAACCATTACTAGAAGCCGGGTGATGACAGACCTTTCCAGTTCGCGGTCCTTCGCGCCCACTGCCATGCCGGTGGTGGGCGAACGCTTCTTCCGACCCCCGTTGCCGGCAGGACACCTGTCCCGCCCCCGTCTGTGTGACCGCCTGGTCGACGGGCTTTCCGGCCGCCTGCTGCTGGTCAGCGCCCCGGCCGGGTTCGGCAAGAGTTCCCTGGCCATCGAGTTCTGCGAAGGGTTGCCCGAGGCCTGGCGCACCCTGTGGCTCGGGCTCGGGCGCCGAGACAACGATCCCGGCCGCTTCCTCGAACGCCTGCTCGACGGCCTGCGCCAGCTCCTGCCCGGTCTGGGCGAGGAGGCCATGGGCCTGCTGAAGCTGCGCCAGCGGCACCAGCCCTTCGCCTTCGAGCAATGGATCGACGGCCTGCTGGACGAACTCTCCGCCCGGCTCGACCCCCGGCAGCCCGTGCTGCTGGTGCTGGATGACTACCACCTGGCCCAGGGGGCCGTGCTCGACCGCTGCCTGCAGTTCGTCCTCAACCACCTGCCTGCCGGCCTGGTGCTGCTGGTGACCAGCCGCCAGCGCCCGGACTGGCACCTGGCGCGCCTGCGCCTGTCGCGGCAACTGGTGGAACTCAACGAGCAGGACCTGCGCCTGACCGAGGCGGAGAGCGCCGCACTGCTCCAGGCCCAGGGCGTCGAGCTGGAGGGCGCCGGCCTCGAACACCTGCTGTCGCGCAGCGAAGGCTGGGCCGCCGGCCTGCGCCTGTGGCTGCTGGCCAGCCAGGACGAAGGCGACACCCAGGCCCTGGCCCGTGGCCCCCACGGTGACGAAGGCTTGATCCGCGACTACCTGCTGGAAGAGGTGATCGAACGGCAGGGGGCGGACATCCAGGCCTTCCTTTATGACACCGCCTGCCTCGACCGCTTCTGTGCCGAACTCTGCGACGCCGTGCGCGACAGCCACGACAGCGCCGCGCTGCTCCAGCAGCTGCAGGCCAACCAGGTGTTCCTCGTCCCGCTGGACGAGCACGGCCGCTGGTTCCGCTACCACCACCTGTTCTCCGACCTGCTGCGGGCGCGGCCGACCGGCGCCGGCAGCCTGCCCCAGGCCAGCCTGCACCTGCGCGCCTGCCGCTGGTTCAGCGCCCAGGGGTTGCTGGACGAGGCCATCGAACAGGCCCTGCGCGCCGGTCAGCCCGACGTGGCCGCCAGCCTGGTGCAGAACCTCTCCGAGGAGCAGCTGCTGGCGGAGCAGAACATCGCCATGCTGCTGCGCTGGAAGATGGACCTGCCCGACAGCCTGCTGGTCAGCACCCCGCGGCTGATCATGCTCTACAGCCTGGCGCTGGCCCTGGCCTGCCAGCTGGATGCCGCCGAGGAGCTGGGCGCACAGCTGGCGCGCTTCCTGCCCGCGCCCAGCGCCCAGGCCCAGCAGAACCTGCTGTCCCAGTGGCTCGCCCTGAGCGGTGTCATCGCCCGGGGACGCGGCGACATCGACCTGGCCGAGCGTCACTGCGCCGAAGCGGTCGCCACCCTCAGCCCTGAGCGCTACGGCCAGCGCCTGCTGTGCCTGTCGACCCTGGCCAACATCGCCGTGGTGCGCGGCGACCTGTGGCGCGCCCGGGGCCTGAACCGGGATGCCCTGGAACTGGCCCAGCGCATCGGCAACCCGCTGTTCGAAGCCGTCGCCCACTACGACCGCTCGCGCCTGCTGCACGCCCGGGGCGAGGTGCACCGGGCCTACCTGGAAGTGCAACTGGGCCTCGATTGCCTGCGCGACCTGTCACCCCAGCGCCACTACGCCGCCCGTGCACGGCTGATGATGTACGAGGGCTACCTGCTGGCCCAGCGCCTGCAGCCCGAGGCAGCGCGCAGCCGCCTGCTCGCCGGGATCGCCGAAGCCCGCGCCTGTCGCGACATCAGCCTGCTCACCGGCTACGCCGTGCTGGCCAGCCTGGAAGGGCGCGAAGGCCGCTTCGCCGCCGCCTTCGCCCTGCTCGCCGAGGCCGAGCGGCTGATGCACATCTGGGACATTCCCCCGGTCTACTACCTGGCCATGGCCACCCTGGTGAAGTGCGAGCTGTGGCTGGCCCAGGGGCAACTGGAACTGGCCAATGCCTGGCTGGTGCGGCTGTCGGAAACCTACGGCGGCGAGCAGCCGGCCGCCGCACCGGAGTTCCACCCGCAGTTGCCGATGTACGTCGAATTGCAGCAGGCCGCCCTGGCCCGGGTGGAGGGGCGTGCCGCCGAGGCCGAACGTCGCCTGCGGGCCCTGGCACTGCGCGCCCGGGAAGCCGGTGCGCTGTTGTTGGCCCAGTTCGCGCAAGTCGCGCTGGTGCACCTGCTGCTGGAAATGGGCAAGGAGCGTGACGCGTCACTCGCCCTGGGCAGCGCGTTCGACGCCATGGCCGGCGGCGCCTTGCTGCCGTTCCACGTACTGCTGACCCAGCGCGGTGGCTGGCTGCGTGAGCAGATCGCTGTGCGTCCGGATGGCCCCCAGGCGACCCTGCTGGAACACCTCGGTGACTCGGCGGGCGATGCGCCTGGCGAGTCGCTGGGCAGTGGGGAAATGCTCAGCACCCGTGAGCTGGCGGTGCTGCAGCTGATTGCACAGGGCTGTTCCAATCAGGAGATCAGCGAGCGGCTGTTCATCTCGCTGCACACGGTGAAGACCCACGCCCGCCACATCAACGGCAAGCTCGGGGTCGAGCGGCGTACCCAGGCCGTGGCCCGGGCCAAGGCCCTGGGTTTATTGCGCTGAGGTTGCCGGCGGCGCGCTGAGGTCCAGGGCCGGTGCCGCCGGCTTGGTCTTCGGCGGCTGTGCCAGCTGTTTTTCCACATCCTGCTGGATGCCGGCCAGCACCGGCAGCAGGCTGCCCATGCTGGCGCGCACCTCGGGGTAGGGGTGCTTCTCCGCCAGCTCGCCGACCCGTGCCAGCAACTGAGCGCGCACCTCGCTGCGCAGGTGGATGTACAGCTCCGGCAGTTGCTTGGCCAGTTCGGCGCCGTAGAGCACCAGGTCCTCGCGGTTGAACTGCTTGGTCAGGCCCAGGTAGTCCAGCGCGCTGGAGGTGAGCATGGCGGCGGCGTCCTTGGTCTCCTGCAGGCCCTGGAGGCGGATCGCGCTGGTCTGCTCGCTCTCCGAGAGGGTCATCCAGAACTCCACCGTCAGGGAGAACAGCACCGCCTGCTGGCGCAGGGAATAGCTCATCAGCCCCAGGGCTTCGGCACCGTAGGGTTGCTGCGGGGCCTTGAAGTCGAAGTACAGGCGCATCAGCTCCTTGAGGCGGAACAGCACCTCCCGCGCCTCGTTCTGGCGCAGCTCCAGCGGGGCGTAGATGTTCAGCTGCGGCTTGAAGTTCTCTTCATTGACCATGCGCTGGTAGATCGGCCCGGTGAACTCGCCGCTGCGGCGGGGCAGGGCGTTGGCCTGGGCCTTGTCGATGCGCTCCAGGGCCTCGATCAGCTGCTGGTACTCCGGGCTGCCCCAGGGACGCTGCAGGTCCGGCAGTTTCTGCCCCAGGTAGTACAGGTCGGCGGCACCGGCCGGCAGGCACAGCACCAGCAAAAGGATGGCCAGCGGCCAGGGCAGGCGGCGTGATAGCGTCATCGGCATTCGGGTCCGGCGGGAAGGGGCGCGCCAAGAGTAGCGAGGCGGCGCGGCGCCGTCACCCGCGCCTTGGTTCGGTGAGGAGACGTGATGGAAGGGGGCGAGCGTGGGGCCGTTCTGGCGGTGTTCGAGGACCTCGGCGGCTACGGCGCCGTGGCGCGCCAGCAAGGGGAGGGCGGCGGTCCGCTGGTGGGGCACCTGCTGAAGACCAACATCCAGCTGGCGGCCATCCCGGTGTTCGCCCGCAAGGGCATTGACGACACCACGGTGAACGACCTGCTGGAGGCGGCGCGGGTGTCGCGGCGCACCTTCTACAAGCACTTCGCCAACAAGATGGATGTGCTGGCGTGCATCTACCAGACCTCGGTGGTGCTGCTGCTGGAACGCTTCCGCGCCCTGCGCGAGGCCAGCGGCAGCGACGAGGCCTGGCTGCGCGCCATGGTGCGCTGCTTCTTCGACTACCACCTGGCCGTCGGGCCGATCATCCGCCTGATGCAGGAGGAGGCCATGCGCAGCGGCTCGCCCCTTGCCAGCCACCGCCGGCGGGCCCATGAAGCGCTGGTGGCGCTGCTCGACGAACGCCTGCGGATCAGCGGGCCGGCCCTGGAGCCACTCACCGGGCGGGCGCTGATCTGGGCGCTGGAGGCCGCCTCCCTCGACCTGCTCGCCAGCGCCGCGCCCCGTGCGCAGATCGAGCAGGCCACGGCGGTGCTCGGCGACCTGCTGATCGCCGCCCTGCGCCCCCAGGGCGGGCCGGCGTGACACAACCTTAGGCTGGGCCACCGGCTCCGTGGGGGCGTGCTCTGATAAGGCACCGACAATAACAACCACGAGGTGCCTTCCATGACCGCCACCAGCCTGCCGATGATGCCCCCGCTGGCCGTCGGCGTTGCCCGCCTGGGCTTCGGTTCGCTGCCGCTCGACCGGCTCAAGTCGCGCTACGGCAACGCCGAGTCCGGCTCGCGCTACATCGAACTGGACGGCTTCAACGTCCACTACCGCGACGAAGGCAGCCGGGACAAACCGGCGCTGGTGATGATCCACGGCGTGGTCGCCTCGCTGCACACCTGGGATGGCTGGGTGAAGGCCTTCGCGCCGCACTACCGGATCATCCGCTTCGACGTCCCCGGCTTCGGCCTGACCGGCCCCAAGCGCAGCGGTGACTACTCCGGCGAGCGCATGGTGCGCATCCTCGGCCTGCTGCTGGACCACCTGCGGGTGGACAAGGCCTCCATCGCCGGCAACTCCCTGGGCGGCTACATCGCCTGGAACTTCGCCCTGGCACAGCCGCACCGGGTCAACCGCCTGGTGCTGGTGGACCCGGCCGGCTACCCGATGCGCAAGGTGCCCTGGATGATCGCCGCCGCTGCGCTGCCGGGCGCCACCGTGGCGATGCCGATGTGGATGCCCCGCGCGCTGATCGCCCAGGGCATCAAGGAGGTCTACGGCGAGCCGGGGCGGATCAAGCCCGGCGTGGTGGACCGCTACTACGACCTGACCCGCCGCCCCGGCAACCGCCGCGCGATGATGGAGATCTTCCGCGTGCTGCTGAAGGTCAACAAGGACGAGCTGGCAGGCACCCCCGAGCGCGTCGCCGCCCTCCAGGCGCCCACCCTGCTGATGTGGGGCGAGCGCGACCGCTGGATCTCGCCCAAGCACGTACCGCTCTGGCAGCGTGACGTACCGGGCATCCAGGTGCTCACCTACCCAGGCGTGGGGCACATCCCCATGGAGGAAATCCCCGAGCAGACGGCCGCCGATGCACTGCGGTTCCTGCAGGGCTGAGGCCCGAGCACAGCAACCAAGCGAGCGCCGCTCCCGCCTGTGGATAACACCCGGGAGCTGCGTTTTCGGTCAGGTACGTGGAGTTGTCGTCGCGCTGACGTAGGGTGGGCTTCAGCCCACCGCTCTTTGCAATTCTCAACGACTGTCCCGTTTCCGCTTCACCCTCCTGTGCTCGGGGCTGCCGGGGGCGGTGCCGCAACATCTGGAGAAACGCGGTGGGCTGAAGCCCACCCTGCGGGGCCTGAACCTGGAAACGACAACGGCCCCGAAGGGTCGTTGTGTATCACTGCTGGTGGATCAGGCCGCTGCGGGCAGCCCGTCGAACTCTTCCCGGGTCTTGTACATCAGGTCCCGGTTGTCGTGGATCCAGGGGTGGAAGCCTTTCTTGAAGAAGTCCATGTACGCCGGGATCAACTGTCGGAACATGCCGTTCTTGCCCCACATCCAGCTCAGGCCATCGCGCCAGACACGCCAGTTCCACAGCAGGCCGTCGCGCTTGAGCATGTGGATCAGCCCGCGGTGGGTGTCGAGCATGAAGAAGAAGGTGCCCATGATCATCGCCCGGCGCAGCAGCTTGCGGCTGCCGCAGACCTGGTTGTAGACGTCGAAGGCCACCGCCTTGTGCTCCGTCTCCTCCAGGGCGTGCCAGCGCCACAGGCGGGCCAGGGTCGGGTGGGCGCCGGCAATGTGCTCGGGGTGCTTGAGCAGGCCGTCCGCCATGATCGCGGTGATGTGCTCCAGGGCGGCCGTGGCGGCCAGTTGCCGGCGCGGCGAGAACTTCTTCTGGGTGTAGCGGATGCGTGCCTGGGCGCGGCGCTCGATGCGCCCCACGTCATAACCCAGGTCGCGCAGTCGGGCGCTGTATTCCAGGTGTTCGCGGCTGTGGTGGCCTTCCTGGCCGATGAAGCCACGGATCTGCTCCTTCAGCACCAGGTCGGTGATCTCGTCGCGGAAGTGCCGCACCGAGTCGATGAAGAAGCGCTCGCCATCGGGAAAGAGCACCGACATGGCGTCGAACAGGTGGGTCTTGAAGGCATCGCCGCTGTGCCAGTGGCGGGGCATCGGATTGGGCAGGTCGAAATCCATGTGACGCGGGCGGATTACCAATCCTTCTGGGGTCGTGCTGGTCATGGGGACTCCCTGAGTCGGTTCAAACCACGTCCGCACTCTCGCTTGCGGGGTCTTGTCGGACAAGGTTATCTTCTGCCAATCGTCAGGTCATATCTGGCCACGGCCGACCCACAAGAAGAACCCATGAAACAGCCGCTGACCTTCTCCGCCGAGCTCGTTCCGGTTGCCTACGCCGAAGCCCTGCTGAGCCTTGCCGAAGAGCTGGGCGTCACCCGCGAGGCGCTGTTCAGCGCGGCCCGCGTGCGCCCGGAAGTGCTGCAGAGCCCCAATGCGCGGCTCTCCTTCGTCGACTTCAACCTGCTGGCCACCGCTGCCCTGGTGCAGTGCAATGAGCCGGCCCTGGGCCTGGTGCTGGGCCAGCGGCTGAACGTCTCCACCCACGGCATCCTCGGTTACGCGGTGCTTTCCAGTGCCAACCTCGGGCGGGCGCTGCAGTTCGCCATGAAGTACTACCGGGTGCTGGGCCTGGCCTACGAGCTGGAGCTGGTGGAGCAGGGCGACTGCCTGCGGCTGGAGGCCACCGAGTCCTTCCCCATGGGGCCGCTGGGGCGCTTTGCCGGCGAGGGCCTGTTGACCAGCTTCTGCACCATCGCCCGCTTTCTCGTTGCCGAGCCGCTGTTGGGGCTGCAGGTGGGCTTCGCCCACCCCGCGCCGGACTACGCCGAACGCTACGAAGCCGTGTTCGGCGCACCGGTGGCCTTCGACCAGCCCTGCCACTGGATGACCCTGCCCACGCACTACCTCGACCGCCCCATGTCCCTGGCCAACCCGGCCACGGTGCAGATGTGCGAGCAGCAGTGCGAGGCCATCCTCGCCACCCTCGACGTGCAGGACGCCCTGCTGACCCGCGTGCGCCGCCTGCTGCTCACCCGCCCCGGCGACTTCCCCGACCTGGACAGCGCCGCCCGAGCTCTGCACACCAGCGGCCGCAGCCTGCGCCGGCACCTGGCGGCCATGGGCACCAGCTACCAGCAGGTGCTCGACGAAGTGCGCAAGGGCCTGGCCTTGCAGTACCTCACCACCACCCACCTGCCGCTGTTCGAGATCGCCGCGCTGCTGGGGTTCAGCGACCCCTCCAACTTCCGCCGCGCCTTCCGCAAATGGACGGGCAGGCTGCCGAGCGATTATCGTGCCGACCCTTGATCGACCCGCACCAGGCGCCGCAGAGCGCCGCCCCGGAGATGCCCGATGAACCCGTCCACCGCCCTGATCCGCGAAACCTTCCCCGTCGGCCCTTTGCAGTGCAACTGCACCCTGATCGGCGACCCTGTCAGCAAGAAGGCCATCGTCGTCGACCCGGGCGGCAACCATGAGCAGATCCTCGCCCGCCTGGAGGCCCATGGCCTGAAGCTGGTCAGCATCATCCACACCCACGCGCACCTGGATCACTTCCTCGCTTCCGGCGAGCTGAAGAAGGCCACCGGCGCCACCCTGCACCTGCACAAGGAAGACCAGTTCCTCTGGGACAACCTGGAGATGCAATGCCGCATGTTCGGCGTGCCCTACAAGCCGGTGCCGGCCCCGGACCAGTGGCTGGCCGATGACGAAGAGCTGGCCTGTGGCTGTGGCGTGGCGCTGCACACGCCCGGACACACCCCCGGCTCCATGAGCTTCTGGTTCCCCGAGGCCAAGCTGCTGATCGCCGGCGACACGCTGTTCCGCCGGGGCATCGGCCGCACCGACCTGTGGGGCGGTGACTACGCCACCATCGAGCGCTCCATCAAGGGGCGGCTCTACACCCTGGACGAAGAGGCCACCGTGGTCACCGGCCATGGCCCCGACACCCGGCTGGGCGACGAAATGCGCGAAAACCCGTTCGTCCGGGCCTGAGCTACGGAATTTCCGCGAAGGGCCATGCTCTAATCTGACGGCAGTCCATCCGGTTGCCTGTCACACAGGAGTAGAGAGTCCATGTTCACCACGCGTCGCCTGATCGTCGCGGCCCTTGCCGTGGCCACCTTGTCAGGCTGTGCTTCGCAGAACCCCTATGAGAACCAGGGCCAGGCGCCCCGCCAGGGCATGAGCAAGACCGCCACCTATGGCGGCCTGGGCGCCCTGGCCGGTGCCGTTGCCGGTGCCGCCATCAGCCACAACAACCGGGGCAAGGGCGCGCTGATCGGCGCCGCGGTCGCCGGTGCGGCGGGCGCAGGCTACGGCTACTACGTCGACAAGCAGGAAGCGGAGCTGCGTCGCAGCATGGAAGGCACCGGCGTACAGGTTCAGCGCCAGGGCGACAGCATCAACCTGGTGATGCCCGGCAACATCACCTTCGCCACCAACTCGGCGGACATCGCCAGCAACTTCTATGGCCCGTTGAACAACCTCGCCTCATCGTTCAAGCAATACAACCAGAACAACATCGAGATCGTCGGCCACACCGACAGCACCGGCAGCCACCAGTACAACGTCAACCTGTCCCAGCTGCGCGCCCAGAGCGTGGCCAACTACCTGATGGCCCAGGGCGTCGAACCGGGTCGGTTGTCTTCCCGTGGCATGGGGCCGGACCAGCCGGTCGCCAGCAACGCCACCGAAGCCGGCCGCTCGCAGAACCGTCGGGTGGAAATCAAGCTGACCCCCATCCCCGGTGCTCAGGCACCCCAGCAGTACTGATCCCCCTCCGGGCCTGATCCAGGCCTCCACTTCATGGCCTCGCGCACCCGCCCGGGATGGCGCCGCCGGGGCCTGAAGTGTCCGCTTCCCGAGCGACTTTTCCCCCGGTTTTCCTGCGGCATTTTCCGGCGTGCCGTCGGCCGCTGCCTGCCGTCCGTCGTCTCATTGCTGGCACGGGGCTAGTGCGCCGAATCCTGACTAGACTGCCGACAGGTGACCGCGAATCAATGCTGATCAGCAGCGACTCCCCCTGATTTTTTCCCCCTGCGTGTCGCCACAAGGACAGGAGCATGCATGGACGACCGTCCTCGGATTCCCGACAGGAAACCCTGGCTGCCCGTGGCGGCCGCGATGGTCCTGCTGGTAGCGCTGGGAGCCCTGGTGGTCTGGCAATGGCAGGCCCAGCGGGCTCGCTATGAGGCCGAGAACCAGCAGCGCTTCGACATGGCGGTCGACGAGGTGGCCCAGCGCATCAGCGACCGGATGCGCGCCTATGAGGTGGTGCTGCGTGGCATGTCCGGCCTGCTGGCCGGCAGCGACGAGGTGTCCGCCGACGAGTGGGCGCGGGCCGTGGACCAGCTCCAGTTGCAGGACCGCTACCCCGGCATCCAGGCCCTCGGCTGGAGCCGCTACCTGGCGCCGGCTGAGCTCGTGGCCCAGCCGGGCGACGAGGGCGCTCGTGCCGAAGTCCGTCTGTTTCCCCCCGGCGAGCGCGAGCATTACCTGGTCATCACCTACATCAGCCCGCTGGACTGGCGGAACAAGCGCGCCCTGGGCTTCGACATGCTCAGTGAGCCGATGCGCCTGCAGGCCGTGCAGGCCGCGATCGACAGCGGCGAGGCCCGGCTGACCGGGCCCATCGTCCTGCGCCAGGACGAGGACAACTCGCCCCTCAAGGGGCTGGTGCTGTTCATGCCGGTGTATGGCCGCGATGCACCGGCCACCGCAACCGAGCGCCGCGAAGCGTTCATCGGCACCGTCTACGGCGCCTTCCGCGTCCAGGACCTGATGGCCGGTATCCTCGGGGCGCAGGCCCGGCTGTTCGACATCGAGCTGGCGGACCTCCAGTACCCCGACCAACCCCTGCTGGACCCGCCCGACGCTGCCGAGCCTGCGCCCTATCAGGACCGCCGGGAGCTGCGCCTGTTCGGCCGCGACTGGCAGTTGCAGGTCACTGGCACAGCGGCCTACGCCAGCCTGCAAAGTGATGGCGGACTGCGCTTCACCCTGGTTGCCGGGTTGTCGGCCGCTCTGCTGCTGTCCCTGCTGGTCGGGGCTTACCTGTACCTGCGCGAGCGCGAACTGCTGGCCAGCAGCAAGTCCGCCGCCCTGCTGCAGGAGCGTGAAGCACACCTGCGCGCCCTGGTGGCGCGGTTGCCGGTGGCCACGCTGCTGTGCGAAGGCGACGGGCGCATCGAGCTGGCCAACGACAGCGCCGGGGAGTTGCTGGGTTGCGACTCCGAGTGGCTGGTGGGGCAGCACGCCCTGCGCTTCCTGCCGGGTGCCAGCGGGCTGGAGGCCCTGGCTTTCGAGAGCGAGCACGCGTCGATCAGCGAGTACGAGGCGCGCTGTGACGACGGCCGGCGCACACCGGTGGCCCTGCGCCTGACCCGTATCGACCGCGCCGATGGCCCCCGCTACCTGATCAACCTGCTCGACCTGCAGGCCCGTCGCAGTGCCGAGGAGCGCTTCCGGCTGGTGGTCGAGGCTTCGCCCAACGCCATCCTGTTGGTGGACACCGGCGGGCGTATCGCCATGGTCAACCGCCAGGTGGAGCAGATGTTCGGCTACAGCCGCCAGGAGCTGCTGGGCGAGCGGGTCGAGCGCCTGCTGCCGGTGGCCCTGCGCGAGGCCCACGTGGGCCTGCGCCAGGGCTTCCAGGCCAAACCCGAACCCCGGCGAATGGGCGGTAACCGCGAGCTGTTCGGCCAGCACAGGGACGGCCACATGATCCCGCTGGAGGTGGGCCTTTCGCCGATCCGCAGCGACAGCGAGACCTGGGTCCAGGCCGTGGTGATCGACATCACCGAGCGCCGTGTCGCCGAGCAGCGCCTGCGGGAGCAGGCCGAGCAACTGATGCTCGCCAACCGCTACAAGTCCGAGTTCCTCGCCAACATGTCCCACGAGCTGCGCACGCCGCTCAACAGCATCCTCATCCTCAGTGACCAGCTGCGCCAGAACGCCGCTGGCAACCTCACCGACAAGCAGTCGCGCCATGCCGACATCATCCACCGGGCCGGCAGCGACCTGCTGCAACTGATCAACGACGTGCTCGACCTGGCCAAGGTGGAAGCCGGGCGCATGCAGCTCAAGCTGGAGCCGCTCAACGTCCAGGACATGCTGGTGGAACTGGATGCCAGCCTGCGGCCGATGGCCGAGCTGAAGGGCTTGCAGCTGGTGAGCCGGGTCGACCCGGGCGTGCCTCGGGTCATCCACAGCGACCGGGTGCGCCTGCACCAGATCCTGCGCAACCTGTTGTCCAACGCCCTCAAGTTCACCGACCAGGGCGAGGTGGAACTGTCCGTGTCGGTGGACGCCCAGGACCTCGGCCCCGGCCGCGAGATGCTGCGCTTCAGCGTGCGCGACACCGGCATCGGCATCGACCCCGAGCAGCACGAGCGGGTCTTCCAGGCCTTCCAGCAGATCGACGGATCCACCAGCCGGCGCTTCGGGGGCACCGGCCTGGGGCTGGCCATCACCCGCCAACTGGTGCTCGCCCTGGACGGGCAGATCAGCCTGCGCAGCCGCCTGGGCGAAGGCGCCTGCTTCACGGTCTGCCTGCCGGTGGCCGTGGGGTCGCTGGAGCCGGAGGTGGAGCTGACCGAGCCGTTGCGCAGCGGCGAGGGGCCGCCGGTGCTGATCGTCGAGGACGATGCCGGCTTCGCTGCGGTGATCGCCGAAGCGGCCCAGGGCCATGGTTTCTCCACGGTGCTGTGCAGCAACGGTCGCCAGGCAGTGGCGCTGCTGCAGGAGGAGCGCTATGCGGCGATCATCCTCGACATCCTCCTGCCCGACCTCAGCGGTTGGCAGATCTACCGGCGCCTGCGCGGGCTGCCCAATCACCGGGGCACGCCGGTGCACATCATCTCCTGCGTGCCGCAGCCGCCGGACTGGAACGACAGCGACACCCGCTACCTGGTCAAGCCCATTGGTCGCACCGAGCTGGAACAGGTGTTCGGCGGGCTTGGCGAGCCCGACGCGCAAGGCCACCGGATACTGCTGGTGGAAGACGTGGAGGTGGAGCGCGACCACTACCGCGAGCATCTGCAGCAACTGGGCTTCGAGGTGGTGGCGGTGGGCACTGCGGAGCAGGCCATCGTCGCTTACGAGGCGAACAGTTTCGTAGCCATAGTGGTCGACCTGAACCTGCCGGATCTGGATGGCTTCGAGCTGCTCGACCGGCTGGATGCCCGCCGCTCCCTGCGGGACGTGCGCGTGGTGGTGAACACCGGGCTCGATGTCGGCCAGCAGCACCTGCAGCGTCTGCGGCGCTACTCGGCGACGCTGGTGCCCAAGTCCGCCACCGACCCGGCCGCCCTTGGCGAGGCGGTGCAGGGCTTTCTCGACAGCCTGCACACGCAGCCGGCAACCCATGGGCATTCCGCCCTGGAGGGCGCGCGGGTGCTGCTGGTGGACGACGACGTGCGCAACATCTACGCCCTGACTGCCGTGCTGGACGAAGCTGGCCTACGGGTCACTCCGGCGCGCGATGGCATGGAGGCCATTGCCTGTTTCCAGCGCGAACCCTTCGACCTGATTCTCATGGACATGGCGATGCCCAACATGGACGGATACACCGCGACACGGACGCTGAAAGAGGAACACGCTTGCCACATCCCGGTCATAGCCCTGACGGCCCACGCCATGAAGGGCGACCGGGAAAAGTGCATCACCGCCGGTGCCGACGACTACCTGGCCAAGCCGGTGAACCGTCAGGAACTGCTGGACATGCTGGAACGCTGGCTCGAAGCCGCGGGAGGTCGCCATGACGCAGCCCTTGCCTAAGCTCAAGGCCCCCGAGAGCATCCTCCTGGTGGTGGACGACCGCCCGGAGAACCTCGCCGCCATGGAGGCGGTGCTGGACGACTCCACCTGGGACGTGCGCACCGTCGACTCCGGCGAGGCGGCCCTGCAGGTGCTGCTGGAGGAGCAGGTGGGCCTGGTACTGCTGGACGTGCAGATGCCCGGCATGGATGGCTTCGAGGTGGCCCGGCTGATGCGTGGCAGCCCGCACACCCGCTACACGCCGATCATCTTCATCTCCGCCATCGCCCACACCCAGGAAGCGGTGCTGCGCGGCTACGCCACCGGCGCGGTGGACTTCATCCTCAAGCCGTTCGACCCGCAGGTGCTGCGCCACAAGGTGCAGGCGCTGCTGGACCACGAGCGCAACCGCCGCGACCTGCTGCAGCTCACCCAGCAACTGGACAGCGCCCGGGCGTTCAACGCCTCGGTGCTGGAGAACGCCGCCGAGGGCATCCTGGTGGTGGGTGAGGACGGGGTGATCAGCTTCGCCAACCCGGCCATGGCGCTGATGCTCCAGGGCACCGTCAGCGATCTGGAGGGTCGCGAGTTCCTCAGCCTGATCGCCGCCCCCGAGTACGCCGGGGACTGGCGCCTGTCGGACTTCTATCGGCACTGGAAGCGCGGCGAACCCTACCGCCTGCACGACGCCGCGCTGAAGACCCAGGCCGGCGGCAGCCTGCCGGTGGCGCTGTCCTGCGCGCCGTTGCCCAGGGCCCAGCGCTCGATGGTGGTGATCGGCCTCGACATGTCGGCGGTGCGCCAGCTGCACGCCCAGCTGGAGGCCCAGGCCATCACCGACTCGCTCACCGGGCTGCTCAACCGGCGCGGCTTCTACCAGGCGCTGGAGTCGGCCCTGGCGCGGGTGGAGCGCAACGGCAAGCGCATGGCGGTGCTGTACCTGGACCTGGACGGCTTCAAGCGCATCAACGACTCCCTCGGCCACGACGCCGGTGACCAGGTGCTGCGCCGCGTGGGCGAGCAACTGAAGACCTGCATGCGCCCCTACGACATCCTCGCGCGCATGGGGGGCGACGAGTTCACCGCGCTGATCGACTCCCTCGACCACCCGGAAGATGCGGCCCGGGTGGCGGAGAAGCTCATCGAGCTGGTTTCGGTGCGCTACCGGGTGGACGGCATCGACGTCACCCTCGGTGCCAGCGTGGGCATCGCCTGCTTCCCCGAGTGCGGGCAGACGGTGGACGGCCTGCTGCGCGCCGCCGACATCGCCATGTACGAGGCCAAGCGCGCCGGACGCCAGCAGTACCGCTTCTTCTCGCCGGAGATGAATGGCCGCGCGCGCTCGCGGCTGATGCTGGAGGAGAGCCTGCGCAACGCCATCGAGCAGGACGACTTCGTGCTGGTCTACCAGCCCCAGGTGTACCTCGCCACCGGGCGCCTGCGCGGCTTCGAGGCCCTGTTGCGCTGGGAGCACCGGGTGGCCGGAACGGTTGCGCCCAATGTGTTCATCCCGCTGCTGGAGGAGACCCGGCTGATCAACCGCCTGGGGGACTGGATCTTCCAGCAGGGGGTCGGCCAGGGGCTGAAGTGGCGCGAGCGCTTCGGCGAGGACCTGGTCATCAGCCTCAACGTCAGTCCGGTGCAGTTCGGCATGCCGCACCTGGTGGAGGACCTGCGCCGGGCGTTGGAGCAGCGCGGCCTGCGTCCTTCGCAGATCGAGGTGGAGGTGACCGAGAGCGCGTTGATGCAGGACCTGGACATCACCCGCGAGCAGCTGCGCCAGTTGCGCGAACTGGGGGTGCGGGTGGCCATCGACGACTTCGGCACCGGCTACTCCTCGCTGGCGTACCTGCGCCACTTCGAGCTGGACACCCTGAAGATCGACCGGCTGTTCATCGCCAACATGCTGGAGTCGCCCCGTGATGCGGCGGTGGTCGCCACCATCATCGACCTGGGCCGCCACCTGGGCCTGGAGGTGATCGCCGAAGGGGTGGAGACGGCGGCACAGCGCGACTGGCTGATCGAGCACGGCTGCTCGGTGATGCAGGGCTTCCTGGTGGCGCCCGGCCTGCCGGTGGCCAAGGCGAGCGAATTCCCGCTGCAGCTCGACTGGCAGGCGTTCGACGCCGCGCGGTAAAGCCGGCGAAGGCGGCCTACACTTGCGCCGACGGCGCGTGAGGTCGCCGCATTCGCAAGGAGCATCCTATGTATTGCCTGTTCGTCGCCTACCCCAACAACGAGGGGGGCACCTTCGATTTCACCTACTACCTGGAGAAGCACATCCCCCTGGTGCGCGAGCTGCTGGGGGACAACCTGGTCAAGGTGGAGGTCCAGAAGGGCCTGGCCTCCGGAGACGGTTCGGCGGCGCCGTTCGTGTGTACCGCGCACATCTGGATCCGCTCCATCGACACCCTACAGGCGACCCTGCGCAAGCATGGCCAGGCCATCAACGACGACATCCCGCGCTACACCAGCATCGCGCCGCTGCTGCAGGTGAACGAGGTGCTGGGCGACTGAGGCTGCTGGCTCCTGAATGACGAAGCCCGCCGATTGGCGGGCTTCTGCGTCCTGGGGGTCAGGAACGGGGCGGGTGGCTCTGGTGCAACGCCGCCAGCTCGGCGTCCTTGCGTTCCCACAGCTGGTTGACCCAGAGCTGGAAGTCCTTGCGGTAGGCCTCGTCCTGGTCGTAGCTGCGGCCGAGGAAGCCGGCGGGGATCGGCAGCGCCTCGATGCGCACCACCACCTCACCGACCTGGCCGGCCATCAGCGCCCAGAAGCTCGGGTTGCCGCCGGGGTAGTGGATGGTGATGTTCAGCAGCGCCTCCAGTTGATCGCCCATGGCGTCCAGCACGAAGGCCACGCCGCCGGCCTTGGGCTTGAGCAGGTAGCGGAAGGGCGAGGCCTGCTGGGCGTGCTTGGCCGGGGTGAAGCGGGTGCCTTCGAGGAAGTTGAAGATGCCCACCGGGTTGTGGCGGAACTTGTCGCAGGTGCGGCGGGTGGTTTCCAGGTCCTTGCCTTTCTTCTCCGGGTGCTTGGCCAGGTAGGCCTTGGAGTAGCGCTTCATGAAGGGGAAATCCAGCGCCCACCAGCACAGGCCGATCACGGGGACCCAGATCAGCTCCTGCTTGAGGAAGAACTTCAGCGGGCGGATGCGCCGGTTGAACACGTACTGCAGCACCAGGATGTCCACCCAGCTCTGGTGGTTGCTGGTGACCAGGTAGGAGTGCTGGTAGTCCAGCCCTTCCATGCCCTGCACGTCCCAGCGGGTGTGGCGGACCAGGTTCATCCAGGTCTTGTTGCAGCTCACCCAGGACTCGTGGATGAAGCTCACCAGCGGGTTCAGCGCCTGGCGCACCGCCTGGAACGGCAGCAGCAACCGCAGCAGGGTGATGGCGAACAGCGGCCAGCACCAGAACAGGGTGTTGAGGGCGAGCAGCAGGGAGGCGAGGACGCCGCGCAGGGGCGCGGGAAGGAAGCTGAGCATGGGAACCTCGTGTCTGGGCAGTCTGTGCCGCCCTGTTCGGTGGACGCCGTGCCGGTGGGCGGCCCGTTGGTGGCCAAGGTTAACGGTTGTTCACTGGACTGCAAGCGCGAAGGGTGACCATTCGGTCGCGGCGGTTTCTCCGCTGCCTGGCCCCCTCCCGGCGGGAGGGGGCACGCGGCTTAGGCGTCGGGTCTGGCGGTGGCGGCCTGGATGGCGGTGAGGGCGATGGTGTAGACGATGTCGTCCACCAGTGCCCCACGGGACAGGTCGTTCACCGGCTTGCGCAGGCCCTGCAGCATGGGGCCGACGCTGACCACCTGGGCGCTGCGCTGTACGGCCTTGTAGGTGGTGTTGCCGGTGTTCAGGTCGGGGAACACGAACACCGTGGCGCGCCCGGCCACGGCGCTGCCCGGCGCCTTCTGCCGGCCGACGCTGTCGATGGCGGCGGCGTCGTACTGCAACGGGCCGTCGATCGACAGGTCGGGCCGGGCGGCCTTGGCCAGGCGGGTCGCCTCGCGCACCTTCTCGACGTCCTCACCGGTGCCGGAGTCGCCGGTGGAGTAGCTGATCATCGCCACCCGCGGGTCGATGCCGAAGGCGGCGGCGGAGGCAGCGCTCTGCACGGCGATCTCGGCCAGCTCCTCGGCGCTGGGGTCGGGGTTCACCGCGCAGTCGCCGTAGACCACCACCTGTTCCGGCAGGAGCATGAAGAACACCGAGGACACCAGCTTGTAGCCGGGGGCGGTCTTGATCAGCTGCAGGGCCGGGCGGATGGTGTTGGCGGTGGTGTGCACGGCGCCGGACACCAGGCCGTCCACCTCGTCCAGGGCCAGCATCATGGTGCCCAGCACCACATTGTCTTCCAGTTGCGCGGCGGCCATTGGTGCGTTCAGGCCCTTGCCCTGGCGCAGGGTCACCATGGGCTCTACGTAGCGCGGGCGCACCAGGTCCGGGTCGAGCACCTCCAGCCCTTCGGGCAGCACGATGCCCAGGGCGCGGGCCACGGCCTGCACGTCCTCGGGCTTGGCCAGCAGCACGCAGCGGGCGATGCCGCGCGCCTGGCAGATGGCGGCGGCCTGCACGGTGCGCGGTTCGGCCCCTTCCGGCAGGACGATGCGCTTGCCCGCCTGCTGGGCGCGCTTGACCAGCTGGTGGCGGAACGCCGGTGGCGACAGGTGCGGCACGCGCGGGGTGCCGCAGCGCTCGCGCAGCCAGTCGTGGTCGAGGAAGCGGGCGATGAACTCGGTGACCTTCTCCGCACGTTCGCGGTCATCCACCGGGATCTCGCGGTTCATGCGGTTGAGGTCGGTGGCGGTGCCATAGGTGCCGCTGGCCACGCTGAGCACCGGCAGGCCGCCCTGCAGCGCGCCCTGGCACAGCTCCATGATGCGCGGGTCGGGCGGGAAGTCGCTGCACAGCAGCAGGCCGGCCAGGGGCACGCCGTTCATGGCGGCGAGGCTGGCGGCGAGGATGATGTCGTCGCGGTCGCCCGGGGTCACCACCAGCACGCCGGGTTTGAGCAGCGGCACCGTGTTGGGCACGGTGCGCGCGCAGAGGATGATCTTCTGCACCCGGCGCTGGTCGTAGTCGCCGGCGTTGATCACCCGTGCGCCCAGCAGGTCGGCCACGTCGCGGGTGCGCGGGGCGTTCAGCTCCTCTTCCCAGGGGATGCAGCCGAGCAGGCGGAAGTGCTTGGCGCGCAGCAGGGCGGTGTTGTCCTGCAGCTGCGGGCCGAGGGTGTCGTCGCGCACCTTGTTGAGGATCACGCCGAGCACCTTGGGATCATCCGGGCCGCCGAAGAGCTGGGCCTGGATCTCCAGGCGGTCGGCCAGCTCGGTGACTGTCTCGTCCTCCGGCGCGGAGACCAGGATCACCTCGGCGTCCAGGCTGCGCGCCAGGTGGGCGTTGACCCGCGCCGCGTAGCTGGCGTGGCGGGTCGGCACCATGCCTTCGACGATAACCACGTCGCGGTCCTCGGCCACCTGCTGGTAGCGGCCGACGATTTCTTCCAGCAGCTCGTCCAGCTGGCCGTCGCCGAGCAGGCGTTCGACCTGGGCCAGTTCCATCGCTTTGGGCGGGGTCAGGCCGTGGGTGCGGGCGATGAGCTCGCTGGAGCGTTCCGGGCCGAGGTCGCCGGGGTGGGGCTGGGCGATGGGTTTGTAGAAGCCGACCTTGAGGCCGGCCAGTTCCAGGGCGCGGACCAGGCCGAGGCTGATGGAGGTCAGGCCGACACCGAAGCCGGTGGGGGCGATGAAGAAGGTATGCATGGGGCGCCTCAGTTGAGCAGGGCGAGGGTGTCGAGGGCGATCTGCCGCTCCTCGTTGGTGGGGACGACGAGGATGCGGGTCCGTCCGTAGCGGTGGATGGGGCCGGCGATGCCCTGCACGCAGCGGGCATTGGCCTCCTGGTCGATGGCCAAGTCCAGCAGTTGCAGGTGGGCCACGGTCTTGCTGCGGATCAGCGGCGAGTTCTCGCCGATGCCGCCGGTGAAGATCAGCCCGTCCAGCTGGGGCAGGGCGCAGCTCATGGCCGCCAGGCTCTTGGCCAGGCGGTAGCAGAACACCTCGATGGCCAGGGTGGCGCCGGGGTGGCCCTGGCTGCGGGCCTGCTCCAGGGTGCGCATGTCGTTGGAAAGCCCGGAGAGGCCCTTGAGGCCGCTCTCGTGGTTCAGCACACGGGTCACTTCGTCCAGGCTCCAGCCCAGGGTGCGGGCCAGGTGGCTGTGCAGGTTGGGGTCGATGTCGCCGCTGCGGGTCCCCATCACCGTGCCCTCCAGGGGCGTCAGGCCCATGCTGGTGTCGCGACTCTGGCCGTTGACGATGGCGCAGGTGGAGCAGCCGTTGCCCAGGTGCGCCGACAGCCAGCTGCTGTCGCCGATGGACAGCCCGGCGATCTCCGCCGCGCGGTGGCTGACGTAGCGGTGGCTGGTGCCGTGGAAGCCGTAGCGGCGCACGCCGTGGTCGCGATAGAGCGACTCGGGCAGGGCGTAGCGGTAGGCGTGTTCGGGCAGGCTCTGGTGGTAGGCGGTGTCGAACACCGCCACCTGGGGCAGTTGCGGGTAGACGCTCATGGCGGCTTCGATCCCCTGCAGTGCCGCCGGGTTGTGCAGCGGCGCCAGGGGCGAGATGGCGCGGATGGTGGCGAGCACGTCGGCATCCAGCCGCCGCGCCGAGGTGAAGCGCTCGCCACCGTGCACCACGCGGTGACCGATGCCGTGGAGCTTGCCGCCGGTGACGGCCTGCACCAGTGGCAGCAACTGGGCGAGGGCGGCGCGGTAGTCGCCGTTGGGCAGCATCAGGCTGTCCTTCTCGCCGCCGCGCTGCCAGCGCAGCTCGGCCTCCGGCGTGCCCAGGCGGTCGGCGATGCCGCGCAGGGGGAACTGTGAATGGGCCTCGCTGACCAAGGCGAACTTGATCGACGCACTGCCACAGTTGATCACCAGGATATTGCGTGCGGGCATCTCGCCTCCTTGTCGGTTAGTCCTTGTCCTCGGTGTCCTGCTCCCTGGCGCACCAGCCACAGGCAAAGGGCTGGCCGAGGTGCGCCTCGCGCTGCCGTGGGTCGAGGACCCAGGCCCGCGACTGCCACGGCGGCTGATGGCGCAGATGCTGGGTGTGCCCGCAGGAAAGCAGGGCCACCCAGTGGCCGTCCTCGTCCTGGCGGAAACCCAGCAAACGCGAGCCCCGTCCGTCAATCGGCGGGTCGCCATCGGCCGGTTTGGCAGTTAGACTTGCCACCTTTCCACTCTTATCCAAAAGGTCTCGCACCATGCTGATCGCCGCCAACAAGGCAGTCTCCATCGACTATACCCTGACCAACGACGCCGGTGAGGTGATCGACAGCTCCCGTGGCGGCGCGCCGCTGGTCTACCTGCACGGTGCGGGCAACATCATCGTCGGCCTGGAGCGTGCCCTCGAAGGCAAGCAGGCCGGCGACGAAGTGAAAGTGGCCATCGAGCCCGAAGACGCCTACGGCGAATACAGCGCCGAGCTGGTCGCCACCCTGAGCCGCGCCATGTTCGAAGGCGTGGACGAGCTGGAAGTCGGCATGCAGTTCCACGCCTCCGCTCCGGACGGCGGCATGCAGATCGTCACCATCCGCGACATCGACGGCGACGACGTGACCGTCGACGGCAACCACCCGCTGGCCGGCCAGCGCCTGAACTTCGAAGTGAAGGTGGTCAACGTGCGTGAAGCCAACGCCGAAGAGATCGCCCACGGTCACATCCACGGCGAAGGTGGTCACCACCACTGAGTGATGACAGGCGATCTGCGGCGCGCGGCGACGCGGATCGGCTGCTAAGCTCAAGTTCACCGGAAAGGCGCCCTCGGGCGCCTTTTTCGTCTCTCGTGCAAACCCGCGTCGATCCAGGAGTCTGTGAGATGAGTGCCTTCCACGACCTCAAGCTGCGTGCCCTCGACGGCCAGGAACTGCCGCTTGCTCCCTACAAGGGGAAGGTGGTGCTGGTGGTCAACGTTGCTTCTCGCTGTGGCCTGACGCCGCAGTACGCCGGGCTGGAGAAACTGCACCAGCAGTTCCAGGACCGGGGCTTCAGCGTACTGGGTGTCCCCTGCAACCAGTTCGCCGCCCAGGAGCCGGGCAGTGAGGACGAGATCCGCGAGTTCTGCACCCTGAACTACGGCGTGACCTTCCCGCTCGGCAGCAAGATGGACGTCAACGGCGCCAGCCGTCACCCGCTCTACCGCCTGCTGGCCGGTGAAGGGGCCGAGTTCCCCGGCGACATCACCTGGAACTTCGAGAAGTTCCTGGTGGGCAAGGACGGCCGCGTGCTCGCCCGCTTCTCGCCCCGCACCACCCCCGAAGACCCCGCCCTGGTGGCGGCCATCGAGAAAGCGCTGGGCTGACGCTTCTTTCCCCTCTTCCCATCCACCATGCGGGGCCCTGCTGAGGCCAGTTGCAGCCCTGCGGGCTGCCTGGCGACTGAAGTCGCCCCTGCAAGGTGCACGGGTTACCCCCGCGCAGGCCATTACCTCGGAGTAAGCCGCGCGGGCTTTCTGATCCAAAATCACCCTGATCAATAGTGCTGTGCCGAGCGAGACGACCGGTCATATGCTCGCCGCCATGAACAGCATCCGACTCGACAAGCGTGACCTCATCCTCGCCAAGGGCACCCAGGTGATGACCCGTGCCGGCTACCACGGCACCGGCGTGCAGGAGATCGTCCAGGCCGCCGGCATCCCCAAGGGCTCGTTCTACCACTACTTCGCCAGCAAGGAAGACTTCGCCCTCCAGGCCCTGGACTACCTCTACTCGCCGCGCCTCGAGCGCTATGCCCAGGCCCTGTCCGACCCGGCGAAGAGCCCGTGCCAGCGGGTGCTCGACTACTACGGTGAACTGGTCAGCCACTTCACCCGCCACGAGAAGCTGGAATACCACTGCTTCATCGGCAGCCTGAGCTTCGAGATGGCCGAACTGTCGCCGGCCATCGGCGCCCAGGTGGACGCCATCCTGCAGCGCTCGGCGGACATCCTCCAGGCTTGCCTGGAAGAGGCCCAGCGTGCCGGCGAGCTCCCGGCCGATGAAGACTGCGCCAACCTTGCCGGCTTCATCGCCAACGCCTGGCAGGGCGTGCTCACCCGCCTCAAGGTCGGTGCCGGCGCCCGGCCGCTGTTCGATTTCATGACCCGCCTGCAGCGCCTGCTGCGGGTGTGACCCCCTAAAAAGCCCATTAACGAGACGACCGGTCACTTGGCCGGAATCAGGAGACCCCGATGACCGCATCCGTAGACGCCCTGTTCGCCCCCTTCCGCCTCGGCGCCCTGGAGCTGCCGACCCGCGTGGTGATGGCGCCCATGACCCGCTCCTTCTCCCCGGGTGGCGTGCCCACCGAGCAGGTGGTCGAGTACTACCGCCGCCGTGCTGCGGCCGGTGTCGGCCTGATCGTCACCGAAGGCACCACCATCGGCCACCAGGCCGCCAATGGTTACCCCCACGTCCCGCGCTTCTACGGCGAGGACGCCCTGGCCGGCTGGAAGCAGGTGGTCGAGGCTGTGCACGCCGAAGGCGGCAAGATCGTCCCGCAGCTGTGGCACGTCGGTAACGTCCGCCGCCTGGGCACCGAGCCGGACGCCAGCGTTCCCGGCTACGGCCCCAGCGAGAAGCTCAAGGACGGCCAGGTGGTGGTCCACGGCATGACCCAGCAGGACATCGACGAGGTCGTCGCCGCCTACGCCCAGGCCGCCCGCGACGCCAAGGCCATCGGCATGGACGGCGTCGAGCTGCACGGCGCCCACGGCTACCTGATCGACCAGTTCTTCTGGGAAGGCACCAACCAGCGCACCGACGGCTACGGCGGCAGCCTGGCCAACCGCTCGCGCTTCGCCATCGAAGTGATCAAGGCCGTGCGCGAGGCCGTCGGCCCCGACTACCCGATCATCTTCCGCTTCTCCCAGTGGAAGCAGCAGGACTACACCGCCCGCCTGGTGCAGACCCCGGAAGAGCTGGAAGGCTTCCTCAAGCCGCTGTCCGAGGCCGGCGTGGATATCTTCCACTGCTCCACCCGTCGCTTCTGGGAGCCGGAGTTCGAAGGCTCCGACCTCAACCTGGCCGGCTGGACCCGCAAGCTCACCGGCAAGCCCACCATCACCGTCGGCAGCGTCGGCCTGGATGGCGAGTTCCTGCAGTTCATGGTCAAGACCGACAAGGTCGCCCAGCCGGCCAACATCGAAGGCCTGCTGGAGCGCCTGAACAAGCAGGAGTTCGACCTGGTGGCCGTGGGCCGCGCCCTGTTGGTGGACCCGGACTGGGCAACCAAGGTCCGCGAAGGCCGCATGCAGGACATCCTGCCGTTCAGCCGCGACGCCCTGACCAGCCTGGTCTGAGCACGACCCCCGGTGCGTCGGCCTGGCCGGCGCACCCATTTCCAGCCCCGTCTCGTGCGGGGCTTTTTTGTGGCTACGGTTTTTGCAACTCGCCGGCGCCGAACGCTCTGAGGCAGCAAGTCATGAGCGCACTCGGTGGTCGTGCTTGCCAAGAGGGTGAGGCAGGGAAACTGCCCCTTCAGGAGGCCGAGCGCAGTCGTTGCGCAGGGGGACGAGCGGCATGGATGCCGCGAGAGGCGCGTCAGGCCATGGATGGCCCATCGCGCCGGCCCCCGTAGCAGCGACGGAGCGAGGGAAGTCCCGCGCAGCGGGACCCGGATGGCGGGGCGAGCCTTTTTGGTTTCTTTTTTGTGGGCGGCATTCCGACGATTGAAAAAAGAAACTCGCCTGGGAAGGCGAAACAGGGAACATCCGCAGAACTCGATAATCAGCTTGGTCCCCCAAATAGTGGGCTTAGGGCACGGCCTTCGACAGGCCACCCTCACCACAAACCCTCAATCGGTTGGGCTGACTTGCCCCGGACGAAGGCGCATGGTCCGGGCACCACAACAAGCGGCCGGTCCACCGGCCCTAGGAGTCGTCCCATGCGCACCGGATTGGTGGTGGATGCCACCTGCGATCTGCCTCAGACCTTCATCGCGGAGCGGGGCATCCGCGTTCTGCCCATCCGTATCCGCCTCGGCCAGGACACCCTGGTGGACCGCCGCATTCCCGAGGTTACCGGGCGTTTCTACGTCGACCAGTTGCCCCGGGTCGGCCCTGGCGATGGCAGCGAGCCGCTGAGCGCTGCGGAAACCCAGGCCTGGTTCCTCGAAGAACTGGTGACCCAGTACGACCACGTCATCTGCCTGACCCTTTCCGCCCAGCGCAGCGCCATCTTCGAGCACGCCACCCAGGCCTCCTTCGGCCTGCTGCAGTGTTACCGCGAGCGGCGCAGCGCGGCCGGGCTGACCACGCCGTTCGCCATGCGGGTGATCGACGGCCGCACGCTGTTCGCCGGCAGCGCGGTGTTGGCCGCCGAGGCCGTGCGGCTGATCGCCGGGGGCGGCCATCCCAGTGCGGTGCGGGCGCGGCTGGAGCAATTGGCCGAGTCGGTGTGCACCTTCCTCATCGCCGATGACCTCGGCCACCTGCGCAAGCGCGGCTTCCAGAAGGGCGAGCGCAGCGGCCTGCTGGACCGCATGCGCGGTGCGGCCCTGGGGATCGGTTCGCTGCTGGACGTGAAGCCGGTGATCAGCGTGCAGCAGGGCGAGGACAAGCCCGTGACCCTGGCGCCGAGTTTCGAGCGGGCGGCGGAGAAGCTGTTCGCCCACGCCTGCGCGCGGGTGATGGCGGGCGACCTGCTGGCGCCGCAGCTGTGCATCAGCTACGCCGGGGAACTGTCCCTGGTGCGTGACCTGCCGGGCTTCGCCGAGCTGGAGGCCGCCTGCCTCGCGCGGGACGTGGTGCTGCAGGTGGCGATGCTCAGCCCCACCGGCGCCATCAACCTGGGGCGTGGTGCCCTCAGCCTGGCCTTCGCCGCACCGGCCCGGCCGTTCGGCTGAGGCCTCAGGGCGAGGGCGGCTGCAGGCGGGCGTCGGCGGGCAGCGCCGCCTCGGCGGAGCCGACGCTGCGCAGGTGCTGCTCGAACTGCTGGACGATGCTGTCCCAGTCCTGGCGGCCGGCGTGCTGGCGGGCGTTGAGGCGTACCCGGCGCAGAGTCTCGTCGTCTTCCAGCAACCAGCAGGCAGCGTCGCTGAAGGTGGCCGGCTCGTCGGGCACCGCCAGGGCGCCGTTGTGCCCATGGCGGATGTGCTGGGCCGCGGCGGCCTGGTCGAAGGCCACCACCGCCAGGCCCGAGGCCAGCGCCTCCAGCACCACGTTGCCGAAGGTCTCGGATTGGCTGGGGAAGAGGAACAGGTCGGCGCTGGCGTAGTGCCGGGCCAGTTCCTCGCCGCGCTGGATGCCGCAGAACAACGCCTCCGGCAGCTCGGCCTGCAAGGCGGTGCGCGACGGGCCGTCGCCCACCACGATGAGCTTCAGGCGGCGCTGGGGATGGGCCTTGCACAAGGCCTGGAAGGTGGGCGCCAGCAGCCGCAGGTTCTTCTCCGGGGCCAGGCGGCCGACGTGCAGCACGGCGATGTCGTCCGGCTCCAGCCCCCAGGCTTCCCGCAGGCCCTGGCAGCGCCGGGCCGGGGTGAACAGCTGGCCGTCGACGCCGCGTGCCAGCAGGGCCAGGCGCTCGAAGCCGCGACGGCGCAGCTCCTCGCTCTGGCTGGCGCTGGGCACCAGGGTCAGTTGCGAGGTGTTGTGGAACCAGCGCAGGTAGTTGGTCAGCAGGCGCGTCAGCAGGCCCACGCCGTAGTGGCCGGTGTACTGCTGGAAGTTGGTGTGGAAGCCGCTGATCACCGGCACCCCCAGGCGCCGCGCCGCACGCAGGGCGGACAGGCCGAGGGGGCCTTCGGTGGCGATGTAGAGCACGTCGGGGCGGCGTTGCTTCCAGCGCGTCAGCAGCTTGTGCAGGCTCGACTGGCCCCATTGCAGCCCCGGGTAGCCGGGCAGCGGCCAGCCGCGCACCAGCAACAGCTCGTCGCTGCTCTTCACGCCCTGGTCCACGGCCTGGCGGGGGCGCACCAGCTGCAGCTGGTGCCCGCGTGCGCGCAGGCCCTCGCACAGCCGCGACAGGGTGTTGGCGACGCCGTTGATTTCCGGCAGGTAGGTTTCGCTGACGAGGGCGATTCGAAGGGCAGGCAGGCTCATGACTTGAGTGTCGACGCCCGCCGTTTAGCCCGTGTGAATTTTGCGTGACCGGCCGGTGACAGCCGGGGAAGGCGGCGCGGACCTAGGCCCGCTCCGGTGATCAGCGGGGCAGGGCCTTGTCGCCGCCTTCGCGCACCCAGAACAGGGTGGCGCCGGCGACGGCGGCGGGCATCATCACGATGTTGACGAAGGGGATCAGCAGCGCCAGGTACACCGAGCCACCGAAGCCCAGGCTCTGCCAGCGCTTCTCGCGCAGCCAGGCGAGCATCTCGTTCCAGCCCAGCTTGTGGTTGTCCGCCGGGTAGTCGATGTACTGCACGGCCATCATCCAGATGCCGAAGACGAACCACAGCGGCGTGCTCACCAGGTTCACCACGGGGATGAAGCTGAGGATCAGCAGGCCCGCCGCGCGGGGCAGGAAGTAGCCCAGCTTGCGCAGTTCGCGGCCGACGGTGCGCGGCACCATGGCCACCAGTTCGGCCCAGCTGAAGGGCGGGAAGTCGTCCTGGCCGCGCACCACCACTTCCACCTTCTCGGCGAGGAAGCCGTTGAAGGGCGCGGCGATGATGTTGGCGATCATGGTGAAACTGAAGAACACCAGCAGCACCACCAGCGCCACGAACAGCGGCCAGATCAGGTATTCGAGGAAGCTCGCCCAGTTGGGCAGGCTGGGCATGAAGGCATCGACCCAGCCGCTGAATTCGCGGATGGCGAAGCCGATCAGGGCGATGAACAGCAGGAGGTTCAGGGTCAGCGGCAGCAGCACGAACAGGCGCAGGCCGGGACGCAGGATGAGTTTCAGGCCTTCGCCGAGGTATTGCGGGCCGGACAGGGCAGGGGCGGTCATCGGGCGCTCCATGAAGGGGGACTGGCGGACCTTACCGACTTTGCCGATGCGGTAAAAGCGCTGGCGTCACACGCCCGCCAGGCGATAGGGGCGCCCTATCGAGGGGATAAGCAATGCACATTTCCGTGGCCGGGGGCGGCGTCGGTAGCCTTGCCAGCATTTTCGGGGGCTTGCCGGCTCCCGCTGGTTCGCGAGGCCGCTGCATTCCCTAAGCCTTCCCCAAGTGCTCGCAGCGGCCTCTTTTTATTACCTGAGGTGTCCGCCATGTCCGTCACTCGCCACGCCCGCGTCATCATCCTCGGCTCCGGCCCCGCCGGTTACAGCGCGGCCGTCTATGCCGCCCGCGCCAACCTCAAGCCCTTGCTGATCACTGGCCTGCAGGCAGGCGGGCAACTGACCACCACCACCGAGGTGGACAACTGGCCGGGCGATGCCCACGGGCTCACCGGGCCGGCGCTGATGCAGCGCATGCAGGAACACGCCGAGCGCTTTGAGACGGAGATCGTCTTTGACCACATCAACGCTGTGGACCTGGCCGGCGAGCCTTTCACCCTGGTGGGGGACAGCGGCACCTACAGCTGCAACGCGCTGATCATCGCCACCGGTGCCAGCGCCCGTTACCTGGGGCTACCCTCCGAGGAACGCTTCATGGGCAAGGGTGTGTCCGCCTGCGCCACCTGCGACGGCTTCTTCTACCGCAACCGCGAGGTGGCGGTGGTGGGCGGTGGCAACACGGCCGTGGAAGAGGCGCTGTACCTGGCCAACATCGCCAGCAAGGTGACCCTGGTGCACCGCCGGGAGACCTTCCGCGCCGAGAAGATCCTGCAGGACAAGCTCCGCGCGCGCATCGCCGAGGGGCGCATCGTGCTCAAGCTCAATGCCGAGGTGGACGAGGTGCTGGGCGACGACATGGGCGTGACCGGTGTGCGCCTGCGCGGCCGCGACGGGCTGATGGACGAGCTGAAGGTGGACGGCCTGTTCGTCGCCATCGGCCACACGCCGAACACCTCGCTGTTCGAGGGCCAGCTGGCCCTGCGCGACGGCTACGTGGTGGTCAACGGCGGGCGTGACGGCAATGCCACCGCCACCAGCGTGGCCGGGGTGTTCGCCGCCGGTGACGTGGCCGACTCGGTGTACCGCCAGGCCATCACCTCCGCCGGCGCCGGCTGCATGGCGGCGCTGGACGTGGAACGCTACCTCGACGCGCTCTGAGGGCGCGTCAGACCCAGGTGTTGATGGGCAGTTCGGCCAGGCGCAGGGTGCGGGCGTCCAGGCGCAGGAACTGCCCTTCGAGGCGGGTGGCTAGGCCCCGGTCGTCGAGGGTCAGTTCGCCGCCCGCGTCGCCTTCCTGTTCCCAGTGGTACCGGCTCAGCTGCGCATCGCGCTTCACGCAGCGGTAGCGCTGTGGGCGCGCCTGCACCGTCAGGGTGGGCAGGTCGATATGCGCCACCTGGTGGGTGTGTTCTTCCCAGGTCTCCAGCGGCTTGCCCAGCAGGATCGGGCTGTGGGTGAAGGGGCTGGCGCCCAGCATCACCTGGTCGCAGGGCTCCAGGTCCGGGCAGGGCTGTCCGTCGAGGGTCCAGCGGCCGTCGTCGGCACGCTGCAGGCGCAGGCTGCGGGGGCCGTGGTCGTCCACCTTCAGCCAGAGCTGGCGGAAGCGCCATTCGGGGTCGTAGTCCAGCACGTAGGTGGCGGCGAAACTGCTGCCGCCGCGGCTCTGCATGAGGTGGCTGCTGACGTGGACGCCGTCGGCGTCACGGTGCAGGCGCAGGTGCTCCACGCCGGGGTGGGACCAGGGTTTCCAAACGAGGGTCTGTTGCATCCATGCGACTCCGAAACTGCACGGGAAGGGGGGAACGCTCAACGGGGTGTATAGGCGTAGGACACCTTCCCTGGTGTTCCCGTTACGTCGCGCAGGATACGTTGTTCCTTTTGTGACGTATGTCAGCTTTCTCTGACAGATGAGTCGCGTGCAGAGCGGCTTATCAGGCCTTGCGCTTGAGCGGCTCGCCGTCGAAGCGAACGCCGTCCAGGCCGCTCTTCATCAGCGCGCGGATGTTGCCGTGGTCACTGCCTTCGGGGGTGGCCAGCACGGCGCGGTAGTGCTCGCCGAACGCCAGCAGGGCTTCGTCGCGGCTCAGGCCTTCCAGCAGGGCCAGGCCCAGGGTCTTGCAGGAGCCCTCGTTCTGCCCGGCGGCGTTCTCCACGCCGCCGTTGACGAAGGCACAGGGCTGGTAGTCGTAGCCGGCGGCGATGAAGGCCAGGGTGTCGGCGAAGAGGTGCTCGCCACTGGCCAGGCGGCCACGGAATGCATTCAGGTCGTTCATGCTTTGTTCGCTTTGTCGAAGGCCGCTTGCTGCTCGGCGCTGGCTTCTTTCTGGTACTTGGCCTTCCAGTCGGCATAGGGCATGCCGTAGATCTCTTCGCGGGCCTGCTCGGGGCTGACTTCGACGCCGATGTCGTCGGCGGCGGCCTTGTACCACTTGGACAGGCAGTTGCGGCAGAAGCCGGCGAGGTTCATCAGGTCGATGTTCTGCACATCGGTGCGGCTGCGCAGGTGCTGGACCAGCCGACGGAAGGCGGCGGCTTCGAGTTCGAGGCGCTGTTGCTCGTTCATCGGAGGACTCCTTGGGATCGGTGAGGAGGGCGCGGCGATGATAAGAGCCGCTCCCGGGGACGGCAATGCCCGGCGCGAGGCCGGGCAGCGGGGATCAGCGGTGGCCGGCGAGGGTGATCGACACCGACTCGGCGAAACGCAGGGCGTGGGGCTTGTCCACTTCCACTTCGGCGTAGCTCACCCGGGGGTTGGTCATCACCAGGTCGAGGATCTCCTGGGTCAGGCGTTCCAGCAGGGCGAAGCGGTTCTCCTCGACGTGCTGGATGATGGCCTTGGTGATGGTGCGGTAGTTCAACGCATGGTCGATGTCGTTGAAGTCCACCGCGTCGGCGGCCGGGTAGAGGATGGTGAGGTTGATCAGCACATCCTGCTTGTTGAGGATCTCCTCCTCCTTGATCCCGATGTAGGTACGCAGGCGCAGGTCCTTCACGCGGATCCGCGCCATTCCTGGCTCCAGTCTCGGCATGCTCAGCTCCGTCCGATGAGTTTGAGGAATTCCTGGCGGGTGCTCGGCGATTCACGGAAGGCCCCGAGCATGACCGAGGTGGTCATCACCGAGTTCTGCTTCTCCACGCCGCGCATCATCATGCACATGTGCTTGGCCTCGATCACCACGGCGACGCCGGCGGCGCCGGTCACGCGCTGGATGGCCTCGGCGATCTGCCGGGTGAGGTTCTCCTGGATCTGCAGGCGGCGGGCGAACATGTCGACGATGCGCGCCACCTTGGACAGGCCGAGCACCTTGCCGGTGGGAATGTACGCCACGTGCGCCTTGCCGATGAAGGGCAGCAGGTGGTGCTCGCACAGGGAGTAGAGCTCGATGTCCTTCACGGTCACCATCTCGTCGTTGTCGGACGAGAACAGCGCGCCGTTGACCACTTCCTCCAGGCTCTGCTCGTAGCCACGGCACAGGTAGCGCATCGCCTTGGCAGCCCGCTTGGGCGTATCCAGCAGGCCCTCGCGCTCGGGGTTCTCACCCACGCCCATGAGGATTTCCCGGTAGTGGGAGGACAGGTCGTCATTCATCTTGGCAGTCCGTACGGCCGGTTCACTTCAGGTGGCGGCCGCCATTGAGGGTTAGCGTCGTTCCGGTGACGTAGGGGTTGTCCAGCAGGTAGCGCAGGCCCTGGTACACGACTTCCGGCCCGGGCTCGATGCCGAGGGCGGATTTGGCCAGGGTCTTCGTCCTGTAGGTGGCGTCGTCACCGGTGTTGAACATCACCAACGCCGGCGCGATGCCGTTGACCTTGATGGCCGGGGCATAGCGGGCGGCAAAGGAGAGGGTGAGGTTGTCCAGCCCGGCCTTGCTGGCGCTGTAGGCGATGCGTTTCTCGCTGCCCTTGCGCGCCACGTCGTCGCTGATGTGGACGATGTCGGCCGGACCGCCGTGGCGCAGCAGCGCCTCGGCATGCAGGTTGATCAGGTAGGGCGCCAGCATGTGCACGCTGAACATCCGCTGGAAGGCCTCGGCCTCGTGGCCGGGCGCTTCGGTGAGCCAGTCGGAGGCGTTGTGCACGATGGCCCGCAGGTGCGGCGTAGCGGCCTTGAGCTGTTCGATGAAGGCGAGGATGCCGGCTTCGTCCGAGAAGTCCGCCGCGATCACGCAGGCGCCGCGCTCACGCAGCCGGTGCACGCCTTCGCGCTCGGTGCGGTAGCTGATGATCACCGGCTGGCCGTCTTCCAGCAGGCGTTCGGCGCAATGCAAGCCCACGCGCTGGCTGGCACCGGTGATCAGGATGGGAGCGGCCGAAGGGCTCATGGGGGCCTCGTGGCAGGGCGATACCCCAGGCTGGGGCGGAATGGTGAAAACTTATACCAGAAGCCTGAGTTTGTACAATTCTTGGCGCTGAAGAAATCCGGATTCCGACCGTAAATTCAGCCAAGGCCTTGATTTGTGTGGGGTTATAGAAAAAGAGAGGGTGTTGGAGGGTTGTACAGATTTTGCCTCTGTACAACCTTTGTGACGTTATCGGGAGGGAGCCGTGAGGCCGGGGCGGCGGGTACGGGAAGCCGGGGCGTTCAGCCAGGGAGCCAGCAGGCGGGTGGATAACGGGATGAACCAGTAGGTCATCAGTGGCGTCAAAACCAACGTGCTCAAAAAGACGCGCAACAGCAGGTCGAGTCCGCCGAGCCAGGGGCCGAACAGCAGGTTGAAGCCCAGCGATACCGGGAAGAAGGCCAGCCAGATGGCGATGCTCTGCTTCCAGCGGGGTGGCCGGCGGTCAGCACTGCCGAACCAGGCGTCCAGGCCCAGCGCGCGGTGTTCGTGAGGGCGGTCGAAAAGGCCGGCGCCGCGTTCCAGCCAGGCACGGCGAGAGGCGGAATGCTCCCAGGCGGCCAGGGTGGGCTCGTCGGCGAAGCGGAAGATCATCTGGAATTCGTCGTCGTTGGGCGGCGGGGCCAGGACGCCCGAGCCGAGGTAGCCGGGGAAGTCGGCGGCCAGTTGCTCGCCTTCGCGCAGCCAGGCCATGAAATCGTCGTAGCGCTCGCGGGTGACCCGGCGCGCCACCATGAGGGTGACGGGATCGGCAGACATCGTGTATCTCCTGTTGCAGGCGCCGCCCAGGGTAGGGGCAGCGCAGGAAGCGGCCCGGGGTAGTGGGCCTGCTTCTTTCAGAGGCAAGGATTATTCCTGTTTCGGCTGAATACGCCAGTGCCGCGTGCCATGGGGCCGCCGGATGGCAACCGGACAGTGGAAGCCGGCTCGGTGCGCGCCCATGGCGCATGCCGCACCGCATCCGGGCACTGAGCAAGGAGCCGGGCCTGGGTTAAACTCTGCGCTTTCAAGCCCAGACCTTTTGCCATGACCGATAACGCAGCCATCGCCATGCAGCAGGAAGAACTCTTCCCGATCCGCGAAGTCTCCCGCCTCACCGGCGTCAACCCGGTCACCCTGCGCGCCTGGGAGCGTCGCTACGGGCTGATCCAGCCGACCCGTACCGACAGCGGCCACCGCCTCTATTCCTATGCCGACGTCGAGGCCGTGCGCAGCATCCTGGCCTGGATCGACCGTGGCGTACCGGTCAGCAAGGTCGGGCAGATCCTCGCCCGCAGCGCCTCCACCCGGGCACCCGCCCCGGTGCAGCCGGCTGCCTCCATGGCGGAGTGGGGCGAGTGGCAGATGCAGTTGCGCCGGGCGCTGTCGGCCTTCGACGGCCCGTCCCTGGAGCGTCTCTATGGACAGGTGTTCTCCACCTACCCGCTCACCGTGGTGTTCCAGGACGTGCTGATGCCGCTCTGGCGCGACCTGCTGCTGCGCCAGGACGAATACGGCGTGGCCAGCGAATGGGCCTTCTTCGATGCCTTCCTGCGCGGGCGCGTGCTGCAGCGCCTGCAGCTGTCACCGGGGGATGGGGAAGATTGCGTGGTGGTCGCCCCGCTGCAGGGCGAGTGCCGCGAACTGGAGTTGCTGGTGGCGGCCTTGCTGCTCAGCCATGGTGACTGCGCGATCCGCGTGCTGGGGCTGGACCAGCCGTTCCAGGAGCTGCCGCTGGTATGCGAGAAGATCGCGCCCCAGGCGCTGGTGGTGTTCTCCAACCACCCGCCGGCGGACGACCTGGCCGCGCGCCTCGGGCGCCTGGCGCTCTCGGTGGAGTGCCCACTGGCCCTGGCCGGCGAAGCCGCCGACCTGATCGGCAGCGCCCTGGAGCGTAGCCCGGTGGCCACCCTGGGCAGCGAGGGGCGCACCATGCAACTGCGCTTGCGCCGCCTGCTCGACGGTCACCTGGACACCTGACAGAACCTGGAAGAACCCGCTGCGCCGCCGCAACGGCCTCGCCTGCCTTGACGCCTCAGCCCCCCAGTTCCGCGATGCGGGCCTTCAGGGCTGCCACCTCCGCCTCCAGTTCGCGCACGCGCTGGCGTGCCTCGACCTCGGGGCTCACGTCCTTCTGGATGCCGATGTAGTACGTCAGCTGGTCCGCCTCGTTGTGCACCGGGGTGATGGACAGCTCGTTCCAGAACACGCTGCCGTCCTTGCGGTAGTTGCGCAGGATCTGCCGGCTCGGCTCGCCCTTCTTGATCGCCTGGCGGATCGCCGCGAGGCCGAGCTGGTCACGATCGCCCGCCTGCAGGAAGCGGCAATCGCGGTAGAGGATGTCGTCCTGGCTGTAGCCGGTCAGCCGTTCGAACGCCGGGTTCGCATAGATGAGGATGTTGTCGTCGCCTTCCTGTTCGGCGACGACGATGCCGTCGTTGGAGGCTTCGACCACCAGCTGGAGCAGTTTGGCGTTGATCATGACGAGTTCCTGGTTCGAGGTGCAGGGATTCTAAAACATCGGGGGCGGACTGCCAGTTGCGGCATAATGCGATTCATTTCGCGCTAACAGGAGAAGTCATGAAAGTCGCCATCCTATCCGGCTCGGTCTATGGCACCGCCGAAGAAGTCGCCCGCCACGCCGAGCGGCTGCTCAAGGCCGCCGGCCACGAGGCCTGGCACAAGGCCGGGATGACCCTCGACGAACTCAAGGCGTTCGGCCCCGAAGCGTTCCTCAGTGTGACCTCCACCACCGGCATGGGCGAGCTGCCCGACAACCTGCTGCCCCTCTACCACGCCCTGCGCGACCAGCTGCCCGACTGGCGCGGCCGTCCCGCCGCCGTGCTGGCCCTCGGCGACTCCAGCTACGACCAGTTCTGCGGTGGCGGCGAGATGATGCGTGAGCTGCACGCCGAGCTGGGCCTGCGCGAGGTGCAGGAGATGCTGCGCCTGGACGCCAGCGAAACCGTCACCCCGGAAGTGGACGCCGAGCCCTGGATCGCCCGCTTCGCCGCTGCGCTCAGCGCCTGATGCACCCGCGCGCGGCGTACCTCATCGAAGCCCTGCAACTGGCCCCGCACCCCGAGGGTGGCTTCTACCGCCGGGTGTTCGAGGCCCAGGGCAGCCTGGCGGATGGCCGCTCGATGTCCTCGTCGATCTTCTTCCTCCTGCCCGCCGGCGGCATCAGCCGCTGGCACCGGGTGGACGCCGACGAGACCTGGCATTTCTACGAAGGCGACCCGCTGGAGCTGCTGATCGCCGACGACCCCCAGGCCCTGCGCCGCGAGCGCCTCGGGCCGGTGGGCGAGGGCAGCCTGCCGCAGCGCACCGTGCGTGCCCATGCCTGGCAGGCGGCGCGGGCCCTCGGGGCCTACACCCTGGTGGGCTGCAACGTCGCCCCGGCCTTCGAGTTCGACGGTTTCCGCTTGCTGGCCGACGACCTCGACGCTCAGCGCCGGTGGCCGCTGCTGGACCGGCAATTCCTCTAGCCCGCTGCGTCGCCTGGCGCCGTCAGCGGCGAATATTCCTTCAACAGATCCAGCCAGGCCTGCGCCGCCCGTGACAGGTAGGCGCCCTGGCGCCAGACGAAGGCGATGTCCCAGCGCAGGTCCGGCTCCACCAGCGGCACCCGGCGCAGGCCCGGTCGTTCCAGCGTGCGGGCGACGATGCGCGGCAGCAGCACCACGCCCTGGCCGGCGGCCACCAGCGCCGCGAGGAAGTCCGCCTGGCCGCTGCGTCCCACCTCCCGTGGGGTGAAGCCGGCCTGGCGACACGCCAGCAGCAGGCGGTCGTTGAGGGTGAAGCTCTGCTGGTAGAGCAGGAAGGGCGCGTCCTTCAACTGGGCCAGGGCGATGCCGTCACACCCCGCCAGCTCATGGGCTTCGGGCAGCAGCACGTCCAGCGGCTCGTTGCAGAACGGCTGGAAGGCCAGCGCCGGATCGTTGGGCGTGAGGCTGCCGCCGATGTCCAGCTCACCGCGCAGCAGCGCCTCCTCCATCAGCTTGCTGCCGCCCTCGAACAGCCGCACCACGATGTTCGGGTAGCGCTGCCGGTACGCGGCGAACAGCTCGGCGAACATCACCTCGCCACCCAGCAGCGGCAGGCCCAGGCGCAGCTCGCCCCGGGCCAGCTGGCTGAGGTCGTCCAGCTCGCTGTAGAGGTCCTGGCGCAGGCGCAGCAGCTCGTCCGCACGGCGCAGCACCAGGGTGCCGGCATCGGTCAGGCGCAGATTCGGGCCGTTGCGCTCCAGCAACAGCACCCCCAGGCGCTGCTCCAGCTGGGCCACCTGCTTGCTGATGGTGGACTGGGTGGCGTGCAGGGTCTTGGCCGCCTGGGTGAAGCCGCCCTGGCGCACCACTTCGACAAAACTGCGCAGCTGGTGAAATTCCATCGCTATTCCAATCTCGAATGGGAGCAAGTCGAACAATTCGCTTTTGGGATGATAGGCGCGGCCCTAAGCTGCACGCCATCACTGGAGTGCATCCCATGTCCCGCGCCCGCCTCAGCCACTTGTCCCGCCTCGTCCTGCAGCTCGTCGTGCTCATCACCCTTTACCTGCTGGGTGGCCAGATCGCCGCCTGGCTGGCCTGGCCGATTCCCGGCGGGGTGATCGGCCTCGGCCTGCTGCTGGCCGCCTTCGCCAGCGGTCGCGTGCAGCCCGCAGCGCTGCAACTGGGCGCCGGGCTGTTGATGGCGGAGATGCTGCTGTTCTTCATCCCGGCGCTGATGAGCCTGCTGGACTACGGTGCGCTGCTGCGCAGCGAAGGCTGGCGCATCCTGCTGGTGATCGGCGTCAGCACGTTGCTGGTGATGCTCGCCACCGCCCTGACCGTGGAGCTGGTGTGCCGCTGGAGTGAACGCCATGAGCACTGATCCGATGGCCTGGTTCTGGCTCGCCCTGACCCTCGGCGGCTACCTGCTCAGCCGCTGGCTGTACCGGCGCAGCGGACGCTACCTGCTGTCGCCGCTGATCCTGGTGCCGTCGCTGCTGCTGGCGGTGGCCGTGCCGTTGCACACCGCCTATGCCGAGTACGCCGGGCTCACCCACTGGCTGATGCTGCTGCTCGGCCCGGCCACGGTGGCCTTCGCTGTGCCCATCTGGCAGCAGCGCGCCCTGCTGGCCCGGCATTGGCCGGCGCTCTCACTGGGCATGCTGATGGGCAGCAGCGTGGCCATCGCCAGCTCCTGGTGGCTGGCCCAGGCCCTGGCCCTGGAGGCGCCGGTGAGCCGCTCGCTGGTGCCGCGTTCGATCACCACGCCCTTCGCCATGCCCCTGGCCCAGGGCCTGGGCGGCGTACCGGAGCTGACGGCGGTGTTCGTGATGATCACCGGCGTCTTCGGCGCCCTCGCCGGCAGCCTGCTGATCCGCTTCCTGCCGCTGCGCAGCAGCCTCGCCCGGGGCGCCCTGTTCGGCGTCGGTGCCCACGGTGCCGGGGTCAGCCGGGCCCAGGAAGTGGGGCGCGAAGAGGGCACCGTCGCCGGCCTGGTGATGGTCCTGATGGGGCTGCTGAACCTGTTCGCCGCGCCTCTGCTGACCCACCTGTTGTGACTCCCTCGGTCATCAGGATGGCTGCCAAGGCGACTCGCGGGGTGGCACGGCCTCGCTAGACTCCGGTCACCCACAACAACAACGAGGTGATCGCCGTGACCGCTGCCCAGACTCCGCCCAGCCCCTCCATGAAGGACCAGGTCTCCGCCGCCGAGTGGCAGACCCGCGTCGACCTGGCCGCCTGCTACCGCCTGATCGCCCTGTACGGCTGGGACGACCTGATCTTCACCCACATCTCCGCCAAGGTGCCCGGCACCGAGGACTTCCTCATCAACCCCTACGGGATGATGTTCCACGAGATCACCGCCTCCAGCCTGGTGAAGGTCGACCTGGCCGGCAACAAGCTGATGGACAGCCCCTACGACATCAACCCCGCCGGCTACACCATCCACAGCGCCATCCACGAAGTGCGCCAGGACGTCGGCTGCGTGCTGCACATCCACACCCCCGCCGGCATCGCCGTCTCGGCGCAGAAGCAGGGCCTGCTGCCGCTCTCCCAGCAATCCCTGTTCGTGCTCGCCAGCCTGGCCTACCACGGCTACGAAGGCGTGGCCCTGCACCACGAGGAGAAGGCCCGCCTGCAGGCCGACCTCGGCAGCGCCAACTTCATGATCCTGCCCAACCACGGCCTGCTCACCGCCTTCGGCAGCATCGCCGACGCCTTCCTCGGCATGTTCACGATGCAGCGCGCCTGCGAAGTGCAGGTGATGGCCCAGAGCGGCGGCGCCGAGCTGATCCACATCCCGCAGCAGATCCTGGACGGCGCCCGGCAGATGATCGCCGGCGTGATGAAGAGCCCCACCGGCATGGGCGGCGCGCTGCCGTGGCCGGCGCTGCTGCGCAAGCTCGACCAGCAGAACCCCGGGTACCGCGACTGATGGCCCTGCCGGGCATCCCCCTGGGCGACTGGCGCGCCCAGGGCCGCGACCTGCTGTTCCATCGCCACCGCATCCGCTACTGGGAGGCCGGGCAGGGCGAGCCGCTGCTGCTGATCCACGGCTTCCCCACCGCCGCCTGGGACTGGCACTACCTGTGGCAGCCCCTGGCCGAGCGCTACCGGGTGATCGCCTGCGACATGCTCGGCTTCGGCGACTCCGACAAGCCGCGCGGCCACGACTACCGCCTGCTGGAACAGGCCGACCTGCAGCAGGCCCTGGTACGCCACCTGGGCATCGACGGCCCGGTGCACCTGCTGGCCCACGACTACGGCGACAGCGTCGCCCAGGAGCTGCTGGCGCGGCACCACGAAGGCCGCGCCCGGATCGCCAGCTGCGTGTTCCTCAACGGCGGGCTGTTCCCCGAGACCCACCGCCCGGTGCTGGTGCAGAAGCTGCTGCTCAGCCCCCTGGGACCCCTGATCGGCCGGGGCTTTTCCCGCGCCAAGCTGGGAGCGAACTTCGGCAAGGTCTTCGGCCCGGCGACCCAGCCTTCGGCAGCGGAGCTGGATGACTTCTGGAGCCTGGTGGCCGCCCACGATGGCCCGGCGGTGATGCACCGGCTGATCCGCTACATCCCCGAGCGCCGCGAGCAGCGCGACCGCTGGGTGGCCGCCATGCAGAAAGGCGGCGTGCCGCTGCGGGTGATCGACGGTGCCGTCGACCCCATTTCCGGCGCCCACATGGTGGCGCGCTACCGCGAACTGATCCCCGAGCCCGACACCGTGCTCCTCGAACACATCGGCCATTACCCGCAGACCGAGGCACCGAGCCAGGTCCTGCAGCATTACCTGGCGTTCCGCCAGGCCCTGGAGAGCACCACATGAAACGACGTCGACTCCTGCAACTGACCGCCCTCGGGAGCGTGGCCGCTGCAGGCGCCGGTTACTGGGCGCTGCCCCGCGCGGTGGCGCCGGCGCCCGTCAGCCTGGAGGCGGCCCAGCGCCTGCTGGCCGGTTGGGAAGGGCGCACCCTGGTCAGCCTCGCCGGCTGGAGCCCGGCCGAAGTGTTCAACCACTGCGCCCAGAGCATCGAGTTCTCCCTCACGGGTTATCCACAGCTCAAGCCGGCCTGGTTCCGCCACAGCGTCGGCCCGCTGGCCTTCGACCTCTTCGCCGCCCGGGGCGCCATGCGCCACCCGCTGGACGAGGCCATCCCCGGTGCCCCGGCACTGGATGCCCCGCTCGCCCAGGCCGAGGCCCTGGCCCGCCTGCAACGCGCCTTCGCCGACTTCGCCGCGCACACCGGCGAACTGGCCCCGCACTTCGCCTACGGCGCCCTCGATCATGCCGAGTACGCCCAGGCCCACGTCATGCACCTGTACGACCACCTCAGCCGCCTGCGCCTCGCCTAGGGGCGTTTCCCGGAGCCGTCCGGTAGTGCATTCGGAATTGTCCGGCAGCCTGCCAGCGGCTCCGCGGCCTAGCATCGCGGCCTCCTTTCCAAGATGCGCCCGGGCCCTGTGCCCGGGCTCGGAGGTCACATGCTGTACAAGCTGCTGGTGCTGCTGCACCCCTTCTTCCGCATTGCCGGGCGTGGCCTGGCCGTGCTCCTGCTGCTGGCCAGCTTCGGCCTGGTGGCCTACGCCGCCTACTACGAGAACGCCCCCTGGGTCTGGTTCAGCTGCGTCGGCTGCTTCGTCGCCTGCCTGTTGGTGACCCTGCTCTGCACCTTCTACAACTGGTGGCTGTTCAAGCTGCGCCCGCGTGGCGCGCTGTTCATGCCCTTCGACTGAGCCGCCGCCGGGCGCTCTGCGACGCGCCCGGCCATCCCCCGCCGTTATCGCTCACCATTCATGCCCGTCCACCTTTCTTGTCGGCCGGGCGGCACTGCAGGACACTCGGCCGATACCCGAAACTGCCCTGGAGTCCATTGCATGAGCGAATCGATCCGTTTCGAAGACAAAGTGGTCATAGTCACCGGCGCCGGTGGCGGTCTTGGCCGCGCCCATGCCCTGCTGTTCGCCAAGCATGGCGCCAAGGTGGTGGTGAACGACCTGGGCGGCAGCACCCATGGCGAGGGCGCCAACGCCTCCGCCGCCGACCGCGTGGTGGCCGAGATCCGCGAAGCGGGCGGCACCGCCGTGGCCAACCATGACTCCGTCACCGACGGCGACAAGATCGTGCAGACCGCGCTGGACCACTTCGGCCGCATCGATGTGGTGGTCAACAACGCCGGCATCCTGCGCGACAAGACCTTCCACAAGATGGAAGACGCCGACTGGGAGCTGGTCTACAAGGTCCACGTCGAAGGCGCCTACAAGGTCACCCGCGCCGCCTGGCCGCACCTGCGCGAGCAGGGCTATGGCCGGGTGATCTTCACCTCGTCCACCTCCGGCATCTACGGCAACTTCGGCCAGTCCAACTACGGCATGGCCAAGCTCGGCCTCTACGGGCTGACCCGCACCCTGGCCATCGAAGGCCGCAAGAACAACATCCTGGTCAACGCCATCGCCCCCACCGGCGGCACCCGCATGACCGAAGGCCTGATCCCGCCGCAGGTGTTCGAGCAGCTCAAGCCCGAGCTGGTCAGCCCCCTGGTGGTGTTCCTCGGCAGCGAGCAGTGCCAGGAAACCTCCGGCCTGTTCGAAGTGGGCGGCGGCTGGATCGGTAAGGTGCGCTGGGAGCGCAGCCTGGGCGCCGGCTTCGACCCGCGCCAGGGCTTCAGCGTCGAAGACGTGGCCGCCAGCTGGCAGCAGATCTGCGACTTCGAAGGCGCTGCCCACCCGGCGGACAACGTCGAAGCCCTGAAGGAAATGATGGCCAACCTGCAGAAATACACGGGTTGATCCCGCCAGACTCCTAGGGGATTCCGCCAGCAGGCTGAACACCTCCCCGGGAACGCACTAGGGTGAAGGCCGGCAATCTTGCCGGCCTTTTTCTTGCCTGCGTTTACCCCCAAGGAGTTCCCGATGAGCATCCGCGTCGAAAAACACGGCCCCATCACCACCCTGATCATCGACCGCCCGCAGGTGCGCAACGCCGTCGACCGCCCCACCGCCGAGGCCCTGGCTGCGGCGCTGCGGGCCTTCGAGGCGGACGATGACGCGCGGGTGGCGGTGCTCACCGGCAGCGGCGGCACCTTCTGCGCCGGGGCCGACCTGGCGGCGGTGGCCGAGGACAGCGCGCGGCGCAACCGCCTGGAGGCGGACGGCGACGGGCCCATGGGACCGAGCCGCATGCAGCTGGCCAAGCCGCTGATCGCCGCCATCGAAGGCCATGCCGTGGCCGGTGGGCTGGAACTGGCGCTGCTGGCAGACCTGCGGGTGATGGCCGAGGACGCCGTGCTCGGTGTGTTCTGCCGGCGCTTCGGCGTGCCGCTGATCGACGGCGGCACCGTGCGCCTGCCGCGCATCGTCGGCCAGGGCCGGGCGCTGGACCTGATCCTCACCGGGCGCCCGGTGCAGGCCGACGAGGCGCTTGCCATCGGCCTGGTGAACCGCGTGGTGCCGGCCGGGTCGGCGCTGGAAGCAGCGCAAGGCCTGGCGCGGGAGATCGCCGCCTTTCCGCAGCGCTGCCTGCTCGCCGACCGCGCCAGTGCCTACGCCCAATGGGAGCTGCCGTTCGAGGCCGCCATCGCCCACGAATTCGAGGGCGGCCTGGCGGTTATCCACAGCGGCGAAACCCGCCTGGGCGCCCAGGCCTTCAGCGCCGGGAAAGGCCGTCACGGCCGCTTCGACTGATCCATCAGGTGCTGGCGGAACCACGCCAGCGCCTCTGCCATCGCCTGGGGCGCATGCCGGGTGTAGGGCTCGAAATGCCCGTCCGGCAGCAGCACCAGCCGCTTCGGCTCCCGGGCCTGCTGGTAGGCGGCCAGGGCCAGGTCGGTGGGGGTCACCGTGTCGTGTTCGGCCACCAGCAGCATCAGCGGCGTGGGGCTGACGCGTTCGATGCAGCTGCCCGGTTCGTACTCGCTGGCCCGCTCGCTGGAGCGCAGGGTCACGCGGTTCTGCCAGTCCGGCGCCAGGGTGGCGCTGGCGCCGTAGAAGGCGCTGGCATCGGCACCGGGGTAGAGGCCGGGCGCGTCGCCTTCGCTGATCACCCGGCGGTAGCTGGGCGGCTGCCCCTGGTAGCGGGCCAGGCGGTCGGCCTGGAAGGCCTCCCGCGCAGCATGCAGGCCCGCCCCCGCGCGCCGCAGGAAGCTCTGGTGGCCGCTGATGGTGGGCACCTGGGCGACCACGCAGCGCACCCGCCGGTCCAGCGCGCCGAGCACGATGGCGTGGCCGCCGCTGTAGCTGGAGCCCCAGACCCCCAGGCGGCTGGCGTCCACTTCCGGGCGCAGGCTGGCCCAGGTGAGCACCTCGCGCAGGTCGTCCACCTGCTGCCACGGGTCGATGTCCTCGCGCGGTTCCCCACCACTGGCACCGAAGCCCCGGTGGTCGCAGAGCACCACGGCAAAGCCGGCCTCGGCGAAGTGACGGGCGAAGGCATCCAGGTGCAACGCCTTGAGCGCTGCGAAGCCGGGGCTCATCAGCAGCAATGGGAAGGGGGCCGGGGCATCCGGCAGGTAGTACCAGGCGTCCAGTTCGATTCCGTTGACCGGGATGCGCAGGCTGTGGCGGTGGACAGTGGGCATGGCAGGGCTCCTCGTGGCAGAGGCTCCCAGGGTAGGGCGGGCGGTGGCGGTTGGCCGTCGGTCATCGGCCAGTTACCGGCGCTGATCAGCCAGCCTCGTTGCGCCAGGCCTTCGGCGACTTGCCCATCAGCCGGCGAAACGCACTGGTGAAGGCTCCGCTGGATTCGTAGCCCAGGTCCGCCGCGATGCGCGTCACCGCCTCGCCCCGCTCCAGCCGGGGCAGGGCTGCCTGGATGCGGGCCCGCTGGCGCCAGAGCAGGAAGCTGGTGCCCAGCTCGGCCCGGAACAGCCGCGCCAGGGTGCGCGTCGAGGCTCCCACCTGGGTGCCCCAGTCCGCCAGGCTGCGGGGATCGCCCGGCTGCTCCAGCAGGCCCAGACAGAGCTTCTGCAGGCGTGGGTCGCGGGGCATCGGCAGGCGCAGGGGCACGGCGTGGGCCTGGCGCATCTCGTCCAGCAGCAGGTGCATCAGGTGCGCGGCGCGGCTGTCGGGGGGCGTCCGGCCGTCCACCGGCAGGGCGCGGGGCAGCAGCTCGCGCAGCAGGGGGCTGACCATCAGGCTGTAGGGCGCATCGGGTAGTTCGGCCGGGGCTTGGTCCGGGCGCAGGTACACCGTGCGCAGCGCCACCGGCCCTCGGGCCCGCAGCCGGTGGGGCAGGCGCGCGGGCATCCACAGCGCCTGCTGCGGCGAGATCAGCCAGCAGCCCTGGCCACAGCTCAGTTCCATCACCCCGGTGGTGGCGTAGATCAGCTGTGCGCCCTCGTGCCAGTGCTCGGGGGTGCAATGGCCGTCGGGGTAGTCGCGGGTCACCGGGCGCAGGCGGGCGTCCGGGGCATCGAACACGGGCAGGTGGCGGGGGGAGGGCGCGGGCATGCGGCGTACCAGGGAGGGGACCGCCGGCACTCTGCCCGAGGTGCCGGTCGGTTTCCAGGGCCCGAAGGCCCCGGGATCAGCGGCTGATGATGACGTAGGTCTTGCGCAGGGTTTCCTTCACGTCCCACACGCCCAGGCTGTTGGCGGGCAGCAGCAGGGCGTCGCCGGCCTTGATCTCGATGGGCTCGCCGCCGTCCGGGGTGAAGGTGCAGCTGCCGTGGGTGAAGTGGCAGAACTCCTGCTCGAGGATCTGCCGGCGGAACTTGCCGGGGCTGCATTCCCATACGCCGGTTTCCACGCCGTCGGTGCGCTCGACGGAATGCACGCGGGTATGGGGCACCGGCTCACCGACGGGTACCGGCACCGGGCTGGGTTCGGACAGGGGCAGGGTGTGGGTGTTCTGCAGCAGGGTGGCTTTCATGCAAGGGCTTCCAATCAGGGGGGAGGGGGCTGCGCGGCGGGGCCGCGTCAGCGCATGAGGCTTTCCATGAAGGCGGCCAGGCGCGCGGCCAGGGCTCGCCGCCAGGGGGCGCTGTGGGGGTTGGCCAGCACCCGGTCCTCGTGGACGAAGCTGCGGATGATGGCGTTGTAGCCGAGCCAGCGGCAGGGCTCCGGCTCCCAGGCGGCGAGGCGATCCAGCGGGCCGTCGCCGAGTACCCAGGGCTGGCGGGTGAGCAGCGTCTCGCGGCCGAGGATGAGGTCGGCCAGGGTGCGCCCGCCCAGGTTGGTGGCGCCGACGCCTTCGCCGCCGTAGCCGCCGGAGAGGGCGATGCCGTTGGCGCGGTCCACCAGCATGTGCGGCTGGAAGCGCCGGGCCATGCCGAGGTTGCCGCCCCAGCTGTGGGTCAGGCGCACGTTGCGCAGCATGGGGAACAGCTCGCCGAACAGGTAGCGGCGCAGGCCCACTTCCTCTTCGTCGAGGTTGAAGTCTTCCCGCAGGCGACCACCGAAGCGGTAGCCGCCCCGGGCGCCGAAGGCCAGGCGGTTGTCGGCGGTGCGCTGGCCGTAGGTGACCTGGCGGCTGAACTCGCTGAACGCCTGGCCCTGGGCCAGGCCGATCTCGGCCCAGGTGGACTCCGGCAGCGGCTCGGTGGCTACCAGCAGGCTCTGCACCGGCAACTGGTAGCGCCCCAGGGGCGGCAGCGCGGCGGCGTAGCCTTCCACGGCAGGCACCACCCAGCGCGCCTTCACCTCGCCCTGCAGGGTGGTGACCCGGCCCGGGGCCCAGTCGGTGACCCGGCTCTGTTCGAACACCTGCACGCCGAGGCGCTCCACGGCGCTGGCCAGGCCGCGCACCAGGCGGGCCGGCTGGATGGTGGCGCAGTGCGGGCTGTAGAGGCCGCCCAGGGCGCCGGCCACGCGGATGTGCCCGGCCAGTTCGTGGGGCGCGAGCCAGCGGTAGTCGTCGTCGTTCAGGCCTTCGGCGTGGAGGTCGTCGAGGTAGTGGCGCAGGCGGGTTTCCTGCTCCGGGTAGCGGGCCGCGCAGTAGAGCACGCCGCCCTTGCGGTAGTCGCAGTCGATGCCCTCGCGGGTGAGCACCTCGGCCACCTCGTCGGGGATGCCGTGGAGCAGGTCCCAGCTGGCGCGGCGCTCCTCGCGGGAGAGCTTGGCCAGGGCGCGGTCCTCGCCCAGCAGGTTGCCCATCAGCCAGCCGCCGTTGCGCCCGCTGGCGCCGAAGCCGGCGATTTCCGATTCCAGCACCACCACCTTCAGTTCGGGCGCCTGGCGCTTGAGGTAGTAGGCGGTCCACAGGCCGGTGTAGCCGGCGCCGATGATGGCGACGTCGGCCTCCAGGCTGCCGCCCAGGGCCGGGCGGGGCGTGAGGGGCTCGTCGAGCTGGTCCATCCACAGGCTGATCGATTTCCAGGCCGGCATGGGCATTCCTCGGGTCTAAAGGGATCGTGGGCGGCAAGCCTAGTGGCTGCCGGTCGCCTTGTCGTGCGCGCGGGCACGCCGACAAGGCAGCGGGGCGCTCAGCCCTCGGCCTGCAGGCGCTTGAGGTAGGCCTTGGGCGACAGGCCGGTGTGCTGGCGGAAGCAGCGGTAGAAGGCCGAGAGGGAGTTGAAACCGGCGGCGAAGGCCTGCTCGTCGATGCGTGCCACCGAGCGCTGCGCCTCCAGCTGGGCCAGCAGGTGACGCAGGCGCGCCTGGTTCACGTACTGGTAGAAGCTCTGGCCGAGCATCTGGTTGAGCAGGTAGGAGATCTGGTTGCGGGTGTAGCCGGTGGCGGTGGCCACCTGGTGCAGGTCCAGGGCCGGGTCGAGGTAGGGCTGGCTGCGCTGGAAGTAGTCCTCCAGGTCCCGTGCCAGCAGGCTCAACTGGCGGGCGGAGAGGCCCAGGCGGCTGGCGGCCGGGCGGCTGGAGCGCTCGGGCTCGCCGCTGGCGCGGGCATCGGCCACCAGCAGGGCGTACTCGTTGATGCGCCAGATCAGCCCGTCACGAACGGTAATGGCCTCGCTGGTACGAAAGGTACCGCTGCGGCCGACCCGCAGGCTGTACTGGATGAAGGCGGTGTCGCCGTCCACGCGGATGCGGTCGCTGTGCACCAGGAAGTCGTCCGGGGCGCTGGGCATGGTGGCGCGCACGTAGTCGCCCAGCTCCGCCAGGCGCATGCAGCGGTTCTGGAAGAAGTCGTTGTATTCCACCTCGGGGTGGTAGAGGGCGAGCACGGCGTCGATGTCGCGCGCCTTCCAGCTCAGGTGGTAGCGCATCACCACCTCGCGGGTGGCCAGGGTCTGGGCGTCGGTGTCGTTCATGGCGGTGGCCGGTGGGGCAAAGCGGGGAGGATGCCAAAGCCCCGCGAGGCCTAACAAGGCCCTCTGAGACGCCTGTGGTGGCGGTGGATTCACTCTTTCGAGCGACAGGGATGAATCCCTCCTTGGTGCGCTTATCGCCTGCGCGGGTGACTGGTTAGGGTGGTGCCCTCCTTACACCCACCAGGAAAGCCGCATGACAAAAACAACAACGCGCGCAGTTTTCCGGCCGCACGCGCTGGCCGTCGCCATCACCCTGGGTTGCGCCACCCAGGCCCAGGCCGTGAACTTCAACATCGGCGAGATCGAGGGGCAGTTCGACTCCTCGCTCTCCGTCGGCGCCAGCTGGTCCATGCGCAATGGCGACCCGGACCTGATCAGCACCGTGAACGGCGGCAAGGGCCAGTCGTCTACCGGTGACGACGGCCGCCTCAACTTCAAGAAGGGCGAGACCTTCTCGAAGATCTTCAAGGGCATCCACGACCTGGAGCTGAAGTACCGCGACACCGGCATCTTCCTGCGGGGCAAGTACTGGTACGACTTCGAGCTGAAGGACGAGGACCGCCGCTTCAAGCCCATCAGCGACCACAACCGCAAGGAAGGCTCCAAGTCCGCCGGCGCGCAACTGCTGGATGCGTTCGTCTACCACAACTACAGCATCGCCGACCTGCCGGGGAACGTCCGCCTCGGCAAGCAGGTGGTGAGCTGGGGCGAGAGCACCTTCATCGGCAACAGCATCAACTCCATCAACCCGGTGGACGTCTCCGCCTTCCGCCGTCCCGGCGCCGAGATCAAGGAAGGCCTGATCCCGGTGAACATGTTCTACCTGTCCCAGACCCTCACCGACCAGCTCAGCGTGGAAGGCTTCTACCAGCTGGAATGGGACCAGACCGTGCTGGACAACTGCGGCACCTTCTTCGGTGGCGACGTGGCCGCCGATGGCTGCGTGACCGGCTACACCGTGGGCTCCCCGGCCATCGCGCCGCTGCAGCCCATCGCAGCGGGCTTCGGCCAGGGCTTCCAGGTGGCCCGCGAAGGCGTGATCCTGCCCCGTGGCGGCGACCGCGACGCCCGCGACTCCGGCCAGTTCGGCGTGGCCCTGCGCTGGCTGGGCGACGAGACCGAGTACGGCGCGTACTTCATGAACTACCACAGCCGCACGCCGTTCGTGGGCACCAAGACGGCCACGGGCGTACTGGCGACGGCTGCCAACCCGCTGTTCGGCCAGACCCTCGAAGCCGCCGTTTGCGCAAGCCTGGGGCGTCCGGCCGGTTGCTCCGTGGGCAACCCCGCCATTGCCGCTGCCGTGGCTGCAAACGGTGCCGGGCTCGCCCAGAGCATGGCGCTCGGCAACGGCCGCTACTACCTGGAATACCCCGAGGACATCCGGCTCTACGGCCTGAGCTTCTCCACCACCCTGCCCACCGGCACCGCCTGGAGCGGCGAGATCAGCTACCGCCCGAACGCGCCCATCCAGCTCAACACCAACGACGTGACCCTGGCCCTGGTCAACCCGCTGGCAGGGGGCACGGCGTCTCCCATCGCGTCCCGTGAGGGCGCCGACAACACCGGCTACAAGCGCAAGGAAATCACCCAGGTACAGACCACCCTGACCCACTTCTTCGACCAGGTCCTGGGCGCCGAGCGCCTGACGCTGGTGGGCGAGGTCGGCCTGGCCCGCGTCGGCGGCCTGGAGAACCCGCGCGAGCTGCGCTACGGGCGTGACTCGGTGTACGGCACCTACGGCTTCGGCGGCGACACCCACGGCTTCGTCACCCGCACCTCCTGGGGCTACCGCACCCGCGCCGTGCTGGACTACGCCAACGTCATCGCCGGCATCAACCTCAAGCCCAACGTGGCCTGGTCCCACGACGTCGACGGCTACGGCCCCAACGGCCTCTTCAATGAAGGTGCCAAGGCCCTGAGCATCGGCCTCGACGCCGACTACCAGAACACCTACACCGCGAGCATCAGTTACACCGACTTCTTCGGCGGCAAGTACAACACCCTGGTGGACCGCGACTTCCTCGCCGTCAGCTTCGGCATGAACTTCTGAGTGGACGAAACGACTATGCGCAAGACCCTCCTGCAAAGCACCGCCCTGGCCCTCAGCCTGCTGGCCAGCCAGGTGATGGCCGCGGTTTCCGCCGATGAAGCCGCCCAGCTCGGCACCACCCTCACCCCCCTGGGCGCGGAGAAGGCCGGCAATGCCGACGGCAGCATCCCCGCCTGGACCGGTGGCATCGGCAAGGATGCCGGCGCCGTGGACGCCAAGGGCTTCCTCGCCGACCCCTTCGCCAACGAGAAGCCGCTGTTCACCATCACCGCGCAGAACGTGGACCAGTACAAGGACAAGCTCTCCGACGGCCAGGTGGCGATGCTCAAGCGCTACCCCGAGACCTACCGCATCCCGGTGTACCCCACCCACCGCACCGTGAACGTGCCCCAGGCCGTGCAGGACGCCGCGAAGAAAAGTGCGCTGTACGTCCAGCCCATCAACGACGGCAACGGCCTCGCCCACTTCGCCGAAAGCCGCTACTACGCCTTCCCCATCCCCAAGAGCGGCGTGGAAGTGATCTGGAACCACGTCACCCGCTACCGGGGCGGCAACCTGCGCCGGGTCATCACCCAGGCCACGCCCCAGGTGAACGGCTCCTACACCCCCATCCGCTTCGAGGAAGAAGTGGCCGTGCCCCAGGAAATGCCCGACCTGCCGGCCGCCAAGGGCGAGAACGTGCTGACCTTCTTCAAGCAGCAGGTCACCGCCCCCTCGCGCCTGGCCGGCAACGTGTTGCTGGTGCACGAAACCCTCGACCAGGTGAAGGAGCCGCGCCTGGCGTGGATCTACAACGCCGGCCAGCGCCGCGTGCGCCGTGCGCCCCAGGTCGCCTACGACGGTCCCGGCACCGCCGCCGACGGCCTGCGCACCTCGGACAACTTCGACATGTTCTCCGGCGCACCGGACCGCTACGACTGGAAGCTGGTGGGCAAGAAGGAGATGTACATCCCCTACAACAGCTACAAGCTGGACTCGCCTTCGCTCAAGTACGACGACATCATCAAGGCCGGCCACATCAACCAGGACCTGACCCGCTACGAGCTGCACCGCGTGTGGGAAGTGGTGGCCACGGTGAAACCGGGTGAGCGGCACATCTACGCCAAGCGCCACATGTACATCGACGAGGACAGCTGGCAGGTGGCCCTGGTGGACCACTACGACGGCCGTGGCCAGCTGTGGCGCGTCGCCGAGGGCCACGCCCAGTTCTACTACCACCATCAGGTGCCGGCCTACACCCTGGAAGCGCTGTACGACATCATCGCCGGCCGCTACCTGGCCCTGGGCATGAAGAACGAGGAGAAGCACAGCTTCGAGTTCGGCTTCGTCGGCAAGGCCGCCGACTACACCCCGGCCGCCCTGCGCAACGCCGGCGTTCGCTAACCGCTCCACCCGCGCACAAGGAGGTGTGCGGTCCCTTGCTTGTCAGTGACGCTTGATAGCGGCCTTCGGGCCGCTTTTTTGTGGCCGTGCTTCCGCTTCGATGCATCGGGGGCCTGCGGCCGCCGTCTCCCCGGCCCTTATAGGCCCGAATCAGGGGCCTGAATGATCCTTCAACAACGCCTCCCCTCGCGCCTAGGGTGGCGCCACGAGCAGCCCTGAACAGAACAAGAGGCAGCCGGCATGTCCTCACTGAACCTCATCGCGCCACCGGTGTGCCTGCCCAGGCTGCCGGCCCTGCATGTCGCCCGTCCCCGGCTGGTGGAGCCCCTGCTGGCCAGTGCCGCACGCCTGCGCCTGCTCTGCGCGCCCGCCGGCTGTGGCAAGAGTGTGCTGCTGCTGGAGTGCGCCCAGCGCCGGCCCCCGGGCTATGCCCTGCACTGGCTGCCCCTCGGTGGCAGTGAGGGCGAGGCCGGGTTGCGCGCCATCCTGGCCGTCGCGCTGGGGCTGGAGGCGGACGACGAACCCAGCCTGCTGCGCGCCCTGGCCGTCTGGCGCAGCCCCACCTGGCTGATGCTCGACGACTACGCCCGCCAGCCCGACCCCGCCCTCGACGCCTGCCTCGACCGACTCATCGCTGCCAGTGGCGGCGCCATCACCTGGTGGCTGAGCACCCGCCGCCGTCCCGCCTGCAACCTCCCGCGCCTGCTGATCGACGGCGACCTGCTGGAGTTCGACGCCGCCACCCTGGCCTTCCAGCCCGACGAACTGGTGCCGCTGCTGCGGGACTCCCGCCAGCCCTGGCCGGCCGACGCGCCGGCGCGCCTGCACGAGAGCACCGGCGGCTGGTGCGCCGGGGTGCGCATGGCCCTGCTGGAGCCGGTGGAGTGGGGCTTTGCCGATCCGCTGCAGCGCCAGGCCCTGTCCACCACCCTCATGGGTTACCTGGAGCACGAACTGTTCGCCGGCCTGGGCCAGGAACTCAGCGAAGCCTGGCACGCCCTGGTGCACCTGCCGCGCTTCAATGCCGACCTTTGCGAACACCTGTTCGGCCCTGGGGAGGGCGCCGGCCTGCTGCGTGAGCTGGAAGCCCTCGGCGGCTTCGTCGAAAGCGTACCCGAGGCGCCCGGCTGGTTCCGCCTGTTCCCGCCCCTGGCCCGGCAGGTGCGCGCCCGTGACGGCAGCGGTGGACGCGGCTGGCACCTGCGCGCCTGCCAGTGGTTCGCCGCCTGCGAAGACTGGCCGGCTGCCATCGAGCATGCGCTGGAGGCCAGCCAGCCTGAAGTGGCCGTCAGCCTGCTGCAGCACTACGGCGTGCGCGAGCTGTTCATCGGGCGCAACGCGGCCTTGCTGCTGCGCCTGCACGCCGACGTCGGCGAAGACCTGCTGCGGGTCTCACCGCATTCCCTGCGGCTGCTGGCCGGTGCCCTGCTGTTCGCCGGGCGCCTGGACGAAGCCGTGCGCTGCATCGCCGAGCAGGGCCGCTTCCTGCCCCAGCCGGACGCCCGCCAGCAGCGGCGCCTGGTGGCCTACTGGCAGGCGCAGCACGGCCTGCTGGCCCACCTCCAGGGCGACGGCCCCAACGCCCGGCTGCATCTGGGGGAAGCCCTGGCCGGCCTTGACGAAGATGCCTGGGACCAGCGGCTGATCTGCTATTCCGCACTCACCCAGCAAGCCCTGCTGGCCGGCGAGCTGGACCAGGCCCAGTCCCTGAACCGCGAGGCCCTGGTGCTGGCGCGTAGCCAGGGCTGCCTGTTGCTGGAGGCCTTCCTCGAACTCGACCACGCCCAGTTGCTGGAACACCGGGGCGCGCTGCTGCGGGCCGATGCCGTGCTGGAGCGGGCGCAGACCTTCCTCATGGGCCAGGCGCTGGACGCCAGCCCGCTGCTGGGCCGCATCGCCTTGCGCCGGGGCCGGCTGGCCCTGCGCCAGGGCCTGGAGGACGCGGCCCGCCAGCACTACCAGTCCGGCCTGCGCGAGGCCCGCGCCTGCGAGGACTACCGGGCCCTCTACGGCTACCTCGGCCTGGCCGTGCTGGACGCCAACCAGCGTGCCTTCGACCAGGCCTTCGACCGCTTGCGCGAGGCCGAGCGCCTCATGCAGCTGCGGCACATCCCCGAGCGGGTCTACCGCGCCGTGCTGCTGCAGGTGAGCAGCAGCCTGCTGCTCATGCAGGGCCGCGCCGGCCAGGCCCGTCATGCCCTGCTGCGGGTGCTGCGGCACTTCCGGGGCGAGCACGCCGTGCAGGCGCCGCCGGCGACCCTCGACCTGATCCCGCGCATCGAGTGGCAACTGGCCCTGGCCGAGCTGTACGAGGGCGAAGTGTTCAACGCCCGGCAGCGGCTGCTCGGGCAGTTGCAGAAGGCCCGGGAGAAGGGCCTCCAGGCCCTGGAGGTGGAAGTCCACCTGGCCCTGGCGGAAACCGAATACCTCAGCGGCGAGGCCGACACCGCCGCGGCCGTGCTGCGCAATGCCCTGGCCCTCGCCAGCCAGCTGAACCTGCAGCAACCGGTGCGCGAGCTGCGCCTGCGCCAGCCGGAGATGCTGCGTGAACTGGGGGTGGAGGAGGGCGAAGCGCTGGAGGAGGACAGCGGCCCGCTCAGCCCCCGCGAACTGGAAGTGCTGGGGCTGATCGCCCAGGGCAGTTCCAACCAGGAGATCGCCGAGCGCCTGTTCATCTCCCTGCACACGGTGAAGACCCACGCCCGGCGCATCAACGGCAAGCTCGGGGTCAAGCGGCGTACCCAGGCGGTGGCCCACGCCAAGGCGCTGGGCCTGATGCAGTGATCAGTGCAACCGTGGCGGGGCGCCCAGTTGCTCCAGGCGGCGGCTGAGCAGCAGCCGCTGGCTCGCGTCCTCGCACAACAGCAGCGCCCGCTCCAGGTCGTAGCGTTCGGCCTGGGGGCACTCCAGCTGCTTGTAGATATCGGCCCGCGCCAGGTGATCGATCAGGTTGGCCGGGCCCAGCTCCAGCACCCGCTCCGCATCCTTCAGCGCCTCTTCCACCTGCTCGGCCTGCAAGTGCAGCTGGCGCAGGTTGCGTGACAGGCGCTGCAACTGCTCCAGCGCCGAACAGGGGCGCATGTGCTCGGCCAGCAGCTCGGCCTTCGGCCCCAGGGTGCGCAGCAACAGCTCGCGGCAGTCCCGGGGGTAGAGGCGGCGGCCGGTGCAGGGGTCCAGCAGGTGGTCGGCGACGGGCACCCGCACCAGGAAGTGGCCGGGGAAGTTCACCCCCGCCAAGGGAATCTCCAAGCGCGCCGCCAGCGCCTGGGCCACCAGGGCCAGCGACAGCGGCTGGCCCCGGCGCCTCGCCAGCACCTGGTCCAGCAGCGCGGCGCGCGGTTGCAGCGGCTGGTCGTCCTCTTCGCAGAAACCCAGCTCCGCCATCCGCCGCAGCAGCGGTTGCGCCAGCTCCGCCGGTGGCGCTTCGGGCAGCCCGGCGGCCACCTCCCGCAGCAGGTGGTCGAACACCCGCAGGGCCTCGGCCGGCACCCGGCTCGGGTCATGCTCGGCGGCGATCCACAGGGCTGCCTCCAGCAGCGCCGGCGGGTTCTTCTGCACGCAGTCCAGGCAGTGTTGTCGCGGGGTCATCGGGGCTCTCCGTGTCGCCTCTGCGGTTTGTAGCCGGCTCGCCCGCCTTCGTCCAGTGGGCCGGCGGCCGGGTTCCGGTGGGCGGCCTATACTCCCTGGCAACGTCAGCAAGGGGGCCCGCCATGTTCAACCAGATGGAAGGCGCTCGGCTCGAAGCGCTCCACCTCGCCCAGGACCCGGTCACCGGCCTGCGCGCGATCATCGCCATCCACGACTCCCGCCTGGGCCCGGCCCTCGGCGGCTGCCGCTACCTCGCCTACCCCGACGACGACAGCGCGTTGCGTGACGCCATCCGCCTGGCCCGGGGCATGAGCTACAAGGCCGCGCTGGCTGGCCTGCCCCACGGCGGCGGCAAGGCGGTGATCCTGCGGCCTGCCCACGTGCCCGACCGCGCCGCGCTGTTCGAGGCCTTCGGGCGCATGGTGGAAACCCTCGGCGGCCGCTACATCACCGCCGTGGACAGTGGCACCTCCAGCCTCGACATGGACTGCGTCGCCCTCCACACCCGCCACGTCACCAGCACCCAGGCCGCCGGCGACCCCTCGCCCTGCACCGCCCTGGGGGTGTTCGCCGGCATCCGCGCCAGCGCCCTGGCACGCCTGGGCAGCGACGACCTGGAAGGCCTGCGCATCGCCGTGCAGGGGCTCGGCAACGTCGGCTACGCCCTTGCCGAACAGCTGGCCGCCGCTGGTGCCGACTTGCTGGTCAGCGACCTCGACCCCGGCCGCGTGCAACTGGCGGTGGAGCAGCTGGGCGCCCACCCGGTGGCCAGCGACGCGCTGCTCACCACCCCCTGCGACATCCTCGCGCCCTGCGGCCTGGGCGGCGTGCTCAATGCCCAGAGCGCGCCCCAGCTGCGTTGCGCGGTGGTGGCCGGGGCGGCGAACAACCAACTGGCCAGCCCCGACATCGCCGACCTGCTGGAAGCGCGCGGCATCCTCTACGCACCCGACTACGTGATCAATTCCGGAGGCCTGATCCACGTCGCCCTGCGCCACCGGGGCGACGACATGCCGGCCATCACCGCGCACCTGGCGCGGATCGGCCAGCGCCTGACCGACATCTACGCCCACGCCCAGGCCGACAAGCGCTCACCCGCGCGGGTCGCCGATGCGTTGGCCGAGCGCCTGCTCTACGGCTGAGCGGCGCCCACGCGGCCCGGCCGAGATCCAGACCGGGCCAGGTTCGGCGCCATGAGCGCCGTCATCCCTGCGCACCCACAAGGTGAGGAGGCGACATGCACACACGGATCGACCTGCCCCATACCCGCTACCTGGCGGCCGACGGAAGCCCCGTCGGCGACCTGCCGCCCTGGGCGGATGACTTCAACCTGCTGGCCCGGCTTTACCGGCGCATGCTGCTCACCCGCCTGTTCGACCAGAAGGCCGTGGCCCTGCAACGCACCGGCCGTATCGGCACCTACGCGCCCACCCTCGGGCAGGAAGCCATCGGCGTCGGCATCGGCGCGCGCATGCAGCCCGAGGACGTACTGGTGCCCTACTACCGCGACACCGCCGTGCAACTGATGCGCGGCGTCGCCATGGGGGAAATCCTCCTCTACTGGGGCGGCGACGAGCGCGGCAGCGCCTACGCCGAGCCCGCCGCCGGGCAGGACTTCCCGCTCTGCGTACCCATCGCCACCCAGTCCCTGCATGCCTGCGGCGTCGCCACCGCCTTCAAGATCCGTGGCGAGCACCGCGTCGCCGTCACCACCTGCGGCGACGGTGCCACCAGCAAGGGCGACTTCCTCGAAGCGCTCAACGTCGCCGGCGCCTGGCAGTTGCCGGTGGTCTTCGTGGTCAACAACAACCAGTGGGCCATCTCCGTGCCCCGGCGCATCCAGTGCGGCGCGCCGACCCTGGCACAGAAGGCCGTGGGCGCCGGCTTCCACGGCGAACAGGTGGACGGCAACGACATCCTCGCCGTCTACGACCGGGTCGGTGCCGCCATCGAGCGCGCCCGCCAGGGCAAGGGGCCGACCCTGGTGGAATGTCTCAGCTACCGCCTGGGCGACCACACCACCGCCGACGACGCCACCCGCTACCGCAGCGCCGAGGAGGTGCACCAGGCCTGGGAAGAGGAGCCCATCAAGCGCCTGCGTAGCTACCTCGCCGCCAGCGGCGTGTGGGACGAAGCCCGCGAGCAGGCGCTCATCACCGACTGCCAGCGCGAGGTGCAGGCCGCGGTGGAACGCTTCGAGCACGCCGGCCGCGAAGGCCCCGAAGCCGTGCTGGATCACGTCTACGCCCGCTGGCCGGCGGCCCTGGCCGACCAGCGCGACCTGGTGCTGGAGCGCGCCGCGCGGCGCGAGGAGAACCGCCATGACTGACACCCCCAAGCGCAGCCTGCTGGAAGCGGTGAACCTGGCCCTGCACCGCGCCATGGGCGAAGACGAGAACGTGGTGGTCCTGGGCGAGGACGTCGGCGTCAACGGCGGCGTGTTCCGCGCCACCCTCGGCCTGCGCGATGCCTACGGCTTCAAGCGCGTCATCGACACGCCCCTGGCGGAAACCATGATCGCCGGGCTCAGCGTCGGCATGGCCGCCCAAGGCCTCAAACCGGTGATGGAGATCCAGTTCCTCGGCTTCATATACGCCGCCATGGAGCACCTGGTGTCCCACGCCAGCCGCCTGCGCAACCGCACCCGTGGGCGCCTGTCCTGCCCGCTGGTGGTGCGCAGCCCCATGGGCGCCGGCATCCGCGCGCCGGAGCACCACAGCGAAAGCACCGAGGCACTGTTCGCCCACCTGCCCGGCGTGCGCGTGGTGATCCCCTCATCGCCGGCCCGCGCCTACGGCCTGCTGCTGGCCGCCATCGACGACCCGGACCCGGTGATCTTCCTCGAACCCACCCGGCTCTACCGGATGAACCCGCAACCCCTGGTTGACGACGGCCGGCGCCTGCCGCTGGACCGCTGCTTCACCCTGCGCGAGGGCAGCGACCTGACCCTGGTGACCTGGGGCGCCAGCGTGCTGGAAACCCTGGAGGCCGCCCGGCAGCTGGAGGCACGCGGCATCAGTGCCGAAGTGATCGACGTCGCCTGCGTCAAACCCCTGGACCTGGAGACCCTCGAAGCCTCGGTGCGCAAGACCGGCCGCTGCGTCATCGTCCATGAGGCGCCGCGCAGCTGCGGAGTCGGCGCCGAGATCGCCGCCAGCCTCTACGAGCGCGTCCTCACCGACCTGCAGGCGCCCATCCAGCGGGTCACCGCGCCGGACATCCCACCGCCGCTCTACCGACAGGAATCCCTCTACATCCCCGGTCCCGATGACATCCTCGCCGCCTGCGAGCACGTCCTCGACCCCGCCTGAGGAGACGACCATGAACTACTTCAAGCTGCCCGACCTCGGCGAAGGCCTGCAGGACGCCGAAATCGTCGAATGGCACATCAAGCCTGGCGACCGCGTGCACGCCGACCAGCTGGTGGTCTCAGTTGAGACCGCCAAGGCCCTGGTGGACATCCCCGCCCCGCGCGACGGCGTGGTCGCCAAGCTGTTCGGCCAGGAGGGCGACATCCTCCACGTCGGCGAACCGCTGCTGGCCTACGAAGGCGAGGACCAGGACGCTGGCACCGTGGTCGGTCGCCTCGACGGCGGTGGCGAAAGCCATGCCGACCAGTTCTTCATCGGCGCCGCGCCTTCCACCCAGGAACACCTCGCCCCCCGCGCCACCCCCGCCGTGCGCCAACTGGCCCGGCAACTGGGGGTGGAGCTGGCCGGCCTCGCCGGCAGCGGCGCCGATGGGCTGATCAGCCGCGCCGACGTGGAGGCCGCCGCCCAGCAGGCCCGCGACCGCTTCGGCGGCGAACGGCTGCGCGGCGTGCGCCGCAGTATGGCGATCAACATGGCGCGCTCCCACGCCGAGGTGGTGCCGGTGACGCTCTACGGCGACGCCGACCTGCACCGCTGGGCCCAGGCCCGCGACCCGCTGATCCGCATCGCCCAGGCCATCGCCGAAGCCTGCCGCGCCGAGCCCATCCTCAACAGCTGGTTCGACGGCCGCATGCTCGCCATCCGCCAGCACGAGCAGTTGGACCTCGGCATCGCCGTGGACACCCCCGACGGGCTCTTCGTCCCCGTGCTGCGCAAGGTCGGCGAGCGCAGCGCCGAGGACCTGCGCGACGGCATCGCGCGGTTGCGGGGCGACGTCAAGGCGCGCTCCATCCCCCCGCAGGAAATGATGGGCGCCACCCTCACCCTGTCCAACTTCGGCACCCTGTTCGGGCGCTACGCCAACCCGGTGGTGGTGCCGCCCCAGGTGGCCATCATCGGCGCCGGTGGCATCCGCGACGAAGTGGTGGCCTGGGAGGGCCAGCCGGCGGTGCACCCGGTGCTGCCGCTGTCGCTCACCTTCGACCACCGGGCCGTCACCGGCGGTGAAGCGGCGCGCTTCTTCAAGGCCCTGGTGCAGGCGCTGGAACGGCCCTGAACGACCTCTGCGGGCACCGTGAAACGGGGCCCGCAGAGGTTTTCCACAGGGTGATGCAAGTAGCGAACAGGATTCGGCGTGCCAGGCTTCGCGATTGAAGCCATCCCCACAAAAGCGGCATGCCTCTAACCCAACCCGTAGCCCGGGCTTCAGCCCGGGAAGGCCGAACGGCAAGCGTCTCCCCATGGGAGCGAATTCATTGGCTCTGTCTGCGTTAAGTGTTGCTAGAAGATTTGAACCCAGCTGATTGCCGAGCTCTGATGATGTTTCTGGTTTCGCCCCCCCCCCGGGCGAGTCCTTTTTTCAATCGCCAAAAAAGGAACCAAAAACGCTTGCCCCATCATCCGGCCCCGGCTTTGCCGGGGTTCCCTCACTCCATCGCCGCTCTGGGGGCCGGCGCGATGGGCCATCCATGGCCTGGCGCGCCTCTCGCGGCATCCATGCCGCTCGTCCCCCGGCGCAACGACTGCGTTCGGCCTCTTGGAGGGGCGTTGGCGGCTGCTCCAACTTCTTCGTCCAGCGCATCGCCATGTGGTGCGCACGGGCTTTCGTAGGATGGGGCGGGCGGCGTTCCGCGAGCGAAGCGAAACCCATGCGGTGGCACGAACCCTTGGGCGCCCGGAAAGGGCCGTGCTTGAGCGCTTGCATTAAAGCCACAACAGCTAACGCAGACAGAGCCAATTCATTCGCGATCAGGTTCGTCGCACGGACTTTCGCGGTTGAAACCGCTCCCACAAAAAGCGACCTGCCGCTAACCCAGATGCACCAGGCTCGGCATGTCCTCCAATGGCACCCAGAGCTCGCCCTGCCAGTTCAGCATCACCACCCGCGTGCCCTGCCACCTCAGCAGCACCCGGCGTGGCGCGTTGCCGTCCGCCGCGTGGGCATCGCGCAACGTAGGGATCACCTCGCGATTCAGCCAGCGCTCCAGGTGGGCGTTCTCCGGATGGCCGAAGCGCACCAGCGCCTTGTACAGGCCGGCTTCGCTGATCACATCCACCGGCTCCTCAAGGCTGCTGGAGCAGGCAAGGAACACGCGCCGCGCATGGTCGCTGCCCACGCGGCGGTGCAAGGTCTGCGGATGCTGCATGCCCAGGAGACGGGCGAAATCCACCGCAACGAACCAGGGCTGGTTATCCAGCATCAACGCACGCAGCGGGCGGTTATGGCGGAGGAAGGTCAGGGCGGGGTAGGTGTCGTGCATGGTGTGAAGCTCCATCTTCAGGTACAGGAGCCGCCACGCTTCTCGCTACGAAAGGGTGGCGGACCGCGCAGGGTTAGCGAACCGGAAGATGTCACCGGCAGACCTTGCGGTCTCCCTGCGCAGTCCGCCATGGAGCGATGTGGAAGGGTGAAGCACGTCTGTAAAAAGCGTACGCCGCCTTCCACATGTACCCGTGGGTACGATGCGCCATCTTGTCGGGTCGCTAAACCCGTTCGCGGGATTGACCGCGACCGCCGGAGGATAGGGAGGGGGTATTGAGCGAACAATCGGCCCGCCTCGGGCATTGTCCTTTCCCACTGTGGGAAAACGCCTCAAGTCGACCCGTATCGCCGAGCCGCCGCTGCACACCATCCCGTAGGGTGGGCTTCAGCCCACGCGGTGCCTGTGCTGGTGGGCTGAAGCGGAACGCCGCCCGGACCACCCTACGACGGAGCACCATTGCTGCTGGTTGCACCGGTGTAGGGGCGAATTCATTCGCCCGCTTCTGGATAGGGGCCGCTGCGCTGCCCTTGGCGACTGAAGTCGCCCCTACAGGGCACGGCGGAGCGCCCCTACAGGGCCCCGTGATCGACGGCATCAACCCGTCATCACCGCCGACCCTTGCCCTCGGCGCCCCGCCCCCTGAAGCTGTCCACCCCGCAATCGACAACATGTCCCCGATGATCGAGTCCCCCTGGCAAGGCGCCCTCTGGCTGGCCCGCGACTTCTGCCTGATCGACGGTGCCAACGGTGACACCCGACCTCATGCCCATTACGCCCACCAGGTCCTGCTGGCACGCGGGGCTCCCTTGCACCTGCTGGTGGAAGGCGAGCCCGTGAGCGGCCAGGCGGTGCTGGTGGAGTCCATGCGCGAGCACGCGCTGGCCCTGCCTGGCCAGGTACTGCTGGCCGTCTACGCCGAACCCCTGGCCTTCGCTCCCCAGGCATTGCACGCATTGGTGGCCGGCGCCGGTACGGACCTGCAGGCCCTGGCCGAGCGCCTGCTGGTCGCACCGCGCCCGACGCTGGACGCTCGCCTGCAACGGGCCCTGGACGAGGTGGACGAACTGCTGGCCGACAAGGTCAGCGCCCAGGCCCTGGCCAGCCGCGCCGGCCTGTCCCTGAGCCAACTGGAACGGCTGTTCGGCGAGCAGGTCGGCCTGTCGGTCCGCCGCTTGGTGCTCTGGCGCCGCCTGCGTCTCGCCGTGCGCCTGGGCCTGGAAGGCCAATCCCTCACCCAGGCCGCCTACGGCGCCGGTTTCGCCGACGCCGCGCACTTCTCCCGCACCATGCGCGCTACCTTCGGCATCCGCGCAGACCGCAATCTCGGCAACCTGCAATTGCACCTGCTGGGCGACTGAAGTCGCCCCTACAGCCCCTACAGGGCACGGCGCGGAGTTCGGCGGTCTACGAACGCATCAATTCCTGCGGCACCTCCGGGGCGGGGTGTTGGGCTGGGCTTTTGCGGAAGGGTTCGGCCAATTGCGCGAGGTAGGCGTCGGGGTAGTCGGGGCGGCTGCCGATGCCCAGGTCGTCGCCGCGCATGGGGTAGTCGCTGTGGAAGGCGGTGCCGAGCAGCCTGTCCCAGACGCTGAGGAACAGGGTGAAGTTCACGTCGCCGGCGCGGCCGTACTTCATGTGGTGGAAGCGGTGCACCGGTGCCCAGGCGAACAGGTGGCGCAGGGCGCCGATGCGCATGTCGACGTTGCTGTGCTGGAGCAGCAGTTGGAGGGTGATGGCCAGGGCGAGGAGGGCGGCGACCCGTTCCGGCATGCCCAGCAGCAACAGCGGCAGGGTGCCGGCCAGGGCCTCGCAGCCCAGGTGCAGCGGGTGCTTCATCAGGCCGTTGAAGCCGTACATGCGCTTCACGCTGTGGTGCACGGCGTGCAGGCGCCAGAGAGCGCCGACACGGTGGCTGGCGTAGTGCATGAGGGTGATGCCCAGGTCCGCGACGACGATGGCAGCCAGCAGTTGCAACGCCAGCGGCCAGTGATGGGGCCAGAGCCCGGCCTCCGGCAGCAGCGCCGCGCTCAGGGGGATCACCAGGATACCGAGGCAGTTGAGCCCTTCGTTGACCACGGCGTGCAAGGCATCGCGCAGGCGATCGCGGTGGCTGCGGTTCCAGTCCCGCTCGTAGGGCAGCCAGGCTTCCGCGATGAAGGAGACGGCGATGGCCGCCGGCACCAGGGCCAGCAGCCCGGTTAGCGGCAGGCGCTCGCTTATCCACAGGGCCAGGGCGAGGAAGCCGAAGAGAAAACCGGGGGCGTAGAGGCGGGCAAGCAGGAATCGCATGGCGGAAGCTCCTTGGACGGGGGCTTCCAGCGTGGCGGCCGGTGGTCACTGGGGCTTGAACAAACGGCGCACGGTGCCGGCGCGGAATAAAAAAAGCCCGCCGGGGCAGCGGGCTCGGTGCAGGACGGGCATCGCCTGCAAGCGGGGGAATCGGTCACTCCGCCTCGGCAGACTCCAGTTCGGCCAGGGCGTCGGGTTGGTTCTTGAAGGCGCGGGCGAAGATGTCGCGGTTGCGGGCCATGTAGATGCCGAGGTCTTCGACCTGCTGCTCACTGAGGGAGGGCACGGCCTTGTGCAGCACACCGGCCAGGGATTCGGCCAGCTCCAGCATCTTGTCGTAACGATCCGCTTCGGCCTTATCCATGAACAGGCGCTCCGGATCGCGGCTGCTGCGGTACACCACTTCGACGGCCATTCATCACCTCTCACCTTTGCAAGCGTCAATATGAAAATACTGTATGTGCGTACAGTATTTGGGGCGTTCCCTTTCGTCAACGATTTCTTTCATAGCCCAGCCTTCGGCTTTGCGCTTGCCGACCTGCGACAACCTGTCCCGTGGCGCAACGTCGCACCTTGGCATCTCATCCGCTGCCGTGGTCTCGCTCGTGCATGGACGAACCGTCATGCAGAGGCGCCACGCTAGGCCAACCAGACGTACCGGGGAGTAATGACGTGAAGATCAAATGGGCGGAAGCCTTGCGCGAAAACATGCACGGCCTGGCCGAGTCGCTGGGCAACCTGCTGGTGGAGGCGTTCCACTACCTGGCGCTGTTCGCCATCGGCGGGATCACCGCCTGGGCGGCGGTGGTGGCGTTCCTGGGGATGGTGGAGAAGGGGCACATCACGGTGGATGACATCCTGCTGCTGTTCATCTACCTGGAGTTGGGGGCGATGGTGGGGATCTACTTCAAGACCAACCACATGCCGGTGCGCTTCCTGATCTACGTGGCCATCACGGCACTGACGCGCCTGCTGATCTCCGACGTTTCGCACCACAACCGGCCGGACGAGAGCCTGGTGTACGTCTGCGGTGCGATCCTGCTGCTGGCGCTGTCGATCCTGGTGGTGCGCTATGCCTCGTCGCGCTTCCCGGCGGTGGCCAGCGAAACCACCCACCCGCGCCGGCAGCTGCTGGATTCGCGGACCCTGGACGACGAGTCCTGATCGGCCTCAGTAACCCGCGCCCAGGCTGCCGCCGGTGCCGCCCACCCGTGGGCGGGCCAGCGGTGGCAGGGGCTTGCCGCTGGTCATGGCGGTGAGCATTTCGCTGACGTTGCCGCCTTTTTCGATGGCGATGCCGAAGCGGATGCTCTCGATCACCCGCTGCAGGCGCTTCGGGTCGTTGCGCTGGGCGGGGCTGATCATCCGCCGCGCCACCACCCCGCTGTCGTCGGCGAGGGTGAGCATGATGTTGCCGTCGAGCCGTTCCAGGCTGAGGTTGACCCGGTAATCGGCCTGGAAGGCATCGGTCAGGATCTGGAAGGGGTTGTACATGGTGAGCCACCTGGTTGATGCACTGGATCGATTGACTGGGGTGGCCGTTGCAAAGTTCGAACCGATTGGACGAACGGAAAGCCGGTTTCACGACGTCTGTCGCAAACGGCAAACCTCGGGTCGCGCGGCCCGGCGGCACTTGCGCTGGGGAAGGGCGGCGTGACAGCATTCGCAACTGCAATTATTTCGCATTTGCGTTGGACGCCCGCCGAGGTCAGCCGTGTCGCTGCAACCTACCTCCCCCATCACCGAGCTCTACCGCGGTCACCACAGCTGGCTGCTGGGCTGGCTGCGGCAACGCCTCGGCTGTCCGCACAACGCCGCCGACCTGGCCCAGGATACCTTCGTGCGGGTGCTGCAACAGCGCGAGTCCCGCGAGGTCCGTGAGCCGCGCGCCTTCCTCGCCACCATCGCCCGGGGCTTGCTGGTGGACCATTACCGCCGCGCCAGCCTGGAGCGCGCCTACCTGGAGGCGCTGGCCAGCCTGCCGGAGCACGAGGCGCCTTCGCCCGAGTCCCGCGAACTGATCCTGGAAACCTTGCTGGAGATCGACCGCCTGCTGGATGGCCTCAAGCCCCGCGTGCGCGAAGCCTTCCTGCTGTCCCAGCTCGATGGCCTGACCTACCCGCAGATCGCCGCGCGCCTGGGGCTGTCGGTGAGTTCCATCCAGCAGTACATGACCCAGGCCCTGACCCATTGCTACAAGGCGGTCTATTCATGAGCGCACTCGACCCCCAGGTGGTGGAGCAGGCCATCGCCTGGCGCGTGCGCCTGGCTTCCGGTACCTGCGCGGCCGAAGCCTTCACGGCCTGCCAGCAGTGGCGGAGCGCGCATCCCGAGCATGAACTGGCGTGGCAGCGGCTGGAGGCCCTGGGTGGGCGCTTCGCCGGCATCCCCGCAGCCCTTGGCCACGCAGCGCTGGAGGGCGCCCGGCATGACCCGCAGCGCCGTCGGGCGCTCAAGGCCGTGGCGATCCTGCTGGCCGCTGGTGGCGCCGGCGTGCTGGGCGTCCAGGGGCCGTCCGCCTTCCAGCCCTGGCTGGCCAACCTGCGCACCGGCACCGGTGAGCGCCGTTCCGTTGGCCTGCCGGACGGTGGTCGGCTGCACCTGAACGCCGGCAGCGCCGTGGACATCGACTACGACGCCGACCGTCGCCTGCTGCGCCTGTACCAGGGCGAGATCCTCGTCGAAACCGCCGCCGACCCCTCCCGCCGTCCGTTCCTGGTGGATACCGGGGCCGGCATGCTGCGGGCCCTGGGCACCCGGTTCCTGGTGCGCCAGCGGCCGGACCGCATCCAGCTCGCCGTGTACGCCGGCGCGGTCGAAGTCAGCCCCCGAGAAGGCAGTGCCCGGGTCCTGAAGGAAGGCTGGCAGAGCCAGTTCGACGCCCACGGCATGGCCGAGCCCCAGCGTGCCGAGGCGGACCGCGCCGGCTGGCTGGACGGCGTACTGGTGGCCAGGGACATGCGCCTGGACGAGTTCGTCGCCGAATTCGACCGCCAGCGCCACGGCGTGCTGCGCTGCGACCCGGCGGTGGCCGGGTTGCGCATCTCCGGGGTGTTTCCCCTGGACGACAGCGAGCGTGCCCTGGCCGCCGTGGCCCGCACCTTGCCGGTCCAGGTGGTGTACCGCACCCGCTGGTGGGTGACCCTGGCCCCTGCCAGCGCCTGAGTGCCTGGCTGGCTGAAAATAATTCTCATGAAGTTCTGCAGGTTTTCCGAACTCGTTCGGCCTCCCTTCGCATCCCCATTCTTCATGGCTTTCGAAGGACCCAACATGGCCGTTCAACGCTCCCCGGAATCCCTTGCCCGCGCCGTGCGCGCGGCCCTGCTCAGCCTCAGCCTGCCGCTGGCGGCATTGCCCACCCTGGCGCTCGCTGCCCCGGTCGCCCAGGAGTACCGGGTCCCCGCCGGTTCGCTGGACAGCGCCCTCAATGCCTTCGCCCGCCAGGCCGGCGTACTGCTGAGCTTCGATCCGGCGCTGACCGCAGGCCGACGCAGTTCTGGCCTGCAGGGGCGCTATCCGGTGGAGCAGGGTTTCGCCCAACTGCTGGCCGGCTCCGGCCTGCGTGCCCACCAGATGGCCGATGGCGGCTATCGCCTGGAGCCGGCCCCGTCCGAGGACGGGCAACTGGAGCTGGACAGCCTGAACATCACCGGCAGCTCCGTGGGCGACACCGCCGTCGGCCCGGTGGGCGGCTATGTGGCCAAACGCACCCGCACCGGCACCAAGACCGACGCCTCGATCCTCGAAACCCCGCAGTCCATCACCGTGATCAGCCGCGAGCAGATGCAGGCCCGCGGCGTCGCCACGGTGGAGGAGGCCCTGCGCTACAGCCCCAGCGTCAGCACCCCCTACGGCTACGACCCGCGCTACGACTGGATGAGCCTGCGCGGCTTCGACGCCAAGGGCTCCACCTACCGTGATGGCCTGATGCTCAACCGCAGCACCTACGGCCTGGCCCGCCCCGACGCCTACCTGCTGGAGCGCGTGGAAGTGCTGCGCGGCCCGGCTTCGGTGCTCTATGGCCAGAGCGAGCCCGGCGGCATCGTCAACCTGGTGAGCAAGCGCGCCCCGGACACCCCGCTGCACGAAGTGCGCGTGCGCGCCGGCAGTGATGACCTGGGCGAGCTGGCCGGGGATTTCGGCGGCCCCCTCGATGACCAGGGCCAACTGCTCTACCGCGTCACCTTCCTCGGCAATGACGCCAATGGCCAGGTGGACAAGACCGGCAACCAGCGCCAGGCCCTGGCCCCGACCCTCACCTGGCGCTCCAGCGACGACACCGAGCTGACGCTGTTCGGCATGTACCAGAAGGACGAGGGCGACTTCGCCTTCAGCCGCCGCTTCTCCCCGGTGCTGATGAGCGCCTTCCGCCTGCCGGCCAACCGCGACGACGATTTCTACGAGGGGGAACCGGGCTTCAACCGCTTCTACCGCGCCTACACCTCCTTCGGCTACGAGCTGTCCCACCGCCTGAACGACAGCTGGACCTTGCGGCAGAACCTGCGCTACGAGCGGATGAACTTCGACTACCGCTACCTCAACAACAGCGGCGTTTCCTTCGCCGGTACCACCCTGTCGCGCACCGCCAACGACAAGGACGAGCAGTTCGACGGCTGGACGGTGGACAACCAGGCCCAGGTGAACTTCGACACCGGCCCGCTGGCCCATACCCTGCTGATGGGCCTGGACTGGCGCCGCGTCTCGGCCCACGAGATCAGCCGCTTCGGCAGCGCCCCCAGCCTGAACCTGCTCAACCCGGTGTATGGCCAGACGGTGCCGTGGCCGACCAAGGATGCCGACAACGACATCACCCGGCGCCAGACCGGTTTCTACGCTCAGGACCAGATCGCCTTCGACGACCATTGGCACCTGCTGCTGGGGGGGCGCTACGACCTCGCCCGCAGCGAGACCGAGAGCAACCTCAACGGCTCGCGCACCAGCCGTGACGACGAAGCCTTCACGGGCCGTGTCGGCCTGGTCTACGTCGCCGACAACGGCCTGGCGCCCTATGTCAGCTACAGCGAATCCTTCAACCCCAGCACCTCCAGCGACCCGCTCAGCGGCCGGCCCTTCGACCCGGAAACCGGCAAGCAGTACGAGGTGGGCATCAAGTTCCAGCCCGAGGGCGCCCGCAGCTTCGTCAGCCTGGCGCTGTTCGACATCACCAAGCAGAACGTCGTCAGCACCAACCCCAACAACCCCAACGAGCGTCGCCAGGTCGGCGAGGTGCGCAGCAAGGGCCTGGAGATCGAGGCCCTGGCCAATCTGGCCGACGGCCTCGACCTGACCGCCAGCTACAGCCGCACCAATGCGCGCATCCAGAAGAGCGTCAACGCCTGGGAAGAGGGCGCGCGCCTGCAATTCGTGCCCCGCGAGCAGGCCGGCCTGTGGCTGGACTACACCCTCCAGGGCGGCCCCCTTGCGGGCTTCGGCGTCGGGGGTGGCGCACGCTACATCGGCGAGACCTCGTTCACCGGGCAGAACCCCTTCTTCGGGCTGTACGGCCCCCGCGTGCTCGAAGTGGAAACCGGTGGCTACACCCTGTTCGACGCCAGCATCCACTACCAGCTCGACGGCCTGCGCCTGGCCCTCAACGCCAGCAACCTCGCAGACAAGGAGTACGCCAGCTCCTGCGACGCCCAGGCCTGCTACTACGGCTACGGTCGCACCCTGACCGCCAGCGCCACCTACAACTGGTAACCCCATGAAAGGAACGACGTGAGCAACGCCACCTCCTCCACGCGCCGGGCCGTCGCCTCGCGCGTACTGGCGGCGGTGATCGGTGGATACGCGGTGGCCTACCTGGCCACCGCCTTCCTCACCGTCCACCTGCCGCTGGCCCGTGCCGACCGTGTCACCTTCGCCAGCCTGGGCTGCTTCGCGGTGTACACGGCGGCGATCCTCTATGCCTTTGGTGCCCGCTCGGCCTGGCGTGCCTGGCTGGTGCTGGCAGGTCTGGCCCTGCTGCTGGCCCTCGCGGCCTACCTGCCCGGTGACTACGGAGTGCGTCCATGAGCCTGCGACAATCCATGGCCGGCCTGCACACCTGGGGCGGCCTGCTGCCGTCCTGGCTGCTGTTCGTCATCCTCTTCGGCGGCAGCCTCGCCTGCTTCGACAAGGAGCTGGAGCGCTGGATGCGCCCCACCCTGCAGGCGCCGGGCGAACAGGCGCTCTCCCTCGACCGGGTGCGCGAACTGCTGCTGGCCCAGGCCCCTGATGCCCATGCCCTCTGGATGCGCCCGCCGAGCGAGCGCGAGCCGTTCTGGTGGGCCGGCTACGAGCCGGCGGACGAAAGCGAGATCCGCCGCTTCGCCCTCGACCCGGCCACGGGCGAGGTACTGCCGGATACCCTCGGCGGTCGCTTCTGGTTCACCCTGCACTACGACCTCCACGCCGGCATGGTCGGGCTGTACATCGTCGGCCTGGCCGGCCTGTTCATGCTGGTGGCGCTGGTCAGCGGCATCATCATCCACCGGCGCTTCTTCAAGGACTTCTTCACCCTGCGGCCCAAGGCCAACGGCCAGCGCGCCTGGCTCGACGCCCACAACCTGTTCGGCGTGCTCGGGCTGCCGTTCCACCTGCTGATCGCCTACACCGGGCTGGTCATCTTCGTCGTCTACTACATGCCGGCCGGTATCCAGCGCGCCTATGGCGGCGACGCCAAGGCCTTCTTCGGTGACGTGCTGGGCCGCTACGAACGCGAAGCGGTGCAGCGCCCCGCCCCGCCGCCGGTGTCCCTCGATGGCCTGCTGGCGGATGCGCGACAGCGCTGGGGCGGCGGCGAGCCGGGCTGGATCAGCGTCCACCACCCCGCTGACGAGGCCGCCGTGGTGGACATCCGCCGCAGCGATGCACGGCGGGTGGCGGGCTTCCAGTGGACCCTCTCCTACGACGCCGGCAGCGGCGAGCTGCTGCACGAGCAGAAGCCCTACCTGGCCGGTTATCGCAGCTACACCTGGCTCAGCAACCTGCACATGGCCCAGTTCGGCGGGCAGATCGTCCGCGCCCTGTACCTGCTCCTGGGGCTGATGGGCTGCGCCATGGTGGTGGGCGGCCTGCAGGTGTGGCTGGCCAAGCGCGAGGCACGCGGCAGCCGGGGCATCGGCCTGGTGCGTGCGCTGAACGGTGCGGTGATCGGTGGCCTGCCCATCGCCAGCCTGGCGCTGCTCTGCGGCAATCGCCTGATTCCTGCCGACATGGCCGAGCGTGCCAGCGCGGAAGCCTGCGTCTTCGTCGGTGCCTGGCTGCTGGTAGCGACCTGGGCGGTGCTGCGACGCAACAGCGGCCGGGTGGCGCGCGACCTGCTCGCCGTCTTCGCCCTGCTGGCCCTCGGGTTGCCACTGCTCAATGCCTTCACCGGTGACCAGGCCAGCCTGCTGGCCACCGTCGGCCGTGGCGACTGGGCGCTGGCGGGCATCGACCTGAGCCTGCTTGGCTGCGGGCTGCTCTGCGCGGCGCTGGCCTGGCGCACGGCAAGCGAGCGCCGGGCTTCCGAGCCGTATCGGCAGCAGACAGGGGAGCGCGCGTGATGTTGCTTGGATTCGCGTTCTGCTACCTGGCCATGACGGCGCTGAGCCTGGCCATGGCCCGCCACCACAAGGCGCTGTTCCAGCGGGCGCTGTCCCAGGCGCGGGCGCGCCTGCTGCGCGGCGTCGCGGTGCTCGCTTTCGGCGTCGGCCTGGTGCTGGCGGTGGGTGACCAGGGCGGCGAGATCGGCACCATCCTCTGGCTCTGCCAGGTGATGCTCGCCGGCCTGCTGGTGGTGGCCCTGCTGGCCTGGCGTGGTCGTTGGGTGCTGCTTGCAGCCGTCCTGCTGCCGTTGGGGAGTGGGGTGCTGGAGCTGCTTTGATGCTTCGCCGCAGGCGGGCCTGCGGCCCGCCGGGCGACTGAAGTCGCCCCTACAGGGATGGCGCGGTGGGCAGATGCTTGGCCCACGCAGAGGTTGTCGCTGCACAGGGTGGATGGCGCTCTTTCCATCCACCAAGGGCGTTCGCCGTGAGCCCACAGGGTGGGCCGATGAAGCGTGGACCACCCTGTGCACCGAGGGGCGATGTAGCCCGGGCTTCAGCCCGGGGACGGGGCCAGGCGGCTCAGAACTCGACGCTGTAGCTCAGGCTGTAGGTGCGGCCACGGCCGTGGTAGTCGAACAGGTCGCCGGTGGCGTTGGTGCCGTAGAACACCTGGGCGCGCTGGCCCCAGACGGTGGTGTAGTCCTTGTCCAGCAGGTTCTGGATGCCGAAGTTGAGGGTGCCCACCGGCAGGGCCTGGCTGCCCAGCAGGTCGAAGGTGGTGTAGCCGTCGATCCTGTGGTCGTTGCCGTCGAAGGTGCCGTTGGCCAGGACGTTGCCGTCGTCGCTGAGGTTGAAGCTGCGCACGGCCTGCAGGCGCAGGCTGGTCTCGCCGTCCTGCCAGCCGGCGAAGGCGGTGAGCTTGGACGGGCTGGCGGCGGTGACGTCCTGCTTCTGCCAACGGTCCGCAATCTTCTGCTGGGAGCGGATGGCCAGGGCGCTGGCGCCGATCTGCCAGTTGTCGTCCAGCCAGTAGGTGGCCTGGCCTTCGAGGCCGTAGTTGCGCTTCTTGTTGCTCAGCTGCTCCACCAGCAGGGTGGTGCGGTTGTAGGTGATGCTCTTGTCCGACCAGGCGTAGAAGGCCGCCAGCTGGGCGTCCAGGCCGTCGGCGTAGTGGCGCCAGCCGAGTTCCACCTGCTTGGTCTTGATGCCGTCGAGGGCGGAGTCCTCGACGTTGACGTGGCGGCCCAGGCTCCAGTGGTTGCCCACCCGGGTGTAGCTGCCCTGGCCGTAGTACTTGGCCGGGTCGGGCAACTCGAAGCCCTCGGAGTAGTTGGCCCAGACCTGTTGTGCCTTGCTCAGCTTGTAGACGGCGCCGACGTTGTAGAGGTCCACCTGGTAGTCCTTCGAGCCGCCGGGTACGGCGTCGGCGCTGGTGCCGTTGCCCTTGCTGATCTGTACCTGCTGGGCGGCGGCGACGAAGGAGCCGACGTCGTTGCCGATGCGCTGGTGACGGATGCCGGCGGACAGGGTCAGGTCGTCGGTGGCCTTCCAGCTGGCCTGGGCGAACAGCGACTTGCTGTCGGTGTCGATGCCCGGGTAGCGGCCGACGCGGGCGTACTCGTTGGCCACCAGCCCGCCGGTGTTGGCGGCGGTGTTGAGGTTGAACAGGGCCTGGTCGGAATCGAAGCTCTCCCACTCGAAGTCGGCGCCGTAGGTCAGGCTGACGCGGTCCCATTCCTTGACCAGCACGGACTTGAGGCCGAAGTAGTCGGTGTCCTGCTGCGAGGCGGAGTAGTAGGAGCGGTTGGTGTCGATGGCGCCGTTGGTGAAGGTGATGGAGGGGTAGGGCTGGAAGGCCATCTCCTCGCTGCGGTAGTAAGCCTGCAGGTAGAAGTCGTGGCCCAGCACCTCCGGCACGTGCCAGGTGGCGTTGAACTGCTGGCGCTCGGTGTGCGGTTCGCGGTCGAAGCTGGCGCCGCCTTGCACCTCGAAGGGGGACTGGCCGCGCAGGCCCTGGAAGTCGCGCCCCAGGTTCACGCCTTTCTTGCCGTCGTAGCCGGAGTCGTACCACTGCATGCCCAGGTTCAGGGTCTGGCCGTTGTCGAAGGCGAAGTCCAGGCTGCCCATCACGTCCACCGCCTGGTTGTACTGCAGGTCGGTCTGGGTGATGTCGAGCATCACCTGGTCGCCGTTGCCGTCGTAGGCGGCGCCGTTCTTCTGGTAGGCCACCGAGACGCGGCCCTTGACCTGCTCGCTGCCGCCGCTGACCGATTGGGCCACGCGCCAGTCGTGGTCCTGGTGGGTCTCGAAGCCGCTGCGCACGCCGATTTCGCTGGTGAAGCGCGCCTCGCCCGCCTCGGCGCGCTTGGTGACGATGTTGATGATGCCGCCGGTGGCGCCGCCGCCGTATACGGCACTGGCACCGGAGAGCACTTCGATGCGCTCGATGTTGAACGGGTCGATGGAGTCGAACTGGCGGCTGATGCCCCGGGAGCTGTTCAGCGAGACGCCGTCGATCATCACCAGGGCGCTGCGGCCGCGCATGTTCTGGCCGTAGTTGGTGCGGCCCTGGGGGCCGATGTCCAGGCCCGGGATCAGTTGGCCGAGGGCTTCCTTGAGGGGCACGCCGCCCTTGGTCTGTTCCTGCAGCTGGTGGCTGTCGATCACCCACACGGTGCCCGGCAGCTCGCTGATGCTCACCGGTGCACGGGAGCCGACCACCACCTGGCGGTCGATCTCCAGGGCCAGGCTGTCGTCGGCATTGCGCAGGCTGAAGCCACCGTCGCTGGCTTCGGCACGCAGGCCACTGCCCGCCAGCAGGCGGTCGAGACCTTCGGCCACGCCGAACTCGCCCTTCAGACCCTGGGTGCTGCGGCCCTGGGTCATTTCCGGGCTGAAGGCCAGCAGCACGCCGGCTTCGCGGCCGAAGCGGTTGAGCGCGGGCTCCAGGGCGCCGGCCGGGATGTCGAAGGCCTGGCGCTGGTCGGCACCGATCACCGCATCCTGGGCGCTGGCGACGGTGGGCAGCCCGGCGGCGGCCAGGCTCAGGCCCAGCAGCAGCGGTTGCAGGGCGCGGGCCAGGGGCGTGCGGGTGAAGCGGCGGAGGGTCGGGTCGGCGTTCATGGCGGCACTCGTCAAGAGAGGGAAGGGGGTTCTGCCTTCCCTGTCACGCGAGGCCGGGAAAAAGGTTCAGGTCGGTGGAAATTTTTTTCACGGGGCCGATGCGCGGCTCAGGAGGTGGCCCTGGGGTGCACGCTGATCCAGTAGCGGGTGACGCTGCGCACCTCCACCGGCAGGGTGCGCGGCAGCAGGGCGAGGATGCGGTCGGTGTGGTCCAGCGGGTAGGTGCCGGAGAGGCGCAGGTCGGCGATGGCTGGGTCGCAGCCGATGCGCCCGTGGCGGTAGCGGCCGAGTTCGGCGAGGAAGTCGCCCAGGCGCATGGAACTGGCCACCAGCATGCCGTTGATCCAGGCCACGCTGTTCTCGTCCACCGCCTGGGCCGCCCCGCTGCCACGGGCGTCCAGGTCCAGGCGCTGGCCGGGGTGCAACGCCAGGCGCTGGCCATGGCTGAACACCTGGGCATCGCCGGCGAACAGGCTGACCTGGCTGCGGCTGTCCTGCAGGCGTACGGCGAGGCGACCGCTGTTGAGCAGGACCAGCCCCTGGGGCGTTTCCACCCGCAGCGGGCGTGCCTCGTCCACCGCGTTCACCAGCATCTCGCCCTGGCGCAGGTGGAGCAGGCGCTGGCGGGCGTCGAAGCGGATGTCCAGCGCGCTGTCGGTGTTCAGCGACAGGGTCGAGCCATCGTCCAGGGTCAGGTGGCGGCGCTCGCCCACGGCGGTGCTCTGGTCGGCGCGCAGGGCCAGCAGTGGCTCGCTGTCCCGCATCGCCAGGGCGCCACCACCGGCGATGACCAGCAGGGTGAGCAGCTTCAGGGCCTCGCGACGGCCGCGTGAGGCCGGGGCATCCAGCGCGGCGAGGGCGGTGGGGGTGTTCAACCCGCGCAGGCCCCGGTTGACCGATTCGATGCGCTGCCAGGCGCGCTCGTGCTCCGGGTCGGCGGCGCGCCAGCGTTGCCAGTCCTCCTCGCGCTGGCGCGAGGGCGTGCCGTCCTGCAGCTCCACCAGCCACTGCACCGCCTGGGCGGCGACGGCGGGGGCGATGCGTGGCTCGCCGCTCTTGCGCAGGGCCATCAGAGGCACTCTGCGAAGTAGCAGCGCTCGGCGGCCTTGGCCATGTAGCGCTTGACGCTGGAGAGGGAGAGGCCGAGCTGCTCGGCGATCTCGGCGTAGGTGCAGCCGTCCACCTGGGCCAGCAGGAAGACTTTCTTGGCCTGGGGCGGCAGGCCGTCGAGCAGGCGGTCCAGCTCCACCAGGGTCTCCAGGATGATGGCGCGGGCTTCCTCGCTGGGGGCCTCGTCCTCCGGCAGCGCGGCGAGGGCCAGCAGGTAGGCGCGCTCGATATCCTGGCGGCGGTAGTGGTTGGCCAGCACGCGCTTGGCGAGGGTGGTGAGGAAGGCTCGGGGTTCGAGGATGCGATGCGCCTCGCGCCCCAGCAGCACCTTGAGGAAGGTGTCCTGGGCCAGGTCGGCAGCACTCTGCGGGCAGCCGAGCTTGCGTTGCAGCCAGTGCCGGAGCCAGCCGCTGTGGTCGCTGTAGAGCTTGTGCAACGCCTGCTCGGGGGCTGCCGGGCTGTGGGTCAAGGAAGGCTCCGGGAAGGTTCGGAAAGCGATTAAATAGGAATGCTTCGCATTCTATTTGTGCCGAGGGGCGTTGCGCAATGCGCTGGGCTATCCGCAGCGAGGCCTCATCCTTCCAGAGGGTGTCGCGGAGCCCGCGTGGGAGCGGTTTCAACCGCGATGGCGCATGCAGCCGTAGCCCGAACTTCAGTCCGGGGTTGCCAGGGGGGCCGGTCCCGAGCTGAAGCCCGGGCTACGGTGCTGTGCTGCCGGCGGCTGCGGCGGTGGGCTGAAGCGGAACGCCGTCCGGCCCACCTTACGGCCCCGGTACGGCTTTTCCGTGGGAGCGGTTTCAACCGCGATGGCGTTTGCAGCAGTAGCCCGGACTTCAGTCCGGGGTTGCCGAGGGCCGGTCCCGGGCTACGGGGATTCAGCTCATGGCCGCGCGGTATTCGCCCGGTGTGCCGCCGAGTGCGCGGCGGAAGCGGTTGCTGAAGTGGCTGGCGCTGGAGAAGCCGCAGGCGAGGGCGACGTCGCCCAGGGGCAGGGTGGTGCGGGCCAGCAGGTGGCGGGCGTGGGCCAGGCGGCGGGCGAGGACGTACTGGTGCGGCGGCAGGCCGAAGCTTTCGCGGAACATCCGCGCGAAGTGGTACTCCGAGAGCGCCGAGAAGGCCGCCAGCTCGCCCAGGCTCAAGGGCTCGGCCAGGTGCTCTTCGATGTAGGCCATCAGCCGCTTGCGCAGGGCCGGGGCGAGGCCGCCCTTGAGCTGCGGGCCCTGGCGCAGCCCCACCTGGGTGAGCAGGGCGTGGTTGAGCATCTCGTGGGCGAGGCTGGTGGTGAGCAGGCGTTCCCCCGGTTCGTGCCAGTCCAGCTGGACCAGGCGCTGGAAGCGCAGGACCTGCTCGGGGTCGTCGAGGAAGGTCGCCTCGCGCATCTCCAGCTCGCGGGGTTCGCGGTCCAGCAGGGTGACGGCGGCGTGGGCGAACTGCTCCGGCGGGATGTACAGGTGGGCGAGGCGGATCTCGCCGTTGACCACCCAGGACGAGTCGTGCCCCGCCGGCATGATGCACAGCTTGCCCGGGGCGCCCTTGGTGTCGGGGCGCTCGCGGCGGAAGGTGCCGGTGCCGCCGGCCAGGTAGCAGGACAGGGTGTGGTGGCTCGGCCCTTCGTAGTCGCGGGCGTCGTGGTGGTTGCTCCACTGCGCGGCGGCCAGGCCGTCGCCCAGTTCGGTGCAACGCTCCAGGCGGGCGTTGGGCGAACTGGCCATCGACTGGAAGACCTGGTGGTGCAGCAGTGGCGACATGGACAAAGCCTCCGTGGGACGAACGCCATGCTAGCGCGGGCGTGGTGTGCGAGGCAGCGGGGCGCAGTGGATAAGCGCAAGTTTTTGCAAGCCGGCCGACGGGCTGCGCGGGAGACTGGCCACTCGACGCACCACCGGAAGACCGCCATGAACCTCTCGCTGTACCTGCTCACCGTGCTCATCTGGGGCACCACCTGGATCGCCATCAAGCTGCAGATGGGCGAGGTGGCCATCCCCGTGTCCATCGCCTACCGCTTCGCCCTGGCGGCCGTGGTGCTGTTCGCCATCCTGCTGCTCAGCCGTCGCCTGCAGAAGCTCGACGGCCGCGCGCAGGCGATCTGCCTGGCCCAGGGGCTGTGCCTGTTCTGCGTCAATTTCATGTGCTTCTACACCGCCAGCCAGTGGATCCCCAGCGGGTTGATCGCCGTGGTGTTCTCCACCGCCACCCTGTGGAACGCGCTGAATGCGCGGGTGTTCTTCGGCCAGCGCATCGCTGCCAACGTGCTGGCCGGTGGTGCCCTGGGCCTGGCCGGGCTGGCGCTGCTGTTCTGGCCCGAGCTGGCCGGCCACCAGGCCAGCCGCGAAACCTGGCTGGGCCTCGGCCTGGCACTGTTGGGCACGCTGTGCTTCTCCGCCGGCAACATGCTTTCCAGCCTGCAGCAGAAGGCCGGCTACCGGCCGCTGACCACCAACGCCTGGGGCATGTTCTACGGCGCCTCGCTGCTGACCCTGTGGTGCCTGGCCAGCGGCACGCCCTTCACCCTGGACCTGAGCCCGCGCTACCTCGGCTCGTTGCTGTACCTGGCGATCCCCGGTTCGGTGATCGGTTTCACCGCCTACCTGACCCTGGTGGGGCGCATGGGGCCGGAGCGCGCGGCCTACTGCACGGTGCTGTTCCCGGTGGTGGCGCTGAACATCTCGGCCTTCGCCGAGGGCTATGCCTGGACCGCCCCGGCGCTGCTCGGCCTGGTGCTGGTGATGGCCGGCAACCTGCTGGTGTTCCGCAAGCCGAAAGCGCCGGTGGCCGCCGCGCCCCTGGGGAGCCGCGCATGAGCCAGCGCGTGGTACGCAGCCGCGACTTCACTGCCGAACGTGCCTGGGGCGCGCTGGACATCGCCAACCTCGACGGCACCACGGTGCGCCTGCACTGGACCGACCAGCCGTACATCTGGCACGTCAACGACGGCAGCGAAGTCTTCGTGGTGCTCGATGGCGAGGTGGAGATGCGCTACCGCGAGGGCGGCGAGGAGCACGCGGTGTTGCTGGGCGTGGGCGACCTGTTCCACGCCGGCCCCGGTTGCGAGCACGTGGCCCACCCCCGTGGGGCGGCGCGCATCCTGGTGGTGGAGCGCGAGGGCAGCGTCTAGCGGCGCAGCGCCCGTGCCAGCACACCGGGTGTGTAGCCGTAGGCACGGGTGAAATGGCGGTTGAGGTGGCTCTGGTCGGCGAAACCGCAGGCGAGGGCGGCCTGCACCGGCGCCTCGCCCGCCAGCAACTGGCGGTGGGCCTTCTGCAACTGGCGTTGCAGGCGATAGGCGTGGGGCGGCAGGGCGGTGACGGCCTTGAAGGCACGCAGGAAGTGATGGGGGCTGACGCCGGCATCCCGCGCCAGCTCGCCGAGGCTGACCCCCTCTTCCGGTGCTTCGTCCAGGCGACTGATGGCCCGGGCCACGGCGCCCGTGGGCAGGCGCGGCGGGTCGGCGCGACGCGCCTCCAGCAGCGCCCCCAGCACCTGCAGCAGCTCCTGCTCTGCCACCTCCCACCAGGGCTCGTCGGCCGGCCCGGTGAGGGCCGCGTGCAAGGTGAGGAAGGCCTGCCGCGTGGCGCTGCAGGGCAGCACCGGGTGGGCCAGCTCGACGCCGGGGCTCTGGTCGAGCAGCCCGGCCGCGCGGGCGATCAGGGCGCTGTCGAAATACAGCATGCGCCAGCTGCGCGGGGCGTCCGCCACGGGGCGGCCGTCGTGCACTTCGTTGGGGTTCACCGAGATCAGGCTGCCCGGTTCGGCGCGCACCTCGCCGCGGCCGCTGGCGGAGTCCTGGGCGCCGTGGAGGATGACGCCGATGCCGAAGCCGTCGTGGGTGTGACGGCCGAAGGCGCGTTGCGAGGTGGCCTCCACGGCCAGCACGCCGGCCAGGCGGCTGGGCTGGATGTCGAAGGCTTCGGTGTGCGTCCCGCCGGCCATGAGCGGCTCCCGGTCGTGTGCGAGGCCGCAGTATAGCCAGGGTGGGCACGGGCCCTGGCAGATCAATTTCGTTCAAGAACCGAGGCGGCGGATGGGCCTGAATAGGGCCTCGCAATCCAGCGAGAGGCTATTCGGGAGGTTGGGGTGTCGAGACGTGCGCAAGGCTATCTGCTGCTGTCACTGGCGATGATGACGGTGGGCACCACGGTCATCGCTTCCAAGGTCCTGGCGGGCAGCGTGCCGCCGTTCCAGGCCACCGCACTGCGCTTCGCCCTGGCCCTGCCGGTGATGCTGTGGCTGCTGCGGCGCCAGGGCGCAGCGTGGCCGCGCCTGGGGGCGGGGGACCGCGTGTTGCTGGTGCTCCAGGCCGCCGCTGGCAGCGTGGGCTACACGGTGCTGCTGGTGATGGGCCTGGCCCACCTGCCGGCGGCGGATGCGGGGGTGATCATCGGCACCTTGCCGGCGGTGTCCGCGCTGTTCTCGGTGCTGGTACTGGGGGAGCGGCCTGGGCTGCGGCAGGTGGCCAGCGTGGCCTTGGCGACCCTGGGGGTGATGGCGGTGGCCTGGAAGGCCAGCGGGCCGGGCAGCGGGTTCGGGATGCTCTGCGTGTTCGGCGCGGTGCTGTGCGAGAGCGCGTTCATCCTGCTCAACAAGCGCATGCGCCAGCCGCTGGGCGCGGTGCAGCAGGCCACGGCCATGGTCGTCCTCGGGCTGCTGGTGTCGGCGCCGGCGGCCCTGCTGGAGGGACCGTTGGCCTGGCCTGCACCGGCATCCCTGGGGGCGCTGGCGTGGTACGCCTGGGTGCCGACGGCGGCGGGCTTCCTGCTCTGGTACGCCGGCTCGTCGCGGGTCAGCGGCGGGGAGGCGGCCACCTTCACGGCGGTGGCCCCGCTTACGGCAGTGGCGCTGGCGGCCGGGCTGCTGGGGGAGCCGCTGGGGCTGTCCCAGGGGCTGGGGATTGGGGCGGTGGTCCTGGCGATCCTGGTGCTGGCCGTGCCGTCACGCGACACGGCCAACCGCTAGCCCTCCGGGCAGGTTCATCGCTGCCCGTTCCGTAGCCCGGGCTTCAGCCCGGGAGCGGTGCCGGGTGTTCCCGGACTGAAGTCCGGGCTACGGTCGGGTGCTGGCCTTGGCATTGCCCGGCATGGCCAGCCGCTGGCCTCGTCGGCTTTCTTTGCTCCGCGCAGGTTTATCGCTGCCCGTTCCGTAGCCCGGGCTTCAGCCCGGGAGCGGTGTCGGGTGTTCCCGGACTGAAGTCCCGGCTACGGTCGGGTGCTGGCCTTGGCATTGCCCGGCATGGCCAGTCACTAGTCGCTGGTTTCGTCGGCCTTTTTCGCGCCGCGCAGGTTCATTGCCGCCAGGCACAGTTGCAGGACGATCAGCGCCCAGGCGTGGGCGTGCAGGCCCCAGGCGATCCACAGGGCGTTGCTGGCCAGGAAGACCCAGAAACCGATGTGTCGCCGGGCGGTTGTCTTCGAGCCGATCAGCCAGGCGGCGGCCACGGTGACCAGCATGGCCGGCCATTGCAGCAGGTCGAGGTAGTCCATCGTGTCCCCCTTGTTCTCCTCTTTAGTGAGGTAGCGGGGGTGAGGGTTCCGACGTTTTCACGGCGCGTGGGGCGGGCTTCCATTCGCGTGCCCAGGAATCCCGAAGCCCCTCGTCCGTAGCCCGTCACGATGGGCTTCGCACAGCTCAGCCCATCCTACGGATGGAGCGGGGCCGTAAGATGCGGTGAGCTCGGCGAACCGCATCATTGGCGAGGATGCATGAGACCCCAGCGGCCCATGAGCCGGTCACGATGGGCTTCGCGCAGCTCAGCCCATCCTACGGATGGAGCGGGGCCGTAGGATGCGGTGAGCTCGGCGAACCGCATCATTGGCGGGGATGCATGAGACCCCAGCGGCCCATGAGCCGGTCACGATGGGCTTCGCACAGCTCAGCCCATCCTACGGACGGAGCGGGGTCGTAGGATGCGGTGAGCTCGGCGAACCGCATCACCGTGATGAGGACCGAGCGAGGCGCAACGCGGGTCAGCGGCGGTGCAGGAGCACGAGGCCGGCGAGGACGGGGTAGCAGAGGTAGTGCAGGACGAACAGGGCGATGGCCATGGGGCCGGGGGCGTTCTGCAGGGTCATCATGCCCAGCAGGCCGAGGTAGAGCACGCCGAGCAGGGCGCCGTAGCCGAGGACGATGCGCCAGGCTTCGCCCCGGGTCGGCGGGCGCTTGTACAGCAGGCGGAAGGCGAGGGCGATGAGCAGGGCGGTGGCGCCGGCGATCACCAGGGTGGCCAGCAGCCCGCCGAGGTGCACCAGGCTGCGCAGGGCGAGGTTGAGCAGCATGGCCAGGGCCACGCCGCCGATCACCACGTAGCGCAGGGCCAGTGGGCGGGGCGCGTTCACGAGCGCTCCAGGGCCACGTTGAGGCCGAAGCGTTTCTTCAGCACCGCTTCCAGCAGGCCCTTGGGCACCAGGCTGGCCAGCAGCGGCAGGGCGCGGCTGCCGTTGCCCAGGCGCAGCAGGCGCGGGCGCGGGTGGTGCTGGATGGCGTTGAACAGGTCGCGGGCGAATTCGGTGGCGGGGGTGGGGTTGTCCTGGGAGGCGCGGGCCCGGGCGCGGATGCCGTCGCGCAGCGGCCACCAGGGCGAGCCTTCGGCGATCAGCGATTCGGCTTCGCGGCTGGCGTTGGCGCCGAAGCTGGAGGCGATGGCGCCGGGCTGCACTTCCATGACCTCGATGCCGAAGGGCGCCAGTTCCAGGCGCAGGGCGTCGGAGAGGGCGTGCACGGCGGCCTTGGAGGCGCAGTAGGCGCCGGCGAAGGGGGTGACCAGCACGCCGGAGACGCTGCCGATGTTGACCACCAGGCCACGGCTGGCGCGCAGCACGGGGAAGCAGGCGCGGGTGAGGCCGACCAGGGAGAACACGTTGGTCTCGAACTGCCGGCGCAGGCCCTCGGTGCCGCCGTCCAGCAACGGGCCCATGGCGCCGTAGCCGGCGTTGTTGATGAGCACGTCGAGCCGACCCGTTTCCTGCTGCAGGCGCTCACCCAGGCGCGCCACGGCGGCTTCGTCGTTGACGTCCAGCTGCACGCCGGTGAAGCCGGCGACGTTCAGCGCGTCCACGTCGTTGGCCTTGCGGGCGCAGGCCCAGACGCTGTAGCCGGCGGCCTTGAAGGCGTCGGCCAGGGCCCTGCCGATGCCGCTGGAGCAGCCGGTGATGAGGGCAACGGGTTGGCTCATTGCGAATTTCCTTGTTGGTCTTGTTGTGGTGGAAGTCGATCAGTCGGCGAATCTGCCATGCAATCGTTCGGCGCGGAACTCCAGCGTGTCGGCTCGATAGCCACGGCGCAGCGGCGGCAGCGGCAGGCAGTCCTGCCAGTCGGCACCAGCCTGCAGGCGTGGCGGGCCGAGGCTGCGCTCGGCCTCGTAGGGGGATTCGGCGAGGTTGAGGTCGTCGCCCGGGCGGTAGGCCTGCACGATCCAGGCGAGGTCCAGCAGGGTGGTGCTGCTGCCGTTGTGCACGCTGATCTTCAGCGGGCGGTCGGCGGGGCACTGGTCGGGCTGGTAGGCGAGGCGGACGTCGAGGCGGGCCAGCTGTTCGTTCACCAGGCGCTCTTCCCACAGCACCCAGGCGGCCATGAGCCCGATGACCAGCACCGCAGCCAGGGAGATGGGCAGCGCCTTGGCCGGGTGGCGGATGACCAGGATCAGCCAGGCGAAGAGGAGGATGGCGCCGAGGAGCATGAGGAGGGCCCATGACGGAAAGGCTGCAATGCTAGCGCAATCCGTGATCAGGCAGGGGTAAAAGGCACGGGGCCGTTGGCCGTTCCTGGCCCGGGCCCCGTGAGGCGGTGCGCGCGGCGGCACCTGCTGGCACAGGCGCCGGGAGCCTCCCGATGGGGGAGGGAGGCTCCGGGGCGTGGCCCCTCAGCGCGCGGTGGACACCTGGCTGACGCGCACGCCGCTGTCACTGCGGCCGTAGACGTCTTCCAGGCGTTCGATGTCGTCCTCGCCCAGGTAGCTGCCGGACTGCACCTCGATGATCTCCAGGGGGATCTTGCCGGGGTTGGTCAGGCGGTGCACCGACGTCATGGGGATGTAGGTCGACTGGTTTTCGGTGAGCAGGAAGGTCTTGTCGTCACAGGTCACCTCGGCGGTGCCGGAGACGACGATCCAGTGCTCGGCGCGGTGGTGGTGCATCTGCAGCGAGAGCTGGGCGCCGGGCTTGACGGTGATGTGCTTGACCTGGAAGCGGCCGCCCATGTCCACCGAGTCGTACGAGCCCCAGGGGCGGTACACGGCGCAGTGGTTCTGGGTTTCCGCGCGGCCCTGGGCGTCGAGGTCGTTGACCAGCTTCTTGACGTCCTGCACGCGGTCGCGGTGGGCGATCATCATCGCGTCCTTGGTCTCGACCACGACGATGTCGTCCAGGCCGATCACCGACACCAGCTTGCCGTTGCCGTGCACCAGGCAGTTGCGGCTGTCGTGCACCACCACGTCGCCTTTGGTGACGTTGCCGTGGGGGTCCTTGTCGTGGACTTCCCAGATGGAGCTCCAGCTGCCGACGTCGTTCCAGCCGGCGGAGAGCGGCACCACGCAGGCGCGGGCGGTCTTCTCCATCACCGCGTAGTCGATGGAGTTGTCCGGGCAGCAGGCGAAGGTGGCGGCGTCGATGGTGACGGTGGTGCCTTCGCGCTGGCTGCGTTCCAGGGCCAGCAGGCAGGTGTCGTAGATGTCCACGTCGTGGTGCTTGAGCTCGTCGAGGAAGCGGCTGGCGCGGAACAGGAACATGCCGCTGTTCCAGAAGTAATCACCGGCCTCGACGTACTGCTGGGCGCGCTCGGCGTCGGGTTTCTCGACGAACTGGGCGACTCGGCTGATGCCCTCGGGCAGCTCGCCGCTGGCCTGGCCACGGATGTAGCCGTAGCCGGTCTCGGGGCGCAGGGCCGGCACGCCGAACAGCACCATCTCGCCCTTCTCGGCGGCGATGGTGGCCAGGGCCAGGGCCTGCTGGAAGGCGCGCTGGTCTTCCAGCACGTGGTCGGCCGGCATCACCAGCATCAGCTCGTCGCGGCCCTCGGCCAGCAGCTGCATGGCGGCGATGGCGACGGCGGGCGCGGTGTTGCGGCCGAAGGGTTCGAGCAGCATCGCCTGCGGGGTGACGCCGATGCTGTCGAGCTGCTCCTGGACGATGAAGCGGTGGTCCTTGTTGGCCACCAGCACCGGCGGCTGCATGCCGTCGAAGGCCAGGCGCTGCAGGGTCTGCTGGAACAGGGTCTTCTCACCGGTCAGGGCGAGGAACTGCTTGGGGTACTGCTTGCGCGAAAGGGGCCAGAGCCGGGAGCCGCTACCGCCAGAAAGGATCACAGGGATCATGGTGTTTCTCCTAAGAAGCTTGTCCGTTTGTGAGGTTGCTCATCACATCGATCACTGGTTTCTGTCTTGTAGTCCCACTGTCTCGTGCGGCGGGTACGAAGCGTGGCCCGGGGCCTGGGCCCCGGGCGGGGCGGATCAGGACTCGGCGGGGCGCTTGACCCAGACCGGGGAGAGCTTGCCGCCGCTGCCGGTGACGTAGAGGCAGACCACCTCGCCGCGCTGCAGGGAGACCGGCTTGAGGTCGCTGACCTTGCGGTTGCCGTCGAACAGGGCCAGGCCCACCTTCACCGGGTTGATCTCGCGCTCGCCACGGCCCTGGGGCGCGACGTCCTCGACCACGGCGGTCTTGCCGTCGGCGGTCTTCAGGGTGAGCTTGGCGTCGGAGAGGTTCTGCACCCGCAGCAGGGCCTTCTGCTTGTTCTTGAAGGCCGGCTCTTCCACCAGCTTGGGCTCGGCGCCCGGCTGGCTGACCAGGGTGTAGTAGCGGTCGGACTCCAGTTTCACCGGGACGCTGGCGCTGCCCACCTGGGCGTTGTAGTTGCCGGCGGGCAGGAACTTGAAGTCGCTGGAGCCCAGCGGGGCGACGTCGTTCAGGGCGGTGTTGCCGACGCTGACATCCAGTTCGCTGGCACCGGCGTTGTAGGCGCGGACGAAGGCCGAACCCTTCGGCGCCTGCGGGCCGTAGAGGCCGCCTTCATCGGCCAGGGCGGAGAAGGCGCTGACGCCCAGGGCCAGGGCGCAGGCGTACGACGTCCAGGTGCGTTGCTTCTGTCGGTTCATGGTGTTTCCTCCTTTGGTGCAATGCGCATGGCGCTTGGGACCCGAAGGCCCGTTCGTTAATGGGTGGCGGCGACGCGCTCGCCGGGGGCGCCCTTGCGCAGCTGGGCGATCCACTGCGGGTCGAACTCGCTCAGGTCGTTGGGCATGGGCAGGTAGCGCTCGGGGAATTCCCAGATCACCAGCTCGGGGGCGGCGTCCTTCAGCTCGTCGCTCTTGAGGTACTTGAGCATCGGCAGGATCGGGCCGTGGCCGTCCTCGGCGTGGTTCACCAGGTCGCGCTGCAGGGACTGGCGCAGGGCGCCGGCGAAGTTCCAGTTGGGGTTGGCGCTGTAGCTGGTGCCCACCAGGGCCACCGGCACGCTGCTGTCACCGAACAGGTCGCCGGATTCCTCCTCGCCTGCGGCGCGGGTCTCACGCTTCTGCAGGGTGTCCGGGGCGGGCATCAGGTCGGCGAACAGCGGGTCGAGCGGCAGGAAGCGGGTCAGGTCGCCCTTGTAGTCCTCGTTCTTCACCGCTTCGGTGACGAAGGCCTGGTCGCTGCCGGAGAGGCTGACGCGCTCGCGTACCACCTGGCCCAGGCGCTGGGCCACCACTTCGGCGCCCTGGGGCGTCCAGTGGGTGTCGGTGCGCAGGAACACCTGGCCGTTGTTCTTGGCCTGTTCCAGCGGGCCGAGCAGGTCCGGGGCGATGATCCCGGCCTTGCGCACGGCGCCACGGAAGTGGGCGTAGAGGTCCTGGCGCAGGGCGGTGGGGCGGGCTTCGCCGACGTGCTCGGGATACAGCCGCGACTTGGACGGGACGATGGCCAGCACCAGCTTGATGCCGCGGCTGTCCAGCTCGTCGCGCACGCCCTGGATCAGCGCCAGGTTCTCCTGCAGGTGGCGCTCGCCTTCGGCCACCGGGTCGAACTCCTCGTCGGAGAACAGCCAGCCGTCCTGGCCGATCACCACGCCCTGGCGGCCTTCGCCGAACAGGCCGTAGTCCACCAGGGCCCAGAGGTTGGTGCCGATCTGCTTGATGGGGAATTCATCGTCGTAGTGCTTCTCGAAGGCGTGGGCCAGCTTGCCGTTGAGCACGGTGGTTTCCTTGGCGACGCTGAAGCCGACGATGCCGCGCATGGACCACAGGCTCAGGGCCAGCAGCATGCCGGCGAAGGCCACGATGTAGAGGGTGTTTGCAGTTCTGCTCATGTGTGCGCTCCCTTCAGAACTGGAAGTAGAGGAAGGGGGAGAAGCTCTGCGCCGAGAGCTTCAGGATCGACGCGGCGAACAGCAGCAGCAGGGCGACACGGGTGGCCAGCACCGGCAGCTGGGTCATCCAGGTCTGTTGCCAGACCAGGGCGCCGCTGGGGGAATAGGCGATGGCGGCCGGGTCGTCGGCGGCGGCCTGCGGGCTGCGCGGCTGGGCGGTGGCCGGGCCGTTGGCGTCGACGTGTTCGTCGGCACGGGCCTTGGGCGCACCGGTCAGCGGCTTGGCATGGAACTGGCGGATGCCGAACCAGGCCAGCACGACGTAGGCCAGTACCAGGGTGGCGATCTGCAGGCTGGTGAGCTGGGCGCGGTTGAGTTCGGAGAGGCCCAGTTCGCCGAAGCTGAACATGGCGGCGTACATGCGCCAGGCGACGTCGAGGTTCTCGGCGCGGAAGATCACCCAGCCGATCACCACCAGCAGGAAGGTGAAGGCCCAGCGCAGCGGGTTGATCACCTTCGGCGCGGCGTCCACGCCCAGGGCGCGTTCGATGGCCAGCCAGGCGCCGTGCCAGGCGCCCCAGATGATGTAGGTGAAGTTGGCGCCGTGCCACAGGCCACCCAGCAGCATGGTGAGGAACAGGTTGCGGTAGGTCTGGAAGGTGGTGCCGCGGTTGCCGCCCAGGCTGATGTACAGGTAGTCCCGCAGCCAGGTGGAGAGGCTGATGTGCCAGCGCCGCCAGAACTCGGTGATGGACTGGCTGATGTAGGGCTGGTTGAAGTTCTCCATGAAGCGGAAGCCCATCATCAGGCCGAGGCCGATGGCCATGTCGCTGTAGCCGGAGAAGTCGAAGTACAGCTGCGCGGTGTAGGCCAGGGCGCCGAGCCAGGCATCCCCCGTGGTCGGGTCGGAGAGGGCGAAGCAGTGGTCGGCGATGGGCGCGATGCTGTCGGCGATGAAGACCTTCTTGATGAAGCCCTGCATGAACCGGGTGCAGCCCTCGGCGAACTTGTCGACGGTGTGGGTGCGGTGGTTGAACTGGTCCACCAGGTCGCGGAAGCGCAGCACGGGGCCGGCGATCAGGTGCGGGAAGATCGCCACGAAGGCGGCGAAGTCCACCAGGTTGCGGGTGGCCGGGGTGTCGCCCCGGTACACGTCGATGATGTAGCTGATGGACTCGAAGATGTAGAACGAGATCCCGATCGGCAACAGGATGTGGGTGATGACGAAGGGCTCCATGCCGAACTGGGTGAAGATCGCGTTGAAGGTCTCCACGCCGAAGTTGGCGTACTTGAAGTAGCCCAGCACGCACAGGTCCACCGCGACGCCGAGCAGCAACCAGCGCTGCGCGGGCTTGGTGCGCACCCCGGCGGCGCCGATGCGCAGGCCGATCCAGTAGTTGAACACCGTGACGGCGGCGAACAGGGCCAGGAAGTCGATCCGCCACCAGGCGTAGAACACGTAGCTGGCGATGAGCAGGAGCAGGTTTCGATAGCGTGTCCCGACCAGGTAGTACAAGCCGAGGAAGATCGGCAGGAACAGGAACAGGAACACGTTTGAAGAAAAGACCATCCGAGTCTCTCCACTTGTACGTAACTTTCTGGGCCGCCGCCGGACGTTCCAGCCCGGTGTGCGACCCGCCATTCCCTCCCCAGGGTGTGGCGTTCAAATCCTTGCGCCGCCGCGTCTGCCGCGCGGTCGGTTCGTTGCGTCAGGTGGCTCCCCCGGTGGGGGAGGGCACCGGGTCAGCTGCCGCTGCCGCCCTCCTTCTTCGGGTGGAACACCTGGGTGATGTCGCCGCCCAGGCGGAAGGTCTTGTAGGGGGCCATGGAGTCCTTCCAGCGCAGGGTCTCGGGCTTGCAGCCATAGAGCGCGCACCAGGGTTCGAGCCAGGCGAACTTGGCGCGCTTCTCCAGGTCCTCCATGTCCTGGTCCTTGCCGGTCCTGTCGTCGAAGGGTTCCTGGTCATCCACCCCGGCGATGACCTTTTCGCCGAGGCGGCGCAGGGCGCCATCGTTCTCGTTGCGCAGGTCCACGCCGTTGGCCTGGGCGAAGGCGGCGATCATGGCCAGCGGCGGCAGGCTGTAGTTGTGGTAGGCCAGGGCGCGCTGCTCGCGCTTGAGTTCGTTGGGCAGGAAGCCGTCCTTGTCCACCTGGCTGGCGGCGACGCGGAACTGGGCGACGGACCAGTCGAAGAGGTCGCGGCGGTTGGTGGCGACGGCGGTGGCCATCACCGACCAGGCGGCCCAGTAGGAGTGGTTGTTGATCTTCTTCAGCGGCAGGCCGCTCCAGTCGTGCACCGTCTGGTCGGCCAGGCGCGAGAACCAGGACTCGATCTGCTGGCTCTGCTGGGTGTAGCCGGCCAGCGGGTGGGAGTTGGAGAACTTCAGCCGCAGGTAGGCGGAGGACAGGCTGCCCAGCGCCCATTTGCGGATCGACTTGCCGGTGTGGTTGTACTCGGTGCTCTGCAGGGCGTTGGCCTGGGCCCAGCTGCCCATCCACTGCAGGGCGCACTCCAGTTGCGCGCGCTGGCCGTCGCGCATGTACGCCATGACCATCTTGTTGACCCCGCGCTCCATGCGGGTGATGTCGGCGGTGCTGTCGCGGAAGGCCCGTTCCGCCGTGAGGTTGAGGGTGGCGCGGGCCTGGTTGGAACCCTCGTACTTGCTGCGGAACTCCAGCTTGCCGGTGTAGGGCGGCGGCGGGGCTTCGCAGCTGTCGGCCTTGTGCTCGTCGACCTCCACCGGGGCGTAGTAGCCCGAGGGCGGGACCAGGTCGCCGGCGTGGGCGAGCGGGCCGAGCAGGGCGCTGCCGAACAGGCAGGGGGCGAGCAACCGGAGTCGGGGTTTCATGATGACCTCCTTCCTCACTCGGCCTTGGCCGCGAGGTGTTCACCCGAGTGGCCTGGGCGCTTGCACAGGGTCACGTCGACGCTGAGGTTCTCAGGCATCTCTTCGGGGCTGTGGATTTCCAGGGCGAGGACGTTGAGGTCCCGCCAGTCGGGGTCGTTGCGCAGTTCGAAGGCGTAGCGGCCGCCGGTGTCGACGCGGTCGCTCTGTTCGATCTTGAAGTTCTCGCGGCGGCCGTTGAGGTACCAGACGGTGGCCTTGGACTCGTGAACGGTCGGGTCGCTGAAGGTCAGGTCCACCTGGTAGTCGCCGCCACGGATGTCCTTGATCGGCTGGTTCTGGCCGTTGACGAAGACTTCGTTGGCGCCGGGCTTCATGCGCACCTTGCGGTGCATCACCGCCGGCTGGCCCTCGCAGCCGTTGTTCACCAGCGGCAGGGCCTGGCGGTAGAAGCTCTTCTGCGCCATGTCGTAGTGGGTGGCGAACTCCCAGATGATGATCTTGGGCGGGTGCTCGTGGAATTCCGGGCTGCTCATGTACTGCAGCAGGGCGCTGTCGAAGCCGCCGCCGCTGACCGCCATGTTGAGCACCTCGGCGCCGCTGTGCTGCTGCAGGAAGCCGGCGAAGTTGTAGGCCGGGCCGCTGTTGCTGGTGCCCACCAGGACGATCTGCGGGTTCGACTCGTCGCCGAACAGGGCATCGCCGGCGGCGCCGTCGCCCGAGGCTTCGGTCTCGTAGCGGTCGACGTACTGGGTGGCGTAGGTGGTGCCGCAGAGCTGGCCGGCGGTCTTGTGCAGGGTGCCGGCCTTGGGCAGCAGGCCGACGACCTTGCTGTCGAAGGTCTTCTTGGGGATCTCGTCGAAGCCGGGCATCTGCTTCAGCGTCTCGGCCACCAGCTTGGCGGTGCGGTTGGCGCCGGCCGGGGTCCAGTGGTGGTCGGCCTTGAAGTAGTAGTCGGTGTCTACGCCCTTCTCGTCGAACAGCGGCGAGAGGTCGGTGACCCAGATGCCGGTCTTGCGGAAGTCGTCCACGGCCTTGAGGTAGTTCTTCTTCGCCAGGTCGTAGTCGAAGCGGGCCTTTTCCGCTTCGGTGAGCTGCTCGCGGTTCACCAGGCCACGGGTCGGCTGGTAGACCACCATCAGCTCGACGCCCTTGGCCTTGAGCGCGTCGCGCAGGCGCTTGAATTCGCTGTAGCCGAAGGCGCTGGTGCCGAAGTCGGTGCGCAGGTCGTAGCGGGTGCGGAACAGCCAGTCGCCACGGCCCTGGACCAGGGCGGTGAAGAAGCTCAGGTACTTGGTGTTGTACACGCTCGGGTCCTGGGCGACGGCGCACAGGGGGCCGGTGCGCTGCACGCTGTACTCGGGCGCGGCCCAGGCTCCCTGGGACGCGGCCAGCAGGGCAGCGGCGAGGGTGGAGGGGGCGAGCCATTTCATGGGGTGTCTGTGCATGGTGGTGTGTGCCTCAATCCTGGAGTTCGGCCTGGCTTTCGACGGGGTCGATGAGCACCGCTTTGTTGCGGCGCACCATCAGGTCGAGGATTTCCTCCTGTTTCTCGCCCAGTACGCCGGCGAAGCTGATGCCGGTGGATTTGCTCGGGGCGAGCATTTCCACGCGGTACAGCTCCACGGAGAGGGGGGAGTCGATGGACAGGGGCGAGGAGCCGTTACCGGCGAGCTTGCCGCCGACCACGATCATCGAGACCTTGGTGTCGAAGGGGTCCAGCTCGATGTCGCGGTCGGTGTTGGACAGGTCCTTGATGTGCCCGTAGACGCCGGTCAGGCCGTTGGCCATGGACAGGTTCTCGTACAGGCGGATGTTGACGCTGTTGCGCAGGCGGATGCCGTGGCGCTGGTTGCCGACGATCTTGTTGCCCCACAGCAGGTTGTTGGAGCTCTCGTAGAGGGTGATGCCGTCGGAATGGTTCTGGTAGACCTCGTTGTAGGCCACCAGGTTGTTCACCGAGTTGCGGTCGATGACGATGCCCGACAGTTTGTTGTCGTAGGTCTTGTTGTTGATGATCCAGCTGTCGTCCACCTCGCGGGAGATGATGATGCCGTGCTTCTTCCTGGTGCCGTGGACGGTGTTCTCGGCGATGACCAGGCCGTGGGAACGGTCGTGGGGGTCGATGCCGTAGACGATGTTGTCGCGGTAGGTATTGCCCTTGATGACCACGTCGCGGGCTTCGTAGCAGTAGAAGCCGTACCAGTGGTCGACGAACTCCGAGTTCACCAGCCAGCCGGTGGGTTCCGGGCGCTTGAGGCGCTCGTGCATGCCGGGGGTGTACTGGGTGATGGAGACGCCGTAGGACTTGGAGTTGTCGTAGCCGAGGCTGGTGACGGTGCTGTCGGCGATGTACAGCTCGCTGCCGCCCCAGGAGACCAGGAACGGGCGGAACTCCGAGGGCTTGCGGAACCAGGCCGGGGTGTCGTCCTGCTCGCGCCAGGCCGTCAGCTTGGTGCCGGTGATGAACAGCTTGCCGTCGTTGACCAGGAACGCGCCGCGCTCCTGGGACAGGCGGAAGTCACGGGTCTCTTCGCCGATGCGCAGGCTGGCGCCCTGGGCCACCACCACCGGCAGGCGGGCGATGTAGACGCCCGGTGCGGTTTCGGCGAACTGGCTGTCGGGCAGGGCCTTGGCCAGGTCGGCCGGGGTGACGAAGCCGCCTTCGATGAAGATCGCCTGGGGCATGCCGCGCTGGCGGCTGACCCATTCGCGCATGCGCTCGTTGCCGCCGATGAAGTCCTTCAGGGCGTCCTGCTGGAGCATGCGCCGGACCACCACCTTGCCGGCGGTGCGGCGGTCCACCTTGGCCTCGATGGCTTGGCGGGTGTAGCCGGAGAGGTCGGGCAGCTCGGGCGGGTCCAGGTGGAGCTGGTCCACCGGGGCGCTGGTGACGGTGTAGTTCTTGGTTTCCTTGAGGCCCTTGGCCGGCTCGGCCGCGTGCACCCACGGGGCGCTGGCCAGCAGCGCGCCGAGCACCAGGCCGCTGAGCGGCCGGGGGGTTGCGAGGAGGTTGGGCATGGCTGTTCTCCCTGGGCTCGCTGGCATCAGAAGCGCCAGATGAAGTCGACGAAGGCGCGGTGCATGAGCGAGTCGGTGCCGCTGCCGTAGGCATCGCCCGGCTTGAACACGCCGCCACGGAAGCGCACGAGGGCGGAGGCATCGTCCAGGTGCTCGGCCATCCCGGCGGGCAGCAGGCCCTGGCGGAAGTAGCGGGTCACCACCAGGTCGACTTCCTGGCCGATGTCCTTCTCGCCGTCCTCCAGCGGGGCGGTGATGCCGGCCTGGCCGACGTCCTGGTTGTCGTCCACGCGCCAGAAGCGGTGGTAGACGAGGCTGGCGTCGTAGTCGTCGTGCAGCTGCCAGGAGGTGAAGGCGGTGGCCACCTGCAGGTTGCTCAGCTCGCCGCGGAAGGCTTCGCCGAAGCGGTGCATGCGGGCTTCGGTGCCGGTGAAGTTGGAGCGGTTGCTCTCCATGCCGGTCTGGCGGAACTGGCGGGAGCTGTCGTCGTCACCGCCGCCGCTGCCACGGGCGTAGGCACCGCCGACCTTCCATTGCTCGGAGAGGTTCCAGCGCAGGCCGAGGTCGACGCCCCAGGCGTTGACGTCGACGTTGCGCGAGCCGCTGGCGAGGCGCTGGTCACCGACCACGCTCTGGGTCAGTTCGTCGGTGTCGCCGGTGAGCCAGGTGGCCTGGGCCCAGTAGTTCAGCGGGGCGGTGGAGCGCCGGTCGAAGAAGCCGCCATCGGCGTCGATGCCGACCCAGGTGAGGTCGCCGGTGTAGCGCTTGTCCAGGGGCTCCACCACCTCGCCGGCGTCGGGCAGGCTGCCGTTGTCGCGGCTGTGGTGGACCTTGAGGCCGACCCAGTGGCCCGGGGCCCACTGGGTGGCGATGTCGCCGAAGACGTGCTGGCGGTCCTTGTCTTCGGGGGCCAGTTCGTCGAGGTCGGTGCGGTATTCGCTGAAGCGTTCGGCGACGCCGACGTGGGCGGTCAGCAGAGTGGTGTCGAAGCTCCAGCGCAGGGCTTCGATGTTGGTGTCCCACCAGGTGCCTTCGGCGCTGCGCACGCGCTGGCGGCCGAAGCGCAGGTGTTCGCCGGGGTAGGCGGTGAGGCCGCCGTAGTCGACCCAGAATTCGCGCAGGGCGAGGTAGCTCTTGTCCGGCTGGCGGCCGTCGTCGCGCGCGCCCTGTTCCCCGTCGGTGTCGCTGGATTGCAGGGTGTCGGTCTCGACGATGTCGGTGGCGCTGACGGCCTGGCCCATGGCGAAGGCGCTCCAGTCACCCCGTTCGGCGTAGACCCAGGGGCGCAGGTCGATACCCACGCCGCTGACGTCGCCACCCTTCTGGGTGCCGAGGTCGCGGTCGTCCTCGGACTGGGCGGTGATCTTGATGTCGAGGCCGAAGTTCTTGTCGCTCATCTGCACGGCGAAGGCGCTGCTGGTGGAAAGAAGCGTGAGGCCCAGGCCGAGGCTGGCGGTCGTCCAGAGGTTGAATTTCATGTCGGTTCCTTCAAGGGGTCTGCATGGCCTGCATCTGCGTGGTGTCCTGCAGGGCGACGCCGCGGAACTGGCGTTCCTCGCGCAGGCGCTGTTCGGCGCGGGCGCGGTCGGCGGGGCTCAGCTGCTGTTCCACGGTCTGCGCCAGTTCGATGGCCTGCGGGGTGTTCTTGGGCAGCGCCAGTTGGCTGAAGACATAGGCGTTGACCAGGTCGGGGCGGATGCCCTTGCCCTGGGCGAACAGTTGGCCGAGGGCGTAGTCGGCGTTGATCTGGCCGCCGCGGGCGGCGCTCAGCAGGTAGTCCAGGGCCTTGTCCGGGTCGATGTCGCCGAGGTAGCCGCGGATGTAGATCTGCCCCAGCAGGTAGTTGGCGGTGGGCTCGGTGGCGGAGGCCTTGAGCAGGTGGCGCTCGGCTTTCACCGGGTCCAGGGGGACCAGCTTGCCTTCGTAGTAGAGGCGGCCGAGCAGCAGTTCGGCGCGCGGCTGGGCGGCTTCGCGGCCGTGGTCGAGGTACTCCATCATCTTGTCGATGTCGCCCAGGCCCGGGTACTCGTAGAGCAGCTTGGCGAGGCTGACCCAGGCCGGCGGGTAGGCCGGGGCGATGCGTTCGAGCATGTCCTGGGACTTGCCTTCGTCAGGCTTGCCCAGCTCGGCGTCGGCCAGCACCTGGGCCACCGAGTCGACGCGCTGGGCGGGCAGGGTGCCGGCGGCGTAGCGGGCCATGACCTGCTCCACCAGGGCCTGGCGCTCGTCGCCCTTGCCCTGCTTGCTGTAGACGGTGGCCAGTTCGACGTAGCAGGCGTCGGCCTGCTGCAGGTTGCGGGTGCAGATGTCCTCGATCTCGGCCAGGTGCTGGTCGTAGGTGCCCTGGGTCCGGTAGTAGAGGATCTGCGCCAGCTCGGCCTGGGGCTGGCCGTCGGCGCGCCACTGGGCGATGCGCTGCTGCACGTTCACGCCGGGGAAGTCCTGGGGGAAGGTGAGGTAGAGCATCACCAGGGGCAGCAGGCTGTTGGGCTCGCCGGCCTTGTAGGCGTCTTCCAGCAGATGGGCGGCTTCCTGGCGTTCGGCCGGGGTGCCGTCGGGCTTGCGCGCCAGCAGCTTGCCGAGGCGGGCCTTGGCGCGCGGCGACTGGTCCATGGCCTGGCGGTAGGTCTGCTCGGCCTGGCGCATCTGCTCCGGGTCGCCACTGTCCACCTGCAGGTCGGCGAGGCCGACCTGGGCGTTGACGTAGCCGAGCTCGGCGAGCTGACGGAAGTTGCGCTCGGCGGTGGCGGTGTCGCCGCGCTTGAGTGCTTCGCTGGCCAGCCGCTGGTCGGGCAGGCCGGCGCAGCCGGCCAGCGCGACGGCGACGCCGAGCAGCAGGGTGCGGGAGGGAAGGGTCGCCACGGGTGTCCTCCTCAGAAGCCGGCCGCCAGGGCGCGGTTGATCATCCAGTCGAAGGAGGGACCGCGGTCGATGCTGACTTCGACGGGCTGCCCGGCGAGCTTGCTGTCCAGTACCTGGTCGGGCTGGATGACGACGCGGATGTCGGAGGACAGGCCGCTGTCGATCAGGCTGGAGCTGATGATCTTGCCGTGGCGCGGGGTGTCTTCGCCGGCCACCTGGAAGGTGACGCTGGCGCCGGGCTTGGCCTGGGCGAAGTTGCGGTAGGGGAAGCGGGCGCTGACGGTGGCTTCGAAGTCCTGGGGCACCAGTTCGAAGATCACGTCGCCCTTGCCGGCGAACTGGCCGTCAGCCACCAGCTGGCGGGCGACCTTGCAGTTGCAGGGGCTGGTGAGGGTGCCCTTCATCTGCTTGCCGAACAGTTCCTCGACGTTGGCGGGGGCGAGCTGGTCGTCGGTCAGGTGGCCCTTGAGCATCTCCAGCATGGTGGCGGAGAAGGAGGCGATCGGGGCGCCCTTCTGCACCACGGCGCCTTCGCCGCCGATCAGGCTCTGCACGGTGCCTTCGCGGGGCATGGTGACCTGCATGGCGGGCACGGCGACCATGCCGGATTCGGCGTGGGTGACGAAGTACAGGCCGTAGAGCGATTTGAAGATGAAGCCGAAGGCGGCCAGGCCGACGAGGAACAGGCCGGCGCTGAAGGTGACGGCGCGCAGGCGGCCGAACATGCCCATGCCGCCGCCGCTGCCGTTCTTGCGCGGCTTGGTGAAGTTCTCGCGCTGCAGGGTGTTGAGGATGTCGCCGGCGCTGACCACTTCGCCCGAGAGGTGGGCGCTGATCAGGTAGCGCAGGGTGGCGATGTCACGCGGCTTGAGGTTGTGGAACTGGCAGCCGGCGCGCTCCTGCTGGGGGTCGAGGAAGCGCACCTGGAACTCGACGTCCAGGCCGAGGCTGAGGTTGTCCACCTGGAACTGCATGCGGCCCTGGTGGTAGTCGCCCACCTGCACCTTCTGCCCCGGTTCCACCTGGAAGGCGAACCCGCCGGCGGAGAGGTCGAGCAGGCGGTGCTCGACGCGCTCCTTGCCCACCAGGTAGCGCACCTTGGCCGGGAGCTTGACCCGGGCGTGCTGGCGCTGGGCTTCGGATTCGTGCACCACATTGACGTTGACGGCTGTATTCATGGTCTGGATTTCCTATCGGGTTCGGTCACACGAACGCCATCAGCGTGGCTACGAAGACGCTGGTGGCGGTGAAGGTCATGGCACGGGAAGACCAGGTGTTGAACCAGCGGGTGAAGCTGGCCAGGTCCCGGTTGAGCTTGGTGTTCTGGCGCGTCCAGGACTGCTGGTCCAGGCGGAAGAAGACGTAGATCTTCACCAGCGCGCCGACGATCTGGTTGTAATAGAGGATCAGCGGGTAGGCCGGTCCTATGGGGTGCCCTGAAACGCTCAGCAGCAGGGTGAGGATGAAGCGGGTGAGGCCGATCCACAGCAGGTACACCAGGAGGTAGGCGATGCTGTACTTGAGGCTGGCGATCACCGCGACGGCCAGGCCCAGCAGGCAGGTCCACATGGACACGCGCTGGTCGCTGAGCACCAGGGTGGTGAACCAGCCGAGGCGGCGCGGGCCGAGGGCCAGGGCGCGGGTGTTCTGCCGCAGGTTGTTGCCGTACCAGCGGAACATCAGCTTGCGGCTGGCCTTGATGAAGCTCTTCTCCGGCGGGTGCTCGACGGTGTTGATGGCGGCGTCCGGCACGTAGAAGGTGTCGTAGCCCAGGCGCATCAGGCTGTACCAGCTGGACTTGTCGTCACCGGTGAGGAACTGGAAGCGGCCCAGGCGCCAGTGGTCGAGGTGGTCGCTCTCCACGTCGGCGATGAAGCCGGGGTCGGTGACCACCTTGGCGCGGAACACCGACATGCGCCCGGTCATGGTCAGCACGCGCTTGGAGAGCGCCATGGAGCACATGTTGATGTGGCGCTGGGCGAAGCGCAGCTTGTGCCATTCGCTCATCAGGTAGCTGCCGCGCACCTCGCAGAACTCGTTGGTGGTGAGGCCGCCGACGTTGGGGAAGTACTTGAACCAGGGCACGGTCTTCTTCACCACGCCCTGGGTGAGCACGGTGTCGCCGTCCACCACGGCGACCACGGCGTCGTCGTCGGGCAGTTGCCGGGAGATGGCGCGGAAGCCGTAGGCCAGGCCGTCGCGCTTGCCGGTGCCGGGGATGCGCACGAAGTCCAGCTTGACGCGCTCCGGTGGGGCCAGGCGGTTCCACTGGTTCTTGATCAGCAGCTCGTCGGAGAGTTCGACGATGGAGCAGACCACGGTGGTGGGGTAGCCGCAGTCGATGGCTTCCTGGATCACCGAGCGGTAGACCATGGCGGTGGTCAGGGCGTCGATGCGGAAGCTGGTGACCAGCAGGTAGACGTGGGACGGGTCGGCCGCTGCGCCGAGCTTGCGCACCTGGCGGCGCTGCCAGGGGTAGACGACGTAGAGGAACAGGGTGCCGCGCAGGAAGTGCAGGGCGCCCATGGAATAGCGCCAGATACCGACCACGCCGATGAGCAGCAGGAAGTGCTTGGACTCGGGATCGAACACCGAGCGGGGCAGCGCCAGCGCGAGCAGCATCAGGCCCGTCAGGAAGAACAGCCAGCCGGCTGCCTCGGTGAGGCTTCGCTTGAGCTTGTCCATTGATTCATCCATTCCTTCGTGAACGCTGGACGGACCTCGGGCGTGGGCGCTGCTTGTCATTGTTTCGCTCGCCCAAGGTGCGTCATCGCGTTGCGCTGAAGCGGTCGCGGTTACCAGCAGATGCCTTCGGCGTTGCCGTGGCTGGCCTTGGGCATGAAGCCCACCAGGTCGATCACGTGCTTGCCTTCGGGGGCGCGCTGGGCAAGGGGGGCGAAGAGTTCGTCGCGGTTGCCCAGGACGATCACGTCGGCGTTGTCGACGACGCCGTCGAAGTCACTGTCGAGCAGGGACGAGACGTGGGGGATCTTCGATTCGATGTAGTCCTTGTTGGCGCCGTGGACGCGGGCGTATTCGACGTTGCGGTCGTAGATGCGCAGGTCGAAGCCCTTGCCGATGAGCATTTCGGCCAGCTCCACCAGGGGGCTCTCGCGCAGGTCGTCGGTGCCGGCCTTGAACGACAGGCCGAGCAGGGCAACCTTGCGCTTGTCCTGGGCGGCGATGATGTCGAAGGCCTTCTGCACCTGGGCCGAGTTGCTGCGCATCAGCGAGCCGATCAACGGGGCTTCGACGTCCAGGGAGCTGGCGCGGTAGCTGAGGGCGCGCACGTCCTTGGGCAGGCAGGAGCCGCCGAAGGCGAAGCCGGGGCGCATGTAGTACTTGGAGAGGTTGAGCTTGTGGTCCTGGCAGACCACGTCCATCACTTCGCGGCCATCGACGCCGACGGCCTTGGCGATGTTGCCGATCTCGTTGGCGAAGGTGACCTTGGCGGCGTGCCAGACGTTGCAGGTGTACTTGATCATCTCGGCGACCTCGATGTCCTTGCGGATGATCGGGGCGTCCAGTTCGCGGTAGAGGGTTTCCAGCAGGTCGCCGGACGTCTTGTCCAGCTCGCCAATGACGGTCATGGGCGGGAAGTCGTAGTCCTTGATGGCGGTGCTTTCGCGCAGGAACTCGGGGTTCACCGCGACGCCGAAGTCGACGCCGGCCTGCTTGCCGGAGCAGTCTTCGATGATCGGGATCACCACGTTCTTCACGGTGCCCGGCAGGACGGTGCTGCGGACCACGACGGTGTGGCGCTCGGCCTTGTCGCGCAGGGCGAAGCCGATCTCGCGGCAGACGCCTTCGATGTATTCCAGGCCCAGGTCGCCGTTCTTCTTGCTCGGGGTGCCGACGCAGATGAAGGACATGTCGGTATCGCGTACGGCGGCGGCGACGTCGGTGGTGCCGCGCAGGCGGTTGGTCTTCAGGCCCTGCTGCAGCAGCTCTTCCAGGCCCGGTTCGACGATGGGGGATTTGCCTTTGTTGATCAGGTCGATCTTGGTGCTGGAAACATCCACGCCGACAACTTCATGACCACGAGCGGACAGGCAACCGGCACATACTGCACCGACGTAGCCCAAACCAAAGATGCTGATACGCATCGCTATCACCTCATTCCATTTAGTACGTGTTAATAAGTGGCTTATTAGCCACGGCCGTTTCTGCAGTTGTCACCAAACAGCAACTTTCTACTGCGTGCAGGCATGACGGATACCGGGCACCGAAACTGCGGGTACCTGAAGCGGAGCCTGTAATGACGCTGGCTCCAGAGAGTCCTGGACTGATCACCTCAACGGCTCTGGCCCTTGGTTTTTATGTCACTCGTCGAAAATGGCGTTGCACTCCTTGTTCAAGTGGAACTTTCCGTTACGCATAACTACCCCCTCGGAGTGCTCCGATAGCGGGGGCAGTTTTCATAGTCAGTAAGAAACGGAAATATGAAGAATTATGTGTCGCGGTTTATGAGTGTGGGGCTGTTTGGATAGTTCCGGCCATTCGTCAATATTTTGCGGCGTTTCACTTTTTCGATGAGTGGTAAGTTTGGCATCACAATGATGGCAAAGTTTGCTTACTTATAACTTGCGGAAAAGTTCAAACTTTCAAACGCCAGGCGTGGCGCGGGTTTGCGCTGTAGGGCGCGTGCTAGAGGGCGTGAAGGAAGTTGGAAAAGTATTCGCTGGTAGGCCGCTACCGTTATTGCACGGTGATATCAAAGTCTGCCGGCAAGCGGTGAAGTGGGAAGTGCGTTGGGCGGGATGGTTATAAGACCCTTCATCGGGTCGGGGGCATAAGCGGGGGGAGGCACGTGCCCCTCCGGGGAGGAGGGGCGAGGGGGCGGGTCAGTCCTGCGGGGTGTCGCGCAGGAACACCAGCTTGTTCTCGCTGGAGGCTTCGGCGGCGAAGCGGTAGCCCTGGTAGTCGAAGTCCTTCAGGCCCTGCGGGTCGGTGAGGCGCTCCTTGATCACGTAGCGGGCCATCAGGCCGCGGGCCTTCTTGGCGTAGAAGCTGATGATCTTGTACTGGCCGTTCTTCAGGTCCTTGAATTCGGTGTCGATGATGCGGGCGTCCAGCACCTTGCGCTTCACGGCGCTGAAGTACTCGTTGGAGGCCAGGTTGAGCAGGACGTTGTCGCCCTGTTCGGCCAGGGCTTCGTTGAGCCAGGTGCTGATGCGCTCGCCCCAGAAGGCGTAGAGGTCCTTGCCCCGGGGGTTGGCCAGCTTGGTGCCCATTTCCAGGCGATAGGGCTGCATCAGGTCCAGCGGGCGCAGCAGGCCGTAGAGGCCGGAGAGCATGCGCAGGTGGCGCTGGGCGAAGTCGAAGTCGGCTTCGGCGAAGCTTTCGGCGTCGAGGCCGGTGTAGACGTCGCCCTTGAAGGCCAGCAGGGCCTGCTTGGCGTTCTCCGGGGTGAAATCGGGGTGCCAGCTGCCGTAGCGCGCGGCGTTGAGGCCGGCGAGCTTGTCGGACAGGTGCATCAGTTCGGCGATGTCGGCCGGGGCCAGGGTGCGCAGTTGCTGGATCAGCTCCTGGGCGTGGTCCAGGTGGCGGGGTTGGGTGTAGCGGTCGGTGACCGGTGGGGTTTCGTAGTCCAGGGTCTTGGCGGGCGAAATCACCATCAGCATCGGCTTGTCTCCTTCGGCAATGGCGCGATTGTAGGGACTTGCCCGTGCAGGCTCCACCTATCGCCCCGATTGAGCCGGCAGGGGCCATGCCCCGCGTCACCCACCGGGCCGGGAGGCTGCGCTATAGTGCGCTCCCCTGCGGCCCTGGCCGCCCATTCCCCGACTGACAAGGAGGTCGTTGTGAAGACCCTCTCGCGTATCGCACTTTCCCTGCTGTTCGCTTCCGGTGCCGTGGTGGCCCAGGCCGCGCCGGTCTCCATCGAGGTGCTGAGCGCCGTGGTGAAGGACGAGAAGATTGCCGGCGCCGAGGTGCTGCTGCAGAAGAACGGTGCCCAGACCGTGACCGGCCGTACCGATGCCCAGGGCCGCGTGACGCTGGACAGCAGCTTCGCCGATGACCCGGAAAGCCTGGTGATCGTGAAGAAGGACGGCTACTCCAACCTCGTCGCCAAGTGCCCGTGCACCGGCATGACCTATGCCATCAGCCCGGTGATGAAGGACCTGGACGGCTTGCGCATCGTGCTGAGCTGGGGCGAGAAGCCGGAGGACCTGGACTCCCACATCGCCTACCCGGGCAACCACATCTACTTCGCCGAGAAGGAAGGCACCGACGCCGACCTGGACGTGGACGACACCGACAGCTACGGCCCGGAGACCATCACCCTGCACAAGAAGCGCTACGGCGAGACCTACGTCTACGCGGTGCATGACTTCACCAACCGGGACAACCCGTCCTCCAAGGCACTGGCGGGCAGCCAGGCGAAGGTGTTCGTCTACGTCGGCCAGTCCCTGGTGCGCACCTACTACGTGCCCAAGGAACAGCGCGGCAACCTGTGGAAGGTGTTCCGCATCACCGCATCCGGTGACTTCCAGGACATCAACACCCTGGAGGGCAGCCAGGCGAAGGACGCGGCCTACGTGCTGGGCGACATCGAGCCGCTGCTCAACGAGGGCCGCAGCGTGGCTGCGCAGGCGGCTTCCCAGGCTGCCCAGGGCGATGCCAAGGCGCTGAACCGCAAGGGCGAGGCGGCCTACCACGACGGCAAGCTGGACCTGGCCATCGACTTCTACCGCCAGGCCATCGAGCTGGATGCCAACTACGGCCAGGCCTACAGCAACCTCGGCCTGGCCTACCAGAAGGCCAACCGCACCGCCGAGGCCATCTGGGCCAACCGCAAGGCCATCGCCCTGGCCACGGGTGCCAACGCGGCCACCGTGCGCGCCAGCTCCTACTACAACATCGCCCGCATCTACGAGGCGGCCGAGCAGTACGACGATGCCCTGCGCCACTACCACCTGGCCAAGGAGCAGAAGGCGAACCCGGTGTACGACAAGGCGATCCAACGGGTTCAGGACCGCCACTGATCCCTCCCTGCTGACAGCGCGCCCCTTCGGGGGCGCGTTCGTTTCCGCTGCCGTGAACGGAGAACGCCATGTTCCGTACCCTCGCTTTCGGTGCCGCACTGCTCGGCGCCACCTTCGCCCAGGCCGCCGGCCCCAGCCGCATCGCCCTGATCGACCGCTCCACCTGGCCCGCTGCGCTGGATTCGCCAGCGGCCTTCGATGACGCCTCCCGGGGCGAGATTCTGGTCTTCGCCCAGACCCTGCTGCAGAGCGAGGGGCTGGACGCCGCCGCCTGGCAGCAGCGCCTGGGCCTGAAGGCGGTGGACCTGGACGGCATCGCCACGGTGCGCAAGCGCTTCTGGGCGCGCCTGGCGGAGAACTACCGGCTGGCCAGCCAGGACTGCGACGCCACGCGGCCGTTCTGCGAGCCGGCGGCTGACGAGGCGGCGCTGCGCGAGCGCGCCCGGCGCTTCGAGGTGACGCCGGATTCGCCGTTCTTCGCCTGGTCCGAGGCCAGCCGGGGCTTCCACCTGCGCTACCTGGACGAGCAGATGCGCCTGGCGGCGCTGTTCCCGCGCATCAGCAGCGAGATCGGCCTGTTCTCCGAGCGGGAGCGCAACGGCGATGAGCTGAAGGACCGGCAGTTCCTGCTCACCTTCGACGATGGTCCGACGCCCCGTGACGGCCTCAGCGATCGCCTCACCACCTGGCTGCGCGAGCAGCACATGAGCGCGACCTTCTACGTGCTGGGGCAGGGGTTCCAGACCCGCCTGGGCAAGTCCTCGCCGGAGGCGATGCGCCAGCTCTACGCCGGCCAGTGCGTCGGGCTGCATGGCTGGGAGCACAAGTCCCACAGCAGCTGGGAGCAGTGGCAGGACTCGGTGGTGCGGGTGCGCGACCTGGTGGCCCGCACGCTGCCGGACAACGCCGTGCCGCTGTTCCGCCCGCCGTATGGCCAGCGTCGTGCCGACAGCGGGGCGTTCTTCGCCGCCCAGGGGCTGACGGTGGCGCTGTGGAACATCGATTCGCAGGACTGGAACGCGCGCATCAGCGGCGACGAAGCGGCGCAGCGGGTGCTGAACCTGATGCTGCTGTGGCGCCGGGGCATGGTGCTGTTCCATGACATCCACCCGAAGGCGCTGGCGGCGGTGCCGTGGCTCAAGGACCGGACGGCCCTGGCGGGAGTGGACTGGATGCCGTGCAACACCTACCGCTGAGGGCAGCGGAGCGGCGAGGGCAGGGGGGACTTCGGACTTTAGCGGCGCCCCTGTCCGGCGCCAAGGGTTATTCGTCGAGGGATAAAAAAAGGTTTTTGCGGACCAAAAAGTTCTTTTTTCTGTCATCTCTCTTGGGTTATTAACGAATCAGACCGCCGAATCCTGAGGACAGGGTGGCGGCCCCAGGCCCTCATCCTCCTCATGGAGTCCCTGGCTCCCGGCATGACCCGGGCAGGCAGGGCGGCAGTCCTTCCTCGGCGGAGCGCCGTACCGGCATTCCGTCGCCCGGACCGACAAGAAGGTGACCGAGTATGGATGACCACGGACGCGCCCGCTCCACCGCTCCAACCCTCTACGCCCTCGATACCAACGTTCTGATCCACGATCCCAACGCCCTCCTCAACTTCGAAGAACACCACGTGGCCATCCCCATGACGGTGCTGGAGGAACTGGACAAGCTCAAGAGTGGCAAGCAGGGCGTGGCCGCCGAATGCCGGCAGGCCATCCGCCTCATCGACAAGATCCTCGGTGGCGCGACCCCCGAGGAGGTGGAGCACGGCGTACCGATCCAGCGCGAGAAGAGCGGCCCCTGCGGCTTCCTCTCGATCCTCATGAGCAAGAGCGCAGCCCCCATCACCTGGCTGCCGGACAACCTCAACGACAACCGCATCATCAACCAGCTGGTGGAGCTGAAGACCCGCCGGCCCGGCCTGTCCGTGGTGCTGGTCACCAAGGACATCAACATGCGCCTGAAGGCGCGCGCCTGTGGCATCGATGCCGAGGACTACCACACCGACCAGTTGGTGGACGACGTGTCCCTGCTGTCCCGTGGCTACCACGACATGCCCGGTTCCTTCTGGGAGCGCGTCAGCAAGGTGGAAACCCGCCAGGACCACGGCCGCACCTGGCACCGGGTGCAGCTCACCGACAACCTGCCGGCGGTGCACGTCAACGAGTTCATCGTCGACGAGCAGGGCTTCGTCGGCTGGATCAAGGGCATCCAGGGCACCGAGCTGACCATCCTCGACCTGCACCAGGAGCCGTTGCTGCACCAGGAGGCCTGGGGCCTGCGCCCGCGTGACGTGTACCAGGCGCTGGCGCTGTACGCGCTGCTGGACCCGGACATCCACCTGGTCAACCTGTCCGGCGCCGCCGGCTCGGGCAAGACCATCCTGGCGCTGGCCGCAGCCATCGAGCAGACCATGGTGACCAAGCGCTACCGGCGCATCATCGCCACCCGCAGCGTGCAGGGGCTGGACCAGGAGATCGGCTTCCTGCCCGGCACCGAGGCCGAGAAGATGGAGCCCTGGCTGGGCGCCATCACCGACAACCTCGAAGCCCTGCACATGGATGACGAGAGCACCCACGGCAGCGTGGACTACATCCTCAGCAAGGTGCCGCTGCAGTTCAAATCGCTGAACTACATCCGCGGGCGCAGCTTCCAGCAGAGCCTGATCATCATCGACGAGTGCCAGAACCTCACCCCGCACCAGATGAAGACCATCATCACCCGCGCCGGCACCGGCTCGAAGGTGATCTGCCTGGGCAACCTCGCGCAGATCGACACCCCCTACCTGTCGGCGCCCAGCTCGGGCCTGACCTACCTGACCGAACGCTTCAAGGACTTCCCCCACGGCGTTCACATCACCCTCCAGGGCGTCCCGCGTTCGGTGCTCGCCGAATACGCCGAAGCCCACATGTAGCTGCCGTCGCCGCCGGGCGCTCACCCGCCCGGCGGCGAAAGCGCGACCGCTGCCGGCTCTTCTGTATACAATTCGCCTCCTGCGGCCCGCTCCCACCGGGTCGCCCGAGGAGACTTGCAGTGCTGACCCATCTCGATTCCCAAGGCCGCGCCAACATGGTCGACGTCACCGAAAAAGCGGTGACCGCCCGTGAGGCGACGGCCGAAGCGCGGGTGCGCATGCGCCCGGAAACCCTGGCGATGATCCAGGCCGGCGGCCACCCCAAGGGCGACGTGTTCGCCGTGGCGCGCATCGCCGGCATCCAGGCGGCGAAGAAGACGTCCGACCTCATCCCCCTGTGCCACCCGCTGATGCTCACCAGCGTCAAGGTGGAGCTGGCTGCCGAAGGCGACGACGTGGTGCACATCGTCGCCCGCTGCAAGCTGGCCGGGCAGACCGGCGTGGAGATGGAGGCCCTCACCGCCGCCAGCGTCGCCGCGCTGACCCTCTACGACATGTGCAAGGCCGTGGACCGGGGCATGACCATCGAGTCCGTGCGGCTGCTGGAAAAGCTCGGCGGCAAGAGCGGCCACTACCAGGCGGAGGCGTGACCATGATCCGTGTGCAGTACTTCGCCCGTTACCGCGAAGCCCTCGGCCTGGATGGCGAGCAACTGGCCTGGGACCCGGCCTTCGCCCGCCTCGACGACCTGCGCCAGCACCTCGCGGCGCGCGGCGGCGTGTGGGCGGTGCTCGACGAGCAGAACCTCATGTGCGCCCGCAACCAGGAGCTGTGCAGCCTCGACGAGCCGCTGGCCGAAGGCGACGAAGTGGCCTTCTTCCCCACCGTGACCGGAGGCTGACATGGCCATTCGCGTGCAGAGCGCTGCCTTCGACCCGGGCGTTGAACTCAATGCCCTGCACGCCGCCAACGTCGGCGTCGGTGCGGTGGTGGGGTTCGTCGGCTACGTGCGGGACTTCAACGACGGCCAGGACGTGGCCGGGATGTTCCTCGAGCACTACCCGGGCATGACCGAGAAGGCGCTGCAGAAGATCGCCGACGAGGCCTCGGCCCGCTGGCCGCTGCTCAACATCGACATCCTCCACCGCATCGGCCGGCTGGAGCCGGGCGAGCCCATCGTCTTCGTCGGCACCGCCAGCGCCCACCGCCAGGCCGCGTTCGACGCGTGCAACTTCGTCATGGACTTCCTCAAGACCCGCGCGCCGTTCTGGAAGAAGGAAGACACCCCCGACGGCCCCCGCTGGGTCGAGGGCCGCTGCAGCGACCAGGCCGCCGCGAAGCGCTGGGATACCCCCGAGGGCTGAGGCTCAGCCCAGCTCGATGTACATCTTGAAGACGATGGGCATGAACATGGACGCCGTGCCCAGCCCCGTCAGCCACACCCCCCATTCCTTCTCCCGGTTGCTGAAGCCGATGCCCAGCAACAGGAAACCCACCACCAGCAGCGTGATCATCAGGTGTACGTGGTCCATGGCCTGCCTCTCCCGTTGGGTTGCCTGTAGGCAGCCTAGACGCCCCGACGGGTCAAGGCATGACCTGGGTCAGCCGTGCCAGCAGTTGAGCGGCCGATTGACGATCTGTACATAAAAGTCCAGAGTGGACTGAAATTCCAATAACAAGGTGTCGCCGTGCCGCGCGATCCCCTTTTCCTTCTCCACACCGCCTGCCTGCGCCAGCCGCAGGTGCCGGTCACTGCCCTCCTTCAGCGCCCACCACGACAGGGCTCGCCCCTGAACGGCCGGGCCCACACATGCACAGCGGGAGTCGCACCATGAAGAAACTCGTCCTCCTTGGCAGCCTTGCCCTCGGCCTCCTGGCCTCCACTGCGTTCGCGGCCGACAAGCCGTTGCGCATCGGCATCGAGGCGGCCTATCCGCCCTTTGCCTACAAGACGCCCGACGGGCAGATCGCTGGCTTCGACTACGACATCGGCAACGCCCTGTGCGCGGAGATGAAGGTGCAATGCCAATGGGTGGAGCAGGAGTTCGACGGGCTGATCCCTTCGCTGAAGGTGAAGAAGGTGGACGCCATCCTCTCGTCCATGACCATCACCGAGGAACGCCGCAAGTCGGTGGACTTCACCGGCAAGTACTACTACAGCCCCGCACGGCTGGCGATGAAGGCCGGCAGCAGCGTCGACGACGGCTTCGCCAGCCTGGTGGGCAAGGCCGTCGGCACCCAGCGCTCCACCACCACCGACCGCTTCGCCACCGAGGTGCTGGAGCCCAAGGGCGTGAAGGTGGTGCGCTACAGCACCCAGAACGAGATCTACCTGGACCTGCTCTCCGGTCGCCTGGACGCGGTGCTGGCCGATGTGTTCCCGCTCAACGAGGGGTTCCTCAAGACCGAGAACGGCAAGGGCTACGCCTTCGTCGGCCCGGTGCTGAACGACCCTCGCTACTTCGGCGAAGGCGCCGGCATCGCCGTGCGCAAGGGCGACACCGCTTTGCGTGACAAGCTGGACGCCGCCATCAAGGCCCTGCGCGCCAACGGCACCTACCAGACGATCCAGGCGAAGTACTTCGATTTCGATATCTACGGGGATTGATCGGAAGCGGGGATGCTCGCGAAGAACCGGGCGACTGAAGTCGCCCCTACAGGGCGCCGGATGGTTTCCTGTAGCCCGGACTTCAGTCCGGGTTTCGTGTGTATGTCCCGTGCTGAAGCCCGGGCTACGAACGCTGTAGGAGCGAGCTCTGCTCGCGAAGATCTGGGCGACGGATGGTTCCTGTAGCCCGGACTTCAGTCCGGGTTCGTGCGTATGTCCCGGGCTGAAGCCCGGGCTACGAACGCTGCAGGAGCGAGTTCTGCTCACGAAGAGCCGGGCGACTGAAGTCGCCCCTACAGGGCGCCGGATGGTTTCTGTAGCCCGGACTTCAGTCCGGGTTCTCCTGCACGTCCCGGGCTGAAGCCCAGGCTACGGGGCTGGCGCAACGAATGGCCCCTACCTATCCGTTTCGGGTTCTTCCTTGAGTTCGCGCAGGTGCTTGTAGACCGTGGCGCGGCCCATGTTGAGGACGTTGGCCACGTAGTTGGCGGCGCTCTTGCCCTTGAAGGCGCCCTCGGCATGCAGGGCCAGGACCAGCTCGCGCTTGTGCTCGCGGGTCAGCAGGTTGAGGCCGAGCTGGCGCTGGCGCATCCAGCTGTGGAGGAAGGTGTTGATGCGCTCCTGCCAGTCGTCGCGGAACAGCGCGTCCGGCTGGGGGATCAGCTTGCCGGGGGCGAGGAACAGGTCCAGCGCCGCCTTGGCCGACTCGAACAGGGAGATGTTCAGGTTGATGCACAGCACCGCCACCGGCTTGCCCTCGGCATCGCGTAGCACGGTGCTCACCGAGCGGATCTTCTGGCCGTCCCAGTTGAGCTTCTCGTAGGGGCCGATGTTCCGCTCCTCGACCCCCTCTTCGAGCATGTCCTCCAGGGCCGAATCGTCACCCACCGAGCGCTTGGACAGGTTGTGGGCGATGTAGTCGATCGCCTGCGTGCGCAGGTCGTGCACGACCACTTCGGCGTGGGGGAAGAACAGCGTGGCGATGGCGTCGGCGATGGCCCGGTAGTTGTCCAGATCGGGGGCAGGGCTTGGCGTCATGCGGGGCTCCAGGGACGGGAAACGGCGCCGGCCTGGTGGCCGGCGCGGGGGAGTGTGGCGCTAAGCTCCGGGGCCGTCATCCCAGGCGGGCGGGGGCCAGCATCGCCTCGGTGAGACCGAAGCGGGCGAGGTGCTCGGGCAGCGGCTGGCGGCGGATCAGCGCGGCGCTGGCCTCACCCATGGCGGCGGAGGTCTGGATGCCGTAGCCACCCTGGCCGGCCACCCAGTAGAAGCCCGGCAGGCGGGGGTCGTAGCCGGAGACCAGGTCGCCGTCGGCGAAGAACGAGCGCAGGCCGGCCCAGGTGCGGGCAGGGCGGCGAATGTTCAGCAGGGTGTGCTCCTCGATCTGGTAGATGCCCAGGGCGATGTCCAGCTCTTCGGGCTGCACGTCCTGGGGCTCCACCGGGTCGGCGTTGGCCGGTGAGCCCAGCAGCATCCCGGCATCGGGCTTGAAGTAGAAGGATTCGTCGAGGCTCACCAGCGCCGGCCAGGCGTGGCAGTCCATGCCTTCCGGCGGGGCGAAGATGAACGCCGCCCGGCGCTTGGGCTGCAGGCCCAGGCGGCGGGCCCCGGCCAGCTCGGCGACGCGGTCGCACCAGGCGCCAGCGGCGTTCACCACCACGGGGGCGCTGAAGCGGCCGGCACGGCTGTCCACCTGCCAGGTGTCGCCGTGGCGTTCGAGGGTGGCGACTTCGGCCCCGGTCAGCACCTCGCCGCTGTTGCGGCGGATGCCGCGCAGGTAGCCCTGGTGCAGGCCGTCGGTGTCGATGTCGGCGGCGCTGGGGTCGAGCATGGCACCGTGCACCTTCTCCCGGCGCAGCACCGGCACCAGGCGGCAGGCTTCGTCGGCGTCCAGCAGGCGCACGTCGGGCACCTGTTCCCGGGCGCTGTCGAACTGGCGCTGCAGTTCGTCACGGTCGCCGGTGAAGTCCACCACCATCTCGCCCCGTGGGGTGAGGATCGGGTGTTCGCAGAAACCCTCCGGCGGTGCATCGAAGAAGGCCCGGCTGGCCGCCGTGAGGGCGCGCACCTGGGGTGTGCCGTAGGCCACGGTGTAGAGCGCGGCGGAGCGTCCGGTGGCGTGGTAGCCGGTGTGCTCTTCGCGCTCCAGCAGCACGACCCGGCCGTGGCGCGACAGCCAGTAGCCGGTGGAGGCGCCGGCGATGCCGCCGCCGATGATGATGAAGTCCGCCTGGGTCATGCCGTTTCCTCGTTGCTGAGCCGGTACAGGGCGTGGGCCAGGGCGACGTCTTCCAGGCCCAGGCCGATGGAGCGGAAGAATACCGGACGCTGGTAGTCCGGGCGGGGTGCGCGACCGGCCAGCAGCTCGGGCAGGTCGCCACGCAGGGCGTCGACGGACCAGCCGTGGTGTTCGGCCGCCAGTTGCATCTCCCCGGCGCTGGCGGGGGTGGTGGCGCGGTAGTCGCAGTACACGTCCATCGCGGCCAGGGCCTCGGGCGGCACCTCGTGGGCGCGCGGAGCATTGGTGCTGATGGAGGTGACCAGCGGCGCATGGTCGAGGCTGCGCGGGTCCAGCACCGGCCCGGCGGAGGAGGTGCAGAGCAGGATCACTCCGGCACCGGCCACGGCGTCGTCCTGCTGGGTGCAGAGGGTCACGCGCGGGTCCAGCGCGCGCAGGGCGTCGGCACGCTCGCCCTTGGCCTGCAGGCGCGGGGAGTGCACGCGGATGCGCTGCCAGGGCCGCAGCGCCAGGCAATGGCGGATGTGGGCACGGGCCACGGCGCCGCTGCCGATCACGGCCAGCTCGGTGGCATCGGCCGGGGCCAGGGCATCCACCGCCAGCGCCGTGGTGGCGGCGGTGCGCTCGGTGGTGAGGGTGGCGGCGTCGCAGAGCAGCAGCGGCTGGCCGTCCTGCATGGACATCAGCAGGGTCCAGGCGGTGACCACCGCGCCCTGTGGTTTGGGCAGGTAGGGCGAGGTCTTGACCCCGTAGACCTGCTCGCGGGCCAGCACGCCGAGGTAGTTGATGAAGTCGCCACCGCCGGGGAACGGCACCAGTTGCTGGGGCGGCTGCACGGCCTCCCCGGCGGCGAGGTCGAGGAACATGCCGCGCAGGGCGGCCTGGACGTCGATGCGTGGCAGCAGGCGTTCGGCTTCGTGGGCGGGGATGACCCGGGGCAGGGCGCTGGACATGGTGGGACTCCGCTGTAAACAATTTGTCTATAGTGGAATTTATTGTATCGATCAGCAAGAGCCGGACGATGGAGGGCGAGGAAATGGTGAGGTTTTTACATCGGGCTGCAGGGGGCTGAAATGAAAAAGGCGAAGCCCGGGGCTTCGCCTTTTTCTGTCGCCTGGTGGCGGATCAGTGCTTGTTGCGCGGAACCGACTTGAGCAGCTCGGCCGGCGGCATTTCGCAGTTGATCTTGCGGCCCAGCAGTTCTTCGATCGGCGGCAGGGCGAAGGCGTCGTCCTCGCCGGCGAAGCTGATGGAGGTGCCGCTGGTGCCGGCGCGGCCGGTACGACCGATGCGGTGCACGTAGTCGTCCGGGTCTTCCGGCAGGGTGAAGTTGATCACGTGGCTGATGCCGTCGACGTGGATGCCGCGACCGGCCACGTCGGTGGCGACGAGGACGCGGATCTTGCCTTCGCGGAAGCCTTCCAGGGTCTTGATGCGCTTGTGCTGGGGCACGTCACCGGACATCTGGGCGGCGCTGATGCCGTCCTTGGTGAGGCGTTCCTCGATGCGGCGCACTTCGTCCTTGCGGTTGGCGAAGACCATCACCCGTTCCCAGTTGTTCTGGGCCACCAGGTTGTAGAGCAGCTTGTACTTGTCGCTGCTGGCCACGGCATAGACGTGCTGCTCGACGGTGTCGCTGGCGACGTTCTCCGGCTCGATCTCGACGATGGCGGGGTCGACGGTCCACTGCTTGGCCAGGTTCATCACGTCTTCCGTGAAGGTGGCGGAGAACAGCAGGGTCTGGCGCTCGCCCTTGGGCGGGGTCTGGCGGATGATCTGGCGGACCTGGGGGATGAAGCCCATGTCGAGCATGCGGTCGGCTTCGTCCAGCACCATGACTTCGACCATGTCCAGGTGGACTTCGCCGCGCTGGTTGAAGTCCAGCAGGCGGCCGGGGGTGGCCACGAGGATGTCGCAGAAGCGGCTTTCCAGCTGCTTGAGCTGCTTGTCGAAGTCCATGCCGCCGACGAAGCTCATCACGTTCAGGCCGGTGTACTTGGTCAGCGCCAGGGCGTCCTTGGCGATCTGCACCACCAGCTCGCGGGTCGGCGCGATGATCAGCGCACGGGGCTCGCCCATGTAGCGCTCTTTCGGCGGCGGGGTCTGCAGCAGCTGGGTGATGATCGAGATCAGGAAGGCGGCGGTCTTGCCGGTGCCGGTCTGGGCGCGGCCGATGGCGTCCTGGCCCTTGAGGGTGAAGCCCAGTACGCCGGCCTGGATCGGGGTGCAGTAGGGGAAGCCGAGGTCGTGGATGGCGTGCATCAGGCTCGGGGCGAGCTTGAAGTCGTGGAAGCGGGTCTTGCCTTCCATCGGCTCGACCACGAAGTCTTCCAGCTTCCAGGTGTCCACCGGCTTGGGTGCGCGCTCACGGCGCGGCTTCTCGCTGCGGGGCTTGTCGCTCTTGGGTTTGTCGGCGCGGGGGGCGTCGGCGGTCTTCTCGGCGCGCGGCTTGCGCTCGCCACGGGGGGCGTTGTCGCGGGCCGGCTTCTCGGCGCGTGGCGCCTGTTGCGCCGGTACGGGGCTGTTTTCACCTTCGCGGGTGGGGGTGGCCGGTGCGCTGGGTGCGCTACCGGCGAAGGGCGCTTCGCCCTTGCCGAATATCTTTTTGAGTGCTTTGAGCACGGTCATCTCGTCGATTGGTTAAGGAGTGAACGGGCGCCAGTGTAAAGCAAGAAGCCATCGCGGCGAAGGCCCCGGACTTTCCGGGGCCTGCAGCCTCACTCGGTGGGCAGGTTGGCCAGCAGCAGGCGGCGCACGTTGCCGCCCATGATGGCGGCGATATCGTCCTGGCTGAAGCCGGCCTTCTGCAGGCCTTCGGTCAGCAGGGCCAGGCCGCTGGTGTCGAACGGGGTGTGCACGGTGCCGTCGAAGTCCGAGCCCAGGGCGACGTGCTGGACGCCCGCCCGGTCGGCGGTGTAGCGGATGGCCTTGACGATGGCGTCCACCGAGGTGTCGCAGACGGCGGCGTCCCAGTAGCCGATGCCGATCACCCCGCCGGTGGCGGCGATCCGTTTGATGTGGTCGTCGGTGAGGTTGCGCGGCCCCTTGCAGGTGCCCTCGACACCGGTGTGGGAGACCAGCACCGGGCGTTCGGCGATCTTCAGCACGTCATCGATCAGGGCGCGGGAGGCGTGGGCCAGGTCCACCACCATGTGCTTCTCTTCGAGGCGCGCGATGACCCGGCGGCCGAAGCGGGTCAGGCCGCCCTTCTCCATGCCGTGGGCGGAGCCGCCGATCTCGTTGTCGAAGAAGTGGGTCAGGCCGGTGATGCGGAAGCCCGCGTCATACAGGCGGTCGACGTTCTCCAGCTTGCCCTCCAGCGGGTGCAGGCCTTCGGTGGCGAGGATCGCGGCGACCCGCTGCGGGTCCTTCTGCCAGGCGGCGAGGAAGCCTTCCAGGTCGCCCCGGGTGCGCACCAGCACCAGCTTGCCGTCGCTGCGGCGGGCGGCGTCCTCCAGCTTCTCGCCCTGGTACAGCGCGCGCTCCAGCAGGCTGTGCCAGGTGCGCGCAGGCCAGCGCTGGGCCATGGCCAGCAGGGTGATGTTGTCGCTGTCGCTGTCGTTCTTCTCGTAGTTGATGCCGCGCGGCGTCTTGGTGACGGTGGAGAACACCTGCAGGCCGACGTGGCCCTCCAGCAGGCGCGGCAGGTCGCTGTGGCCATAGTCGTGGCGCTCCAGCAGGTCGCGCTGCCAGAGCAGGGCGTCGTCGTGCAGGTCGGCGACGAACAGGGTCTTGTGCAGGTCGGTGGCACTGGCGCCGGCCTGGTAGGGGCCGGGTTGGGCCACGGTGTTCATCCGCCGGTCCAGCAGGTTGGGCAGGGTGAAGAACACGGCCAGACCGAGCACGGCCACGACGGCCAGCGCGATGAGGACTTTGCGCATGGGAGCATCCCGCTTCTGTTGTTGTGGAGGCGCACTCTAGCAAGCCGTCGGGGCCGATGCAGCGGGGCTCAGCCGCTAAGGCAGTTTCGTCCCCGCATCTTGGCGTCATAGAGGGCCTGGTCGGCCCGGGCGATCAACGACTTGAGGTCGTCGCGCGGGGCCATTTCGGTGAGCCCGATGGAGACGGTCACCCCCGGCAGCACGCCGACCGGTGAATAGAAGGAGGAAATCTGCTCCAGGCTGGCGCGCAGGCGCTCGCCGATGCGGCGGGCCTCGTCCAGGGCGATGTCCGGCAGGAGGATGACGAACTCCTCGCCGCCGAAGCGCGACATGCTGTCCTTCGGCCGCAGCTGGTTGCGCAGCGTGTGGGCCACCAGGCACAGCGCGTAGTCGCCGGCCAGGTGGCCGTGGCGGTCGTTGTAGGCCTTGAAGTGGTCCACATCCAGCATCAGCAGGCACAGCGGCTGGCCGTTGAAGGCGCAGCGGGTGCTCTCGCGGGCGTACACGTGTTCCAGCCAGCGACGGTTGTAGAGGCCTGTGAGGGTGTCGACGTTGGCGTTCTGCTCGGTGTCGAGGATGACCCGGTTGCCGCCGCGCACCCGCTCGCAAAGCAGCTCCAGCAGGTTCTGCATCATCTGCGGGGACTGCTGGAACAGCTTCAGCAGCGCCTCCCGGTGCAGGCGCAGCACGGTGCTGGGCTCGGCGGCGACCACATAGGCTGACGGATGCTCGTGGTCGATGAAGCTGATTTCCCCGGCGCAGTCACCCACGCCCAGGGTGGACATGGGCTGGTTGTCCAGCGAACCGAGGTAGACCTGCAGGGCGCCGCGCACCACCAGGTAGAGGTACTGGTTGCGGTCGAAAGGGGAGAGCAGCACCTCGCCCTGTTCCAGGTCGTAGGCGGTGAATTCGCGCAGGACCTGCCGGAGGCTGTGGGCGGCGACGTTCTGGAACAGCCGTTGATCCTTCAACTGCTGCACATCGGCCTGCCAATGGGCGTTCTTCATGGATCACCTCCATCACGGAGGCCAACGGAAGGGGACATTGCAGAACGGTCCGTGTCATCGCGGGAATTGCATGACCCGACATTATTGCCGCGCGAGGGCGCTTTCAACGCACGCCGGAAGTCGGGCCGACCGGTGGCCGGCGAAAATCCGAAAGGCGTCACAAACCGGCCATTCCATCGGCCGGTTGCAGGGTGGGGAGGCCCCCGTCCGGGGGGCCGGGGGCGGTGGATTTCAGTCCGCGAGGTACAGCGCGTAGCGCACGGCGAAGCCGGCCAGGCCCTGCTCCAGAGCGCTGCGTCGGGCGTCGTCCAGGCCCGGTACATGGATGTGGGCCAGCTGGCCGTGGCGGTCATCGCTGCGCACCTCGACCCGTACCCCGGGAGCAACCTCGGCCAGGCGCTCTTCGAACACGCGACGGATGGCGTCGTGGCGCAGGGCCGGCTTGAAGGTCTTGCCCACGGCGGTGACCGGTAGGGCGTCGATGATCCACACGTCCTTGGGCACGGCGGCGCGCTCCGGCACATGGGCGGCGGCGTGGGCCAGCAGTTCGTCCTCGCTGGCCTGCTGGCCGGGCTTGAGCTGTACGTAGGCCACCGGCAGTTCGCCGGCCTTCTCGTCGGGCTTGCCGACGGCGGCGGCCATGGCCACGGCGGGGTGGCCGTGGAGGGCTTCCTCGATCATCTGCGGGTCGATGTTGTGACCGCCGCGGATGATCAGGTCCTTGCTGCGGCCGGTCAGCCATATATAGCCGTCGGCATCCATGCGCCCCAGGTCGCCGGTGTTGAACCAGTCCCCATCGACCCAGATGCCGGCGTTCTTGCCGGCCTGCAGGTAGCCCTTGAACACCGTCACGCCGCGCAGGCAGACGTTGCCGATCTCGTTGGCAGCGGCATCGCGCAGGTAGCGACCGTCCTCGTCCAGCACCTTGATGCTCACCTCGCAGTAGGGCATGCGCAGGCCGATGGAGCCGGGGCGGCGCTCGCCGGCATTGGGGTTGCCGCAGCTGCCGCAGGTGCCTTCGGTGAGGCCGTAGCCCTCGATGAGCGTGAGGCCGGTCTTGGCCTCGAACTGGCGGATCAGCTCCACCGGCATCGGCGCGGCGCCGCACAGGGCGTAGCGCAGGCTGGAGAGGTCATGCCCCTCGCTGGGCACCTGCAGCAGGCCGGCGTAGATGGTGGGCACGCCGCTGAAGAAGCTCACCCGGTAGCGCTCGATGACCTTCCAGAAGTTCTGGATCAGCGTGGTGTTGCGGTAGCCCTGGGGCGTGGCCAGCAGCACCTGGGCGCTGACGAAGAAGGGCGCCAGGCCGGTGACCATCACGCCGTTGACGTGGAACAGCGGCAGGCCGCAGAGCGTCACGTCCTGCGGGCCGAGGTGGATGGTGTAGGCGAGGATCATCGCCATCGCCACCTCGTTGCGGTGGGTGTGCGGCGCCAGTTTCGGCGTGCCGGTGGTGCCGCCGGTGTGGAAGTACGAGGCGATGTCGTCCGGGGCGATCACCCGGCCGCTCTCCAGGTGGTCGGCCGGGCAGTCGGCGATCAGCGTGTCGAAGTCCAGCACGCCCTCCGGCAGCGGGCCGCGCTGGGCCTTAAGGGCGCTGCGCTGGGGTTCCGGCAGGTAGTTGGCCAGGTCCACGGTGACGATGGCCTTGAGCGAGCCGAGGTGGTCGCGCAGGCCGGCCACCTTGTCCCACAGGTCGGTGCCGGGGAAGGGCGCCAGGGTCACCAGCACTTCGGAGTCGGCGGCGCGGACCAGTTCGGCGATGTGCTCGGGCTCCAGCAGCGGGTTGATGGCATTGACGATGCCCGCTGCCTCGCCGCCCCACAGGGTGAAGTGGGTGTGGGGCAGGTTCGGCAGCAGGAACGACACCGCCTTGCCCGGGCGCACGCCCAGGCGGTGGAAGGCGTTGGCGGTGCGGGTGACCTGGGCCAGCAGCTCGGCATAGGTGAGCTGCCAGGGCGTTTCCTCGGCGCTTCCCTGGAGCAGGAAGCTCATCGCGATGGCGTCGGGGCTGCGCTCGGCGCTCTGGCGGATCAGCTCGTAGGTACTGGCGGGCATGCCGCGCTCTTCGAGCGGGGTGCGCTCGATCGCTTCGATGTCGCGCAGGGTGACGATGGGCGTGATGGGCGTCTGGGTCATGGCCGGCTTCTTGTGGATTGTTCGGGTCAGCGGACGAGGCGCTCGGCCAGCCAGGCGCCGATGTCGCGCACTTCCTCGGGCAGCACTTCGTGGCCCATGGGGTAGTCGCGCCAGGTCACCGGCACGCCGGCAGCGGCGAGCTTGTCATGGGCGGCGCGGCCCATGGCCGGCGGCACCACGTCGTCGAAGGTGCCATGCAGGCAGAGGGCCGGCAGTTGTAGTTTTGTATCCGCCAGCTCCAGCGCATCGGGGAAGGTGGGCGCGTAGGTGGACAGCGCCATCACCCCGCCCAGGGGGCCGTTCCAGCGCAGGAAGGCGGTGTGCAGCACCACCGCGCCGCCCTGGGAGAAGCCGGCGAGGATGATCCGCGCGGGGTCGATGCCGGCATCGCGCTGGCCTTCGATCAGGTCGATCACCGTCTGCGCCGAGGCTTCCAGCTGATCCTGGTCGATGGCCCGGGCCGGGGTCATGGCGAGGATGTCGTACCAGGAGGGCATCGCCCAGCCACCGTTGATGGTCACGGCGCGGGTGGGCGCCTGGGGCAGGATGAAACGGGTGCCGGTGAGCTGCTGCTGCAGGGCCTCGGCCACCGGCTGGAAGTCGTAACGGTCCGCCCCCAGACCGTGCAACCAGATGACGCACGAATCGACGGAGTGTGTAGGTTCCAGGATCAGGGATTCACGCATGTGGGGCTCCGGTTTGGGGCGTGCGCACCAGTGTGGTGCTGGCGCATTGCAGGGTTGTGGTCTATCTGTGAAGAACATGTCGCACCATCAAAACTTTTCCTATTGACCTATCGGAAGAGTCCTTCGGAAAAGGTACTGGTACGGGCCTTGCTAAGGCCGTAGCAGACTGCTGGCACCGGCCGTGAGGTAACACTCCGGGCGGCGGCCCAACGGGTTGGGGCACGGTTCGCCGTGCCCTTGCAAACGTCCGCTGGCTGCGGGGTTCCGCGAAGCCTGTGGACGAAAATCCGTCTCCAGCCCATTTGACCAATGGGCGGGGAAAGCGCGGGACGAGTGGAGCGATGCATCCCCGCTTTCCTTAGGTCCGATTCCCCGGTTGGCCGCCCAGGCGGTTGAACCTGCCTCACGAGGGTACGGCGGTAGGACCGAGACTCCAACACAAATAAAAGCAACTGGAGGTTTTGATGAAGATGGTGAAATCCACCCTGGCTGTGCTGACCGCAGCTGCTGTGCTCGGCGCCAGTGGTTTCGTGCAGGCCGGCGCCACCCTGGACGCAGTGAAGAAGAAAGGCTACGTGCAGTGCGGCATCAGTGATGGCCTCCCGGGCTTCTCCTACGCCGATTCCAAGGGCGAATACAAAGGCATCGACGTGGACGTCTGCCGTGCCGTTGCCGCTGCAGTCTTCGGCGACGCCAGCAAGGTCAAGTACAGCCCCCTGACCGCCAAGGAGCGCTTCACCGCGCTGCAATCCGGCGAAGTGGACATCCTCTCCCGCAACACCACCTGGACCAGCTCCCGCGACGCGGCGATGGGCCTGAACTTCACCGGCGTGACCTACTACGACGGCCAGGGCTTCCTGGTGAACAAGAAGCTGGGCGTTTCCAGCGCCAAGGAACTGGACGGCGCCACCGTGTGCATCCAGGCCGGTACCACCACCGAGCTGAACCTGTCCGACTACTTCCGCGCCAACAACCTGAAGTACACCCCCATCACCTACGACACCTCCGACGAGAGCGCCAAGTCCCTCGAATCCGGCCGTTGCGACGTGCTGACCTCCGACCAGTCCCAGCTCTACGCCCAGCGCATCAAGCTGGCCGCGCCGAACGAGTACGTGGTGCTGCCGGAAGTCATCTCCAAGGAACCCCTCGGCCCGGCCGTGCGCCAGGGTGACGAAGAGTGGTTCGATATCGTGCGCTGGACCCTGTTCGCCCAGCTGAACGCCGAGGAACTGGGCATCGACTCGAAGAATGTCGAAGCCACCGCCAAGTCCACCAAGAACCCCGACGTTGCCCGCCTGCTGGGCGCCGAGGGTGATTTCGGCAAGGACCTCAAGCTGCCGAAGGACTGGGCCGTCCAGATCGTCAAGCAGGTCGGCAACTACGGCGAGATCTTCGACCGCAACGTCGGTGCCGGCAGCGACCTGAAGATCGAGCGCGGCCTCAACGCCCTGTGGAACAAGGGCGGTCTGCAATACGCACCGCCGGTGCGCTGACCGACCACGCTGCCGCCTGCGGAGGCGGGCGGCAGCGTTCCGTTCCAATCGTCGAGGGCTGTCATGCACAACACTTCCCAAGCCCCGCGTGCCCGAGGGTCGGTACTGACCGATCCCAAGGTGCGCGCGTGGCTATTCCAGATCATCGCCGTGGTCGCCGTCGTGGCCTTCGGCTGGTTCCTCTTCCATAACACCCAGGTCAACCTCGAGAAGCGCGGGATCCTTTCCGGCTTCGGCTTTCTCGACCAGAGCGCCGGCTTCGGCATCTCCCAGCACCTGATCGACTACGAGGAAAGTGACACCTACGGGCGCGTCTTCTTCATCGGCTTGCTCAACACGCTGCTGGTGACGGTGATCGGTATCATCCTCGCCACCATCCTCGGCTTCATCCTGGGCGTGGCCCGGCTGTCGCCCAACTGGCTGGTGCGCAAGCTGGCCACCGTGTACATCGAGACCTTCCGCAACATCCCGCCGCTGCTGCAGATCTTCTTCTGGTACTTCGCGGTGATGCTGCCCATGCCCGGGCCGAAGCAGAGCCTCAGCCTGGCCGACACCTTCTTCATCAACAACCGGGGCGTGTACATGCCCTCGCCCACCGTGGCCGATGGCTTCTGGCCCTTCGCCATCGCCGTGCTGCTGTGCCTGGTGGCCATCTATGCCCTGCGGCGCTGGGCCCGCAAGCGCCAGGACGAGACCGGCCAGCGCTTCCCCGTGCTGCTCAGCGCCATCGCCCTGCTGGTGCTGGTGCCCGGCCTCAGTGCCCTGCTGATCGGCAGCCCCTTCCACTGGGAGGTGCCGCAGCTCAGCGGCTTCAACTTCCGTGGCGGCTGGGTGGTGATCCCCGAGCTGGTGGCGCTGATGATGGCGCTGTCCATCTACACCGCCGCCTTCATCGGCGAGACCGTGCGCGCCGGCATCCAGGCCGTCAGCCACGGCCAGACCGAGGCCGCGCACTCCCTGGGCCTGCGCCCCGGCCTGACCCTGCGCCTGGTCATCGTGCCCCAGGCCCTGCGGGTGATCATCCCGCCGCTCACCAGCCAGTACCTGAACCTGGCGAAGAACTCGTCCCTGGCGGCCGGCATCGGCTACCCCGACATGGTCTCGCTGTTCGCCGGCACCACGCTCAACCAGACCGGCCAGGCCATTGAGGTGATGGGCATCACCATGAGCGTCTACCTGGCCATCAGCATCAGCATTTCGCTGCTGATGAACGCGTACAACAAGCGCATCGCGCTGATCGAGCGGTGAGGGCACAGCCATGAACACCCATACCTTCAAGCCCGATCTGCCGCCGCCGAGCAATGTCGTGGGGCCGGTCGCCTGGCTGCGCCACAACCTGTTCGCCAGCCCGCTGCACGTCGTGCTCACCCTGCTGTCGCTGTACCTGTTGTGGCTGATCCTCCCGCCGCTGCTGAACTGGGCGGTGATCCACGCCACCTGGAGCGGCACCACCCGCACCGACTGCACCGGCGAGGGCGCCTGCTGGGTCTTCATCCAGCAACGCTTCGGCCAGTTCATGTACGGCTTCTACCCCAGCGAGCTGCGCTGGCGGGTGGACGTCACCGTGTGGGTGGCGATCATCGGCGCTGCGCCGCTGTTCCTGAAGAAGATGCCCCACAAGGCCCTGTACGGGATCGGTTTCCTGGTGGTCTACCCGCTGCTGGCCTTCTGGCTGCTGCACGGCGGGCTGGGTCTGCAGGAAGTGTCCACCAGCCGCTGGGGCGGCCTGATGCTGACCCTGGTGATCGGCTACGTCGGCATCGCCGGCGCCCTGCCGCTGGGCATCCTGCTGGCCCTGGGGCGGCGCTCCAAGCTGCCGGCGATCAAGGTCATCTGCGTGACCTTCATCGAGTTCTGGCGCGGCGTGCCGCTGATCACCGTGCTGTTCATGTCCTCGGTGATGCTGCCGCTGTTCCTGCCCGAAGGCATGAACCTCGACAAGCTGCTGCGCGCCCTGGTGATGGTGATCTTCTTCGAGGCGGCCTACGTCGCCGAAGTGGTCCGCGGCGGCCTGCAGGCCATCCCCAAGGGCCAGTACGAAGCCGCCGCCGCCCTCGGCCTGGGCTACTGGCGCAGCACCGCGCTGGTGATCCTGCCGCAGGCGCTGAAGCTGGTCATCCCCGGCATCGTCAACACCTTCATCGCCCTGTTCAAGGACACCAGCCTGGTGATCATCATCGGCCTGTTCGACCTGCTCAACAGCATCAAGCAGGCGACCACCGACCCCAAATGGCTGGGCATGTCCACCGAAGGCTACGTATTCGCCGCCCTGGTCTACTGGATCTTCTGTTTCAGCATGTCGCGCTACTCCATGAGGCTGGAGCGCAAGCTGCATACCGGGCACAAGCGTTAGGAGAATCTGAATGAGTGAAGCAATCCGCAATGACGCCGCTGCGCCGATCATCCAGCTGCAGGGCGTGAACAAGTGGTACGGCCAGTTCCACGTGCTCAAGGACATCAACCTGAACGTCAAGCCGGGCGAGCGCATCGTCCTCTGCGGCCCGTCCGGCTCCGGCAAGTCCACCACCATCCGCTGCATCAACCGCCTGGAAGAGCATCAGCAGGGCCGCATCGTCGTCGACGGCACCGAGCTGACCAACGACCTCAAGCAGATCGAGACCATCCGCCGCGAAGTGGGCATGGTGTTCCAGCACTTCAACCTGTTCCCGCACCTCACCGTGCTGCAGAACTGCACCCTGGCACCCATGTGGGTGCGCAAGATGCCCAAGCGCCAGGCCGAAGAGATCGCCATGCACTACCTGGAGCGCGTGCGCATCCCCGAGCAGGCCCACAAGTTCCCCGGCCAGCTCTCCGGCGGCCAGCAGCAGCGCGTGGCCATCGCCCGCGCCCTGTGCATGAAGCCGAAGATCATGCTGTTCGACGAACCCACCTCCGCCCTCGACCCCGAGATGGTGAAGGAAGTGCTCGACACCATGGTCGGCCTGGCCCAGGACGGCATGACCATGCTCTGCGTGACCCACGAGATGGGCTTCGCCCGCACCGTGGCGGACCGGGTGATCTTCATGGACAAGGGCGAGATCGTCGAACAGAACGAACCCAACGCCTTCTTCGACAACCCGCAGAACGAGCGCACCAAGCTCTTCCTCGGGCAGATCCTGCACTGATCGCCAGCACGACACGGAAAGGGGCCTTCGGGCCCCTTTTTCATGTCCGCCGTAGCCCGGACTTCAGTCCGGGAATGCCGGCCACTCCGCACGGTGCATGACGCGGATCACGCCTGTTCCCGCAGGCGCCTGCGGAAGGCCCCTGGCGTTTCCCCGCACACCTGCTTGAACAGCTTGGCGAAGGTCGCCCGGTCGCCGTAGCCCACCTGCGCCGCCACCTGCTCCAGGGAGCGGCCCGGGTGGCGCAGGGCGAGCTGGGCGGCGCCGATGCGCAGGCGCTGCACGTACTCGTTCGGGGTCAGCCCGGTCACCGTGCGGAAGCGCCGCAGCAGGGTGCGGGTCGAGCAGTGGGCCCGCGCCGCCAGTCCCGGCAGGTCGATGGGCTCGGCGTAGTGGGCCTGCAGCCAGGCCAGCAAGGCGCCCAGTTGCGGGTCGTCCAGGCCGGCCTCGGGGACCAGCGGGGCGAAGCGGTTCTGGCCGCCGCGCTCGCGCTCCACCACCAGCGCGCTGGCCACCCGCTGGGCCAGCCACTCGCCGGCGTGCCGGGCGATCAGGTGCAGGCACAGGTCCAGCCCGGCCTGGGCGCCGCCGGAGCAGAAGCGCTCGCCGTCCTCGGTGTACAGCGCATCCGCCTCCAGTCGCACCCCAGGGAAGCGTTGGCGAAAGGCGCCGGCCAGGGCCCAGTGGGTGGTGGCACGCCGGCCCTCCAGCAGCCCGGCGGCGCCCAGCAGGAAGGCGCCGCTGCACAGGCTGGCCACCTGCTGCCGGGCGGGTCGCTGCGCCAGCCAGCGCAGCAGCTCCGGGTTGGCGGCGATGGTGCGTTCCACCGCGCTGCCGGTGGCCGGCAGCATCACCAGGCGTGCGCCTTCGGCCAGGCCCAGGTCGCCATCCACGCGGATGCTGGCCATGCCCAGGTCCACCGGCTGGCCATCCCGGCTGACCCGCAGCACCTCGAACAGCTCCTCGCCCGCCAGGGCATTGGCCAGGCGGAACGCGTCGTCGGCCATGGCCAGGCTGGAGCAGACCGTCTGTGGGCAGACCAGCAGGGCGACTCGGATCATCACAAGGCTCGGCACGGGGTAGGGAAGGATGGCGATTATTGCCACAAAGATGGCGATACAGCCAATCGCCGCCCAGCGGAAAGGCGTCGATACTCTCCTCACCCCACCTGCCGCGAGCCGCCCCATGAGCCACCCCAACGCCGCCCTCATCGAACGCTTCTACCGCGCCTTCCAGGCCCTGGACGCCGAGACCATGGCCGCCTGCTACGCCGCCGACGTGCGCTTCGCCGACCCGGTGTTCACCGACCTGCGCGGCAGCGAGGCGGCGGACATGTGGCGCATGCTGACCCAGCGCGCCCAGGCCTTCTCCCTGACCTTCGACGGTGTCGAGGCCGATGACCGCGAGGGCCGCGCGCGCTGGGTCGCCACCTACCTGTTCAGCCAGACCGGGCGCACCGTGGTCAACCGCATCGAGGCGCGCTTCCGCTTCGAGAACGGCCTGATCGTCGAGCACCGCGACAGCTTCGACCTGTGGCGCTGGGCCCGCCAGGCCCTCGGCGCCAAGGGCCTGCTGCTGGGCTGGCTGCCGCCGGTGCAGGCGGCGATCCGCCGCCAGGCCGCCCACGGGCTGGCCGCCTGGCGCGCCAACCACTGAGCAGCCGGAGCCCGGGTGGCGCGATGCCACCCGGGCAACCTGCTAAGCTCGCCGGCGGATTGTTCACCGGTAACTTCTTCATGATCAGGCTCTACCAGTTCCCTGCCGGGTTCGACGTGCCCAACGTCAGCCCCTTCTGCCTCAAGCTGGAGACCTTCATGCGCCTGGCCGGCGTGCAGTACCAGGTGCGTGCGCTCCGCGACCCGCGCAAGGCCCCCAAGGGCAAGCTCCCCTACATCGACTTCGACGGCGAGCTGATCGCCGACAGCGCCATCATCCAGCGGGTGCTCACCGAGCGCCTGCACCTGGAACTCGACCAGCACCTCGACGCCGAGGCCCGTGGCCGCGCGGTGGCCGTCACCCGCCTGTGCGACGACCACCTCTACTGGCTGCTGGTGTACTTCCGCTGGCTGGAGCCGGAGGGCTGGCAGCAGACCCGCCAGGCTTTCTTCGGCCACCTCGGCCCGGCGCTGCTGACGCTGATCACCCCGCTGATCCAGCGCCGCGTCAGGGCCGACCTGAGCGCCCAGGGCTTCGCCCGCCACGAGCGGGAAGACCTGCTCACCTTCGCCCGGGAAGACCTGCAGGCCCTCACCGACCTGCTCGGCGACGCCCCGTTCTTCGGCGGCGACCACCCCTGCAGCGCCGATGCCTCCGCCTACGGCGTGCTGGCCAACCTGGTGTTCTGCTCCCTGCAGACCCCGCTCAACCGCCTGGCGCGGGAATACCCCGTGCTGGTGGACTACTGCCAGCGCCTGCGAGCCGTGGCCTGGGCATGAGTGCAGCGCCACCCCGGCCCTGGTTCGTCTACCTGGTGCGTGCGTTGAACGGCGCGTTGTACTGCGGCATCAGCGACCACCCGCTGCGCCGCTTCGAGCAGCACCAGAGCGGCAAGGGCGCGCGCTTCTTCCATTCCAGCCCGGCCCAGGCGCTGGTCTACGTCGAGGTCTGCGCCAGCAAGGGCGACGCCCTGCGCCGCGAGCGTGCCATCAAGGCCTTGAGCAAGCGCGCCAAGGAGGCGTTGGTGGCGACCTGTATCAGCGAGGCTGATGGCCTGTCATGCCGGTTGGGCGATAGGCCGTAGCGCGCAGGCCGGTTAAGCTGCGGCTCCCACGCCACCTGATGGAGCGCGCCATGCACGAGCTGATCCTGCACCACTATCCCGCCTCGCCCTTCGCCGAGAAGGCCCGCCTGATGCTGGGCTTCAAGCAGTTGTCCTGGCGCTCGGTGCACATTCCCCGGGTGATGCCCAAGCCCGACCTGATGGCCCTGACCGGCGGCTACCGCAAGACGCCGGTGCTGCAGGTGGGCGCCGACATCTACTGCGACACCGCCCTGATCGCCCGTCGCCTGGAGCAGGAAAAGGCTGTCCCGGCGCTGCTGCCCGATGCCCATGCCTTCAACATCGCCAGCTTCTGCCACTGGGTGGACGCGGTGATCTTCCAGCACGCCGTGACCCTGGTGTTCCAGCCCGAATCGGCCGCCGTGCGCTTCGCCGGCCTGCCGCCGGAAGCGGTCAAGGCCTTCATGGCCGACCGCGCCGCGCTGTTCAGCGGCGGCACCAGCAGCCGCCTGCCGCTGGAGGTGGCCCGGCACAACTGGCCCACCTTCATGGCCCGGGTCCAGGCGCAGTTGGCTGTCGGCGGCGACTTCCTCTTCGGCGAGCCGAGCATGGCCGACTTCTCCCTGGCCCACTGCCTGTGGTTCCTCAAGGGCACCCCGGTCACCGCCCCGCTGGTGGATGAGTACCCGGCGGTCGCCGCCTGGCTGGGCCGTGTGCTCGGCTTCGGCCATGGCGCCTCCAGCCAGCTGAGCGCTGCCGAAGCCATCGAGATCGCCCGCGCCGCCGAACCGGCCCCGCTGCCGGCCGAGCCCTTCAGCGATGCCAATGGCCTGGTGGCCGGCCAGGCGGTCAGCATCGCCGCCACTGACTACGGCGTGGACCCGGTGGAAGGCGAGCTGCTGTTCGTCGGCCTGGAAAGCCTCATCCTGCGCCGTGAGGACGACCGCGCCGGCGTGGTGCACGTGCACTTCCCGCGGGTCGGCTTCCATATCGAGGCGCGCTGACAACACCGAGCGTCGGTCCCTTCAGAAATCGCCGCGCAGGGTGAGCATGTAACTGCGCGGCGTGCCGTACGTGGTGCCTCGCGTCCAGTAGCCGGTAGAGGCGAAGTAGGTGCGGTCGAACAGGTTCTCGACGTCCAGGGCGACGGTCCAGTTCGAGTCGACCTTATAGGCCGCCCGCGCGTCGAAGATCGCCCGGCCGCTGTTGTCGGTGCCGTTGTAGGCATCTTCGTAGCCGGATTGCGCGGACACACCGCCGCCGACGCTGAAGCGGTTCCACTCGCCCGGCAAGGTGTAGAGGGTATTGAGACGCAGCAGGTGCTTGGGAGTCTGCGCGGAGATGGGCCCGCCATCCTCCGAGCGGGTGGTGTTGAAGGTGTAGCCGGCCGCTACCTGCAGCCCTGGCAGTACCTCTCCGCTGGCTTCCGCCTCGAAGCCCTTGCTGCGGCTGATGCCATCGCTGTTCACCCAGCAGCGTCCCGCGACATCCTGCGTGCACTTGCCGTCGTTGGCGTAGTCGCGGGCGGCCATGTCCTCCTGCTCGATGTAGAACAGCGCGAAGGAGAGATTCAGGCGTTTGTCGAACAGCTCGCCCTTTATCCCGGTCTCGTAGTTGGAGCCGATGGAGGGGTCCAGCATGCGACCGCCCACGGTGCGATAGCTGGCCTGGGGCATGAAGATGTCGGCGTAACTGGCATACAGGGTCCAGGTTTCATCGAGGTCGTAGAGGGCGCCGACGAAGGGCGTGAACTCGTGCTTCTGCTGGTTGGTGGAGAGCAGGTCACCGTTCCAGGCGTCGGTCTTGTACCAGCTCAGACGGCCGCCGAGGACCAGGCTGAGGGCTTCGGTCATGTGCAGGCGGGCGTTGAGGTAGGTGCCGTAGCGGGTTTCGAGGGTGTCGTCCTTGGCGTCCCAGGCCTGGCGGGCGAGGCGGGGCACGTTGCCGTGGTCGGGATTGAACACGTCGAGGGGGATGGGGCTGGGCAACGCGACGGTGGCGTCCTTGTCGTTCATCTTGCGCCTGGACCAGTTGGCACCCAGGGTCACTTGGTGGGACAGGCCGAAGGCCTCGAACTCGCCGTCCAGGTGGCCGTCGACGGCATTCGAGGTGGCATCGAACTTGTGGTAGCCGATGCCGCTGACCATCGGGCCGCCGGGGCTGCCGTAGGTCAGCGTATCGGCTGCGCCCCATTCGATGGCGCTGCGGTTGTAGCTGCTTTCGGAGTGGGACAGCGCCAGTTTGCCGGTCCAGGTGTCGTTGAAGCGATGGTCGAGGTCGGCGAACACTTCGTCGATGCGGCTCTGCAGCTTGGCCCAGTCCTGGCCGAGGAAGGTCGAGCGCTTGAGGTGCGGGTTGCTGCCATCGGGGTTCATCGGCAGGCCCAGCACGCTGTAGCCGTCGATGCGCGAGGTCTGCCGGCGCAGCCCGAAAGCGACCGTGGTGGCGTTGTTCAGGTCGGCTTCGACGATGCCGTAGAGCAGTGGGCGCTTGGACGTGGTGACATCAATGAACGACCCGCGATCCTCATAGGAAGCGACCATGCGGCCCCGCAGGGTGCCTTCGTCGTTCAGTCGGCCGCTGGCGTCCAGGTCGAGGCGGTAGGTGTCCCAGGACCCGGCGCGGGTGGTGATGGTGAAGCGCGGGTCCAGGGTCGGGCGCTTGCGCACCAGGTTCACCGCGCCGCCTGGGTTGCCGGCTCCCACCAGAAGCCCGGAGGCGCCACGCAGTACTTCGACGCGATCGAAGATCGCCATGTCCGGCGGCATCCAGCCAGTGTAGGCGAAGGCTTGTCCGGGCACGCCGTCGACCATGTAGCTCTCGTCGGTGAGATCGAAGCCCCGGGAACTGAAGTGGTGGTTGCCGTAGCCACGGTTGGCGCGGGTGATGCCCGGTGTCTGGGCCATCACCTGGTCGAGGGAGACGAGGTTCTTGTCGTCCATCAGCTGGCGCGTGACCACGGTCACCGATTGCGGGGTTTCGCGCAGGGAGCGCGCGGTCTTGCCGAGGGTCACCGCGCCGGTGGTGTAGGAGCCGCTGCCTTCGGTGGTTTCGCCCAGTCCGCTGCTGTTGATGTCGGTCGCGCTCAATTCGAGTGCACCGCCGGCATCCACGGCCGGTGCCACGCTGAAGGTGCCGCTGCTGGTGACGATCACCTGCAGGCCACTGCCTCGCAGGGCACGCTGCATGGCCTGCAGGGCACTCATCTCGCCCTGTATGGCCGGTGCGTATTTGCCGGCTACCAGCGCCGGGTCGAGGGCTATCACCTGGTCGCTCTGGCGGGCGATGGCGTTGAGCGTCTCCGCCAGGCCGGCAGCCGGCAGGTCGAAGCGCTGCACGGCGTGCTGGACGGAACCGTCGGCTCGGACAAAGGCCGAGGGGGCGGCAGCCAGGGCTATGGCGAGAGCAAGGGGCCAGGGTTTGAGCACGGGGGTTCTCCTGAAAGGGTGGACGTGTCAGGAGAGAGGTGCAACGAGTACGAAAAACCGGACATGAATGCGAAAGTTTTTCACTCGCACTTTCAAAAGGTGTCGATCAGCGTCAGCCAGGGGCCGTAGCGCTCGATGCGGATTGGCAGGGTTTCCGCCAGTGCGGCAAGGGTGCGTTCGCTGTCGTCCAGGGGGAACACGCCCTGCACACGCAGGTCGCGTACTGCCGGGCTGACACGGATCAGCCCGGCACGGTACGGGCGCAAAGCATCGACCACCGCCGCCAGGGGTTCGTCGAGCACGCTGAGGCGGCCCTCGACCCAGTCAGCCCGGAAGGCCTGTCCGCGAGGCAGTGGCTCGATGCGCTGGTCGTGCAGCAGGGCGGCCTGGCCTTCAGTCATGTCCAGCGTGGTGCGGTTGGGCAGCGAGGCGCGCACGGCATGCTCCAGCACCACCACGCGGGTGGCCCCCGCCAGTTGCTCGACCAGGAAGCGCGTGCCGAGCGCACGGATCTCACCTTGAGCGCTGCGCACAACGAAGGGGCGCGACGGGTCCGCTGCCACCTGGACCACCAGGGCGCCCTGGTACAGGTGCAGCAGGCGATGCTCGGCGGAGGGGGCGAAATCGGCGGCGCTGCCGGCGTTCAGGTCCAACTGGCTGCCATCAGCCAGGGTGAAATGGCGTCGTTCGCCGGTGCCGGTGCGCAGGCCTGCCATCAACGCCTGGCCTGGCTGGCTGCGGCCGCCGAGCCAGAGCCCGCCACCGAGCAGGCCGATACCGACCAGGCTGCGCAGCAGGTCGCGGCGGCCTGGTTCGTGTTGCAGCAGGCTCTCGCGCAGGGCTTGGGGGGCTCGGCTCACGATGTCGTAGTGGCCGCCCAGGCCGCGTTGCAATTGCGCCCAGGCGTGCGCATGGGCGGGCGCTTGCTCCAGCCACTGCTGGAACAGCGCCTGCTGGTGTGCGTCGGTGTGCCCGGTGCGCAGGCGCACCATCCAGGCGATGGCCTCTTCGGCGGCCGGAGCCAATGCGTCGCGGCTCACGGCTGGGCCCCGCTCAGGTAGCACTGGCGCAGGGCCTGGGTCATGTAGCGGCCGACGGTGCGCTCGGAGACGCCCAGGCGCCGAGCTATCTCCGCGTAGCCGAGACCGTCGAGCTGGCTCATGAGAAAGGCCTTCTTTACCGTCAGCGGCAGGCCGGCAAGGCTGCGGTCGATGGCGTGCAGGGCCTCCAGCAGCAGGTGGCTTTCCTCCGGGGAGGGCACCAGTTCCTCCGGCAGCAGCATCAGCCGCTCCAGGTAGGCCTGCTCCAGGCGTTTGCGGCGGTGGCGATCGAAGATCAGTCGGCGAGCGATGGTGGAAAGGTAGGCACGGGGCTGTTCGATGCTGTCCGGGTCGACCCGCGCAGCGAGCAGCTGGCAGAAGGTTTCGGCTGCCGTGTCCTCGGCATCCGCGCGGTTACGCAACTGCCGCTGCACGTGCTGCAGCAGCCAGCGATGGTGGTCGCTGAAGAAGAAGCCCAGTTTGCTGGAGGAGGAGGCGGGCAAGGGAGCGATCCGGGCTCAAATGAGAATGCGTCGCATCTTATCGGGGCCAGTGCCTGTTCCGCAATCACGGGAAGGCTGGGGGTGGTGCCGAGTACCCAGAGAAAACCCGGCGTGTGCCGGGTTTCCGTCCTGCATGCCTCACCAGGGTGGCGCTGCGATCAGTTGTCCTTGCGGCGCTTGAGCTGATCCTTCAACTGGGTCGGCACCTGCCGGATGATCAGCATGTCGCGGCCCTCGTCGTACTCGATCTTCGAACCCAGCAGGTGGGCCTCGAAGCTGATGGACAGGCCCTCGGCACGGCCGGTGAAGCGCTGGAACTGGCTGAGGGTGCGCTTGTCCGGCGGGATCTCCGGAGACAGGCCGTAGTCCTTGTTGCGGATGTGCTCGAAGAACGCACGCGGGCGGTCCTCGTCGATCAGCCCGGACAGCTCTTCCAGGGTGATGGCCTCGCCCAGCTTGGCCTGGGTGGTGGCGTAGTCCACCAGGGTCTTGGTCTTCTCGCGGGCCTGTTCCTCGGCCAGGTCTTCCTGCTCGACGAAGTCGCTGAAGGCCTTGAGCAGGGTGCGGGTCTCGCCGGGGGCGTCGACGCCTTCCTGGCAGCCGATGAAGTCGCGGAAGTAGTCCGAGACCTTCTTGCCGTTCTTGCCCTTGATGAAGGAGATGTACTGCTTGGACTGCGCGTTGTTGCGCCATTCCGAGAGGTTGATGCGCGCCGCCAGGTGCAACTGGCCCAGGTCCAGGTGGCGGGCGGGGGCCAGCTCCAGGGACTCGGTCACCGTCACCCCTTCGCTGTGGTGCAGCAGGGCGATGGCCAGGTAGTCGGTCATGCCCTGCTGGTAGTGGGCGAACAGCACGTGGCCGCCGGTGGAGAGGTTGGACTCGTCCATCAGCTTCTGCAGGTGCTCCGCCGCCTGGCGGGTGAAGGGCGCGAACTCGCCGCCTTCCAGATAGGCCTTCAGCCAGCCACTGAAGGGGTAGGCGCCGGACTCCTCGTGGAAGAAGCCCCAGGCCTTGCCCTGCTTGGCGTTGTAGCTGTCGTTGAGGTCGGCCAGCAGGTTCTCGATGGCCTTGGACTCGGCCAGCTCGCTGTCGCGCGCGTGCAGGGTGGAGGCGCTGCCGTCGGGCTTCTTGTCGATGAGGTGGACGATGCAATGGCGAATCGGCATGGACATATCCGGGAACGGTGGACGGGGCGACCGCTGGGGTCGGCTGAGGGGCGGAAGTCTAACAGGCTCCCGGTGCAACGGCGCGGCGGGTGGTCGTTTCGCGGGAGGGCGGAGAAGCGAAAACGCCCGCATGTGCGGGCGTCTTCCGGGGGCCGGACGCGTTATTCCTCGCGGTAGCCGTCATTATCGCGGTCTTCATCCGTGCCACCGAAACGAACGTCACGCTTGCCGTCGTTGTCGATGTCCTCATCGGTGCCGCCGTACTGGGCATCGCGCCGCCCGTCGTTATCGCTGTCCTCGTCCGTACCACCGAACTCGGCATCACGGCGCCCATCGTTGTCCAGGTCCTCGTCCGTGCCGCCGAAGCGGGCATCGCGGCGGCCATCATTGTCCAGATCCTCGTCCGTACCACCGTAGGTGGCATCGCGGTATCCGTCGTTATCCACATCCTCGTCCATGGCATGGGCCGTCACCGCTACCAGCGCCACCACGGTCAAAAGCACGCCCAACACACGTTTGGTGAAGACACCCGCTTTTGTCGCCATCTCGTTTCTTCGCTCCTGAAGGAACCCGACGACTGCTACCCGGTTCACACCCCTGTGAACCGATGAGCCGTCGCGCAGTAGAACGCGGCCGCAGGCGCTGGTTCTGCCCGGTGCCGGGCATTATTCTTTTCAGCCTGTTTCGCGGATGAAACCGCTCTCACCTTGAGCGTGGCGCCACCTCAGCGTGGCGGCCCCGCCTGACCAGGGATGGTTCCGATGACCGACATCGCCCTCGATCTACCCGCCCACCAGCGCGCCGAGCTGCTGCACGCCATCGAGGCGCTGGCCGACCGTGGCCTGTTCCTCCAGGCCCATGCCCTGGCCGGCCGCCTGGGTGACTACCGCCAATGGCGTGACCCCGCCGCCCTGGCGCTGGCCTGCCGCCTGGTCGGCCACATGGGCGCGCCGCGTCTGGCCGACGCCCTGGCCTGGCGCACCTACCGCCGCCACCCCGAATCCCCCGAGGCACGCCTGCGCTATGCGCGCTTCCTGCTCTCGCGTCGCGGGCAGTACCGCGCCTGGCGCTTCGTCCAGGGGTTCGACGGCTGGCTGCCCGAGGCGCCCGAGCTGCGCGCCGAATGGCTGTCCTTCCTCGGCTACCTGCACGCGCTGCTGCGTGACTTCGACCGCAGCGCCGAATGCCACGCCGAAGCCGAGCGCCTGCTGCCCGGCGACCCGTGGTTGCCGGTGGAGCGCTCCTACAGCCTGGAGCAGGAGGACCGCTACGAAGAAGCCCTGGCCCTCTGCGAAGCCGTGCTCGCCGAGCGCCCCGACTACCGCGGCGCCCAGCACCAGGCCGCGCAGCTGGAACTGCAGCTCGGCCGCGAGGACGCCGCCCTGGCGCGCCTGCGGGCCGATTGCGCGCGCAGCGAGAGCGCCAGCCTGTGTGCCCAGCTCACCGACCTGCTGATCGAACGCGAAGCCCTCGACGAGGCCGAGCACTGGCTGGCCCATGGCGAACAGCTGGCGCCGCTGATGGAGAAGGGCATGCGCGGCTGGTACGCCGCCCGCCGGTGCGACATCGCCTGCCTGCGCGGCGACCTGGCCGCCGGGCATCGCCTGGCCCTGGAGTCGGAGTCGCCGTTCTACCGCAAGGTCGCCGAGCACCTCGCCGAGCCCCAGGGCCGGCGCTGCCTGCTGCCGGTGCGCTTCGTCCGCCAGCACCACATGACCTGCGTACCGGCCACCCTCACCGCGCTGTCCGGTTACTGGGGCCGCCCCGTCGGCCACCTCGAAGTGGCCGAAGAGATCTGCTACGACGGCACCTCCCACCAGGCCGAGCGCGCCTGGGGCGAGCGCAACGGCTGGCTGGCCCGCGAGTTCACCGTGGACTGGGCCACCAGCCGTGCCCTGATCGACCGCGGCATCCCCTTCACCCTGACCCTGCAGTACACCGGCAGCGGCCACCTGCAGGCCGTGGTGGGCTACGACGAACCCCGTGGCACCCTGCTGATCCGCGACCCCGGCCAGGCCCACTTCGGCGAATCCCTCGCCGTCGGCCTGCTGGAGAGCCAGCGCCCCTCCGGCCCGCGCGGCATGCTCCTGCTGCCCCCCGAGGAAGCCCACCGGCTGGACGGGCTGGAGCTGCCCGAAAGCGACGTGTGGGATCACTACTACCGCCTGGTCAGCGCCCTGGAAGTGCACGACCGCGAAGAGGCCGAGGCCGCCCTCCAGGCCCTGCGCCAAGCCGCGCCCGAGCACCGCCTGGCCTACCAGGGCCTGCGCGCCCTCGGCTGGTACGACGGCCGCGAGAGCCAGGTGCTGGAAGCCACCGAAGCGCTGCTGCAGCGCTTCCCCGAAGACGCCAACCTGATCCTCTCCAAGGCCACCTCGCTGTCCCAGTTGGAAAGCCGCGAAGTCCACCTCGACTGGCTCGCCCAGCACTGCCAGGAACGCTGGTGCGACCCCGTGCTGCTGGTGCGCTACACCAGCGTCCTCGGCGAGGACGGCCGCGACGCCCCCGAGGCCCGCCGCCTGCTGGCCCGTGTCCTGCGCCAGGCACCGACCAACGCCCTGGCCTGGAACGAGCTGGCCAGCCAGCTGTGGAGCGCCGGCGAGCGCGAGGCGGCCTGCGACTACTACCGCATCGCCGCCTGCCTGCACGACACCAACGAAGGCTTCAGCGTCCAGTACTTCCGCGCCCTGCGCTTCCTCGGCCGCCAGGAGGAGGGCCTGGCCTTCCTGCGTCGCCGGCAGGCACGCCTGGGCAGCCTGGACGCCGGCCCGAGCCTGACCCTCGCCGAATGCCTGGAGGAGCTGGACTTCTCCCGGGAGTGCCGCGAGGTCCTGGAGCAGGCCGTCGAACAGCGCCCGCGCGACCCCGCGCTGCTGCTCAGCCTGGCCGACTTCTACGGACGCATCGGCGAACTGGAGCTGAACCAGGCCCTGCTCGAACGCGCCGAACCGGTCAGCCGGCGCGGCAACTGGCTGCGTGCCGCCGTGCTGCACAGCCAGCGCGCCGGCGGTGACCTCGAACAGGCCCAGGCCTGGTGCCGCGAAGCCGCCGAACTGGACCCGCTGAACATGCGCGTACACCGCCTGCAGGTGGACCTGCTGCTGCAGAGCGCCGGCGAAGAGGCCGTGGACGCCTACGTCGAAGCCCTGGTGGCGCGCTTCCCCCATCACCGGGGCATCGCCGACCTGGCCGTGGAGCGGGCCAAGCGGCGCTCCCTGGAAGACACCGAGACCGCCCTGCTGCGCCTGCTGGCCAGCCACCCCGAGCACGCCTGGGCGATCCGCGAACTGGCCGTGACCCTGGCCCGCCTGGGGCGCGACGACGAAGCCCTGGAGACCTGCGAGCGGGCCATCCAGGTGGAGCACGGCGCCACCAGCGCCCAGTCCACCCTCGGCTTCGTGCACCTGCAGGCCGGCCGCCGCGAGGCTGCCCGCGAGGCCTTCCGCCTGGCGCTGGCCCGCAGCATCGACAACGACTACGCCCTGAGCATGCTGCTGGACAGCTGCGCCAGCCGAGAGGAACTGGACGAAGCCCTGGCCTACATCCACACCCAACTGGTGCAGCAGGTGAACTTCGGCGACGGCTGGCTCACCTACGCCTACCAGGCCCGCGCCCTGCTGGACGATGCCGCGCTGCTGGAGCAGCTCCAGGCCGCCCTGGAGCGCCAGCCGGACACCTGGCAGCTGTGGGTGGTCACCGCCCGCCAACTGGCCTTCCTCGAACGCACCGACGAAGCCGACGCCCTGCTGGCCCGTGCCCAGGAACGCTTCAGCCAGATGCCGCGCCTGGGCCTGGAGCGCGCCCTGCTGCTGCGTGACCAGGGCCGCTACGCCGAGTGCCGCGAGACCCTGCGCGACAGCCTGCGGATCAACCCGCTGTGGACCCAGAGCGTGCGCCTCTACGTGGAGACCCTGGTGGAGGAGGGCACCGGCCTCGACGAGGCCGAAGCCATGCTGCGCGGCGTGCTCCAGCGCACCCCCGACAACACCGACCTGCGCGCCTGGCTCGGCTACGTGCTGGGCGAGCGCGGCGAGATGGCCGCCGGTGCCGACGAGGCCGAGCGCGTCCTGCTCGACGAACCCGGCAACGGCTGGGCCTGGAACCAGCTGCGCCGCTACAGCGCCGCGCTGGACCAGCCCGAGCGGCCCCTGGCCCTGGCCCGCAGCCTGGTGGAGCGGCGCGCCGGTGACAGCGACGCCTGGCTGGCCCTGGCCGAGCAGGAAAGCGCTGACGAAGCCCGCGAACAGGCCCTGCGCCGCGCCCTGCAGCTCACCCCCCGGCACCGGGGCGCCAACGACCAGCTGGCCCGCCTGCTGCTGGAAGGCGGCCGCCAGGACGAGCTGGATGCCTTGCTCCAGGCGCCCTGCTGGGGCGGCGCGCCACCGGTGGAACTGGCGCTCTACGGCCCCCGCGTGCGCCTGCGCAACGACGACCGCGAGGGCGCCCAGGCTGAACTCGACGCGCTGCTGCGGGTGCACCCGGATGCCTACGACGGCTGGCGCGAGCTGGCCGACCTGCACGACAACGGCGGCAACGCCGAGGCCTACCTGGCCGCCGCCGACCAGATGGTCCGCCTGGAGCCGCGCAAGGCCGTCTCCCATGGCTTCCGTGGCCATGCCCTGCTGATGGCCGAACGCAAGGCCGATGCACTGCCGGCCTTCCTCAAGGCCTTCGAGCTGGACCGCGACTACAGCTTCGCCGGGCTGCATGCCTTCGACCTGCTGGCCGAGAGCGGCCGGCACGCCGAGTCGGCCGACGTGGTGCGCCGCCTGCTGGCCGGCGAGGCCAGCCCCTCCGCGCTGGTGCGCGGCGTGCGGGCGGCCGGGATGGTCAACGACCGCGAACTGAAGCGCCAGGCCCTGGAGCGGGTCTGCACCACCACCGCGGGGCTGGATGCCTGGCAAGGCGTCATCGAGGTGCTGGGCGTCCCAGTGGATGATCGGATCTGGAGCGACGTGCTCGAGCAGTTCGCCCCGAGCGGCGAGCTGCACCGCATCGCCTACCGCCACTGGTTTGCCATGGAGGATGCCCGCTGGTTGCCCGGTTCCCTGTGGCGGGCCTTCCAGCGCGTGCTGCCCGAGGATGAAAGTCATGCCGCCCGCCACGGCATGCTCGACCTGCTGGCCGAGCGCAAGAATGCCAGCGGGCTGCTCACGCGCACCCTGGAGGCGTGCGCCCCGGCCATCCGCGAGAACCCCGTGACCTGGGGCATGGCCAGCTACGCGCTGAGCAGCCAGGAACGCTACTCGGCGATGCTCCACTGGATGGGCGACTGGCGCGAGCGCGACGACCTGCCCGCCTGGGCGCTGGACAACCTGTCCCTGGCGCTGCGTGCCCTCAAGCGCGATGCCGAGGCGGCGGAGGTGTCGCGCCTGTCGCTGCAGCGCGACCCCAACAACCACGACGCCATGGCCTGGCTGGTGGGCGACGCCGCCCTGGCCGATGACCGTGAAGCGGTGGCGGAGTGGCTGGCCAGGCTGGAAGGGGCAGAGTTGAGAGCCTTCTACCTGTGCCTGAAGCGGCTGGCCGAAGGCACCGCCAAGGCCTGGGAACAGGGCGACGCCCGCGCCGCCCGAGCCCTTTTCGGGGAGGCCGGCGGGTACGCCCGTCATGTCGGCAGTCATCCCTTCTACCGGCGCCTGCGCCGTGGCCTGGTGCGGCGCCTGGCCTTTGGCCCGCTGACTCCGCGCTGGGCGGCGCTGTGGCGCTGGTTGCAGTTGGCGTAGGTCGTTGAATCGGGCGTTGCGGGCCGGGGTAACCCGGCCCGCTTGCGTTCAGTCCCGCATGCCCGGTGCGTCGGCCTGGCGCTGGGCGCGCAGGGCCTTGAGGCGCTCGATGACGTAGCGCAGGTGCATGTGCAGGTCGTACAGCTCGTGGGTGTAGGAGAGCGGTACGTCGACCCGGTCCAGCTGTGCCTCCAGGGCTTCCAGCCCGCGTATTTCCTCGTCCAGGGCCGGGAGGGCGGTGCCGTGCTGCAGCTTGCGGTCGATCTCCCGCAGGTGCTTGTACCAGCGGTAGATGCGTGCGCGGACGCGCCAGCGGTACACCGGGCCCACGGCCTTGAACAGCGGGAACATCACCACCAGCAGCGGGATCAGCAGGATGATGTAGCGGTCCGCCAGGGAGGCGATGCGGAAGGGCAGGTAGCGCTGCAGGATCGGCAAACCGTTGCGGTAGTAGTAGCTGGCCTCGTCCAGGGCGGCGAGGGTCATCGGCTGCTCCTTCGGGTAGGTGCCGGACGGGTCCAGCAGGCTGCCGTTCTGCATCACCTCGCGGGCGGCTTCGAGGATCAGCGGCGTCAGCGAGGGGTGGAAGCCTTCGCCGGCCACCAGGGTGGCCACCGGGCCGAGGGTCAGCACGTCCTGGCGGGGCACGTTGTTGGCCAGGTTAAGCAACCCTTCGCCCACTTCCAGGCGGGTCAGGTAGGGCAGCCGCGCGCGGTAGGCGGCGCTGCGGCGGAAGCTCACCAGGTCCACCCCCGGGCTGGCGGCCAGGCGCTGCACCACGGCGTTCTCCGCCGGGCCGACGAAGAAGGCCGCATCCAGCTCGCCATTCAGCAACTGCTCGGCGGCGCGGCTGCCGCTGTAGGCCTGCCAGCTGGCCGGGTAGCTGTCCGTGGGGATGGCGTTGGCGGCGAACAGTACATCGGCGATGGCGCGGGTGCCGCTGCCGGGCTTGCCGATGGCCACCCGCAGCTGCTGCAGGTCGGCCATGCTGTCGATGTCCACGTCGGCGCGGCGGAACAGCCACAGCGGCTCCTGGTACATCACGCCGAGGCCGTGCAGGCGCTGGCGCACCTCCACGGGCAGGGTCAGTTCCTGGCCGCTCTGCACCAGGGCCATCTCCACTTCGCCGTTGCGCAGCTTCTCCAGGTTGTCCAGCGAGCCGTCGCTGGGCACCAGCTCCAGGTCGAAGCCCTGGCGCGCCAGTTCCTCCTTGAGGCGCTGGCCGAACACCGCGTAGCCACCATTGGCACCGCCGGTGGCCAGGCGCGCGTGCATGGGCGGCGGCGGGGCGACGAAGTAGAACAGCGCGCCCACCAGCGCAGCCAGCACCGGCACCGTCCACAGGTTGGCCAGCAGCATGATCTTCAGGTCTTTCAACAGCCTCGGCATGGGGACTCCGTTGCGGGTATGACGGCTACAGGATAGTGCGTGCCGCTGCGCTGGGCAGCACGAGCCGCTTGCGGTGGTTGCCAGCGCCGGTGGCCGATGACAAGGTGGCCGCCTTCATCGTCTTCAGCGTGGTTTCCGATGCGCATCCTGCACACCTCCGACTGGCACCTGGGCCAGCATTTCATGGGCAAGACCCGCCAGGCCGAGCACCAGGCGTTCTGCCAGTGGCTGCTGGAGCAGGTGCGGGTGCATGAGGTGGACGCAGTGCTGGTGGCCGGCGATGTGTTCGACACCGGCGCGCCGCCCAGCTATGCCCGCGAGCAGTACTACCGCTTCATCGTCGACCTGCGCGCCAGCGGGGCGCGGCTGGTGGTGCTGGGGGGCAACCACGACTCGGTGGCGATGCTCGGCGAGAGCCGCGAGCTGCTGGCCCAGCTGGACGCCTGGGTGGTGCCAGCGGTGGTGGCCGACCCGGACGAACAGGTGCGGGTGCTGCCCCGGCGCGATGGCCAGCCCGGTGCGGTGCTCTGTGCGGTGCCCTTCGTGCGCCCCCGCGACGTGCTGCTGAGCCAGGCCGGGCAGAGTGCCGAGGACAAGCAGCTGGGCCTGCAGCAGGCCATCCAGGCCCACTACCAGGCGCTGTTCGAGCGCGCCCTGCAGTGCCGCGCCGCCTCGGGGGCTGACCTGCCGATCATCGCCACCGGCCACCTCACCACGGTGGGCGCCAGTGCCAGCGAGTCGGTGCGGGAAATCTACGTCGGTGCGCTGGAGGCCTTCCCCACCGGCGCCTTCCCGGCGGCCGACTACATCGCCCTGGGGCATATCCACCGGCCGCAGAAGGTCGGCGGCCTGGCGCACATCCGCTACAGCGGCTCGCCCATCCCCCTGGCCTTCGACGAGGCGCGCCAGCAGAAGGAGGTGCTGCTGGTGGAGCTGGACGGCAGCGGCCTGCGCGAGGTACAGGCGCTCCCGGTGCCGTGCTTCCAGCCGCTGCTGAGCCTGCGAGGCAGCCTCGCCGAGCTGCCCGAACGTCTAGCCGAAGCTGCCCGCGAGGGCACCCCGGAGCGCCCGGCCTGGCTGGAGGTGGTGGTGACCACGGACGACTACCTCAATGACCTCCAGGCCCGCCTGGCACAGCTGTGCGATGGGCTGCCGGTGGAGGTACTGCGCATCCGCCGCGAGCGCGGTGCTGCGCGCCCCGGCCTGCAGGGCGAGGCGCGGGAAACCCTCGACGAGCTGAGCGTGGAAGAGGTGTTCCAGCGCCGCCTGGGGCTCGAAGCCCTGGAAGAGGCCGAGGCCGCGCGGCTGACCGACCTCTACCGCCAGGTGCTGGAGCAGGTGCGCGACGACACGGCCTGAGCCGTCACGCCCCCAGCGCGTCGGCCAGGCGCCGCACCGCCCCTTCGATCTCGTGGTCGCTGAGGGCCGAATAGCCCAGCAGCCAGCCCTGGCGTTTCTCCGCCCCCAGGTACAACCGACTGAGCCCCGGCAGCAGCAGCCCGGCACGGGCGGCGAGCGCCTGGGTGCGCGCCTCCGTCCAGCCCTCGGCGAGCAGGCAGGGCAGTTGCAGGCCGCCCGGCGGCCGCAGGGCCTGGACCACGTTCGGCAGGTGGCGCTCCAGGGCACCCACCAGCACCCCCTGGCGTTGCGCGTAGAGCTTGCGCATGGCGCGCACGTGGGCGTTGTAGTGGCCGTCCTCCATGAAGCGCGCCAGGGTCAGCTGCAGCACCTGCGGGCTGTGGCCGTCGATGATGCTGCGGGCATGGGTGAAGGCGGGCACCAGCGCCTGGGGCAGCACCATGTAGCCCAGGCGCAGGCCGGGGTACAGGGCCTTGCTGAGGGTGCCCAGGTAGAGGGTGCGCTGCTGGTCGTCCAGGCCCTGGACGCAGGCGGTGGGCAGGCCGTCGTAGTGGAACTCGCTGTCGTAGTCGTCCTCGATGATCCAGCCCCGGCGCTCGGCGGCCCAGCCGATCAGCTCCAGGCGCCGCTGCAACGGCAGGGTGGCGCCGGTGGGGTACTGGTGCGACGGCGTCACGTACACGCAGCTGGCGCCGCTGCGGTCGGCCCGCAGCGCCTCGGTGCTCAGGCCCTGGGTGTCCACCGGGACCGGCAGCACCCGCGTCCCGGCAGCCTCGAAGGCGCGGCGGGCGCCGATGTAGCCCGGGTCTTCCAGCAGGATCGGGCGGCCCTCGTCCACCAGCAGCTGGGCACAGAGGAACAGGCCCTGGCGGGTGCTGCTCAGCACCAGCACCTGGTCCGGGCTGCAGCGGGCGCCGCGCTCCAGGTTCAGGTAGGTGGCGATGGCCGTGCGCAGCGCCTCGCAGCCTTGCGGATCGCCGTGCAGCATGGCGCCTGTGTCCTTCTGGGCCTGGCGTTGCAGGCGCGTCCAGGTGGCGAGGGGGAAGGAGCGGGTCTCCGGCAGGCCGGTGGCGAAGGCACGCACCTGCCGGTGGTCCTGGATGCCGCCGCTGGCGAGGATGGCCTCGCCCCGCCGGCTCAACCCGCTGGTCGGGGTGGCGGTGGTGGCAGCAGGGCGGGGCGCCCGGCGTTGGACGGGTGCACCGCGCAGGCGCTGGCCGAGGCTGTCGGAGACGAAGCTCCCCGAGCCCTGCTGGCGGGCGATGTAGCCGTCGCGCTGGAGCTGCACGTAGGCGTTCTCCACCGTGTCGCGGGCCACCCCCAGGGCAGTGGCCAGGCTGCGGGTGGCCGGCAGGCGCAGGCCGGGGGCCAGGGTGCCGTCGAGGATCAGCCCCTGCAGCGCCCGCTGGATGCGCTGGTGCAGGTCCAGGGGCTGCAGCTCGGCCTGGGCGATGCGCATCTTCAGGGTGTCCAGCTCGAAACGTGTCGCCATGGCGTGGCCTGTGGGTGGTCTGGCAGGAAGTCGGCGAGTGTACGGCTTTGGCAGGCCAATGGGGCAGGGCCGCTGCGCGGGTGCGGATGCGGGTCGGCACGGGCGCGCGGGGATGACAGAATGCCGGCTTCCCGGATGAGCAAGACCCCCGCATGAAAATCCTCAGCCTGCGCCTGAAGAACCTCAACTCGCTCAAGGGCGAGTGGAAGATCGACTTCACCGCCGAGCCCTTCGCCGGCAACGGCCTGTTCGCCATCACCGGCCCCACCGGTGCCGGCAAGACCACCCTGCTGGACGCCATCTGCCTGGCGCTCTACCACCGCACGCCGCGCATGAGCAGCGTCTCCGCCTCGGCCAACGAGCTGATGACGCGGCACACCGCCGACTGCCTGGCCGAGGTGGAGTTCGAGGTGAAGGGCGTGGGCTACCGCGCCTTCTGGAGCCAGCGCCGGGCCCGCGACAAGGTGGACGGCGGGCTGCAGCCACCCAAGGTGGAGCTGGCGCGCATCGCCGACGGGGAAATCCTCACCGACAAGATCAACGACAAGCTCAAGCAGACCGAAAGCCTCACCGGGCTCGATTTCGAGCGCTTCACCAAGTCCATGCTGCTGGCCCAGGGTGGGTTCGCCGCCTTCCTCGAAGCCAGCGCCAACCAGCGCGCCGAGTTGCTGGAGGAGCTGACTGGCACCGAGGTGTACGGGCTGATCTCCCAGCGGGTGTTCGAGTCCACCCGCGAAGCCAAGGCAGCCCTGGAGCAGACCCGTGCCCGCGCCGAGGGTGTCGAACTGCTCGACGACGCGCAGCGCCAGGGCCTGCAGGACGAACTCGCTGCCCTCGACCCCCGCGAAGCCGCCCTCAGCCAGCAGCAGGAGGCCCTGCAACGCCAGCGCCAGTGGCGCGAGGCCGTGGCCAACGCCGAGGCCCGCCTGCACGCCGCCCAGGCCCAGGGCGAGGCCGCCCGGCAGGCCCGGGACGCCGCCGAGCCGGAGCTGCAGCAACTGGCCGCCAGCGAGCCGGCCGAGCGCCTGCGCAGTGCCCACCGCGACTGGCAGCGTGCCGAGCAGGCCGCTGCTGAAGCCGTGGCGGCCCTGGCGCAGGTGCGTGAACAGAAGGCCGAGGCCGCCCGCGAGGTGGCCGACGGCTTGTGGAGGGCGCGCGGCTACAGCCAGCAGCAGGCGGCAGCCCTGGCTGCCCGATGCGAGGCCCTGGCCGGGCAGAGGCTGCAGGTAGAGGCACAACTGGCGGCCAACCCGCAGCACGGCCTGTTGGGCGAGCGCCTGGGCGCTTGGCGCGAGCAGTTCGGTGCGCGCCGCAACCTGGCCCAGGCCATCGTCCAGTCGCTGGCCCGCCAGCAGCAGGACCAGCAGGACGCGGAGCGCGTGGCGCAGCGCATCGCCGGCCTCCAGGCCACGCTGGCTGACAGTGATCAGCACCTGGAGCGGGCCCGCGCCGACGACGCGCAACGCCAGGCTGCCCTGGGCGCCTTGCTGGCCGGTGAGTCCGAAGCCGCGTTGCGTGAGCGCTGGCAGCGCCTCAGCGACCAGGGCCACCAGCTCACCCGTCTGCAGCAGCTGGCGGACACCCGCACGCGCCTGGCGCGCCAGCTGGCCGAGGCACAGGCCGGCATCGACGCCGACAGCCGTGCCCAGGCGGAGAAGGCGGCGGCGCGGGATGCCCTGCGCCTGCAGTTCACCGACCTCAAGCAACAGATCCAGGACAAGGAAAAACTGCTGGAACAGGAGCAGCGCATCCTCAAGCTGGAGGCCCACCGTGCGGCCCTGCAGCCGGGGGAGGCCTGCCCGCTGTGCGGCTCCTGCGAACACCCGGCCATCGAGGCCTACGGCGCGCTGGACACCTCGAAGACCCAGCGGGCCCTGCAAGCCAAGCGCGCCGAGCAGGACCAGGTGCGCGAGCGCGGCGAGGCGCTGCGCGACGAACTGGCCTCCCTGGAGGCGCAACTGCGCCAGCGCCAGCAGGATGCCCAACGCCTGCAGGATGAATTGCAACAGCTGCAGGCCCAGTGGCAGCAGCTGTGCACGGCGCTGGGCCGGCCACTGGCCGATGCCCAGGCGGTGGAGGCGGCCCTGGCGCAACAGCAGGCGGACCTGGCCGCCCTGCAGCGCAGCCTGGGTGAGCTGGATGGCCTCAAGCAGGCCCTGGAAAACGCCCGAGCCCGGCATGTGCAGGCGCAGCGGCAGCAACAGGAGGCCGCCCAGAACCTCGCCCTGGCCGTGCAGGAGCAGGACGCCCTGCGCCGCCGCGAAGCGGAGAACACCGAACACCTGGGCCAGCTCCAGGCGCAGCAGGCCCGCCAGGAGGCAGAACTGCGCGCCGCCCTGGAGGCACTCGGCTACGCCCTGCCCGAAGATGGTGAAGGCTGGTTGAGCGAGCGCGAGACCGAAGCCCGGACCTGGCGCGAGGCCCAGGCCCTGCAACAACGCCTGGAGCGGGATGAGCAGGCGCTGGGAGTGGAGCTGCAGGCGGCCGAAAGCGCCGCCAGTCGCTGGCAGCAACGCTGGCGCGAACTCGGCCAGGCCGATGGTGAGCCCCTGGCCCCTGTGGATAACCCTGTCGCCGCCTTGGAGCAGGCCGAGCAGCGCCTGGCGCTGGCCCAGGAACGCAGCCAGGCCCTGGTCGGGCGCGAACACACCCTGGTCGAGCAGGGCGAGGCCGCCCGTGTTTCCCTCGACACCCAGCGCAGCGCCTGGGAACAGGCCCTGACCCACAGCCCCTTCGCCGACGAGGCGCAGTACCGGGCGGCCCTGCTGGACGAGGACACCCGCAACCGGTTGCTGGCCCTCCAGGCGCGCCTGGACAAGGCCGCCACCGAAGCCCGGGCCCTGGAAACCTCGGCCCGGGAGGCCCTGGATGCGCTGCTGGCGGCTCCGCAGACCGAGCAGACCCTGGCCCAGCTCGACGAACAGCTGCAGGCCGTGCAGGCGGAGCGCCGTGGCCTGGCCCAGCGCCAGGGCGAGGTCCGTGGGCTGCTGGTCGCCGATGCCCAGCGTCGGGAAGGGCAGCAGGCGCTGTTCGCCGAGATCGAGCGGCAGACCGCCGCCTACGACCTCTGGCAGCGCCTCAACAGCCTCATCGGCGCCGCCGACGGCGCCAAGTACCGGCGCTTCGCCCAGGGCCTGACCCTGGACCATTTGGTGCACCTGGCCAACCGCCAGCTGCAACGCCTGCATGGGCGCTACCAGCTGGCACGCAAGGCCGAGGGCGAACTGGAACTGGAGGTGCTGGACACCTGGCAGGGCGACGTCGCCCGGGATTGCCGCACCCTCTCCGGCGGCGAGAGCTTCCTGGTCAGCCTCGCGCTGGCCCTGGCGCTCTCCGACCTGGTCAGCCACAAGACCAGCATCGACTCGCTGTTCCTCGACGAAGGCTTCGGCACCCTCGACGGCGAGACCCTGGAAATCGCCCTCGACGCCCTGGATGCCCTCAACGCCAGCGGCAAGATGATCGGCGTCATCAGCCACGTCGAAGCCCTCAAGGAACGTATTCCCGTGCAACTCAAGGTGCACAAGGGCGTCGGCATGGGCTACAGCCGCCTGGAACAACGCTTCGCCGTGTAGCTGGGCAGGGCTGTTCGCAGGGTGGGCTTCAGCCCATGCGGCGCGTTTATTGGTGGGCTGAAGCCCACCCTACGGCCAGAGCAGGCCGTTGCGCGGGCCGTTCGTGGCCGAGCCCTGTAGCCCGGGCTTCAGCCCGGGGATGTGTGCTTGGGTTTCCCGGACTGAAGTCCGGGCTACGGCGCTGGGCGGTGCTGTTCGTAGGGTGGGCTTCAGCCCACGCGGTGCATTCGTTGGTGGGCTGAAGCCCACCCTACGGCTGGCAGGTCGTTGGGCGGGCCGTTCGCGGTCGAGTCCTGTAGCCGGGCTTCAGCCCGGGAGCATGTGCACCGGTTTTCCCGGACTGAAGTCCGGGCTACGGCAGTTTGGGCTGCGCGGTGCTTATGGCCAACGTGCCTTGCGCCAGGCGCGGCGCTGGTTCTTCTCCAGGTAGGTCCAGGCGACGAAGCGGCTCTGCTTCTGGCCCTGGGCCATATGCACCACGCGGATGTCGGTGGCGCCGAGGGCCTTGAGGCGCTCCTGCAGGGGGGCGACGTTGCCGACCTTGGAGACCAGGGTGCTGAACCAGAACACCTGCTGGGCGAAGGCGGCACTCTCGTCGGCCAGGCGGGCGATGAAGGCGGCTTCGCCCCCTTCGCAATGCAGCTCGTTGGACTGGCCGCCGAAGTTCAGCACTGGCAGCTGGCGGCTCGGGTCCTGCTTGCCGAGGTTCTTCCACTTGCGGGTGCTGCCGCTGCGGGCTTCGTCCAGGGAGGCGTGGAAGGGCGGGTTGCAGAGGGTGAAGTCGAAGCGTTCGTCCGCCTGCACCAGGCCCTGGAAGATGTGCTGCGGGTTTTCCTGGCGACGCAGTTCGATGGCGTCGCCGAAGCGTGGGTTGGCGGCGAGGATGGCGGCGGCGGAATCCAATGACTGCGGGTCGATGTCGGCACCGACGAAGCACCAGCCATAGTCGTGGTGGCCGATCAGCGGGTAGACGCAGTTGGCCCCGACGCCGATGTCCAGCCCGCGCAGGCCGGGGCCTTGGGGGATGACGCCGTCGTGGGCGGCGCCGAGCAGGTCGGCCAGGTGGTGCAGGTAGTCGGCACGCCCGGGGATCGGCGGGCACAGGTAGCCGGCAGGGATGTCCCACTGGCGGATGCCGTAGAACTGCTTGAGCAGGGCCCGGTTGAACACCTTCACCGCCTCGGGGTTGGCGAAGTCGATGCTCGGTTTGCCGTAGGGGTTGGTGATGACGAAGGCACCCAGCTCGGGGCTGCCGGCGATCAGCGCGGGAAAGTCGTAGCGGCCCTGGTGGCGATTGCGCGGGTGCAGGGCGCCCTTGCCGGCCTGGGCTTCAGGCGTGCGGGGGCGTTTCGGCGGCTGGGGCATGGGGCGGCTGTCGGCTGGGGTTGGGCGCGGGATTTTCCCACGGCTGGAGGCTGAAGTCAGCGGTCGGATGCGCAGCCGGTGCCTTGTGGGAAGCGCCTGTTTTGCCGTGCAACGCCGTGGCGAGGGGAACTCTGTTGATGCGTGTCATGGGACGAGAGGGGCGGGCCGCTTAGGTTGTCGGGCAGACCGCGAGATCAGGAGGACACCATGGCTTTTCTTCAATGGCGTGACGAGCTGGACAGTGGCATCAGCGTGATCGACGACCAGCACCGGCGCATCGTCGACATGATCAACCAGCTCCACGAGGCGCAGCTCCGGGCGGATGCCGGGGTCGTCGCCACGGTGATCGAGGAGCTGGTGGACTACACCCTGTCCCACTTCGCCTTCGAGGAATCGATGATGGAGGAGGCCGGCTACGCCTTCACCCGTGCCCACAAGCGTGTGCACGAGCTGTTCATCCGCCGGGTGGGGGAATACCGCGAGCGCTTCGTGCGGGGCGAGGACGTGGCCGATGAGCTGAAGTCCCTGCTGGGCCGCTGGCTGTTCAACCACATCCTCAACGACGACCGCGACTACGTGGGCGCGGTGCGCGAGAACCTCACCCGCCTGGCGGCCGAGTCCAACTGGCTGCGCCGCGCCACCAAGCGCTTCTTCCTGCGCACGGCCTGAGGGCTGCCCGCTCAGAGCGGGAACAGCCAGGGCACCAGCACCACGCTGACGAGCATCACCAGCAGGGTGAAGGGCACGCCGATCTTCACGAAGTCGCCGAAGCGGTAATGCCCGGGGCCGACCACCAGGGTGTTCACCGGGGAGGAGATCGGCGTCATGAAGGCGGCCGAGGCGGCAAGGGCGACGATCAGCGCGAAGGGCAGCGGCGAGGCGCCCAGTTGCTGCGCCGTGGCGATGGCCACCGGGCCCATGAGCACGGCAGTGGCGGTGTTGGAGATGAACAGGCCGATCAGCGCGGTGACGGCGAACAGGCTGGCCAGCATGGCGTAGGGCCCGGCGTTGCCGAGCAGGGCGACCAGCCCCTGTACGGCGAGGTCGATGCCGCCGGTGCGCTGCAGGGCGGTGGCGAAAGGCAGCATGCCGACGATCAGCACCAGGGTCGGCCAGTGGATGGCGCGGTAGGCGCTGTCCAGGTCGATGCAGCGGAAGGCGCCCATCAACAGGCAGCCGATCAGCGCGGCGAGCACGTTGGGCACCAGCCCGGACACCATCAGCGCGATCATCACCCCCAGGCTGAGCAGGGCGTAGGGCGCCTTGCGCGCGGTGGGGGCGACCTCGTCCACCTCGGCCGGCAGGCTGAGCACCAGGAAGTCGCGGCTCAGCCCCTGCAGGCGGTGGATGGCCCGCCATTCGCCGGCCACCAGCAGGGTGTCGGAGGCCTTGAGCTTCTCGTCCACCAGCACCCCTTCCAGGGCCTTGCCGCTCCGGCGCAGGCCGACCACGTTGAGCTTGTGGCGGGTGCGGAAGCCCAGTTCCTGGATGGTCTTGCCCGGCAGTTGGGATTCCGGCGGCATCGCCACCTCGGCCAGGCCGAGCTGGTGGGCGTGCAGGCTGAAGTAGGAATCGGTCAGGGGCATGGGTTCCAGCCCCAGCTGCTGGTAGGCGCCGAGCAGGCCGATGGCGGGGCTGGCCAGGTCCACCAGCAGCACGTCGCCGGGCTCCAGCTGGGTGTCGCCGGTGGCCATCAGCAGCAGGGTGCGGAAGCGCCGCTGGCGTTCCACGGCGATGACGTTGATGCCGTACTGGCTGCGCAGCTCCAGTTCGTTGAGGGCCTGGCAGGCCAGGGGCGAGTCGGCGCGCACCCGCAGGCGTCGTTCGCGTTCGTCCAGGCGGTAGGCACGGGCGAGGTCGGCGAGGGTCAGTCGTGGGACATTGGCGTGGCCGTCATCGCCCCGTGGGGTGAGCCAGCGGCGTACCAGCAGCATGTAGCCAATGCCGAGGACCAGTACGGCGAGCCCCACCGGGGTCATGCTGAAGAAGCCGAAGCCCTCCAGGCCGGCGCGCTTGAGTTCGGCGTGGACCACCAGGTTGGGGGCGGTGGCCACCAGGGTGAGCATGCCGCTGATGAGCCCGGCGAAGGCCAGCGGCATCATCAGCCGACCTGGCGGAATGCGCAGGCGCGAGGCGACGCCGAGGGCGACCGGGATGAAGATGGCCACCACGCCGGTGGAGCTCATCACCGAGCCGAGCCCGGCAGCGGCCAGCATCAGCAGGACCAGCAGGCGCGTTTCGCTGCTGCCGGCCCTGGCCACCAGCCAGTCCCCCAGGCGATAGGCGATGCCGGTGCGCACCAGGCCGTCGCCGATGATGAACAGGGCGGCGATCAGCACCACGTTGGGGTCGCTGAAGCCGGACAGGGCTTCGCTGGTGTCGAGCACGCCGGTGAGGGGCAGGGCGACGAGCACCAGCAGGGCGACCACGTCCATGCGCGGGCGGTTGAGGGCGAAGAGGGTGACGGCGCCGGCCAGCAGGCCGAGGACCATCAGCAGGTCGTTGTTCACGCGGGGCTTCCTGTTTCTGACGCGGCGGCAGCTTGTCAGGGATAGCCGAGCACCGCCTTGATCGGGCTCAGGTTGGCATCGATCCAGGCCGGGTCGATGGGGCCCCAGTCGTGGATGCGGTAGTGGCCGCTGTTGTTGCGCTCGCCTTCGGCCTGGTCGAAGCGGCAGTCGATGTCCAGTTCGGCGAGGGCGGCGAGGGTGTCCTGGGCGGTGCGGCGGGGCATGCCGGTGGCCTCCATCAGCGCGGGGACGCTGGTGGCGGTGCCGCTGTCGATCAGCCAGGCGACGTAGAGGCGGCGGTAGAAGCTGGTGCGGGTCTTGCTGGTTTCCATGGCAGGTCCTTGTCGAGGCAGGCGAGGGCGGGGCTGGGGCCGAACAGGGGCTCCAGTGCCGCGCCGATGTCCAGCAGGCGTTCATCCTGCCAGCGTTTTCCGATCAGTTGGAGACCCACCGGCAGGCCGTGGGCGTCGAGCCCGGCGGGCAGGTCCAGCACGGGGTGGCCGGTCAGCGAGAAGGGGCAGGTCAGGCCGATGCCGGCATCGAGGTAGGGGTAGCGTTGGCCGTCTACCGTCAGCCGCCCCAGGGGATTGCTCTGGTGTTCGAAGGCGCTGATGACGACGGTGGGGCACAGCCAGGCGTCCCAGGTGCCGAGGAAGGACTCCAGGGCGTTGAGCTGTTGCTCCCGCAGGTGGAGGCCCTGGTTGTAGGTGCGGGCGTCGAGCCGCATGCCCTTCAGCAAAGCCCGGGTGAGTGGCCCCAGACCGGGCAGGAGCGAGCCGGCGGTCGCGAACAGTGTGCGGGTCAGCCGGGGCATGCCGAGGGCGATCTCGGCGCCGGCCACGGCGCCGTAGGCGTTCCAGCAGCTGGCCAGGTCGAAACCGGGCGGCTGGATGCGCTGCACCGTGACGCCGGCCGATTCCAGGCGCTGGACCGTGGCCTTCAGCACGTCGCGGGTGGCGGTGGAGAGTGGGATGGGGAATTCATCCCACCAGGCGATGCGCAGGCTCCGGGCAGAAACGGGTTGGGCGGGCTGGATCGGCAGCGGCGGCACTTCGCTGTCGTGGCCATCCGGCCCGGCGATGAGTTCGAAGCCCAGGCGCAGGTCATCGACCGTTCGGGCCAGGCAACCGAAGGCCAGCAGGTGGCGAACGCTGCGTGCGGTACCCGGCAGGTGGGGGATGTGACCGGTGCGGGGGATGCGGTTCTCGGTGGCCTTGAAGCCTGCCACGCCGCAGAACGCGGCAGGGATGCGGATCGAACCACCGATGTCGCTGCCCAGGTCCAGCCAGGCATGGCCGGCGGCCACCGAGACGGCGCTGCCACCCGAGCTGCCACCGCTGGTGCGCTCAAGGTCCCAGGGGTTGTTGCAGCGGCCGAACAGCGGGCTGTTGCACTGCAGGTCGCCGGCCAGTTCGGGGAGGTTGGTCTTGCCGAGGATCACTGCACCGGCCGCGCGCAGGCGGGCGACGGCGCTGGCGTCGCGCTGAGGAACGTGGCTGGAAAGCGGCTTGTGGCTGCTGGTGGTGCGCAGGCCGGCGGTTTCGAAGGCGTCCTTGAGGGTAATGGGGACGCCGGCCAGCGGGCCACGGATCAGCCCCGCGTCAACCTGGCGGGCGGTGTCCAGGGCCTGTTCGGCGTTGAGGGTGACGAGGGCGTTGAGCGCCGGGTTGCGGGCCTGGATCGACGCCAGGGCGCGCTGGGTCATTTCTACGCTGGAGCATTCACCGGCGGCGATGGCCTGGGCGAGGGTTCGGGCGGTCTGGAGGCGGTGGTCCGTCACCGGGGTGTTCCTTGTGCAGGGCGCTGGCACGGCGCCGAAGTGCCTGGTGGCGCTGGTTGAAGAAGAAGCGGGTGAGGGCGCGGACGAGCAGGGTCGCCAGGCGCGGCTCGAAGGTCAACCGGTCGCAGAGCCGCACGCCGCCCTCGACGGCGTGCAGCGTGCGTTCATGGCGCCACAGGCGCATGCCGGTCATGGGGGAGGCTTCGACGAAGCCGTGGCCGGGTTCGAGGGATTCCAGTGTGAGGTGGGAGTGGCCCATGGGCAGGCAGCCGAGCAGCCAGAGGCGGCTGGTGAACAGGGGGCGTCCCGGTACGAGGGTGAGGTCATCGAGGGAGCGGACGCCGGGCGGGACGCTCATGCGCAGCCAGGGGCGCATTTCCGCGCGCAGCAGGTCGACGTCGGTGATCCAGCGCCAGGCGGTCTCTGTCGTGATGGGCAGGGTGGATTCGAATTGCAGCTGGATCGGGCCGGACATCCGTGTCGTTCCCTTCAGAGCTGGGCGAGGCCGATGTAGGTGGCGGCGCCGGCGAGGTAGCCGAGCAGGGCCAGGAGGCTGATGCGCTTGAGGTACCAGAGGAAGTCGATGCGCTCCATGCCCATGGCGGCGACGCCGGCGGCGGAGCCGATGATGAGGCAACTGCCGCCGGTGCCGGCGCAGAAGGCGAGGAGTTCCCAGAAGGTGCCGTCGACGACGAAGTGGCCGAGCCAGCCGGCCTGGTCGCCGGCTGCGGCGACGGCCTCGGGGGTGGCCAGCGGGTACATCTTCATGGCGCCGGCCACCAGGGGCACGTTGTCGACCACGGAGGACAGCAGGCCGATGGCGATGTTGATGGCGTAGACGTTGCCGAGGCTGTCCTTGAGGGCGGCGGCGACCTGGGTGAGGTGGCCGGCGGTGGCGAGGCTGGAGACGGCCAGGAGGATGCCGAGGAAGAACAGGATGCTGGGGGTGTCGATGCGCCGCATGACGCCGATCACCGAGAGCGGGTGCTTGTCTTCGTCGTGCTTGCCGCGGTGCAGCCATTCGGTGACGACCCAGAGGACGCCGAGGCCGAGGAGGATGCCCATGTACGGCGGCAGGTGGGTGATGCTCTTGAACACCGGGACGAAGAGCAGGGCGCCGAGGCCGAGGACGAACACCAGGTTGCGCTCGAAGGGGGTGGTGGGGTCGTGCTCGGCGGCGTCGGCTTCCTCGTCGGGACGCTGGAATTCGCCCCGCAGGATGAAGCTGAGGACGGCGAGGGGGACCAGCAGGCACACCAGGCTGGGGATGAACAGGCTGCTGATGATGCCGCTGGCGCTGATCTGGTGGCCGATCCAGAGCATGGTGGTGGTGACGTCGCCGATGGGGGACCAGGCGCCGCCGGCGTTGGCGGCGATCACCACGATGCCGGCGTAGAACCAGCGCTCGTGTTGGTGGCGGATCAGTTTGCGCAGCAGGGACACCATGACGATGGTGGTGGTGAGGTTGTCCAGCACGGCGGAGAGGAAGAAGGTGATGAAGCCGATCAGCCAGAGCAGGGTGACGCGCTTGTGGGTCTGGATGCGGTCGGTGATGACCTTGAAGCCTTCGTGGGCATCGACCAGTTCGACGATGGTCATGGCGCCGAGCAGGAAGAACAGGATCTCGGAGATTTCCCCCAGGTGGTGGCGCAGTTCGCCGCTGACGCCGTGCTCACCCTGGGCCAGGCCGGGGGCGATGCTGTCGACGCCGAGGACCAGGGCGGTCCAGCAGAGGACGGCGGTGATCAGGGCCGAGGCGGCCTTGTCCACCTTGAGCGGGTGTTCCAGGGCGATGCACAGGTAACCGGCGATGAACAGCAGGGCCATCAGCGCGTACATGGGGACATCCTTTCAGCGGTGAGCGGTGAGCGGTGAGCGGTGAGCGGTGAGCGGGGTCGCAGGGAGTAAAAAGCCCGCCGATCTGTCGATGGGCGGGCTCTTGTGCATCACAGGCTGGCGATGCGCCCGCGCTGCTCGGTGAGGTTGGCCAGGGCCTGTTCGGCCTCGGCCAGCTTGGCGCGCTCCTTCTCGAGCACCTCGGCCGGGGCCTTGGCGACGAAGCCTTCGTTGGCGAGCTTGCCGCCGACGCGCTTGACCTCGCCGTCCAGGCGCTGGATTTCCTTGTCCAGGCGCGCCAGTTCGGCGTCCTTGTCGATCAGGCCGGCCATGGGCACCAGCACCTGCATGTCACCCACCAGGGCGGTGGCGGACATGGGGGCTTCCTCGCCGCTGGCCAGGACGCGGACGGATTCGAGCTTGGCCAGCTTGTTCAGCAGGGGCTCGAAGTCGGCCAGGCGGCGCAGGTCTTCGGCATTGGTGTTGGCGACGATGATGTCGATGCGCTTGGCCATGGAGATCTTCATCTCGCCACGGATCTGGCGCACGCCGAGCATCAGGGTCTTGACCCATTCGATGTCGCCTTCGGCGGCGGCGTCGATGCGGCTTTCGTTGGCCACCGGCCAGGGTTGCAGCATGAGGGTGTCGCCGCTGACGCCGGCCTGGCCCTTGATGCGTTGCCAGATCTCTTCGGTGATGAAGGGCATGAACGGGTGGGCCAGGCGCAGGATGACCTCCAGCACGCGCACCAGGGTGCGGCGGGTGCCGCGCTGGCGCTCGATGGGGGCGTTCTCGTCCCAGAGCACGGGTTTGACCAGTTCGAGGTACCAGGCGCAGTACTCGTCCCAGACGAACTCGTAGAGGGCCTGGGCGGCCAGGTCGAAGCGGAAGGCGTCGAGCTGGCGGGTGACTTCGGCTTCGGTGCGCTGCAGCTGGCTGATGATCCAGCGGTCGACGGAGGAGAGGTCGACGGCTTCGCCGTTGACGCCGGTGTCCTGGCCGTCGGTGTTCTCGATGACGAAGTTGGCGGCGTTCCACAGCTTGTTGCAGAAGTTGCGGTAGCCCTCGACGCGGCCCATGTCGAACTTGATGTCGCGGCCGGTGGAGGCCAGCGAGCAGAAGGTGAAGCGCAGGGCGTCGGTGCCGAAGCTGTTGATGCCGTCGGGGAACTCGATGCGGGTCTGCTTGGCGATCTTCTCGGCGAGCTTGGGCTGCATCATGCCGCTGGTGCGCTTCTCCAGCAGGGCGTCGAGGGTGATGCCGTCGACGATGTCCAGCGGGTCGAGGACGTTGCCCTTGGACTTGGACATCTTCTGGCCCTGGCCGTCGCGCACCAGGCCGTGGACGTAGACGGTCTTGAACGGAACCTGCGGGGTGCCGTCCTCGTTCTTCACCAGGTGCATGGTCAGCATGATCATGCGGGCGACCCAGAAGAAGATGATGTCGAAGCCGGTGACCAGGACGTCGGTGGGGTGGAAGGTCTTGAGGAACTCGGTCTGTTCCGGCCAGCCGAGGGTGGAGAAGGTCCACAGGCCGGAGCTGAACCAGGTGTCGAGGACGTCTTCGTCCTGGCGCAGCGGCTGGTCGCCGAGGTTGTGCTTGGCGCGGACTTCGGCCTCGTCGCGGCCGACGTAGACGTTGCCGGCCTCGTCGTACCAGGCGGGGATGCGGTGGCCCCACCAGAGCTGGCGGCTGATGCACCAGTCCTGGATGTCACGCATCCAGGAGAAGTACATGTTCTCGTACTGCTTGGGCACGAACTGGATGCGGCCATCTTCCACGGCGGCGATGGCCGGTTCGGCCAGGGGCTTGGTGGAGACGTACCACTGGTCGGTCAGCCAGGGTTCGATGACGGTGCCGGAACGGTCGCCCTTGGGCACCTTGAGGGCGTGGTCTTCGATCTTCTCCAGCAGGCCGAGCTGTTCGAAGGCGGCGACGATCTGCTTGCGTGCTTCGAAGCGGTCGAGGCCGGCGAACTGGGCCGGGAGGGTGGTGTCGAGGCTGTCGTTGACGCTGCCGTCGAGGTTGAACACCTGGGCGGTGGCGAGCACGGCGGCGTTCTTGTCGAAGATGTTGATCAGCGGCAGGTCGTGGCGCTTGCCGACTTCGTAGTCGTTGAAGTCGTGGGCGGGGGTGATCTTGACGCAGCCGGTGCCGAACTCGGGGTCGCAGTATTCGTCGGCGACGATGGGGATGCGACGGCCGACCAGGGGCAGTTCGACGAAGCTGCCGATCAGGGCCTTGTAGCGTTCGTCTTCCGGGTGCACGGCGACGGCGCTGTCACCCAGCATGGTTTCCGGGCGTGTGGTGGCGACGATCAGGTAGCCGTTGCCTTCGGCGGTCTTCTTGCCGTCGGCCAGGGGGTAGCGCAGGTTCCACAGGTGGCCTTTCTCGTCGTGGTTCTCCACTTCGAGGTCGGAGATGGCGGTGTGGAACTTGGTGTCCCAGTTGACCAGGCGCTTGCCGCGGTAGATCAGGCCGTCTTCGTGCAGGCGCACGAAGGCTTCCTTGACCGCTTCGGAGAGGCCGTCGTCCATGGTGAAGCGCTCGCGCGACCAGTCGACGGAGGAGCCGAGGCGGCGGATCTGGCGGGTGATGGTGCCGCCGGACTGTTCCTTCCACTCCCAGACCTTGTCGAGGAACTGCTCGCGGCCGAGGTCATGGCGGCTGATGCCCTGGGCGGCCAGTTGGCGCTCCACCACCATCTGGGTGGCGATGCCGGCGTGGTCGGTGCCGGGCTGCCACAGGGTGTTGCGGCCCTGCATGCGGCGGAAGCGGATCAGCGCATCCATGATCGCGTTGTTGAAGCCGTGGCCCATGTGCAGGCTGCCGGTGACGTTCGGCGGCGGGATCATGATGGTGTAGGGCTCGCCGGAACCTTGCGGGGCGAAGTAGTTGTTCTTCTCCCAGGTCTGGTACCAGGAAGTTTCGATGGCGTGGGGCTGGTAGGTCTTGTCCATGTGTGCGGCGGGACCGTGTCGGCAACTGATCGGAAAGCCGCCGAGTATAACGGGCAAAACCCAGGCGGCCAAAGGCCGCTAAGCAGGCGGTCAGCTGCGTCGCGGCAGTTGGGGAAGCAGGCGGGCGAGGCGGGCGTTGAGGCGGCGCTTGAGCTCGGCTTCGATCTGCGGGACGAAGTCGTCGATGACGTCCTGCAGGATCAGTTGGGCGGCGGCGCGCAGCTCGCCGTCCAGGCGATTGAGCTGGGTTTGCGTGGCGGCTTCGACGCCGGCGCGCACGGAGGGCTGGGCGGCACTGGGCGCTGCAGGCGCCGGGGCGACGGGCGGTACGGGGGCAGCGGCCTTCACAGGGGCGGGCGTCGGTGCGGGTGCCGGGCGCGGGGCTGCGGGCGTCGCCGGCTGGGCGGCCTGGGGCGCGGGAGCGGGGCTGAGGCTGAACGGCGGCGGTTCGACGATCTCGGACAGCAGGGGGATGCTGGCAGGGTCCACCGATTCGGTGAGCAGGGGCGGCTCGCTGCTGGTGTGTTCATCGAGCAGGGCGCGGATGGACTCGAGGTCGTCCAGCAGGTGGGCCGGGCGGGGAGGCTGGCTGGGGTTGTCCATGGTGCGGCTCAGAGTTCGACTCGTTTGGGATCATAGCCCCGCTGCCGGTAGGTGCGGAAATTCTCCCGGCAGGCGGCAAGCAGGGCTGGCTCCTGGTTGACGATCTCGATGACCCGGCTGAAGTGGCCGAGGTGGGGCGAGAGGGTCGGGTCGAGGTTGATCAGCAGGCCCTGGCTGGCGCCGGGCTGCTGGTCCCGGCCGATGACCACCGGGGCGTGCGGGTCTTCCCCGTGCTGGGCGTGGGGGATGAAGGTCTCGGCGCGGAACTGCCAGAGCAGTTCGTCCAGGGCCTGGCCCTGGGCATCGTCTGTGCAGCGGACGAACACCGGCATGCCGTGGCGCCAGGCCTTGCCGGCCAGCTGGCAGGCGGCGCGCAGGCGGTCTGCCGGGGTACTGGTGGACAGGACGTAGAACTCGACGCGGGTCATTTCGGTGTTCCTGGAAAGAGGCCCGGCGCCTGGGGCGCCGGGAGGTGTCGCAGTGGATCAGAGACGGTCGAGCAGGTACTGGGTGAGCAGCGGGACCGGGCGGCCGGTGGCGCCCTTGTCCTTGCCGCCGCTGACCCAGGCGGTGCCGGCGATGTCCAGGTGGGCCCAGTGGAACTTCTTGGCGAAGCGCGACAGGAAGCAGCCGGCGGTGATGGTGCCGGCCTTGGGGCCGCCGATGTTGGCGATGTCGGCGAACGGGCTGTCGAGCTGCTCCTGGTATTCCTCGAACAGCGGCAGCTGCCAGGCGCGGTCGTCGGCGTACTCGCCGGCCTTGAGGATCTGCTTCACCAGTGCGTCGTTGTTGCCCATCAGGCCGGAGGTGTTGGCGCCCAGGGCGACGATGCAGGCTCCGGTGAGGGTGGCGATGTCGATCACGGCCTGGGGCTTGAAGCGCTCGGCGTAGGTGAGGGTGTCGCACAGCACCAGGCGGCCTTCGGCGTCGGTGTTGAGGATCTCGACGGTCTGGCCGCTCATGGTGGTGACGATGTCGCCGGGGCGGGTGGCGCCACCGCTGGGCATGTTCTCGGCGCAGGCCAGCAGGCCGACGACGTTGATCGGCAGCTGCAGCTCCAGCACGGCACGGAAGGTGCCGAGGACGCTGGCGGCGCCGCACATGTCGTACTTCATCTCGTCCATGCCGGCGGCGGGCTTGATGCTGATGCCGCCGGTGTCGAAGGTGATGCCCTTGCCGACCAGGGCGAAGGGTTTGTCGTCCTTCTTGCCGCCCTGGTAGTTGAGCACGATCATCCGCGGCGGCTGCTCGCTGCCCTGGGCGACGGCAAGGAAGGCGCCGGCGCCGAGCTCCTTGAGCTTCTTCTCGTCCAGCACCTCGACCTTGAGGTTCTTGTGGGCCTTGGCCAGGGCCTTGGCTTCCTCGGCGAGGAAGCTGGGGTGGCAGAGGTTCGGCGGCAGGTTGCCCAGGTCGCGGGTGTAGGCCATGCCGGTAGCGATGGCGCGGGCGTGCAGGCTGCCGCGCTCGACGTCGGCTTGCTCGGCCTTCTCGGCCAGCAGGGTGATCTTCTTCAGGGCCGGGGCATCGGCCTTGGTGCTCTTGAAGCGGTCGAAGCGGTAGCTGCCGTCGGCCAGGGTCTCCACCAGCAGGCGAGCCTTGCCGTAGGCATCGCGGCCCTTGACCTTGAGTTCACCAAGGGTGAGCACGGCATCGCTGCCGCCCAGGCCCTTGAGCACGCCGCCGACGGCCGCGGCCACCTTGCGGAACTGACGGTCGGTCAGCTCGCTCTCCTTGCCGACGCCGACCAGCAGCACGCGGTCGGCCTTCAGGTTGGGCAGGCTGTGCAGCAGCAGGGTCTGGCCGACCTTGCCGGCCAGGTCGCCGCGCTTGAGCAGGGTGGCGATGGCGCCGCCGGTGGCGGTGTCCAGTGCGCCGGCAGCGGTGCCGAGCTTGCGGCCTTCGCCGACGGCGACCACCAGGGTGGCGGTCTTCAGGGTTTCCGGGCGTGCGCTTTTGACGAGGAATTCCATGTGATGTCCCCAAGACAAAGAGTCGGGATTGCAGGGTATAATGCCGGCCATTTTCCGTGGCGTGCCCGTTCGGGCGTGCCGGCCACAAAGCGGCTAGTTTGAGCGTAGCCGCCTGAGCCTGACAACCCTGGAGTGTCTGGTTTGATCGTCTTCCGTTACCTGTCCCGCGAAGTCCTGGTGACCCTCAGCGCGGTGAGCGCCGTGTTGCTGGTGATCATCATGAGCGGTCGATTCATCAAGTACCTGGCCCAGGCGGCGCAGGGTGCCCTGGACCCTGGCGTGCTGTTCCTGATCATGGGTTACCGCATACCGGGCTTCCTCCAGCTGATCCTGCCGCTTGGCCTGTTCCTCGGCTTCCTGCTGGCCTACGGTCGGCTGTACCTGGACAGCGAGATGACGGTGCTTTCCGCCACCGGCATGAGCCAGCAGCGCCTGATGGCGTACAGTCTGGCGCCGGCGACGCTGGTCGCACTGATGGTGGCCTGGTTGAGCCTGGGCCTGGCGCCCCAGGGCGTGACGGCTGTGGGCCGCATCCTCAACCAGCAGGACGCGCTGACCGAGTTCGACACCCTTGTGCCGGGGCGCTTCCAGACCCTGAAGAATGGCAACCGGGTCACCTATACCGAAAGCCTGTCGGCGGACCGTGGCGAGCTGGGCGGGGTGTTCATCTCCGAGAAGCGCCTGTCCCAGGACAACAAGGAGCAGGGCATCGGGGTGCTGGTGGCCGAGAGCGGGCGCCAGGTCATCCACGAGGACGGCAGTCGCTACCTGATCCTGGAGAACGGCTACCGCTACGACGGTAATCCGGGCAAGGCCGACTACCGTGCCATCAAGTACGGGACCTACGGCATCCTCCTGCCGAAGCCGGAGATCAGTGCCGAGATCGGCGAGCGCGAGGCGATCCCGACCCGCGACCTGCTGGGCAGCGACAACCCGCGCTACCAGGCCGAGCTGCAGTGGCGCCTGTCCATCCCGGTGCTGGTGTTCGTGGTGACCCTGCTGGCGGTGCCGCTGTCGCGGGTGAATCCGCGCCAGGGGCGCTTCCTCAAGCTGCTGCCGGCGATCCTTCTTTATATGGCTTACCTGTCGATGCTGATCGCCGCCCGTGGTCAGCTCGACAAGGGCAAGATCCCGATGGCCCTCGGCTTGTGGTGGGTGCATGGCATCTTCCTGAGTGTGGGGCTGCTGTTGCTTTACTGGGAACCGCTCCGCCTGAAGTGGGCTGCCCGTCGTTCCGCTCGTGAGGTGGCCCATGGCTAAGCTGGACAGGTACATCGGTACCAGCGTGTTCTTCGGCATCCTGGCGGTGCTGGGTGTGATCGTCAGCCTGGCGCTGCTGTTCGCCTTCATCGATGAGCTGGGCGACATCGAGGGCAGCTACACCCTGATGGACGCCATCTGCTACGTGCTGCTTACCGCGCCGCGCCGCGCCTACGAGATGCTGCCCATGGCGGCGCTGATCGGCAGCCTGATCGGCCTCGGCACCCTGGCCAGCAGCAGTGAGCTGACCATCATGCGGGCGGCCGGTGTTTCCATCGGCCGTATCGTCTGGGCGGTGATGAAGCCGCTGCTGGTGCTGATGCTGGCGGGCATCCTGCTGGGCGAGTACGTGGCGCCCTGGAGCGAGAACCTGGCCCAGGCCAACCGCGCCCTGGCGCAGGGCGGCGGCGAGGCCCAGACCTCCAAGCGCGGCCTGTGGCACCGCCAGGGCAATGAGTTCGTGCACATCAATGCCGTGCAGCCCAATGGCGTGCTTTACGGCGTGACCCGCTATGAGTTCGACGGCGAGCGGCACATGCAGGCCGCCAGTTTCGCCCGGCGTGCGCTGTACCAGGGCGATCACTGGCAGTTGGAGGAGGTGACCACCACGCACTTCCGTGGCGACCACACCGAGGTGATAGAAGCGGGCAGCGAGCGCTGGGACATCCAGCTCAACCCGCAACTGCTCAGTACGGTGGTGATGGAGCCCGAGGCGCTGTCCATCAGTGGCCTGTGGAGCTATGTGCACTACCTGGCGGAGCAGGGGCTGAACAACAGTCGCTACTGGCTGGCCTTCTGGACCAAGCTGCTGCAGCCATTGGTGACGGGGGCGCTGGTGCTGATGGCGATTTCGTTCATCTTCGGGCCTCTGCGTTCGGTGACCCTGGGGCAGCGCATCTTTACCGGTGTGGTCATCGGTTTCGTGGTGCGTATCAGCCAGGATCTGCTGGGACCGTCGAGCCTGGTGTTCGGCTTCCCGCCGTTCCTGGCGGTGCTGATCCCTGCGGGTATCTGTGCGTTGGCAGGTGTCTGGCTGTTGCGCCGGGCTGGCTGATCAGATCGCTCATGAAAAAGCCGGCTTCGAGCCGGCTTTTTCGTGTTCGCTATTTCTTGTGAGCGCTCTTGGGAAGTTGCACCACGATGCTCTCCGAGTAGCGGTCGTGCCAGGTGCGTTTGTCCTTGTCCCAGAGCATCCACAGGAAGCCGAGGCCGAAGCAGAGCCAGGAACCCATGGCGACCACGAAGCGCAGCAGGGCCTGCCACAGGCTGACCGCCGAGCCGTCGCGATTCTGGATGCGCACACCCCACACCTGCATGCCGAGGGTCTGGCCGTTGTGGGTCCAGAACTTGGCGAAGAAGGCGAACAGGCTGAAGAGCAGCAAGGTGGACAGGACCGGGTCGTGGGCCAGCAGGCCCTGCTCGGCCATTTCCCGCAGGCGCTCGCCGCCGTAGATCGAGCGCAGGATGACCTGCTGGTAGAAGAGGGTGACCACCATCAGCAGGGCGACGCTGAGGAGGAAGTCATAGAAGATGGCGGCGAAGCGGCGAACGGCCCCGGCTGTGGGGAACTCGCCTTCCGGGCGCAGGATGTGTTTCGGCATGGAGGGCCCTTGTGACGTGTGAAGACGCCGCATTCTAAGGGCAGGCACTGAAACGCGGGCATAAAAAAACCCCTGATGAAACATCAGGGGTTCTCTTGCAGCGACTTAGGCCAGGACTTGGACTTTGTCAGCTTGCATGCCTTTCTGGCCTTGGACGGCTTCGAAGGTAACCTTCTGGCCTTCCTTCAGGCTGCGGAAGCCGCTGCCTTCGATGGCGCGGAAGTGTACGAACAGATCCGGACCGCTCTCGGGGGTGATGAAGCCAAAGCCCTTCTCGTCGTTGAACCACTTAACGGTGCCGGTTTGACGATTCGACATGTCTCAATTTCCTTGGAACTGGAGTTGATTTTCAGCCTCTGCCCGACATTGGGCCGAGGGCTAGGAACTGGTTGCAAAGAGTAAGAGAAGTCGAGCGGGATGTAGCGGATCTGTCGGATCTACTGCATCAGGTCACGATTCAACAGCGACCCATGCAAACACAGTGCGTGACACTCTACGCTAACTGTCCGGGGCTGCCAATCCCCCGTGCGGGCGAGTTTCGACGCGGCATGTGCGCAAGCGACGACATGTCGTTCTGGGAACGCTGAACAGCGCAGACAAGGACGAATTGATACGAGGGGAGGTGGTCTTGCGACCTAAGGATCGTGGTGCCCCGGGAGAGACTCGAACTCTCACTCTGTCGCCAGAAACGGATTTTGAATCCGCCGCGTCTACCATTCCGCCACCGAGGCACGATGGCGGCGCAGTATAGGGAGGGCGCCTGGGGCGGTCAATCCGCCTGCGTGGTCAGATTTGCGTAATTCCGCTACTATTCGCGCCCCTGTGAGACGACCCACCATGCGCGTTGCCGATTTCCATTTCGACCTTCCCGAACACCTGATCGCCCGCCACCCGCTGAGCGAGCGACGTGCCAGTCGCCTGCTCGTGCTCGATGGCGCCAGCGGCGAAATGGCCCACCGTGGCTTTGCCGATCTGCTCGACTACCTGCGCCCTGGCGACCTGATGGTGTTCAACAACACCCGGGTGATCCCGGCGCGCCTGTTCGGGCAGAAGGCTTCGGGCGGCAAGCTGGAAATCCTGGTGGAGCGTGTGCTGGACAGCCATCGCGTGCTGGCTCACGTCCGTTCGAGCAAGTCGCCCAAGCCGGGCTCGACGATTCTCATCGACGGCGGCGCCGAGGCCACCATGCTGGCTCGCCATGACGCGCTGTTCGAGCTGGGCTTCGCCGAAGAGGTGCTGCCGCTGCTTGAGCGGGTCGGGCACATGCCATTGCCTCCTTATATAGATCGCCCTGACGAGGACGCCGACCGCGAGCGCTACCAGACGGTGTACGCGCAGCACGCCGGTGCCGTCGCGGCGCCCACTGCGGGCCTGCATTTCGACCAGGCCTTGCTGGACGCCATCGCCGCCAAGGGAGTCGAACGCGCCTTCGTCACCCTGCACGTGGGGGCCGGTACCTTCCAGCCGGTACGGGTGGAGCGTATCGAGGACCACCACATGCACAGCGAGTGGCTCGAGGTGAAGCAGGATGTGGTGGATGCCGTCGCCGACTGCCGGGCGCGCGGCGGGCGCGTGATCGCCGTCGGCACCACCAGCGTGCGTTCGCTGGAAAGCGCCGCGCGGGATGGTCAGCTCAAGCCCTTCAGTGGCGACACCGACATTTTCCTGTACCCCGGGCGGCCCTTCCATGTGGTGGATGCCCTGGTCACCAATTTCCACCTGCCCGAATCCACCCTGCTGATGCTGGTCTCGGCCTTCGCCGGCTACCCGGAGACCATGGCCGCCTACGGGGCGGCGGTGGAGCAGGGCTATCGCTTCTTCAGTTACGGTGATGCCATGTTCATCACCCGCAACCCCGCTCCGCGCGGACCCGAGGACCTCGCATGACGCGCACCTGCCGCATGAGCTTCGAACTGCTCGCCACCGAGGGCAAGGCCCGTCGCGGGCGCCTGACTTTCCCCCGTGGCGTGGTCGAGACGCCCGCCTTCATGCCCGTAGGCACCTACGGCACGGTGAAGGGGATGCTGCCGCGTGATATCGAAGGCATCGGTGCGCAGATCATCCTCGGCAACACCTTCCACCTCTGGCTGCGCCCGGGTACCGAGGTGATCAAGCGCCATGGCGACCTGCACGACTTCATGCAGTGGCAGGGCCCGATCCTCACCGACTCCGGCGGCTTCCAGGTGTTCAGCCTGGGGGCGATGCGCAAGATCAAGGAAGAGGGCGTGACCTTCGCCTCGCCGGTGGATGGCGCCAAGGTGTTCATGGGGCCCGAGGAGTCCATGCAGGTCCAGCGTGACCTGGGCTCCGACATCGTGATGATCTTCGACGAATGCACCCCGTACCCGGCGGACTTCGACACCGCGAAGCGCTCCATGGAGCTGTCGCTGCGCTGGGCTAGGCGTTCCAAGGCTGCCCATGGCGAGAACACCGCCGCGCTGTTCGGCATCGTCCAGGGTGGCATGCACGAGGAGCTTCGTCTGCGCTCCCTCGAAGGCCTGCTGGAAATCGGCTTCGACGGGTTGGCCATCGGCGGGTTGTCGGTGGGCGAGCCCAAGGAAGAGATGATCCGCGTGCTCGACTTCCTCCCGCCGCACCTGCCGGCGGACAAGCCGCGCTACCTGATGGGTGTCGGCAAACCGGAGGACCTGGTGGAAGGCGTGCGCCGTGGCGTCGACATGTTCGACTGCGTGATGCCCACCCGCAACGCGCGCAACGGCCACCTGTTCATCGACACCGGCGTGCTGAGAATCCGCAACGCCGTGCATCGTCACGATGATTCGCCGTTGGAACCTGGCTGCGACTGTTACACCTGCAAACACTTCTCACGGGCTTATCTCCACCATCTGGATAAATGCGGCGAAATGCTCGGCAGCATGTTGAATACAATCCACAACTTGCGGCATTACCAGCGCCTGATGGCTGGTTTGCGCGAGGCTATTCAACAGGGTAAATTGGCCGACTTCGTCGATGCCTTCTACGCCCGGCGCGGACTACCGACACCGCCCCTGGACTGATAACGCCGCATTTTTCCAAGCCGAACACTTTTCAAATTTCCGCAACAGGAGTGCTACATGAGCTTTCTGATCCCCGCCGCCTACGCCGACGCAGCCGCTCCGGCCGCCGCCGCAGGTCCTGCCGGCACCGGCTTCGAGTGGGTTTTCCTGATCGGTTTCCTGGTCATCTTCTACCTGATGATCTGGCGTCCCCAGTCCAAGCGCGCCAAGGAGCACAAGAACCTGCTCTCCGGCCTGCAGAAAGGTGACGAAGTGGTCACCTCCGGCGGCATCGCCGGCAAGGTGGTCAAGGTGTCCGATGACTTCGTGGTCATCGAGGTGTCCGACACCGTCGAGCTGAAGATCCAGAAGGTCGCTATCGCCGCGACTCTGCCGAAAGGCACGCTGAAAGCCATCTAACGAATCATCTTCACCATTCACGGGGCGCCTTGGGCGCCCCGCGTCATAACGGGCGGTGTCATGCTCAACAAATATCCCCTGTGGAAGTACCTGCTGATCCTGGCGGTCCTCACCGTCGGCCTCATCTATTCCGCACCCAACCTCTACCCCGATGATCCGGCGATCCAGATTTCCGGCACCAGCACCGCGCTGAAGATCCAGCAGCCCGATGTGGACCGCGCGCTGGCGGCGCTGAAGGAAGCCGGCATCGAGGTCAAGAGCTCCAGTATCAGTGAGCGTGGTGGCCTGTTCCGCCTGACCAAGCTGGGCGACCAGCTGCCGGCCAAGGACGCCATCCGCCGTGCACTGGGTGACGACTACGTGGTTGCCCTCAACCTGGCCCCCACCACGCCCCAGTGGCTGCGTAGCCTGGGGGCCTCGCCGATGAAGCTGGGCCTCGACCTCTCCGGTGGTGTTCACTTCCTGCTGGAAGTGGACATGGAGAAGGCCCTGACCTCGCGCCTGAAAATCTACGAAGGCGAAGTCCGCACCCTGCTGCGCAAGGAGCGCGTGCGCTACCGCAGCCTGCCGGGCGTCGACAACGGCTTCCAGCTGGGCTTCAGCGACCAGGAGAGCCTGGACAAGGCCCAGTCCCTGATCCGCAAGACCTTCAATGACTTCGACCTGAAGACCGGCGAGCGCGGCGACCAGCAGGTCCTGACCCTCACCCTGACCCAGGCCAAGGTCACCGAGATCCGCGAATACTCCATCAAGCAGAACCTCACCACCGTCCGCAACCGCGTGAACGAGCTGGGTGTCGCCGAGCCGCTGGTCCAGCGCCAGGGCGCGAACCGTATCGTGGTGGAGCTGCCCGGCGTGCAGGACACTGCCGAAGCCAAGCGTATCCTCGGCAAGACCGCCAACCTCGAATTCCGCCTGGCGGCTGCGGCCGATGCCAGCAAGGCCAGCACCGAATCCTTCGAATTCCGCGAGCCGGGTCGTCCGCCGGTGCCGCTGGAGCGCAGCCTGATCATCACCGGTGACCAGGTCACCGATGCCCAGGCGAGCTACGACGAGAATGGCCGCCCGCAGGTGAACATCCGCCTCGATGGCCACGGTGGCGAGCTGATGAACCGTGCCACCCGCAACAACGTGGGCCGCAGCATGGCGGTGATCTTCATCGAGCAACGTCCGCAGAGCCGCTACGTGAAGCAGGTGGTGGATGGCGTCGAGAAGGAAGTCGAGGTCCAGAGCTTCAAGGAAGAGAAGAAGATCATCAGCCTGGCGACCATCCAGTCGCCGCTGGGCAGCCAGTTCCGTATCACCGGCCTGAACGGCCAGGGTGAATCCTCCGAGCTGGCCCTGCTGCTGCGTGCCGGTGGCCTGGCTGCGCCGATGTACTTCGCCGAAGAGCGCACCATCGGCCCGAGCCTGGGTGCCGAGAACATCGTCAAGGGCATCGAGTCCACCGAGTGGGCGATGGTCTTCGTGTCGCTGTTCATCATCGCGATCTACCGCTTCTTCGGTGTGCTGGCCACCGTGGCCCTGGCATTCAACCTGGTGCTGCTGGTCGGCCTGATGTCGGTGATCGGTGCCACCCTGACCCTGCCGGGTATCGCCGGTATCGTCCTTACCCTGGGCATGGCGGTGGACGCCAACGTGCTGATCTACTCGCGGATACGCGAGGAGCTGGCCAACGGGATGGGGGTCCAGCGTGCGATCCACGAGGGCTTCGACCGTGCCTACACCGCGATCGTCGACTCGAACCTGACCACCCTGCTGGTGGGCGGCATCCTCTTCGCCCTGGGTACTGGGCCGATCAAGGGCTTCGCCGTCACCATGTCGCTGGGTATCGTCACCTCGATGTTCACCGCGATCATGTTCACCCGAGGCCAGGTCAACCTGATCTTCGGTGGCCGCAACTTCAAGAAACTGTGGATCTGAGGCAGCCATGATCAAGTCAACCATTCGCTTCATGGCGATCCGCAACCTCGCGTTCGCCATCACCGTCGTCATCAGCCTGATCGGCATCGGTGCCCTGTTCATGAAGGGCCTGAACTTCGGCCTGGACTTCACCGGCGGCACCCTGATCGAGCTGTCCTACGAGAAGCCGGCCAACCTGGAGCGCATCAAGGAAGAGCTGGGGCAGGCCGGTTACCGCGATGCGGTGGTGCAGAGCTTCGGCGCCACCACCGACGTGCTGGTCCGCCTGGCTGGCGAAGACCCGCAGCTGGGTAACCAGGTCGCGGCTTCGCTGCGCAAGATCGACGCCGACACCCAGTTCACCGTGAAGCGCGTCGAGTTCGTCGGCCCGCAAGTGGGTGAGGAGCTGCGCGACCAGGGCGGCCTGGCGATGCTCCTGGCGCTGGGCGGCATCCTGCTGTACCTCGGCTTCCGCTTCCAGTGGAAGTTCGGCGTTGGTGCGGTGGCATCGCTGATCCACGACGTGATCGTCACCCTGGGCATCCTGGCGTTCTTCCAGGTGCCGTTCGACCTGACGGTGCTGGCGGCGGTGCTGGCGATGATCGGTTACTCGCTCAACGACACCATCATCATCTTCGACCGGATCCGCGAGAACTTCCGCGTCCTGCGCAAGGCAGACCTGATCGAGAACATCGACGTGTCCTGCACCCAGACGCTGCTGCGTACCATCGCCACTTCCACCTCCACGGCATTGGCCCTGCTGGCGCTGCTGCTGTTCGGTGGCGACAGCCTGCACGGCTTTGCCCTGTCGCTGATGGTGGGTGTCGTGGTGGGGACCTACTCCTCGATCTACATCAGTGCGCCGGTGCTCATCTGGCTGAAACTGACCTCCGAGGACCTCATCCCGCCGGCCGCGACTGCCGAAGTGGACGAGCGCCCCTGACAGCAGGTGTGCTTCATCGGAAAGGCCCGCGAAAGCGGGCCTTTCTCGTTTCTGGCTTTGTGAAAGACATCCCATTGGCTGTGTTGCTGGTCGGTCTGTAGGAACTTGGGTGAATGCGTGTAATCCAAGGCAAGGCATAGGGCGAAAGCCCGGAGTGAAACCAGGAGGTTCAAGTGAACAAGTCGATGCTCGTCGGCGCGGTGCTGGGTGCGGTCGGTGTAACCGCCGGTGGCGCCGTCGCAACCTACAGCCTTGTGGGCAATAGCCCGGAATACGCCGAGGTGCTCGCGGTACAGCCCGTCAAGGAGACCATCAAGACCCCGCGCGAGGTCTGCAAGGATGTCGCCGTGACCCGTCAACGGCCGGTCCAGGACCAGCACCAGATCGCCGGTACCGTGCTCGGCGCGGTGGCGGGAGGCCTGCTGGGCAACCAGGTCGGCGGCGGCAACGGCAAGAAGATCGCGACCGTGGCTGGCGCCGTGGGCGGCGGTTATGCGGGTAACAAGGTGCAGGAGCACATGCAGAACAGCGACACCTACACCACCACCGAAACCCGTTGCAACACCGTGCACGAGACCAGCGAGAAGGTGGTCGGCTATGACGTGCAGTACCAGCTGGACGGTCGTGTGAACCAGGTGCGCATGGATCACGATCCGGGTGCTCAGATCCCGGTGGGCAAGGACGGTCGCCTGATCCTGTCGCAGCGCCAGCCGTTGCAGCAGGCCGGCGTCAACCAGTAACCGCTGGTTCTCGCCCATGAAAAAGGCGCCGTAAGGCGCCTTTTTCGTTGCAGTCGCGGTTCAGCGCTTCAGCGAAGGCGGCAGGTGCGGCTGGATGGCAGTCAGCACGGCCTTGAAGCACTTGGTGTTGCCGGCCACGACGTGGCCCTTTTCCAGGAAGTCGTGACCGCCGGTGAAGTCGCTCACCAGGCCGCCGGCTTCCTGTACCAGCAGGGCGCCTGCTGCCATGTCCCACTCGGACAGGCCGAACTCCCAGAACGCATCGAAGCGGCCGGCGGCGACATAGGCCAGGTCCAGGCTCGCGGAGCCGGCGCGGCGCAGGCCTGCGGTCTGGCCGACCAGGCTGCGGAACATGTTCAGGTAGTTGTCCAGGTGGTCGAGCTGGCTGTCGCGGAAGGGGAAGCCGGTGCCGAGCAGGGCGCCTTCCAGGCTCTTGCGGTTGCTGACGCGCAGGCGGCGGCCATTCAGGGCGGCGCCACGGCCACGGCTGGCGGTGAACTCTTCCTGGCGGACCGGATCGAGGACCACGGCGTGTTCCAGGCGGCCCTTGTATTTGCAGGCGATGCTGACGGCGAAGTGCGGGACGCCGCGGATGAAGTTGGTGGTGCCGTCCAGCGGGTCGATGATCCACTGGTAGTCGGCGCCCTCGCCGGTGCCGGCGATGGAGGTGCCTTCCTCGCCCAGGATGCCGTGGGTCGGATACGCCTTGCGCAGGGCCTGGATGATGGTTTCCTCGGCAGCGCGGTCGACTTCGGTGACGTAGTCCTTGGCGTCTTTCTCGTTGATGGCGATCACGTCCAGGCGCTCGATCGAACGGAAGATCAATTCGCCGGCGCTGCGAGCGGCGCGCAGGGCGATGTTCAGCATGGGCTGCATGGGGCGTATACCTGGGGTCGTTAAAGAAAGCCGCGAATTCTAGCAGAAAAGGCCGGGCCATGTAGATGCGCCCATCGGCCTTCGTGGTGTTTACCCGACTGTTTCTGTAAGATTTCCCACCCTTTTGTAGTCCAGGTGGGAGCAGGCGGGCGTGCTGCAGAACATTCGTGTGGTGCTGGTCGGCACCAGTCATCCCGGCAACATCGGTGGTGCCGCGCGGGCGATGAAGAACATGGGCCTGTCGAAGCTCGTGCTGGTCCAGCCGGAGCAGTTCCCCGATCGCGAGGCCTATGCCCGCGCCTCGGGTGCCGACGATATCCTCGAATCCGCCCTGGTGGTGGACACTCTGGAGCAGGCGTTGGTGGGCTGCAGCCTGGTCTATGGCACCAGCGCGCGGGATCGCCATATCCCCTGGCCGCTGCTGGACCCTCGCGAGTGCGCGGCCAGTTGTGTCGAGCAGATCAGCGACGGGGCCGAAGTCGCCCTGGTGTTCGGGCGCGAATACGCCGGCCTGACCAACGACGAGCTGCAGCGTTGCCAGTTCCATGTGCATATCCCGTCCGACCCGACCTTTGGCTCCCTGAACCTGGCGTCCGCCGTGCAGGTGTTGACCTACGAGGCACGCATGGCCTGGCTGCAGGTCCAGGGCCAGCCGACCAAGATGGAGAAGGTGGAGCTCACGGCCGAGGAGAACGTGCAGCCGGTGACGGTCGACGAGCTCGAGCGCTTCTTCGGTCACCTGGAGCAGACCCTGGTGGACATCGCCTTCCTCGACCCTGAGCGTCCCCGCCACCTGATGACCCGCCTGCGCCGCCTCTACGGGCGCGCCTCCATCAGCAAGCTCGAGATGAACATCCTGCGCGGCATCCTCACCGAGACGCAGAAGGCGGCGCACGGCGAGATCCAGAAGCGGAGGGAGAAGTGATGCTGGCTCGCATGCGGGAAGACATCCGGGGTGTATTTCACCGTGACCCGGCAGCGCGCACGGCCTTCGAGGTGCTCACCTGCTACCCGGGGCTGCACGCCATCTGGCTGCATCGCGTCGCGCACGCGCTGTGGGTTGCCGGGTGGAAGTGGGCGGCGCGGCTGGTGTCGAACTTCGGTCGCTGGCTGACCGGTATCGAGATCCACCCTGGTGCGCGGATCGGTCGGCGCTTCTTCATCGACCACGGCATGGGCATCGTCATTGGCGAGACGGCCGAGATCGGTGACGACGTCACCCTCTACCAGGGCGTGACTCTCGGTGGCACCAGCTGGAACAAGGGCAAGCGCCACCCGACTCTTGAAGATGGTGTGGTGGTGGGAGCAGGGGCCAAGGTGCTTGGCCCGTTCACGGTCGGGGCGGGCGCCAAGATCGGCTCCAATGCGGTGGTGACCAAGGCCGTCCCGGCTGGCGCAACGGCGGTCGGCATTCCTGCGCGGATCATCATCAAGGAGGATTCCGAGCAGGCTGCGCGGCGCCAGGCCCTCGCCGAACGCTTCGGCTTCGATGCCTATGGCGTCGGGCAGGACATGCCGGATCCGGTGGCGCGCGCCATCGGTCAACTGCTCGATCACGTCCAGGCGGTGGATCAGCGCCTCGATGGCATGTGCAAGGCGCTGACCGAGCTGGGTAGCGATTACCGCGCGGCAGCCTTGCCCGAGTTGCGTTGCGAGGCCTTCGAGGATGAAAAGGGCGCTACGGAGCGTCCGGCGGTCTGATAGGCGAGGGGGTGAAATTCTGATATCATTCGCGCCCCTGTCTAGCGCAATACCCGACTTATTTAATCAGGCTTATAGTTGACTTAAATAGTCGGGAATGGCATACTCGCTCGCACTTCAGCGAACCGTGGACTTCCCATGCGACTGACCACCAAAGGCCGCTACGCCGTCACAGCCATGCTCGACCTGGCTTTGCACTCGCAGCAAGGTCCGGTTTCTCTGGCAGATATTTCCGAGCGTCAGGGCATCTCCCTCTCTTATCTCGAGCAGCTGTTCGCCAAGTTGCGCCGTGGCAACCTGGTCAGCAGCGTTCGCGGCCCGGGCGGCGGCTATCAGCTGTCCCGCGACGTTTCCAGCATCTACGTGGCGCAGGTCATCGATGCGGTCAACGAGTCCGTCGACGTCACGCGCTGCCAGGGCCAGGGCAACTGCGACTCCTCCGGCGGTGCCTGCCTGACCCACCACCTGTGGGATGACCTCAGCCTCCAGATCCACGACTTCCTCAGCAGCATCAGCCTGAGCGACATCGTCAGTCGCAACGAGGTCCAGGAAGTCGCCCAGCGTCAGAACGAGCGCCATGGCCAGCGTCGTCCCAGTGGACGGAATTCGAGCCCCGAAAAGATTGAAGTGTCCGCCATCGAATGAGCAGGGCACCCGCCTGATAGGAGACAACCGATGAGATTGCCGATTTACCTGGATTACTCCGCAACCACTCCGGTCGACCCCCGCGTTGCTCAGAAGATGAGCGATTGCCTGCTGGCCGACGGCAACTTCGGTAACCCCGCTTCCCGCTCCCACGTGTTCGGCTGGAAAGCCGAGGAGGCGGTGGAGAACGCCCGTCGCCAGGTGGCCGAACTGGTCAATGCCGACCCCCGCGAAATCGTCTGGACCTCCGGTGCGACCGAGTCCGACAACCTCGCCATCAAGGGTGTCGCGCACTTCTACCAGGGCAAGGGCAAGCACCTGATCACCTCCAAGATCGAGCACAAGGCGGTCCTGGACACCACTCGCCAGCTGGAGCGCGAAGGCTTCGAGGTCACCTACCTGGAACCCGGTGAAGACGGTCTGATCACCCCGGCGATGGTCGAGGCGGCCCTGCGCGACGACACCATCCTCGTCTCCGTCATGCACGTGAACAACGAGATCGGCACCGTCAACGACATCGCCGCCATCGGCGAGCTGACCCGCGCCCGCGGCATCCTGTTCCACGTGGATGCGGCCCAGTCCACCGGCAAGGTGGAAATCGACCTGGAGAAGCTCAAGGTCGACCTGATGTCCTTCTCCGCCCACAAGACCTACGGCCCGAAAGGCATCGGCGCTCTCTACGTACGCCGCAAGCCGCGGGTGCGTCTGGAAGCGATGATGCACGGCGGCGGTCACGAGCGCGGCATGCGCTCCGGCACCCTGGCCACCCATCAGATCGTCGGCATGGGCGAAGCCTTCCAGATCGCCAAGCAGGAAATGGCCTCCGAGAACGAGCGCATCCGTGGTCTCAGCCAGCGCTTCTGGGCTGCCCTGGAAGGTATGGAAGAGCTGTACCTGAACGGCAGCGCCACCGCCCGCGTTCCGCACAACCTGAACCTCAGCTTCAACTACGTCGAAGGTGAGTCGCTGATCATGGCGCTCAAGGACCTGGCCGTGTCTTCGGGTTCGGCCTGCACCTCCGCCTCCCTCGAGCCGTCCTATGTGCTGCGTGCCCTGGGCCGTAACGACGAGTTGGCGCACAGCTCCATCCGCTTCACCTTCGGCCGCTTCACCACCGAGGAAGAGGTCGACTACGCGGCCGCCAAGGTGCGCGAGGCCGTGGACAAACTCCGTGAGTTGTCCCCCCTGTGGGACATGTACAAAGAGGGCGTCGACCTCTCCAAGGTCGAATGGCAGGCGCACTGACGCCACCCCTGATGAGCGAGGAATAAGCACATGGCATACAGCGAAAAGGTCATCGACCACTACGAGAACCCCCGGAACGTCGGCAAGCTCGACGCCGAGGACCCGAACGTCGGCACCGGCATGGTCGGCGCCCCGGCATGCGGCGACGTGATGCGCCTGCAGATCAAGGTCAACGAGCAGGGCGTGATCGAAGACGCCAAGTTCAAGACCTACGGCTGCGGTTCCGCCATCGCCTCCAGCTCCCTCGCCACCGAGTGGATGAAGGGCAAGACCCTGGACGAGGCCGCTGCCATCAAGAACACCACCATTGCCGAAGAGCTGGCCCTGCCGCCGGTGAAGATCCACTGCTCGGTCCTGGCCGAGGACGCCATCAAGGCGGCCGTCCAGGACTACAAGCAGAAGAAGGGTCTGATCTGATCATCGAGGAGTCGTTATGGCCATCAGCATGACCGAAGCCGCCGCCAGCCATGTCCGTCGCTCTCTCGAAGGGCGCGGCAAGGGCGAGGGCATCCGACTCGGCGTCCGCACCACCGGCTGCTCCGGCCTGGCCTACGTGCTGGAGTTCGTCGACGAGGTGGCGTCCGAGGATCTCGTCTACGAGAGCCACGGGGTCAAGGTGATCATCGATCCCAAGAGCCTGGCCTACCTCGACGGCACCGAACTGGACTTCGTCCGTGAAGGCCTCAACGAGGGCTTCAAGTTCAATAACCCGAATGTTCGCGGCGAGTGCGGTTGCGGCGAAAGCTTCAACGTCTGAGGTTCGGTGTGGGTAGTCCCTGTCACTTCGCGTTGTTCGATCTCAAGCCCGGCTTCGAGATCGATCCGGAGCGCCTGGCGGTTCGCTATCGCGAGCTGGCCCGTACCGTCCACCCCGACCGCTTCGTCGATGCGCCCGAGCGCGAGCAGCGTCTGGCTCTTGAGCATGCCGCCCAGCTCAACGAGGCCTACCAGGTCCTGCGCAGTGCCCCGCGGCGCGCGCTCTACCTGCTGGCGCTGAAGGGGCGCGAGCTGCCGCTTGAAGCGACCGTCCAGGATCCCGGCTTCCTGCTGCAGCAGATGCAGTGGCGCGAAGAGCTGGAAGACCTTCAGGACTCCGCCGATCTCGATGGTGTGGCCTCGTTCAAGCACCGCCTGCGTTCGGCCCAGGCCGAGCTCGAGTCGGCGTTTGGCACCTGCTGGGATGACGAAGCCCGCCGCGATGAAGCCGAGCGCCTCGTGCGCCGCATGCAGTTCCTCGACAAGCTCGCCCAGGAAGTGCGCCAACTCGAAGAGCGCCTCGACGACTAACCCTGTCGCCCTCGCCATGGCGGGGGCGCCGCCTGACTAGCAGACCAGCATGGCCCTACTGCAGATCGCCGAACCCGGACTGAGCCCCAAGCCGCACCAGCGTCGCCTGGCCGTGGGGATCGACCTCGGCACCACCAATTCCCTTGTCGCCGCCGTCAGAAGCGGTGTCGCCGAGCCCCTGCCCGATGCCCAGGGCGACGTGATCGTCCCTTCGGCCGTTCGCTACCATGCCGACCGGGTCGAGGTCGGGCGTACCGCCCGTGACACCGCCCTTGAAGATCCGCTGAACACCATCCTCTCCGTCAAGCGCCTGATGGGGCGTGGCCTGGAGGATGTGAAGCACCTCGGCGAGCACCTGCCCTACCGCTTCGTCGCGGGCGAATCCCACATGCCGTTCATCGAGACCGTGCAGGGCGTCCGCAGTCCGGTCGAGGTGTCCGCCGAAATCCTTCGCGCATTGCGTCAGCGTGCCGAGTCGAGCCTGGGGGGCGAACTGGTGGGTGCGGTCATTACCGTGCCGGCCTATTTCGATGACGCCCAGCGGCAGGCCACCAAGGACGCCGCGCGCCTGGCTGGCCTGAATGTGCTGCGCCTGCTCAATGAGCCGACGGCGGCAGCGGTCGCCTATGGTCTGGACAAGCAGGCCCAGGGTGTTGTCGCCATCTATGACCTGGGCGGCGGCACCTTCGACGTTTCCATCCTTCGCCTGACCCGTGGCGTCTTCGAGGTCCTGGCCACCGGCGGTGACAGCGCCCTCGGCGGTGATGACTTCGACCATGCCATCGCCGGCTGGATCGTCGAGCAGGCTGGTCTTTCCGCTGACCTGGATGCCGGTGCCCAGCGCAACCTGCTGCAGGTGGCCTGCGCTGCCAAGGAAGCGCTTACCACGGCCGACCAGGTAGATGTTGCCTACCGTGGCTGGACCTCCAGCCTGACCCGTGCCCACTTCGAGTCGCTGATCGAGCCCATGGTGGCGCGCAGCCTCAAGGCCTGTCGGCGTGCTGTGCGGGACGCCGGCATTGAAGTCGAGGATGTGGAGGCGGTGGTGATGGTCGGCGGCTCGACCCGCGTGCCCCGCGTTCGCGAGGCGGTGGGCGGCCTGTTCGGGCGTGAGCCGCTCACCGACATCGATCCGGACCAGGTGGTGGCCATCGGCGCCGCCATCCAGGCTGACATCCTGGCGGGCAACAAGCGCGGCGAAGAGCTGCTGTTGCTCGACGTGATCCCGCTGTCCCTTGGTCTCGAGACCATGGGCGGATTGATGGAGAAGGTCATCCCGCGCAACACCACCATCCCGGTGGCGCGTGCGCAGGACTTCACCACCTACCGCGACGGCCAGACCGCCATGATGATCCACGTGCTCCAGGGCGAGCGCGAGCTGGTCAAGGATTGCCGCTCCCTGGCCCGCTTCGAGCTACGCGGCATCCCGCCGATGGTGGCGGGTGCGGCCAAGATCCGCGTCACCTTCCAGGTGGATGCCGACGGCCTGCTGGGCGTGACCGCGCGCGAGCTGGGCTCGGGTGTCGAGGCGAGCATCCAGGTCAAGCCGTCCTACGGCCTGACCGATGGCGAGATCGCCCGCATGCTGCAGGACTCCTTCCAGTACGCCAATGACGACAAGCAGGCCCGGGTGCTGCGTGAGCACCAGGTTGAGGCCCGTCGCCTGATCGAGGCGGTCGAGGCGGCTGTCCAGGCGGACGGCGACACCCTGCTGGACGCCGACGAACGTGCCGCTATCGCCTACCAGCTGGATCAACTGCGCGAGCTGCTCGAAGGCAGTGACGGCGTGGCGATCGAGCAGCAGACCAAACGACTGGTCCAGGTGACCGACGCCTTCGCGGCGCGGCGCATGGATGCCAGTGTCAAGGCAGCCCTCGCCGGGCGCCGACTGAATGAAATCGAGGAATGACCCCATGCCGCAGATCGTATTCCTGCCCCACGCCGAGCACTGCCCCGAAGGGCTGGTGGTAGAGGCCCAGCCGGGCGAGACCATCATCGCGGCGGCGCTGCGCAACGGCCTGGAGATCGAGCACGCCTGCGAGATGTCCTGCGCCTGCACCACCTGCCACGTGGTCGTGCGTGAAGGCTTCGCCTCCATGGAGCCCTCCGACGAGCTGGAGGACGACATGCTGGACAAGGCCTGGGGGCTTGAGGCCGAGTCGCGCCTGTCTTGCCAGGCCGTCGTAGGCGAAGAGGACCTGGTGGTGGAGATTCCGAAGTACACCATCAACCAGGTTTCGGAAAAGCACTGAGGGCCGCGCCATGAGTCTGAAATGGGTCGATGTGCTGGAAATCGCCATCCAGCTCGCCGAAAGCAAGCCTGACGTGGACCCGCGCTACGTCAATTTCGTCGATCTCCACAACTGGGTGACCAGCCTGCCCGAGTTCGACGATGACACCCAGCGAGGCGGGGAGAAGGTCCTGGAGGCGATCCAGGCGGCCTGGATCGAAGAGGCCGACTGAGGCCTGCTCAGCCACCCTACGCATTTAACAGGAACCCGCGTATAATTCGCGGGTTTAATTTTTCGCTTTAATCCATAGTTTCCGGAGTAATTCCATGGCTGTTGAACGTACCCTCTCCATCATCAAGCCGGACGCCGTTTCCAAGAACGTCATCGGCGAGATCGTCACCCGCTTCGAAAAGGCCGGCCTGTGCGTCGTTGCCGCCAAGATGGTCCAGCTGTCCGAGCGTGAAGCCGGTGGTTTCTACGCCGAGCACAAAGAGCGCCCCTTCTTCAAGGACCTGGTGTCCTTCATGACTTCCGGTCCGGTCGTTGTCCAGGTCCTGGAAGGCGAAGGCGCCATTGCCAAGAACCGTGAACTGATGGGCGCTACCGATCCGAAGAAAGCCGACGCCGGCACCATCCGCGCTGATTTCGCCGTTTCCATCGACGAGAACGCCGTACACGGTTCCGACTCCGAGGCCTCCGCTGCTCGCGAGATCGCCTACTTCTTCGCCGCCACCGAGGTGTGCGCTCGCATCCGCTGATCGCGGCTGGGAGAGGGTGAAGCCATGACTGCATCGACCGGTAAAGTGAACCTGCTGGGTCTGACCCAGCCGCAACTGGAAAGCTTCTTCGAAACCATCGGGGAGAAACGCTTCCGCGCCGGTCAGGTGATGAAGTGGATTCACCACTTCGGCGTCGAGGACTTCGACGCCATGAGCAATATCGGCAAGGCCTTGCGCGAAAAGCTCAAGGCCTCTGCCGAGATCCGTGGCCCGGAAGTGGTCAGCCAGGACATTTCCAGCGATGGCACCCGCAAGTGGGTGGTCCGGGTGGCATCGGGCAGCTGCGTCGAGACCGTCTACATCCCCCAGGGAGGGCGCGGCACGCTGTGCGTCTCGTCCCAGGCTGGTTGCGCGCTGGACTGCAGCTTCTGCTCCACGGGCAAGCAAGGCTTCAACAGCGACCTCACCGCCGCCGAGATCATCGGCCAGGTCTGGATCGCCAACAAATCCTTCGGCACCGTGCCGGCCAAGATCGACCGCGCCATCACCAACGTGGTGATGATGGGCATGGGCGAGCCGCTGCTGAACTTCGACAACGTCGTCGCCGCCATGACCATCATGATGGACGACCTCGGCTACGGCATTTCCAAGCGCAAGGTGACCCTGTCCACCTCAGGCGTGGCGCCGATGATCGACAAGCTCGCTGAGGTCACCGACGTGTCCCTGGCGCTGTCCCTGCACGCGCCCAATGACGAACTGCGTAACGAGCTGGTACCGATCAACAAGAAGTACCCCCTCGCGGTGGTGCTGGATGCCTGCAATCGCTACATCTCCCGCCTTGGAGAGAAGCGCTTCCTGACCATCGAGTACACACTGCTCAAGGATGTGAACGATCAGCCTGTCCATGCTGAGCAGATGATCGCACTCCTCAAGGATTTTCCTTGCAAGATCAACCTCATTCCGTTTAATCCCTTCCCCTTCTCCGGGTACGAGCGGCCGAGCAACAACGCCATTCGCCGTTTCCAGGACCTGTTGCACAAGGCCGGCCACAACGTCACCGTTCGCACCACCCGTGGCGACGACATCGACGCCGCGTGTGGGCAACTGGTCGGGCAGGTCATGGACCGTACCCGCCGCAGTGAGCGTTACATCGCCCTGCGTCAGCTCGATACCGATGCGGACGCCGGCCTGAACGCAGCCAATCGAAACTGAAGGGAGGAACCCCATGACCCTGCGCATCGCGCTGACTGCTTTACTCGCAAGCCTATGCATGGGATGTGTTTCGAGCGGGAGCGTAGATCCCCTCTCAACGTCAAAAGGGCGAGATGAGGCGCGTGATGCCTATATTCGTCTTGGCCTCGGGTATTTGCAGGAAGGGCAGTCCGAGCAAGCCAAGGTTCCGTTGAAGCAGGCGCTGGATCTGGACTCCTCCAACCCCGACGCCCATGCGGCGTTAGCGCTTGTCTTTCAAAATGAGTTAGAACCTGCGCTGGCTGATGAGCATTATCGAAGGGCGCTTTCTGCGCGTGCTGATGCTCGCATCAGAAACAACTATGGAAGCTTCTTGTTCGAGCAAAAGCGCTACAAGGAAGCTTACGAGCAGTTCCAGGCTGCAGCCGAAGATAATCTTTACCCAGAGCGTTCCCGCGTATTCGAGAATATGGGGCTGGTAGCTCTCCAACTGAAGCAGCCTGCCCTGGCCAAGCAGCATTTTGAGAAGTCCCTTCGTCTTAACAGCCAGCAACCCAGAGCGCTTCTCGAGATGTCGCAGTTGCTGTACGACGAGAAGCAATACGTCCCCGCCCGCGACTATTACCTGAGCTTTTCGTCCATGGCGTCCCAGACAGCCCGCAGCCTCCTGCTCGGCGTGCGCATCGCCACGGTCTTCGACGACCGTGACCAGGCCGCCAGCCTGGGCCTGCAGCTCAAACGCCTCTATCCCGGTACGCCCGAGTACCAGCAATACCTGTCGGAGCAAAGATGAAATCGTCGCAACCCGAACCTGTTGCAGCGACCCGGGGCAATCCGGGCGAAGTGCTGCGCCAGGCGCGAGAGAACCAGGGCCTGGACCTGGCCGACATCGCCCGCCAGCTGAACCTGACCGAATACGCGTTGCGCCAACTGGAGGCCGGCTCTTTCGAGCAGCTTCCCGGGCACACCTTCGCGCGCGGTTACATCCGCGCCTACGCCAAGCTCATCGGGCTCGACCAGGCTGAATTGGTTGCCGAGTTCGATCGTTACACCGGTACCGATGCCACTGGCAGCAACGTGCACAGCCTCGGTCGTATCGAGGAACCGGTTCGCCTGTCCCAGAGCGTGCTGCGTTTCGTCAGCTTCGCGATCCTCGTCGCCCTCGGTGTCATCGGCTTCCTCTGGTGGCAGGACCAGGCCGAGCGTCGCGCCAGCGACAACAGCGAGCTGAGCCTGGAGCACGTGGAAGTCGAGAGTGCCGACGGTACCACCCAGATCCACCCGCTGGACGAGCCTGAAGACCAGGCCGTTGTCGAAGCCGAGCAGGAAGCCCAGGCCGCAGGTAGCGAGACCGCCGCTGTTCCCCCGGTTTCGCCGCAGCAGCCCGCTACGCCGTCCCAGGCGCCGGCTGCTACTGCAACCACCCCCACCGTCAATTCCGCTGCCACTCAGCCCGCGCAACCGAGCACCGCAGCACCGGCCACTGCGCCGGCCCAGCCCGCTGTCCCGGCCCAGGCACCCGCGCCTGCCGCGTCGCCCAGCGCCCCGGTCGTGGCCGCTGCCGGTGAAGGCCTGGTGCGTGTGCAGTTCACCGCCAACTGCTGGTTCCAGCTCACCGATGCTGGCGGCGCTGTGCTGCAGAGCGGGATCAAGCGCTCCGGCGAGAGCATCGAGGCTGCCGGCAAGGCCCCCCTCGAACTGCGACTGGGCTATGCCCGAGGCGCCCAGGTCAGCTACAACGGCCAGCCCGTGGATATCGCGCCGTTCATCCATGGCGAGACCGCTCGCCTGAAACTGGGTCAATAAACGATGCATTGCGAATCCCCGATCAAACGCCGCCCCTCCCGCAAGATCTGGGTCGGCTCCGTGCCGGTTGGGGGCGATGCCCCCATCGCCGTGCAGAGCATGACCAACACCGACACCTGCGACGTCGCCGCCACCGTCGGCCAGATCCGTCGCCTGGAGGAAGCCGGTGCCGATATCGTCCGTGTATCCGTGCCGGACATGGAGGCAGCCGAAGCCTTCGGCCTGATCAAGCAGCAGGTCCGTGTCCCGCTGGTGGCCGATATCCACTTCGACTACAAGATCGCCCTGCGCGTGGCGGAACTGGGCGTCGATTGCCTGCGGATCAACCCCGGCAACATCGGCCGCGAGGACCGCGTCAAGGCCGTGGTCGACGCCGCCCGTGACCGCAATATCCCGATCCGCATCGGCGTCAACGCCGGTTCCCTGGAGAAGGACCTGCAGAAGAAATACGGCGAGCCCACCCCGGAAGCCCTGCTCGAATCGGCCATGCGTCATGTGGACTACCTCGACAAGCTGGACTTCCAGAACTTCAAGGTCAGCGTGAAGGCTTCTGACGTGTTCATGGCCGTCGCCGCCTATCGCTTGCTGGCCAAGCAGATCGAGCAGCCCCTTCACCTCGGCATCACCGAGGCCGGTGGCCTGCGCTCGGGTACCGTCAAGTCGGCGGTCGGACTGGGCATGCTGCTCGCCGAAGGCATCGGCGACACCATCCGCATCTCCCTGGCCGCCGACCCGGTGGAAGAGATCAAGGTCGGTTTCGATATCCTCAAGTCCCTGCGCCTGCGCTCCCGTGGCATCAACTTCATCGCCTGCCCGAGTTGCTCGCGGCAGAACTTCGATGTGGTCAAGACCATGAACGAGCTGGAAGGGCGCCTGGAGGACCTGCTGGTCCCGCTGGACGTCGCCGTCATCGGTTGCGTGGTCAACGGCCCCGGCGAAGCCAAGGAGGCCCATGTCGGCCTCACCGGCGGCACGCCGAACAACCTGGTCTACATCGACGGCAAGCCGGCGCAGAAACTGCAGAACGAGAACCTGGTGGATGAGCTGGAGAGGCTGATCCGTCGCAAGGCGGCCGAGAAGGCCGAGGCTGACGCGGCCGTCATCGCCCGCAGCTGAATTAAGGACACCCCGTGAGCAAGACCCTCCAAGCCATCCGTGGCATGAACGACATCCTGCCGGAGCAGACCCCTGCCTGGCGCTACCTGGAAAACACCTTCGCCACGCTGCTCGACGGCTATGGCTACAAGGAAATCCGCCTGCCCATCCTCGAGTTCACCGAACTGTTCGCCCGGGGCATCGGCGAGGGCACCGACGTGGTCGACAAGGAGATGTACACCTTCCTCGACCGCAACGAAGAGTCGCTGACCCTGCGCCCCGAAGGCACAGCCGGTTGCGTGCGTGCCGTCCTCGAACACGGCCTCACTGGTGGCGGCCAGGTGCAGAAGCTGTGGTACGCCGGCCCGATGTTCCGCTACGAGAAGCCGCAGAAAGGCCGCTACCGACAGTTCCATCAGATCGGCGTGGAAGTGTTCAACCTCCCGGGGCCGGACATTGACGCCGAGCTGATCGTCCTCACCTGGCGCCTGTGGCAGAAGCTCGGCATTGCCGACGCCGTGACCCTGCAACTGAACAGCCTGGGTTCCAGCGAGGCCCGTGCGCGCTACCGCGACGCCCTGGTGGCCTACCTGCAGGAGCGTTTCGAGCGCCTGGACGAAGACAGTCAGCGTCGCCTCACCACCAACCCGCTGCGCATCCTCGACAGCAAGAATGCCGATACCCAGGCACTGCTGGTGGATGCGCCGACGCTGCACGACTACCTGGACGAAGAGTCCGTCGCGCACTTCGAGGGCCTCAAGGCGCGCCTGGATGCCGTCGGTATCCGCTACGAGATCAACCAGAAGCTGGTACGTGGCCTCGATTACTACAGCCGCACCGTCTTCGAGTGGGTGACCGACAAGCTCGGCGCCCAGGGCACCGTCTGTGCCGGTGGCCGCTACGACGGGCTGGTCAGCCAGTTCGGTGGCAAGCCGACCCCGGGCGTGGGCTTCGCCATGGGCGTCGAGCGCCTGGTGCTGCTGCTGGAGACCCTGCAGCAGATCCCCGACACCCTTAACGCCCCGGCCGACGTCTACATCTGCGCCTTCGGTGAGCCGGCCGAGCTGGCTGCCCTGGCCCTGGCCGAACGCCTGCGTGATGGCCTGCCGGGCCTGCGCCTGCTGGTCAATGCCGCCGCCGGCAGCTTCAAGAGCCAGTTCAAGAAAGCCGACAAGAGCGGCGCACGGTATGCGCTGATCCTGGGTGAGGACGAACTGGCCAAGCGCGTGGTAGGTTTCAAACCCCTGCGCGAAGACCAGGAACAACAGAACATTGCCTGGGATGCTCTGACCGAGCACCTGGCCGCCTGCCTGCAACAGGCTTGAGCTTTGGAACATAGGAGTTGATTGGGGTGAGCACGCGTAGCGAAGACGAAGAACTGGCGGCGATCAAGGATTGGTGGCAGCGCAACGGCAAGCCCCTCGTCACTGGCGGCGCACTGGCGCTGGCCGTGGTGTTCGGCTGGCAGGCCTGGCAGAAGTACCAGACCAACCAGTCCCAGGGCGCCTCCATCGTCTACCAGCAACTGCTGGAGACGGCCCTGAACCCCAGCGGCAAGCCCGACGCCGGCAAGGTCGCGGAGCTGGCCAACAAGCTGAAGAGCGATTTCGGCGGCACTCACTATGCCCAGTACGGCAGCCTGTTCGTCGCCAAGGTGGCGGTGGAGTCCGGCAAGCTGGACGACGCGGCCGCCGAGCTCAAGGCCATCGTCGACAAGCCGGCCGACCCGACCCTGGGCGAGCTGGCACGCCAGCGCCTGGCCCGTGTCCTGGCGGCCCAGGGCAAGGTCGATGACGCCCTGAAGCTGCTGGAAGGCGACGCTACCAAGGCGTTCCTCGCCAGCCGTGAAGAACTCAAGGGTGATCTGCTGGTCCAGCTGGGCCGTGCCGATGATGCCCATGCCGCTTACGAGAAGGCCAAGGCCGCGCTGTCGGATGACGCCGCAGTCGGTGGCCTGCAGATGAAGCTCGACGACCTCGCCAAAGGGGACGCATGACGATGCGCTGGAAATTCGCCGCACTGCTGGCCCTGGCCGTCCTGGCCGCCGGTTGCAGCAGCAACAGCAAGAAGGAACTGCCGCCGGCCGAGCTGCCGAAGATCACCGAAGAGGTCCAGCTCAAGGAAGTCTGGAGCCGCTCCATCGGCGAAGGCCAGGGCGAGACCTACAACATGCTGGTGCCCGCCGTCGACGGCGAGGTCATCTATGCCGGTGACGTCGAAGGTCTGGTGGTCGCCATGGACCGCATGACCGGCGACAAGCTGTGGACCAAGGAACTCGACCTGCCGGTGTCCGGCGCGGTCGGTGCCGGCTACGGCCTGGTGCTGGTGGGCACCCTGAAGGGTGAGATCATCGCCCTCGACGCCAGCAACGGCGAAGAGCGCTGGCGCGCCCGTGTCAACGGCGAGGTGCTGGCTCCGCCGGCCACCAACGGTGACGTGGTGGTCGTGCAGACCCAGAACGACACCCTGTTCGGCTTCGACGCGTCCACCGGCAACCAGCGCTGGATCTACGAGAACACCCCGGCCGTGCTGACCCTGCGTGGCACCGGTGCGCCGATCGTGACCAACCGCCTGGCGGTGGCCGGCCTGTCCTCCGGCAAGGTGATCGCCGTCGACGTGCAGCGTGGCCTGCCGGTTTGGGAGCAGCGTGTTGCCGTGCCCCAGGGCCGTTCCGAGCTGGATCGCGTGGTGGACATCGACGGTGGCCTGCTGCTGTCCGGTGGGACCCTGTACGTCTCCACCTACCAGGGCCGCGTCGCCGGCCTGGACCTGGAAAGCGGTCGCGTGCTGTGGCAGCGCGAAGCGTCCAGCTACGTGGGCGTCGCCCAGGGCTTCGGCAGCGTCTACGTCAGCCAGGCCAGCGGCACCATCGAAGGCATCGACGAGCGTTCGACCTCGGCCCTGTGGAGCAACGACTCCCTGGCCCGTCGCCAGCTCTCGGCACCCGAGGTGTTTTCCAGCTACGTGGCGGTCGGTGATTTCGAAGGCTACCTGCACCTGCTGAGCCAGGTGGACGGCCACTTCGTCGGTCGCGAGAAGATCGACGGTGACGGCCTGCGCGCCCGTCCGCTGGTGGTGGGCGACATGCTCTACGCCTTCGGCAACGGTGGGAAGCTGGTTGCCCTGACCATCCGCTAAGCTGGTGTTCAATGTCCGGCCGCTGCCGTTCGACGGCAGCGGCCGTTGTGTTTTCTGAAAAATGCAGTGGAGAGCCTCATGGTTCCCGTAATCGCCCTGGTGGGCCGCCCGAACGTCGGCAAGTCCACCCTGTTCAACCGCCTGACCAAGACCCGCAACGCCATCGTCGCGGAGTACGCCGGTCTGACCCGTGATCGCCAGTACGGCGAGGCGAAGTGGCAGGGACGCACCTACATCGTCATCGACACCGGGGGTATCTCGGGTGACGAGCAAGGCATCGACGCGAAGATGGCCGAGCAGTCCCTCCAGGCGATCGAGGAAGCCGATGCCGTGCTGTTCATGGTGGATTCCCGTGCCGGCATGAGCGCCGCCGACCAGTCCATCGCCGAGCACCTGCGCCGCCGTAACAAGCGCACCTTCCTGGTGGCCAACAAGGTCGACACCGTCGACCCGGACCTGGCCCGTGCCGAGTTCAGCCCCCTGGGCCTGGGGGACGCACTGCCCATCGCCGCCGCCCACGGCCGGGGCATCAGCCAGATGCTGCAGGCCGCCCTCGGCGAGTTCCCCCGTGACGACGATGCCGACGAGCAGGAGGCCGCCGAGACCGAAGAGGTCGCCGAAGGCGAGGAGGCCACACGCATCCCCGGCCCGAGCGAGAAGGACGGCATCAAGATCGCCATCATCGGCCGCCCCAACGTCGGCAAGTCCACCCTGGTGAACCGCATGCTCGGTGAGGAGCGGGTGATCGTCTATGACCAGGCCGGCACCACCCGCGACAGCATCTACATCCCCTTCGAGCGCAACGAAGAGAAGTACACCCTGATCGACACCGCCGGCGTGCGCCGTCGCGGCAAGATCTTCGAGGCGGTGGAAAAGTTCTCGGTGGTGAAGACCCTCCAGGCGATCCAGGACGCCAACGTGGTGATCTTCGTCATGGACGCCCGCGAAGGCGTGGTCGAGCACGACCTCAACCTGCTGGGCTTCGTGCTGGAGACGGGTCGTGCCCTGGTCATCGCCCTGAACAAATGGGACGGCATGGAGGCGGGCGAGCGCGACTACGTGAAGACCGAGCTGGAGCGCCGGCTGTTCTTCGTCGACTTCGCCGACATCCACTTCATCTCCGCCCTGCACGGCACGGGCGTGGGCCACCTGTACAAGTCCGTCCAGGCCGCCTTCCACTCCGCCATCACCCGCTGGCCCACCAGCCGCCTGACCCAGATCCTCGAGGACGCGGTGCAGGAGCACCAGCCACCGCTGGTCAACGGTCGCCGCATCAAGCTGCGCTACGCCCACCTGGGCGGCGCCAACCCGCCGCTGATCGTGATCCACGGCAACCAGGTGGAGGCGGTGCCCAAGTCCTACACCCGTTACCTGGAGAACACCTACCGCCGGGTCCTGCGCCTGGTCGGTACGCCGATCCGCATCGAGTACAAGGGCGGCGAAAACCCCTTCGAGGGCAAGAAGAACAAGCTCACCGAGCGCCAGGTGAACAAGAAGCGTCGCCTCATGTCGCACCACAAGAAGGCCGAGAAGAAGCGCCGCGACAAGAAGCGCTGATTCCGCTGCCGGTTGGAAGAGGGCGCCTGTGGGCGCCCTTTTTCATGGGGCGCGTCGGCTGTGGTCGGCAGCCCGCGCAGCGCTTAAGCTATGGCGCATTTCCCAGTCGCCAACAGCCGGATTGCAATGATCACCAGCAAGCTGCCCAACGTCGGCACCACCATCTTCACCCGCATGTCGCAACTGGCCGCCGAAGTCGGCGCCATCAACCTGTCCCAGGGCTTTCCTGACTTTGCCGCACCCGCCGCGCTGTGCGATGCCGTCGGCCAGCACATCACCCAGGGGCACAACCAGTACGCGCCCATGACCGGGCTGCCGGCGCTGCGCGAGCAGGTCGCCGCCAAGGTGGCGACCTTCTACGGCCGCACGGTCAGCGCCGACAGCGAAGTGACCATCACCCCCGGCGCCACCGAGGCCATTTTCTGCGCCATCCAGGCGGTGGTCCGCGCCGGTGACGAAGTCATCGTCCTCGACCCCTGCTACGACAGCTACGAGCCCTCGGTGGAACTGGCAGGCGGGCGCTGCGTGCACGTGCCGCTGGCCCTGCCGGGTTTCGCCATCGACTGGCAGCGGATGCAGGATGCGCTCAGTCCGTGCACCCGCATGATCATCCTCAACAGCCCGCACAACCCCAGCGGCGCGCTGATCTCCCGTGCCGAGCTGGACCAGCTGGCGGCGCTGATCCGCGGCCGCGACATCTACCTGGTGTCTGACGAGGTCTACGAACACCTGGTGTTCGATGGCGTCCAGCACGTCAGCGTGCTGGCCCACGACGAGCTCTATGCCCGCGCCTTCGTGGTCAGCTCCTTCGGCAAGACCTACCACGTCACCGGCTGGAAAACCGGCTACGTGGTGGCGCCCCCGGCGCTCTCCGCCGAGCTGCGCAAGGTCCACCAGTACGTCAACTTTTGTGGTGTCACCCCGCTGCAGTGGGCGCTGGCCAACTTCATGGCCGCCCACCCCGAGCACCTGGCCGAGCTGCCCGGCTTCTACCAGGCCAAGCGCGACCTCTTCTGCGACCTGCTGGCCGACTCGCGCTTCCGCTTCACCCGCGCCGCCGGCACCTATTTCCAGCTGGTCGACTACAGCGGCATCCGCCCCGACCTGGACGATGTCGCCATGTCCGAGTGGCTCACCCGTGAGCACGGCGTGGCCGCCATTCCCGTCTCGGTGTTCTACCAGCACGCCCCGGCCGACCTGCGGCTGGTGCGCTTCTGCTTCGCCAAACGTGAGGAGACGCTGCGCCAGGCAGCGGAAAAACTATGCGCGATCTGAGCCTTCTGCCCGACCTGAAGCTGGCCCTGGTTCAGACCACCCTGGCCTGGCACGACCGCGACGCCAACCTGGCCCGGTTCGAAACCCTGCTGGATTCCGCGCAAGGCGCTGACCTGGTGATCCTGCCGGAGATGTTCACCACCGGCTTCTCCATGGACTCCGAAGCACTCGCCGAACCCGAACAGGGCCCCACCCATGCCTGGCTCAAGGCCCAGGCTGCCCGGCTGGGTGCCGTGATCACCGGCAGCGTCATCATCCGTGCCGCCGACGGCAGCCACCGCAACCGCTTGCTCTGGGCCCGCCCGGACGGAGAGGTGCTGCATTACGACAAGCGCCACCTGTTCCGCATGGCCGGTGAGCACAAGCACTACAGCCCGGGGGAGACCCAGGCGCTGTTCGAGCTCAAGGGGTGGCGGGTACGCCCGCTGATCTGCTACGACCTGCGCTTCCCGGTCTGGAGCCGTGACCCGCACGACACCGACCTGCTGCTGTACACCGCCAACTGGCCTGCTGCTCGCCGTCATCACTGGAACCGTCTGATCCCCGCCCGTGCCATCGAGAACCTCTGCTACGTCGCCGCCGTCAACCGTGTAGGCAGCGACGGAAAAGGCCACCCCTACAGCGGCGATAGTCAGGTGCTCGATTTCCAGGGGGAGCCCTTGCTGAATGCCGATGACGGCGATGGCGTTTTCCGCACGACCCTGTCGGCCACCGCACTCGCCGCCTACCGCGAGCGTTTCCCGGCCTACCTCGACGCCGACGGCTTCCAGCTTACGCCCTGAGCGCCAGGCGACGACGGAAGAGGATCAAGCATGAGCGAACAGAAGCCGCTCCCTGCCTCCGGGCCCCGGTTGGTGTTGGGAGACCGGGTGTTCAACACACCGGTGGAGGTCACCCTCGCGGTGGTCGGGGGCAAGTGGAAAGCGCTGCTGGTCTACCACCTGATGGGGCAGACCCGGCGCTTTTCCGAACTCAAGCGCCTGGTACCGGACATCACCGAGAAGATGCTCGCCCAGCAACTGCGGGAGCTGGAGCGCGACGGCGTGGTCACCCGCACCGTATACGCCGAGGTGCCGCCGCGGGTGGAGTACAGCCTCACCGAGCACGGCCTCAGCCTGCGCCCGGTGCTCGATGCGATGTGCGCCTGGGGCAAGTGCCACTGGCAGCAACAGGGCTGATCGTGGTGATGGCAGTTTGCCAATAATTCCCGGAAAGCCTTCGCCTTAGCCCTTAACATGGCTGATGCAGGGATGCGTCGATGACAGGTCACAGGGTGTGCCTGGTGTGGTGTTGCCGCTCCCTGCCCAACATGAACGCAAGGAGCGAATTCAATGCACAAGACACTCATGGCGCTGGGCACCTGCCTGGCGATGGGCCCGGTGATGGCCGCCACCTACTGCGACAGCCGTGGCAACAGCAGCAGCGAGTGGGTGGCCGGGGTCAGCGTCAATGGCACGACCCAGGTCTCCGGTAGTGACGGTGGCTACCTGGATGCCACTGGCAAGCCACCTTTCCAGCTCACTGGCAAGGGCGACCGCCTGGAACTGCGTCCCGGCTTCCGTGGCTCTCAATACAACGAGAACTGGGGCGCCTGGATCGACTTCAACCAGAACGGCACCTTCGACGCCAGCGAAAAGGTCCTGACCGCCCAGGGCAGCGCGGCTGTGTCCGCCCCCATCGCCATTCCCTCCGGCGTCACCGGCACCACGCGCATGCGCGTGCAGATGCGCTGGGGCTCTGCGGCCCAGCCCTGCGGCAGCATTGGCTACGGTGAGACCGAGGACTACACCGTCAAGCTGCCGGATGGCCCGGCACCGTCCACGTTCCCCTACACCCTCACCCTGGAGCCTGGTTTCTGGGTGACCCGTAGCGGTGAGCTGGGAGACAAGCTGGGCATGATCGTGGAGATGGACGGTGAGCGCGTTCTCGACCGCAATGCTGCCGGCAATCTGCGTGATCGGTACTGGCGCAACCTCGCTGGAAGTCGCTACCGAATCTGGCTCGAAGCCAACAACGGTGATGGTTACAAGACCGTGTCCAATACCGTCAGCTACCAGCCCGGTGTAACCGATCGCGTGGTACTGACCCGTGATGCCAGCCAGGGCAGCATCAGCCCCTCGGCCGCGTTCCAGGGCAACTGGGTGATTGCCCGCCAAGGGGCCGAGGTGGTGCGCCAGCCGGCCCAGGCGGGCGTTCCGTTGCAGTTCGCCTTCACCTATGGCGAGCGCTACCAGGTCTGGGCCGAGGCCAACGTGAATGGCAAGGATGAGGCGATCTCCGTCCCGCTGGCCTTCCGCGAGGGGTTCCCGTCGCCCTACATCGACCTGGAGGTGGAGGCGGACTTCCAGCTCCGCCACAACGGACCGAGCGGCAAGCCGCTGAGCTGGGTCATCCGCGAGAACGGCGTCGAAGTCCTGCGCCAGCCCACCGGCGGTGCGTCCGAACTGCGCTATCCCTTCCAGAAGGGGCGCCAGTACAAGGTCTGGATCGAACAGACCGTTGGGGGCGAATCGGTGCAGGTCTCCGATGCCGAGTACTTCTCACCGGGGCTCACCGATCTCTTCCAGCTGACCATTGGCGCGAACAATCAGTTGACTCGCAGCGGCAGCCTCAACGATCCCCTGACCTGGGTGATCGAAGAGGACGGCAATACCGTGCTGCAGCGCAATGCAGCGAACGAACTGAGCTTCACCTACTCGCCCTTCTATCCCACCAAGCGCTACCGTGTCTGGCTGACCCGCTTCGAGAACGGCTACTACCAGCGCGTATCCAACGTGGTGCGTTACGGTCGGGCCGCGGCACCGGTCGAGGACTACCTGCCGCTCTACCAGTTGTCGGTTGACGGCAGTCAGAACCTGACCCGCACCCAGGGTACGCACACCATGTTGACCTGGGTGATCGAAGAGGATGGCCAGATCGTGCTGGAGCGAGGTGCAGAGAACGAGCTGAGCTACCACTACTTCGCCTACACCCCGGGCAAGCGCTACCGCACCTGGCTGAAGGCGTTCATCGATGGCCGCTACCAGCGGGTGTCACCGGTTGTCAGCTACTGAGTCCGACGCTCCCCTGAAACGAAGAACCCCGCCTGTTGGCGGGGTTCTTTTTCAGCGCGGCTGACTCAGGCCGCTTCGGCCTCGGCCTGGCTCAGGGCGCGGTTGAGGGCGCTGAACAGGGCGCGGAAGCTGGCGGTGGTCAGGTTCTCGTCGATGCCGATGCCGTGCAGGGCGCGGCCGCCGTTCACCCGCAGCTCGATGTAGGCAGCGGCCTTGGCGTTGCTGCCGGCCCCGATGGCGTGCTCGGAGTAGTCCATCACTTCCACCTTCACCGGCAGGCTGGCCACCAGCGCTTCCAGCGGGCCTTTGCCCATGCCGCGCAGGTGCTGGGTCTCGCCCTTGACCTGGACCTCGATGTCCACCGCGCTGGTGCCGTTCTCTTCCTGCAGGCGATGGCCTTTCAGGGTGTAGGGCGTGGTGGCCTGCAGGTACTCGGCGTCGAGCAGCTTGTGGATCTGCTCGGCGGTCATTTCCAGGCCGAGGCGGTCGGTTTCCTTCTGCACCACCTGGCTGAACTCGATCTGCATGCGGCGCGGCAGGCTGATGCCGTATTCCTGCTCCAGCAGGAAGGTGATGCCGCCCTTGCCCGACTGGCTGTTGACGCGGATGACCGCCTCGTAGCTGCGGCCGATGTCGGCCGGGTCGATCGGCAGGTAGGGCACCTCCCAGAGCGCGCCGTCCTGCTGCTGGGCGAAGCCCTTGCGGATGGCGTCCTGGTGGGAGCCGGAGAAGGCGGTGTGCACCAGGTCACCCACGTACGGGTGACGCGGGTGGACCGGCAGTTGGTTGCACTCTTCCACCACCTTGCGCACGGCGTCGATGTCGGAGAAGTCCAGCTTCGGATGCAGGCCCTGGGTGTACATGTTCAGCGCCAGGGTCACCAGGTCGACGTTGCCGGTGCGTTCGCCGTTGCCGAACAGGCAGCCTTCCACGCGGTCGGCGCCGGCCAGCAGGCCCAGCTCGGTGGCGGCCACGCCGGTGCCGCGGTCGTTGTGGGTGTGCAGGCTGATGATCACGCTGTCGCGCTTGTTGATGTGGCGGCCGAACCACTCGATCTGGTCGGCATAGACGTTCGGCGTGGCGCACTCAACGGTGGCGGGCAGGTTGAGGATGATCTTGTTGGCCGGGGTCGGTTCCCAGACGTCGATCACCGCGTTGCACACCGCCAGGGAGAAGTCCTGCTCGGTGGAGCTGAAGATTTCCGGCGAGTACTGGAAGGTCCACTGGGTTTCGGGTTGTTCGGCGGCGAGTTGCTTGATCAGACGCGCGGCGTTGGTGGCGATGTCGATCACGCCCTGGCGGTCCTGGTTGAAGACGATGCGGCGGAAGGACGGCGCGGTGGCGTTGTAGACGTGGACGATGGCCTTCTTCGCGCCCTTGAGGGATTCGAAGGTGCGGGTGATCAGGTCTTCGCGGGCCTGGGTCAGCACCTGGATGGTCACGTCATCGGGGATGTGGCCGCCTTCGATCAGCTCGCGGACGAAGTTGAAGTCGGTGTCGGAGGCGGAGGGGAAGGCCACCTCGATCTCCTTCAGGCCCACCTGCACCAGGGTCTTGAAGAAGCGCATCTTCTTCTGCGCATCCATCGGCTCGATCAGCGACTGGTTGCCGTCGCGCAGGTCGGAGCTGCACCAGATCGGCACTTCGGTGATGGTCTTCGACGGCCAGGTGCGGTCCGGCAGGTTGATAGCGGGGAACGGACGGTACTTGCTGGACGGGTCTTTGAGCATGCTCATGGCGAAATCCTTGTGTTGGGCCTGGTCGTTGCGGGGCCCTGGGCGAATGAAAAAGCCGGGATGAGGCGACGCTGTTCAGCTACGCAGTCGCGGGCTGACCAGGCGGAGGCAGGCATGCTGCCGGAGGAGGATGAGGGTGTGAGCGTTTTGCATGCGGATAACCCTATTGATTCGGGTTGTGGATGGCAAGTCTTGCGGAAAAATTGGTGGAAAGCAGCTTAAAGCGGATTTTTAAAGGGTTTTTATGCTTTCTGGGTGGGCGTTGCTTGAGGGGAATTGCGCGTCAGCGGAGCAGCGTCAGGACCGACTGCGGTATCTGGTTGGCCTGCACCAGCACGCTCTGGGCGGCCTGGCGCAGGATCTGCTGGGAGGCGAGGGTGGCGGTTTCGCTGGCGTAGTCGGCGTCGAGGATGCGCGAGCGGCTGGCGCTGACGTTCTCGCCGATGTTCTGCAGGTTGGAGATGGTGGCGTCCAGGCGGTTCTGGATGGCGCCCATGTAGGCACGTTGGCTGTCGACGTAGGCCAGCGCATCGTCGATGTCCATCACCGCCAGGCCGGGTGTCTTGATCAGGTCGATGTTGTTCAGTGCCATGGCGCCGACGTTGAACGCGTCCAGCCCCACGTCGATGGTTTCAAAGGCCTTGGCGCCCACCTGCAGGGAAACCTGGGTCCCGCCGCCGGTGGCGTTGGGGTCGAACAGCTTGGGTGGGATGAGCTTGAAGCCGATGGAGCCTGGCACGCCAACGCCTCGGTTGGGCAGCACGTTCTCGGCGGTCAGCACGTCGCCGCCATCGGCATCGAAGCCGCCGATGGCACCGGTGTCGGCGTTGGTCAGGTTCATGGCGGCGATGAAGGCCGCGCCATCGGTGTTGAACTTCGTGGTGAAGTCCGCCGTGCTGGCGAAGGCCCCGCGGCTGGCGTTGGCCAGGGCGTCGTCCAGGGTTGAGTTGGCGTGGCCGGCGAGGTATTGCATCACGTCGCGAATGCCCAGTCCGCCGGCTGCCTTGATCTCGGCGTGCATGTAGCGCACGGCCGCGTAGGAGGCCGAATAGCCGGCGCTGCTGGCGATGCTGCCGAAGGCCCCCATCACCCCGCCGATGCCGCTGGCGGCGATGTCGCCGGCCAGGCGCTCGTCGGCGCCCTGGGCGGCCTCCGCCGTGCCCTCCTTGAACCAGCCGGGCAGGGCGTTGAAGTTCATCGTCCGCCCCATCACCGCGTGCACCATCTCGTGGGCCAGCACGCGGTCGGTGTACTGGCCGGGGTTGGTGCCGCCGTTGGGCAGGGTGGAGCCATCGAAATAGGCCAGGTTCACATTCAGCACCTGATCGTAGTACTTGCCGCCAGCCCCCGGAGTGCCGGAGACGGAGGCCAGTGCGTTGCTCGACGGATCGTTGGTCAGGGTGATGGTCAGCGGAGCACCGTCCGCCTTCAGTCCGTAGGCATCCAGCACGCGCTTTTCGCCTTCGCCGATCCAGAACCCCTGCAGCGAGTTGAGCACGGCGCGTTCATCGAGCTTGCCCAGGCGTGAGCTGTTGTCCTGGTTGAACACCTGGCGACCACCGAAGGTGGTGGTTTCGTTGACCCGGTTGATCTCCTGCAGGAGCTGCTGCGCTTCCTGGTTGAGCGCGGCGCGCTCGGTGGCGGTGTTGGAGCCGTTCATGGCCTGCAGCCCGAGCGTGCGGATGCGCTGCAGCGCACCGGTCACGCTTTGCAGCGCGCCTTCGCCCACCTGCAGCATGGACAGGCCGTCATTGGCGTTCCGCACGGCAATACCGAGGCCGCGCACCTGGGACGTGAGGGCATTGGAGATCTGCAGGCCGGCCGCATCGTCCTTGGCGCTGTTGATGCGCTGGCCGGTGGAGAGGCGCTGCATGGCCCTGTCGAGCGTCCTGTTGGTGTCGCCCAGTTGCCGCTGCGTGAACGATGAGGCGGTGTTGGTATTGACCGTCAGCATCAGTCGATCGCTCGGACCCTGAGGCCGGGAAATTCCGGCTCGTCAGGGTCATCGGCGGTCGTGCTGGCTTCTTGATGGCCGTCCGTCTCAGGCCGACGAATGGCGGGGACGCGGGCGCTGCAGTTCGCGCAGGTCTGCACCGCTGGGATGCTGGAAGACCCGCAGGCCGAACTCCGGGAGGATCGCCAGGAGGTGGTCGAAGATGTCCGACTGGATGGCCTCGTAGCGGGCCCAGGCCGTGGTGCTGGTGAAGCAGTACAGCTCCAGCGGCAGGCCGTCGGCGGTCGGCGCCATCTGCCGCACCAGCAGGGTCATGTCCTGGCGGATCTCCGGGTGGTGGCGCAGGTACTGCTCCACGTAGGCGCGGAAGGTGCCGATGTTGGTCAGCTGACGGCTGTTGACCGGCAGGCGGGCCGACTCGTCCAGCTGGGCATTCCAGCTCAGCAGCTCGCTTTCCTTGGCCTTGAGGTAACTGTCCAGCAGGCGGAAGCGGCGCAGGCCGGCCTGCTCGTCGGCGCTGAGGAAATGCACGCTGTTCTGGTCCAGGTAGAGGCTGCGCTTGATCCGCCGTCCGCCCGACTCCTGCATGCCCCGCCAGTTCTTGAACGAGTCGGTGATGAAGCGCTTGGTGGGGATGGTGGTGATGGTCTTGTCCCAGTTCTGCACTTTCACCGTGTGCAGGGCGATGTCGATCACGTCGCCGTCGGCGTTCAGCTGGGGCATCTCCACCCAGTCGCCGACACGGATGATGTCGTTGGACGTGATCTGCACGCTGGCCACCAGGGACAGCAGGGTGTCCTGGAAGATCAGCATCAGCACCGCGGCCATGGCACCGAGGCCTGACAGCAGGATCAGCGGCGAGCGGTCGATCAGGCTGGCCACCATGAGAATCGCGGCGATGGCGAACACAGCGATCTTCAGCACCTGCAGGTAGCCCTTGATGGGCCGCAGGTGCGCGTCTGGGCGGCGGTTGTAGAGGCTGTTGACGATGTCCAGCAGGGCGCTGATCGCCAGGGCCAGGGTGAGGATGATGAACGCCGCGCAGACATTGGTGACCACCGTCACCAGCGCAGCGGGCAGGCCGGGCACCACCTTCACCCCGGCGGTCAGCACCAGCGCGGGGACGACGTTGGCCAGGCGCTTGATCAGCCCCTGGTCCTGGATCTGCCCGCCGACGAGGCGCAGCAGGCCCTTGAGGAGGATGCGCCGGACGATCCAGTTGGACAGCCAGGCCAGCAGGAGGAGGACGGAGGAGGCGACGAGCGTGTGCAGTTCCGGGTGCTGTCGCAGCCACTCCAGGGAATGGTTGAACGTGTCTTGCATGGGCTGCTCCCTTCAGGGTTCCGATGGGTGGGGGTCTGCCCCAAAACCGCCGGACCTTAGCAAAACGCAGCCCGGCGGCCCAAGCCCGGGGGTGTAAGCGCAGGTGTCGCTGCGCCCTGGGCCGTCACGTTCAGGGGGTGTAGGCACCGATGAAGATGGCCGGGTCGACCCGCACGTCATTCAGGCTGACGTTCCAGTGCATGTGCGGCCCGGTGGCCCGGCCGGTGGCGCCGACGCGCCCCACCACGCCGCCGCGCGGTAGTGCCTGGCCGAGCTTAACGTCCACCTTGGACAGGTGGCAGAACATGCTGATCAGCCCCTGGCCGTGATCGACGAAAACCGTTTTGCCGTTGAAGAAGTAGTCGCCGATGAGGATGACCTTGCCGGCCGCCGGGGCCTTGATCGGGGTGCCGGCTCCCACCGCGAAGTCCAGGCCGGAGTGCGGGTTGCGCTCCTCGCCGTTGAAGAAGCGGCGCAGGCCGAAGGGGCTGGAGAGCGGGCCGTTCACCGGCTTGTCGAACAGCAGGTTGCTCGGCGTGCCGGGGCTGAAGCTGCGGTAGGCGCGGGTCTGTTCCGCCAGTTCGCGGTCGATGCGCTTCAGGTCCTCGGGCAGCGGGTTCACCTGGCGGGTGTTCTTCAGGGTGATGCGCTGTTCCTTGTAGTGGCGGGGGCCGACCGTGAAGGCCAGGCGGCGGCCATCGTTCACCTCGATGCGCTGTTCGCCAGCGGCGGTGCCCAGTGGGATGCCGACGATGGCGATCCAGTCGCGCCCCTCTTCCTTGACCACCAGCACCGGCTTGCCCTGGTAGCGGGCCGTGGGCGCCTGGGCGCCCTGGCCGAGCTGGACCACGGCGACACCGCCGGGCACCGGCTTGTCCAGCAGCCGGGTGATGAAGCCCTCGGCCTGGACGGGGAGGGCGACGAGAAGCAGCAGGGCGAGCAACAGGCGCATCGATCAGTCCAGCAGTGAGAGGGTGACGGGGGCCAGATGGTTGTCCTCGACCCGTACCTCCAGCTCACCTTCGCCGAGGCGTGCCTTGAGGCGTTGGCCGGGCTGGGTCTGGCTGGCGCTGCGGATAGCCTGGCCGCGCTCGTCGAGGAGGATGCTGTAGCCGCGGCCGAGGGTGGCCAGGGGGCTGAAGGCGTGCAGCGTCTGCACCAGGCTCTGCAGTTCCAGGCGACGGGTACCGAGGGTTTCGCGCATGGCCCGGGGCAGTCGCGCGGCCAGGGCGTCGAGGCGCTGGCGCAGCAGGCCGAGGGCGCGCCCCGGGTGCTGGGCCGCCAGGCGCGTCTCCAGGCGGGCCAGGCGCTCGCGGCGCTGGCTCACTTGGCGGTCGAGGGCGCGTTGCAGGCGCATCTCCAGGTCATCCAGGCGCTGGGCCTGCTGGCGCAGCCGTTCGCCCGGGTGGCGCAGGCGTCGGGTCAGCCCGTCCAGGCGCAGGTGCTGGTGGGCGATCAGCTGGCGCATGCGCAGCAGCAGGCGGCGCTCCAGGCCCTCCAGGCGCTGGCGCAGGCCGCTGGAGTCCGGTGCCAGCAGCTCGGCGGCCGCAGAGGGCGTCGGCGCGCGAACGTCGGCGACGAAGTCGCTGATGGACACATCCGTCTCGTGGCCCACGGCGCTGACGATGGGGGTCTTGCAGGCGGCGACGGCGCGGGCCACGGCCTCTTCGTTGAAGCACCAGAGGTCTTCGAGGGAGCCGCCGCCCCGGGCCAGGATGAGCGCGTCGAAGCCCTGGGCATCGGCCAGGGCCAGGGCGCGGACGATCTGCGCGGTGGCTTCACGGCCCTGCACGGCGGTGGGCACCAGGGTCAGGCTGACCTGGGGCGCACGGCGGCGGAACACGCTGATGATGTCGCGGATCACCGCGCCGGTGGGGGAGGTGACGATGCCCACGCGCTGGGGGTGTGCCGGCAGCGGGCGCTTGCGCTCGGTGGCGAACAGGCCCTCGCCGGCGAGCTTCTCCTTGAGCGCTTCGAAGGCCAGGCGCAGGGCGCCGTCACCGGCTGGCTCAACGGCGTCGGCGATCATCTGGTAGTCGCCACGGCCTTCGAACAGCGAGACCTTGCCCCGCACCTTCACCGCCAGCCCGTCACGCAGGGCCTGGCGCACCTTGAGGGCGTTCTGCCGGAACAGCGCACAGCGCACCTGGGCCTGGCTGTCCTTGAGGGTGAAATAGAGGTGGCCGGATGCGGGCCGGGCGAGGTTGGAGATCTCGCCTTCCACCCAGACCTGGGGGAACACGTCCTCCAGCAGGTGGCGGGCACGCTGGTTCAGTTGGCTGACGGTCAGCACCTCGCGATCGAGGCCCAGCCGTTGGAAGGGGTCCTTGTACATGGCGCGGGATGATACGGGCGCACGGGGATGGCGCCAATGCGCACGCGTCAGTCTTCGACGCGCACCACGCGCACGGGGAAACCCAGGCGGTCGGCGAAGCCGTCGAGGAAGGCGCGGGTGAAGCCGGCCTCTACCCAGTGGTTGAAGATGAAGGCCAGGTTGGAGAAGCCGCAGGGCTGCAGGTAGAGGAAGCCGTTGATGTCGTCCTCGAAGCCGCATTTGGGGCAGGTGAAGTTGTCGGTCTCGCCCGGCCACCAGGCTTCCAGGCTGTCGAACAGCGGCTCGCCGATCTCCCGGCGGCATTCCGGGCAGCCAGCCTCGCTGAGGAAACCGCGCACCGGGGTATAGATGCAGCGCTTGTCGACGATCTCCAGGCCGCAGCCCGGCTGGCCGATAGGCAGGCGCTCGGGATGTTCCACCACGCGGCGGGCACCGGCAGCGGGGGCGTGCAGCGCGCGGTTGCCGCCCCGGCCGAAGGCGCTCGGGACCGCCTCGACCACGCCGCTCTGCACCAGCCAGCGCAGCAGGCGCCCGGCCAGGACCTGGTGGCCGGGCACGCTGGAGACCTGGGGAACGATGATCAGCTGACGGGTTTCCATGGCCGGCTCCGGTGGACGAGGGCGCGCAGCTTACCCGCCCCGCCGGCCTCGTCAATCGGCGGTGGTCGGGTCGCTGGCGAGGTGCTGGCAGAGGTGCTCCACCAGGCCCCGGTTCAGGGCGCGGGTCTCGCTGCGCCAGGCCAGGGCGACCTCGCTGTCGGCCTGGGGATCGGCCAGCGGCAGGAAGCGCACGTCGGCAGGGGCGATGCGGCTCATGGAGGCCGCCACCAGGGCCACGCCAAGGCCGGCTTCGATCAGGTGCAGTTGGCTGGTCTTGCGCGACACCACCCGCGCGGCACGGGGAAAGAAGCCTTCCCGCAGGCACAGTTCGGCGGCGCGGTAGCTCAGCCCGCCCCGTTGCAGGTGGGGGATGGAGACGAAGGCTTCTTCACGCAGATCGGCCAGGGGCACCGGCCCGTTGCGTCGCGCCAGTGGGTGGTCGACGGCCACCGCCAGCAGCAGGGGCTCGCGGTACAGCGGGCGGAGGCTCAACCCGGGGTGCTGGCGCAGGACCGGCATGCGCAGCAGGCAGGCGTCCAGGCGTCCTTCGCGCAGGTCCGCCAGTTGCTGTTCGGAGGATTGCTGAATGAGTTCGAGGCTGACGCCGGGGTGCGCTTCCAGGTAGCTGCACAGTGCCGCCTGCAGCGGGGCGATAAGCGGCACGGAGCTGGAGTGGCCCAGGCGCAGGCTGCCGTGCTGCCCCTGGCCGACCTGGCGGGCCAGGTCGCTGGCGGCTTCCAGGTCCAGCAGCAGGCGCCGGGCCCGGGGCAGGAAGGCCTGGCCGGCTTCGGTCAGCGTCACCTGGCGCGGCCCGCGCAGCAGCAGTTCGGTGCCCAGGTCGTCCTCCAGTTCCCGCAGTTGGCGGCTCAGGGCCGATTGGGCGATGAACAGGCGCTCCGCCGCACGGCTGAGGCTGCCGGCGTCGACGATTTCCACGAAGTAGCGCAGTTGGCGAAGGGAGACCATCAATCCATGCCTTTTCGAGATAGAGAGAGGTCTTGGATTGTATTGGTGAGATGGCAGGCGTGCTCGCTAGAGTCCACCTGTTTTTCGTAAGGAGTCGTTCATGCACCTGTTCGAGCTGTTGGGGGCGCTGCCGTTCACGCCACTGGAGTGGCTGCTGCTGGAGGGTGTCATCGCGCTGGCCTATGTGGTCTTCGGCATCGCCGGGTTCGGCACGGCACTGGTGGCCGCGCCCTTGCTGGTGGGTTGGCTGCCGTTGTCCCAGGTGATCCCGTTGCTGGTGCTGCTGGATTTCACCGCCTCGTTCGGCAACTGGCTGCCGGCGCGTAGGTCGGTGTCGGGTAGCGAGTTGCGCCGGCTGCTGCCCTTGATGGCGTTGGGCTGCGGGGTAGGGGTCTATGGCCTGGCGACCTTGCGCTCGGAGCTGTTGATGCTGCTGCTGGGTGTGTTCGTCTGCCTCTATGCCGTGTATTCGCTGTTCCTCCAGCCGGTGCGCCGTGCGCCGATGGCGGTGGGCTGGGTGGTGCCGTTCGGGCTGTTCGGCGGTTTGTTCGGGGCCTTGTTCGGCAGTGGCGGCTTCCTCTATTCCCTCTACCTGAGCGGGCGGCTGGAGGCGAAGGAGCAGATCCGCGCCACCCAGAGCGCGCTGATCGGGTGCAGCACCTTCGTCCGCCTGGGGTTGTTCCTGCTGGCGGGCTTCTATGCCGATGCCTCGTTGCTGCTGATCGCCCTGTGCCTGCTGCCGGGGATGGCCGCCGGGTTGTGGGTGGGGCGGCGGGTGACGTTGCGCCTGTCGCGGGAGGCGTTCGTCCGGCTGGTGACCTGGCTGGTGCTGTGCAGTGGGGTGGCGCTGGTGGCGCGTTATCTGACGCAGGCATGAGACCTGTCGTCGGTGTGTGATGGCCAATTGAGCGCCCGTGCGCAGCTGGGATATAATGCCGCGCTTCCAATTTTCCCGCCTGGGAGCCCCCGCCATGCTGCGCATCAGCCAAGAAGCCCTTACCTTCGACGACGTACTCCTGATCCCGGGGTATTCCGAGGTCCTGCCGAAGGACGTCAGTCTCAAGACCCGACTGACCCGTGGCATCGAACTGAACATTCCCCTGGTATCCGCCGCGATGGATACCGTGACCGAAGCCCGGCTGGCCATCGCCATGGCTCAGGAAGGCGGCATCGGCATCGTTCACAAGAACATGACCATCGAGCAGCAGGCTTCCGAGGTCCGCAAGGTCAAGCGTCACGAGACCGCCATCGTCCGTGACCCGGTCACCGTCACCCCTTCCACCAAGATCCTCGAACTGCTGCAGATCGCCCGCGAGTGCGGCTTCTCCGGCTTCCCGGTGGTGGAAGAGGGCGAGCTGGTCGGCATCGTCACCGGTCGCGACCTGCGCGTGAAGCCGAACGTCGGCGACACCGTGGCAGCGATCATGACCCCCAAGGACAAACTGGTCACCGTCCACGAGGGCACCCCGCTGGACGACATCAAGGCCAAGCTCTACGAGAACCGCATCGAGAAGATGCTGGTGGTGGACGAGAACTTCTACCTGCGTGGTCTGGTCACCTTCCGTGACATCGAGAAGGCCAAGACCTACCCGCTGGCCTCCAAGGACGAGCAGGGCCGCCTGCGCGTCGGCGCAGCGGTCGGCACCGGCGCCGACACCGGCGAGCGCGTCGCAGCCCTGGTTGCCGCAGGCGTCGACGTGGTGGTGGTGGACACTGCCCACGGCCACTCCAAGGGCGTGATCGACCGCGTTCGCTGGGTCAAGGAAACCTACCCGCAAGTCCAGGTGATCGGCGGCAACATCGCCACCGGCGAAGCCGCCAAGGCCCTGGCTGAGGCCGGCGCCGATGCGGTCAAGGTCGGCATCGGCCCGGGCTCCATCTGCACCACCCGTATCGTCGCCGGCGTCGGCGTACCGCAGATCTCCGCCATCGCCAACGTTGCCGCCGCTCTGGCCGGCACTGGCGTTCCGCTGATCGCCGACGGCGGCATCCGCTTCTCCGGCGACCTGTCCAAGGCCATCGTGGCCGGCGCGTCCTGCGTGATGATGGGCTCCATGTTCGCCGGTACCGAAGAGGCGCCGGGCGAGGTCGAGCTGTTCCAGGGCCGCTCCTACAAGGCCTACCGCGGCATGGGTTCGCTGGGTGCCATGGCGCAGTCCCAGGGCTCGTCCGACCGCTACTTCCAGGACTCCGCCGCCGGTGCCGAGAAGCTGGTGCCGGAAGGCATCGAAGGCCGCGTGCCGTACAAGGGCAGCCTGACCGCCATCGTCCACCAGCTGATGGGCGGCCTGCGCGCCTCCATGGGCTACACCGGCTGCGCCACCGTCGAAGAGATGCGCACCAAGCCGCAGTTCGTGCGCATCACCGGTGCCGGCATGGCCGAGTCCCACGTGCATGACGTGCAGATCACCAAGGAAGCGCCGAACTACCGGGTCGGCTAACTGACACTTCACTGGAGCTGGAGGCTGGGGGCTGGACGGACAGGGTTTCGTCCAGCCTTCAGCCTTCAGCGTTTCAGCCACTTTCCCAGGGGAAGCACATGGCTCATCAAGACATCCACGCTCACCGCATCCTGATCCTCGACTTCGGTTCCCAGTACACCCAACTGATCGCCCGCCGCGTTCGCGAGATCGGCGTGTACTGCGAGATCCACCCGTTCGACATGGAAAACGATGCCATCCGCGCCTTCGCGCCCAAGGGCATCATCCTTGCCGGCGGCCCGGAGTCGGTGCATGAGGCCAACAGCCCGCGCGCCCCGCAGGCGGTGTTCGACCTCAACGTCCCGCTGTTCGGCATCTGCTACGGCATGCAGACCATGGCCGAGCAACTGGGTGGCAAGGTGCAGGGTTCCGACCTGCGCGAATTCGGCTACGCCCGTGTCGACGTGGTCGGCAAGGCGCGCCTGCTGGACGGCATCGAAGATCACGTCGACGCGGACGGCCTGCTGGGCCTGGACGTGTGGATGAGCCACGGCGACAAGGTCACCGCCATGCCCGAGGGTTTCCACATCCTCGCCAGCACCCCGAGCTGCCCCATCGCCGCCATGGCCGATGACGCCCGTGCCTACTACGGCGTGCAGTTCCACCCGGAAGTGACCCACACCAAGCAGGGCGGCCGCATCCTTTCCCGTTTCGTGCTGGACATCTGCGGCTGCGCCGCGCTGTGGACCCCGTCGAACATCGTCGAAGACGCCATCGCCACCGTGCGCGCCCAGGTGGGCAGCAACAAGGTGCTGCTGGGCCTGTCCGGCGGCGTCGACTCCTCCGTGGTCGCGGCCCTGCTGCACAAGGCCATCGGCGACCAACTGACCTGCGTCTTCGTCGACAACGGCCTGCTGCGCCTGCACGAAGGTGACCAGGTGATGGCCATGTTCGCCGAGAACATGGGCGTGAAGGTCATCCGCGCCAACGCCGAGGACAAGTTCCTGGGCCGCCTGGCCGGCGTTGCCGACCCGGAAGAGAAGCGCAAGATCATCGGCCGCACCTTCATCGAGGTCTTCGATGAGGAAGCCACCAAGCTGCAGGACGTGAAGTTCCTCGCCCAGGGCACCATCTACCCGGACGTGATCGAGTCGGCCGGCGCCAAGACCGGCAAGGCCCACGTGATCAAGTCCCACCACAACGTCGGCGGCCTTCCGGAAGACATGCAGTTCGAACTGGTCGAGCCGCTGCGCGAGCTGTTCAAGGACGAGGTGCGCAAGATCGGCCTCGAACTGGGCCTGCCCTACGACATGGTCTACCGCCACCCGTTCCCGGGCCCGGGTCTGGGCGTGCGCATCCTCGGCGAGGTGAAGAAGGAGTACGCCGACCTGCTGCGTCGCGCCGACCACATCTTCATCGAGGAGCTGCGTGCCTTCGACTGGTACCACAAGACCAGCCAGGCCTTCGTGGTGTTCCAGCCGGTGAAATCCGTGGGCGTGGTCGGTGACGGCCGTCGCTACGCCTGGGTCGTCGCCCTGCGCGCCGTGGAAACCATCGACTTCATGACCGCGCGCTGGGCGCACCTGCCCTACGAGCTGCTGGAGAAGGTTTCCAACCGCATCATCAACGAGATCGAAGGCATCTCCCGCGTCACCTACGACGTGTCGAGCAAGCCGCCGGCGACCATCGAGTGGGAGTGATCCAGCTCCCCTGATCGCTGGATGAACGAAGGCGCGGACCGCTCAGGCGATCCGCGCCTTTTTCGTGTGGTGGCCCTGCGACCGTCCCTCGCCTGATGCCTTGTGTCGCAGACATTTCTTGAGAATGAGCAGCAGTTGATCCGTATAATCATTACAGATCATTGCTGAGTTCAGAGGAGTGGTTACATGTCGGTACGTCTCGCAACTGCGTTGGCCCGCGCCTGTGGCGCCGGCCTGCTGTCCCTCGGCCTGCTGCTGCCGCTGGCGGCCCGCGCCGATGACGCAGTGACCCTGACCCTCTACAACGGGCAGCACGAAGCCACCGGCAAGGCCGTGGCCGAGGCCTTCACCAAGGCCACCGGCATCCAGGTGCGCATCCGCAAGGGTGGTGGTGGCCAGTTGGCCAACCAGATCGCCGAGGAAGGCGAGCGCTCGCCCGCCGACATCATCTACACCGAGGAAGCGCCGCCGCTGATCAAGCTGGCCAACCAGGGTCTGCTGGCCAAGGTGGACGAGGCACTGCTCAAGCAGGTCGAGCCGCAGTACGCCGACCCTGCTGGCCACTGGATCGGTGTCACCTCCCGGGTCCGCGTGCTGGCCTACAACCCCAAGGAGCTGGGCGACCAGCCCCTGCCGCAGAGCGTGCTCGATGTCGCCGATCCGGAGTGGAGCGGCAAGATCGCCTTCGTACCCAGCAGCGGTGAGTTCCTCGGCCAGGTGGCCGCGATCATCAAGCTGCAGGGCCGCGAGAAGGCCGAGGAGTGGCTGACCGGCCTGAAAGCCTTCGGCTCCACCTACACCAACAACGTCATCGCCATGAAGGCGGTGGAGAATGGCGAAGTCGCCGCCGCCCTGATCAACAGCTACTACTGGATGGCGCTGAAGAAGGAGAAGGGCGAGCTGAACAGCAAGCTGCACTACTTCGCCGATGGCGATGCCGGCGGCCTGGCCAGCGTGTCCGGCGTGGCCGTGGTGAAGGCCAGCAAGCACCCGAAGGAGGCCCAGCAGTTCGTGGCCTTCATGCTCAGCGAAGAAGGCCAGAAGGCCATCCTCAGCCAGTCGGCCGAATACCCGGTGAACCCGAAGGTGCCGGCTGATCCGCTGCTCAAGCCCTACGACCAGCTGCGCCCGCCGAAACTCAGCGCCTCCGACATCGGCCTGGCCGAGGACGCCCTGGAACTCGAACGCGAGGTCGGGCTGAACTGATGCACGCCGAAGCCGTCGACCCGGCGCTGCCGGACACACCCTCGCTGGTGCCCAGCCGCCGGCGGCGCGCGCCGCCGATCTGGCTGCAGGTGCCGGTCATGGCGCTGCTGCTGGTGGCGGCCCTGCCACTGTTCTACGTGGCGGTGCGCAGCTGGGAGTCCGGCTGGCACACCGCCTGGCAGCTGCTGTGGCGGCCCTTCGTGTTCCACCTGCTGGGCAACACCCTGAAGCTGATGGTGGCGGTCACCGCCGGCTGCGCGCTGCTCGGCCTGGCGCTGGCCTGGTGCGTGGAGCGCAGCGACCTGCGCGGTCGCCGGCAGTGGAACGTGCTGCTCTGCCTGCCGTTCGCCATCCCGGCCTTCGTCGCCGGCTTCAGCTGGATTTCCCTCAGCCCGCTGTTCGAGGGGCTGTGGGGCACGGTGCTGGTGATGGTGCTGTCCAAGTACCCGCTGGTGTACCTGCCGGTGATGGCCACCCTGCGTAACCTCGACCCGGCCCTGGAAGAGTCCGCGCGCATGCTCGGCTACACCCGGCGCCAGGTGTTCTGGCGGGTGACCCTGCCGCTGCTGCGCCCGGTGCTGATGGGCACCAGCCTGCTGGTGGCGCTGCACATGCTGGTGGAGTTCGGCGCGCCGTCGATCATGCGCTACCAGACCTTCACCACCGCCATCTATCAACAGTTCGAACTGGAGTTCAGCAACGCCAACGCGGCGATGCTCTCCGCCCTGCTACTGGCCTTGTGCATGCTGCTGATGGGCCTGGAGCTGCGCCTGCGTGGCCGTGGCCATGCACGCACCGGGCAGGGCGTGGCGCGGCGCATCGCGCCGGTGCGCCTGGGGCACTGGGACTGGCTGGTGCAGGGGGTATTGGTGGCCCTGGTGGTGGTGGGTTCGCTGGTGCCGCTGGTGACCCTGGGCTTCTGGATTCATGAAGGCAGCTCCGCCGCCTTCCCGCTCGGTGACATCCTCCGCACCCTCGGCTCGTCCCTCTATCTTTCCTTCGGCGGGGCGCTGATCAGCTGCCTGCTGGCCCTGCCGGTGTGCCTGGTGGTGGTGCGCTACCACGGGCGCCTGGCGCGCCTGGCGGATCGCCTGCCGTACCTGCTGCATGCGCTGCCGGGGCTGGTCATTGCGTTGTCCCTGGTGTTCTTCGCACTGGGCTATGCGCCGTCGCTGTACCAGACCACCCTGTTGTTGCTGGTGGCCTACGCCCTGCTGTTCATGCCCATGGCCCAGTCGCCGTTGCGGGTGGCCCTGGAGAAGGCCTCGCCACAACTGGAGGAAGCCGCCCGGACCCTGGGTCAGACGCCGTTCCTGGCCTTCCTGCGGGTGACCTTGCCGATCATCTTCCCGGCCATCGGTGCCGGCTTCGTGCTGGTGTTCCTCGATTGCATGAAGGAGCTGACCGCCACCCTGATCCTCGGCCCCACCGGGCTGGACACCCTGGCGACCGCCGTGTGGTCGCACACGGCCAACCTGGAATACGCCGCGGCGGCGCCCTATGCGGCGCTGATCGTGCTGGTGTCCGGCCTGCCGGTGTACCTGCTCACCACGCGCGCCTACCTCGGGCGCCGTGGCTGATCCCGCTGTGGCATCGCGCCACGGCGGGCGGCCGCCCCGCAAGGGGAGGGCTGTGCGAAAATGCGCGACCTGCGAGCGGCCCCCGGGCCGCGATGATGAGGCCGCCAACAGAGTGGCCGCGTAACGCCTGATGGGCCCGATGCCTTACTGACAGGAGCCTGCACCCGTGTCATTCACCCGCAGACAGATTCTCGGTGGCCTCGTCGGCCTCGGCGTGGTCGGCCTTGGTGCCGGTGGCGCCGCCCGCTATTGGCTGGGCCGTTCCCTCGATGCCAAGACCCACGATTACGAACTGATCGCCGCCCCCTTCGACCTCGAACTGGTCCCCGGCCACACCACCCCCGCCTGGGGCTATGGCGGCCAGGCGCCGGGCGTGGAACTGCGCTCGCGCCAGGGCGACTGGCTGCGGGTGCGCTTCATCAACAAGCTGGACGAGCCCACCACCGTTCACTGGCATGGCATCCGCCTGCCGCTGGAGATGGACGGCGTGCCCTATGTGTCGCAGTTGCCGGTGTTGCCGGGCGAATACTTCGACTACCGCTTCCGCACCGACGATGCCGGCAGCTTCTGGTACCACCCCCACGAGTCCAGTGCGGTGCAGCTCGGGCGCGGGCTGGTCGGGCCGTTGATCGTCGAGGAGCGCGAGCCGTCCGGCTTCCGTCATGAACAGGTGCTCTCGCTGAAGACCTGGCATGTGGATCAGGAAGGCGCTTTCACCGCCTTCAGCGTGCCCCGCGAGGCCGCGCGCGAAGGCACCCGGGGCCGGCTCACCACCATCAACGGCAAGCCCACGCCGACCCTCGACCTGCCGGCCGGGCAGGTGGTTCGCCTGCGCCTGCTGAACCTGGACAGCACCATCACCTACCGGCTCAACCTGCCGGGTGCCGAGGTGCGCATCTACGCCCTGGACGGCCACCCCATCGAGCCGCGCCCGCTGGGCAAGGAATACTGGCTGGGCCCGGGCATGCGCATCGAGCTGGGCATCAAGGTGCCGGAGGCGGGGCAGGAGCTGTCCATGCGCAACGGGCCGCTGCGCCTGGCCACCCTGCGCAGCGTGCCGAGCAACGAGCCGGCCGGTGACTGGCCGGCTGCACTGCCGCCGAACCCGATTCCCGAGCCCGACCTGGCCAAGGCCGAGACGCTGAGCTTCCGCTTCGAGTGGGCGGCCACCCTGGTCAGCGCTGCCGGCAAGCCCAGCAACTACTGGCAGATCAACGGCAAGGCCTGGGACATCAACGACAAGACCTGCGCCGACCGGCCCATCGCGACCCTGAAGAAGGGGGGGCACTACATCTTCGAGCTGCGCAACATGGCCCAGTACCTGCACCCCATCCACCTGCACGGCATGTCCTTCAAGGTGCTGGATTCGGACCGCAAGTCGATCATCCCGTACTTCACCGACACCTACCTGCTGGGCAAGAACGAGACCGCGCGCATCGCGCTGGTGGCGGATAACCCCGGTGTGTGGATGTTCCACTGCCACGTGATCGACCACATGGAAACCGGCCTGATGGCCGCTATCGAGGTGGCCTGACCGTGCGCCAGCCGATGTTCATCGACCGCAGCCAGGACGAGCGCTTCATGCAGGAAGCGCTGGTCCTGGCCGCCGAGGGTGCGGCCCTGGGCGAGGTGCCCGTGGGCGCGGTGGTGGTGCACGACGGGCAGGTGGTTGGGCGCGGCTTCAACTGCCCCATTTCCCGCCACGACCCCAGTGCCCATGCCGAGATGGTGGCGATCCGCGACGCGGCCCAGGCGCTGGAGAACTACCGGCTGGTGGGGGCCACCCTCTACGTCACCCTGGAGCCCTGCAGCATGTGCGCCGGGCTCATCGTCCACTCGCGGATCGCCCGGGTGGTCTACGGTGCCACCGAGCCGAAGGCCGGGGTGGCGATCAGCCGTGGCCAGTTCTTCGAGCAGGCCTTCCTCAATCACCGGGTGCTGGTGGAAGGCGGGGTGCTGTGGGAGGCCTGCAGCGAACTGCTGTCCGGTTTCTTCCAGGCCCGGCGCGCCGCCCGTCGGGAGAGCTGAGGGCCTGCGACCAAGGTCGCAGGCTGTCAGCCTTGTCCTACAGAAATGCTGTGGTAAGGTGCGCGGCCGCCAGAAGTGGCGTCCTAGAGCGGTTCTTTGGTGAATCGAGCTGGGAGGTTGCATTGCCAGGAGGCGCCCGCAGTACCGTTGTCCCGCAGTGCCCGTTTTCGACGATGACGCAAGGCCGTGGCAGTTCGGTGTGGCCCTCCTGATCCGTTGAATGTTGTCGAGGGTGCTGTGATGAGTGAAACGCAAGTGCGGTCCCACCTCGGGGCGGCGGAAGAGGGCGCAGTCGATGCGTCCGGGCTGGAGGTCAAGCGACTGACCTTCCTCGAAGCGGTGGCCATGATCGTGGGCACCAACATCGGCGCCGGCGTGCTGTCCATGGCCTACGCCAGCCGCAAGGCCGGCTTCATGCCGCTGTTGCTGTGGCTGGCGGTGGCCGGCGTGTTCACCACCATCTCCATGCTCTACGTCTCCGAGACGGCCCTGCGCACCCGCACCCACTCCCAGTTGAGCGGCCTGGCCCAGCGCTACGTGGGCTCGTTCGGCTCCTGGGCGATCTTCCTGTCGGTGGCGGTCAACAGCATCGGTGCACTGATCGCCTACATGAGCGGCAGCGGCAAGATCCTCGCGGCCTTCCTCGGCATCAGCCCGGCGGTGGGCAGCCTGGTGTTCTTCATTCCGGCTGCGCTGGTGCTCTACCTGGGCCTGGGTGCCATCGGCAAGGGCGAGAAGTTCATCAGCATCGGCATGGTCAGCATGATCGTACTGCTGGTGGTGGCGACCCTGCTCAACGAGCACACCGACGTGGCGCGCCTGCTGGAAGGTGACTGGATCTACATGGTGCCGGTGTTCAACATCGCCGTGTTCTGCTTCTCCGCGCAGTACATCGTCCCGGAAATGGCCCGAGGGTTCAGCCATGCGCCGGAGCAACTGCCGAAGGCGGTGATCACCGGTATGGTGCTGACCTTCTGCCTGCTGGCCATCGTGCCGATGTCGGTGATCGCCCTGACCGGCCTGGACGGCCAGACCGAGGTGGCCACCCTGGCCTGGGGCGAGGCGCTGGGCCAGTGGGCGTTCTACACCGCCAACACCTTCGCCCTGTGCGCCATGCTCACCTCCTACTGGGGCCTGGGCGGCAGCTTCCTGACCAACATCTTCGACAAGTTCCATGCCCTCGGCTCCGAGTCCCAGCCCAAGACCCGCCTGGTGGTGCTGGGCATCGTCTGCGTGCCGCCCTTCGTGCTCGCGTACAGCGGCATGGTCGGCTTCGTGAACGCCCTGTACTTCGCCGGTGCCTTCAGTGGGGTGATCCTCTCCATCATGCCGATCCTGATGCTGCGCTCGGCCCGCCGCCAGGGTGACCTGCAGCCGGCCTGGTCCTGTGGCTGGATCGCCCACCCGGCCATCCAGGTGGTGATCGTGATGATCTACCTGGCCAGCGCGGCCTATGCGATCTGCAGCGCGCTGAACCTGCTGCCTTCGGGTTGGTAAGGCCCCAGGTACGAGAAAGCCCGGCATCTGCCGGGCTTTTTTGTGGGGGCGGTTCGAGTATCAGAGCTTCTCGTTGGCACCGTCCGCCGGCGGCGTCTTGTCGATGCCCGGCACATGGAGACTGCCCTCGGCCACTTCGGTGCCTTCCATCTGCGGCTGGGTCACCCAGGTGAGGATGTCGTAGTAGCGGCGGATGTTCTGCACGAACTGCACCGTCTCGCCGCCCCGTGCATAGCCGTAGCGGGTCTTGCGGTACCACTGCTTCTGCGAGAGGCGCGGCAGCATCTGCTTCACGTCGAGCCACTTGTTGGGGTTCAGGCCTTCGGCTTCCGCCAGCTTGCGGGCGTCGCCCAGGTGGGCGATGCCGATGTTGTAGGCGGCCAGGGCGAACCAGGTGCGATCCGGCTCCTTGAGGTCGTCCGAGAGGCCTTCCTTGATCATAGCGAAGTACTTGCTGCCGCCGCCGATGCTCTGGCGGGCGTCCAGCCGGTTGGACACGCCCATGGCCTTGGCGGTGTCCTGGGTCAGCATCATCAGGCCGCGCACGCCGGTCTTGGAGGTGGCGGTGGGCTGCCAGAGCGACTCCTGGTAGCCGATGGCGGCCAGCAGGCGCCAGTCCACCTGGTTGCTCTGGGAGGCCTGGCGGAAGTGCTGTTCGTACTTGGGCAAGCGTTGCTGCAGGTGCTTGGCGAAGGTGTAGGCGCCGACGTAGCCAAGGACGTCGACATGGCCGTAGTAGCGATCCTTCAGGCGCTGCAGGGTGCCGTTCTGCTTGGCCTTGTCGAGGAAGCCGTTGACCTGGTCGAGCAGGCTGTTGTCTTCGCCGGGGGCGACGGCCCAGGCCAGGTTGCTGGCGTCGCCCAGGTCGAAGGCGACGCGCACGTTGGGGAAGTAGACCTGGTTCATGGCCAGTTCGTTGGAGTCCACCAGGGTCAGGTCGATCTGGCCTTCATCCACCATGCGCAGCAGGTCGACGATCTCGACTTCGTCGGATTCCTCGTAGTTCAGCTCCGGGTACTGGGCCTTGAGGGCGGCGAGCTGTTCGGCATGGCTGCTGCCCTTGAGCACGAGGATGCGCTGGCCCACCAGGTCTTCCGGGCGGGTAGGGCGGCGTTCGCCGTTGCGGTAGATGACCTGGGGGGTGACCTCCAGGTACGGGTGGGAAAAGCGCACCTGGCGCTGGCGGGCATCGCTGGCCACCAGGCCGGCGGCGGCCAGCACCGGGCCCTTGGCCTGGCCGAGGCGGCCGAAGAGGTCGTCGATGTTGTCGGCGGTCTCGATTTCCAGGCGCACGCCCAGGTCATCGGCGAAGCGCTTGACCAGTTCGTACTCGAAACCGGTTTCGCCGTTGCGGTCCTGGAAGTAGGTGGCCGGGCTGTTGCGGGTGACCACGCGTAGGACGCCCTCCTCCTGGATGCGCTCGAGGGTATTGGGCTGTTTGCAGCCGCCGAGCAGCAGGAGGATTCCGGTCGCCATCAGCCACAGGGCACGGCGCGTGCGGAACACGGGTGGGGTGAACATCGGCGCAGTATACGCAAACGCCGTTTCTTGCCATATCTCGACAGCGAGATTCTTCTCTGCTAACCGAAACGGCTTGAGGCGCCGTGGGACGGGGAATACAGCGTCCTCAGAGCCTGCTGTCGTCCCGCCTTGTCGAAGGTGCCGAAAAGAGGTCCTTTAGGCTAGAATGCACGGCCTCCAAGTACACCCCTTCCCAGAGGCTGTCCCGACGATGTTGATCCTGCGCGGTGCCCCCGCCCTTTCCGCCTTCCGTCACGGCAAACTGCTCGAGCAACTGACCCAGAAGGTACCCGCCGTCTCCGGTCTGTACGCCGAGTTCGCCCACTTTGCCGAAGTCACCGGCGTGCTCGACGCCGCTGAGGAGAAGGTGCTGGCACGGCTGCTCCAGTACGGGCCGAGCGTACCGGTGCAGGAGCCCGCAGGGCGCCTGTTCCTGGTGGTCCCGCGTTTCGGCACCATTTCGCCCTGGTCCAGCAAGGCCACCGACATCGCCCGCAACTGCGGCCTGGCGAAGATCCAGCGCATCGAGCGCGGCATCGCCTATTACGTCGCCGGCCAGCTGTCGGACGCCGATGCACAACTGATTGCCAGCGTCCTGCACGACCGCATGACCCAACTGGTGCTGGGCGAGCTGGAAGCCGCGTCCGCCCTGTTCAGCCATGCCGAGCCCAAGCCGCTCACCGTGGTGGACGTCCTGGGTGGCGGTCGCGCCGCCCTGGAGAAGGCCAACGTCGAGCTGGGCCTGGCCCTGGCCGATGACGAGATCGATTACCTGGTGAAGAGCTTCAACGAAATGGGGCGCAACCCCCATGACGTCGAGCTGATGATGTTCGCCCAGGCCAACTCCGAGCACTGCCGCCACAAGATCTTCAACGCCAGCTGGGACATCGACGGCCAGGCGCAGGAGAAGAGCCTGTTCGGCATGATCAAGAACACCTACGAGATGAACCGCGAAGGCGTGCTGTCCGCCTACAAGGACAACGCGTCGGTCATCGAGGGCTTCACCGCCGGCCGCTTCTTCCCCGACCCGGCCACCCGCCAGTACGGCGCGACCGAAGAGCCCGTGCATATCCTGATGAAGGTGGAGACCCACAACCACCCGACCGCCATCGCCCCGTTCCCCGGTGCCTCCACCGGCTCCGGTGGCGAGATCCGTGACGAAGGCGCCACCGGTCGCGGTGCCAAGCCGAAGGCGGGCCTGACCGGCTTCACCGTTTCCAACCTGCAGATCCCCGGCTTTGAACAGCCCTGGGAGAAGCCCTACGGCAAGCCCGAGCGCATCGTCACCGCGCTGGACATCATGATCGAGGGCCCGCTGGGCGGTGCCGCATTCAACAACGAATTCGGCCGCCCTGCGCTGAACGGCTACTTCCGCACCTTCGAGCAGGCGGTCCAGTCGCCACGTGGCGAAGAAGTGCGTGGCTACCACAAGCCGATCATGCTGGCTGGCGGCATGGGCAACATCCGTGCGGACCACGTGCAGAAGGCCGAGATCTCCATCGGCGCCAAGCTGATCGTCCTCGGTGGCCCGGCCATGCTCATCGGCCTGGGTGGTGGCGCCGCGTCCTCCATGGCCACGGGCGCCAGCTCCGCCGACCTGGACTTCGCCTCCGTGCAACGCGACAACCCCGAGATGGAGCGTCGCTGCCAGGAAGTGATCGACCGCTGCTGGCAGCTGGGCGCCGAGAACCCCATCAAGTTCATCCACGACGTGGGTGCCGGCGGCATCTCCAACGCCCTGCCGGAGCTGATCAACGACGGCGGTCGTGGTGGTCGCTTCGAACTGCGCGCCGTGCCCAACGACGAGCCGGGCATGAGCCCGCTGGAAATCTGGTGCAACGAGTCCCAGGAGCGCTATGTGCTCTCGGTCGACGCCGCTGACTTCGAGCGCTTCAAGGCCATCTGCGAACGCGAGCGCTGCCCCTTCGCGGTGGTCGGCGAGGCCATCGAGGAGCCGCACCTCACCGTGGCCGACAGCCACTTCGGCAACAAGCCGGTGGACATGCCGCTCAACGTGCTGCTGGGCAAGCCGCCGCGCATGCACCGCAGCGTCACCCGTGAAGCCGAGCAGGGCGATGACTTCGACGCCACCACCGTTGCGCTGGAAGACGCCGTGTCCCGCGTGCTGCGCCACCCGGCCGTGGCCAGCAAGAGCTTCCTGATCACCATCGGCGACCGCACCATCACCGGCCTGGTGGCCCGCGACCAGATGGTCGGCCCCTGGCAGGTGCCGGTGGCCGACTGCGCCGTGACCGCCACCAGCTTCGACGTCTACACCGGCGAAGCCATGGCCATGGGCGAGCGCACCCCGCTGGCCCTGCTGGATGCCCCGGCGTCCGGCCGCATGGCCGTCGGCGAGGCCATCACCAACCTGGCGGCGGCACGCATCGAGAAGCTTTCCGACATCAAGCTGTCCGCCAACTGGATGGCCGCTGCCGGCCACCCCGGCGAAGACGCGCGCCTGTACGACACGGTCAAGGCCGTGGGCATGGAGCTGTGCCCTGCGCTGGGCATCACCATCCCGGTGGGCAAGGACTCCATGTCCATGAAGACCCGCTGGCAGGACGAGGGTGTGGACAAGTCCGTCACCTCGCCGCTGTCCCTGGTCATCTCCGGCTTCGCCCCGGTGCAGGACGTGCGCCGCACCCTGACCCCGCAGCTGCGCCTGGACAAGGGTGACACCGACCTGATCCTCATCGACCTGGGCCGTGGCCAGAACCGCATGGGCGGCTCGATCCTCGCCCAGACCTACGCCAAGCTCGGCCAGGCCGCGCCGGACGTGGATGATGCCGAGGACCTGAAGGCCTTCTTCGCGGTGATCCAGGGCCTGAACCAGGACGGCCTGCTGCTGGCCTACCACGACCGTTCCGACGGTGGCCTGATGACCACCGTGCTGGAAATGGCCTTCGCCGGCCACTGTGGTCTGGACCTGCAACTGGACGCCCTGGCCGATGCCGCCGCCGAGCTGCCGGCCGTGCTGTTCAACGAGGAGCTGGGTGCCGTCATCCAGGTCCAGCAGGGCGCCACCGCCGAGGTGCTGGCCCAGTTCAGCGCTGCCGGCCTGGGCGATTGCGTGGCGGTGATCGGCCGTCCGCTCAACAGTGCCAGCGTCGCCATCGCCTTCAATGGCGAGGCGGTCTTCACCGGCGAGCGCCGCATGCTGCAGCGCCAGTGGGCCGAGACCAGCTACCAGATCCAGCGCCTGCGGGACAACGCCGTGTGTGCCGACCAGGAGTTCGACGTTCTCCTCGACGAAGAGAACCCCGGCCTGAGCGCCAAGCTGTCCTTCGACGTCAACCAGGACATCGCTGCGCCCTACATCAAGAAGGGTGTGCGTCCCCAGGTGGCGATCCTGCGTGAGCAGGGCGTCAACGGCCAGGTGGAGATGGCAGCGGCGTTCGACCGTGCCGGCTTCTCGGCCATCGACGTGCACATGAGCGACATCCTCGCCGGTCGCATCAGCCTCGAAGACTTCAAGGGCCTGGTGGCCTGCGGTGGCTTCTCCTACGGCGACGTGCTCGGCGCCGGCGAGGGCTGGGCCAAGTCCATCCTCTTCAACGCCCGTGCCCGCGATGGCTTCCAGGCCTTCTTCGAGCGCAAGGACAGCTTCGCCCTGGGCGTGTGCAACGGTTGCCAGATGATGTCCAACCTGCACGAGCTGATCCCCGGCACCGAGTTCTGGCCGCACTTCGTGCGCAACCGCTCGGAGCAGTTCGAGGCGCGCGTCGCCATGGTGCAGGTGCAGGAGTCGGCCTCGATCTTCCTGCGTGGCATGGCCGGTTCGCGCATGCCCATCGCCATCGCCCACGGTGAAGGCCATGCCGAGTTCGAGAGCGAGGAAGCCCTGCTGGAAGCGGACCTGTCCGGTTGCGTGTCCCTGCGCTTTGTCGACAACCACGGCAAGGTCACCGAGAGCTACCCGGCCAACCCCAACGGCTCGCCCCGTGGCATCACCGGCCTCACCAGCCGCGACGGCCGCGTGACCATCATGATGCCGCACCCGGAGCGCGTGTTCCGCGCCGTGCAGAACTCCTGGCGCCCGGACGAGTGGCAGGAAGACGCCGGCTGGATGCGCATGTTCCGCAACGCGCGTGTCTGGGTCGACTGACGACCCTGCCGGTCCTCCTCTCCCGGCCCCGGGGGAGGAGGGCAGGCTGCCCGAAGTGCGCCAGGTCGAGCCTGGCGTGCGCCTCCTGCTCTGCCGCTGTGGGCATTCGCCCCGGCTTCCCGACTGTCCCCTCGATTGTCGACAAGGGCTCGCCTTCCAGGCCGAACGCCCGCGTATCCTCCTGCTCTGTCGTTGTGGTCGATCCCGTCGCCTGCCCTGGTGCGATGGCAGCCATGCGCCCGAAGCCGTCGGTTTCAAGGCGCGTTGGCGGCGCTTCTGGGCCGGACGGTGAACCGTCGTTTTTTCCGGACCCGGCTGAACGCGACACCTTCCCGTTAGTCGAATGGCGGGTCGATTCCACGGATTCATAAAATCTTGGCGGACGGCCTCGATTAAGTGGCATCATCGTGCCATCACTGTCCAGCCTGTAATTTCCTGACGGAGTTATTGATGTACAAGCTGTGCTTCTATGTGCCGGAGTCCCATGTCGAACCCGTCAAGCAGGCGGTCTTCGCAGCGGGTGGAGGGCGCATCGGCGCCTATGACAGCTGCTCCTGGCAGGCCCTGGGTCAGGGGCAGTTCAGGCCCCTCGACGGTGCCGATCCGTTCATCGGCCAGGTGGGGCAGGTCGAGCACCTGCCCGAGTGGAAGGTGGAGATGGTGGTGGCCGACGAGCTGATCCACGATGCGGTGCGGGCCCTGAAGAAGGCCCATCCCTACGAGACCCCGGCCTTCGAGGTGTGGCGGTTGTCGGACCTGGTGTTTTGAGCTGCTCGACCAGGCATGAAAAAGGCGCCTTCAAGGCGCCTTTTCTATTGGGGCTGGGCTCAGGGGCGGATCTCGATCAGCGTCCCGTCCTTCACCAGGCTCCAGATCTCGCGCATGTCGGCGTTCTTCATGGCGATGCAGCCTTCGGTCCAGTCGAGGGTGTGGAAGTACCACTCGGGGTACTCCTCGTCCAGCGGGGTGCCGTGGATCATGATCATGCCGCCCGGGGGCACGCCCTTCTCGCGGGCCAGTTTGGCGTCGCGGGCGTTGGGGTAGGAGATGTGCATGGCCAGGTTGTACTTGTCGCTGGTCTTGCGCCAGTCGATCCAGTAGAAGCCCTCGGGGGTGCGCTGGTCGCCCTCGCGCAGCTTCGGCCCGTTGGGCTGCTTGCCCAGGGAGATGCGGTAGCTCTTGAGGATGTCGCCGCGATTCATGAGCAGCAGCTTGCGCTCGGACTTCACCACCAGCACCTTGTCGATGGGCTTGCCGCCCAGGGCGGGTGCAGCGCTGGCGTGGGAAAGGGTGGTGAACAGGAAAACAAAGGCTAGGAGCATCCAGCGCATCTACAGCATCCCCGGGAACACGTGTTGGCAGCGATCAGGCTTTCTTGTCATGGGCCACCAGAGGGGCCAGCGGTTCGTTGCGCACCGGGTAGACCTGCTGCACCCGGTCGGCGAAGAAGCATTCTAAGGTACGGCCCACAGTGGGAAAAGCCAGCTCGGACCAAGGGATCTCGTGCTCGTGGAACAGCCGCACCTCAAGGCTTTCCTCGCCGGCGGCGAAGTCCAGGTCGGTGAGGTCGGCGAGGAACAGGGTGTAGACCTGGCTGATGTGGGGCAGGTCGAACAGCGTGTACAGGCGCAGGTTGTGGACCCGGGCGCAGGCCTCCTCGGCGGTTTCCCGGGCGGCGGCCTGTTCCATGGTCTCGCCGTTCTCCATGAAGCCGGCCGGCAGCGTCCAGTAGCCACGGCGGGGCTCGATGGCCCGGCGGCACAGCAGCACCTGCTGGCCCCAGACCGGCAGGCAGCCGGAGACGATGCGCGGGTTCTGGTAGTGCACCGTGTCGCAGGCATCGCAGACGTGACGCAGGCGGTTGTCGCCCTGGGGGATGCGTTGCACCACGGGGGTGCCGCACTGGCTGCAGAACTTCATCGGGGGCCCTCGGTTGGAGGTCGTCATCTTGGCGCGCCGGCCAGGGGCTCGGCAAGCGGGGCGGGTGGCCGGATCGAAGGGCGGAACGGGGCTTGGGGGCCCCTGGCGGTTCGTGCCATGATGCCCGGCACAACAAGAGACCGAGACCTTCCATGCTGGATGAGCTTCTCCGCCGGGTGCGGAGCCATTCCCCCACCGACCTGCCCATCGAGCGCAGCTTTCCCGAAGCGGCGGTGCTGGTGCCGGTGACCCGCAGCGACGACCCCGAACTGATCCTGACCCTGCGCGCCAGTGGCTTGTCCACCCATGGCGGCGAGGTGGCCTTTCCCGGCGGACGACGTGACCCCGAGGACCGCGACCTGATCCACACCGCCCTGCGCGAGGCGGAAGAGGAGATCGGCCTGCCGCCAGGCCTGGTGGAAGTGGTCGGGCCCTTGAGCACCCTGGTGTCCCGCCACGGCATCAAGGTCACGCCCTATGTCGGGCTGGTGCCCGATTACGTCGAGTACCACGCCAACCGGGGCGAGATCGACTCGGTGTTCAGCGTGCCGCTGTCGTTCTTCCGTGATGACCCCCGCGAGGTCACCCACCGCATCGACTACCTCGGGCAGAGCTGGTACGTGCCCAGCTATCACTACGACGGGTACAAGATCTGGGGCCTCACCGCGATCATGGTGGTGGAGCTGGTCAACCTCATCTTCGATGCCGGCATCGAGCTGCGTGAGCCGCCGGAGTCCTTCGTCAAACTCACCTGAGTCCCGCATACAGGAGCGCCTGATGAAATACCGCCTGGGCAACGCCCGTGTCGAAACCCATCCCGACAGCTGGATCGCCCCCGACGCCTCGGTGATTGGCAAGGTGCGCCTGGATGCGGGCGCCAGCGTCTGGTTCGGTGCCGTGCTGCGCGGCGACAACGAGCTGATCCACATCGGCGAGCACAGCAACGTGCAGGACGGCGCGGTGATGCACACCGACATGGGCTACCCGCTGACCCTCGGCAAGGGGGTCACCGTCGGTCATAACGCCATGCTCCACGGCTGCACGGTCGGTGACTACAGCCTGGTCGGCATCAATGCGGTGATCCTCAACGGGGCGAAGATCGGCAAGTACTGCATCATCGGCGCCAACGCGCTGATCGCCGAGGGCAAGGAAATACCCGATGGCTCGCTGGTGATGGGCTCTCCCGGTAAAATCGTCCGTGAGCTGACCGAGCCACAGAAGAAAATGCTCGAAGCCAGTGCCGCCCACTACGTACACAACGCCCAGCGCTATGCCCGCGAGCTGGTCGAACAGGAAGACTGATGGAAATCGAACGCCCCGTACCGTCCCCTTGCGTACACGTCTGTGCGCTGGACGATGACGATACCTGCCTCGGGTGCCAGCGCAGCATTGATGAAATCAGCCGCTGGGGGCGCATGGACAACACCGAGCGCCGCGAGGTCCTGGCCCGCTGCCTGGAGCGCGCGCGCGACAAGGGCCAGTTGATGGCCTGACCCTTCCAGGCGCCGGTCGCGCCGGCGCCTCACCGACTCTTCATCCTTCGAGGAAACACCGATGCCCCGTATTGGAACCCCGCTGTCGCCGAGCGCGACCCGTGTACTGCTCTGCGGCTCTGGCGAGCTGGGCAAGGAAGTGGTGATCGAACTGCAACGCCTGGGCGTTGAAGTCATCGCCGTGGACCGCTACGAGAACGCACCGGCCATGCAGGTCGCCCACCGCAGCCACGTCATCAGCATGCTGGACGGCGAGGCCCTGCGCCGTGTCATCGAGCTGGAAAAGCCGCACTACATCGTGCCGGAGATCGAAGCCATCGCCACCGCCACCCTGGTGGAGCTGGAGGCCGAGGGCTACACCGTCATTCCCACTGCCCGTGCCGCGCAGCTGACCATGAACCGCGAGGGCATCCGCCGCCTGGCGGCCGAGGAACTGGGCCTGCCCACCTCGCCCTACCACTTCGCCGACACCTTCGAGGACTACCGCGCCGCCGTGGCCAGCGTCGGCTACCCCTGCGTGGTCAAGCCGATCATGAGCTCCTCCGGCAAGGGCCAGTCCGTGCTGAAGAGCGACGCCGACCTGCAGACCGCCTGGGACTACGCCCAGGAAGGCGGCCGGGCTGGCAAGGGCCGGGTCATCGTCGAGGGCTTCATCGACTTCGACTACGAGATCACCCTGCTCACCGTGCGCCACATCGGCGGCACCACCTTCTGCGCGCCCATCGGCCACCGCCAGGTGAAGGGCGACTACCACGAGTCCTGGCAACCCCAGGCCATGAGCCCGAAGGCACTGGCCGAGTCCGAGCGCGTGGCCAAGGCCGTGACCGAGGCACTGGGCGGCCGTGGCCTGTTCGGCGTCGAACTGTTCGTAAAGGGCGACCAGGTGTGGTTCAGCGAAGTCTCGCCGCGCCCCCATGACACCGGCCTGGTGACCCTTATCTCCCAGGACCTCTCCGAGTTCGCCCTGCACGCGCGCGCCATCCTCGGCCTGCCGATCCCGGCCATCCGCCAGCAGGGGCCGTCGGCTTCCGCCGTCATCCTGGTGGAAGGCAAGTCCGGCGAAGTCAGCTTCGGCAACCTCGCCGCCGCACTGAGCGAGCCGGACACCGCGCTGCGCCTGTTCGGCAAGCCGGAAGTCGATGGCCAGCGCCGCATGGGCGTAGCCCTGGCGCGTGACGAGTCCACCGACCTGGCCCGCGCCAAGGCGACCCGTTCCGCCCAGTCGGTCGACGTCAAGCTGTGAGCCGCTGGGCCGGGGCACTCTGGTGGGCATCGGCGATCACGCTGATGCCCCTCATGCTGCCCCTCGCCCTGCATACCCGGCGCACCGCTCTGCGCCTGCCGCCGGCAGCAGGCCCCGAGCAGGGGGTGGCGGGCGCGGGGTTCGCCGGTGAACCGCTGCGGCTGCTGGTGATCGGCGAGTCCACCGTCGCGGGTGTCGGAGTCGACCTGCTCGAACGGGCACTTCCGGGGCAACTGGCCAATGCGCTGTCGCGCCGCCTGGAGCGCCCGGTAGCCTGGCGGGCCTGTGGGGAGAACGGCATCACCGCCGTGGAGGCCTGCGAGCGCCTGTTGCCGCAGGTGGTCGACGAGGCACCCGACCTGGTGGTGATGGCCTTCGGCGTCAACGACACCACCCATTTCACTTCGCGATCCCGCTGGCGCCAGGCGCTGGAAGGGCTGGGCAGGCCCTTCCTCCAGCGTGGCGCCTGCGTGGCGTTTTCCGCCGTGCCGCCGCTCGGTCACTTCCGGGCCTTGCCCTGGCCGTTGCGCCTGCTGCTGGGCTGGCGTGCGCGTTTGATGGACCGGGTGCTGGCGGAGACGACCAGCCCCATGGGCGCCCTTCATTGCACCGCCACCCTGGCGATGCGCTCCGACTACCTGGCGATCGACGGCTACCACCCGTCCGAGCTGGGCTGCGAGATCTGGGCCGGCCTGCTGGCCGACCGCCTGTGGCTCGAGATGGTGCCGCAACCGCCCTTGGCTGCGGCAGCCGGTTAACGCGGGCCGGAGAGGTCCCGGTCGCGAGTCTCCTTCAGGCACAGCACCGCCAGCAGACTGAGCAGCGCCGCTGCCGATACATAGCCCCCCACCCATGACAGGCCGCCAAGGCTGACCAGCTTCTGGGCGAAGAACGGCGCCACCGAAGCGCCCACGATGCCCCCCAGGTTGTAGGCCGCCGACGCGCCGGTGTAGCGCACCGGGGTGGGAAACAGCTCGGGCAGCAGCGCGCCCATGGGGGCGAAGGTCACCCCCATCAGGAACAGCTCCAGGCTGAGGAACAGGGTCACCGAAAGGGTGGAGCCCTGGGTCAGCAGTGGCTCCATGGAGAAACCGGAGAGGATCGCCAGCACGCAGCCGCCGATCAGCACCGGCTTGCGCCCGAAGCGGTCGCTGAGCCAGGCCGAGAGCGGGGTGGCCGCCGCCATGAACAGCACCGCGAAGCACAGCATGCCGAGGAAGCTCTCGCGGCTGTAGCCGAGGCTCGCCACGCCGTGGCTGAGGGAAAACACCGTGGAGATGTAGAACAGCGCGTAGCACACCACCATCGCCAGGGCGCCCAGCAGGATCGGGCGCCAGTGGCCGGCAAAGGCTTCCACCACCGGCAGCTTCACCTGGCGATGCTGGGCCAGGGCCTGGGCGAAGACCGGGGTTTCCTCCAGCTTCAGGCGCACATAGAGACCGACCATCACCAGCACGGCACTGAGCAGGAAGGGAATGCGCCAGCCCCAGGCCCGGAACTGCTCGTCACTGAGCAGTAGAGCCAGGGAGAGGAACAGGCCGTTGGCGGCGAGGAAACCGATGGAGGGGCCGAGTTGCGGGAACATGCCGAACCAGGCGCGCTTGCCCGGTGGCGCGTTCTCGGTGGCCAGCAGCGCCGCACCGCCCCATTCGCCCCCCAGCCCCAGGCCCTGGCCGAAGCGCAGCAGGCACAGCAGGATCGGTGCCCAGGCGCCGATGCTGTCGTAGCCGGGCAGCACACCGATCAGGGTGGTGGACACACCCATCAGCAGCAGGGAGGCCACCAGGGTCGACTTGCGTCCGATACGGTCGCCGAAGTGCCCGAACAGGGCCGAGCCCAGCGGCCGCGCGAGGAAGGCGATGCCGAAGGTGAGGAAGGCCGAAAGCATCTGCGCCGTCGGCGAGCCCTGGGGGAAGAACACCGGGCCGATTACCAGGGCGGCGGCGGTGGCGTAGATATAGAAGTCGTAGAACTCGATGGCCGTGCCGATGAAGCTGGCCGTGGCGACGCGGGCGGGTGAGTTCGCGGGAGGCGTGGTGGCCGGAGTCTCGGTGCAGGCAGTGGAAGTCATGCGGTTGTCCCCTGGCGGGCGTCGGCACGGGCGACGCCCCTGGTATTGGCGTGTGGACTGAGGGGCTGGGGCGAGGTCGGCGGATAGCCGGCTTCAGGGCCTTGCGACTGCTCCGTTGCGGCGGGTGGCGACAGGGCAGGGTGGTCTCAGGTGGCCGGGTCTGGCCGTGGCGGGGGCGGGTAGCCGGTGCGCGAGAGGGGCTGGATGAGCCGAGGGCGATTATAGAAAGGCCGGGAAAAAGCCGGCAAGGCGGTCAGGTTCGCCAGGCGCGCACACGCTGGATCCGGTTCTCGCCGGATTCGAGGATTTCCAGGCGGTAGCGGCCGATCTTCAGGCAGGCGCTGGCATCGGGCAGTTGTTCCAGGGCTTCGGTGATCAGGCCATTGAGGGTCTTGGGGCCGTCGCACGGCAGGTGCCAGCCGAGCAGGCGGTTGAGCTCGCGCAGGTGCAGGCTGCCATCGAGTTCGTAGCTGCCGTCCTCGGCCGGGGTAATGGTGCGGGTGGGGGCGAAGTCCTCCAGGCTGCCGAACTCGCCGATCAGCTCCTGGAAGATGTCCTCCAGGCTCACCAGGCCGATCACATCGCCGTATTCGTCGACCACGATGGCGACGCGGCGCTGCTCCTTCTGGAAGTTCACCAGCTGGGTCAGCAAGGGCGTGCTCTCGGGGATGAAGTAGGTTTCGCGGCACACGCCGAGCAACTCGTCGGCGGTGATCCCGGTCTTGGGCAGCAGCCGCGCCACCTGGCGCATGTGCAGCATGCCTTCCACCTGGTTGATGTCCTCGCGGTACACCGGCAGGCGGGTGTGGGTGGTGGCCCGCAGTTGTTCCAGGATGCGCTCCGGCGACTGGGCGATGTCGATGCCCTGGATCTCGCTGCGCGGAACCATGATCTCGCTGATGGTGACCCGTTGCAGGGCGCGGGTCAGCTCGTGGGGCAGGCGTTGCTGGGGGCTCTCGTCTTCCTGGATGCGCTCGGGAGCCGGCTTGCGGCGCGCCAGCACCCAGGCGCCTGCCGAGGCGATCAGCAGGCCGAGGATCAGGCCAAGGAGGAGGCCGGGGGCGGGCATCTCAGATGTGCAGGATGAATTCGCGGACCAGCTTGCTGCCGAAGTAGGCCAGCATCAGCAGGCAGAAGCCCGCCAGGGTCCAGCGGATCGCCTTGTGGCCACGCCAACCCAGCTGGTGGCGGCCCCAGAGCAGCACGGCGAACACCACCCAGGCGAAGCAGGAAAGGATGGTCTTGTGCGCCAGGTGCTGGGCGAAGAGGTTCTCGACGAACAGCCAGCCCGAGATCAGTGACAGCGACAGCAGGCCCCAGCCGGCCCAGAGGAAGCCGAACAGCAGGCTTTCCATGGTTTGCAGGGCGGGGAAGTTGCGGATCAGCCCGGACGGGTGCTTGTGCTTGAGCTGGTGGTCCTGGAGCAGCAGCAGCAGCGACTGGAACACGGCGATGGTCAACATGCCGTAGGCCAGGATCGACAGCAGGATGTGGGCGAGGATGCCCGGCTCCTCGTCGATCGGCTGCACCGTGCCCGAGGGCACGAAGATCGCCAGCAGCACCGTGAGCGCGCCAAGCGGATACAACAGCAGGAGCAGGTTCTCCACCGGCATGCGGCTGCAGGCCAGGAGTGTGAGGCCGATCACGGCGGCGGCGATGAGGCTCGCGGCGTTGAAGAAGTCGAGGGTCAGGCCGGCCGGGGCGATGAGCTGGAAGAACAGCGCGGTGGCGTGGCTGATCAGGGCCAGCAGGCCGAGCACGGCGAGCATGCGCTTGTCCGGCGTCTTGCGCTCGCGCAGGCGAAGGCCCTGGTGGATGGCGCCGCCTACATAGAGGAAGGCAGCCAGGAGGCTGGGCAGCAGAGGGTGCATAAGTCCTTGTAAGGCAAGCCCGAAAGGCGCTGAGTGTGGCACAGAACGGCGTGCTCACGAAAGACCGCTGGCGGTGTCGGCGCCGCCCGCTCTTCGCTATACTCCGCCGCCTGCCGCAAGCTCACCCGGGGCCTCCAGGGCCTGAAAGGATCGCGCATGTTCGAAAATCTCACAGACCGCCTCTCGCAGACGCTGCGCCACGTCACCGGCAAGGCCAAGCTGACCGAGGACAATATCAAGGACACCCTGCGCGAAGTGCGCATGGCGTTGCTCGAAGCCGACGTGGCGCTGCCCGTCGTCAAGGACTTCGTCAACAAGGTCAAGGAGCGCGCGGTCGGGACCGAGGTCTCCAAGAGCCTGACCCCGGGCCAGGCCTTCGTGAAGATCGTCCAGGCCGAGCTGGTCGACCTGATGGGCGCCGCCAACGAAGACCTGGCGCTGAATGCCGCACCGCCGGCGGTCATCCTCATGGCCGGCCTGCAGGGCGCGGGCAAGACCACCACCGTCGGCAAGCTCGCGCGCTTCCTCAAGGAGCGCAAGAAGAAGTCGGTCCTGGTGGTATCCGCCGACGTCTACCGCCCGGCGGCGATCAAGCAACTGGAAACCCTGGCCAATGACCTGGAGGTGACCTTCTTCCCCTCCGACACCAGCCAGAAGCCGGTGGACATCGCCCAGGCGGCGATCCGCGAAGCCAAGCTGAAGTTCATCGACGTGGTCATCGTCGACACCGCCGGTCGCCTGCACGTCGACGGCGAGATGATGGAGGAGATCAAGCAGGTCCACGCGGCGATCAAGCCGGTGGAGACCCTGTTCGTGGTCGACGCCATGACCGGCCAGGACGCGGCCAACACCGCAAAGGCCTTCAACGATGCGCTGCCGCTGACCGGCGTGGTGCTGACCAAGGTCGACGGTGACGCCCGTGGCGGTGCTGCCCTGTCGGTTCGCGCCATCACCGGCAAACCGATCAAATTCCTCGGCATGGGCGAGAAGAGCGAAGCGCTCGATCCGTTCCACCCCGATCGCGTGGCGTCGCGCATCCTCGGCATGGGCGACGTGCTCAGCCTGATCGAACAGGCCGAGCAGGGCCTCGACCGCGAGAAGGCCGAGAAGCTCGCCAAGAAGATCAAGAAGGGCAAAGGCTTCGACCTCGAAGACTTCCGTGACCAGCTGCAACAGATGAAGAACATGGGCGGCCTCGGCAGCCTCATGGACAAGCTGCCCATGCTCGGTGGCGTCAACCTCTCCCAGATGGGGGGGGCGCAGAATGCCGCCGAGAAGCAGTTCAAGCAGATGGAAGCCATCATCAACTCCATGACGCCCGCCGAGCGCCGTGATCCCGAAATGATCAGCGGCTCGCGCAAGCGCCGCATTGCCCTCGGCTCCGGCACCCAGGTGCAGGACGTCGGTCGACTCATCAAGCAGCACAAGCAGATGCAGAAGATGATGAAGAAGGTCACCGCCAAGGGCGGCCTGTCGCGCATGATGCGTGGCATGGGCGGCATGTTCCCCGGCGGCATGCCGAAGATGTAAGACCGCGCCAGCGGTCCTCTCCGTCAGCCGTGGTGAGGCGCCAGCGCCTCCAGGCCCCGCCCGGGGCGCGGCTTTCGGGGCCACCGACAGGTGGCGCGTACAAACAGATTTGCATTCGGCCGGATAATCCTTAGAATATGCGGCCTTTCGGGCCCATGGCCCATGTGTGCACACACGCTTGAAAAGCACCGACCTACAGGAACGAAGTTCAATGGTAACCATCCGTCTTGCCCGTGGCGGCTCCAAGAAGCGCCCCTTCTACCACCTGACCGTGACCAACAGCCGCAACGCGCGCGATGGCCGCTTTGTTGAGCGCATCGGTTTCTTCAACCCGGTTGCCCAGGGTTCCGAAGTCAAGCTGTCCGTCAACCAGGAGCGCGTCAGCTACTGGCTGAGCCAAGGCGCCCAGCCGTCTGAGCGCGTTGCTCAGCTGCTGAAGGAAGCTGCCAAGGCTGCTGCCTAAGCAACTCCCATGAGCGCGACGCCGGCCGCCGCCGATGAACTGATCGTTCTCGGCAAGATTTTCTCGGTGCACGGCGTACGTGGCGAGGTGAAGGTGTATTCCTTCACGGATCCACTGGATAACGTGCTCGATTACCCCCGCTGGACGCTCACGCGTGACGGCGAGGTCAAGCAAGTCGAAGTTGCCGGCGGACGTGTCCAAGGCAAGTTCCTGGTAGTGAAGCTGAAAGGGCTGGACGACCGCGATGTCGCCAGGACCTACGCGGGTTTTGAAATCCGTGTTCCCGAAAGCGAGCTGCCTGAACTTGAGGAAGACGAGTTCTACTGGCACCAGTTGGAAGGTCTCTCCGTGATCAACCAGGACGGGCAGCTGCTCGGCAAGGTCGATCATCTGCTGGAGACCGGCGCCAACGACGTGATGGTGGTCAAGCCCTGCACCGGCAGCCTGGATGACCGCGAACGCCTGTTGCCCTACACGGAGCAATGCGTGCAAGCGATCGATCTGGATGCGGGTGAAATGAGGGTGGACTGGGACGCCGACTTCTGAGCCGCATGACATGAAAAGCATGCAGGTCGAAGTCATCAGCATCTTCCCGGAGATGTTCGCCGCCATCAGCGAGTACGGCATCACCAGCCGCGCGGTCAAGCAGGGGCTCCTGAAGCTCAATTGCTGGAACCCAAGGAGCTTCACCGAGGATCGCCACCAGACGGTGGATGATCGGCCTTTCGGTGGTGGTCCCGGGATGGTGATGAAGATCGAACCGCTGGAGCGGGCACTGGCAGCCGCCAAGGCCGCAGCGGGAGATCGGGCGAAGGTGATCTACCTTTCGCCGCAGGGGCGCCAGCTGAAGCAGGCGGCCGTGCGCGAACTGGCGCAGGAGGAAGCCCTCATCCTCATCGCCGGTCGCTACGAAGGCATTGACGAGCGTTTCATCGAGACGCATGTCGACGAGGAATGGTCGATTGGCGATTACGTCCTGTCCGGCGGTGAGCTGCCGGCCATGGTGCTGATCGACGCGGTAACGCGATTGCTGCCCGGCGCGCTGGGCCACGCGGACTCCGCCGAGGAGGACTCGTTCACGGACGGCCTGCTCGATTGTCCTCACTACACCCGACCTGAGGTGTACGCGGATAAGCGTGTTCCTGAAGTGCTGCTCAGCGGCAACCACGAACACATCCGGCGATGGCGTTTGCAGCAGGCGCTTGGGCGCACCTGGGAACGTCGGGCCGATCTTCTGGATTGCCGCTCGCTTTCTGGAGAAGAGAAAAAGCTGCTGGAGGAGTACATCCGCCAGCGGGACGATAGTTAACGTATCGATGGCACGCCCGAAAGGCCTGTCTTAGGAGCACAGCGATGACCAACAAGATCATTCAGCAGATCGAAGCTGAACAAATGAACAAAGAGATCCCGGCGTTCGCCCCTGGCGACACCGTGATCGTGCAAGTGAAGGTGAAGGAAGGCGAGCGTTCCCGTCTGCAGGCCTTCGAAGGTGTGGTCATCGGCAAGCGTAACCGCGGCCTGAACAGCGCCTTCACCGTACGCAAGATCTCCAACGGCGTTGGCGTCGAGCGTACCTTCCAGACCTACTCCCCCCTGGTTGACAGCCTGACCGTCAAGCGCCGCGGCGACGTGCGCAAGGCCAAGCTGTACTACCTCCGCGACCTGTCCGGCAAGGCTGCTCGCATCAAGGAGAAGCTGGTCTAAGACCCGCTTCCACAGCAAAAGGCCCGCCCCGGGAAACCGCGGCGGGCTTTTTGTTGCCCTGCAGAAAGCGATATGCAGGCACTCGGGTAGGCAGGGTGTTCGAGCCTGTGGGGAAGTGGCAGTGGGAGTCGGGGGTTGGCTCTTGTCGTAGCGAATGAGCCTTATCGTCATCTGGCGTTGTTTGCCTGGTTGTAGGCGGTTGACCGCCGGCGCTCATCACGTCGGCGTGCCGGGTTGGTAGGTAGCCACCCCCCGAGGCGGCCATCGGCACGCCGTTGGGGCGGGGCTCATACCGGCTCGGCGCAGAACTCCAGCAGTGCCTGCTCCAGGCGTTCGACTTCCCGGGTGACGTCGTGGGCGAGCTGCTCCATCACGTCCTCGGGCTGCCGACCTTCCCAGGCTTCTTCCAGGGCCTCGCAACAGCTGACCAGGGGCTGTGCATGGACGATCCGCGCGGCGCCCTTGATCTTGTGGGCGGCTGCGGCGACTTCCTCCCAGTCTTTCTCACCCAGGCTGCGATGCAACTGATCGAGGTCCTCGCGATTGGCAGTCAGCAAGGTGTCCAGCAGGCGCTGGCGCAGTGCCGGGTCGCTGCCGGCCAGTTGCAGGAATTCCTTCATGCCGAAGAGGCCCTCCGGGTGTGTCGTCGGCAGTGCCGGAAGCTCCGGCATCTCAAGGGGTTCCAGCGCCTGTGAAGGCTGCAGGGTGGCCAGTTGCCGGGCCAGTTGACGCAGGCTGATGGGTTTGAACAGGCAGGCGTCCATGCCCGCCTTGCGGCAGCGCTCGTGTTCCTCGCTCTGGGCGTTGGCGGTGTAGCCGATGAAGTGCACCCGTCCGCTTTCCCGGCGGGCTTCTTCCTCCCGCACGGCGCGGGCCAGGGCGTAGCCGTTCATCACCGGCATGTTGCAGTCGCTGATCACCAGGTCGAAGTGCCCTTTGCTCCAGTGGTCCAGCCCGTCGCGGCCGTCCACCGCCTCGGTGACGCGGTGGCCGAGGAAGGTCAGCTGCTGCTTGAGCAGTTCGCGGTTCGCGGGGTTGTCGTCCACCACCAGCACGTCCAGCGGCACCTGCCGTGCCACGGGGGCGTCTTCTTCCTCCTGGCGGGCGTGGCGGGGGAGCGGGTCCAGCTCCAGCAGGTCCAGCTCCACCCAGATGCAGGTGCCCCGGCCCAGTTCGCTTTCGAGGCGGATGGTGCCGCCCATCATTTCGCAAAGCACGCGACAGATCACCAGGCCCAGGCCGGTGCCCCGGCGTGCCTCGTCGGCGCCTACGCTGCCCTGGCTGAAGGCCTGGAACAGCTGTGCCTGGTCCTCGTCGGAGATGCCGCGGCCGCTGTCCTCGACCTTGAGCAGGATGCCCAGGCGCTTGTCCGGGCGCGGTTGTGCCTGGATGTCGATGGAGACCCCGCCGGCGTCGGTGAACTTGATGGCGTTGCCCACCAGGTTGGTGAGGATCTGGCGGAAGCGCACCGGGTCGACCAGTACGTCGCCACCTGCGCGGTGGTCGAACTCCAGGGTCAGGCGCAGGTTCTTCTGCCGGGCCAGGCCGTCGAACACCCGGATCACCGCTTCCGCCTGCTCCCGCAGGTTGCTGCGCACCGGCGACAGGCTGAGACGCCCCGATTCGATGCGGGCGATGTCGAGGATGTTGCCGATGAGCTCCAGGAGGTCCCGCGCGGAGCCGTGGGCGATCTCGATGGCGGCGCGGTCCCACTGGCCCTGGTCGGCCCGTTCGAGGGCCAGTTCCAGCATGCCGATCACGGCGTTCATCGGCGTGCGGATCTCGTGGCTCATGGTGGCCAGGAAAGTGCTCTTGGCTCGGTTGGCGTCATCGGCCCGCTCCTTGGCGGCCTGCAGGTCCTCCACCAGTTGCAGGCGCTCGCTGATGTCGATCCAGCCGCTGACCACGCCCTTGATCTCACCACGGAAATCCCGGTACGGCTCGATCCAGTGATAGATGCTGAGGGGGCCGGCCTGGCTGTACAGCTCCCGGTCGCAGCGCAACGGCACGCCGGACTCGGTCACCTTGCGGTAGTCGTCCAGCAGCGTCTGGCGCTGCCTCTCGCTGCCCAGCTTGGCGGCGGGCGGCGGTTGCCCGATCACGTCCTCGCGCCGGAGGGCCAGGGCCTGCAGGTAGTTGTCATTGCACATCAGCAGGTGACCGTCGCGATCGCGAACGTAGATCGGGTGCGGCGTACCGTTGACCAGTGCCTCCATCAGGTGGAACTGGTCGTTGAGGGCTTGCTCGGCTTTCTTCCGGCGGCCGATCTGGCGCCTGAGGTAGAGGATCCAGCCCAGCGACACCAGCAGCAGGAGCCCCGAAATTGAGAGGATCTGCATGATCAGCTCACGGTTCACGGTGCTGCGCGTGCCGCTGATCTCGACGTTCGAACGCCATCGTTGCTTGACCAGCACCGCCAGCTCATCCGGCGGGATGGCAGCGGTTGCCTTGTCGAGGATGGACTGCAGCAGGGTGTCCTCCTTGCGCATGGCGAAGGCGATGCTTTCCTGGGGTACGTCGATGAGTTCGGAGATGCGCAGCTGCTCCGGGAACATCCGGCGGATGTAGTACTCGGCGACGATGGTGGACATCACGGCGCCCTCCGCCTCGCCGTTGGCGACTGCCACCAGGCAGTCCAGCAGCGAGCTGGTCTCCACCAGGCGAACACCGGGGTAGCGGCTGCGGATGTAGTCGTTGAGGAAGTAGCCGCGGATCACCGCCAGGCGCTGGCCGTGCAACTCGCTGAGTCGGGACGGGGACTTCGCGTCGTTGAGGGTGATGGTGGCGAACGGCACGTGCATGTAGGGGCGCGAATAGGCCATGTCGCGCTGGCGGATGCGGGCTATGCCGTCAGCGCCGACGATGTCGGCTTCGCCGTTCAGCACGGCATTCATCATGTCTTCGGGCTGGGGAGTGCGGACGATCTCGAAGCGCAGGCCGGTGCGGATGCGGATCTGGTCGAGGATGTCGGCCGTGATGCCGTGGTAGTTGCCCTCATTGTCGAAGAACGACACCGGCGCGTAGTTGCCGTAGGTGGCGACGCGTATGACCGGATGCGCCGCCAGCCAGGCGCGCTCCTCTTCGGTGAACGGCAGTTCCGGGTCCAGCAGGCTCGGGCTGGCGCCGCCGCTCCAGCGCTTGATCAGCGGCGTGCGGTTGCCCGTGGGCAAGCGCTGCAGGACCTTGTTCACCAGCGCCAGCAGGCGGGTGTTGCCGCGTGCGCTGGCGAAGCTGATGCCGCTGGCCTTCAGGTCGGCCAGGCGGACGATGTGCAGGTGGTCGTCATAGACCTGGTTGATCTGGTAGTTCGCACTGACCAGATCCCCCAGGTACAGGTCGTTGTCGCCGTCGACCACCGAGTTGAGGGCCGCGCTGGTGGAGGGGTAGAGCGTCAGGATGGCGTCCGGATAGCGGTTTTGCACCATGTCCAGGGGCAGGTAGTTGCCGACGATGGCGATGCGCAGGCTGTCCAGATCCCGGGGCCAGTCGCGCTTGTCCTGTTGCCGGGCGACCAGGCTGGGCTGGTCGGGTGCATAGGGAAGGCTCAAGGCCAGTGCCTGTTCGCGGCCTTCGAAGTCGTTGGACGCACTGAGCAGGTCGGCCTCGCCACTGCTCACTGCACGCAAGGCTGCGCTCCGACTGGGGTAGCGTTCGACACGGACGGGCACCTGCAACTGGCGCGACAGCAGGCCGGCGACGTCGGCAGTGATGCCCTCGAAGTCGCGGCCGCTGGACGTGATGTCGAAGGGGGGCAGGTCGTCGGCAATGGCCAGCCGCAGCTCACCGCGTTGGGCGAGCCAGGCCCGTTCCTCGGGTTCCAGGGTGATGTCCTCTTCCAGTGCGAGGGGACGGGCACCGAGGGGAATCGACTGGGAGGCGGCTTGCGCCAGCAGGGGCACGGTGAGTGCGAGAAGCACGAGGGGCTTGAGCAGACGGAGGCACATGGTCGTTTCCTAATGGTGGCGGGCGGTCTGGATTGCAGACCCTGGGCGCCGCGCAGAGAAAATATCCCAGTGCCCCGGTCGGGCCTATGCAGGGGGAGGGGGAATGAGCATGTTTCAGGTTTTTCCCGCTTTTTGATCGGACGTTACTTACCTGAAGTCGGAAATTCTGGTTATTCCGAGCATGTCCGGCGCAAGTGCCTGCAAGGGGCGAGAGACCCGGCTGATACAGGGCCGGATTTCGGGAAAGACCGTTGTCAGTTGCCGGAACCTGATCTTCTCAAGGGAGGGGTATCCCGTCGTCGGCTCCTCACCCCATCGTCGAGGCGGTGGCTGTGGAATAATCCGCGCCCCCCGGCCTGGTCGTGGGGAGAGCGCTCCTGCCGAGGATCGACAGGAGCGTGGAGGCCCTGCGTATACCGCAGGGTGCACATGCAAGCCCAGCCGTCACCGAAACGTGGCCGCCACAGTGGGATTCACCGAGGTAGTCGTGGCATGACCCCGAGAGAACGAGAGATAGAACGGCGCATCGCCTTGTCCGAGAGCCGTGTGACCAAGGCGGTGTTCCCGCCGACCACCAACCACCACAACACCCTGTTCGGCGGCACCGCGCTGGCCTGGATGGACGAGGTGTCCTTCATCTGCGCCACCCGCTTCTGCCGGCTGCCGCTGGTGACGGTTTCCACCGACCGCATCGACTTCAAGCACCCGATACCGGCCGGCTCCATCGTTGAGCTGATCGGGCGTGTGGTGAAGGTGGGCAACACCAGCCTCAAGGTGGAGGTCGAGGTGTTCGTCGAAGGGATGTACGAGGCCGGGCGCGAGCGCGCCATCAGCGGCGCGTTCAGCTTCGTCGCCATCGACGACGACAAGCGTCCGGTGCCGGTGCTGCCGGAAGCGGCAATCCCCGCCGACTGAGTCGGCGGGCTGCCTTCAGGGGCGCATGGCAATCTTCAGGGACGCCTGGGAGAGGTCGATGTCGTGCAGCGTCAGGCTGCCGAAGCTCCCGGCGTTCGGGCCGCTGCCGGCCACGCGGATGTTGTCGAAGCGCAGCTCGCCGATGGAGCTGGGCAGGCGCACGTTGATGGAACCGTCGGCGTTCATCGTCGAGGTCAGCCGTGAGGTGTCGTAGACCACGCCCTTCATCGAGGTTTCCGCCTCCAGGCTGTTCAGCACCGGCATCACCAGGCGCGCCAGGCTTTGCACCGTGGCGATGCCGTCGCCTGCCTCCGCCTGCACGAACAGCCCCTGCAGCACATCGTCCAGGCCCTGGGCGCTGACGCTGCTCATCTCCGCCTCGCTCAGCGGCTGCATGCCCGGCGGCACGTAGTCCTGGCTCATGGCGCTGGGCAGTTGCTGGGCCTGGGCGCTGATCATCTGGAACGGGCTCAGCAGTGCCGCCACCAGCGTCGCCGCCAGTCGCAGGTTGCTCTGGCGCTTGAGCGCCTTCTCCAGTTGCCGCTTGCTGAGCAGGCCCTGCTCGATGAGCAGCTCACCCAGGCGTTTGTCGCTGGTGAGCTGAACCTTGATGGCAGCATCCAGCTGCTGGGTGGTGATCAGTCCCTTGTTGACCAGGATCTGGCCAAGACGCGAGTTCTGATGGTTGGACATGGGGGCGGGACCAGGGCAGGGATAGTGGCAAGGTAGAATCATCCTCTTGTGGGAAGAGGCTGTCACCCAACGAAGGATAGGCTTACATCGCCATCGGTCTATGACTCCGCATCGCTGACAGTGTCGGCGTCCACCAGAGCCACCAGGCTCCAGCCCGGCTGGGGTTCCAGTGCCTGCGAAGGCCCGGCGATGTGCACCCAGCCCCGGGTGTCACGGGCCAGCAGCAGGGTCGCACGGTTCCCGTGGAGCGCCTGGTAGGCCGGCCAGTCGAAGGCCTCCGTCAGCGTGGTGATGCGGATCTCCGCCCCACGGCCGAGGCGGCTGGCGAACTGTGGATAAGTGAGTGCCGGCAGGCCCAGCTCACGGCCGCGAACCTGCTCGCTGCTGCGGTGCTTGTCACTGCGCCGGCTGTCCGCCCCGCTGGGCAGGGTGAAGCGGCGAGGCTCGGCGAAATCATGACGAAAGCGCATGCAGGCCAGGGCGTTCATCTCGCTGGAGGGTGACAGCGCCAGCAGGTGCCCGAGCCCCACCAGGTCCAGGTGGGCGTCCGCATGCTGGGAGGTGGGGTTGCCGAAGTAGGTGGGCAAGCCGTCCATGCGCGCCGCGCGGATGTTCTCCCAGCTGGAGTCGGTGAGCAGCACCCGGCTGCCGAGCTGGTTCAGCGCCTTGCCCAGCGCTCGCGCCACCGGGTTGGCACCGATGATCAGGAAGCCTGCCGGTGCGGGCTCGGCCACCCCCAGCAGGCGCGCGAGGGGGCGGGCGGTGGCGCTCTGCAGCACCACCGTGCCGATGATCACCAGGAAGGTCAGCGGCACCAGCAACTGGGCATTCGGGTCGCCGTGCTCGTGCAGGCGCAGGGCGAAGATGGCGGACACCGCCGCTGCCACGATGCCCCGGGGAGCGATCCACGCCAGCAGCGCCCGCTCGCGCCAGCCCAGAGCCGAGCCCAGGGTGCTCAGGCCGATGTTCAGCGGCCGTGCGACGAACTGGATCACCGCCAGCAGCGCCAGGGTGGCCGGCCCCAGGGCCAGCAGCGCCTTCAGGTCGAGCCGCGCCGCCAGCAGGATGAACAGCCCCGAGATCAGCAGCACGCTGAGGTTTTCCTTGAAGTGCAGGATCGGCTTCACATCGACCCCACGCATGTTCGCCAGCCACATCCCCATCAGCGTCACTGCCAGCAGGCCCGACTCGTGCACCAGCAGGTTGGAGGCGATGAACACACCCAGCACCGCCGCCAACGCTGCCAGGTTGTGCAGGTACTCCGGCAGCCAGTGGCGGCGCAGCACCACGCCGAGCGCCCAGCCGCCCAGCACGCCGAGCAGCGTGCCGCAACCGATCACCCCGGCGAAGGTCGCCAGGCTCTGGCTCCAGCCGCCCTGGTCGCGGCTGACGATGAAGCTGAAGGTCACCACCGCCGCCAGGGCGCCGATGGGGTCGATGACGATGCCTTCCCAGCGCAGGATGTTCGCCACCGAGGCCCGGGGCCGCACCACCCGCAGCATCGGCACGATCACCGTCGGCCCGGTCACCAGCGTCAGCGAGCCGAACAGCACCGCCAGTTCCCACGAAAAGCCCAGCAGCAGGTGTGTGGCCACGGCGATCACCACCCAGGTCGCCAGTGCCCCCAGGGTCACCATGCGGCGGACCACCGAGCCGATCTCGCGCCATTCCGACAGGTGCAGCGTCAGGCTGCCCTCGAAGAGGATCAGCGCCACCGCCAGGGACGTCAGCGGGAAGAGCAGGGGGCCGAACAGCGCGCCCGGGTCCAGCACGCCGAGCACCGGCCCGGCGAGGATGCCCGACAGCAACAGGAAGAGAATCGCCGGCAGGCGCAGGCGCCAGGCCAGCCACTGGCTGCACAGCGCGGCCAGGCCGATGCCGCCGAGTGCCAGGAGGATGCGGGTTTCGTCCATCAGGACTCCTTGTCGCTGGTGAGGGGCAGGAATCTTGTGGAAGACTAGACGCCGTTCATCCCACCAGCGTTCCCCATGCCTGCACTCGACCACCCCCTGATCGACCGCTTTCTCGACGCCCTCTGGCTGGAGAAAGGCCTTTCGCCCCACACCCGCTCCGCCTACCGCAGCGACCTGGCGCATTTCAACGGCTGGCTGCACGAGCGCGGCTGCAACCTGGCGGAGGCCGGGCGCGACGTATTGCTGGACCACCTCGCCTGGCGCCTGGAGCAGGGTTACAAGGCCCGCTCCACGGCGCGCTTCCTGTCCGGCGCGCGAGGCTTCTACCGCTTCCTGCTGGCCGAGGGCGAGATCGCCGAGGACCCGACCCTGCAGGTGGAGATGCCGCTGCTGGGCCGGCCGCTGCCCAAGTCGCTGTCCGAAGCCGATGTGGAGGCCCTGCTGGAGGTGCCGGACCTGGAGGACCCCATCGGCCTGCGTGACCGCGCCATGCTTGAGGTGCTCTATGCGTGCGGCCTGCGGGTCAGCGAACTGGTGGGGCTGACCCTGGAGCAGGTGAACCTGCGCCAGGGCGTGGTCAAGGTCTTCGGCAAGGGCAGCAAGGAGCGCCTGGTGCCGCTGGGCGAGGAAGCCATCGCCTGGATCGAGCGCTACGTCCGCGAAGCGCGGCCCTTCCTGCTGGATGGCAAGCCCAGCGACGTACTCTTCCCCAGCCTGCGCGGCGAGCAGATGACCCGGCAGACCTTCTGGCACCGCATCAAGCACCAGGCGAAGGTGGCCGGCATCCTCAAGCCCCTGTCCCCCCACACCCTGCGGCACGCCTTCGCCACCCACCTGCTCAACCACGGTGCCGACCTGCGGGTGGTGCAGATGCTGCTCGGCCACGCCGACCTGTCCACCACGCAGATCTACACCCACATCGCCCAGGCCCGCCTCAAGGACCTCCACGCCCGCCACCACCCGAGGGGGTGAGCCGGAATAGACGACGCATGCGTCGCCCCGGCGAACGACCGGCCATGGATGGCCGGGCCGGGGCCCAACTGAGCGATGCGGCTTCGACAGGGACGTCTTGCACGGCGCTCTACTTCGCTCCGCGTCGCCCCGGCGAACGACCGGCCATGGATGGCCGGGCCGGGGCCCAACTGAGCGATGCGGCCCCGACAGGGATGTCCTGCAAGGCGCTCTGCTGCGCGCCGCGTCGCCCCGGCGAACGACCGGCCATGGATGGCCGGGCCGGGGTTCAACGGAGCGATGTGGCCCCGACAGGGACGTCTTGCACTGCGCTTTACTTTGCTCCGCGTCGCCCCGCTTTTTGCCTACACCCCCCCAAGGCCGCCGCCTGCATCCTTCGAGGGCTGCTTCAGGGAACCTGGCCGCTCACACCGGCTCCAACCTCCGCGCAGCCCTCACAGCACCGCCCAGCCGTCCCCGGCGAGCCACCGTTCGGCTCCTCTGCACGGCCCGGCAGGCCTTCTGTGTTAGGCTTTCGCACCTATCCGACAGTCGCCGCTCCACAGGAGTAACCATGCGCGTGACCCGCCTTTTCGCGGCCATGGCCCTCGGCCTGGTCAGCTCCATCAGCCTTGCCGACGATCCGGACCAGGCCATCCGCAAGACCCTCGCCAGCCTTGACCTCGGCCTGCCCGTCGAATCCATCGGCGAAAGCCCGCTGGACGGCATCTACCAGGTCCAGCTCAAGGGCGGCCGCATGCTCTACACCAGCGCCGACGGCCAGTACCTGATGCAGGGCTACCTGTACCACGTGCAGAACGGCAAGCCGGTGAACCTCACCGAGCAGTCCGAAAGCCGCTCCATCGCCAAGGAAATCAACGCGATTCCCGCCGGTGAAATGGTGGTCTTCGCACCCAAGGACCAGCCGGCCAAGGCCCACATCACCGTCTTTACCGACACCGATTGCGGCTACTGCCAGAAACTGCACAGCGAAGTGCCCGAGCTGAACCGTCGCGGCATCGAAGTGCGCTACGTCGCCTTCCCGCGCCAGGGCATCGGCAGCCACGGCTACAACACCCTGGTCAGCGTCTGGTGCAGCAAGGACCGCCAGGCCGCCATGAACCAGGCCAAGTCCCGCCTCGACGTGCCCGCCGCCAAGTGTGATAACCCGGTGGCCAAGCAGTTCGAACTGGGCCAGATGATCGGCGTGAACGGCACCCCCGCCATCGTTCTCGGCAACGGCCAGCTGATTCCGGGCTACCAGCCCGCCCCGCAACTGGCCAAGCTCGCGCTCGACGCCAAGTGAGGCGAGGGCGCCAGCTCGATTGACCAACAATCGGGCGCTTCGTAAAGTGCGGTTCTTTTATACGGCCGGCGATTCGCCGGCCGTTTTTCGCAGTGAAATGGGGAGTTCAGCGTGAAGCCGGTAAAAGTAGGCATCTGTGGCCTGGGGACCGTCGGTGGCGGCACTTTCAACGTACTCAAACGCAACGCCGAGGAGATTGCCCGCCGTGCCGGGCGTGGAATCGAGGTTGCCCAGATCGCTGCCCGTCGCCCCAACCCGAAGTGCGAAACCGGTGCCACCCCCATCACCGCCGACATCTTCGACGTGGCCAACAACCCTGAGATCGACATCGTCATCGAGCTGATCGGGGGCTACACCCTGGCCCGCGACCTGGTGCTGAAGGCCATCGAGAACGGCAAGCACGTGGTCACCGCCAACAAGGCGCTGATCGCCGTGCACGGCAACGAGATCTTCGCCAAGGCCCGCGAGAAGGGCGTCATCGTCGCCTTCGAAGCCGCCGTCGCCGGTGGCATCCCGGTGATCAAGGCGATCCGCGAGGGCCTGGCCGCCAACCGCATCAACTGGCTGGCCGGCATCATCAACGGCACCGGCAACTTCATCCTCACCGAGATGCGCGAGAAGGGCCGTGCCTTCGAGGACGTCCTCAAGGAAGCCCAGGCCCTGGGTTATGCCGAAGCCGACCCGACCTTCGACGTCGAAGGCATCGACGCCGCCCACAAGCTGACCATCCTCGCGTCCATCGCCTTCGGCATCCCGCTGCAGTTCGACAAGGCCTACACCGAGGGCATCTCCAAGCTCACCAGCGCCGACGTCAACTACGCCGAAGCCCTGGGCTACCGCATCAAGCACCTGGGCGTGGCCCGTCGCACCAGCAGCGGCATCGAGCTGCGCGTGCACCCGACCCTGATCCCGGCCGACCGCCTGATCGCCAACGTCAACGGCGTGATGAACGCCGTGATGGTCAACGGCGACGCCGCCGGCAGCACCCTCTACTACGGCGCCGGTGCCGGCATGGAGGCCACCGCCTCTGCCGTGGTCGCCGACGTGGTGGATGTGGTCCGCGCCCTGACCGCCGACCCGGAGAACCACGTACCGCACCTGGCCTTCCAGCCGGATGCGCTGTCCGATCACCCGATCCTGCCGATCGAAGCCTGCGAGAGCGCCTACTACCTGCGCATCCAGGCCAAGGACCACCCGGGCGTACTGGCCCAGGTGGCCACCATCCTGTCCGAACGTGGCATCAACATCGAATCCATCATGCAGAAGGAAGTCGAAGAGCAGGATGGCCTGGTGCCGATGATTCTGGTTACCCACCGGGTCGTCGAAGCGCGCGTTAACGACGCCATCGCCGCACTGGAAGCCCTCGACGACGTGGTGGGCAGCGTAGTCCGCATCCGCGTCGAACAGCTCAATTAACTCGGAGCCGCCCGCGCGCAGGCCCGCCCGGTGCATAGACGCCGCCGGGCGCCGCGCTGCCGGAGGCTCGAACCGAAGGTTTGAAGAAATGCGCTATATCAGCACCCGCGGCCAGGCCCCGGCCCTGAACTTCGAAGACGTCCTGCTGGCCGGCCTCGCCAGCGACGGTGGCCTCTACGTCCCGGAAAACCTGCCGCGCTTCACCCAGGAGGAAATCGCCTCCTGGGCCGGCCTGCCCTACCACGAACTGGCCTTCCAGGTGATGCGCCCCTTCGTGACCGGCAGCATCCCGGACGCCGACTTCAAGAAGATCCTCGAGGAGACCTACGGCGTCTTCGCCCACAACGCCGTTGCGCCGCTGCGCCAGCTCAACGGCAACGAGTGGGTGCTGGAGCTGTTCCACGGCCCGACCCTGGCCTTCAAGGACTTCGCCCTGCAACTGCTCGGCCGCCTGCTGGACTACGTCCTGGCCAAGCGCGGTGAGCGCGTGGTGATCATGGGCGCCACCTCCGGCGACACCGGCTCGGCCGCCATCGAAGGCTGCCGCCGCTGCGACAACGTCGACATCTTCATCATGCACCCGCACAACCGCGTGTCCGAGGTGCAGCGCCGGCAGATGACCACCATCCTCGGCGAGAACATCCACAACATCGCCATCGAAGGCAACTTCGACGACTGCCAGGAAATGGTGAAGGCCAGCTTCGCCGACCAGGGCTTCCTCAAGGGCACCCGCCTGGTGGCCGTGAACTCGATCAACTGGGCGCGGATCATGGCCCAGATCGTCTACTACTTCCACGCTGCCCTGCAGCTGGGCGGCCCGGCGCGTTCCATGGCTTTCTCGGTGCCCACCGGCAACTTCGGCGACATCTTCGCCGGCTACCTGGCGCGCAACATGGGCCTGCCGATCAGCCAGCTGATCGTTGCCACCAACCGCAACGACATCCTGCACCGCTTCATGAGCGGCAATCAGTACGTCAAGGAAACCCTGCACCCGACCCTGTCGCCGTCCATGGACATCATGGTCTCGTCCAACTTCGAGCGCCTGCTGTTCGACCTGCACGGCCGCAACGGCGCCGCCATCGCCCAGTTGATGGACACCTTCAAGCAGGGTGGCGGCTTCAGCGTCGAGCAGGACCGCTGGACCGAAGCCCGCAAGCTGTTCGACTCCCTCGCCGTCACTGACGAGCAGACCTGCGAGACCATCGCCGAGGTCTACAAGGAGTGCGGCGAGCTGCTGGACCCGCACACCGCCATCGGCGTACGCGCCGCCCGCGAATGCCGCCGCAGCCTGTCCACCCCCATGGTCACCCTGGGCACCGCGCACCCGGTCAAGTTCCCCGAAGCGGTGGAGAAAGCCGGCGTTGGCCAGGCCCCGGCACTGCCGGCACACCTGTCCGACCTGTTCCAGCGCGAAGAGCGTTGCACCGTGCTGGCCAACGACCTCAAGCAGGTCCAGGCCTTCGTTGCGGCCCACGGCAACCGCGGCAAGCCGCTCTGAGCTGAACGGCCATGAAAAAGCCCCTGGTGAGTGATCGCCAGGGGCTTTTTGTTGTTTCGGGGCGGATCAGTCCGTGCTCTCTTTCCCCTGCGCGTCCTGTTCCGTCACTGCAGGTGCGCTGCTTTCCAGCTCCAGCGCTCCCCAGTTCGTCATGTCCACCGGCGTGGAGACGGCGCGCTGTCCGGGCACATAGACGCCATAGTCGAGCTTGAAGTCGATCTTCGTGTCCGGCGCCCTGATGTCGCGTATCACCTGCCAGGCTATGGGCCGAGGGGTGTTCGGCAGCTGGGGCGGTTTCTGGAAAATCACACGGTCGCTGCCTTGCTGGCTCTGATTGATGATCTTGATTTCATATTTCATGTCCTTTCTCCCTGTCTCCGTCAGGCCCCGGACGCAATGGGGCAGACACCGATCATGGGCCAGTCCCCACCCCCTTGCCGGTTGATGGCTGTTCACAGATGCAACCTGAAAAAGGCCGGCTCCCCTCAGGGAGCCGGCCTTTTTCAGGTACGGGAAACGGTTGATGGCAGGCTCAGTCGTTGGCCAGGTTCCAGCGGTGCAGCAGGCGGTGGGCGAACGGGGTGACCACCACACCGAGCGCCACCAGGAAGACGCTGTCCAGGAACAACCCATACAGCGCGGCGAAGTATTTGCCAGCCAGGCTGCTCGGCGGGTGTGCAAGGCCCACCGAGCCCAGCATGGACAGTGCGTTCAGCGTGGCCTCGTGCCAGCCAAGGCCATCCAGCAGGTAGAAGCCCACGATCCCTGGCAGCAGGCCCAGCATCAGAAAGACCAGGGCTATGGCCTGGAAGCGCAGTGCGCGCAGTACGAAGTGATCCAGTCGGGCCAGATCCTCGGTAAAACGTTCCATTTTTCACCTCTCCTGGCGCCTGGTGGCGCAGTGCTGACGTTGGGCCCCGATCCTACCCCAGGTGCTGCGGGCTCCGGCGCCACGCCCCTGCTGTTCCGAGCCATCCCACGGCATGCCGGGTGAATGCCGCAGGATGCCAGATGCTAAGAAGCCCCCGGCGATCACTCGCCGGGGGCTTCTTCATGCGGGGGCGCCAGGGCTTCAGCGGGCGATGAAGTCGAAGGTCCACAGGCCGCTCGGGCGGGTCAGGGTCACGTCCACTTCGGTGGCGGTGATGGGCGCCACGTAGCGGGTCATGTCCGAGAAGTTCTGCACGATGTAGGTCTGCCCGATCATGGGCGGGGTGGCGACCATGAAGTAGAAGTTGGGCTCGTACTCGAAGCTCACGGTCATGCGCGAGTCCACCTTGGGCATGGTCACCACCGGGCGGCCGTTGACGTACCAGTTGCTGTCGAACTGGGTGTAGGGGTTGGTCTTGTTGATCACCCCGCACTGCTGGGGCGTCAGCTTCTCCAGCGCCAGCGACGTGGAGGCCGGCTCCAGTTGCGGCGACAGGCCGCTCGGGCTGACCGCCTGCAGCAGCTGGCCGGGCAGGATGGCGCGGCGCCCGGAGATGATCTGGTTGCCGGCCTTCTCGCCGAGGCTGCTCACGTCGGTCTCGATCACCGCCTCGTAGTCGAAGGACTCCGTGGCACCGGCCGAGCCGGTCAGCACCTGCCAGGCGTGGACGCGGTAGTCGCGCTGCGGGTTCTGCGGCTTGAGGAAGACCAGCACGGTCTTGCCTTCCATGTCGTCCACATTGAAGTTCACGTTGAAAGTCGTCATGTCCTTTTCTCCTTGGTTCCGTTGTGACCCCGGCGAATGCCTGGGTCTGTCTCCCTGACGGCCGGCAGGGGCGGCTGTGAAGTGCCGTGCCGTCGCGTGCTGGGTGTCGGTGCGGCCTTCACGGATGCAGCCGCGTTGCGTCTTGCCTGCTGGGCACTTTCCGCCCAGTCCAGTAAAGGAGAAATGCCATGGATCGCTTCGTTAACGCATTGCCGCTCGGCCTGCTGGCCGCCTGCTGCAGCCTCCCGGCCCTCGCCCAGATCGACTGCTCGGCCGGTGCCGCCGGGGTCAACCCGGTACCGGTGCAGATCGGCGCTGGCCTCGCCAACAGCCGTATGAACCCGCAGATCAGCCAGCGCCACATCTTCTGTGGCGAGGTCAATGCTGCCGGGGTCGCGACGGGCTTCCACTCGCGGCCCAACAGCCATGATCCACTGTTGGGGGCAGCGCCTGGCGCGCCCTTCGCCGCCCGGATCACCGCCGGGGTGCAGTACATCGTCCAGCCTGGCATCAACCACCCCGGCCCCTATCGCTACCTGGGCAGAGGGATTCAGGTGGCCAATGCCGCTGGTGTGATGGTGCCCAAGGCTGCTCCGTCCACCTTCTTTCCGGACAGCTGCAGCCAGGTACAGGTGATCGCCTCGATCCGCTACGCCTATACCCATCCCTTCAAGGATGTCGGCCCATTCGTTCCTCCGCCGCCGCCTGGTGGCCCTGCACGTCCCCCGTATGCCAACTTCTTTGCCGGCCCGTCGGCTCCCTTGATCGGCGCCGTGGGCTACTGCACCGGTGAAGGGGGCAATCCCTTTACTGTCGGGGGCTACATCAAGCAGGTCGCGGGGCTCTGGACGCTGAGCACGGTCTACCCCATCGCCAGCTTCTGAACCTGGGCCCACCTCGCGTGCGAGGTGGGCTCTCCGGCGCCCCTCAGGGCTGCAGCCCCTGGCACAACCCGCCGACCTGTTGCCTCAGCTGATCGCGGGCCAGTTGAACCCGCTTGCGCAGGTTGGGCTCCTTGATCTGCAGGTGGCGCGCCAGCTCGCCGTAGGCCATGCCGTCCACGCAGTGCTGCCAGAGTGCATCGCCGAGGTTGGGCGGCAGTTGGTGGAGCGCCTTGCCGAGGGTCTCCATCGCTTCCCGCAGGCAGGCCTGGCGTTCGGGTTCGTTGCCGGCGCTGTCGGCCGGGTGCAGGTCCAGCCAGTCGAGGCTGCAGGTGCTCGGGGTGCTGCGCAGCCGGTCGATGCAGTGGTTGCTGGCCACCCGTCGCAACCACGCAGGGAGGTTCTCGATGCGCTCCAGGCGCTGGGGCTCGCGCAGCAGCAGGGTGAAGAGCCGCAGGCGCAGTTCGCTGAGGGCGTCCTCGGCATCCTGGCGGTTGGCGGTGAGTTGCTGGCAGCGTCTGCGCAGCACGGGTTCATGTTCGATCAGCAGTTTCCACACATGATGCGGCGTGCCTGTCTCGAGGCTCGCGTCCGGGTTGCTCGCCATGCTCGTACCTTTCCTTGTTGGTGCCGGTGGCGGTGCTGCAGGGGCAGCCCTTGCCAGGCCGGCTGGAGCAAGCAGGACGAAAGGTTTCCCGGGTTTGTGAAGGGGACGAAGGGGACGTACGAGGGGGTGGATGGCGCCCCGTTGGGCAGGGCGCGCGGAGAGAACGCTAGGGGAAGGGCAGGGGCGTCAGATCGCCCCGGCGGCACGCAGGGCGTCGATGCGGGCCGCGTCGTAGCCCAGCTCGCCGAGCACCTCGGCGTTGTGCTGGCCCAGCTCCGGGCCGATCCAGTCCGCCGAGCCGGGGGTGTCCGAGAGCTTGGGCACGATGCCCGGCATGCGGAACGGCTGGCCGTCCGGCAGGCGGGCCTGCAGCAGCATCTCCCGGGCGAGGAACTGCGGGTCGCTGAACATGTCCTCGGCGGAGTAGATGCGGCTGGCCGGCACCTCGGCGCGGTTCAGCGTCTCCAGCACCTGCTCCAGCGGCAGCGCCGCCACCCAGCGGTCGATCACCCCGTAGAGCTCGTCGCGGCGCGCATCGCGGCCGTCGTTGCTGGCCAGTTGCGGATCGTTGGCCAGGTCCTCGCGGCCGATGGCGAGCATGAAGCGCTTGAAGATCGCATCGCCGTTGGCGCCGATCTGCACGTGCCGGCCGTCCGCGCTGGTGTGGATGGAGGAGGGGGTGATGCCGGGCATGATGTTGCCAGTGCGTTCGCGGATGAAGCCGAACACGTCGAACTCCGGGACCATCGACTCCATCATCGCGAACACCGCCTCGTAGAGCGCCACGTCCACCACCTGGCCGAGCCCGCCGTTCACCTCCCGGTGCCGCAGGGCCATCAGCGCGCCGATCACCGCCCACAGCGCGGCGATGGAGTCGCCGATGGAGATGCCGGTGCGCACCGGCGGGCGGTCCTCGAAGCCGGTGATGTAGCGCAGCCCGCCCATGGACTCGCCCACCGCGCCGAAGCCCGGCTGGTCCTTCATCGGCCCGGTCTGGCCGAAGCCGGACAGGCGCACCATCACCAGCTTCGGATTCAGTGCGTGGATCACCTCCCAGCTCAGCCCCAGCTTCTCCAGCACGCCGGGGCGGAAGTTCTCGATGAGGATGTCCGCCTCCGCCAGCAGGCGCTTGAGCACCTCCAGGCCCTCGGCGTGCTTGAGGTTGAGGGTGATGGACTTCTTGTTGCGCGCCTGCACGAACCACCACAGCGAAGTGCCTTCGTAGAGCTTGCGCCACTTGCGCAGCGGGTCGCCGCCGTCGGGCGACTCCACCTTGATCACCTCGGCACCGAACTCGGCGCACAGGCGGGAGGCGAAGGGGCCGGCGATCAGCGTGCCGAGTTCGATCACTTTCAGGCCGGCGAGGGGCTTGCGGGAGGTGTCCATGGTCGTCCGGGAGGGCAGTGGAAAAGGTCGCGCTAGCCTAGACGATCCCTTCGCCCCTGGCAGCCACCGGCGTAACGCGAACCCCGTCGCGCCCCGGGACATCCGTGCTGTCCCTGGCCGGCATCGGCAGGTCTAATCGGCTCGGGAATCGGCGGTGTGAATCGGTGCGCGCCTATTACATGTGAGCTATTGCGGGCTCACATGTGATGGTCTAGGCTCCGACTCCATGCAGAAATCATCCGCCCACTACCAGCGACTCTTCCGCCAGCGCCTGCGTGACCAGGGGCTGGTCAAGAAAGAGGTCTGGATCCTCCCCGAGAACGCCCGCGCGCTGCTCGCGGTGGAGCGGACGCTGCGCCAGCCCCAGCCGGGGCCGGTCCACCTGGAACAGGAGAATGCGATGGAGATGCCGCAGATCTGGAACGCCCGCGCGCTGTGCGACGCCCTGGCCGCCACCGAGCTGTTCCGCCAGGGCGAGGCCCAGGTGGAGCTGATCGAAGGCGCCGAGCCGAGCCTGCTGGTGACCATGCGCGAGTTCGGCGACCTGCCCCTGTTCCTCGCCGTGCACGGCGAGCAGATCCTCGTCGAGGCACTGCTCTGGCCCCAGTCCGAAGTCCGCGACGTGGCGCGCTTCAACGAAGAAATCCTGCTCAGCCGCCAGCTCTTTCCGCTCTCCAGCATCGGCCTGGAGACGCGTCCCGGCGGCGAGCGTTGCTACATCATGTTCGGCGCCTTGAGCGCCCGTTCGATCCTGTCCAACGTGGTGTTCGAGATCGAGACCCTGGCCAGCAACGTCATCCGCGCCACGGAAGCCTACGAAGGCTACCTGGCGCCCCAGGCCTGACCCCGGAGAAACCCATGAACGTATGGAGCAAGCTGATCGACGCCCTGCGTGGCGGCCTCGGCGAAGCCGGCGACGCCCTGGTGGACAGCCAGGCCCTGCGCATCCTCGACCAGGAGATCCGCGACGCCGATCAGGCCCTGCGCCAGGCCCGCGAAGCCCTGGCCGGCGTCATGGCCCGGCAGAAGCTCGCCGACGAGCGCGCCGCCCAGTGCCAGGCCAAGGTCGACGAATACGAAGGCTATGCCCTCAAGGCCCTGGAAAGCGGCAACGAGGCCCTGGCCCGTGAAGTGGCGGAGAAGATCGCCGAGCTGGAAGCGCAGCACCGGAGCGAGCGCGGCCAGGCCGAAGGCTTCAGCGCCCAGGTCGCCCAGTTGCGCAAGGCCGTGACCCAGGCCGAGGCCAACATCCGCCACCTCAAGCAACAGGTGGACACGGTCAAGGCCACCGAAAGCGTGCAGCGTGCCCAGCAGGCCGTGGCCCAGCGCCAGGGCGATACCCACAGCCGCCTGGGCACCGCCCTGGACTCGCTGGAGCGCCTCAAGCGCCAGCAGGCCGAGCGTGCCGCGCGGCTGGAGGCGGCCGACGAACTGGCCAGTGCCGAGCGCGGCGACGACCTGGAAGCGCGCCTGCGGGCCGCCGGCATCGCCACCGGGCCCAGCAGTGCCGACAGCGTCCTGGCGAGGCTGCGGGACAAACGCTGACAAACCCGACCGCGGCCCCGCCCGCCCTGTTTCAAGGACTGGAAACGATGGACCTCTTCCTGATCACCGCCCTCTCGTTCCCCACCGTGGTGTTCAGCTTCCTGCTGCTCATCGCGGTCATCTACTGGACCGTGGTCGCCTTCGGCCTGCTGGAGGTGGACCTGCTGGACGTCGAGGCCGACTCCCTGCTCGAAGGCCACGGCAACGCCGAAGGCCTCGCCGGCCTGCTGTCCAAGCTCAAGCTCAACGGCGTGCCGGTCACCCTGGTGCTGACCCTGCTGTTCTTCTTCGGCTGGTTCATCAGCTACTTCGTCGAACTCTGGCTGCTCGGCCAATTGCCCCTCGGCTGGCTGCGCTACCCGCTCGGCCTGGTGGTGATGATCGGCGCCCTGGTGCTGGCCGTGCCCATCGCCTCCACCCTGTGCCGCCCCCTGCGCCCGCTGTTCCTCAAGGCCGAGGCCACCAGCACCCGCAGCGTCATCGGCCAGACGGCCGTGGTACGCAGTGGCCGCGTCACCGCCGGGCAGGGCGAAGCCGTGCTGGAGGACGGTGGCGCCGGGCTGATCCTCAAGGTCCGTGCCGACGAAGCCCTCGGGCTCAAGCGCGGCGACCGCGTCGTGTTACTGGAATACCTGGAGGCGCAGCACGCCTATCGGGTCATCACCGAGGACGAATTCCGCGGGCTCTGACCCCGGTGTGCCTCAGCATCAAAGGAGAATGATTGCAATGAACCTAGCCTCGCTGCTGCCCATCCTGATCGGCGTCGGTCTCGTCGTCCTCGTGGTCGTCGGGCTCCTGGCCCTGTTCAAGGCCTTCTACATCAAGGTCCCGCAGGGCACCGCACTGATCGTCAACGACATGTCCTCCACCCCCAAGGTGCACTTCACCGGCGCCCTGGTGTACCCGGTCATCCACCTCAAGGAGTTCATGCGCATCTCGCTGATCACCCTGGAAGTGGACCGCCGTGGCAAGGACGGCCTCATCTGCCGTGACAACATGCGCGCCGACATCACCGTCGCCTTCTACCTGCGCGTCAACGAAACCCAGCAGGACGTGCTCAAGGTGGCCAAGGCCATCGGCGTCGACCGTGCCTCCGACCGGGGCGCGGTGAACGAACTGTTCAACGCCAAGTTCTCCGAAGCGCTGAAGACCGTCGGCAAGCAGTTCGACTTCGTCGAACTCTTCGAGAACCGCCAGGACTTCCGCGACCGCATCATCGAGGTGATCGGCAACGACCTGAACGGCTACGTGCTGGAAGACGTCGCCATCGACTACCTGGAACAGACCGCCAAGCACTCCCTCGACCCGAGCAACATCCTCGACGCCGAAGGCATCCGCAAGATCACCGAACTGACCGCCAACCAGAACGTCATCACCAACGAGCTGGAGCGCAACCAGGAACTGGCGATCCAGAAGAAGAACGTCGAGACCCGCGAAGCCGCCCTGGCCCTCGAACGCCAGCAGGCCGACGCCGAGGCCCGGCAGAAGCGCGAGATCGAGACCATCCGCGCCCGCGAGGAAGCCGAGACCGCCAAGGTCAAGGAAGAGGAACGCCTCAAGGCCGAGCAGGCCCGCATCCAGGCCCAGCAGGAGATCGACATCCGCGTCGAGAACCACCAGCGCGAAGTGGAAGTGGCCCAGCAGAACCGCCAGCGCGCCGTAGTTATCGAAGTGGAGAAGGTCACCCGCGCCAAGGACCTGGAAGTGGTCGCCCGCGAGCGCGAAGTCGAGCTGCAGCGCATCGAGAAGGAAAAGGCGCTGGAAGAACAGCGCAAGAACATCGCCAATGTGATCCGCGAGCGCGTCGCCGTCGAGAAGACCGTCGCCCAGGAAGAAGAGCGCATCAAGGAAGTGCGTGAAGTCTCCGAAGCCGAGCGCGCCAAGCAGGTCATCGTGCTCCAGGCACAGGCCGAAGCCGAGCAGGAGCTGGTGCGCCAGGTCAAGCAGGCCGAAGCCGACGAGACCCGCTCCAAGCACAAGGCCGTCGAGATCAACAACCTCGCCCAGGCCGAACTGGAAGCCGCCGCCAAGCAGGCCGAAGCCAAGAAACGCATGGCCGAAGGCATCGAGGCCGAGCGCGCCGCCCCCGGCCTGGCCGATGCCCGCGTGCTGGAAGCGACCGCCACCGCGAAGGAGAAGGACGGCCTCGCCGACGCCCGCGTGCGCGCCGAACAGCTGATCGCCGAAGCCCGTGGCGAGCAGGAGAAGGGCCTTGCCGAAGCCCGCATCCTCGAAGCCCAGGCCGCCGCCAAGGAGAAGGACGGTCTGGCCGAAGCCAAGGTGCTGGAAGAGAAGCTCGGCGCCCAGGCCCGAGGCGAAGAACAGCTCGGCGCCGCCAAGGCCAAGGCCACCAAGGACCTGGGTTCGGCGGAAGCGGAAATCCTCCTGCAGCGCCTCAACGCCGAGGCCGAAGGCCTGGGCAAGAAGTTCAGCGCCCTCGACGCCCTCAGCGACAGCGCCCGCCAGCACGAAGAGTTCCGCATGCAGCTGGAGAAGAGCTTCGAGGAAGCCATGGCCGCCATCGCCGCCAACAAGGACATCGCCAAGGACCAGGCCGAGGTGCTCGCCACCGCCCTGGGCAAGGCGAAGATCGAGATCGTCGGCGGCGAAGGCGACTTCTTCAACTCCTTCGCCAAGTCGCTCTCCGTCGGTAAGGCCATCGAAGGCGTGGTGGGCAAGAGCCCTGTGGTGCAGGACGTGCTCGCCCGCCTGCTCAACGGCCGCACCCCGGCCGTCGCGCCCAAGGCTGACGCCGCCCCGGCTGCCGAAGCCTGATCGAGCGGGCCCCGGAACCCCCGGGGCCCGACGCCGCGCACAGGGTCCGCCCCGCCTTGCGAAAGGGGCCGGGCCCGCCTACCCGCCAAGAGGAACCCCGCCATGGCCGAATCCCGTGACTACCTGGAGCTGTCCTTCCGCTCCATCCACTGCTTCGCCAACGACGGCCGCCTGGACGTGCACGAACTGGCCGCCCTGCTGGCCATCGCCGAGCGCGACGGCGTCATCGACGACAACGAGAAGCGCGTGCTGAAGAAGATCCTCGCCCACGTCAGGCCCGAGGAAATCGACCCCGCCCTGCGCGAGCAGATGGCCGAAGTCGCCCGCAAGATCGGCGCCTGAGCCCAGGCCCCGCGCCCCCGCGTACCCGGCCCCTCCACTTGAGGGGCCCTGCACGCAGACCCAGCAGATTCAGGAAGAACACGATGTCGGACGTCACCGCCGCAACCCCCGCACAGGATGTATTGGACAAGGCCGTCGCCGAAGGCGGCGCCTACGAGGTGCTGCACAAGCGCCTGCAGGACCAGGGGCAGCGCCTGCGGCAGACCACCGACAGCCTCAACCAGCGGCGCCTCGAAGCCTTCGGCGACAGCCGCATGGACGTGGTCGGCCGGGTGCGCATCCGCACCGAGAACAACTGCATCGCCCGCGACATCGTCCAGGTCGGCGACTGCCTGCTGTTCGGCTACAACGTCTTCATCGGCCTGAGGAAGGAAACCGGCATCGCCGACGTCTTCTCCCTCTACCGCCTGGTGGAAGGGGAGGAGGGCTATGAGGCCGAACCGGTGCCGCTGGAGGGCACCTTCCTCGCCGCCCAGGGCTTCCTCAACGACTTCAACGAGCTCTACACCTACTACAAGAACACCCGCCTGCTGCAGCTGGCCATCCGCGACGGCAAGCTGCTGGCGAGCTTCCAGATCGGCGAGCGCATCACCGACATCCGCGTGTTCCGCTGGTCCCTCTCCAGCGACGGGCGCGAGGTGCGCTACATCGACAACCGCGGCGAGCGCGACATCGCCCTGCCGTCGCCCTTCGACTTCGAATGGAAGAAGGCCACCCGCGAGATGGTGGTCCAGGGCCGCCACCCGCACCTGAACATCCTCGACACCGTGTTCGTCGAGACCATCGGCGGCGACCTCACCATCAAGGTGGAGAACAACACCGAGGACGGCCTCGGCATCTACCGCGAAGAGGTGGTGGACAAGACCCAGTCCCTCGACGACGCCCAGATCGAATTCGCCCGCCTCGGCAGCCTGGTGCTGCTCAAGGTGCTGCCCTACCGCGAGGAGCAGTGGCGCTACCTGGTCTACAACAGCCTGACCCGCCAGGTGGAGCGCATCGACGCCATCGGCCAGGCCTGCGTCCAGCTGCCCGAGGACCACGGCATCATCTTCCCCGGTGGTTGCTACCTGCAGAACGGCGAATACAAGACCTTCGACGCCTCCATGGCCGGCATGCGCTTCAAGCGCAGCGTGCGCTCGCCCAACGGCGAAGACGTGCAGTACATCTTCTACCACCCCGAGGAGGGCCGTTCGGTCCTGCTCACCTACAACCTCATCAGCCGCCAGCTGCAGAACCCGTTGTTCGGCCACGGCTACGCGCGCCTGGAAGACGGGCGCATGGTGATCTTCGCCGCCGAGGGCGACGAGCCGACCCGCATCCACCCCATGCAGATCTGGCAGACCCCGTTCTTCACCGAGGAATACGCCGCCCGCCAGCCGGCCCGCAGCGGCTTCTTCGGGCGCATCGGCAACGCCGAGCTGGTGCGCGGCGTCTCCGACCTCTACGGCCTGTGCCGCGAGATCGAAACCCCCTCCGTCTCGGTGCAGCGCTACACCCAGCTGTGCCAGGGCACCCGCCGCCTGTTCGACGTCTACCACTGGCTCGGCAGCGACGAGCTCGACGGGCTCGCCCCGCTGCTGCGGGAAGTGGCCGCCACCGCCGAACGGGTGCTGGACGAATACGAGAAGGTCGAGAGCATCCGCCGCCAGTCCGACCAGGCCATGGCCGGCGCCGAAGCGCAGCAGAAGGCCCTGCTCGGGCGCCTCCAGGCCGCCGGCTGGGAACAGGCCCAGGACTACGTCGACGCCCTCAACGGCATCACCGCCCAGCGCGGCCTGCTGCTGACCATCCGTGACTACCGCTACATCGACGTCGCCCGCATCGACGCCATGGAAGCCGAGCTGCAGGAGGCCCAGGCGCGCACCGCTGCCGCCACCGCCACCTTCCTCGCCAGCGACCAGGCCCTGCAGCCCTTCGTCACCCGCCTGGAGACGCTGGACGCCGACGCGCAGAAGGCCGAGACCGTCGCCCTCCTGGCCCCGCCGCTGGAGGCCTTGCAGGCCATGGCTGGCGACCTGGACATGCTGTCCAACCTGATGGGCTCGCTGCAGATCGACGACGCCACCCAGCGCACCCGCATCATCGAGTCCATCTCCGAGATCTACGCCCGCCTCAACCAGGCCAAGGCCCGCGCCGAGCAGCGCCGCAAGGCCCTCGGCTCCACCGAGTCGGTGGCCCAGTTCGGCGCCCAGTTCAAGCTGTTCGGCCAGGGCATCGTCAACGCCCTGGCCCAGGCCCAGGACCCCGAGCGCTGCGACGAGCAGCTGTCGCGGCTGCTGGTGCAGCTGGAGGAACTGGAGAGCCGCTTCGGCGACCACGAGCAGTTCCTCGGTGACATCCTCAGCAAGCGCGAAGAGCTGCTGGAAACCTTCGAGGCCCACAAGCAATCCCTGCTCGATGAGCGCCAGCGCAAGGCCCAGGGCCTGCAGGACGCCGCCCGGCGCATCCTCGACAGCCTCGGCCGACGTACCGCCAAATTCACCCAGGCCGAGGAGCTCAACGCCTTCTTCGCCGCCGACCCGCTGATCCTCAAGCTGCGCGAGCTGGCCCAGCGCCTGCGCGAGCTCAACGACAGCGTCAAGGCCGACGACGTCGAGGCCCGCCTCAAGGGCGCCCGCGACCAGGCCGTGCGTGCCCTGCGCGACAAGAGCGAACTGTTCGAAGCCGGCGGCAACGTCATCAAGCTCGGCCCGCGCCACCGCTTCAGCGTCAACACCCAGGAACTGGACCTGACCCTGCTGCCCCGGGGCGACGGGCTCTACCTGCACCTCACCGGCACCGACTTCCTCGAACCCCTGCACGACCCCGAGCTGGACGCCCTCAAGGCCTACTGGCAGGTGGCGCTGGAGTCCGAGTCCGAGCGCCTCTACCGCGCTGAATACCTGGCCGGCGAAGTTCTCGACGCCGCCGACGGCCAGCGCGAAGGCCTCAGCCTGGACGGCCTCAAGGCCTTGCTGGCGCAGCCCGAGGAACTGGCCCGGGTGGTGCGCGACTTCGCCGCCCCGCGCTACCGCGACGGCTACGAGAAGGGCATCCACGACCACGACGCCGCCGCCATCCTCCAGCACCTGCTGCCCCTGCGCGAAAGCGCCGGGCTGCTGCGCTTCGGCGCCGTGCCCCGGGCTTTCGCCACGCTGTTCTGGGACGCCGCCCGGCAGGGCGAGAGCGGCACCGCCTGGCCGGAGCGTGCCCGCACCAGCCGGCACATCCAGCAATTGTTCGGCCGCGCCGACGGCCTGCTGGCGCTGCAGGCCGAAGTGACCGACGCCCTGCAGGCCTTCCTCGCCGAGCACCCGCTGCCCCTGCAGCCGGGCCAGGTCGCCGAGGCCGCCGAGTACCTGGTGCAGGAACTGGCCGCCGAGCGCATCGAATTCACCTTCAGCAAGTACGCCCGCCAGCTGCACGAAGGGCTCAAGCTGCGCCTGCAAGGCGCGCGCATGTGGGACGACTACCAGGCCGCCGTGGGCCGCCTGGACGGGCGCCCGGCGGCCCAGTGGGCGCTGGTCGGCCACTGGCTCGACGGCCTCTGCGGCGAAGAGAGCTTTGCCGGCCTCGCCGATTACCGGGCTGAAGCCGTGGCCCTGGCGCTGCTGCGTGCCGACTTCCCGCAGCGCTTCACCGAAGTGGACCTGCGCTTCAGCGTCAGCGGCCTGATGGGCGAGCACCCGCGCATCCAGGACCACAGCCTGGCGCTGGCGGTGGACGACTTCTTCGGCCGCCTGCGCGAGCACCGCGAGCAGGTGCTGCCCGGCCTGCGCCAGTACCAGGCGCTGCGCCAGGCCCTGGTCGCCCGCCAGCGCGAAGCCCTGCGCCTGGCCGAGTTCAAGCCGCGCCCGCTGACCTCCTTCGTGCGCAACAAGCTGATCAACGACGTCTACCTCGGCATCATCGGCGACAACCTGGCCAAGCAGATGGGCACCGTCGGCGAGAACAAGCGCACCGACCTCATGGGCCTGCTGATGCTCATCTCGCCCCCCGGCTACGGCAAGACCACCCTGATGGAGTACGTCGCCCACCGCCTCGGCCTGATCTTCATGAAGATCAACGGCCCGGCCCTGGGCCACGAGGTGCGCTCGCTGGACCCGGCCCAGGCGCCCGACGCCACCTCGCGCCAGGAGCTGGAGAAGCTCAACCTGGCCCTGGAGATGGGCAACAACGTGATGCTCTACGTCGACGACATCCAGCACACCCACCCGGAGTTCCTGCAGAAGTTCATCTCCCTCTGCGACGGCACCCGGCGCATCGAGGGCGTGTGGAAGGGCCGCACCAAGACCTACGACATGCGCGGCAAGAAGTTCTGCGTGGTGATGTCCGGCAACCCCTACACCGAGTCCGGCGATGTGTTCCGCATCCCCGACATGCTCGCCAACCGCGCCGACATCTATAACCTCGGCGACACCCTGGGCGGCATGCAGGACGCCTTCGCCCTCAGCTACATCGAGAACGCCCTGACCTCCAACCCGGTGCTGGCGCCCCTGGCCACCCGCGACATGGCCGACGTCTACCGCTTCGTCGACCGTGCCGAGGGCAAGCCCTTCTCCGCCAACGAACTGGGCCACAGCTACAGCGGCGCCGAGATCAACGAGATCACCACCACCCTGCAACGCCTCATGCAGGTGCGCGACGTGGTGCTCAAGGTCAACCAGCAGTACATCGCCAGCGCCGCCCAGGCCGACCAGTACCGCACCGAGCCGCCGTTCAAGCTGCAGGGCAGCTACCGCAACATGAACAAGATGGCGGAGAAGATCTCGGCGGTGATGAACGACGCCGAGCTGATGCAACTGCTGGCCGACCACTACCAGGGCGAATCCCAGCTGCTCACCACCGGCGCCGAGGAGAACCTGCTCAAGCTCGCCGAACTGCGTGGCAACCAGAGCGCCGAACAGGCCGAGCGCTGGACCCAGATCAAGCGCGACTTCATGCGCAACAAATCCATGGGCGGCAGCGACAGCGACGTCGGCACCCGCGTGGTGGCCCAGCTCAACGACCTGGTGGAGAGCGTGCGCGGGCTGGCCCGCAGCGAAGCCCCCGCACCGGCCGCCGCCGAGGTGCCGTGGGAGGCCCTGCTGCAACGCCTGGAGGCGCTGGTGCAACCGCCCGCCGCGTTCAAGGTGGACGTCACCGCCCCGGCCCAGGAGGGCGTGCGCGAAGTCCTGCTGAGCCTGGCCGACTGCCTGGAGAACAGCTTCATGCCGCTGATCCGCATCATGGACAAGAAGATCGACGTCGACCTGCGCACCCACCACCGCATCACCGACATCGCCAACCGCCTCAACGAACTGGGTGGCGCCCTGCCGACGCCCGGCACCGACGGCACGCCCACCTGACCCGGAGGTCGCCATGGATTTCGCAGGACTCGACCAGCAGCTGCGCGACAGCCTGCAGGACCTGAAGCTGAGCAACGAGGAGCGCGACGAGCTGCGCGAACTGGGCAGCGAGCTGGGCCCGGACCAGGTGCGCTACCTGCGCAACCGCGCCTTCGACCTGGTGCGCGAGCTGTGCCAGGCCGACCCGGCCAACCTGCAACCGGCGCTCAAGTGGCTGGAGCAGGTGGTGCGCACCCTCGACCTCGCCGGTGCCGTCGCCCCGGCCGTGGCCAGCGCCCACTTCAGCCCCGGCGAGGAGTGCCGGCGCAAGATCCGCGAGCTGTGCCGCCAGGCCCGGCACAGCGTGGACATCTGCGTCTACACCATCTCCGACGACCAGCTCAGCAGCGAGATCCTCGCCTGCCACGGGCGCGGCGTGCGCGTGCGGGTGATCAGCGACAACGAGAAACAGCACGACGAAGGCAGCGACATCCAGGCCCTGCGCCACGCCGGAGTCGATGTGCGCATCGACGACAGCCCCTTCCACATGCACCACAAGTTCGCCCTGTTCGACGGCCGACTGCTGCTCAACGGCAGCTTCAACTGGACCCGCAGCGCCAGCACCAGCAACGAGGAGAACCTCCTGGTGATCGACAACGCCCACCTGGTGGCACGCTACCTGGCGGAGTTCGACAGCCTCTGGGGGCGCTACGCACCGCGCTGAAACGCCGTGCGTGACGCTGTCACAGTCGGGGAGTAAAGTGCGAAGCCGTTCGCATTACGGCCGATAACCCCACCGCCCGCGCGTCGCCTTCCCCAGGCTGGCTGCCGGGAGCTTCCCGCCCTGGACCGTGCAGATGGACCTTCACATCCCCACCCTGGTGCTGGTGGACGTCTACATCCTCGCCCTGCTCGGCATCCTGGCCGGGCGGGCCTGGCGTCGCGGCACCCCGGAGCCGACCCTCGGCTACCTGAGCCTGACCCTGCTGCTCGGCGCCTTCTGCACCGTGCTCGGCAGCCTGCGCGGCCTGGGCATGGACTGGGTGCCGATCATCATCGGCAACGTTCTGCTGCAGCTCAGCTGCGCCGCCAGCTGGACCTCCATGCGGGTGTTCGCCGGCCGGCCCGTTCATCTCGCCGGCTTCCTCGCCGGGCCGCTGCTGTGGCTGGCGCTCTGCGCCGTGCCGGCGTTCTACGCCTCGCTGCCGGCGCGGATCATGCTCAGCTGCGTGCTGATGATCACCTACACCGCCCTCGCGGCCTTCGAGCTGTGGCGCGCCCGGCGCAGCCTGCAGGTGTCCATCGCCCCGGCCATGGCGCTGCACCTCATGCACGTGGCGACCTACGGCGTGCGCCTGGCGCTGGACCGGGGCGAGCCGTTCCAGCGGCTGGTCAACGGCCAGGCCAGCCCCTTCTTCGCGATGCTGGTGTTCGAGACGCTGCTGTACGCCATCGGCGTCGCCTTCGTCACCCTGGCCATGGTCCGTGAGCGGGCCGAGCTGCAGTACAAGCACGCCGCCTACAGCGACCCGCTGACCGGTGTCGGCAACCGCCGTGCCTTCATGGATTCCGGCCAGGCCCTGCTGGAGCGCTGCGCACGGCGCGGGGAGGGTGTGGTGCTGCTGCTCTGCGACCTGGACAACTTCAAGCGCCTCAACGACTCCTACGGCCACGCCAGCGGCGACGCCGCCCTGGTGGACTTCACCCGTATCGTCTCCGCGCGCATGCGTCGGCACGACGTGTTCGGGCGCATCGGTGGGGAAGAGTTCGCCTGCCTGCTGGCCGATGCCGACGGCGCCACCGCCGTGCTGGTGGCCGAGCGCATCCGCCGCGAGTTCGCCGAGAGCTGCCCCGAGGCACCGGGGCCGCTCAGCGTCAGCATCGGCGTGGCCGGCAGTGGCGAGGCGGGGTACGACCTGTCGCGGTTGCTGTCCCTGGCGGACAAGGCCCTGTACCGGGCCAAGGCCCAGGGGCGCAACCGTGTGGAGTGCTACCGCGAGGCCCCGGCCGAGCCCAGCGGCGAGTCGGCGGCCTGAGCCGCCGGCCTCCGTTGCTGGGCGGCCTTCAGGCCGCCACGGGAAGGGGTTGCACCAGGCCGTTGTTCAGCGTTTTCAGCAACTGCTGGCGCAGGGCGGCGGCCCGTGGCGGGTCTTCCGCCTGCAGGCGGTCGATGGCCTGGTGCAGCTGGGCGATGGGGTTCTCCTCCCGCATCACGTTGGTCAGCGACAGGCTGGCGATGGCGTCTTCGAAGCGGCCGTGCCGAATGTGGTCCAGCAACAGGGCTTCGTCCAGCCTGCGTTCGGCGCTTTGCATCGCTTGCAGCCGAGCCTGCAGGGCCTGGGCCCTGGCCGTGTCGCCCAGGGCCAGGTAGGCCAGGCCGATGGCTTCCAGGTAAATGCCGAGGTCCTCGTCGTCTTCCAGGGCCTCGGCCTGCTGCGCATCGTCCAGGGTGACGAGGCAGGGCTCCACCCAGCGCAGGGCGCGGGGTGCTTCGCCCAGGTCGCGCAGCAGCGGGGCCTGCTCGGCCAGCTTGGTCACGCGGCCGTCCAGGTCCAGGGCGGCATTCAGCTGCTCGATCTCTTCCAGGTGCGTGCGCACCCCGTAGGCGTCGCGCTGGTGCGCCGGCAGGGCGGCCTGCTGGCGCAGCCAGCCTTCCAGGGCGAACAGGCGCAGCCAGCCCCAGTTGTCCTCGCCACGGATCCGCTCCAGCTCGGCCAGCGCCTGGCGCCGCAGCTCGTCGGCCCAGGACGGGTGCCGGCCGAGGTGGTGCTCCCACAGGGTGAGCAGCAGCCAGATGCGCTGGCCCGGCTCGTGGGCACGGGAGTCCAGCAGGGCGTTGGCCTGGGCCAGGTCGCCCTGCTCGGCGTGCCAGTCCACCAGGCGCAGCAGCAGTTCGTCGTAGTGATGCACCGGCGCGCAGTCCACCACCCGCAGCGCGGTATCCGGCTGCGCCATGGCCAGGGCGTGGTCCATCAGCTCGGTGTGGGTGAAGTAGCCGGTCTGCTCGCCCAGGTCGGCCAGCAGTTCGAAGGCGGCCTCGGTCTGGCCACCCTCCATCAAGGCCAGCACGGCCTGGCCCTGTTCCTCCACCGGCAGTTGCCTGGCCAGCGCCAGGGCACGGGGCACCTCGCCCAGTTCGGCAAGGCCCGCGAGCACCGTCTTCAGGTCATGGAGGGGCAGGCTGGTGTCCGGCTCCGGGTGGGCCAGCAGCTCCCAGGCCCGCTCCAGGCTGCGCAGGGCCGCCTGGGGTTGCTGCAGGCGACGCTGCAGCCCGGCGAGGATGAGGTTCTGCGGGCCGGACAGGCTCTGGCCGGTGCCCTGCTCCTGTTGCTGGGTGAGGGTGTCGAGCTGGGCACGGGCCTGGGCGTCCTGGCCGCAGGCGAGCAGCAGCGGGATCTGCAGCAGCGGCGACTCCGGCAGTGGGCGCTCCAGGCGCTCCAGCAGGGACAGCGCCGCGTGCGGGTCCTGGGCTTCCAGGTAGTGCTCCAGCATGTTGTCCAGGGCGCTCTGCTGGTAGCCGTCGCGCAGCTCGGCCAGGGCGGTGAGTGCGGCCTGTTCCTCGCCGGCACGCAGCAGCGCCGGGGCCACCTGGTGCAACGCCAGCTGGCGGGCCTCGCCTTGCAGGCCCTGGGCCATGTCCAGCGCCAGGCGCGGCTCGAACAGGCTCAGCAGGGCCGTGCGGTTCACCTGGCCAGCCTCCTGCAGATAGGCTTCCAGGCTGCCGTCGTCGCGGTTGACGGCGTACAGCAGCGCCGCGATAAGCACGACCACGACCAGGGCAATGAGTAGTTCCATGGGCTTCCCTTTCCTGTGTTCCATGCGCCCGACCGGGCGCGGCGTCGGTCTTATAAAGGCCGTCGCCGGGCCTGGCAACCCGTGCTGCGCATACCTGGGACTGATTGCCCATTTCCGCCCCGCGCGCCGCCGTACGGGCCGGGCATGGGGGGCGCTTTCAAGGTAGACTTGCCGCCTTTTCGCCAACCAGGACGCCCTTCATGGCCCTCCAAGCGACGCCTTACAAAGTCGAACTCAACCTCACCGACCTGGACCGTGGCGTCTACGAGACCCTGCGCTTCACCGTGGCCCGGCACCCCTCCGAGACCGAGGAGCGCCTGGCGGTCCGCCTGATCGCCTACGGCCTCTGGTACCACGAGCAGTTGGCCTTCGGCCGTGGCCTGTCGGACGTGGACGAGCCGGCGCTGTGGGAGAAGAGCCTGGACGACCGCGTGCTGCACTGGATCGAAGTCGGCCAGCCCGATGCCGAGCGCATCACCTGGTGCTCGCGCCGCTGCGAGCGCTTCAGCCTGCTGGCCTACGGCAGCCTGCGGGTGTGGCAGACCAAGGTGCTGGACAGCGTGCGCAACCTGAAGAACATCAACGTCGTCGCCGTCGGCCAGGAAGCCCTGGAGGAACTGGCCCGCGACCTGCCGCGTTCCATCAGCTGGACCCTGATGATCAGCGACGGCTCGCTGTTCATCACCGACGAACGCGGCCAGCACGACGTGCCGCTGGAATGGCTGGTCGGCGAACGCTGATCCACCCCCTTTTCGCCCCGGAAGACCGAGTCGCATGCGTATCGAGCCCCGCCCCCTGCCCGCCACACTGCCCGACCTGGGCAACCTGCCGCCCCTGCTGACCCGCCTCTACGCCGCCCGCGGCGTGAGCTGCGCGGAGGAGCTGGACAAGGGCCTGGCGCGGCTCATCCCCTACACGCAGATGAAGGGCATCGACGCTGCGGTGACGCTGCTGGTGGAGGCCCTGGAGCAGCGCCAGCGCATCCTCTTCGTCGGTGACTTCGACGCCGACGGCGCCACCGCCAGCTGTGTCGGCGTGCTCGGCCTGCGCATGCTCGGCGCCGCCCACGTCGACTACCTGGTGCCCAACCGCTTCGAGTACGGCTACGGGCTGACCCCGGAGATCGTCGCCGTCGCCCTGCAGCGCGAACCGCAGCTGCTGGTGACCGTGGACAACGGCATCTCCAGCGTCGACGGCGTGGCTGCCGCCAAGGCCGCCGGGCTCAAGGTGCTGGTCACCGACCACCACCTGCCGGGCCCGGAACTGCCGGCGGCGGACGCCATCGTCAACCCCAACCAGCCGGGCTGCGAGTTCCCCAGCAAGTCCATGGCCGGGGTCGGGGTGATCTTCTACGTGCTGCTGGCCCTGCGCGCGCGCCTGCGCGAGCTGGACTGGTTCGCCCGGCGCGGCATGGCCGAGCCGAACCTCGCCGAGCTGCTGGACCTGGTGGCCCTGGGCAGCGTCGCCGACGTGGTGCCGCTGGACGCCAACAACCGCATCCTGGTGCACCAGGGCCTGGCGCGCATCCGCGCCGGCCGTGCCCGTCCCGGCCTCAAGGCGCTGCTGGAGGTGGCCGGCCGCCCGGCGGCGCGCATCACCTCCACCGACCTCGGCTTCATCCTCGGCCCGCGCCTCAACGCCGCCGGCCGCCTGGACGACATGAGCCTGGGCATCGAATGCCTGCTCTGCGAGGACCATGCCCTGGCCCAGGACATGGCCGTGGAGCTGGACCAGCTCAACCAGGACCGCAAGCAGATCGAGCAGGGCATGCAGCGCGAGGCCCTGGCCCAGCTCAAGGACCTGCCGCTGGAAGACCTGCCGTTCGGCCTCTGCCTGTTCGAGCCGGACTGGCACCAGGGCGTCATCGGCATCCTCGCCTCGCGCCTCAAGGAGCGTTACCACCGCCCGACCATCGCCTTCGCCGATGCCGGCGACGGCCTGCTCAAGGGCTCGGCGCGCTCGGTGCCGGGGTTCCACATCCGCGATGCGCTGGACGCTGTCGCCGCCCGCCACCCGGGGCTGATCAGCAAGTTCGGCGGCCACGCCATGGCCGCCGGCCTGTCGCTGCCGGTGGAGCACTTCGGCGCCTTCGCCAGCGCCTTCGACGCCGAGGTGCGCCGCCAGCTCACCGAGGACGACCTCACCGGCCGCCTGCTCTCCGACGGCCAGCTGAGCCTGCAGGAATTCCACCTGGAACTGGCCCGCGCCCTGCGCCAGGCCGGCCCCTGGGGCCAGCACTTCCCCGAGCCGCTGTTCCACGGCGTGTTCCAGATCGCCCAGCAGCGCCTGGTGGGCGAACGCCACCTGAAGCTGGTGCTCAAGAGCGAGTGCGGCTCGCTGCAGCTGGACGGCATCGCCTTCAACATCGACCGCGACGTCTGGCCGAACCCCACCGTGCGCTGGGCCGAGCTGGCCTACCGCCTGGACGTGAACGAGTTTCGCGGGCAGGAGAGCGTGCAGTTGATGGTGGTGCACATCGCCCCGCGCTAGCACCCCGTTCCCGCCCGCGGGTTCTCAGCGCGGGCGGATCGCCTCGGGCTCCACTTCCGCCGTGTGCCCGGGGCCCAGTTCCAGCAGGACGTGGAACGCCCCGCTCGGGCGTTCGAAGGTGAAGCTGGAGTCCTCGCCCAGGGTGCCGTGGATGAGCACCTGCCCCTCATCGTCGAGCACGTCCAGGGTCGCCCCCGGCGTGGCGGTGCCGTCCGAGAGACCGCCCACGCAGCGCACCTGCGTGGCGTCCAGGGCCTGGCATTCGCAATAGATCCCGTGGCCCCAGGCGTTGCCGCCTGCCAGCAGGAGCAGGGCACCGAGCCAGCGCTTCATCGGCCACCTCCGCGTTTGCCGAGCCAAGCCACCACATCGGGGGAGGCCTGAGCGAGGGGCAGGGCGGCCTGGTGCACCGAGCCGTCCCAGCCTTCCACCGTCAGCCACAGCTCGGCGTCCGCCGGGGCGTCCTCGGGTATGCGCACTTCTGCCAGGCGCCGGTAGGGGCTGCCCGAGGCGAGGGCGCCGGCCGCGCGCAGGTAGCGCGGCTTGCCCACCCGCAGGTAGGCCGCCTTGATCGCGGCGTCGCACTCGCGGCAGAACGCCAGGCTGAAGTCCTTCATGTAGCCGGCCTTGCCCTCGCGCACCGGCTCGCCCCGTTCCCATTCCGCCAGGCGCACGCGCCAGGGACCGACCGCCAGCTCGCCGATGGAGCGCTCGCCCAGGCCCTGGAGGCCGCGCTCCAGGCTGGCCTCGTGGAAGTAGGCGGGCATGTAGCCGAGGGGGATGAGCACCAGCAGGGCGCTCAGGTGGAAGCGCCAGCGCAGCCAGAGGCGGGCAGGGCGGGAGCGGACGGGGGCGTTCATTCGGTCACCTCGGTGGCGGGGCGCGGCGGGCGTTTCATCGCCTTGGCGGTGGCCAGCACAGTGCGTTTGCTCCAGATCAGCAGGCCGCTGAGCACCATCATCGTCAGCAGCAGGCCGAACACGAACCACAGCAGCTTGACCCAGATGCCGCCGAAATCGCCGGTGTGCAGCGGGCGCATGGACTCGGTGACGAACTCCAGGGCGTTGCGGTCGCCGAGCAGGTGAGAGCCCAGCAGGGTGCCGTCGTAGGGGTTCACCTCGGCGGTCTGGAACATCAGCGGGTACCAGCCCCGGCCGCCCACCTCCAGCGGGGTGAAGGCGTCCGCCGGGAAGATCACGAAGCTCACCTCGAAGCCGGGGATGGTGCGCGTCGCCACCTCCACCGCCTGGTCCACGCCGATGCGCGGCACCGGCTGGCCAGGCTCGGGCCGCGGCAGCGCCTCGCGGGCGATCAGCGTGGGCGGGCCTTCGCTGGAGATGGAGATGTGGTTGTCGTAGAGCACCGCGCGGATCAGGAACCAGGTGCCGGTGACGGCGATCACCGCGATGAACCAGATGGACCAGATGCCCACCAGGCGGTGGAAGTCGCCCCAGAAGATCCGCGCGCCCTGGCGGATGCGCAGGGTCGGCCGCAGGAAGCCGCGCCAGAAGCGCTTGTACACCACCAGCCCGGTGACCAGCGAGGCGAGCATCGGCAGGGCCAGCAGCGACACCAGGTACCAGCCCCAGCTGTAGCCGTTGGTGAAGGGCACCAGCCACCAGCCGTGCAGGGCGCGGGTGAACTGGCGGAAGTCGAACAGCGGGCTGCTGCCCTGGATCACCCCGGTGTACGGGTTGACGTAGAGCGTGGCGGTGCGGGTGTCAGGGTAGCTGACCGCCGCCGTGAGGGCGAAGTGGTCCTCCTCCGGCTTGGCCAGCCACTCGATGGCGGCATCCGGCTGCTGGCGGGCGATGGCGGCGACGACCTGGTCGAAGCCGAGGGGCTGGGCGTCATCGGCGGGGCGGGTGGCGCGCACGTCGGGGTTGGCCAGCCAGATGATCTCCTCACTGAGCACCGCCAGGGTGCCGGTGGCGCAGACGAGAAAGACGAAGAACCAGATCGGCAGGGCCAGCCAGCTGTGGACCAGGAACCAGGTTCGCGAGCGGGACTTCTTGGACATGACGGAGCGCGGTCCTGACTGTTCGGGGCAATGAAAAAGACCGCCCGCCGGGATGGCGGGCGGAAACTAGCCAAAGGGGCGCTCGGCACCGGCCCGCCCCGGCAAGGGCGCGGCAGGTGCATGGAGAGGAGTGCCTAACAGTAAGGACGGATGAGCGCGGAAAAACCGACAGGGTCAGGTGAAAGAAAATGTTTCCGCGCCGGCCGGGCTCAGCCCATGTGGGAGCTGGAGCGGCGCACGAACTTGATGGAGTGCTTCAGGGTGGGCTTGCGGGTGACGCTGATGGCGCGGCGGGTCACCGTGTCGATGGTGATGTTCCAGAAGCCGGTGCTGGGCACCGTGATGCGCGCCGGGAAGCGGTCGAAGGCGCCGCCGTGGTAGGTGTGGCGGCCGCCGTTCTTGAAGCTGCGGAAGTTGGCATCGCTCATCAGGCGGATGTTGCAGACCTGCGAGCACTCGATGACGACCAGGTCGCCTTCGTTGAGGTGTTCGCGTTGATGGATGAACTTCATGGCAAGGCTCCGGAGCAGGGGTGACGCGGGGGCGCAACGATAGCACGGCCGGCCCGCGTCCCGCTGCCCCGGGCGCGGCGTGCGCGACGGAATGCCCGGGTTCTCCAGGGCGCGGTTGCCGGGCGCCGGTGGCCCGGGAATGATCCCCCGTTGCGGGCGCGAGCCCGGTCTAGGCTGCGCTGCGAAAGATCGCAATTCCTGCAAATCCGCTGCCGCTAGCGTCTGGTCCAGGGAGGCTGACCATGAAACCCGAAACCCTCGCTCACTATGCCCGCCGCATCGACCCGGTGCTGCGCTGGCTGGCCGCTCACCCGGACGCCGATCCGGACCTCCACCACCTGGCGGAGCTGGCCTGCCTGTCGCCGTACCACTTCCACCGCGTGTACCGCGCGATGCTCGGCGAGACGGTCAATGCCACGGCCCAGCGGCTGCGCATGCACCGCGCGGCGGTGGCCCTGGCCGGTACGGGGGATTCACTGGAACGGGTCGGCCGGCGTGCCGGGTACAGCTCGCACGCCGCCTTCAACCGCGCCTTTGGCGCCCACTTCGGGCTGCCCCCGGGACGCTACCGCGAAACCCGGGCCCGCCCGCTCGCCCCCCAGGAGCTCGCCATGTACCCCATCGCCATCGAGACCTTCCCAGGCGCCGTCCTCGCCACCCTGCCGCACCAGGGCAGCTACCAGGGCATCGGCCCGCTGTTCGGCCGCGCCTTCATGCTCGCCATGGGCCAGGGGCTGCTCGGCCCCGACTGCCTGATGTACGGCGTCTACTTCGACGACCCGGCCCAGGTGCCCGAGGCGCGCCTGCGCTCGCTGGCGGGCATTTCCGTGTCCCCGCAGGCGGTGATCGGCGGCGAGCTGGAGCGCTACGAGATCCCCGCCGGGCGCTGCGCCATGCTCACCTACACCGGGCCCTACAACGAGATGGGCAAGGCCTATGACTGGCTGTACTCGCGCTGGCTGCCGGAGAGCGGGCTGGAGCCGGGCGACTGCCCGATGTTCGAGCAGTACCTGAACGACCCGCGCAGCACCCCGCCCGCCCAGTTGCAGACGCGCATCTGCATGATGCTCGCGGGCTGACGCCCGGCGCCGCCTTCCCGGGGGAAGGCGGCGCGATAGTTTGCAGAATCCGCAACTGAGTATTTGTCCTGTCCGATGTATCCCGAGCAACCGCTTGGCTAGAGTCCGGCGCACAACCATTACAACAACGCCGGACACTGCCATGCCTGACGCCTCGTTCGCCCTGCGCCCCGTCCCCTCGTCCTGATCCGCGCCGTCGCCGCGCCTTCAACTTCCCTACCGGACGAGGACTTCCCATGACTCAACAGCACGACGCGCGCCCGATGATCGAGGTGCGCTCCATCGACTACGTGCCCCGCCACGAACGCCACGGCAAGGTGTGGCACCAGGGGCCGTTCTGGTTCACCGGCAACTTCGTGCTCACCACCCTGGTCACCGGTTTCACCGGGCCGGCCCTGGGGCTGGGGGCGCTGGGTTCGATCCTGGCGATCCTCATCGGCGTGTGCATCGGCACCTTCTTCATGGCCTTCCACGCCAACCAGGGCCCGCGCATGGGCCTGCCGCAGATGATCCAGTCGCGCCCGCAGTTCGGCGTGCGCGGCGCGGTGGTGCCGTTCCTCGCCGTGGTGTTCGTGTACATCGGCTTCAACGTGTTCAACGTCATCCTCGCCACCGACGCCATCAACACCGTGCTGCCCGGCGCCCGCACCCCCTGGTACGTGCTGCTGGTGGGGCTGGCGGTGCTGCTGGCCATCGTCGGCCATGACCTGCTGCACGCCGTGCAGCGCTGGCTGACCTGGCTGATGATCGCGGTGTTCGGCGCCCTGACCCTGTTCGCCGTGACCCAGCTCAGCGCCGATGCCGCGTTGCAGGGCAGCGGCTTCAGCTGGAGCGCCTTCCTCGTGCAGCTCTCGGCGGCCGCCGGCTACCAGATCAGCTACTCGGTGTACGTCTCCGACTACTCGCGCTACCTGCCGGAGGAAACCCCCGCCGGCAAGGTCATCTTCTGGACCTACCTGGGGGCCGGCGCCTCGGCGCTGTGGCTGATGTCCCTCGGCGCCTTCCTCGCCTCGGCCCTGCCGGCGCCGGACGCCATCGGCAGCGTGCGCGAGCTGGGCAACCAGCTGCACGACGGCTTCGGCACCCTCATCGTGCTGGTGGCGGTGCCCTCGCTGGTGGGTATCATGGCGGTCAACTGCTACGGCGCCATGCTCACCGGGCTCAGCGCGCTGGATGCCTTCTCCCGCGTGCGCCCAACCCTGGGCGTGCGGGTGGCCGGCATCAGCGTGGTGGCGCTGGTGATCCTGCTGGTGGCACGGATGATCCCGGAGAGCTACCTGGGCAGCTTCAACACCTTCGTGCTGCTGATGCTCTACTTCCTCGTGCCGTGGACGGCGGTGAACCTGGTGGACTTCTACCTGGTGCGCAAGGGCCGCTACGCCATCGCCGAGATCTTCAACCCCGAGGGCGTCTACCGCGGCTGGTCGCGCCCCGGCCTGGTGGCCTACGGCCTGGGCCTGCTGGCCATGGTGCCGTTCATGTCCCTGAGCTTCTGGAGCGGCCCTTTCGCCACCGCCCTGGGCGGTGCCGACATCGCCTTCGCTATCGGCCTGCCGGTGGCGGGCCTGGCCTACTGGCTGCAATGCCGCCACCAGGACCGCAGCGAGGAAGAACGCCTCGCCGCCCTCGACCCGCAACGCCTGGAGGACCCGCGCCCATGAACACCCGTCCCGTCGCCCCGGTGAAGGTGGCCTGCTGCCAGGTGGCGCCGCGCATCGGCGAACTGGCCCACAACCGCGCCCTGGCCGAGGGCGCCATCCGCCGTGCGGCCCTGGAGGGCGCACACATCATCGTCCTGCCGGAGCTGGTGCAGAGCGGCTACCTGTTCCGCGACAAGGCCGAGGCCCTGGCGCTTTCCGAGCCCTTGGACGGCCCGGCGGTCAGCCACTGGCAGGCCCTGGCGCGGGAGCTGGGGGTGGTCATCGCCGCCGGCTTCTGCGAGCGCCGTGACGACGGCGAGCTGGCCAACAGCGCCGTGCTGGTGGACCCGGACGGCCTGCGCGCGCATTACCGCAAGGCCCACCTGTGGGATGCCGAGAAGGCCCTGTTCATCCCCGGCGACGCAGCGCCGCCGGTGGTGGATACCGTCCACGGCCGCCTGGGGCTGATGATCTGCTACGACCTGGAGTTCCCCGAATGGGTGCGCCTGCCGGCCCTGGCCGGCGCCCAGCTGCTCTGTGCCCCGGTGAACTGGCCCCTGGGCCCGCGCCCCCAGGGCGAACGCCCGGCGGAAGTGGTGCGGGTGCAGGCCAACGCGGCGGTGAACCGCATGTTCATCGCCGCCTGCGACCGCCACGGCCACGAGCGCGGGCAGGACTGGGTGCAGGGCTCGGTGATCGTCGATGCCGACGGCTTCCCCCTGGCCAGCCCGGTGGAGGGCGGCGAGCGCCTGCTGCTGGCGACCCTCGACCTGGCCCAGGCCGACGACAAGCGCATCAGTGCCCGCAACGACGTCCACGGTGACCGCCGCCCCGCGCTCTACCAGGCCCCCTGAGGGGCCTGCCTCCCTTTCTGCGTAAAACGTGAAACAGGCAGGCCAGAGCCTGTGAAGCAGTCGTCACTGTGACGGAGCGCATACCCTTCGGTGAGCGATGGGTTCAGACTACGCGCCCCCGTTTCACAACGGCGACAAGGGTGCCGAGGGTGGCTTCGCTGCGCGACGCCAGGCATCCGGTCCGTCATCACAAACACAATAAAGGGGCGACCGGTCACAGCGCCGTGCCCCGCGAACCAACAGCAAAAGAGGGAGTTTTCCATGGTTGTTGCGGTAAGACGCGCCCTGGGCCTGGCGCTGGCAGTCACCTGCCTGCCGGCCTCGGCGGATTTCGTCACGGTCATCACCTTCGGCGGTGCCAACAAGGACGTGCAGAAGGAAGCCTTCTTCAAGCCGTTCAAGGCCAGCACCGGCGACGCCGTGGTCCACGGCTCGTACAACGGCGATCTCGACAAGCTCAAGAGCATGATCGACATCAGCCACGTGACCTGGGACGTGGTGGAGGTGGAGGCCCCCGAACTGGCACGCGGCTGTGAAGAAGGCCTGTTCGAGAAGATCGACCCGGCCCTGGTGGGCAACCCCAGCGACTTCGTCGCCGGTGCCCTGCAACCCTGCGGCGTGGGCATCTTCGTCTGGTCCACCGTGCTCGCCTACGACTCTGCCCGCATCAAGGACGCCCCGCGCGGCTGGGCCGACTTCTGGGACCTGCGCAAGTACCCCGGCAAGCGCGGCCTGCGCCACGGCGCCAAGTACAACCTGGAATTCGCCCTGATGGCCGACGGCGTCGCGCCGAACGAGGTCTACCAGGTGCTCGACACCCCCGCCGGTGTCGACCGCGCCTTCCGCAAGCTCGACGAGATCAAGTCCAGCGTCGTCTGGTGGAAGTCCGGCGCCGAGCCGGTGCGCGCCCTGCAGGACGGCAAGGTGGCCATGAGCTCCGCCTACAACGGCCGCATCGCCACCGCCCAGAAGGAGACCCGCAGCCTGGCCATGGCCTGGGGCGGCAACATCTACGACTTCGACTACTGGGCCCTGCCCAAGGGCTCGTGGAAAGGCGAGCTGGCGAAGAAGTTCGTCCACTTCGTCAGTCAGCCGGACCAGCAGAAGGCCTTCGCCGAAGGCATCTCCTACAGCCCGGTGAACAACAAGGCGATCGCCATGATCAACCCGGCCATCGCCGCCACCCTGCCCACCGCCCCGCAGAACATCCGCGATGCCCTGCCGATGAACGTCACGTTCTGGGCGGCCCATGCCGATCTCGAAGCGCGTTTCGAGAACTGGGTGAAGAACTGACCCCGCCCCACCATGAAGCGGCCGTCCAGGCCGCTTCGTTTTTCCGGCAGCGCCTTCCGCTGCGGTCGACGTCCGGCCCGCGCCTCTGGCACGCTGCGCCAGCCCCGGCACAGCGTTGCCGGGCAGCCGCCTGACAGGGAGCGATGCGATGGCAGTGGATATCGAATGCGTGGTGGTGGGGGCCGGCGTGGTCGGCCTGGCCGTGGCCCGCGCACTGGCCCAGGCAGGGCGCGAAGTGGTGATCGTCGAAGCGGCCGACGCCATCGGCACCGGCATCAGCTCGCGCAATTCCGAAGTGATCCACGCCGGCATCTACTACCCGGCGGGCAGCCTCAAGGCGCGCCTGTGCGTCGACGGTCGCCATCGGCTCCTGGCCTTCTGCCGCAGCCACGGCGTGGCCGTGCAACAGCTCGGCAAGCTGATCGTCGCCACCGATGACGCCCAGGTGGCGCCGCTCCAGGCCCTGCTGGCGCGGGGGCTGGCCAACGGCGTGGATGACCTGCGCCTGCTGAGCCGCGACCAGGCCCTGGCGCTTGAACCCGACCTGCATTGCGTGGCCGCGCTGCATTCGCCGTCCACCGGCATCGTCGACTCCCACGGCCTGATGTTGGCACTGCTCGGCGACGCCGAGGCCGCCGGTGCCGCCCTGGCCCTGGGTTCGCCGTTGCTGTCGGCGCAGGTGCAGGGCGACGGCTTCCAGCTGACGGTAGGCGGCGCCAGCCCGACCACCCTCGGTTGCCGCCTGCTGGTCAACGCCGCCGGCCTTGGCGCCCCAGGCCTGGCTGGCCGTATCGACGGGCTGCCGGCCGCCCATGTCCCGCGCGGCTACCTGTGCAAGGGCCATTACTTCAGCCTCGCCGGACGGGCACCGTTCAGCCGCCTGGTCTACCCCGCGCCGGAGGCCGCCGGCCTGGGCGTGCACATGACCCTCGACCTGGGCGGCCAGGCCCGCTTCGGCCCCGACGTGCAGTGGACGGACACCGAGGACTACCAGGTCGACCCACGCCGCGCCGACGGCTTCTACGCCGCCATCCGCCGCTACTGGCCGGGCCTGCCCGACGGCGCGCTGCAGCCGGACTACGCCGGCATCCGCCCGAAGATCAGCAGCCCCGACGAGCCCGCAGCGGACTTCCGCATCAGCGGCCCCGAGGACCACGGCATCGTCGGCCTGGTGAACCTGTTCGGCATCGAATCCCCCGGCCTCACCTCCAGCCTGGCCATCGCCGACGTGGTGCGGCAGGCGCTGGAGCGTTAGGGAGCGAGGCGTTGCCTGTAGCCCGGACTTCAGTCCGGGAATGCCCCGCGCCATTTCCCTGGGCTGAAGCCCAGGCTACGGGGGCAGGGTGCTGCCTGTAGCCCGGACTTCAGTCCGGGATGCCCCGCACCATTTCCCTGGGTGGAAGCCCAGGCTACGAATTGTCCTGGGCCCCTCACATTGCTGAAACCTTGCCGCCGAGGTGTTGCCTGATTCTGGGAGGCGGCGATGTGTGGCTCTCATCCGGATGCGCCAAGGCGTGGGTTCGACCTTGCATTTTGCAAGGCGATCAACGTGCCATCGTGCAGGCTGCATATATCAAACTGCCTTCATCTCAAATAAATTCCTTTTAAATCAATTAGATAGATTTACAGTTCGGCTGGCATGCGCCCTGCAAATGCCTGGGTCCAAAAGCCCAATCCACTGACAGGGAGCCGAACAATGCAGATCGCCATCAAGGAATTCTTCGACGCTTTTCCCGGTTACGAAGTGTCCATCCGCCCGCGTCCGGACGGCATGTTGCTGCTGACCCTGGGCAAGGACGGCGAGGAGCCGTTGCGCAAGGCCATCCCGAGCGATGCGGTGTTCTGCACCGAGCGGGTGCGTGGGGTGATCCGCGAGATGCAGCGGGAAATGAAGCTGGCCTCCGGCGAAGTGACCTGGAAGGGCGAGGGCGACACCTGGCTCGACCGCGAGCTGCCCACCTTCAGCGGTGGCCCGATCCACATGACCGCCGCCAAGACCCTGGTCGAACGCCGTCGCCTGGAACTGCTCAACGCCCGTCGCGCCGTGGCCAGCTGAGGTCCGGCGCAGCGGATCGGCGATGACGTCGGTCCGCTGACGGGGAATTTTTCGCGATTTCCGTACTCCACCATTCCGAACCCCGTCGGAAGAATCGTTTTGCCAGCAACGACTGCTGGTAGAGGTTCTGATAGTTTGTGCCCTCGTTCACGTCAGATCCGGCGTATTACCCGGTAAGTCGTGTGGGTTTTCCCCGCCGCGAGGACACGAAAGGAGATCGCGTTGTGACACCCATCGACAGCACCGAGGACCTGGCGGCTGCGACCGAAGCCTGTGCCAAAGAGCCCATCCATATCCCGGGCAGCATCCAGCCCCACGGTTTCATGCTGGTCTTCGACGAAGGCCGTGGCTGCGTGGTGCAGGCCAGCGAGAACGTCCAGGACTGGCTCGGCCTGCCCGCCAGCGAACTGATCGGGCTCCCGTTCGAGCGCCTCTTCGAACACGCCGCTGTGCTCCAGGGCCGCCTGCAGGGGCTGGCCCTGGAAGACCCCAATCCTTTCCACCTGGGGGACGTGCGCTTCGCCATCGGCCAGGAGCGTTCGCTCCCGGTGGCGATGATGGTGCACCGCCACGACCAGGTGCTGATCGCCGAGTTCGAGCCGGCCAGCGACGCCATCGCCGCCTACGGCAATTTCTACCCGCTGGTGCGCAGCTTCGTCGCCCGCCTGCAGGACGCCGACAACGTCGACGAGCTGTGCCGCCACGCGGTGCAGGAGATGAAGTGCATCACCGGCTTCGGCCGGGTCAAGGCCTACCGCTTCGACGCCGAGGGCAATGGCCTGGTGCTGGCCGAAGAGGCCGACGAGGGCTACCCGCGCTACCTCGGCCTGTGCTTTCCCGCTTCCGACATCCCTCCCCAGGCGCGCGCGCTGTACCGCGCCAACCGCATCCGCGTGATCGAGGACGCCCACTACACGCCCTCGCCGCTGTACCCGGCGCAGAACCCGCTCACCGGACGCCCGCTGGACCTCAGCTTCGCCGCCCTGCGCAGTGTCTCGCCGGTGCACCTGCAGTACATGCGCAACATGGGCACCCTGGCTTCCATGTCCGTCTCCATCGTGGTGCGTGGCGAGCTGTGGGGGCTGATCTCCTGCCACGACCTGCACCCCCGGGGCGTGGGCTTCCAGACCCGTACCGCCTGCGAAATGCTCGGCAGCGTGCTCTCGCTGCAGATCGAGAGCCGTGAGGCCCACGACCGCACCGAGCACCTGCTGAGCCTGCGCCAGCACATCGTCCAGATGCTCTCGGCCATGGCCGACCGCGACAGCATCAGCGGCGGCCTGCTGGCCCAGCCGGAGACCTTCCTCGGCTTCGCAAAGGCCAGCGGCGCGGCCATCATCTCCGCCGCCCGCTGCGACCTGGTGGGCGAGACCCCGCCCCAGGCCCAGGTGACGGCGCTGGTGCACTGGCTGGCCCGGCGCCCCGGCATCAACGTGTTCCACAGCGACAACGTCGGCCGCGACATCGACGAACTGCCCGAACTCGCCCGGCATGCCGCGGGTGTACTGGCCGTGGCCATCTCGCAGATCCATTCCCACTACCTGGTGTGGTTCAAGCCCGAGCAGGCGCGCACCGTCGAATGGGCCGGGCGCCCGGAAAAGAGCGTCGACCCCAGCGGTGGCCTCAGCCCGCGGCACAGCTTCGAACGCTGGCAGCAGACCGTGCGCGGCTACTCGAGTCCCTGGGACCCGCTGGAGATCGAGGGCGTCTGGGAGCTGCGCACCGCCGTGCTCGGCATCGTCCTGCGCAAGGCCGAGGAGATGGCAGCGCTGGCCAGCGAGCTGAAGAAATCCAACAAGGAACTGGAAGCCTTCTCCTACAGCGTGTCCCACGACCTGCGCGCACCGTTGCGGCACATCGCGGGTTACGCCGAGCTGCTGGGGGAATTCGAAGGCAGTCGCCTGTCCGAACGGGGGCTGCGCTTCCTTGACCACATCGGCGAGTCCGCCCGCTTCGCCGGCACCCTGGTGGACAACCTGCTGAGCTTCTCGCAGATGGGCCGCGCGGCCCTGCGCTTCTCCGACGTGGACCTGCAGGCCCTGGTGGACGCCATCCTCAAGGAGATGGAGCCGGACCTGGTGGGCCGCAACATCCAATGGCACATCGCCGGGCTGCCCACGCTCATCGCCGATGCCGCCTTCCTCCACTTGGCCATGCGCAACCTGCTGGCCAACGCCGTGAAGTACAGCCGCGACCGCGACCCGGCGGTGATCGAGGTCAGCGCCCGCACCGAGGGCGACGAAGTGGTGGTGACGGTGAGCGACAACGGCGTGGGCTTCGACATGGCGTACGCCGGCAAGCTGTTCGGCGTGTTCCAGCGCCTGCATCGCATGGAAGAGTTCGAGGGCACCGGCATCGGCCTGGCCAGTGTGCGCCGCATCATCGAACGCCACGACGGCCGCGTATGGGCCGAGGGACGCGTGGGCGAGGGCGCCCGATTTCATTTCGCACTGCCCCTGAGGGCGCAGCACAGTCAACTACCCACTGAGTGATTACCCATGCTCAAACCCATCCTGCTGGTCGAGGACAACCCCCACGACCTGGAACTCACGCTGGTCGCTTTGGAGCGCAGCCAGCTGGCCAACGACGTCGTCGTCATGCGTGATGGCGCCGACGCCCTCGATTACCTGTTGCGTCGCAACCACTACGCCCAGCGTGACGACGGCAACCCCGCCGTGCTGCTGCTGGACCTGAAGCTACCCAAGGTCGACGGCCTGGAAGTGCTCAAGGCGGTGCGCGAGACGCCCGAGCTGCGCAGCATCCCCACCGTGATGCTGACCTCCTCCCGCGAGGAGCCGGACCTGCAGCGCGCCTACGAGCTGGGCGTGAACGCCTACGTGGTCAAGCCGGTCGAATTCAAGGAATTCGTCACCGCCATCTCCGACCTCGGCGTGTTCTGGGCCGTGCTCAACGAGCCGCCGCCGGGCTCGCTGCGACTGCAGCGCCGCCCCGGAAGCTGATACGGCCCGCCGACCCACAGGAAGCCCCCACACTCCATGCCGCAAACGCCACTCAAACTGCTGCTGGTCGAAGACAGCCCGCGGGACGCCGAACTGGCCCTGCTGATTCTGGAACGCAGCGGCCTCGAGGTCGACTCGACCCTGGTCTACCACCACGCCGGGGTCGAGCAGGCCCTGGCAGCCGCCACCTTCGACCTGATCCTCTGCGATTTCATCCTGCCCGGCTCGTCCGGCGCCCAGGCCCTGGAAGTGGCCCGGCGCCTGGCGCCGAAGACGCCCTTCATCTTCCTCTCCGGCGTGTTCGGCGAAGAACACGCGGTGGAGATGATGCGCCAGGGCGCCGTCGACTACGTGCTCAAGCAGAACCTCAGCCTGCTGCCCAAGGCCGTGGGCCGGGCCCTGGCCGAGGTGCGCGAGCGCGAACGCCGGCGCCGCGCCGAAGAGGCGCTGATGGAGGTGGAGGTGCGTGCGCGCCTGGCCATCGACGCCGCGCGCATGGGCATGTGGGACTACAACCCGCAGACCGGCCGGCTGCTCTGGGACGAACGCTGCAAGGCCCTCTACGAACTGCCCCGGGACGCCGAGGTGGACCTGGTCACCTTCTTCGACCGCTGCCACCCCAAGGACCGCCCCCTGCTGGAGCGCAAGGTCCAGGAGGCGCTGGCCGTGGACAGCGGCAACGAGTACCAGGCCGAGTACCGCGTGCAACTGCCGGGCGGGCGCGAGCGCTGGGTGCTCACCAGTGGCCGGGCCTTCTTCGAGGCGGGGCGCTGCGTGCGCTTCATCGGCGTGCTGCAGGACATCAGCGAGCAGAAGTACGCCACCGAGGCCCTGCAGCGGCTCAACGAAATGCTCGGCGAACGCGTCGAACGGCGCACCCGCGAGCGCGACCGCACCTGGGAGCTCTCCCGCGAGCTGCTGGCGGTGATGCGCTTCGACATGACGCCCATCGCCCTCAACCCCGCCTGGGAAGACACCCTCGGCCTCACCCGCGAGCAGCTCACCCGGGTGCAGCTGTGGCAGCTGATCCACCCCGACGACATCGAGGCGACCCTGCGCGAGACCGAGAGCGTGGCCGACGGCAACGTCTCCACCCGCTTCGTCAACCGCATGCGCCACACCGACGGCGACTACCGCTGGCTGTCCTGGACCATCGTCCCCGACGAGGGGCTGATGTACGCCGCCGTGCGCGACATCACCGGCGAGCGCGCGGTGCTCGACGAGCTGGCCGCCACCAACCAGCGCCTGCGCGAGCAGATCCGCGAACGCGAACGCATCGAGGCGACCCTGCAGCAGATGCAGCGCCTGGAAGCCATCGGCCAGCTCACCGCCGGGGTCGCCCACGACTTCAACAACCTGCTCACCGTCATCCTCACCAGCGCCACCTTCCTCGAGCGCGACGTCGAGCGTGGCAACCACGAGCGCATCCTCGGCCGCCTGCACAACATCCGCGAGGCCGGCGAGCGCGGCGCCAAGCTCACCGGGCAGTTGCTGGCGTTCTCCCGCCGGCAGCGCCTGGAGCCGGTACCGGTCAACCTCAACGACACCCTGCAGGGCCTGCTGGAGCTGCTGCAGCGCACCCTCGGCGGCGGCATCTGGGTGGAAACCCACACCGCCCCCGACCTCTGGCGGGCGCTGGTGGACCCGACCCAGACCGAGATGATCATCCTCAACCTCGCCATCAACGCCCGCGACGCCATGCCCCAGGGCGGCACCCTGCGCCTGGTGACCGCCAACGAGGTGGTGCAGGCCGCCGCGCAGCGCCCCGAAGACCCGGAGCCGGGCCCCTATGTGGTGCTGAGCATCGAGGACACCGGCGTGGGCATGACCGAGGAGGTGCTGGCCAAGGCCTTCGAGCCGTTCTTCACCACCAAGGAGGTGGGCAAGGGCTCCGGGCTCGGCCTGGCCCAGGTGTTCGGCTTCGCCAAGCAGTCCGGCGGCGGCGTCAGCATCCACACCGAGCCGGGGCGCGGTACGCGGGTCAAGGTCTACCTGCCGTGCATCCACGACGACTCCGGCGAGGCCTGCGCCGAGCGTCCGGCGGCCGTGCCGGTACCGGGGCCGAGCAGCACCGCGCGGACCATCCTGCTGGTGGACGACGACCCCCGCGTGCGCGAGGTGACCGCCGCGCTGCTGGAATCGCTGGGCTACCGGGTGCTGGAGGTCGGCAGCGGCAGCGAAGCGTTGCAGCGCCTGGAACAGGGCGTCGACCTGCTGCTCACCGACTACGCCATGCCCGGCATGAACGGCGCCGAGCTGGCCAACCTGGCGCAGCAGCAGCGGCCCGATCTGCCCGTCATCTTCATCACCGGCTACGCCGAACTGGGCGGGCTGGACCTGCCCGACCAGGTGGTGGTGCAGAAACCCTTCCGTGAAGCGGACATCGCCGCCAAGCTGCGCGCCGCCCTGGAGGAGCGCCCATGAGGGTGCGCGAGCACCTGCGCCAGGCCGGCGCCCCGTGGCACGAGGCCGTGGACGCCGCCTTCTCCCGCTTCGACCTGAGCCAGGCGGACGGCTACCGCGCCTTCCTGCGCGCCCATGCCCGCGCCTTGCCGGGGCTGGAGCAGGCCCTGGAGCAGGCCGGCATCGCCCAGCTGGTGCCGGACTGGCCGGCACGTCGCCGACGCCACGCCCTGCTGGCCGACCTGGCCGACCTGGGGTTGTCGCCGCCACCGACAGCCGCGCCCTGCCTGGACGCCAAACCGGGCCTGCTCTGGGGCCTGGCCTACGTGCTGGAAGGCTCGCGCCTGGGCGGTCGCCTGCTGGCCCGACAGGTCACCGGCGCCCAGGCTGACCTGCCCGTGCGCTACCTCGGCCATGGCCAGGACCAACCCCTCTGGCCCGACTTCCTCCGCCAGCTGGAAGCCCACGCCCACGACCTGCCCGAAGCCGACCTGGAACAGGGCGTGATCCTTGGCTTCCGCCATTTCCTGAACGCCGCCGAGCCCCCTGCCGAACAATCCGCAGGATGCGCTGAGCTCGGCGAACCGCATCGAATCCCCGCATGAGCCCGCCACGATGGGCTTCGCACAGCTCAGCCCATCCTACGTTTGTCGCCGCACCCTGCCGGACACTCCGCGCTTTACCAGTCCACCGCCTCGACGCACATCGGGCACCCGTAGGATGCGGTGAGCTCGGCGAACCGCATCGCCCCGTGCCCGAGCCCCGCAACGATGGGCTTCGCACAGCTCAGCCCATCCTACGTTTGCCGCCGCGCCCTGCCGGACACCATCTCGGCGTCAGGCACGTAGCCCGGGCTTCAGCCCGGGACCGCGGCGCATCCCTGGGCTGAAGCCCAGGCTACGGCTGAGCGTAGGGTGGGCTTCAGCCCACCATCGGAGCCGGCGGCACACCCTTTGGTGGATGGATAAAGCGCCATCCACCCTACACACCGGGCACCCCCGTAGGATGCGGTGAGCTCGGAGAACCGCATCAACCCGCGCCATCCCCCGCAGCCGTCTTCATGCCTACCCCTCACTACGCTCCGCCATGAGCCGGCGGTAATGGCGGGTGCGGTGGAGGGTGTGCCATTGCTCCTTGAGCAAGGCGCGCAGGGGGGAGACGCCGGGGCGGGGGGATTGGCCGTCGCCGAGGCGGCGCATCTGGTATTTCACGGCCGACATGTAGGCTAGCGCGGCGAGGGACTTGTTGCGCCAGCGGATGGGCGGCAGCTCGGCGCTGGCGGCGTTGTCGCCCTCACGCCAGCGGCGCGGCAGGGCCGGGTCCAGGGCCAGGGCGGTGGCGATGCCGGCCAGGCTCACGCCGCTGGCGAGCACCTGCTCCACCACCGGCAGCCGGCGGATGCCGCCGGTGACCATCACCGGCATGCGCGCTTCGGTGGCCAGTTCGCGGGCGAACTCCAGGAAGTACGCCTCCCGCGCGAGGGTGCGGCCATCCCGGGCGTCGCCCTGCATGGCCGGTGCCTCGTAGCTGCCGCCGGAGAGCTCCACCAGGTCCACCGGCAGGTCGTTCAGCCACAGCAGCACCTGGCGGGCGTCTTGCGGCTCGAAGCCGCCGCGCTGGAAGTCCGCCGAGTTCAGCTTCACCCCCACGCCGAAGCGCGGTGATACCCGCGCCCGCACCGCCTTCACCACCTCCAGCAGCAGGCGCGCGCGGTTCTCCAGGGAACCGCCCCAGCGGTCCTGGCGGCGGTTGGTCAGCGGCGATAGGAACTGGCTGAGCAGGTAGCCGTGGGCGGCGTGGATCTGCACGCCGTCGAAGCCGGCCTGCTCGGCCAGCACGGCGCTGGTGGCGAAGCGCTCGATCAGGGCGGCGATGTCCTGTTCCTCCAGCGCACGCGGGGTGGGGAACATCCGCGACAGGCTGCCCATCTCCAGGGCCACCGCCGACGGGGCCACGGTCGCCTGGCCGAGGTTGGCCTGCATCTGCCGGCCGGGGTGGTTCAGCTGCAGCCAGAACTGCGCGCCATGGGCCTTGCCCACCGTTGCCCATTCGCGGAAGCGCGGCAGCTGGCGGTCATCCTCCAGCACCACACCGCCGGGGCCGGTCATGGCGCGGGCGTCCACCATCACGTTGCCGCTGAGCAGCAACCCCACACCGCCTTCGGCCCAGGCCGCGTAGAGGCGCATCAGCGCATCGGACGGCGCCTGGAGGGGATCGGCGAGGTTCTCCTCCATGGAGGCCTTGGCGATGCGGTTGGGCAGGGTGGTGCCATTGGGCAGGCTGAGCGGCTGGAAGGGCGACATGGTGGGTGTCCTCGGGCGGGCATCGACGAAAGGTAGAAGAGCTGCGGCAGAGCCTAAGGTTAAAGTCAGCTTCAAGGTCAATAGGTGGAGAACCCCTGCCATGAAAATCGGTGAACTGGCGCGACGCAGCGGCCTGACCGCCTCGCGCATCCGCTTCTACGAGGCCAGCGGCCTGATCGCCGCCCAGCGCCTGGGCAATGGCTACCGGGACTACCCCGAGCAAGCCCTCGCGGTGCTGGAGCTGATCGCCTGCGGCCAGCAGGCCGGCTTCAGCCTGGAGGAGATGCGCCACCTGCTGCCCAGCCCCGGCCAGGTACACGGTAACCACGAGCGGATGCTGGAGGGCCTGCGGCGCAAGGTGGCGGAGATCGAGGCCATGCAGGCGCGCCTGGTGGTGGCCCGCGAGCGCCTCCTGCAGGTGATCGACAGCATCGAGGACAAGCCCGAAGGCATGGGCTGCCAGGAGAATGCCGAACGCGTGCTGGGGCGCCTGCGCAGTGGCACACAGCCGCTGCCGCAGCGCTGAGTTGGCGTTTTTGCCGGGCCACTTCGCGGCGGCGCGGGACGTTTGCAGCGACACTGCGCGCGGTTCCGGGGCGCGCAGGATTCGCCCATCGATCAGTCCGTGGAGGGCAGGGCAATGAAAGGGTTGGCAGCGGTGTGTGCAGGGATGGCGTTATCCACAGGGGCGGCCTGGGCAGGCGCATTGCCCGATCCGCAGGCATCCGGCGCGGCGGCCAAGGCGCCGGCGGTGCTGGAGCACTACGCCGGCGCGCTGGGCTGCAGCTTCTCGATGCCGGTGAAGACGCTGGTGCCCTTCACCGTGGTGGAGCCCGCCACCCTGGAGGAACACCCCCTGTACCTGGCGCTGTTCCAGGTGGACGAGGGCTGCGTGGGCGACGCGAGTGCAGTGCGCACCCACATCGCGGCGCTCCAGCCCGCCCGGAACGGCGGCCTCTATGTGGTGCCGGGTTATTCCCAGACCTCGCCCTACCTGCCCCAGCGCATCGACCGCCTGTTCGTCGAGGGCGAGGCATTGCGCTACACCGGCCAGGCCAGCCTGGACCCGGCCAACCCCGAGCCGCAGGCCGGCCAGCTGAGCCAGGAAGGCGGCCGCTGGATCGACGCCAACCTGGAGCCCCTGGGCGACTGAGCCGGCCCCGGCCTCAGTGCCAGGGCAACAGCAGGAAGTCGGTCACCACCGCCACCAGCCGGCCACTGGCGTCGTAGCCGAAGTAGCTGGGGTAGGCGCCGTCGCCATAGCCGCTGGAGAACAACGCCACGTTGCCGGCCTCGGTCGGCAGCAGGGTCCAGCTGCGGGTGTGCCGGTAGGTCGTGTCCAGCTCGGCCAGCAGGCGCTCGTCGAAGGCTTCGCCCTCCTGCTCGCGCTGCGCTTCGTAGCGGCGCAGGGCGGCGGCGTCCATGAAGCCGCCGGTGCCGCTGTCCACGCCGTAGCCGAAGAATTCGTCCGGGCCCAGGGTGCTCGGGTCCTGGCCGTCCACCAGGGCCATCTCCCAGCGGGTTGCCGCGCCGGGCGCGAAGACGATGCGGGCGAAGGCGATGCGCTCGTCCTCGCCGATCCGCGCGATGGCCAATTGCAGCGGGAAACGGCCCTTGGGTACCGCCTGGGTGAAAGGCGCGTCGCAGCTCACCAGCGGGTCACAGGCCACCAGTTGCCCGGTGGGCAGCTCCAGCTCGCCAATGGGCTGGGTGTAGAAGCGGTAGTCGATCCCTTCCACCTTGACCTGGTAGCCCTCGGCGAAGGCGGCATCGAAGGGCGGGTGGTTCATGGGGGCAACCTCCTCGGCGTGGAGCGTGGACAGGGCCAGCAGCAGGGTGAGGGCGGCGAGGGGGCGTTTCATTCGCAGCGGTACTCCAGGTGTGCGCCAGCGGCGGTGAACAGTTCATGCCATCGCTTGAGCTCATAGCTACTGGCGTTCAGCACCCGGAAGCGCCCCGTCTGCATACGCTCTCGGGCTTGTGCCGGAGTCAGTTGGGCGGCCAGCCGGAGGAGGGCGAACACCTTGATGGGTTGCTCGCCTGCGTCCAGAACCCACAGCGAGGGCTCCTCGGACCACGGGTGGTCGGGCGCCATGCTGCCAAAGCGGGCCACCAGATGCGCCAGAGCCTGGTCACTGGGCATGTTCGTGCATTCGCCAGCTGCCTCCCTGTGCTCAGCGCAGAACCACTCAAGCCCGACCGGGTGCCCCGCCGCGCGGGGGGCTAAGGGGCGGTAGTCGGCGAACCGGAACCAGCATCCGCAATCGACCAGCCCACAGCACACGCAGGGCCTGCCGCAAAGCATGCAGATGGCGGCTCTCACCGCGGCCTCCGGATGGCGGTGCATGGGCCTATCAGGCAGGACATTGGAAAAGCTCCCTCGCATTCATTGACGAACGACCGGCTCGTGATGCGGAAGCGCGTTACTCTACGCGCCGTTTCGGCCCGTGTCGGGCGCGCCATCATTACATAAGGATCGAAGATGGAACCGGTCTCTGTTTCGCAGCTTCTGGCTGCACTGTTCGAAGCCCACGGCGTCGAGTTCGTCGTGCACGAAGGGTGGGTTGCGCCGGGTGGCCGGCTGCCGGCGATCCGTGCCACCTGGTATCCCCGCGGCAAGACCGGCCGGCTGGATGTGGACGTGCTGCTGGAGGATGACAACCGCCACTTCCAGGAAGCCTTCGCCGGCGTGGGTGAGGGCGAGGCCGGCCTGCGCGATGCCTGGGAGAACTTCTGCCGCAACAGCTTCCACGTGCTGCTCTCGGCACTCTGGGGCCGTGTCGACGAGGACCAGGTGACGGTGGAGACCTGGCAGGTGGGTGAGCAGCGCTTCGAGGCGCACCTGGGCAACTTCTGCACGCGCGGTGCCGACGGCAAGGTGCCGGCGCTGCCGGAGGACCTGTTCCCCAGCATCGAGGCGCAGATCCGCGCCCTGCCGCTGGATGGGCGCATCCACTGGTTCCGGCACTTCTTCTGCGCCTTCGACAACCAGCGCACGGTGGAGGCGCTGTTCGACAACGAGCCCTGGCAAGCGGGCATGGACAGCTTCGCGGGGCTGGCCTGGCAGGACTCCGAGGCGTATTACAGCGCGCGGAATTTCCTGGTGATCAAGCCCGTCCCGGCCTGATCGGAGCGGGTCGTCCCCTCAAACAAAAAGCCCCGCATCATGCGGGGCTTCTTGTCGGGCGAGGCGGCGGATCAACGGTTGTTGTAGCCGTCTTCGCTCGGGTCGTAGGTGATCTGGTAGACGTTGAAGTTGGCACCGGTGGCGCCTACGCCGGTGTAGGTGATGCGGCCCTGGCCCTTGTACAGCTCTTCCATGCGCATGGCGTCGCTGCCGAAGTAGAAGGGGATGAACATCTTGCCGGTCATGCGGTTGTAGCTGTCGGTGGGCTGGCCGATCAGGTCATGCACCTGCTTCATGGACATGCCGGGCTGGACCTTGGCAAAGGGGCTGCCCGCCGGAATCTGGCCGACGATCTGTTGTTGCGGGGCACGCGGCGAGGAGCCGCAGGCGGCCAGCAGGCCCATGGCGGCGATCAGGCCGATGTGCAGGATCTTGGTACGCATTGAATCTCTCCAGAGGGTGACGGTAATTCAGCGGGCTGCTCAGCCCTTGTAGCCTTTCTCGACCAATTCCGTGGTCACTTCCTTGGCCGCCTGCACGCACTCTTCGTGAGTGCTGTCGAGGAACCTCAGGAAATGCCAGGCACCGTCCTTCTTCATCGCGAAGCCTTGCATGTCGCCGGTGTCCTGGCCGTCGGCCCGGACGCTGTTGACGGTCTGGCAGGCGGCGATGCCGTCGATTTCGGTGAATTCACCGAACTTGTAGACGTCCTTCACCAGCAGGTTGTCGATCACCACCTTCTGGACTTCGGATTCGGAGGAGTTGCAACCACCGAGCACGGCGGCGAGCCCCACCGCGACGGCGCAGCGGAGCAGGTTGGCAGGGGTGGAGCGGCGTTTCAGGGCGTGGAAAACAGTCATGACGCAATCATCCATGTGGGTTCTTGTTGGGCGTGGAGCGCCTGGTTGTCACTGCAAATTCACAGAAGAAGTTGTTTGTCGAGGTTCACTCCCGCTCGGGAACGCTATTTTCCAGCCACGACGAAAAGCCACGACTTGGCGGCAGGATCAGCGGAATTCAGGGGGATTTTGCAGATACTCGCGAGGGTGTTTCTGGGTCGCTTTGTACTTGCAATCCTTTGCAACACTTGTACAGCGAAGCGGAATCTGACAGGGGCGTAAGAAATATTCAACGGAAATCGTATGACAATCTGAAGGCCGTCACAGCGGCAGAGTGGCCATCGATGCCACGCCGAAGTTTCGTTTCGTGGTCTGGTGAGCCACTCAGTCTTTCGAATACGCTGCTGCGCTTTACCGGGAGCTTTTGATTGTTGGGAGTTAGTGACGTGCAGCCCTTGATTGGTATTGCGAGTGTCCAGTTCTCCATCTCAATGCCCGATCTATACGAGTGGATCGACGACACCAAATACCTCACGGCAGCCTGGCGAGACATTGCTCGGTACGTCGGTGTCAATCCGGATGCATTGACTGGCCTATGGGATCTCTATTTCGAACGTACCAAGGTCGGGGAGGGCGACTTGCATGCCTTTCTGGGGCATGACGAGATGCACGACGTGCTGATTTTTGACCTGTATCGGGAAATCACCGACCAGATGGACATCATTGAAGTGACCGCCCGGGTGGCCCGAGCACGTATGAACGGGCTCAGGAAATTGCTGCGGGAAGCCTTCGACCAGTCGAGTTGCCAGCTCGGCTATCGGGAGACGTGTTCGGATTTCGGAGTGGTGCGGGCCCTTGATCCTGGCTCCTACCCCAAGGTGATTGAAGAAACCCGCTATGCACAGCAGTTGAGGATATGGCTGGGCAAGCCGGCCTGAGGTGCTCCCCTCTGCTTTTGACGCACGCCCCGCCCCGCCTCCACACGATCTCCACAAAACCTCGAATCAATCCCAACGGTGGGCCGCCAGACTCGCGTTTTCTGGGCTTTCGGCCGTTCTGGCCGGGGCCGTTCATCCGTGAGGGCAGTGGGTCATGGGATTGCTGAAGGGGCGGCTGCGTGCCGTGTGGATCGGGGTATTCGCGTTTGGTCTGGCGGGGTGTGAGCCGTCGCCAACGGCGGAGGAGGGCATGCCGCCGGCGCGGGTCACGGTGATGACCCTGGCGCCGACCGAGCTGGTGGTCGACGAGGACCTGCCAGGGCGTGTCGCGGCCCTGCGCACGGCGGAGATCCGCCCCCAGGTCAGCGGCATCCTGCAGCGCACGCTGTTCAGCCAGGGCGCCGAGATCCAGGCCGGGACGGCGCTGTTCCAGATCAACCCGGCGCCCTTCAAGGCCGAGGTGGAAACCGCGGCCGCCGCCCTGCAGCGTGCGCGCGCGGTGCTGGAGCGTGCGCGCATCCAGGCCGAGCGGTTGGCGCCGCTGGTGCGGGCCGAGGCGGTGAGCCGGCAGGTGTATGACGACGCCGTGTCCCAGCGCGAACAGGCGGCGGCCGACGTGGCCCAGGCCCAGGCGGTGCTGGCGCGACGGCAGCTGGACCTGCGCTTCGCCACGGTGGAGGCGCCGATCTCCGGGCGCATCGACCAGACCCTGGTCTCCGAAGGGGCACTGGTGACTTCGACCGATGCCTCGCCCATGGCCACCCTGCAGCAGATCGACCAGGTGTACGTGGACGTGCGCCAGTCCGCCGCCTCCCTCGAACGCCTGCGCGAGGCGCTGGAGACGCGGGGCGGGCCCGGCGATGGCGGGCTGCCGGTGCAGATCCTCGGCAGCAGCGGCAAGCCCTACGACCTGCACGCACGCATCCTGTTCTCCGGCATCAATGTCGATGCCGGCACCGGCGATGTGCTGCTGCGCGTGCTGGTGGACAACCCCGAGCGGCGCCTGTTGCCGGGCATGTTCGTGCGGGCGCGGGTGGTGCGGGCGCATTACCCGGCGGCCCTGGCCGTGCCGCAGCAGGCGGTGGTGCGCGCCGGCGAGGCGGCCAGCGTGTGGGTGATCGACGAGCAGCAGCAGGCCAAGCGGATCGCCGTCGAGCTGGGCGAGCTGGTGGACCGCCGCTACCGCATCGCCGCCGGCCTCGGTGCCGGCCAGCGGGTGGTGGTGGAAGGCATCGAGCGCCTGGAGGAGGGCGCCGCCGTCGACCCGCGCCCCTGGCAGCCCAGTGTGGCCGCCGGGTTGGCCGCCACCGCGCACTGAGTCGAGGAGACGACCATGCCGCAGTTCTTCATCGAGCGCCCGGTGTTCGCCTGGGTGATCGCCTTGTTCATCGTGCTGTTCGGGATGATCGCCATCCCGCAGCTGCCGATTGCCCGCTACCCCTCGGTGGCGCCGCCGTCGGTGACGCTCTACGCCTCCTACCCCGGCGCCACGCCGCAGACCCTGGACGACTCGGTGGTGAGCCTGATCGAGCGCGAGCTGTCCGGGGTCAAGAACCTGCTCTATTTCGAGTCCTCGGTGGACACCTCCGGCTCGGCGCAGATCACCGCCACCTTCAAGCCCGGCACCGACCCCGAGCTGGCCCAGGTGGACGTGCAGAACCGCATCAAGGCGGTGGAGCCGCGCCTGCCCCAGGTGGTGCGGCAGAGTGGCCTGCAGGTGGAGTCCGCGGCCTCCGGCTTCCTGATGATGGTGGGCATGACCTCGCCGGACGGGCGCTTCGACGAGGTGGCGCTGAACGACTACCTGGCGCGCAATATCGTGCAGGAGCTGCGGCGCATCGACGGCGTCGGGCGCGTGCAGCTGTTCGGCGCCGAGCAGGCCATGCGCATCTGGGTGGACCCGCACCAGCTGACCGCCTACGGCCTGACCATGGGTGACCTGGCCCAGGCCATCGAACAGCAGAACGCGCAGATCGCCCCCGGCCGGGTCGGCGACGAGCCGACGCTGCCCGGCCAGCGGGTGACCGTGCCGCTGACGGTGGAGGGGCAACTGTCCAGCCCGGAGCAGTTCGCCGCCATCGTGCTGCGCGCCGGCGCCGACGGCTCGCGGGTGGTGATCGGTGACGTCGCGCGGGTGGAGCGGGGCGCGCAGTCCTACGGCTTCGCCAACCGCGAGAACGGCGTGGCGGCCACCAGTGCGGCCATCCAGCTGTCGCCCGGGGCCAACGCCGTGCGCACCGCCCAGGCCGTGCGCGACCGGCTCGCCGAGCTGGCGCCGAGCATGCCGGCGGGCATGGGCTATTCCGTCCCGTTCGACACGGCGCCCTTCGTCAAGGTCTCCATCGAGAAGGTGGTGCAGACGCTGTTCGAGGCCATGGTGCTGGTGTTCCTGGTCATGTACCTGTTCCTGCAGAACGTGCGCTACACGCTGATCCCGGCCATCGTCGCGCCCATCGCCCTGCTGGGCACCTTCGCGGTGATGCTGGTGGCGGGCTTCTCCATCAACACCCTGACCATGTTCGGCATGGTGCTGGCCATCGGCATCATCGTCGACGACGCCATCGTGGTGGTGGAGAACGTCGAGCGGCTGATGGCCAGCCACGGCCTGTCGCCGCGGGAGGCCACTGCGCGGGCCATGAAGGAGATCAGCGGCGCGGTGGTGGGCATCACCCTGGTGCTCACCGCGGTGTTCATCCCCATGGCGTTCGGCTCCGGCTCGGTGGGGGTGATCTACCAGCAGTTCACCCTGTCGATGGCGGTGTCGATCCTGTTCTCGGCCTTCCTCGCGCTGACCCTGACCCCGGCGCTGTGTGCCACGCTGCTGCACCCGGTGGCGCCCGGGCACCACACCCGGCGCGGCTTCTTCGGCGCCTTCAACCGTGGCTTCGAGCGGCTGACCGAGCGCTACACCGGCGGTGTGGCCGGCATGGTCGCCCACAGCGGGCGGATGATGGCGGGCTTCGCCGCGCTCTGCGGCGTGCTGGCGCTGGCGGCGTACCAGTTGCCGTCGTCCTTCCTGCCGGAGGAGGACCAGGGCTACTTCATGACCTCCATCCAGCTGCCCACCGGCGCCACCGCCGAACGCACCCTGGACGTGGTGCGCACCTTCGAGGCCCACGTGGCCAGCCGCCCGGCGCTGGAGGCGAACCTGGTGGTACTGGGCTTCAGCTTCTCCGGCTCCGGCCCCAACGCCGCCATGGCCTTCACCATGCTCAAGGACTGGGACCAGCGCGACGGCGCCACGGCCGGCGAGGAGTCGGCCCTGGCCCAGGCGGCGATGGCGGAGATTCCCGAGGGCACGGTGATGAGCCTGCTGCCGCCGGCCATCGACGAGCTGGGCACTTCTTCCGGTTTCACCCTGTTCCTCCAGGACCGCGCCGGCCGGGGCGAGGCGGCGCTGCGCGAGGCCCAGGCGCAACTGCTCAAGCTGGCGGCGCAGAGCAGCGTGGTCAGTGATGTGTACCCGGACGGCCTGCCGCCGGGGCCGAGCATTCGCCTGGAGATCGACCGGCGCAAGGCCGAGGCCATGGGCGTGTCGTTCGCGGCGGTGAGCAGCACCCTGTCGGCGGCCATGGGCTCGCTCTACGTCAATGACTTCCCCAATGCCGGGCGCATGCAGCAGGTCATCCTCCAGGCGGACGCCGCCGCGCGCATGCAGCTGGACGACGTGCTCGGCCTGCGGGTGCGCAACGCCGCCGGCGGCATGGTGCCGCTGCGCGAGGTGGTGACGCCGATCTGGACCGAGTCGCCGCAGCAGATGATGCGCTTCCAGGGTTTCCCGGCGGTGCGCATCGCCGGCGGCCCTGCGCCGGGCGTGTCCAGTGGCGATGCCATGGCCGAGATGGAGCGGCTGGTGGCGCAGCTGCCGGCGGGCTTCGCCGTGGCCTGGACCGGGCAATCCCTGCAGGAGCGCCAGTCGGCGGCCCAGGCGCCGCTGCTGATGCTGCTCTCCGCGCTGGTGGTGTTCCTGGTGCTGGCGGCGCTGTACGAGAGCTGGTCCATCCCACTGTCGGTGATGCTGGTGGTGCCGCTGGGCCTGCTGGGCGCGGTGGCGGCGGTGATGCTGCGCGGCCTGCCCAACGACGTGTTCTTCAAGGTGGGGATGATCACCATCATCGGCCTCTCGGCGAAGAACGCGATCCTCATCGTCGAGTTCGCCCGCCAGCTACATGCCGAAGGCCGCAGCCTGGCGGAGGCGGCGGTGATGGCGGCGCGCCTGCGCCTGCGGCCGATCCTGATGACCTCGCTGGCCTTCACCCTCGGCGTGGTGCCGCTGATGCTCGCCTCCGGCGCCAGCGCCGAGACCCAGCACGCCATCGGCACCGGGGTGTTCGGCGGCATGCTCAGCGGCACGCTGCTGGCGGTGTGCTTCGTGCCGGCGTTCTTCGTGTTCGTCATCGGCCTGCAGGAGCGCCTCGGCGCCCGGCGGGCCCGACGCACCGCCCCCCAATCCCCGTGCGAGGAGGCCTGAGATGCGCCTGTTGATCCCGCTGGCCCTGGCCGCGAGCCTTGGCGCCTGTTCCCTGGTGCCGCCCCTGGAGCGGCCCGCACTGCCGGTGCCGACGCAGTTCCCGCAGCTGGCGGGCGCTCCGTCCGTCGCGGCCGCGCCGCTGCCGGGCTGGCGTCGCATGTTCGGCGACCCGCGCCTGCAGCGCCTGATCGAGCAGGCGTTGGAGCAGAACCGCGACCTGCGCCTGGCCGCCCTCAATGTGGAGGCGACCCAGGCGATGTTCCGCATCCAGTCTTCCGCGCGCCTGCCTTCGGTGGCACTGGAGGCCAACCAGACCCGCGAGCGGGCCCTGGCGGCCGATTCCAGCGAGCGCTCCAGCCGCACGGTGAGCAAACAGGTGGGGGTGAACCTGGGCGTCAGCGCGTTCGAGCTGGACCTGTTCGGCCGCGTGCGGGCGCTCTCCGATGCCGCGCTGGCGCGCTACTTCGCCAGCGAAGAGGGGCGTGACGCCGCGCAGGTGGCGCTGGTGGGGGCGGTGGCCGATGCCTACTTCGCCCAGCAACTGGCCGCCGAGCAGCTGCAACTGGCCGAGCAGACCCTAGCGGACTGGCAGCAATCCCTGGCCCTGGCGCGCCTGTTGAAGCAGGCCGACCAGAACAGCGCGCTGGACGTGGCTCAGGCCGAAGGCCAGGTGGCCACCGCCCAGGCCGATCTGGAGGCGCGCCGACGTGCCCGCGCCCAGGCGGATAACGCCCTGCAGCTGCTGGTGGGCGGTGAACTGCCGACTGATCTGCCGCCGGCCCTGTCCCTGGCGCAGCAGCCGTTGCTCGGCCGCCTGCCGGCAGGGTTGCCGTCGGAGCTGCTGCTGGCCCGCCCCGACCTGCGTCAGGCCGAGCAGGTGCTGGAAGCGGCGAACGCGGACGTCGGCGCGGCGCGGGCGGCGTTCTTCCCGCAGATCTCCCTGACCGCCTCCTTCGGTTATGCCAGCACCTCGCTGGATGGGTTGTTCGACCCGTCCCGGCAGGTCTGGCGCTTCGCCCCGCAACTGACGGTGCCGCTGTTCCAGGGCGGGCGCTTGCGGGCGGAACTGCGCCTGGCCAAGGTGCGCAAGTCCGAAGCGGTGGCGCAGTACGAGCGGGCCATCCAGATCGCCTTCCGCGAGGTGGCGGACGCCCTGGCGGGCACGGCCACCTTCGACCGGCAGATCGACGCTCAGCTGCAGGCCGTCAGCGCCGCCGAGCGCCGGCTGGACCTCTCCGGCCAGCGCTACCGCGCGGGGCTCGATGGCCGGCTGGAATTGCTCGATGCCCAGCGCCAGCTGTATGCCGCGCGCCAGGCACTGCTGGAGCTGCGCCGGGAGAAGACCAGCAACGCCGTGGCCCTCTACAAGGCCCTGGGCGGTGGCCTGAACGCGCAGGATGGGGACGCGCCGGCGTCGCTGGCGGGGGTGTATGCCGGGCGTGGCTGAGTGGCGCGGCCGGCGCTCGCGCCGGTTTGCGCTTTACTGATGCGCTCCACCTGTTCTCCACACAAGCTCGAACGAATGGCAATGCAGGCCCCTCAGACTGGCACCGATCGGCCTCGCCCGGTCCGGTGCCTGCCTATGCGGGGGCCATGGCGGTGTGAGGCCGCAAGTTGAATTCTTGAGGTGATACATGAAGCGTCGACATTTCATTCTGGCTGCAGGCAGTTTGCTGGGGGCGTCCCTGCCCCTGTCCCCCGTGTTGGCCAATGGCCTGGGAACCCAGGGCCAGCGCGCAGGGCGAGCGGACCCGGGGCAGGCCGATGTGCTGGTGATCGGTGCCGGCATCGCCGGGCTGGCCGCCGCTCGCAAACTGCACGATGCCGGGTACCGGGTGATCGTCCTCGAGGCGCGCGACCGCCTGGGGGGACGGTTGATGACCCACCAGGCGTGGGACGGGATCAATGTCGACCTTGGGGCGACCTGGATCCACGGGGCCGGCCCCAACAACCCCATTGCGCGGCTGGCCAAGCAGGTTGGCGCGCGGTTGGCCACCACCAGTACCGATCGCACCGAGACCTTCGGCAGCGACGGCCATCGCTACGACGACGATGAGGAGGAGGCGCTGGAGGCGCTGCGGGAAGCCATCGAGGAAGCCATTGAGCAGACGCAGGACAGCGACGAGGACCGTCCGCTGGGTGATGCCGTGCGCGAGGAGATGGACTACCGGTCCCTGGGGCTGGCCCAGCGTCGGCAGGTCGACTTCCTGCTCAACACCACCTACGAACACGAGTACGGCGAGAGCGTCCAGGCGCTTTCCCTGCACACCTTCGACAGCGGCGGTGAGTACGCCGGCGACGAGGCATTGTTCCTGGACGGCTACCGGGTGCTGGTGGAGCACCTGGCCAAGGGGTTGGACATCCGTCTGGGTCAGGTCGTCAGCGCCATCGACAGCGAGGGCGAAGGCGTTACCGTCCGCGTCGGCGGGCGCAGCTACCAGGCTGCCCAGGTGTTGCTGAGCGTGCCGCTGGGCGTGCTCAAGAGCGGGGCGATCGACTTCTCCCCGGCGCTTCCGCCCGAGAAGACCCGGGCCATCGAAGGACTGGGGGTCGGGGTGCTGAACAAGTGCTGCCTGAAGTTCCCCGAGGCCTTCTGGGACACCCGGACGGACTGGATCAACATGGTGCCGGAGCAGCATGGGCAGTGGGCTGAGTGGGTGAGCCTGGCGCGGGCGACCGGTGCGCCGATCCTGATCGGCTTCAACGCGGCGGACTTCGGGCGCGAGATCGAGGGCTGGACCGACGAGGCGATCGTGGAGGACGCGATGACGCGCCTGCGAGCGGTGTACGGCCCGGACATCCCGCAGCCCAGTGACTGGGCGATCACCCGCTGGGCGAGCGATCCCCATGCGCTGGGCTCCTACTCCTGCAACGTGGTGGGTTCCACGGTGCCGATGCGCAACGACCTGGCGTCGCCCGTCGACGGCAAGCTGTTCTTCGCCGGCGAGGCCACCGACGAGTCCTTCTACCAGACGGTGCATGGCGCCTATGCCTCGGGCCTGCGGGCGGCGAACGAGCTGATGCAGGCGAGCTGAGCCGCGCCGCTGGTCAACAGGCCGCCCCTGCAACGGGGCGGCCGCTGACCGGGATGGACTCCGTTGACTATCATCCGCGCGAACTGTCCGCCATCACGAGTCACCCGCCATGACTGCCACGACCCACCTGCCGGACGACGCCGAGCAGACCGAGCTGACGCGCAAGACCATCCTGCTCTACCGCGAAGGCTGGCGGACTGGTGACCTGGAAGGGCTCCTGAAGCTCTACCACCCCGACGTGGAGTACCACGACTACTCCAGCAACCGCCTGATGCGCCTGCCGGAGCTGAGGGCGTTCGTCTACGAGAGCCTGCCGCGCCTGAGCGGCGAGCTGCTGGAGCACACCGACCGCATCCGCATCGACGGCCACACCGCGTTCATCCAGTACCGCATCTGCCTGCATGGCAGCCGTGGCCTGGTGGCCTTTCGATCCAGCGAGGCGATCACCGTGTGCGATGGCCTGGTCTGGCGGGTGAACGAGTACGCCAACCTGGAGCGCATCGAGCCGGATGGTTCCACCGCATCGGACAGCCGCCCGGCGCTGAGCCGTCTGGGGCTCTCGCCCCGGCAGATCGGGATCATGGCGTGCGACCTGGAGAACTACTTCCAGCACCAGCGCCCCTACCTCGACCCCGACCTGGACCTGCAGCAGGTGGCCGCCGCCACCGGCTACACGCGCAACCAGATATCCCACCTGCTCAACCAGGTGCTGGGGCAAAGCTTCTATCGCTACGTCAACCAGGCACGCCTGAACCACCTGCTGGAGCGCTTGCACCAGAGCCCCGAGAGCGGGCGTGTCGACGACTGGGCCTTCGCGGCGGGGTTCAACTCCCTTTCGGCCTTCTACAAGTGCTTTCGCGAGCGCATGGGCATGACCCCCAAGGCCTACCAGGCGCAGCTTTCCACGCGGGCCCGCGCGCAAGACAAGCCCTGAGCGGCTTCATTAGCCTCGAACGCGCCGGGCCAGTCGCGCCGGTGCCGTTCCGGGCCCGTGCCCGCTCGTATCCAGGGTGCTCTCTTCGTCGGCGCGATGCGCTAGGCGGTCTTTGCAGACCGGCTTCGCGGTGCGTTGCAGCCGGCTTTTCAGTGACTGCAGACAACAAGAAAACTCCCCCGAGGTGGCGTCATGCTGAAAAAACTCATTCCCCTCCTGCTGCTGGCCAGCGCAAGCCAGGCAGCCGAGGAAGTCCGCGTGTACAACTGGAGCGCCTACGTGGCCGACGATACGTTGGCCAGGTTCACCGCCCAGACGTCGATCGGTGTGCACTACGACGTCTACGACAGCAACGAGATCCTCGATGCGAAGCTGATGGCCGGGCACTCCGGCTATGACGTGGTGTTCCCCTCCAACCACTTCATGGTCCGGCAGATCCAGGGCGGTGCGCTGAAGAAGCTGGACCGCTCCAAGCTGCCGAACTGGAAGAACCTCGACCCCCGGCTGCTCAAGGCCACGGCGGTGAACGACCCGGGCAACCAGTACGGCTTTCCCTACGTCTGGGGCACCACCGGCATCGGCTACAACGTGGACAAGGTGCGCGCGGTACTCGGCGCCGATCACCCGATCGACAGCTGGGACCTGATCTTCAAGCCGGAAACCCTCGCCAAGCTTTCCACCTGCGGCGTGGCGGTGCTGGACAATGCGCCGGAGCTGCTGCCCATCGCCCTGCACTACCTGGGGCTGCCGCACCACAGCACGGAGCCGGAGGACTACAAGAAGGCCGAGGCCTTGCTCAAGCAGATGCGCAAGCACGTCACCTACTTCCACTCCTCGAAGTACGTCACCGACCTGGCCAATGGCGATGTGTGCCTGGTGGTGGGTTTCTCCGGGGATGTGCTGCAGGCGGCGGCCAGCGCCAATGAAGCGAAGAACGGCATCCACATCGAATACATGGTGCCGAAGGAGGGCTCGACGACCTGGTTCGACATGGTGGCCATGCCCGTGGACGCCAAGGATGAGGATGCCGGCTACGCCTTCATGAACTACCTGCTGCAACCCGAGGTGATGGCCTCGGTCACCAATGCCATCAAGTACGCCAATGGCAACCAGGCGGCGGACGCCCTGGTGGACCCGGCCATCCGTGCGGACAACAAGGTGTACCCCTCGCCGGAGGTCTTCGGCACGTTGTTTGCGCTCGAGGCCGTTCCGCCGCGTATCGACCGGCTCCGCACACGGATCTGGAACAGCGTGATCACTGGGCACTGACCGCCAGGCCCCGCTCCGCGCGAGGTTGGGGCCACATTTGCAACAGGTGTAGCGCGATGCACACACAACACCCCGCCACGCCGGCGGAGGCCACTGGGCACGGGACCGCTGCGGCGTGTGAGGCGCCGCTGTTCTACCCGCGCCTGCTAGCGCTGCTCGAGCCGTGCCAGGCTTCCCCCCGGCTCGCGCTCCGGCGGCAGGTCCGGCGCTTGCTGCGGGCGCAGGGCCCCCGTGAACAGGCCCTGCGCTGCCTGGCGATCGAGGGGGTGGATATCGTCACCGCCGCGCTGCTGGCCGGCGCCTATGGGCAGGGCGAATTCAAGAGTGCCGGCGCCTACATCGCCTTCGTCAACAGCGGGCGCGCCAGCCCGCTCCGGGAGGCGCCGCTGCACGGCCAAACCCACCACCTGTTGCTGACGGCGGCACGGACCGCCCGCCGCTCGGTGGCCTGGCGCGAGCGCTACCAGCTGTGCAGACGGCACGGCCGCACCGAAACCCAGGCACTCAAGGGGCTGGCACGGCATCTGGCGCGGTTGGCGTTCAGCCTGATGGAAACGCGGGGTGACTACCTGCCTGGGGGACGCATCAGCCGCTCACGCCACCCCGCACCGGCCAACTGAGGCTGAAGGCGGTGCCGCCGAGCGATGAGGGGTGGCAGGTGGCGTGGCCTCCGTGGGCTTCGACGATGGCCCGGACCACGGACAGGCCAAGGCCACTGCCGCCGCTCTTCCGCGAGCGGGAGGGGTCGCCCCGGCGAAAGGCCTCGAACACCAGCGCGGCGGTTTCGGCCGGCAGGCCCGGGCCGCTGTCCTCGACGCTCACCCGGCAGGTGCCGTCCTCGATGTGGGCGTGGATCTTCAGCGCGCCCGGCTCGGCGTACTTCAGGGCGTTCTCCAGCAGGGCCATCAGCGCCTGGCGGATGCGGAAGGCATCGCACTCCACCTGGGCGCGGGCGGGCACCTCCAGCTGCAGCACGAAGCCCTTGGCCTCCAGGCTGGAGGTGAAGGCCTGGGCGATGCTGGTGACCTCCTGTGCCAGGTCGGTCGGGGCCAGCTCCATCTCCAGGTGGCCGCTGTCATTGAGGCTCACCACGCGCAGGTCTTCGATGAGCCTGCCAAGCCCTTCCACCTGGCGCAGCAGCCCTTCGAATATCTCGTTGCTGGGGGTGAAGACGCCTTCGGTCAGCCCTTGCAGGCGGCCACGGAGGATGGTGACCGGGGTTCGCAGCTCGTGGGCCACGGCGGCGTTCCAGAACTGCTGCTCGCGGGTCATGCCCTCCAGGCGTTCGGCCATGGTGTTGAAGTCGTGCACCAGTTGGGCGGTTTCCCCCATGGCGTGTTCGTCCAGCGTGGCGCGGGCCTGCAGGTTGCCCTGGGCCACCTCCCGCAGGCTGTGGGCCACCGAGTTCAGCGGGGTGAGGATGCGCCGGGAGAGCTGGAAGGCCACGTAGCCGGCGATCACCAGCGCAGCGAGGATCGTGGCCAGCACCCAGGCCAGTTCGGTGCGCGTCGGCGGCCAGGTCTCCGAGATGCTGCTGGGCTCGTAGGCATAGAGCACTTCGTAGAAGGCATAGGTGCCGACGATGGAGATGAGCATGATGCCCAGCGCCATGGTGCACAGGGACAGGATTATCTGCCGGCGCAGGCCCGGGGTGCGGCTCATGCTTCGCCACCGAAGCGGTAGCCGACGCCACGCACGCTGGTGGGTACGCCCTGGATGCCCAGCAGCTCCAGCTTCTTGCGCAGCTTGCTGATGTGGCTGTCCACCGTGCGCTCCTGGGTGTCGCCCTCGGGCAGGCAGGCCTCCAGCAGTTCGCCACGGCTGAACACCCGTCGGGGGGCGCGCATCAGGCTGGTGAGCAGCTTGAACTCGGTGAGGGTGAGGTCCAGCAGGTGCCGCTGGCCGGCGCACTCCACGCTCGCTTCGTGGTTGTCCAGGTCGATACGGAAGGCGCCGACACTGAGCACCCGCGAGCCCTCGGCGCGGGTGGCCTTCGCCCGCCGCAGCACGGCCTGCACCCGCGCCACCACTTCCGCCGGGTTGAAGGGCTTGACCACGTAGTCGTCCGCGCCGATGCGTAGCCCGGTCAGCTTGTCGATGTCCTGGTCCAGTGCGGTGAGCAGGATCACCGGGGTGTCGCCGCGATGGCGGATCTCGCTGAGCACCTGCCAACCGTCCAGCAGCGGCATCTGCACGTCCAGCAGCACCAGGTCGGGCTTCTGGTTGTGGTGCCGGGCCAGTGCGTCCTGCCCGTCCCTGGCGTGGACGGTGCGCAAGCCGCTGCGCTGGAGGTAGGCCGCGAGGATCTCGGCGATCTCCACTTCGTCTTCGGCAATGAGAATGAGGGCGTCGGCGGGTTTGCTCCGCATCGCGGCGGTCGAGTCCATAGCACGCTGGTTCATGGAAGGCCCCTGTGTGTTCAGCGGCGCATTATCGCGCCAAACACGGGGGCGGACACCAACGGCGTCGCACCGATCTCAAGGTGCTGCGGGCCGCCGCCCAGGGGCGGCGGTTCGCCTGGGGTGGCCGGCGTTACGCCTGCCAGTGGCTGTTGGAGGCGCCGTCTTCCTGGTAGCGACCGAGCAGGTCCAGGGTTGAGCGCAGGCGCTCGGCTTCCTTCATGTCGTTGCGCTGCTGCGCCCCGTCGATGCCGTCGCGCAGCAGCTTCAGGTAATCGAAGCTGCGGCTGTTGTCGGCGCTGCCATCCACCGCCGACACACCGTTGAGGGTCATGGACACCAGCGACTCGGTGCCATCCAGCGTGCCTGTAGCCTTGACCTGGGCATTGATCCACTCCATCAGCTCGCCACGGTTCATGTGGCTGAAGTCGGCCTTGGGCGGCTGCTCCGCCTTCTCGCCGGCCAGCGCAGCGGCATAGTCTCCGGCGAAATCCCCCGTGCCCTGCGCCGTACCCCGGCCGGTTTTCTGCGTGCTGGAGGTGCCGGCCCCCTGCATCAACTGGGTATCGATCCTCATGGTTCTGCTCCTTCAGGTTGGGCTAGACCCGTTATTAGCAGGTTCCATGCCGAGCCCTGCAGGCGCCGGATGGCGCGGCTTGCAGGGTGCGTGCGGGTGGAGGAGGGCGGCAGGTGTGTGCCGGGGGGCGGCAAGGGGGTGCCTGGGGAGCGGTGCATCATGTATGGGGGGGCGTTAGGATGCGCTTCTTTCAGAACCTCATCGAGGCACGTCTTTGAATTACGGAATTGACGAGCACAAGCACCGATTCGCCGTATGGGCAGCTGGGCGAGCGTATGCGCGGCGTGGAAAGGGCTACACCGTTGCCGTGGCGAAGAGGCTGATAGAGAGTGCCGGGCTTGATCGCATCTCTAGTCCGACTGACCTACCACCTCCGGACGAAGTAGATGCGTTTATTCACCAGCGTATCGAAGCCGTTTGCGAGGCAGCACGGGTCACATCGTTGGAATGCACGTATGGGCGTGCCCAGAAGCTGGTCAACATCTACCTGAAGTCGAAATTGGTGTGTGCAGGGCACCATGACGACCCGAGTGTCAGGGCTTTGCATCCGCCGATTGATCGCGTGCTGATCAGGGCTCTCGTCACCTATAGCCATCAGCGTCGAAACGATGCCTCCCTTGCCGAATTTCGGGCTGCGCTGAACGCCGCACGACGCTTCGGTGAGTCTTGGACAGACTTCGACAAACCGACTTACGACGCCTACGTAGCGGCTTTCAAACTGCTTCAAGGGAGCGAGCCACTTTGGACTGTCGAAAAGCACTGGCGGCCGGAGAGAGAGTTAAGTGAAACGTGACGGTCGAAGCTATCCAAGAGCCGTGATTTCCAACGCCATTCAGGTACGTCTGTAGGCGCTACATCATCGGGCTAAAGCTGCTGGCGGCGGAGCAGTAGCGCTGCTTCATAAGGTCGCTGCTCGGCTCACAGTCCTGCTGCCAGCGCTCTCCCCAGCCCCTGCACTCGGCTTTGAAGAACTGCTTCGCGCCTTTGCGGCACTCCCGGTAATCGATCGAGCCGCGCTTGTGGTTGTCGCACACGCTGCCGTTGTCGATGTAGTTGTTCACGATGGTCCAGGTTGCGTAGTAGCTGCCGCCGCCGTCCCATTTCCTGACCATCTGACCATCTGACCATCTGACCATCTGACCATCTGACCATCTGACCATCTGACCATCTGGCCGTCCTTCTCGATGGATCGGCGGCGGGTGGTCGTTTGCTGGTTGGGCTGTTGATAGGCGAGCGACTGCCGTACGCCTTCCATGCTCACCACGTTGTCGGGCTGCCGGGGCGTGTAGTTGTGGTCGTTGAAGTCGGTCTGCCGCTGCTGGGCTTGGGCCTGTGCCCGGCGCTGTTCTTCCTTGCGGCGTTGATCGGCCCAGAGCTGCTCTTCGGCGGTGGCGGTTTGCGGTTGCCGTTCAGCCCCGTTGCCGTACGGGTCGGTATGCACGTATTCCGCTGGCGGCTCGGCGGGTTGATCGTTGAAGCGGGGGAAGGCGAAGTGGGTGCCTGCCAGGTTGAGCAAGCCAAACACCAGGGCACAGCCTGCGAGCCCTGGCACCAGCCAGCGAACCCATGCGCTTTTCCCGTCCCGCCTTACGTGGCGGGGGGCGTCGTCCCAGTCGGCTTTCATGGCCATCACTCCTTTGATCGGCAAGCCGCTGAATCCTATTCAGCCAGGGCGCCGTTATCAACGCCGATGCCCATGCCCATTGGTAGGGGACCTACGCATGCAGTGGTAGCTGGGATGCCGAAGTTTCCTAGGAGATGTCTGAATCCATCTGGCCACCCTCGCGCTAACCCGGCCCCTGTGCTGTTCTTCACCTCGTGAAAATGTGAGGTGTGTCACACATGCAATTACATGAAGGTGTCTGCCGTGCGGGCGATGTGGTGTCGATCAACATCCTTGATGGGGAGCCGGACGAGCGGGTGATGCGGTTGCTGCTGACTCAGGGGATCGAGGTGGAAGTGCTGGAGGTTCTGGAGGGGGCGGTGAAGCTGGCGGTGAGGGCACCGGGTGGGATGCTCATCGTGGAGGAGCTGACGTTTCCTCCGTGATGCTGGGGGGAGGGCTGGGTGTTACGAGCGGCTCGCCGGGGAACTGGCGGGCCGTTTCTATATATAGAGAGCCTATTCGGTATCCGTAGCATTAGCCCGGTCGTACTCCGGGCTGGTCTGGCCGCACTCGGGAGCGATCTTTCCGCTCACAAGCCACAGCGCGTACTCCGGGGCCAGTTCGACGATGACCTTGATGTCATCCTCGTTGACCCTCCTTCCACCCTTTCTGAGCGCATACCACTTCTCGCGGTCGACGCCGCTCAGCTCTTCCAGCTTCTTGGCCGTGAGCTTCTTATGCTCAAGTATTGCGATGATTCGCTCTCTCATATTCTCAATTCGCCTCTGGAGGTGCTGGAGGGTTCTGGAGGGGGCGGTGAAGCTGGCGGTGAGGGCACCGGGTGGAATGCTCACCGTGGAGGAACTGACGTTTCCTCCGTGATGGTGCGGGTTGAGGGCTGGGTGTTACGGGCGGCTCGCTGAGGGGGTTGGCGGGCCGCTTCTATATAGAGAGCCTATTCGGTATCCGTGGCATTCGCCTGATCGTACTCGGGGCTGGTCTGGCCGCACTCAGGAGCGATCTTTCCGCTCACAAGCCACAGCGCGTACTCCGGCGTGATGTTGGCCATTGCTTCGATGTCGTCTTCGTTCGCACGGCGCTTTCCATTTCGTAGGGCGTACCACTTCTCGCGGTCGATCCCGCTCAGCTCCTGCAGCTTCTTGGCTGTGAAGCTCTTCGCGTCCCATATGGCTATAAGCCGCTCTCTGATCATTCCAATTTGTTCTTAGTAATTAGCAAATAGTGCTACTAACTATCTGCAATGGTGGTTATTCTTGCATTATGTGATTTGCATTAAATGCAAATCATCATTTCCCAATAAAGACCAACATAGTGCAACAAAGGCCAGGGAGATGGAAGAAAACTACCTTGTTCTTATGTCATGCCGTAAAGCCCGGAGCCCGGAGCCCGGAGCCCGGAGCCCGGAGCCCGGAGCCCGGAGCCCGCACCGCGCCGCTACCAGCCTGCTGCTCCGGCTGCTCCGGATCATCCGCTTCGACCTGCACCGCGATCCCAACGCGGCTGCCATGAGGTTTCGCCAACTGGTGCTGCTGTTCCACGTCGCCGGCTTCGTGGACGACCTGCAGGTCAGCCGCCTCAACAAACTGGGGGACAACGCCCTGTACTACGGCCTGCGCGCCGCGCTCCATCGCGCCCGTGCCGACTTCTGGACCCGCCACCGTTCAGAATCCGTGAAGGATAGCTAGGTCATGGACCGTGATGACTTCCTGGCGCCGCCACCGCTGATGCCATGGCGCCAGTTCGCCAACTGGATTCGCATGGGCGACGAACACGACGTGTGTGGGGCTGGATTCGCAACGGCTACCTACCGTCCCGCAAGGTGGGCAAGTACGTGATGGTCAACGTGGCGCTGCTGACTCAGCAGATGTTGAAGCAGGAGCCTGATCCGTAGGCAGGGGAGGGCGGATGACGCCGACACTTGCAAGCCCTGGAAACGACCAAGCCCCTGGAAGTATGGGGTTCAGGGGCTTGGCTTTTGATGGCAGCACCTACCACCGCCAGTCGATCCGGGCTTTTCAGGGCGAACCAGCTGGCGTTTGCGAGGAAGGACGTGACGGTCTGTCATCACCAGGTGATTGCGTAGATGCTTTGAGGCTCATTGAAACGCGTCAGCTCACGCTCAAGGGTCATCCCGATTCTCTTGAGCAAGCGTATGGAGGCGAGATTTCTGCTCTGCGTTTCGGCAATCACTCTTCTAAGCCCCATCACGTTTTTCCCGTAGTGCAGCGCGAGGGTTAACGCCTCGGTGGCGTATCCCTTACCGAAGTGCTCCGGGAGCAGTTCGTAACTCACCTCAATATCAACGCCATCATGATGCTGGTCGAACGAAACAACGCCGGCGAACTGCCCAGCTCGCTGGGTTCGGATGACCCATAAAGGGGGTTCTCTGTGAGCACCTACCTCAAGTTCCGCCCGCTTCACTGCCGCCTCTTTGCTGAGCGGGCCTCCCAAGTAAGCGCGCACCACAGGGTCGGTATACAACCTCACGAGATCCGCGGTATCTGCAGGGCATAGCGGTGTTAGACGAATACGTGAATGCACTGACGTTTCATCGCAGGTAAGGGGACTCGGCATCTTGGGCGCACCTCGATTCAATGGCGCTTGCATCGATGGCTGGAGTGGCAGCGGGATTTGCTGAGTTCTTTCACACTTCCCAACCCCCAGAAACGACTAAGCCCCTGAAAACCGAGGTTATTCAGGGGCTTAGCTTTTGATGTCTGGAGCGGGCGAAGGGAATCGAACCCGTTTCGGCTCATGGTCTTTGCTGGGCTTTCCCTGCCAACGTCAGTCAATTCGGGCTTTCCATGGCATATGGCTTGGTATGTGCTGGGCATTGTCGGTCTGTGGTTTCGACACTTTTTCGACAGATGCCCAGCTCGGGAGGTCAGGCGCAGGCTTCCTCGCACTTCTTCTCTTCCGTATCCGCAGCCTGTCTGTCGAATGCCTCGACCTTGTCGAACAGGATACGGAACACCACCCTGGCGATCTTCGAGGCCAGCAGCGGGGGAACTGCGTTGCCTACCTGATGGAACTGCTCCGTCCTGTTGCCCTGGAAGAAGTAGTTGTCCGGGAAGGTCTGTATCCGCGCAGCTTCGCGCACCGAGAGGCTACGGCACTGGGTGGGGTCGTAGTGAATGAAGTAGTGCCCATCCTTGGAAATGTGGCTGGTGATGGTGGTCGCCGGCCGTTTTTCCGCCTGCACACGGAAGCGGTCACTGAATACGCCCGTCTTCCAGTTCTTGTGCTCAGGTGCGAGCCCATCGAGGTGGAAGCCTTTATGGCCTTTGGGTGAGACGCCGTATGTCTTTGCATAAGCTGCCGCAAAAACGTACCTGCGCAGATCCGCAGACATGTGTCCGCGAACTTCATGGTTCAGCCAGTAATCAAGGTTCTGGTCCCGATACCAGGTGTCCAGTTCAGCGCTGCCGGTACTGCCATCCGACTTGTCCTCAGGTCTTCGGACTCGCCTTCCGCCCCACGTTTCCGGTGCATTGAACTCCCTCAATACATCACCCAGCGCCTGCCACATCTTGTCGCCAACATCGATCTGGCTTCGAAGGTATTCCACCTCATCGGTCACGACATCGATCCAGTTGTCCTTGCTGTCCTCTACCGAGGTGAGGCCGCTTCGAAGTCTTGGCAGGCTGCCGATGACCTGTCCCACAGTTGCTTCCGGGCTGTCATTGGTCAGCTTGACCTGAGCGATGTCGGAGGGCAGGCAATCCTCTGCGATTCCAAGCAGGATCACCCGGTGGCGAGCCTGAGGGATGCCGTATTCCTCGGCTTTGATGACGAACGCTCTCGGATCGATCTTGTTCACATCGTCATCGGGGCCGAAGTGGGTCCCTGTCACTAGCGAATAGATGTGGTATCGCTTGCCAGCCTCTCCTTCCGGGGGAGATGAGAGGTCACGAAGGATGTTTGAAAAGATCCGCTCGTTGTTCACCTTGGACGAGAGAATGCCCTTCACGTTTTCCATCACGAAAACGCTTGGCTGTTTCTCTCTGATGATCCGCAGGTACTCCTTGTAGAGGAAATGCCGATGATCATCTTCGGCCTTGTAGTCGGCCTTGGCCTGGTTACGTGCACGGCCTACCACCGAATAGGCCTGACAAGGCGGGCCTCCGATCAGCACCCAGGGCCTTTTGTCATTGAGACCGTGCTGTGGATCATTCAGGGCTTCATCCAGCGTCGCGTTACCCTCGCTGGTTCCAAGTGTGATGCACCTTGCTTCCCTTCCTGCTTCCTCCCAGAGTTGGGCGGTGTCGTGGGATGGGACGAACCCCTCGGTGGTTGATGGATCGTTGCAGTAGTCGTAGTACTCGCGTAGATGACTTGGCTTGTGCTTCTTCAGCAGTCGATAGAAGGCTCTCAATCGCAGGGTCTGCCAAGCCTTGGAGTCCTTTTCTGCGGACACTACGATCTCGAAGCGACTGCCGTCGCCGAACGACGTAAAACCCTCGCCCAGTCCGCCGGGCCCCGCGAACAGGTCAACCACCTGGATGGCTCGGTCAAGCTCACGGGTGGGATCCCTGGGCGTTTCCTCGAAAAGGTTCTTCTGGTCTTGAGTCATGGACATAGTCAGTAAGGAAGTCAGGTCTCGCATGATGGCGGGCATTCGGGGCAGCAACACGTCACCGGAAATGAAGGTCCGGCGTCTGCTGCATCGGCACGGCTTCAGATATCGTCTTCACCAGAAAAACCTTCCTGGAAGGCCTGATCTGGTGCTCTCCCGCTATCGGGTCTGCATCTTCGTGCATGGCTGCTTCTGGCACAGGCATCCCGGGTGCCGCTATGCAACGACCCCTAAGACCCGACCGGAATTTTGGCAGGCAAAATTTGAGCAGAACGTCGCTCGTGATGCCAAGGTCAAGGCTGAGCTCCTTGTGTTGGGGTGGCGCGTGATTGAGCTCTGGGAGTGCGGTATCCGCGGGCCAGAGTCGGGCATGGAATGGCTCCTCAGCGCAGTCCGCGATTGTAATCAAAAAATCGTCTGCTGGCCTGACCTTCTAGCAGGAGCTGTTGGATAGCTCCTTCTTGATTACAATGCTCATACTGGGCTTCTGCAGCTTGAAAATGATCTATTTCTTTACGCTACACTCCACCCCTCGTAGCACACTGGTAGAGATGGCCTGCGCAAATAAAAATCTTACTGTGTGGTAACTATATTTTAATTAACGGGATTAGAATGGACTTTCTCAGTAATCGCAGTGAATCAGCTATTCGGAAGGAAATTCGCGGTATTCGCGATAGTTACCACCATTATTGGGATCTCTTGGCTGAGCTTTTGCAAAATTCTCGTGATGCTATTAACAGAAAGCGCTCTGCGAGTGGCGGTGATGGTCCGTTCTTTATTCATCTTGAAATAGACTCTTCAAGTAATACCGTTACAGTTTTAGATAATGGTATAGGGATTCCGAAAGATCGCTTGCATGAAATGCTTGCTCCGGGTGGAGGTGATAAGGATGGGTCCAGTAGTACTGAGGCAGGTGAGAAAGGTGTAGGGCTCACATATGCTGTTTTTTCGGGGAACAATTTCTCTATAGAGAGTCGAGTTGTTGATCAACACGCTGCTGGCGGGCGTGTTATGTCTGCTCAGAACTGGCTAAATGATCAGCCTGGAAGTTTGCGCCCGCAGTATGTGGAGTCAAAGGACATTACAGGGCTACAAGATTCTATTGTGTTTGGTGCGTCTAGCTCTGATGTTGTCCCGTCAAAGTATTCTTTGGCTTCTTATACGAAAATTTCCGTTGGTAACATAACTCCGCCAGAGAATGATGTGAGTATTTTTTCCCTTACGGCTCCACAGCTCGAGGCACTTATAACCAGTAGGACGGCTGTAGGGGTTACTCGGCGATTATTTAATCCTGGGCAACAATTGGAGTTTGATTTTTATCTGACCTTGAAATTGCCGAGTGTCTTGGTTTCCGAGAAGAAAATCGAAGCGTGCTATAAAACTCCTCATCAGCTTGTTCAGGCTAGTGAAGTTGTTAGGTTGGAAACTGTGAGGAATAGTTTTGTTAGTAAGAATGGTGCGGCTGAAAAGCGGAAGTATCTAGGCTCGAAAACCGTATTTGAGACGGCTCGTGTCACTGTTGAGAACTGGGAAATAGATGTGTACGGTGTGATGTTTCCTGATAATGACACTTTTAAGCAGCTTTCCAAGAATCCACTCAGACTAATTATGGATGATGGTGAGCAGACAGAAGGTAGCACTCTGTTTCAAAGTGGTATTTATGTTGGAACAAAGGGTATGCCTACCGGGATGAGGATCGAACCTAAGGCTGGAGGGCGCTACCCTGCATACTACAAGCGCTGTTTTTTCTTTGTTGAGTCACCTGATTTAAAATTCGATTTGGGTAGGAAGTCGCTTCATTACAAGTACACTAGGCGTCTCCAGACGGCTGTGGCCGAACTTTTCAGTAAGTTTGAGGATATCGCTCCTTTCCAAGGTGATGCTCGCGCTATACCTGGCGAAGTCCAAAAAACTACCATGGAGAGAGCCGCCGAGCTTCAGCAAGACTGGAAAATTGCTAAAGGGTTTGCTGAGTTAGGAGAGACTTCTATTCAGTATTCTCGAATTCCTAACGACCAAGAGGCCGCTGTTGCTGCAATATTTCACGAGCTTTTAGGGGCTGGGGTACTTAAGAATTATCGAACCTTGAAGACAAGTTACGGCTCTAGGTACGATGTGTACGCAATTTGTTCGAATGCGGCTGGTATGACCGTTGATGCGGTTATCGAGTTTAAACATGGCCTTGAGGCTGTTGTGAAAGACTTTCAAGAGAGAAGCAAGAATTTCTCTGAAATTAATTTGCTTGTCGCTTGGGACGCTGATGAGCAAAAATTAAAGAATGCTGGTTTTGATCTTGAGGTTGTTAATTCAGGCTTCTTTGACGGCGTGACTCATAATCTTACTGTCCCGGTTCAGGGTATAAATTCTATAGAGGTGATTCTGCTGAGAACCTTCTTGGATCGGCGGAAATCAAATACTCATTGAGTAAATTTTCATAAGAAAGGAGCAATTTTGCTCCTTTCTTGTGTATTGTTGTAAGTTTTTAATGCAGGTTTGTGTGTTTTTCGGGATTAAATTTCTCGTGTTACGAAGCGCTCCTGTATACGGTATTTATTCAAGAGCATATGAGGTCTTCTCATCATCACCATACTGCTGAATGGGCGTATTATGCGGCTTTTATTTAGTCTGATTGATGCGGTGACTTACCAAGATTTTTTAATTTCACCCTTCGAACACCCAATCACATCAGCATCAATGGTGTAGTCAGGCTTCAGGCACTCTTGGATCGGGCGGGGCTTGCAGTCGACCTTGCAGCGCTTGGCTTCCACGATGGCGGCGTGCCTACGCTTCATTTCTTCGTCGTAGGCAATCTGCTCTTCGATCTTCCGTTGCTTCAAATACTCTTTTGCCGCTGGGGCCATTACGCCTTCGTTTTCCGCGAAGCCACGCATCATCCGGTCGCTGAGTTCCTGGCTCATCGGCTTGATGATGAAGTCGGTGATTGCCTTGCTCGCGGTGTCTATCGCGTCATTCTGGGTGGGGTCTTTGGGCTCGTCGGCTGCGCTGAGTGTGGTCACTGCCAAGAGGGCAAGCCCGAGTGCGGCGGCGGGAAATTTCATTGTCAGAGTCCTTTCTGCTGCGTTGTCGGCAGGTAGGCATAAATTGGCGTTGATCGTGTGATCCGTCAATTTAGCTTTGGTGTGACCCCATGGGCTGCTCTGCTCCTTGGGCTCCTTGTCTGAGTTCCTGTGCGTTCTGTGGTAGCTGGGGTGCTCAAGTTTCTTCAGAAACGTCTGAACCCGCTTAACCGCTCTCGCGCCCTGGTCGCCTGCTGTGGTGTTCTCACTCCGTCAAAAATGTGAGGTACATCACATGCAATCGCATCAAGGTGTCTGTCGTGCTGGTGACGTGGTGTCGATCAACATTCTCAAGGGCGAGCCGGATGAGCGGGTCATGCGGTTGCTGCTGACTCAGGGAATCGAGGTCGAGGTGGTGGAGGTGCTGGAAGGGGCGGTGAAGCTTGCTGTGAGGGCGCCGGGTGGGATGCTCATTGTGGAGGAGCTGGCGTTTCCTCCGTAGTCACTTCTTCTTGCTCTTGCTGCGGGCGGTCTCGCCGGGAGAACCAGCGGGCCGCCACTCTGGCTGTAACGTCTATACCGCGTCTCGTTCGGTCAAGTTTCGATCTGCTTCTTCATAACCGGGGCTTATCTGCCCTGCCTCAGGCATTACTTCCCCCGTCAGCATCCACCACCGGTACTGAGGGAAGACCTTCGCAATAGCCAGGATTTCTTCTTCCTTAATCTCCCTGTTTTTTGAGGGGTTCTTAAGGTTGCTCCACGTGTAGCGACTGATGCCGGTCAGCTCCTCAAGCTTGGGCAGCCTGATGTTCGATGACGCCAGGATGGTTATAACGCGCTGCTTTATCATTCCGTATTCATCTAAATAAACTCTAGTCAAATTGACTTGAGCCGCATATGCTTCGGTTCAGCTTGAGTCAATTTGACTTAAGCCCTGCTAAACGATGTCCAACATAGTGCAGCAAAGGCCAAGGATGTGGAAGGAATCAACCAACTACCCTGCGTTTCCCTCGCTCCCTCTGTCTCGCCGGCTCACGCCAACCCGACGCTTGCCGCGCTGCTGTGTGGCTTGCTCCGCGTCATCCGCTACGCCCCGCACCGCGACGCCTTCGCGGCTGCGCTGAGGTTCCGCCAACTGCTGTTGCTGTTCCGCGTGGCCGGTCACCTCGATGCCGCACAGGCCTCCCGCCTCTCCGCGCTTGTGGATAACGCCCTGTACCGGGGCACCCGCTCACCCTCTGTGAAGGATCGCTAGGTCATGGACCGTGAACACTATTTGACCCCGCCGCCGCTGATGCCGTGGCGCCAGTTCGCCGACTGGATTCGGATGGGTGACGACCACGATGTGGTGTGGGGCTGGATTCGCAACGGCTACCTGCCGTCTCACAAGGTCGGCAAGTACGTGATGGTCAACGTGGCGCTACTGGTCCAGCAGATGCTGGACAAGGACGACCTATGAGCCGCGCCAACGCTGAATTCGCCCTGCGCCTGCCTGAGCTGCTCCGGGCCCGCATCGAACGGGCGGCCAGTGCCTCTCGGCGTTCGCTGAATGCCGAGGTGGTGGTCCGCCTGGAGCACAGTTTCTGCCGTGAGGGTGTCGCCGATGGGGATGCACCGCTACCTGCACAAACCGCACCCCGTGGGCTGCGCCTGCTCTGTCTGCTGGTCCCGCGCCGCTCCGGTCGCCCCCGTAGCCTCCCGGTCCACGGCATGCGACCACTGCCGCCCCGCGCAGATGTCCAGGGTCGATGGGAAATGGGTCTGCCAGCCGGCCTCGTTCTGCGAGAAACACAGGCCCGCGCGCCGCGCCCCGAAGTACTGGAAC